>JOAZ01000001.1 GCA_000720535.1 Streptomyces halstedii
ATGGTACTGCAGGGGGGACCCTGTGGGAGAGTAGGACGCCGCCGAACTATTATTCCGGGAAAGCCCCGTGCCCTTGTGGCACGGGGCTTTTCTGCGTTCCGGACCCCCACCCACGTGCCGGACCCCCCACCACAGGATGAACCGGTCGGGCAGGGGCAGGGGCAGGGACGGCGGCGCTGCCGGGAAGGGCCCCGAGGCGCCGGTGCCGGCGGGAGGAAGAGACCGGCCAGCAGGTGGTTCTGAGTACCCCTCTGCTGGGGTATGCTTTATCTCGTCGCCGCAGGGTGACACGCAACAGGCCCCAATAGCTCAGTCGGTAGAGCGTCTCCATGGTAAGGAGAAGGTCTGCGGTTCGATTCCGCATTGGGGCTCGGACAAGAAGAAAGGCCCCCGCCTCAGGCGGGGGCCTTTCTCGTAGGTGGCGGGCGTGGACTAAGGGCTGTCCCGTCATCCCTGGCGGGCGCACGACGACAGCTACGGCACCTCGCCGCGTTGTCGGAACCCCCGAATACATCCAGTACGCGGACGTCCCTCCGCCTCGCGATCCACCGCATCTGACGCCGCGCGCTGATCCACCACGGATGACGGGACAGCCCTTAGAAGTTGTCCGGCTCCGGGACCCGCATGGCCAGGATCGCCATGTCGTCCGAAGCGGGCTCGGCGGCGAAGCGTTCGACCGCCCGCAGGATGCGGCCCGCGACCGCGCCGGCCGTCAGGCCCGTACACACCGAGAGGACCTCCGCCAGGCCGTCGTCGCCCAACATGCGCGTCCCCTCGCGGCGTTCGGTCACGCCGTCCGTCACGCAGAGCAGGACATCGCCCGGCTCCAGGGTGACCTCCTGCTCGTACAGCTCCAGATCGTCCATGACGCCCAGCAGCGGTTGCGGATCGGCGGCGGCCTCCACGGAGCCGTCCTGGCGCAGTCGCAGCGGAAGGGGATGACCGGCGCAGACGACCTTCAGCAGGGCACTGCCGTCCTCCTGCGGCCACAACTCCCCGTACAACAGGGTGAGGAAGCGGCTGCGCTCTCCCTCGTCCATGATCGCCGCGTTGAGGCGTTCCAGTACCGCCGGGCCCCCGAACCCCTCCCGGGCCAGCAGGCGCAGTGCGTGGCGGGCCAGACCCGTCACCGCCGCCGCCTCCGGCCCCGTACCGCAGACGTCCCCGATGGCGAAGCCGTAGGCGCCGTCGCGGATCGGGAACACGTCGTAGAAGTCGCCGCCGACCTCGTTGCCCTCGCCCGCGGCGCGGTAGATCACCTCGATCTCCACGTTGGGTACGTCCGGCAGGCCCGGCGGCAGCAGACTGCGCTGGAGGGACTGGCTGATGGCCACGCGCTCCGAGTACAGGCGGGCGTTGTCGAGCGCCAGGGCCGCCCGGCGGGACAGGTCCTCGGCCAGTTCCAGGATCTCCTGGCGGAAGTGCTCGTCGGACGGCTTGCCCAGGGTGAGCATGCCGATCACACGGTTGCGCGCCACGAGCGGCAGGACCACCGTCTCGCCGCCCACCGCGGACGCCGTCTCCAGCGTCGTACGCGCGGCCGCCCCCATGCTCAACGGGGCGTCCCTGCCCAGGGTTCGCGTGGACACGCGCAGAGCCGCCTCGTGGCCTGCCTGGGCCGGCGCGGGCCAGATGCGCGCGCCCGGGGTCGGCACCGGGTCCGGCGGGGCGATGGAGGCCAGCAGTTCCTTGAGGCCGTCGATGCGCTCCTCGTCCTCGTGCAGGACGTAGGAGAGATACGGCTCCGCGAGCTGGTCGGCGATCGTGTACACCGCGCACCAGGTGGCCAGCGTCGGCACCGTCATCTGCGCCATGAGCGCCAGTGTCTGGTCCCGGTCCAGCGTGCCCGCCAGCAGGTCGGACGCCTCCACGAGGAAGGAGAGGGAGCCACGCCGCAGCCGCTCCAGCTCCCCGAGCCTGGCCGACTCCACGGCCAGCGCGATGCGGTCGGCCGCGAACTGGAGGCGCAGCGCCTCCTCGTTGGAGTACCGCCCGGCGGCCTCCGCCGCGACCCCCAGGGAACCGGTGAGCCGCCCCTCGACCTTGAGGGGCACGGTGACGACCGAACGCATCCCCGTGTCCGTGAGCAGCGGCACGGCGCCCGGGACGGCCGTCAGGTCCTCGTGGACCGCGGGCATCCGGGCCGAGCTGTACCGGTTGGTGCCCGCCTCGACGGGCACACGGGCGAAACGCTGGCGGGCGGAGGGAAGACCGGTCGTCGCCCGGACCTCCAGCTCCGTCTCGTCGTCGGTGGCCAGCAGCAGGAACGCCGCGTCTGCGTCGAGCATGTCCCGTGCGCGTTCCACCGTGCGCTGGAGGAGGCCGTCGAGGTCGTCGGGGGCGGGAGAGCCGATGAAGACCTCGAAGGGGTCCGCGGTGCGGCTGTCGTTCGCGGAGTCCACCGGGGCCCGCACCGGCGTCTGCAGCACGGCACGCTCGTGGTCGCGGACGAGGAGGCAGACCGTCGAGGGCTCGCCCTGTGTGTCGCGGACCCTGAGGTGCGAGGCGTACACCGGGATCACGCGGCCGTCCGCGCCCCGGAGGCCGTAGCTGCCCTCCCAGCGGGAGAGCCGCAGGGCGTCGGCGATGCCTGTGCTCGTGCCCGGGGTGTGCGGCCACGCCGCGAAGTCGGTGAGCTGCTTGCCGGCGACCTGGTCCGCCGCGTACCCGAAGAGGAAGGCGGCGTCGTCGTTCCAGGAGGCGATGGCCCCGGAGCCGTCGATCTGGACGACCGCCACCCGTACCCGCTCGTCGGCGACCGGGAGCAGGGCCGTGGGCAGCACCGGGCCCGCCGAGCGGATGCCCACCGGGCGCTCGGGAAGATCGAGCTGGAACCAGACGTGTTTGTGCTCCGGGGTGTACTCCACTCCCCAGCGCGAGGCGAGGGCGGCGCAGAGCAGCAGTCCGCGCCCGCCCTCCCGGTCCGGGCTGCCGAAGTCAAGTCCGGAACTCTGGAGCGGGATCTCCCGCTCCGGGTAGTGGTCGGACACCTCGACGCGGACGCCGTCCTCGGTGCGCAGGCACAGCACGTCGGCGGCGGTGCCCGCGTGCACGACCGCGTTGGTCACGAGTTCGCTGGTCAGGACGACGGCGTCGTCGACGATGTCGGTGTAGCCCCACCCTTGCAAGGTGTCGCGGACGAACGCCCGGGCGGTCGCCACCGAGCGTCCGACCGGATCGAAGGTGGCAGCCGCACGCGCGGTGATCACAGCACTCCCCATATGGTGTCTCGTCGCTTCCCCGAGTCCTGTGCCCGTTTCTCGCCGCTTCGATTCGCTTGCCAGGCTAGACGCTCGCCCCGCGTCCCGGGTACACGAGGGCGTACTTGGGTCCGAGGCGCCCGACGGGTGGTACGTCGGCCCCTCGGCTGTGAACTCCCGGCGGGAGAAGAGGGGCGACCGCGGGACCTTGTCCCCCCGTCCGGTTACGGCCTGGTAGTTTCAACGATTTGACGTCCGCATAGTCACCCGTCGACGGTGTGCTGTGGCGGTGAGCCAAAGTGGAAGTGGGCAAGCTTCCGACAGCGGGCCCCGGAACGGTCCGAGCGAACGGTCAAACCCCTGCGGGAGGGACACGGTGGAGTCTGTGGCGGCGCGGGGTTCAGGAACGCGCACTAAAGGCGGACAGTCCGTGAAGAAACAGCGCAACGGCACCATCGAAGTGGACGCGGCGGCTCTCCACAGACTGCTGTCCGCCCTCGTGGCGATGCGCGACGGGAACTTCCGCAGGCGGCTGACGGTCTCGGGCGACGGCCCGCTCACGGAGATCGCGGCGGTCTTCAACGAGGTCGCCGACCGCAACCTCCATCTGACCGGTGAGCTGGCTCGGGTGCGCCGCGTGGTCGGGCGGGAGGGCAAGCTCACCGAACGCCTGGAGACCGGCGCCTGCGAGGGCTCCTGGGCCTCGGCCATCGACGCCTCCAACGAGCTCGTCGACGACCTGGCACGGCCCGTGTCCGAGGTCGGACGGGTGCTGTCGGCGATCGCCGACGGTGACCTGGAGCAGCGGATGGAGCTGCGGACGCACACGGCCGACGAGACGGTGCGGCCCCTGCGCGGTGAGTTCCTGAAGGTCGCCCGCACGGTCAACAACCTGGTGGACCAGCTGTCCGCGTTCACCGAGCAGGTGACGCGCGTAGCGGTCGAGGTGGGCACCGAGGGCAAGCTCGGCGGGCAGGCGCAGGTGCGGGGCATGTCGGGGTCCTGGAAGGACCTCACGGACTCCGTGAACACCATGGCGTACCGGCTGACCGCACAGGTGCGTGACATCGCCCTGGTGACGACCGCCGTGGCCAAGGGGGACCTGTCGCGGAAGGTCACCGTCCATGTGGCCGGCGAGATGCTCCAGCTGAAGAACACCGTCAACACGATGGTCGACCAGCTGTCGTCGTTCTCCTCCGAGGTGACCCGGGTCGCCCGCGAGGTGGGTACCGAGGGCGAGCTGGGCGGCCAGGCGACGGTGCCCGGCGTCGCCGGGGTCTGGAAGGACCTCACCGACTCCGTCAACACGATGGCCGGCAACCTCACCTCCCAGGTGCGGGGCATCGCCGAGGTGACGACGGCCGTCGCCAACGGCGACCTGTCGCAGAAGGTCACGGTGAGCGCGCGCGGCGAGGTCGCCCAGCTCGCCGAGACGATCAACCAGATGACCGAGACGCTGCGGACCTTCGCCGACGAGGTGACGCGGGTGGCGAGCGAGGTCGGTGGCGAGGGCCTGCTCGGCGGCCAGGCCCAGGTGCCGGGGGCGGCGGGGACGTGGAAGGACCTCACCGACTCGGTGAACACGGTCTTCCGGAACCTGACGACGCAGGTGCGGGACATCGCGCAGGTGACCACGGCGGTGGCCAGCGGTGACATGACGCAGAAGGTCACCGTGGACGTGGCCGGGGAGATGCTGGAGCTGAAGAACACCGTCAACACGATGGTGGACCAGCTTCAGTCGTTCGGGTCCGAGGTGACCCGGGTGGCCCGGGAGGTCGGTGTCGAGGGCCGCCTCGGCGGCCAGGCCGAGGTGCCGGGGGCGGCGGGGACGTGGAAGGACCTCACCGACTCGGTGAACACCGCCTTCCGCAACCTGACCGGCCAGGTCCGGGACATCGCCCAGGTGACGACCGCCGTCGCGAACGGCGACCTCTCGCAGAAGGTCACCGTCGACGTGGCCGGCGAGATGCTGGAGCTCAAGAACACCGTCAACACCATGGTGGCGCAGCTCTCCAACTTCGCCGACCAGGTGACCCGGATGGCGCGCGACGTGGGCACCGAAGGCCGCCTCGGCGGTCAGGCACGCGTCGACGGCGTATCGGGTACGTGGAAGGAACTCACCGACTCCGTCAACTTCATGGCGGGCAATCTCACCTCCCAGGTGCGGCAGATCGCCCAGGTGACGACGGCGGTGGCCCGGGGTGACCTGTCGCAGAAGATCGACGTGGACGCCCGGGGCGAGATCCTGGAGCTGAAGAACACCATCAACACGATGGTCGACCAGCTCTCCGCCTTCGCGGACCAGGTGACCCGGGTGGCGCGCGAGGTGGGCACCGACGGGCGGCTGGGCGGCCAGGCGCAGGTACCGGGCGTGGCCGGTGTGTGGCGCGACCTGACGGACTCCGTGAACGGCATGGCGGGGAACCTCACCGCCCAGGTCCGCAACATCGCGCAGGTCGCCACGGCGGTGGCGCGGGGCGACCTGTCGCAGAAGATCGACGTGGACGCCCGGGGCGAGATCCTGGAACTGAAGAACACGCTGAACACGATGGTCGACCAGCTCTCGAACTTCGCGGAGCAGGTCACCCGGGTCGCCCGCGAGGTGGGCACGGAGGGCATCCTCGGCGGCCAGGCGGAGGTGCAGGGGGTCTCCGGTACGTGGAAGGACCTCACCCAGTCCGTCAACGGCATGGCGAACAACCTCACCCTCCAGGTGCGCAACATCGCGGAGGTGACGACGGCGGTCGCCAAGGGCGACCTGTCCAAGAAGATCACCGTCGATGCCAAGGGCGAGATCCTCGAACTGGTCACGACGGTCAACACCATGGTCGACCAGCTGCTCAACTTCGCCGACGAGGTGACGAGGGTCGCCCGTGAGGTGGGTACCGAGGGCATCCTCGGAGGACAGGCCCGGGTGCGCGGTGCCACGGGCATCTGGAAGGACCTCAGCGACAACGTCAACCTGATGGCCAACAACCTGACCAGTCAGGTGCGCAACATCTCCCGGGTCTCGTCCGCGGTCGCCAACGGCGACCTGACGAAGAAGGTGACCGTGGAGGCACGCGGCGAGGTGGCCGAACTCGCCGACACGGTCAACACGATGGTGACGACGCTGTCCTCGTTCGCCGACGAGGTGACCCGGGTGGCGCGCGAGGTGGGCACCGAGGGCGAGCTGGGCGGGCAGGCACGTGTTCCGGGCGTCTCGGGCACCTGGAAGGACCTCACCGAGTCGGTGAACTCCATGGCGTCCAACCTGACCGGCCAGGTGCGCCAGATCGCCACGGTCACCACGGCCATCGCCAAGGGCGACCTCACGAAGAAGATCGACATCGACGCCCGGGGCGAGATCCAGGAGTTGAAGAACACCATCAACACGATGGTGGACCAGCTCTCGTCCTTCGCCGAGCAGGTGACCCGGGTGGCCCGCGAGGTGGGCACCGAGGGCCAGCTGGGCGGACAGGCCCGGGTGCGCGACGTGGACGGCACCTGGCGCGACCTCACCGAGTCGGTGAACGAGATGGCCGGGAACCTCACCCGTCAGGTGCGCGCCATCGCGGCGGTCGCCACCGCGGTGACCCGGGGCGATCTCAACCTCAAGATCGACGTCGACGCGGCCGGCGAGATCCAGGTGTTGCAGGACAACATCAACACGATGATCGCCAACCTGCGCGACACCACCCTGGCCAACAAGGAGCAGGACTGGCTCAAGGGCAACCTCGCCCGGATCTCCGGTCTGATGCAGGGCCGCCGGGACCTGGACGACGTGGCCTCGCTGATCATGAGCGAGCTGACTCCGGTCGTCTCGGCCCAGCACGGGGCGTTCTTCCTGGCCGTGTCCACGGGTGACAGCGACGAGGTGGGCGCGGCCGACGACGCCAGCTCCAGCGCGTACGAGCTGCGGATGCGGGGCAGTTACGGCTACTCGGCGGGCTCGATGCCGACGTCCTTCCGGCCCGGCGAGACGCTCATCGGTACGGCGGCCGAGGAGAAGCGGACGATCCAGGTGGACAACGTGCCGCCCGGATACCTGAAGATCTCCTCCGGTCTCGGCGAGGCGCCCCCGGCCCATGTGATCGTGCTGCCGGTGCTCTTCGAGGGCAAGGTGCTCGGGGTGATCGAGCTGGCCTCGTTCCAGCCGTTCACCCACATCCAGCGGGACTTCCTCAACCAGCTCGCCGAGATGATCGCGACGAGCGTCAACACCATCAGCGTCAACACGAAGACGGAGAAGCTCCTCGAACAGTCCCAGGAGCTCACCGAGCAACTCCGGGACCGCTCCCAGGAGCTGGAGAACCGGCAGAAGGCGCTTCAGGCCTCCAACGCCGAACTGGAGGAGAAGGCCGAGCTGCTGGCGCAGCAGAACCGCGACATCGAGGTGAAGAACACCGAGATCGAGGAGGCCCGGCAGGTCCTGGAGGAGCGCGCCGAGCAGCTGGCGGTCTCGATGCGCTACAAGTCGGAGTTCCTGGCGAACATGTCGCACGAGCTGCGTACGCCGCTCAACTCGCTGCTCATCCTGGCGAAGCTGCTCGCCGACAACGCCGAGGGGAACCTCTCCCCGAAGCAGGTGGAGTTCGCCGAGACGATCCACGGGGCGGGTTCCGACCTGCTCCAGCTGATCAACGACATCCTGGACCTGTCCAAGGTCGAGGCGGGCAAGATGGACGTGAGCCCGACCCGGATCGCCCTGGTCCAGCTGGTCGACTACGTGGAGGCGACGTTCCGGCCGCTCACCGCGGAGAAGGGGCTCGACTTCTCCGTACGGGTCTCGCCGGAGCTGCCGGCCACCCTGCACACCGACGAGCAGAGGCTGCTCCAGGTCCTGCGCAACCTGCTGTCCAACGCGGTGAAGTTCACCGACAGCGGCGCCGTGGAGCTGGTGATCCGGCCCGCCGGGGCGGACGTGCCGAACTCCATCAGGGAGCACCTGCTGGAGGCCGGCTCGCTGCGGGACGCCGACGCCGACCTGATCGCGTTCTCCGTGACGGACACCGGGATCGGTATCGCGTCGAGCAAGATGCTGGTGATCTTCGAGGCGTTCAAGCAGGCCGACGGCACCACCAGCCGCAAGTACGGGGGCACCGGGCTCGGGCTGTCCATCAGCCGGGAGATCGCGCGGCTGCTGGGCGGCGAGATCCACGCCGCGAGCGAACCGGGGCGTGGGTCGACCTTCACGCTGTACCTGCCGCTGCACCCCAGCGGGCTGCCGCCGCATGGGTATCCGCAGCTGGGTCCGGGGAACGTCGAGATCCCCGCGGGTGCCGGGGAGGAGGGGCTCGCGGAGGCGGGCGCGGAGAGCGGGTCCGAGCCGCCGCTCGGCGATCCGGCGGGTAGCGCCGGGGTGTTCCGGCGCCGGCGCAAGGCCCTGGGCACGGCGGCGCAGCGCCCGGCCCTGGCGAACGGCGCGTCCGGCGAGGCGAACACGGCCAAGGCCGCCCCCGCCGAGGAGTGGGTGCAGGCACCGCAGGAGGAGCAGGAGCCCCGGCCGGTGTTCCGCTTCCACGGCGAGAAGGTGCTGATCGTCGACGACGACATCCGTAACGTCTTCGCGCTCACCAGTGTGCTGGAGCAGCACGGGCTGTCGGTGCTGTACGCGGAGAACGGGCGTGAGGGCATCGAAGTCCTGGAGCAGCACGACGATGTGACGATCGTGCTGATGGACATCATGATGCCCGAGCTGGACGGCTACGCCACGACGACGGCGATCCGCAGGATGCCCCAGTTCGCCGGGCTGCCGATCGTCGCGCTGACGGCCAAGGCGATGAAGGGCGACCGCGAGAAGGCGATCGACAGCGGAGCGTCCGACTATGTCACCAAGCCCGTCGATTCCGATCATCTGCTGTCGGTGATGGAGAGGTGGATGCGCGGAGAGTGATCGGTGAGTGGCTTCTCCTCGTGATCCGTTGACCGGGTGTGCTCGAACGGGTGTGGGTGCGGGGAATCCGGGGAACCTTCTGGTCTCCCCCCGCGTTTTCGCTACGTGCACAGTGACATCGCGGTGACAGGGTGTGGCGACGGGCGGGGTGCGGCTACCATGACCGGCACAAGGACGGACGGCGCAAGGGAGTCGTCCCCTGGGGCGGCACCCGGTGCGATTCCGGGGCGAGGAGGGCGGGCCATGATGCAGAAGGCCAAGATCCTCCTGGTCGATGACCGGCCGGAGAATCTGCTGGCGCTGGAGGCGATCCTCTCCGCGCTCGATCAGACGCTGGTGCGGGCATCGTCAGGGGAGGAAGCGCTCAAAGCGCTACTCACAGACGATTTCGCGGTCATTCTGCTGGATGTCCAGATGCCGGGCATGGACGGATTCGAGACGGCCGCGCACATCAAGCGGCGAGAGCGGACCCGGGACATCCCGATCATCTTCCTCACCGCGATCAACCACGGTCCGCACCACACCTTCCGGGGGTACGCGGCGGGTGCGGTGGACTACATCTCGAAGCCGTTCGACCCCTGGGTGCTGCGCGCCAAGGTCTCGGTCTTCGTCGAGCTGTACATGAAGAACTGCCAGCTGCGCGAACAGGCCGCGCTGCTGCGCCTCCAGCTCGAAGGCGGTGTGCGGCCGGGTTCCGACGACAGGGAGCCCGCGGGTCTGCTGGCCGAACTCTCGGCGCGGCTGGCCGCGGTCGAGGAGCAGGCGGAAGCCCTCTCCAAACAGTTGGACGACGACGCGGCCGACGCCGCGGCCGTGGCCACCGCCGCTCATCTGGAGCGCAAGCTCACCGGACTGCGCCGCGCGTTGGACGCCCTGGAGCCGGGCACCGGCGGCTCGGCGAGCGCCTTTCCGTCGTGAAAGGGCGCCTGCCCGGCGGATTGAACGGGCGTCCTCCCGGTGGACTGAACGGGCGTCCTCCCCGTGGACGGGGCCCTGTCGGGACGGGCGGAATCCCGGTAGTCGCCTGAAGGGGCGTCAGTTTCGCGCCTCGGCAGGGCGACACGGACGGGTGAAGCCGTAGGCACACGTGTCCACCGAGGTCGACACCGGTAACCTCAGTCACATGGCCTCACGTACGTCCGGCAAGGGTTCCCAGGGCGCGGCGGGCACCGGGAAGGCTGCCGGCCGTACCCAGGGGCCGGCCAAGAAAGCCGCCCCCGCCAAGAAGCCCGCAGCGAAGAAGACCGCGCCCGCGAAGAAGGCCCCCGCCAAGAAGGCGGCGGCCAGGAAGCCGGCGCCCAAACCCGCGCCGTCCCCCACCGGGGGCGTCTACCGGCTGGCCCGCGCCGTCTGGCTGGGCACCGCCCACGGCGTCGGCGCGGTGTTCCGTTCCATAGGGCGGGGCGCGAAGGGGCTCGACCCCGCGCACCGCAAGGACGGCCTCGCGCTGCTCCTCCTCGGCCTCGCGCTGATCGTGGCGGCGGGCACCTGGTCGCACCTCCAGGGACCGGTCGGCGATCTCGTCGAGATGCTGGTCACGGGAGCCTTCGGGCGGCTGGACCTGGTCGTACCCATCCTGCTGGGCGCGGTGGCCGTGCGGCTGATCCTGTATCCGGAGAAGCCCGAGGCCAACGGCCGTATCGTCATCGGCCTTTCCGCCCTCGTCATCGGGGTGCTCGGCCAGGTGCACATCGCCTGCGGCTCACCCGGCCGGGAGGACGGCACCGACGCCATGCAGGGCGCGGGCGGACTCATCGGCTGGGCGGCCTCCAAGCCCCTGATCTTCGCCATGGGGGAGGTCCTCGCCGTCCCGCTGCTCTTGCTGCTCACCGTCTTCGGCCTGCTGGTCGTCACCGCCACCCCCGTCAACGCGATCCCGCAGCGCTTGCGGCAGCTCGGCGTCCGGCTGGGGCTCGTCGCGCCGCGGGAGGAGTCCGCGGGCGACACCGACGACGACGAGCGGTACGACGAGCAGTGGCGCGAAGCGCTGCCCGAGCGTTCACCCCGCGCCCCGGGCCGCCGCCAGGACCACGACGGTGTGTACGACGTGGACCGGGCCGAGGCGGAGCACGCGGGCAAGCGCCGCCGGACCCGCAAGCCGTCCGCGCAACCGGCGATGAACCGAACCCTGGACGCGGTGGACGTCGCGGCCGCCGCCGCTGCCGCCCTCGACGGGGCCGTACTCAACGGCATGCCGCCCTCACCGCTCGTCGCCGACCTCACCCAGGGCGTCTCCACGGACCGCGAGCGCACCGGCGGCACCCCGGTGCCCGGTGCCCGGGCGGCCGAGAAGAGCACACCGGGAGCCCGTGACAAGCCGTCCGGCGGCTCCGGCGGCGTCCCCGATCTCACCAAGCCCGCCCCCGAGCGTTCCGAGCCGCTGCCGGCGCGCGCCGAACAGCTCCAGCTCTCCGGCGACATCACCTACGCCCTGCCCTCCCTGGACCTCCTGGAGCGCGGCGGTCCCGGCAAGACGCGCAGCGCGGCCAACGACGCCGTCGTGGCCTCACTGACCAACGTCTTCACGGAGTTCAAGGTCGACGCGGCCGTCACCGGCTTCACCCGCGGTCCGACGGTCACCCGGTACGAGGTCGAACTCGGCCCGGCCGTCAAGGTCGAGAGGATCACGGCCCTCACCAAGAACATCGCGTACGCGGTGGCGAGCCCGGACGTCCGGATCATCTCCCCGATCCCCGGCAAGTCCGCGGTCGGCATCGAAATCCCCAACTCCGACCGGGAGATGGTCAACCTCGGTGACGTGCTGCGCCTCGCGGACGCGGCCGAGGACGACCACCCGATGCTGGTGGCGCTCGGCAAGAACGTCGAGGGCGGCTACGAGATGGCCAACCTGGCGAAGATGCCGCACGTGCTGGTCGCCGGTGCGACCGGTTCCGGCAAGTCCTCCTGCATCAACTGCCTGATCACCTCGGTGATGGTCCGGGCGACCCCGGAGGACGTCCGGATGGTGCTCGTGGACCCCAAGCGGGTGGAGCTCACCGCCTACGAGGGCATCCCGCACCTGATCACGCCGATCATCACCAACCCGAAGAAGGCCGCCGAGGCCCTCCAGTGGGTCGTCCGGGAGATGGACCTGCGCTACGACGACCTCGCGGCCTACGGCTACCGGCACATCGACGACTTCAACCACGCCGTGCGCAGCGGCAAGGCCAAGGCGCCCGAGGGCAGCGAGCGGGAGCTCTCGCCCTACCCGTACCTGCTGGTGATCGTCGACGAGCTGGCGGACCTGATGATGGTGGCGCCCCGGGACGTCGAGGACTCCATCGTCCGCATCACCCAGCTCGCCCGCGCGGCCGGCATCCACCTGGTGCTCGCCACGCAGCGTCCCTCGGTGGACGTGGTCACCGGCCTCATCAAGGCCAACGTGCCCTCCCGGCTCGCCTTCGCCACCTCCTCGCTCGCCGACAGCCGGGTCATCCTCGACCAGCCCGGCGCGGAGAAGCTGATCGGAAAGGGTGACGGGCTGTTCCTGCCGATGGGGGCGAACAAGCCGACCCGCATGCAGGGGGCCTTCGTCACCGAGGACGAGGTCGCGGCCGTCGTCCAGCACTGCAAGGATCAGATGGCCCCGGTCTTCCGCGAGGACGTGGTGGCGGGGACCAAGCAGAAGAAGGAGATCGACGAGGACATCGGTGACGACCTGGATCTGCTCTGCCAGGCCGCCGAGCTGGTCGTCTCGACCCAGTTCGGATCCACCTCGATGCTCCAGCGCAAGCTGAGGGTGGGCTTCGCCAAGGCCGGGAGGCTGATGGACCTGATGGAGTCACGCAACATCGTGGGCCCCAGCGAGGGTTCCAAGGCACGCGACGTCCTGGTGAAGGCCGACGAACTCGACGGGGTGTTGGCCGTCATCCGGGGGGAAAACGCTCCGTAGGACCATGCCGGGCAACCGTTCGGCCCGGTCGTACGTCAACGTGGAAGGAGGGCGGCGAAATGATGTGTCCGCCGCTCCGTTCCGTGCCCTGCCCAAGGGGCTGTCCGGCGAACCCGATGGCGTACAAAGTCGTCCCTCCCGGTTGCCCCACCCTTTCGTACCACCCCTAGACTGAACATCCAGCAGGTGGCTCACGCTCGAAAGGCGCCCCCGTGTCCATCGGCAACTCCCCCGAAGACGACCGGCCTTCGATCGGTCACGCGCTTCAGCAGGCTCGTATCGCCGCAGGTCTGACGGTCGAGGAAGTCAGCAGTTCCACCCGGGTGCGCATCCCCATCGTGCACGCGATCGAGACGGACGACTTCTCCCGCTGCGGCGGCGACGTCTACGCGCGCGGTCACATCCGCATGATCGCCCACGCCGTCCGGCTCGACCCCGACCCGTTGATCGCCCGGTACGACGCCGAGCACGGGGGCCGGCCCGCGCCCACCCCCGCGGCGCCGCTGTTCGAGGCGGAGCGCATCCGCTCCGAGCCCCGCCGTCCCAACTGGACCGCGGCCATGGTCGCGGCCATCGTCGCCGTGGTGGGGTTCGTCGGATTCACGTTCGTCAAGAGCGGCGACGACTCCGGTACGGCCCCCGTCGCCGAAGGTTCCACGCCCGACGCCACGGCCCGGCCGACGCCCAGCAAGACCGCCGATCCCAAGCCCGCCCCCTCCGAGAGTGCCATCGCCGCCGCCCCCCGGGACAAGGTGACCGTCAAGCTCAGCGCCACCGGAAAGAGCTGGATCTCGGCCAAGGACCACAACGGGCGCCAGCTCTTCGACGGCCTGCTGAACAAGGGCGACTCCAAGACCTTCCAGGACAAGGAGCGGATCGACCTCGTCCTGGGGGACGCCGGTTCCATCGAGCTGTTCGTGAACGGCAAGAAGGTGGACGACCAGTTCGAGGCGGGACAGGTCGAACGACTCTCCTACACCAAGGGCGACCCCGAGGTCGGCTGACCTCTCCGTCCCTTCCGCCCCGGTTCTTCCCGGTGAGCGCCCGGCCCGGTGCCGGGCGCTCACCCGTTTCACGGGCCCCGGGCCGTACACCCGTCCGGTCACTCCCCGTAGCACCCAACCCTGCACGCCGGGGCGGGGTGCGGGACAAAGTAGTCTTGAGCCCATGCCCGAACGCCGTACCGTCGCCCTTGTCACTCTTGGCTGCGCCCGTAACGAGGTGGACTCGGAGGAGCTGGCAGGCCGCTTGGCAGCGGACGGCTGGGATCTCGTCGAGGACGCCTCGGACGCGGATGTCGCCGTCGTCAACACCTGTGGATTCGTCGAAGCCGCCAAGAAGGACTCGGTCGACGCCCTGCTCGAAGCCAACGATCTCAAGGATCACGGCAGAACCCAGGCCGTGGTGGCCGTCGGCTGCATGGCCGAGCGCTACGGCAAGGACCTCGCCGAGGCGCTGCCCGAGGCGGACGGAGTCCTCGGCTTCGACGACTACGCCGACATCTCCGACCGCCTCCAGACGATCCTCAACGGCGGCATCCACGCCTCGCACACCCCGCGTGACCGGCGCAAGCTGCTGCCGATCAGCCCGGCCGAGCGGCAGGACGCCGCCGTCGCGCTGCCCGGCCACGCCCAGGAGATCGCCCCGGCGCCGGCCGACCTGCCCGAGGGTGTCGCCCCCGTCTCCGGGCCGCGGGCCCCGCTCCGCCGCCGCCTGGGCACCAGCCCGGTGGCCTCGGTGAAGCTCGCCTCCGGCTGCGACCGCCGCTGCTCCTTCTGCGCCATCCCCTCCTTCCGGGGCTCCTTCATCTCGCGACGCCCCTCGGACGTCCTGGGGGAGACGCGCTGGCTGGCCGAGCAGGGAGTCAAGGAGGTCATGCTGGTCTCCGAGAACAACACCTCTTACGGCAAGGACCTCGGCGACATCAGGCTCCTGGAGACCCTGCTGCCCGAGCTCGCCGACGTCGAGGGCATCGAGCGGATCCGCGTCAGCTACCTCCAGCCCGCCGAGATGCGCCCCGGACTGATCGACGTCCTCACCTCGACACCGAAGGTCGCGCCGTACTTCGACCTGTCCTTCCAGCACTCCGCCCCCGGGGTGCTGAGGGCCATGCGCCGCTTCGGCGACACGGACCGTTTCCTGGAGCTCCTGGGCACCATCCGGGGCAAGGCACCGCAGGCCGGCGCCCGGTCGAACTTCATCGTGGGCTTCCCGGGTGAGACCGAGGCCGACCTCGCGGAGCTGGAACGCTTCCTCACCGGGGCGCGCCTCGACGCCATCGGGGTCTTCGGCTACTCCGACGAGGAGGGCACCGAAGCCGTCGGCTACGAGGACAAGCTGCACGCCGACGTGATCGCCGAGCGGCTCGCGCACATCTCGCAGCTGGCCGAGGAGCTGACCTCGCAGCGAGCGGAGGAGCGGGTCGGCGAGACCCTCCAGGTCCTGGTCGAATCCGTGGAGTCCGAGGAGGACGGACCGGTCGCGGTGGGCCGTGCGGCCCATCAGGCACCGGAAACGGACGGCCAGGTCGTCTTCACCGCACGCGAGGGCCTCGTCCCGGGCCGTATGGTCGAAGCGAAGGCAGTGGGCACCGAGGGAGTGGACCTCGTGGCCGAACACCACGAGCTTGCGGAGGCAGCCAGATGACGGGAGCCCCGGCATCCGCGGCAGGCGGCTCCGGCGCGACGCCGGTACCCCGCGGCGGCAAGCTGGGCGCGGCGGCCGTCAACCAGGCCGGCCTGTGGAACATCGCCAACATCCTCACCATGGCGCGGCTCCTGCTGGTCCCGGGCTTCGTCCTGCTGCTCCTGCACAACGGCGGTGACGACCCGGTCTGGCGCGCGTTCGCCTGGGCGGCCTTCGCCGTGGCGATGATCACGGACCTCTTCGACGGCCATCTCGCACGCACGTACAACCTGGTCACCGACTTCGGGAAGATCGCCGACCCGATCGCCGACAAGGCGATCATGGGGGCGGCCCTGATCTGTCTGTCCGTCCTGGGGGACCTGCCCTGGTGGATCACCTCGGTCATCCTGTTCCGGGAGATCGGGATCACCCTCATGCGGTTCTGGGTCATCCGGCACGCGGTGATCCCGGCCAGCCGCGGCGGGAAGCTCAAGACCCTGGCCCAGGGCACGGCCGCCGGCATGTACGTCCTGGCGTTGACGGGGCCGCTGGCGACCTTGCGTTTCTGGGTGATGATGGCGGCCGTCGCGCTGACCGTCGTCACCGGGCTCGACTACGTGCGGCAGGCCGTCGTGCTGCGCCGCAGGGGCCTGGCGGCCGAGCGGGCCGCGGCCCTGGAGGCGGTCGTCGCGGCCGCGGACGCCGTGGAGCCCGACGCGGCCCCCGTCGTGGCCGTGGTGCGGTCCGAGGCGCCCGAGGTGGTCGCCGTGGTGACCGCGGAGACGGGCACGACGGAGGGCGCGAGCCCCGAGGGCGTGGGCCCCGAGAGCGTGGAAGAAGCGGTCGGGCGTGCCGGTACGGCACCCGGAGCGCCCCAGGGCGCCGGGGAGCAGGTCGCCGGGACCCGTGGCGCGACGGACGTCGAGCGGTGACGTCGGCGGCGGCCCGGGTGCTGGGGCGGTTGCGGGAACGCGGTGAGACGCTCGCGGTCGCGGAGTCCCTGACCGGCGGTCTGGTGGCCGCGGAGCTCACGGCGGTCCCCGGCGCCTCCCACTCCTTCCTGGGGTCCGTCACGGCCTATGCCACGCCCCTGAAGCGGGACGTGCTGGAGGTGGACGGGGACCTGCTCGCCGAACGCGGCGCGGTGGACCCCGACGTGGCGGCGGCGATGGCCGCCGGAGTACGCCGGGTGCTGGGAGCGGACTGGGGGGTGTCCACGACGGGGGTCGCCGGACCCGAGCCCCAGGACGGGAAGCCGGTCGGCACCGTCTTCGTGGCGGTCTCCGGACCCGGCGGGGTGCGGAAAACCGCCGAGCTGAGGTTGAACGGCGGACGGGCGGACATTCGTAGAGAGAGCGTACGGAGCCTGCTCGAACTGCTCTCGGGCGAACTCGCCGGTAACGCGGGGGCACAGGATACGGAACAGAACGGGGGGAATTGATGTTTGCAGCCCTGAGTGAACACGACATCGCTCCCCGCACGGCCGCAGCACGAGGCGGTACGGTGGGGCGTGAAGGATGCGGCTACGCGGTCCGAGGAGGGAGCCACCGATGATTCTGCTCCGTCGCCTGCTGGGTGACGTGCTGCGTCGGCAGCGCCAGCGCCAAGGCCGTACTCTGCGCGAAGTCTCCTCGTCCGCCCGAGTCTCGCTCGGCTATCTCTCCGAGGTGGAGCGGGGGCAGAAGGAGGCATCCTCCGAACTGCTCTCCGCCATTTGCGACGCGTTGGACGTACGGATGTCCGAGCTCATGCGTGAAGTGAGCGATGAACTGTCGCTGGCTGAGCTGGCCGAGTCGGCAGCGGCCAGTGATCCGGTGCCTGTGCCGGTACGCCCGATGCTCAATTCCGTCTCCGTCACATCGGTCACAGGCGTGCCGACGGGACGGGTGACCATCAAGGCGCCCGCGGAAGCGGTGGATGTCGTCGCCGCCTGACCTGCGCGGTTCCTGGTGAACGAAAGCCCCGGCCGGCCCTGAAGGGCCGGCCGGGGCTTTGTCGTCCGCAGGTGTGCCAGGCGGTTCGCGGGGCAGGCGGGGGGTGAGGCAGGGAGGCGTTCTGCGGAACAACCTCCCCGAATGACTCTTTTGTGTGATTTGTGCCATCGTGGACGGGTGGTACGCCGCACAGCGATCTGATCGGAGAAGTGGATGTCTGTCGTGAAGAGCCCCCTGTCAGAGAGCGACCGCAAGGTCGTGGGTGACGCCCTGCAAGGCGCGCTCGTCGACCTGATCGACCTCTCCCTCGTGGCCAAGCAGGTCCACTGGAACGTGGTCGGACCCCGATTCCGGTCCGTTCACCTCCAGCTCGACGAGGTCGTGGACACGGCGCGGCAGCACTCGGACACGGTCGCGGAGCGGGCCTCCGCGGTCGGGGTCAACCCCGACGGGCGCTCCAGGACCCTGGCGAAGACCACGGCCATCGATGTCGTACCGGACGGCTGGATCAAGGACGCGGACGCGGTACGGGTGCTCGTCGACGCCCTCAAGGTGGTCATCGACCGGATGCGGGAGAGGATCGAGTCGACCGACGCCCCCGACCCCGTCAGCCAGGACATCCTGATCACGCTGACGGCGGATCTGGAGAAGCACGCGTGGATGTTCCAGGCGGAGAGCGCCTGACCGTCCCCGTCCGCAGTACCGGAACCCGAGGAGAGGAGTTCGTCATGACCGACAAGAACGCCATGGACAAGCTCAAGGGCAAGGCCAAGGAGGCGACCGGGAAGCTGACCGGTGACCGCCGCAAGGAGGCCGAGGGCAAGGGCGACCAGGCGAAGGCGAAGGCGGGCGACGCGATGGACGGAGCCCGCGACCGCGCCAAGGGTGTGAAGGACTCGTTGACCGACGACGACGGGCGTTAGTGTCCGCCGCGCGGTCCGTACGCCCTCGGCGTGGGGACCCGCGCCGTCCCTCTCTGTGCCCCCGCCGGTGTCCGGCGGGGGCACCGTTGTGCGGGGAGTGCGGGACGCGTGTGGGATGCAGACGGGTCGATCGCGGGAGAAACTGCCCAGAAGTGCGGTGGGCAGGGCGCTCCTGGGGCGGCTGGTGGCTTCCGGTTCCGTGCAGGGCGCGCACTCGTGCCCTGGGCCGTCGTCGCGCACGCCGGTTGTGCGCCGATGCGCCCTCCCGGCCTGAGACCGGGCCGTACTAGCGTCGGCCGGAGGAGGCAGCCATGGTGCGGCGACGGGTGCCGGCGGTGGTCCTCGGGGGCGTGTGGTGGTGGGCCGTGCTGCGGCTGGCGCTGGAGCCCGACCACGCGGGCCTGGTCGAGGGCGCGGTGGCGGCGGGCGGATGGGGGCTGAGTCTGTTGCCGGTGCATGTGGCGGCTACCGTACGGCCCGCCGACGACGGGGAGCCCGTGGGAGACCGGCGGCCTGCGGACGGCGGAGAGCCCGTGGAGGGTGACGGCGCGCCCGTGGAGGGTGACCGGGCGTTCGTGGAGGATGACCGGGGCTGACCGGAGCGAGGGCCGGCCGCCGGGGGCGCGGGTCCTGCCTGGAGGGGGAGCTGACGGTCGCCTCAGGGGGTGGGTCCTGCCTGGCAGCCCGGACACCAGTACGTGGGCCGGTTGTCCCGCTCGACTCTCCGTACCGGGGTTCCGCAGCGCAGACACGGGTGACCGCCCCTGCCGTAGACGAACAGCCTGTCCCGGAACCGACCGGGCTCATTCCGGGGACCGGGTTCGTGAGAGCGGCCCGCCTCCCGTACGCGGCTCCGGGCGGAGGTGACGACGGGCGCGGTCGTGGTGCGCACAGGCCGGTCGCGGTTGGCTTCCAGCAGGTGCTGGGCGGTGCGGACCAGGCGGGGCACCGTGGACGGTGGCAGCTCGCCCACGGGCAGCCAGGGCGTGACGCGGGCCAGGAAGCAGAGCTCGCACATGTAGACATTGCCGATCCCGGCGAGGTTGCGCTGGTCCAGCAGGGCCTCTCCCAGCGGGCGGCCTGGGGCGGCCAGCAGATTGCGCTCGGCGGTCTCCGGGTCCCAGTCCGGGCCCAGCAGGTCGGGGCCGAGATGGCCGACGACCTGCTCCTCGTCCCGGGTGCGGAGCAGCTCCAGCACGGGCAGGCGGTAGCCGACGGCCGTGCGCTCCGCCGTCTGGAGGACGGCACGGATCTGATGCGCGGGACCGCCGGTCCAGCGCTCTCCCGGGGCGTAGAGGCGCCAGGCCCCCTCCATCCTCAGATGGCTGTGCAGCGTGAGGCCGCCCTCGACGCGGGTGAGGAGGTGCTTCCCGCGCGCGGTGACGTCGAGGACCGTCCGGCCGCTCAGATCGGCCGTGGCGAACTGGGGTACCCGCAGATCCGAACGGGTCAGGACATGACCCGCCAGCGCGGTGTCGAGACGCCTGGCCGTCTGCAGGACGGTGTCACCTTCGGGCATGCCTCCATCATGCGCGGCCCGGCACGCGCCTGTACCGCGTGCCCGCACTGCGGCGCCTGTACCGCGTGCCCGCACCGCATGGCTCGCACTTCGCGCCGGTACCGCGTGCGGGACGCCACCGGCTCGCGGGATGCCACCTGTCCCCGGCCGGGCCGGCGCCTTTCGGCACGGCTGCGGGGCCGCGTCGGGTGAGGGGCCGGGGCCGCGCGGGGCCGGTGTCAGGCGCGCAGGCGCAGTCCCCTCGGTGTGGCGAGGAATCCGGCGGCCTCCAGTGTGCGGCCCAGCGGCGAGGTCAGAGCCGAGGCGCCGTTGGTCCGCTCCACCGTGACCGTGCCCAGCATCCCCGCACGGGCGGCCGCCGCGAGCACCTCCGCCGCGGCGACGAGCGCGGGGGCGTCGGGGCCGGTCGTCCACGCCAGGAGGGACTTGCCGCCGCGCTCCATGTACAGCGTCAGCTCACCCTCGACGAGGACCACCAGGGCCCCCGCCTTGCGCCCCGGCTTGTGTCCCGCCCCGTCCGGGGACTCGGGCCAGGGCAGGGCCGCGCCGTAGGCGTTGGCGGGATCGGCGGCGGCGAGCACCACGGCGCGGGGCGCGGCGTCCGGGTCCCTGCGCTCGCGGGCGGTGGACACCGACCTGAGCCGGTCCACCGCGCCGTCCATCGCGAACTGCGCCGCCCCCAGCCCCTCGACGACGTATCCCCGGCGGGCCTGGCCGCTGTCCTCGAACGCGGCGAGCACGCGGTACGTCGCGGAGAACCCGCCCTCGACGCCCTCGGCCTGCACCGCCCCACGGGTCACCACGCCGTGCCGGTCGAGGAGCGTGCGGGCCAGGGCGTGCGCGCGGTGGGTGGGATCGGGCCGCTCCGTGGGGAGCAGGGACCAGCGGCCCGAGACCGTGGGCGGGCCGGTACGGGAGGCGGGGCGGGCCGCGCCCGTCAGCGTCCCGTAACGCCCGCGCGGGACACCGCGCTTCGCCCGGTGCGCGGTGGAACCCGCCGTGCGACCCGACCCCAGGAGCGAGCGCAGCGGCGCGAGGGTGTCGTTGGTGAGCCGGCCGGACCAGGCCAGGTCCCAGAGCGTGTCGGAGAGTTGGGGGTCGGTGCAGTCCGGGTGGGTGGTGGCCCGCACCTGGTCGGCGATCTGCCGGAAGAACAGGCCGTATCCGCCGGAGAGGACGCCGAGGACCGACGCGTGCAGGGCGGTCTCCTCCAGGGGGCGCGGCGGCGGCAGCAACAGGGGCGCGCTGTCGGCGAGGTAGAGGGAGAGCCAGCCGTCCTTGCCCGGGAGCGCCCCGGAACCGGCCCACACGACTTCGCCGGTCGTGGTGAGCTCGTCGAGCAGGGCGGGGGCGTAGCCCGCCACCCGGCTCGGCAGGATCAGCTTCTCCAGGGCCGACGCGGGCACCGGGGCGCCCTGCAACTGCTCGACGGCCCGCGCCAGTCCGTCGATTCCACGCAGACCGGTGTCGCCCACGTGCTGCCACTGGGGGAGGAAACCGGCCAGCGCGGCGGGCGGCACCGGCTCCAGCTCCTGGCGGAGGGCGGCCAGCGAACGCCGGCGCAGACGCCGCAGGACGGTGGCGTCGCACCACTCCTGGCCGATCCCGGCCGGATGGAACTCACCCTGGACCACCCGTCCCGACGCGGCGAGCCTCTGCAACGCCCCTTCCGTGACCGCTGTGCCGAGGCCGAAGCGGCTCGCCGCACCGCTGGTGGTGAACGGGCCGTGCGTACGGGCGTAGCGGGCGAGGAGATCGCCGAGCGGGTCCTTCACCGGTTCGGTGAACGCCTCCGGGACGCCTACGGGCAACGCGGTGCCCAGGGCGTCCCGCAGCCGGCCAGCGTCCTCGATCGCCGCCCAGTGGGCCGCCCCGCCGATGCGGACCTCGATGGCCCGGCGGGCCGCCGCCAGCTCCGGTGCCCACTGCGGCCGCCCGCCGCGCTCGGTGAGTTCCGCGGTGGTGAGGGGGCCCAGGACGCGCAGGAGGTCGGCGACCCCCTCGACGTCCTTGATCTTCCGGTCGTCGGTCAGCCACTGGAGCTCCCGCTCCAGCTCGCCGAGGACATCGGCGTCCAGCAGCTCGCGCAGTTCGGCCTGGCCGAGCAGTTCGGCCAGCAGACGGGAGTCGAGCGAGAGGGCGGCGGCCCGCCGCTCGGCCAGCGGGGAGTCGCCCTCGTAGAGGAACTGCGCGACATAGCCGAAGAGGAGCGAGCGGGCGAACGGCGAGGGCTCCTGGGTGGTCACCTCGACGAGGCGGACCCGCCGGGCCTCCAGGTCGCCCATCAGTTCCGTGAGCCCCGGGACGTCGAACACGTCCTGGAGGCATTCGCGGACCGCTTCCAGGACGATCGGGAACGAACCGAACTCGGACGCCACCTGGAGGAGCTGGGACGCCCGCTGGCGCTGCTGCCACAGGGGGGTGCGCTTTCCCGGGTTCCGGCGGGGCAGCAGCAGGGCCCGGGCCGCGCACTCGCGGAAGCGGGAGGCGAACAGGGCCGACCCGCCCACCTGGTCGGTGACGACCTGACCGATCTCGCCCTTGTCGAAGACCACGTCGGTGGCGCCCACGGGCGGCTGCTCGCCGTCGGACCCGCCGGGGAAGACGGGGGCCCGTGTGCCGCCGCCGGGGTCCTCCGCCCTCCCGCCGGATTCCGCCTGGACCGGGTCGAAGTCGAGCAGGTCGAGGCCCATCAGGTCGGCGTCCGGCAGCCGCAGCACGATGCCGTCGTCCGCGTGCATGACCTGCGCGTCCATGCCGTACCGCTCGCCGAGCCGGGCGGACAGGGCGAGCGCCCAGGGGGCGTGCACCTGGGCGCCGAACGGCGAGTGCACCACGACCCGCCAGTCGCCCAGCTCGTCGCGGAACCGCTCGACGAGGATGGTCCGGTCGTCGGGGACGTGACCGCACGCGCGGCGCTGCTCGTCCACGTACGACAGGATGTTGTCGGCGGCCCAGGCGTCCAGCCCGGCGGCGAGCAGCCGGAGCCTGGCGTCCTCGGCGGACAGCGCGCCGATCTCGCGGAGGAACGCGCCCAGCGCACGCCCCAGCTCCAGCGGGCGGCCCAGTTGGTCGCCCTTCCAGAACGGCAGTCGGCCCGGGACACCGGGGGCCGGCGAGACCAGGACCCGGTCCCGGGTGATGTCCTCGATCCGCCAGGACGTGGTGCCCAGCGTGAAGACGTCGCCCACCCGGGACTCGTAGACCATCTCCTCGTCCAGCTCCCCGACCCGGCCGCCGCCCTTCTTGGGGTCGGCGCCGGCCAGGAAGACCCCGAAGAGCCCGCGGTCGGGAATGGTGCCGCCGGAGGTGACGGCGAGCCGCTGGGCACCGGGCCGGCCCGTGACCGTGCCCGCGATGCGGTCCCAGACCACCCGCGGGCGCAGCTCGGCGAAGGCGTCGGAGGGATAGCGGCCGGCGAGCATGTCGAGCACGGCCGTGAACGCCGACTCGGGCAGCGAGGCGAACGGGGCGGCACGGCGGGCCAGGGCCAGCAGGTCGTCGGCCTGCCAGCTGTCGAGCGCCACCATGGCGACGAGCTGCTGGGCGAGCACGTCCAGCGGGTTGGACGGGATGCGCAGGGCCTCGATGGCCCCTTCACGCATCCGTTCGGTGACGACGGCGGCCTGGACGAGGTCGCCGCGGTACTTCGGGAAGACCACCCCGGTGGACACCGCGCCGACCTGGTGTCCGGCCCGGCCGACCCGCTGGAGCCCGGAGGCCACGGACGGCGGCGACTCGACCTGGATCACCAGGTCGACGGCGCCCATGTCGATACCGAGCTCCAGACTCGACGTGGCGACCACGGCGGGCAGCCTGCCCGCCTTCAGGTCCTCCTCGACCTGGGAACGCTGCTCCTTGGACACCGAACCGTGGTGCGCGCGGGCGAGGACCGCCGGCGCCCCCTTGGCCGCGCCGGACTGCGCCATGATCTCGGCCGGGGCGTGTGCCTCCGGCAGCGGCACGGCGGGGGCGTCCGCGTCGAACACGGTGCCGGTGGCCCGCTCGTAGGCGATCTCGTTGAGCCGGTTGCACAGGCGCTCCGCCAGCCGCCGGGAATTGGCGAACACGATGGTCGAGCGGTGGGACTGGACGAGATCGACGATCCGCTCCTCGACGTGCGGCCAGATCGAGGGCTTCTCCGCCTGTCCGGCCCCGTCGTCCGTCGCGGGAGAGCCGCCGAGCTCCCCGAGATCCTCCACGGGCACCACGACGGAGAGGTCGAACTCCTTGGCCGACCGGGGCTGGACGATCTCCACCTTCCGCTGCGGCGACAGGTACCGCGCGACCTCGTCGACCGGGCGGACCGTGGCCGACAGGCCGATACGCCGCGCGGGCCGGGCCAGCAGCTCGTCCAGCCGCTCCAGGGACAGGGCGAGATGGGCACCCCGCTTGGTGCCCGCGACCGCGTGCACCTCGTCCAGGATCACCGTCTCGACCCCCGCGAGCGCCTCCCGGGCCGACGAGGTGAGCATCAGGAAGAGGGACTCGGGGGTGGTGATCAGGATGTCCGGAGGCCTCGTCGCCATCGAACGCCGCTCGGCCTGAGGGGTGTCCCCGGAACGGATCCCCACCCGCACCTCGGGCTCCGGGAGGCCCAGGCGCACCGACTCCTGGCGGATACCGGTCAGCGGTGAGCGCAGATTGCGCTCCACGTCCACCGCGAGGGCCTTCAGCGGGGAGACGTACAGCACACGGCAGCGCTTCTTCGCCTCCGCGGGCGGTGGTACGGCCGCCAGCCGGTCCAGCGAGGCGAGGAAGGCGGCCAGGGTCTTGCCCGAACCGGTCGGCGCGACGACCAGCACGTCCGAGCCCTCGCCGATCGCCCGCCAGGCACCTTCCTGCGCCGCGGTGGGCGCGTCGAAGGCACCCGTGAACCAGCCGCGGGTCGCGGGCGAGAACGAATCGAGTGCTGAACCAGCCATGCCCACCATCGTGCACCCCGGCACTGACATCGACCGGGCGCACGCCCCCCGCGTCCTTCACGCTCCACCCCACGGGGCCGCCGCCACCCGCCCCGGACCTGCGAGAATCCAGCCATGACGGCACCAGGAGCGGCGAAGGAGTGGGCACGGCACTGGCAGTACGCCGAGCTGCCGGACCTCGACCTGCTGCGGGCCCGCTACGTACGCCACACCTTTCCCCGGCACAGCCACGAGGGCTACGTCTTCGGCTCCGTCACCCGTGGCGTCGAGGACGTCGGACTGCCGGGCGGCACCGTCCACGCCGGCCCCGGCAGCGTGGTCATGATCAATCCCGAGGTGCCGCACACCGCCCGCGCGGGCGTGCCCGACGGCTGGGTGTACGCCACGCTCTACCCCTCGGTCCGGGTGGTCAACGACATCGCCGCGGATCTGACGAGCCTGCGGGGCACCGTCGGGTTCTCCCGGACCAGCGTGATGGACCCGCACGCCGCGCGGTTGGTCGCGGAGGTCCACCGGGCGGCCGAGGAAGGCAACGCGCTGGCGGCGGACAGTGTGCTGCGTGTCCTGGTCGCACGGTTGCTGGAGAGCTACGGCACCGTGCTGCCCACCCGGACACCGCACTCGGCCGGTTCCCGGGACGCGGACCGCGCCCGCGCGGTGCTGGAGGAGCGGATGGACCGGCCGCCGACCCTGGAGACGCTCGCGGCCGAGCTGGGCACCAGGCCCTTCGCGCTGCTGCGTGCCTTCAAGAAGCGGTACGGGATGCCGCCGCACACCTGGCTCACCGACGCCCGGGTGCGGCGCGCGCGCCGCATGCTCGACGAAGGGACGGCCCCCGCCGCTGCCGCCGTCGCGGTCGGCTTCGCCGACCAGCCCCACCTCAACCGGCACTTCACCCGCATCGTGGGCGTGCCCCCGGGCGCCTACCAGCGGGAACGCGCAAGAACGTACAAGACGGGTCCGGGGCCCCAGCCGTAGCGTTCCGGGCGTGGCAGAACAGACAGCGTCATTCCCCCAGTCCACCGGAGCCCCCGGTGCCCCACCGCCGCCGGACGGTGGGAAACCGGACGCCGCGGTCGTCCGGGACGCCCTCGGCGTCGGTATCGCCGTAGGCCTGTCCGGCTTCGCCTTCGGGGTCACCTCGGCGGGATCCGGCCTCACCCTGCTCCAGACCTGCGCCCTGAGCCTCCTCGTCTTCACCGGGGCCTCGCAGTTCGCCCTCGTGGGCGCGCTCGCGGCCGGCGGCAACCCGTACACCGCGGCGGCCGGCGCGTTCTTCCTCGGCGTACGCAACGCCCTCTACGGGCTGCGGCTCTCCCAACTGCTCGCCCTGCCACGCCCGCTGAAGCCGCTCGCCGCCCAGTGGGTCATCGACGAGACGACCGCCGTCACCCTGCCCCAGCCCACCCGGCGGGCCGCGCGCATCGCCTTCTCCGTCACCGGGCTCACCCTCTACGTCCTGTGGAACCTCACCACCCTGGTGGGCGCGCTCGGAGCGAAGGCGCTCGGCGACACCGAGACCTGGGGACTGGACGCGGCCGGCCCGGCCGTGTTCCTGGCCCTGCTCGCGCCGATGCTCAAGAGCGCCACGGAACGCGTGACGGCGGGACTGGCCGTCCTGCTCGCCCTGGGACTGCTGCCGGTCCTGCCCACGGGCGTGCCGGTCCTGGTGTCGGCGCTCTCCGCCCCCGTCGTCCTCTTCCTCATGGGGCGGGCCGGCGACAGGGGCCCGGACGCGTCCGGGCCCACGACGACGCCCCGGGAGGGCAGGTGAACATCTGGATCGCCGTCGGGCTCACCGCGGTGGGCTGCTACCTGGCCAAGCTCCTGGGACTGCTGATCCCCGCGGGTGTCCTGGAACGCCCGCTCGTCCAGCGACTCGCGGCGCTCCTGCCGGTCGCGCTGCTCGCGGCCCTCACCGCCCAGCAGACCTTCGCCGACGCACAGCAACCGGTGCTGGACGCCAGGGCGGCGGGGCTTGCCGCGGCGGCGTTGGCCCTTGTCCTGAGGGCGCCCTTCCTGGTCGTCGTCGGGGTGGCCGTCGTGGTCACCGCGGGCGTACGGGCGCTGATGTAGACCGGCGCTCTGGTGCGGGCGTACGGGATCTCACACGGCCTGTACGTTCCGGTGCGGGCGTACGGGACCTCAGCGGGCCGGCGCCTCAGCGTGGGCGGCGCCCGTAGGCCCGCAGGGTCCGCAGGGCCCGGAGTGTCACCAGGGGCCGCCCTTCGAGCTCGGTGCCGGGCGCCCACCGCCTCCAGGCGACCGGCCACCCGCCGTCCGGGCACTGCTCGGCCTCCAGCCGGTCCAGCGAGCCGTCCAACTCGTCCTCGCTGAACCAGCGGCGCGCGAGCGACCCGGGTGTGCGCGCGTAGTCGTACGGGAAGTGGTGCTCCCCCGGGGCGTAACCGGACGCCACCGGGTACTCCGCCCGCCGCCGGGGGTCCAGCACCACGAGGCGCTGTTCGCGCACCAGCTGTCCGAGCCGGTCGGCGGCGGCCTCCGCGCGTGCCCGGTCCGGCACACCGTCCAGGAAGGCGACGGCCGCCTCGATCTCGTACGGATGAGACCGCTCCAGCGCGTCGACGGCGGCCCAGCAGAAGTCGGTGGCCCGGAACAGCCATGCGTGCCACACCCGGTTGCGGTGCAGCAGTCCGACCACCGGGCCGGTCGCCAGCAGCTCGGCCGGCGGGTCGTCGAGGACGGGGATGAAGGGCGCGGCGGGGTAGCCGCGCTGCGAGGGGAGCAGGGCGGGCAGCGCGCCCTCCTTGGTCGACACCCCGGTCAGATAACGGCAGACGCGTTCCACCCGGGGACCCGCGCACCGGCCGATCGAGTCGAGGACGCTGAGCGCGTGAGCGGTGTGCATCGGCTGGCTCACGGGCCCGCGGAGATCGGGTTCCAGGGCGTGCCCGTAGCCGCCGTCCTCGTTGAGGTAGGCGGTGAGCGCGGTCTCGACCGCGTCCGCGCTCCCGTCCAGGAAGAGGTGGGCGAACCGCCGTTGTTCCAGGACGCGTGCGGTGAGCCAGATGAACTGTTCGGCGCGGGCGAGGGAGTGTGCTCCGGTTCCAGCCATGAACCGACCGTAGAGGGGAACGGGCCGCCCGCAGGGCGTACCGGCTCGGCTGCACTCTCAGGAGCGGGATACTGGAGTCATGCGGTTGACGATTTTCTGGGAACGGATGGCCGACCACTTCGGTGAGGCCTACGCGGACTCCTTCGCTCGCGATCATGTGATGGCCGAGCTCGGCGGACGTACGGTCCAGGAGGCCCTGGCCGCGGGCTGGGAGACGAAGGACGTCTGGCGCGGGGTCTGCGCGGCGGTCGGCATCCCCGCGGACCGGCGCTGAACCCGGGATCCGGGTGCTCCCCTGACTGACGCGCCTCCCGGACCGGCAGGCTCCGGGGCAGCGGGCCGGACCGGGCAGGGCGACGGGTAGGCGAGACTTGTCCCGTGGCATCGACAGACGAGATCGACCAGAACCAGCAGCCCACCGCACCGCCCGTTCCGCCGACCGCGCCGCCCCACCGGCCCGGTCCCGTGCGCATGCCGGGCTGGCTGCCGCGCGCGATGCTCCTGGCCCTGGCGTTCTACGGCTGCTTCCAGCTGGGCAGCTGGGCTTTCTACCAGCTCATCGGATTGCTGACGAACATCGTCATCGCCTTCTTCCTGGCCCTCGCGGTCGAACCCGCCGTCGGGCGCATGGCCGACCGCGGGATGCGCCGCGGGCTCGCCACCTTCCTGGTGTTCCTGGCGGTGCTGATCGCCGGAGTCGGCTTCGTCGTGCTGCTCGGCTCGATGCTCGCCGGACAGATCGCCACCATGATCGAGGACTTCCCCAAGTACCTCGACTCGGTGATCAACTGGAGCAACCAGACCTTCGACACCGAGCTGTCCCGGGTCGGGGTGCAGGACAGCCTGCTGCACTCCGACTGGCTGCAGAAGTACGTCCAGAACAGCGCCACCGGTGTGCTCGACATCTCCACCACCGTGCTCGGCGGGCTCTTCCGGCTGCTCACGATCTTCCTGTTCTCGTTCTACTTCGCCGCGGACGGCCCGCGGCTGCGGCGGGCGCTGTGCTCCGTGCTGCCGCCCGCCCGGCAGACCGAGGTGCTGCGGGCCTGGGAGATCGCGGTCGACAAGACCGGTGGCTACCTCTACTCACGTGGCCTGATGGCGCTGGTCTCCGGTGTCGCGCACTACGTCCTGCTGGTGTTCCTCGACGTGCCCTACGCGCCCGCACTCGCCGTCTGGGTCGGCCTGGTCTCCCAGTTCATCCCCACCATCGGCACCTATCTGGCCGGCGCGCTGCCCATGCTGATCGCCTTCACCGTCGATCCCTGGTACGCGGTGTGGGTACTCGCGTTCGTCGTGATCTACCAGCAGTTCGAGAACTACATGCTCCAGCCGAAGCTCACCGCCAGGACGGTCGACATCCATCCCGCTGTCGCCTTCGGCTCGGTCATCGCCGGCACCGCGCTGATGGGTGCCGTCGGCGCGCTGGTCGCCATCCCGGCCGTGGCGACCCTCCAGGCCTTCCTGGGCGCCTACGTGAAGCGCTACGACGTCACGGACGATCCGAGGGTGACCGGTGGGCGCCGCTGGCGGCGTGGTGAGCCGGTGCTGTCGCGGGTCATGCGCGGGATGAGGCCGAGGGGGAGCGCGGGCGAAGGCGGCCACCGCGACGAGACCGGCGGGGACGGTGCGGCGGGGGACGGCGCGCCGGGTGGCGCTTGACACCAAAATCGAACATCCATTCATATGGAGGTTCCGGCCGGTGTTTTCCCGGTCCCCGGCCGCGGAGTTTTCCACAGGCCGGAAGGACGTCGAGGCCCATTGTCAGTGGCAGGGGTTAGCGTCTGTGACGTGAAGCGATCGACACAAGCAAATCGGGTGGAACCCATGGCAGGAACCGACCGCGAGAAGGCGTTGGACGCCGCGCTCGCACAGATTGAACGCCAGTTCGGCAAGGGTGCGGTGATGCGCCTGGGCGAGCGGCCGAACGAACCGGTCGAGGTGATCCCCACCGGATCGACCGCGCTCGACGTCGCGCTCGGCGTCGGCGGCCTGCCGCGCGGCCGTGTGGTGGAGGTGTACGGGCCGGAGTCGTCCGGTAAGACGACGCTGACGCTGCACGCCGTGGCGAACGCCCAGAAGCTCGGCGGATCCGTGGCGTTCATCGACGCGGAGCACGCTCTGGACCCTGAGTACGCGAAGAAGCTCGGCGTCGACATCGACAACCTCATCCTGTCGCAGCCGGACAACGGTGAGCAGGCGCTGGAGATCGTGGACATGCTGGTCCGCTCCGGCGCGCTGGACCTGATCGTCATCGACTCCGTCGCGGCCCTGGTGCCCCGTGCGGAGATCGAGGGCGAGATGGGCGACTCGCACGTGGGTCTGCAGGCCCGCCTCATGAGCCAGGCGCTCCGTAAGATCACCAGCGCGCTCAACCAGTCCAAGACCACCGCGATCTTCATCAACCAGCTCCGCGAGAAGATCGGTGTGATGTTCGGCTCACCGGAGACCACGACCGGTGGCCGGGCGCTGAAGTTCTACGCCTCCGTGCGTCTGGACATCCGGCGCATCGAGACCCTCAAGGACGGCACCGAGGCCGTGGGCAACCGCACCCGCGTCAAGGTCGTCAAGAACAAGGTCGCACCGCCGTTCAAACAGGCCGAGTTCGACATCCTCTACGGCCAGGGCATCAGCCGTGAGGGCGGCCTGATCGACATGGGCGTGGAGCACGGCTTCGTCCGCAAGGCCGGCGCCTGGTACACGTACGAGGGCGACCAGCTGGGCCAGGGCAAGGAGAACGCCCGCAACTTCCTCAAGGACAACCCGGACCTCGCCAACGAGATCGAGAGGAAGATCCTCGAAAAGCTCGGTGTCGGTGTCCGCGCGGAGACCTCGGCGGCGGAGCCCGCGGCCGACGGCGCGGTGACGGCCGGGGCCACGGCCGACCCGGCGGCGAAGTCGGTGCCGGCTCCCGCGGCCAAGGCCAAGCCCGCCAAGGCCGCAGCGGCCAAGAGCTAGGCCGTGACGCGCCGCACGGAGTGGCCGGGCACCGAAGGCGGCGGTGCCGGGAGCGAATCCGCCATGGAGCCGGTCGCGAACGCTTCGGGGCCCGGTGCGGGGGCCGGGTCCGGCCGGGGGGCGGGCCGCGGGTCCCGTTCCCGCACTGAAGACCGCGGTTCCCCCTTCTCGTCGAGGGCCGGGAAGGGGGAACCGCTTGACCCCGTCGAGCAGGCGCGCACCATCTGCCTGAGGCTGCTCACCGGGACCCCGCGCACTCGTAAGCAGCTTGCGGACGCCCTGCGGAAGCGGGAGATCCCGGACGAGGCGGCGGAGGAGGTGCTCTCGCGGTTCGAGGACGTCGGCCTGATCGACGACGCCGCGTTCGCCGACGCCTGGGTCGAGTCCCGGCACCACGGCAGGGGGCTGGCCAGGCGCGCGCTCGTGCGGGAACTGCGTACCAAGGGCGTGGACCCGACGGTGATCGACGAGGCGGTCGGCCAACTCGACTCCGAGCAGGAGGAGGAGACCGCCAGAGCGCTCGTGGCCCGCAAGCTGCGTTCGACCCGCGGCCTGGACCGCGACAAGCGGCTGCGCCGGCTGGCGGGCATGCTCGCACGGAAGGGGTACGGGGAGGGGATGGCCCTGCGTGTGGTGCGTCAGGCGCTTGAGGAGGAGGGGGAGGACACGGACGGGCTGGACGAGCCCTTCTGACACCGGGGGCCGGGGCCCGGCGGGGGCGGTTCTCGACGAGTGAGCGATCGGGTGTGAGCAGGGGCGCGAGCGAGGATGCGGGCTGCGGGATGCGGGGGTTGGCACGCGGTGAGCGGGGACGGTGGGGTTGAGGGGGGACGGCGACGCGTGCGGCAGTCGGTGATGTGACGAGGTGGCCCGGGGCGGGGCGTGTCCCTGGGCGGGGCATGTGCGGTGGGCGGCAGCGTGACGACGGGTTCGGGGGACATGTGCCGCGCGTAGGGGTGGGGCGCTGAGGCCGGCTCGGCGGCGGCGGAGGGGGCCGTCGCCGAGCCGGAGAACCACAGCGTCTTGGGCCCGCCCGGCGGGGCCGGGCGAGACCGGGTCAGGTGACCGCGGCAGGATCGGGCCGTGTGCGGGGGCGGCTGCCTGGCTCGCCCGGTTCTCTCGGTCGACCGGTCCGTGTGTTGCTCCGGCCGGACGGTCCGCCCTGCGGCGAGGGTCAGTGTCCTGCCAGTGAGGCCCGGCGGATCGTGGCGTCGAGCAGGGACAGGGCGTCCGAGGCCGTGCGTCCCGGCTGACGGTTCCAAGGGCCGATCAAGTCGTTCCAGCCCTGGGAGCGAAGTTCGGTGATCAGCCAGGCTCCGGCCCGGTCCACGGTCTCCAGCGAGCCGTAACCCAGCCGGTGCGCCGTCAGCATGGCCCCGCACAGGCAGCGTGCGCCCCGGGCGTTCCGCAGCCGGTAGGGGGTGTTCTGCCAGCCCCACTCCGTCAGGATCCGCCGTGCGTAGCCGAGGTGGGTGGAGGGGCGTACGTCGGGCTGCCCGATCCGCCGCCACGTGTGAAGCCGGTCCGGTACCAGCGCGCCCAGGCGGCCGGGGAGCGGGCGCTCGCGCGGGAGCGAGGAAGGCAGGGCTCGCAGGGTTTCCTCCACGAGGCTACTGACGGGCACCGAGAGCAGCCCACGCCACTCGGCCGCCTGAGCGGCCTGAGCGGCCTGACCGGCCTGAGCGGGTTGTGCCGCCTGGCCGGGGCGTGCGGGGCGTGTCGCCGGTCCCGGTGCTCGTGCCGGTGCCGGTGTGGCTGAGCCGGGGCGGGGCCTCGGCGGTACCCGTCCCGGTAGGAACGGCTCCGGTAGGAACGGCTCCGGCAGGACCGGTTCCGGCAGGACCGGGCGTGGGGCGGCGTCCGGGAGCACCGGATCCGCCGCGGTGTGCTGCCGGCCCAGGACGATCTGCCGCCACGCCTCCGTGCCATGGAGGCGGGCGGCCTGGGCGTCGAGTTGTTCGGGGGTGAGGGGAACGGTTTCCATCGCCACGACATCTCCGTACATTCCGGCCACATTGCTGAGCCGAATGTCCGTCGCGCGAGGAGATCGCTCCACCGGGGAGCGGCGTTCGGGTGTGTCAGGGCGGGAAGGCCGTCACGGGGGTACCGGATGTCACGCGGTGCTGAACGGCGGACGGCATGCGCTACCAGGGGTCATGTCGCACCGGACGGCGTGAGGATCCGGTGCGACATGCCGGTCGGGAGGTCAGCCCGGTCCGGGGGCGTGCGGGGGGACGACGACCGGCAGTCCGGCCGCGCGCCAGGCCTGGAAGCCGCCGATCAGGTCGGTGACCCGGCGCAGCCCCAGCTGTCGCAGCGACGCGACCGCGAGACTCGACGCGTATCCCTCGTTGCAGATCACCACGATCCGCAGGTCATGGCTCACCGCCTCGGGGGCGCGATGGCTGCCCCGGGGATCGAGACGCCACTCCAGTTCGTTGCGTTCGACGACCAGCGCGCCGGGTACGAGGCCGTCCCTTTCGCGCAGGGCCGCGTAACGGATGTCCACCAGCTGGGCCCCTTCGGCCGCGGCGGCCGCGGCCTGGGGTGGGGCGAGACGTTCGTAGCCGGCCCGGATCCGCTCCAGCAGTTCGTCGATTCCCACCGGCTCCCGGCGGTCCGCACCGTCGTCCCCGCGCCCTCCGCGGTCGTCCCCGCGTTTCGCACCGTTGTCCCAGGGCCCGGCGCCGTTGTCCTCGCGTCCCGCGTGATCCTCGCTCACTTCCAGTCCTCCGGACGCTCGGTCTGCTCCAGGCGGAGTGTCGCGCCCGTGCGGCTGTAGCGGCGGATCTGCGGCAGGGGCGGGTAGTAGGCGTGCACCGACACGGCGTGTGTCCGATCGGACTCGTTGAGGACCTCGTGCACGTGGTGCCGGCCGAACCCCCGGCCCTCACCTGCCCTCAACTCCCGGGTGCGGTCGATGCCTTCGTGCAGCTCCAGTGACTTCCAGCCGTCCGTGGGCAGCCGCGCGGCGAGGGAGTGCTCCCGCAAGGCGCCCGTGGCCACCGTGAAGGCCCCAGTCGACTCGGCGTGGTCGTGCCAGCCCGTGCCCGTGCCGGGCGGCCAGCCGATCAGCCACGCCTCGCTGCCTCCGGGACCGTCCAGCCGGAGCCAGGTGCGGCCTTCGGGGTCGAGCGGCAGGGAGGCGACGAGAGCGGCGTCGTCGGCGGCCCGGCGGACGAAGCCGAGGAGTTCCGCGACGGTCGGGCCGCCGGAACCGGTGTCGGGCGACGCGGACGCGCGCAGCGCGGGAACGGGAACAGTTGCCGGGCCAGGGGCAGGCATGGGCGTGGAGAAGGAAGACGTGGACACAGGGACCGTCCTGAGGGTTCGCGTGGAGGCGCGCCCGTGCGCGAAGACAGCGCGAAGGGAGTACGGGGCGCGAGGGAAGGCGATTCAGCAGGACGGACGACACACGCAGCCCGCATAGCGGACGAGGTCCATATGGACTCTCCGCCACAGGCGCACATCGGTGTCGGTCATGATCTGGAGTACACCATGTGCGCCTGCGACGGTCAATCGACGTCCGCGGTCCGGTCGGAACCTCGTCGGCGGGAGTCGCCGGCCGTCCGGCTCCTGCCCCGGGATGTCTCCCTGCCCGCGTCCCCGTTCCTGTCCGTGTCCTCGTCCCCGGGCTCCGCGTCCGCCTCGACGGGGCCGCCGCTGGCCGCGTCCGCCGCCGCGAGGAGTTCCCCGGGCCGGACCCCGTCGAACGCCGCCACCAGGTGCCCGTCCGGCCTCACCAGCAGTACCGTGTGGGCCGTCGCCCCGGGATAGCTCTCGGTCACCAGGAGTTCGGCCTTCACGGGCAGCGCGTCCACGGCCTCGACGAGCCGGGGCATGACGCCCGCCGTCAGCCAGTGCCGCCGGTCCCACACCCCGGTACCCGGCGCGACCAGGACCACCAACAGGTGTCCCCGGCCCAGCCGTTCGCGCAGCCGCACCGACGTGCCGTCCGGCGCCGTCACCCGTACATCGGTGACCGGCGCACCAGGGGGCGTACTCACGGGAGTGTGCGCCCCGGCGCGTTGAAGCGAAAGGGGGGAGTGCGTGTATGAGGGGGGCGCACCCAGCGGGCCGCAGCCCAGGTGTCCGTCCGCGAGCAAGGTGTCGTACCCGCGCGCGCTGCCCGGTACGAGCGTCCGCAGGCCCCCGCCGCCCCGCAGTATCGGCAGGGACTGGTCGGCGGCGCGCAGCCGGGAGGCCACCGCGGCACGCCGCTCCGCCTGGTAGCTGTCGAGGAGCAGCTCGGAGGCGCCCTGGTGCCAGGCCTGCGCCAGCTTCCAGGCGAGGTTCTCGGCGTCCCGGAGGCCCTCGTCCAGCCCCTGGGTGCCGAGCGCCCCTAGGAGGTGGGCGGCGTCCCCGGCCAGGAAGGCCCGCCCGGAACGCCACCGCCGGGCCAGCCGGTGGTGGAGCGTGTACACGCCGGTGTCGAGCAGCTCGTAGGGCGGGGTCTCGCCGCACCAGCCCGCGAGGGTGTCGCGGATCCGGGTGATCAGGGCGTCGGGGGTGACCAGTTCACCGCGCGGCGGAAGGAGCCAGTCGAGCCGCCAGACCCCGTCCGGCAGCGGGCGTGCCGTGACCTCGGCGCCTCCGGTACGCCACGGCGGGGAGCGGTGCAGCACGGCCTCGTCCGGCCAGGGCAGTTCGGCGCGGAGAGCGGCGACGGCGTGGCGTTCCACCGCCGTACGGCCGGGGAACCTGATGTCCAGGAGCTTGCGCACCGTGGACCGCGCGCCGTCGCAGCCCACCAGGTAGCTCCCGCGCCACCAGGTCGTACCCGGCCCCCGGGTGTGCGCGGTGACTCCGCGCGGGTCCTGTTCCAGCGTGTCGAGCCGGCTGAAGGGCACCAGGCGCACCAGCTCCCGGGTCGCGGCCGCGTCCCTCAGGCCGCGCGTCAGGGCGTGCTGGGGCAGGTGGACGGGCGACGGCAGCGGGACGGCGGCGTCCTCCTCGCCCAGCGGCACGGCCCGGACCAGCTGCTTGCGGCGGACCGACCGCCAGCCGGTCCAGCGCAAACCCTCCTCGTACAGCGACGAGAAGCCGAGCCGGAGCACCAGGTCCGCGGTGTCCTCACGCAGGACGACGGTGCGGGCGGGGCGTGGTTCGTCCTTCCCCGGTCCCTCGTCGAGCACGACGGAGGGGACGCCCTGATCCGCGAGGGCGAGCGACAGCGCCAGGCCCACCGGGCCGGCACCGACGACGATCACCGGGTCCACGGCGAGACTCCTCGGTGCGGTGCGGCGGCGGGCAGGGAAGAGGAGGTCATCGAGGGTGCGGAGGACGAGACCGTCGAAGATGCGGAGGCGGATGCTCGGGGCGCGATCACAGAACGTATGCAACTCACTGCCGGTGCTTGCGTCAAGTGACAGCCGCGTCCCGGCGGTGGCGCGGGTGCTCCGGGGCGCGTGTCCACGCCGGTGCGGACCCCGCGCCCCGGGGGTGGATCCCGCGCCGGAGACGGACGGCGAAGGCGCGTCGTCCTCCCCGCGCCCCCCCCGCACACGACGGACGGGCCCCCGGCCGAAACCGGTGGGCCCGTCCGCCCGCGCCGGGGAGGTCCGCGACACAGCCGGCCGCGGACGCCCCTCACTCCGGCGGGCTACTCCTTGGGAGCGTCCGTGCGCGGACCCGGCGGACCGTCGGGGGAGTCCAGGACACCCGGGGCCTCCGCGGGCTCTGCCGCCCCGGCCATCACGATGCCGGTCTTGGCGCGGCGGCCGCGCTTCTCGATCCAGGTGGCGAGCGCCGACAGCAGCAGGCACATCGCGACGTAGATGACGCCGATGACGACGATCGTCGAGACGTACGGGTACTGGCCGTTCACCAGGGTGTTCGACGCGATCAGGCGGGCGGTGTTCAGCAGCTCCGGGTACAGGATGATGTAACCGAGCGAGGTGTCCTTGAGGGTCACCACGAGCTGGCTGATGATCGTCGGCAGCATCGCCCGGACCGCCTGCGGCATCAGGACGCCGAGCATCACCTGGGTCTTGCTCATGCCCAGGGCGTACGCCGCCTCACTCTGGCCCTTGGGCACCGAGTTGATACCGGCCCGCAGCACCTCGGCCTGGACGCAGCCGTTGTAGACCGACAGGCCGGTGGCCAGCGCCCACATCGAGTAGTCGGTCAGGAAGCCGACCCAGATGGCGTAGATCGTGATCAGCAGCGGGATGGAGCGGAACAGCTCGATGAACGCGGTGGCCAGCCAGCGGACCGGCTTGTGGTCGGAGAGCCGGCCGACGGCGAGCACCACGCCGAGCACCAGGGAGCCGACCGCGGCCAGGCCGAACACCTTGAGGGTGGCGAGCACGCCGTCGGCGATGTTCTGCCGGATGCCCGAGTAGTTGAAGATGTCCCACATCTCGGGGGCGAGGTGCCCCTTGTCCGCCAGCCGCATCACACCGACGGCGAGGAGGGCGACGATCGCGAGGGACCCGACGACCGCGTAGACACGGTTGCGGACGACGGCCTTGGGGCCCGGGGCGTCGTAGAGAACGCTGGCACTCATCGGGCGACCTCCATACGGCGCTCGAGCAGCCGGAACAGACCGCTGATGGCAAAGGTGACGACCAGGTAGCCGAGGGCCACCCAGATGAAGACGGGGACGATGTCGTAGCCCCTGTCACTCATCAGCTTCTGCCAGCCGAAGAGTTCGGTGACACTGAAGGCCCCGGCGATCGCGGAGTTCTTGGTGAGCGCGATGAAGATGCTGCTCAGCGGCGGGATGACGGTCCGGGTCGCCTGCGGGAGGATCACCATGCGCAGGGTCTGGGCGAACGTCATACCGATGGACCGCGCGGCCTCGGCCTGTCCCAGGGGGACGGTGTTGATGCCCGAACGGACGGCCTCGCACACGAAGGACGAGGTGTAGAGGCCGAGCGCGAGCGAGCCGAGCAGGAAGGGGCTCATACCGGGGAAGAGGATCTCCGGTACGACGAAGAAGAAGATCAGGAAGAGCAGGGTCAGCGGGGTGTTGCGCAGCAGGGTCACCCAGGCGGTGCCGAAGACTCGCAGCGGCGGTACGGGCGAGACCCGGAAGCCGGCGATGAGGACACCCAGGACCAGGGCGATGACCGAGCTGACGACGGTGATCGACACAGTTCCTATGAAGCCGTCGCGGAACTCTGGGAAGTTGTCGAGCAATACGTTCATGAGGTCTCCGCGTCGGCGGTCAGCGGCATCAGGGCAGGGGAAGGGGCGCCCCGTACGCGCGCCGTGCTCAGTGAGGGCGGTGTACGGGACGCCTCACCGGCACGCGGGGTGCCGGTGACGGGGTCGTCGGTGACGAGAGGGTCAGTACTTCTCGATGGCCGGCGGCTCGGTGTAGTCCGAACCGGACAGCCCCAGGGTCGCCTCGTAGATCTTCTTGTACGTGCCGTCCTGGACGTGGGTCTCCAGGGAGGCGTTGATCGCCTCGCGGAGGACCTTGTCGTCCTTGTTCAGACCGATGCCGTAGGGCTCCTCGGTGAACGGCTTGCCGACGACCTTGAGCTTGCCGGAGTTGGCGGCCGCGTAACCCTTGAGGATCGAGTCGTCCGTGGTGACGGCGTCGACCTGCTTGGTGAGGAGCTGCTGCACGCAGTCCGAGTACTTGGCCAGCTCGACGACCGAGGCACCGTACTCGGGCTTCTTGATCTCCTGGAGGGGGGTGGAGCCCACGATCGAGCAGACCTTCTTGCCCTTCACCGCGTCCTTGCCGGTGATGGCCGTCTCGTCCTTGCGCACCAGCAGGTCGGCGCCCGCCTTGTAGTACGGGCCGGCGAAGCCGACCTGCTTCTTGCGCTCGTCGTTGATCGTGTACGTGCCGACGAGGTAGTCGACCTGGCCCTTGGCGATCGCCGTCTCACGGATGCCGGAGTCGACGGTCTTCCACTCGATCTGCTTGTCGGAGAAGCCGAGGTCCGCCGCGATCATCTTGGCGATCTCGATGTCGAAGCCGGAGCGCTCCTTGGTCGACTGGTCCTCGAAGCCCAGGTACGGCTGGTCGGCCTTGGCGCCGATGACCAGCTTGCCGCGCTTCTTGGCCGCCTTGAAGGCCGGCGAGTCGAGGTCGACACCGGTCGCCACGGTGTACTTCGGCAGTTCGGGAGCCTCGGACGTGCCGGGCTTGACGCCCGACGGCTTGTCACCGGCGGAGCCGTCCTTGCCGCCGCAGGCGGTCGCGGTCAGGGCGAGTACGGCGATGGCCGCGACGGCGGCCGACTTGCGGAGCTTCATGGGAACAGTCCTCGTGTCGTGGGTCGTTGGTGGTGCTGACAGGCGTCCGGCCGCGCGGGCGGTCAGTGGTGAAGGATCTTCGACAGGAAGTCCTTGGCACGGTCGCTGCGCGGAGCGCTGAAGAACTGGTCGGGCGTGGCCTCTTCGACGATCTTTCCGTCCGCCATGAAGACGACCCGGTTGGCGGCCGAACGGGCGAAGCCCATCTCGTGGGTGACGACGACCATCGTCATCCCCTCCCGGGCCAACTGCTGCATGACCTCGAGCACTTCGTTGATCATCTCCGGGTCGAGCGCCGACGTGGGCTCGTCGAAGAGCATGACCTTGGGGTCCATCGCCAGGGCACGGGCGATGGCCACACGCTGCTGCTGGCCGCCGGAGAGCTGCGCGGGGTACTTGTCGGCCTGTACCCCGACGCCCACCCGGTCGAGCAGGGCCCGTGCCTTCTCCTCGGCGGCCTTCTTGTCCGCCTTGCGGACCTTGATCTGGCCCAGCATGACGTTTTCGAGCACCGTCTTGTGCGCGAAGAGATTGAACGACTGGAAGACCATGCCGACGTCGGCACGCAGCCTGGCCAGCTCCTTGCCCTCCTGGGGCAGCGGCTTGCCGTCGATCGTGATCGCGCCCGAGTCGATCGTCTCCAAGCGGTTGATCGTGCGGCACAGCGTGGACTTCCCGGACCCGGAGGGCCCGATGACGACGACGACCTCGCCACGGGCGATGGTCAGGTCGATGTCCTGGAGCACATGCAGCGCGCCGAAGTGCTTGTTGACGTTGCTCAGTACGACAAGGTCGTCCGCCACAGGCGCGGCATCCTCGGCGGCCTTGTTCACTGAAACTCCGCTCATCGGCTCTTGCTCCGTCCTCCTCGGTTAGGTAGGGACCCTAGTGACGCAGTGCGATCAGCGTCATTACATCTGAGCGGAAATTGAGCATAACGATCCGGCCTCAACCGGACACTCCGTGTGAACGGGGCGCAGCGGACCGCACGTCGGCGTACCGGGTGCATAACGGAAACCCGGTGGTAACGGGCAGGGTCTTGACGCGCGTGCCCCTCATCGGCGTGGATGCCCTGTACACACCATCACGCATAGTTCCAACCGTCCGTGCACACGCGAGGCGGAGAGGAGGGCCATGAGGCTGCTGCTCGTCGAGGACGACGACCACGTCGCGGCGGCCCTGTCCGCCGTGCTCGCGCGGCACGGATTCAAGGTCGTGCACGCCCGCAGCGGCGAGGAGGCCCTGCGGGCCCTGCTCCCCGCCGACCAGGAGCCCTTCGGGGTCGTCCTGCTGGACCTCGGGCTGCCCGACCAGGACGGCTACGAGGTGTGCGGGAAGATCCGCAAGCGCTCCGCGACACCCGTGATCATGGTGACCGCCCGCGCCGACGTCCGCTCGCGGATCCACGGCCTCAACCTCGGCGCGGACGACTACGTCGTCAAGCCCTACGACACCGGCGAACTCCTCGCCCGGATCCACGCCGTCGCCCGGCGCAGGACGGCCGGCGAGGACACCGGCGCGACCCCGGCGGCGGCCCTGCTGCTCGGACCGGTCCGCATCGAACTGCCCACCCGGAGGGTCAGCGTCGGCGACCAGGAGATCCAGCTCACCCGCAAGGAGTTCGACCTGCTCGCCCTGCTCGCGCAGCGCCCCGGGGTGGTCTTCCGCCGCGAACAGATCATCAGCGAGGTGTGGCGCACCAGCTGGGAGGGGACCGGGCGCACCCTGGAGGTGCACGTGGCGTCCCTCCGGTCCAAGCTGCGGCTGCCCGCCCTGATCGAGACCGTGCGGGGCGTCGGCTACCGACTCGTCACGCCGTCCCGCTGAGGACGTCCGGCACCGGTGCGTACCCGCCTGCTCCCGCTGCTCATCGTGCTGATGGCCGCCGTCCTGCTCGCCCTCGGCCTGCCGTTGGCCGACCGGGTCGCCGCCGCCGAACAGCAGCGGGTCGTCATCGACCGGATCGACGACACGGCCCGGTTCGCCGCGCTCGCCCAGTTCGTGAGCGAGCCCCTCGCGGGCTCCGACGAACGGCAGCGCGTCCTGCAGACCGAGCTGGAGGCCTACGAGTCGGTGTACGGGATCAGGGTCGGGGTCTTCTACCGGGACGACCGGGCCCTGGCCAAGGCCCCCGCCGCATGGTTCCTGCCCGTCGAGGGGGAGGGGCGCGAGGCGTTCAAGGAGGCGTTGCTGGGGCGCCGCTCGCACGACCCGCCGCAGGTCTGGCCCTGGCAGGACGGCCGGGTCGTCGTCGCCTCACCGGTCGTACGGGACGGTGACGTGGTCGCCGTGGTGGTGACCGACTCGCCCACCGGTGAGATGCGCTCCCGGATCCTGCGCGGCTGGCTGCTCATCGCCCTCGGCGAGGCGGTCGCCATGCTGGTGGCGCTGGGGGCGGCGTTCCGGCTGGCCGGGTGGGTGCTCCTGCCCGTACGGATCCTGGACGCGGCCACCCACGACATCGCCAGCGGGCGGATGCGGTCGCGGGTCGCGGCCTCCGGCGGGCCCCCGGAACTGCGTCGGCTGGCCCGCTCGTTCAACGAGATGGCCGACAACGTCGAGGACGTCCTGGAGCAGCAGCGCGCCTTCGTCGCCGACGCCTCGCACCAGTTGCGCAACCCGCTGGCCGCCCTGCTGCTGCGGATCGAGCTCCTGGCCCTGGAACTGCCGGACGGCAACGAGGAGATCGCTTCCGTCCGTACGGAGGGCAAGCGCCTCGCCCGGGTCCTGGACGACCTGCTCGACCTGGCGCTGGCCGAGCACGCCGCGGCCGACCTCCAGCTCACCGACATCGCGGCACTCACCGCCGAACGCGTCTCCTCCTGGCGCCCGCTGGCCGACGAGAAGGGCGTACGGCTCACGCTGGACGGCTCGCCGGCCGTCACCGGGTGGGCCGATCCGGTGGCCCTCTCCAGCGCGCTGGACGCCGTCATCGACAACGCGCTGAAGTTCACGCCCCCCGGCGAGGAGGTCCGGGTCACCGCCGGGACCGACGGCGACGGCACGACGGTCGTCGTCGCCGACCGGGGGCCCGGACTGAGCGAACAGGAGCTGGAGCGCGTCGGCGACCGCTTCTGGCGCAGCGGCCGGCACCAGAACGTCCAGGGGTCGGGTCTCGGCCTGTCCATCTCGCGCACCCTGCTCACGGCGGGCGGCGGATCGATCGGCTACGGCGTCCACGAGCCGCACGGCCTGCGGGTCACGGTCACCGTGCCGCGCAACCCGCCGCACGTCTGACGCCTCCGGGGCGTCCGCCCAGGACCGTCACCCGGGAGCCGTCACCCGTCGCCCGCGAGCCGTTGTGCGGGACCGGTCACCCGTCGCCCGTGACCCGCCACCCGGGACCCGTCGCGCGGGCCCGCCGAATCAGGGCTTCGCCGAGCGGTAGTAGCGCTTGGCCCCCTCGTGCAGCGGCAGCGGATCGGTGTAGATCGCCGTACGCAGGTCCACCAGCTGGGCCGCGTGCACCTCGCGCCCGATCCGGTCCCGGCTGTCGATCACGGTCCGGGTGAACGCCTCGGTCATCAGCGGATCCGTACGGTCCGTCGTGATCAGCAGGTTGGCCACCGCGACCGTCCGCACGGCCTGCCCCTGCTGCGCGTCCCGGTAGGCGTCCGCCGGCATCACGGCCGAGCGGTAGTGGCGGGTCGAACCCCCGGCCGTCTGGAGCGTGTGGATGAGCTCGTCCTCCAGCGGCACCAACCGGACCGCGAACTTCTTCGAGAGGTCCTCCAGCGCACCCGTCGGCAGCCCGCCGGACCAGAAGAAGGCGTCCAGCCGCCCGTCCGCGAGCCGCTGGGGCATCGTGTCGATACCCGCCTCGACCGGTGTGATGCCGTCCTGCGGGTCCACGCCCGCCGCGGCCATCAGCCGGTCCGCGACGAGCGTCACCCCGGAGCCCTTCTGGCCCACGCCGACCCGCTTGCCCCGCAGATCGGCGACCTCCCGTACGTCGGAGTCCCGGGGAACCACCAACTGCACGTAGTCGTCGTACAGACGCACACATCCGCGCAGCCGCTCGCCCCCGGGCCTGCCGCTCTGGAGGTAGGTGGCGACGGCGTCGGCGGTGGCGATGGTGAAGTCGGCCTCGCCCGTCGCCACCCGTTCGATGTTCTGCTGCGAACCCTCGCTGGTCCGCAGCCGTATCGACACCTTCGGCATGTCCTTGGCCAGCGCGCCCTCCAACCGCTGCCCGTAGCGCTCGTAGACCCCGCTGCGCACCCCGGTGGAGAACGTGAGCGTCCCGCTCGGCTCCGGCTTCCCGAGCGGCAGCACCCACCACACCAGGAGCCCCAGGACGACGACGGCGGCCGCGCCCCCCTGAAAGGCGCGCCGACGGGCGAAACGGGACAGTGCGTGCGGCATGGCGCGATACTGCCAGGCCGGTCCCCGTCCTGGCCAGGCCCGATCCCGGGCGAAGGCTCCGGCGGCCGGGGGAGCCCCGCCACCGCCTACCCTTGTCCCATGAGCAGCGGCAACCGGAGCGAAGCAGTGGACGTCCAGAAGAGCTACGAGGTACGCACCTACGGGTGCCAGATGAACGTCCACGACTCCGAACGGCTGTCGGGCCTGCTGGAGGACGCAGGATACGTGCGCGCCCCGGAGGGCTCCGACGGGGACGCCGACGTCGTCGTCTTCAACACCTGCGCCGTGCGCGAGAACGCCGACAACAAGCTCTACGGCAACCTCGGCCGCCTCGCCCCGATGAAGACCAGGCGCCCCGGGATGCAGATCGCCGTCGGCGGGTGCCTGGCCCAGAAGGACCGCGACACCATCGTCGCCCGTGCCCCCTGGGTGGACGTCGTCTTCGGTACGCACAACATCGGCAAGCTGCCGGTGCTCCTGGAGCGCGCCCGGGTCCAGGAGGAGGCCCAGGTCGAGATCGCGGAGTCCCTGGAGGCGTTCCCCTCCACGCTGCCCACCCGCCGCGAGTCCGCGTACGCCGCCTGGGTGTCGATCTCGGTGGGCTGCAACAACACCTGCACCTTCTGCATCGTCCCGGCCCTGCGCGGCAAGGAGAAGGACCGCCGCACCGGCGACATCCTCGCCGAGATCGAGGCACTCGTCGCCGAGGGCGTCAGCGAGATCACCCTCCTCGGGCAGAACGTGAACGCCTACGGCTCCGACATCGGCGACCGCGAGGCCTTCTCGAAGCTGCTGCGCGCCTGCGGCACGATCGACGGACTGGAGCGCGTCCGCTTCACCTCGCCCCACCCGCGCGACTTCACCGACGACGTGATCGCGGCGATGGCCGAGACCCCCAACGTCATGCCCCAGCTCCACATGCCGATGCAGTCCGGCTCGGACCGCGTCCTGAAGGCCATGCGCCGCTCCTACCGCCAGGAGCGCTTCCTCGGGATCATCGAGAAGGTGCGGGCGGCCATGCCGGACGCGGCCCTCTCCACCGACATCATCGTCGGCTTCCCCGGGGAGACCGAGGATGACTTCGAGCAGACCATGCACGCCGTGCGCGAGGCCCGGTTCGCCAACGCCTTCACCTTCCAGTACTCCAAGCGCCCCGGGACCCCGGCCGCCGACATGGAGGACCAGATCCCCAAGGAGGTCGTCCAGGAGCGTTACATGCGGCTGTCCGCCCTCCAGGAGGCGATCTCCTGGGAGGAGAACAAGAAGCAGGTCGGCCGCACCCTGGAGGTCATGGTCGCCGAGGGCGAGGGCCGCAAGGACGGCGCCACCCACCGGCTCTCCGGCCGCGCCCCGGACAACCGCCTGGTCCACTTCACCAAGCCGGACCAGGACGTGCGCCCCGGCGACGTGGTGACCGTCGCGGTCACCTACGCCGCCCCGCACCACCTGCTCGCGGAGGGCGTGCCGCTGGGCGTGCGGCGCACCCGGTCGGGAGACGCCTGGGAGAAGCGCACCGCAGCCGCGCCCGAGCCGGCCGGAGTGATGCTGGGCATCCCCGGCGTCGGCGTCCCGGCCCCGCTCCCCGAGGCGGCCGTCCCGGGGTGCGGCCTCGGCTGACCCCCTGGGGCGGGGCCGCCCGGAAGCGGCGGTGCGGTCCATGGCCGGCGGCGGGGCCGTTCCGGGTGGCGGCGGTGGTGTCCCGGGTGGCCGCCTCCCGCACACCCTCGCGCAGTACGCTGACCGGCATGCTCGTCGCCGCCGCCGTCTGTCCCTGTCCGCCGCTCCTGGTGCCCGAGGTGGCCGCCGGAGCCGCGCCCGAACTCGATGCCGCGCGGGCCGCCTGCGCCGACGCCGTGGGCGTGCTCGCCGCCGCACGGCCCGACCTGCTGATCGTGGCGGGACCCGCGGGCCCGGACCACCTCGGGCCCTTCCCGGCGGGCTCGCCCGGCTCCTTCGCCGGGTTCGGCGTCGGGCTCACGGTCCGGCTCGGACAGGACCCCGCCCCGTCCCCGGCCCCACCGCGCCCGCTCCCCGCCTCCCTCGCCGTCGGCGCCTGGCTGCTGGAGCGCGCCCGCTGGTCCGGCGCGCCGGTGGAAGGGTTCGGAGTCGCCGAACGCCTGGAGCCGGACCGCTGCGTCCGGGCCGGACGGGAACTCGCGGCGCGGGCGGACCGGGTGGCCATGCTGGTGATGGGCGACGGGAGCGCCTGCCGCACGGTCAAGGCGCCCGGCTACCTCGACGCACGGGCGGCGGACTTCGACGCGGAGGCCGCCCGCGCCCTCGGCACCGCGGACCTCGCCGCGCTGAGCGCGCTGGACGAGACGCTCGCACACGAACTGTCGGTCGCCGGACGGGCCCCCTGGCAGGTCCTCGCGGGCGCGGCGGAGGGCGCGGGCCTGGGCGGGCAACCGCTGTACGAGGACGCCCCGTACGGCGTGGGCTACGTCGTCGCCTCCTGGTCCTGACGGTCCGGTTCCGTCCTGACGGTCCGGCTTCGTCCTGACGGTCCGGCTCTGTCCTGACGGTCCGGCTCTGTCCTGGCCGCACGGAGAACACGGGGAAGCGGCCGCGCGGGGCGGGCCCGGACATGGCGGAGGGCCGTGGGGCAACGGCTCCACGGCCCTCCGCCCGCCCGCGCCCGGATCAGGCGGCGGGCGGTGGCGTCGGCGGCGTGCCGCCCCCGTCCTTCTGGCCGAGGCGGTCGACCGCGTCCTTGGCCTTCTGCGTACCCGACACGATCTTGTCGCTGTACTTGCCCTTGGTGCGCTCGTCGACCGTGCGGGCGGCCTTGTCGAGACCCTGGTCGATCTTGTCCCCGTGCTGCTGCGCGAGGTCGCCGACCTTCTCCTTGGCCGGGGCCAGCTTGGCCTTCAGGTTGTCCAGGAAACCCATGGGGTCACCTTCCGTGCTGGGGGACTGTGCTCTCGATTTTACCCGTGCGAGGGCGATCGCGCGTGGCCCCGGAGGCGTCCGGCCGCGCATGGCGCCCCGGGTGTCACCCCCCGGTCCACGGCGTCTTGAAATTTGAGACACTGTCTCGGTGAGAAGACAGGCTCCCACCCCTCGTGTCATCACCGTCGTCGGCCCCACCGCGGCCGGGAAGTCCGATCTCGGGGTGTTCCTCGCCCAGCGGCTCGGCGGTGAGGTGGTCAACGCGGACTCCATGCAGCTCTACCGGGGGATGGACATCGGTACGGCGAAGCTGACGCCCGCCGAGCGCGGAGGGATCCCCCACCACCTTCTGGACGTGTGGGACGTCACCGACACGGCCAGCGTCGCCGAGTACCAGCGGCTCGCGCGCGCGGAGATCGACCGGCTGCTGGCCGCGGGCCGCGTTCCCGTCCTGGTGGGCGGCTCCGGGCTCTACGTGAAGGGCGCCATCGACGCCCTGGAGTTCCCGGGGACCGACCCGGAGGTACGCGCCCGGCTGGAGGACGAGCTGGCCCGGAACGGCTCCGGGGCCCTGCACGCCCGGCTGGCCGACGCGGACCCACAGGCGGCTCGGGCCATCCTGGCCGGCAACGGCCGCCGTATCGTCCGCGCCCTGGAGGTCATCGAGATCACGGGCAAGCCCTTCACGGCCAACCTCCCGGGCGACGAGGCCGTCTACGACGCCGTGCAGATCGGGGTGGACGTCGAACGCCCGGAGCTGGACGCCCGGATCACCGCCCGGGTGGACCGGATGTGGGAGGCGGGCCTGGTGGACGAGGTGCGCCACCTGGAAGCCCTCGGTCTGCGGGAGGGGCGCACGGCCTCCCGGGCGCTCGGCTACCAGCAGGTGCTGGCCGCGCTCGCCGGTGAGTGCACCGAACAGGAGGCGCGCGCCGAAACCGTACGCGCCACCAAACGCTTCGCGCGCCGTCAGGACTCGTGGTTCCGGCGCGACGCGCGCGTGCGGTGGCTGAGCGGGGCCGAGGCGCGGCGCCGGGAACTCCCGGCACTCGCGCTGGCGTTGGTCGAACAGGCGGTCACAGCCTGATCACGTGATGGCATCGGGACGCTCCGACCGTCATTTCGGCCGTCGCGAGCGTGCCATCATCGAGCATCGATCGACCAGTGGAGTCAGAGTGGGGAGGGCGCGTGGCGATGGCGGCCGGCCCTCGTGACACCGACCAGGAAGCACCGGATACGCGGCACGAGGCGGGACGCCTCAGCCCCGACGGACCCGATGGACCCGACGGCCCTGACGGGCTCGACGGAACCGAAGTGTCCCCCGAGGTCGAGGTCGAACTCCGTCCGGCCCGGCGCCTGCGGATCTGGCAGCTCGCGCCCATCGTGGTCCTGGCGGCACTCGGCTCCCTGATGTTCGCCTTCCCCCTCGCCTTCGAGTTCGGCGACGGCGGGCCCGTCGTGGCCATGCTCGGACTGCTGATCAGCGGGTGCGCGGCCGGCTGGGGCATGATGGCGGCCCGCCGGGTGGGCCACACCTGGCCCGGCCTGCCGGCCAGGGGATCGGCCGAACGCCCGGACTGGCGCGTCGTCGGCCTCTACGCCGCCGTCTGCGCCGTACTGGTCGCGCTCGCCGTCTGGCGCGTCGCCCGCCTGGGCTGAGACACCGCCCGGACCGGGACCCGTCCAGGGCCCGGACCGGGGCCGCGGACTGTCGGCGCCGCCTCGTACAGTGGGATCGTGAGCACTTCCCAGATCGCCTTCCTCAAGGGCCACGGCACCGAGAACGACTTCGTGATCGTTCCCGACCCGGACAACGCCGTGGACCTGCCCGCCTCCGTCGTCGCCCGGCTCTGCGACCGGCGGGCCGGCATCGGCGGCGACGGACTGCTGCACGTCGTGCGCTCCGCCGCGCACCCCGACGCCCGCTCCATGGCCGGACAGGCCGAGTGGTTCATGGACTACCGCAACGCCGACGGCTCGGTCGCCGAGATGTGCGGCAACGGCGTGCGCGTCTTCGCCCGCTACCTGCGGCGCGCCGGCCTCGCCGCGGAGGGGGACCTGGCCGTCGCGACCCGAGGGGGCGTCAAGCGGGTCCGCCTCGCCGGTGACGGCGCCGTCACCGTCTCCATGGGACGCGCCCGACTCCCCGGAAGCGGCGTGCGGGTCACCGTCGGCGACCGCGGCTGGGACGCCCGCAACGTGAACATGGGCAATCCGCACGCCGTCGCGTTCGTCGAGGACCTGGCACACGCCGGTGACCTGCTCTCCGCCCCGTCGTTCACCCCGGCCTTCGTCTACCCGGACGGCGTCAACGTCGAGTTCGTCGTGGACCGCGGACCTGGCCACCTCGCGATGCGCGTGCACGAGCGCGGATCCGGCGAGACCCGCTCCTGCGGCACGGGTGCCTGCGCCGTGGCCGTCGCCGCCGCCCGCCGGGACGGCGTGGACCCGGCCGTGACCGGGACCCCCGCCATGTACACCGTGGACCTGCCCGGCGGCACGCTGGTCGTCACCGAATTCCCGGACGGCAGCGTCGACATGACGGGCCCCGCCGTGATCGTCGCCGAGGGCGTGGTCGACGTGGACCTTCTCGAAACGGTGATCGGGTAGAGCTTCGCTCGAATGGGTGATCCGTTTCACGCTGAGCGAGAGCCGGACTGCGCCACGTGGTGGGCTCGGTAGCATCAAGCACCGGCCCCGAGCGGCGTCCGCCCCTCTCACCGCCGGTCGACGCTGCCGGAGGTCCCCCATGAGCGCAGAGGCCACCGATCCAGGTGCTCACGCACGCAAGCGCGGTCGTCCACGGATCGACCTGCGCCGGCTGGGCCGTGTCGCCCTGCTCGGTCCGGTGGCCCGCGACCGGCTGCCCGACGCCATCGGGCACGTCGCGGAGGCCCACCGCGCCCACCATCCGGACGCCGACCTCACGGTCCTGCGCAGGGCCTACGTCCTGGCCGAGTCCTCCCACCGCGGCCAGATGCGCAAGAGCGGCGAGCCGTACATCACGCATCCGCTCGCCGTCACCCTGATCCTCGCCGAACTCGGCGCCGGGACGACGACGCTGACGGCCTCTCTGCTCCACGACACCGTGGAGGACACCGAGGTGACGCTCGATCAGGTACGCGAGCAGTTCGGCGACGAGGTCTGCTACCTGGTGGACGGGGTCACCAAGCTGGAGAAGGTCGACTACGGCGCGGCCGCCGAACCCGAGACCTTCCGCAAGATGCTCGTCGCCACGGGCAACGACGTACGGGTCATGTCGATCAAACTGGCCGACCGGCTGCACAACATGCGCACCCTCGGGGTCATGCGGCCCGAGAAGCAGGCCAGGATCGCCAAGGTCACCCGGGACGTCCTCATCCCCCTCGCCGAACGCCTCGGCGTACAGGCCCTCAAGACGGAGCTGGAGGACCTGGTCTTCGCCATCCTCCACCCCGAGGAGTACGCGGGCACCCGGGCGCTGATCGCCGCGGCGGACGGCGGCCAGGACCCGCTGGCGGAGATCGCCGAGAGCGTGCGGGCGACCCTGCGTGAGGCCGGTATCAACGCCGAAGTCCTCATCAGGCCCCGCCACTTCGTGTCCGTGCACCGGGTCCGGAGCAAACGCGGCGCACTGCGGGGCACCGACTTCGGGCGGCTGCTGGTGCTGGTCTCCGAGGACGCCGACTGCTACGCGGTCCTGGGGGAGCTGCACACCTGCTTCACCCCGGTCGTCTCCGAGTTCAAGGACTTCATCGCGGCGCCGAAGTTCAACCTGTACCAGTCACTGCACACCGCGGTCGTCGGGCCCGAGGGCGCGGTCGCCGAAGTGCTCATCCGTACCCACCGGATGCACAAGGTCGCCGAGGCGGGCGTCGTCGCCCTGGGCAACCCCTATGTGCAGGACGGCACCACCGCGGCCCAGCACGACGAGCCCGTGGACGGCGAGCGGGCCGACCCGACCAGACCCGGCTGGCTCTCCCGGCTCCTCCAGTGGCAGGAGTCCGCGACCGACCCGGACACGTTCTGGACCACCCTGCGCGACGACCTCGCCCAGGACCGGGAGATCACCGTCTTCGGCGCCGAGGGCGGCACGCTCGGGCTGCCCGCCGGCGCGAGCTGCGTCGACGCCGCGTACGCCCGGTACGGCGACGCGGCGCACGGCTGTATAGGGGCGCGCGTCAACGGGCGCCTGGCCACCCTGAGCACCGTCCTGACCGACGGCGACACGGTCCAGCTGCTCCTGGCCCAGGACGCCTCCTCCGGGCCCTCCCCGGAGTGGCTGGACCACGCCCGTACGCCCGCCGCGAGGATCGCGATCGCCGGGTGGCTCGAAGCGCACCCGGACGGGGCCCCGGGGAGCCACAAGACCCGGCCCGCACCGCCCCGGGCCCAGGACCGCGCCGCCGACGACCCCGTGCCCGGCCTCGGCCCCGGCCCCGGCAGGACGGGTGACCGGGACACCGGCGTGACCGTGGACGTGCCGGGCGCGCCCGTCCGGCTCGCCGGCTGCTGCACCCCCGTCCCGCCCGACGACATCATCGGCTTCACCGTGCGCGGCGGAGCCGTCACCGTGCACCGCCGGGAATGCCCCGCCACCGCCCGGATGCGGGCGGTGGGCCGGCCCGCCGTCGGCGCCCGCTGGCACGACACCGGAGCGTGGGGCGGGCCCGCCGACCACCGGGTCACCCTGGTCGCCGAGTCCTTCGGACGCCCCCGGCTGCTCGCCGACCTCACCGAGGCCATCGCGGCCGCCGACGCGGCCATCGTGTCGGCCACCGTGGAACCGCCGAGCGAGCAGCGCGTCCGGCACACCTACACCCTCCAGCTCCCCGACGCGGCCGGACTCCCCGCGCTGATGCGGGCGATGCGCGCCGTACCGGGCGTCTACGACGTCAGCCGCGCCCAGCAGCCCGCCGCCGCCCGCTGAACCCAGTCCCGCGACGGACCCGGCGACCCCGTTCGGGTGGTGCGGCGCGCGCCACCCCCACCCGGGGTGTTTCCGCTGGTAGCGGTAGTGCATGCCGCACACCTCCCGCCGACTGCGTGCCGCGCTGCTGGTCACCGCGTCGGCCGCCCTCGTCGCCGCGACCCTGCCCGCCCCCGAACCGCTCGGCATCGGTGACCGCCTCTTCCCCCACCTCGGCAACCCCGGGTACGACGTCCTCGCCTACGACATCTCGCTCACCTACCGGGGGAAGAACACCGAACCCCTCGACGCCGTCACGACCATCGACGCGCGGACCACGCACCCCCTGGAGCGTGTCAACCTCGACTTCGCCGTGGGGACCGTCGAGACCGTCGAGGTCGACGGACGCGCCGCCGAGTTCGCCACCCGGGACGAGGATCTCGTCATCCGGCCACCGGACCGTCTCCCGGCCGGTGTGCCCGTCCGCATCACCGTCCGGCACACCAGCGACCCCTCCGGGGACCCGTCCCGCGGCGGGTGGGTGCGCACCGCGGACGGTCTCGCGATGGCCAACCAGGCGGACGCCGCCCACCGGGTCTTCCCCGGCAACGACCACCCGGCGGACAAGGCCTACTTCACCTTCCGGGTCACCGCCCCGAACGACCTCACGGTGGTGGCGGGCGGTCTGCCGGCGGGACGGCGGCGGCACGGGGACACGACCACCTGGACCTACCGCACCGCCCACCCGATGGCCACGGAACTGGCCCAGGTGTCCATCGGCCGCTCCACCGTCCCGCACCGCACGGGCCCCCACGGGCTGCCGGTCCGCGACGTGGTGCCCTCCGCCGACCGCGACATCCTGGAACCCTGGCTGGACAAGACCCCGAAGCACCTGGCCTGGATGGAGGAGCAGGTCGGCCCGTACCCGTTCGAGACGTACGGACTGCTGGTGGCCGACACCGAGACCGGCTTCGAACTGGAGACCCAGACCCTCTCGCTCTTCGAACGGTCCCTGTTCACCGAGCCCGCCTACCCCGCCTGGTACATCGAATCGGTCATGGTGCACGAGCTCGCCCACCAGTGGTTCGGCGACAGCGTCTCGCCCCGGGTCTGGTCCGATCTCTGGCTCAACGAGGGACACGCCACCTGGTACGAGGCCCGGTACGCCGAGGAGCACGCCGACAAGCCGCTCGAACAACGCATGCGGGAGGCCTACACCCACTCCGACGCCTGGCGCGCCGCGGGCGGACCGCCCGCCCACCCCGACCCGCCCTCACCGGACCACAAGATCAGCCTGTTCCGGCCGGTGGTCTACGACGGCAGCGCCCTCGTCCTGTACGCCCTGCGGCAGGAGATCGGCGCGGATGCCTTCGACCGCCTGGAGCGGGCCTGGGTGCGCGGGCACCGGGACCGCTCGGCCACCACCGCGGACTTCACCCGGCTCGCCGCACGGATCGCCGGACGGGACCTGACGGCGTTCTTCGACGGCTGGCTCTTCGGCGAGAAGACACCGCCCATGCCGGGGCACCCCGACTGGCGTGGCGCGGCCCCCCGTACCGCCGCCGGGCCGCGGGCCGCCGTACCCGCCCCGAAACCCGGGTGACGGGTCCATCGGGGGCATGCCACTATCGACACACCGGCACGGCGACGGCCCGCGGGATCCCGGTCCATGGGAATCTTCCGGCGGCGTCACACGTTGTGACCGGTGTAACGACTTCCATCGACGTAAGGATCCAATGACCTCCTCTTCCTCCCTTCCCCAGGACGCGCAGGACGCGCAGAGCGCCACGGACACCGCGTCCGAAAGCCTCACCGAGAGCCTTCGGGCCGACGCCCTGATGGAAGAGGACGTCGCCTGGAGCCACGAGATCGACACCGAGCGGGACGGCGAACAGCTCGACCGCTCGGAGCGCGCGGCCCTGCGCCGTGTGGCCGGGCTCTCCACCGAGCTGGAGGACGTCACCGAGGTCGAGTACCGCCAGCTGCGCCTGGAGCGCGTGGTGCTGGTCGGTGTCTGGACCTCCGGCACGGTGACCGACGCGCAGAACTCCCTCGCCGAGCTGGCCGCCCTGGCCGAGACGGCCGGCGCGATGGTGCTCGACGCCGTCTTCCAGCGGCGCGACAAGCCGGACCCGGCCACCTACATCGGCTCGGGCAAGGCGCTGGAGCTGCGTGACATCGTCCTCGAATCGGGGGCGGACACCGTCGTCTGCGACGGTGAGCTGAGCCCCGGCCAGCTGATCCACCTCGAAGACGTCGTCAAGGTCAAGGTGGTCGACAGGACCGCGCTGATCCTCGACATCTTCGCCCAGCACGCCAAGTCCCGTGAGGGCAAGGCGCAGGTCTCGCTGGCGCAGATGCAGTACATGCTGCCGAGGCTGCGCGGCTGGGGCCAGTCCCTCTCCCGGCAGATGGGCGGCGGCGGATCCAGCGGCGGTGGCGGCATGGCCACCCGTGGTCCTGGTGAGACCAAGATCGAGACAGACCGGCGCCGCATCCGCGAGAAGATGGCGAAGATGCGCCGCGAGATCGCGGAGATGAAGACCGGCCGCGAGATCAAGCGCCAGGAGCGCAGGCGCAACAAGGTGCCCTCGGTGGCGATCGCCGGATACACCAACGCGGGCAAGTCCTCCCTGCTCAACCGGCTCACCGGCGCGGGCGTGCTGGTGGAGAACGCGCTGTTCGCCACCCTCGACCCGACCGTGCGCCGGGCCGAGACCCCGAGCGGCCGCCTCTACACGCTGGCCGACACCGTCGGGTTCGTGCGCCACCTTCCGCACCACCTCGTCGAGGCGTTCCGCTCCACGATGGAGGAGGTCGGCGAGTCCGACCTGATCCTGCACGTGGTGGACGGCGCCCATCCGGTGCCGGAGGAGCAGCTCGCCGCCGTGCGCGAGGTGATCAGGGACGTCGGCGCCGTCGACGTACCCGAGATCGTCGTGATCAACAAGGCGGACGCGGCCGACCCCCTGGTGCTCCAGAGGCTGCTGCGCAACGAGAAGCACGCGATCGCCGTGTCGGCGCGCACAGGTGCCGGGATCGACGAGCTGCTCGCGCTCATCGACGCCGAACTGCCCCGCCCGTCCGTCGAGATCGAGGCACTCGTGCCCTTCACGCAGGGCGCGCTCGTCTCCCGGGTGCACGCCGAGGGCGAGGTGGTCTCCGAGGAGCACACCCCGGAGGGCACCCTGCTCAAGGCCCGGGTCCACGAGGAACTGGCCGCGGAGCTCTCGACGTTCGTGCCGGCGGCCCACTAGCGAGTGTTTCGAAAGTCCCGCCCGCCCTCCGGGCGGACGGCGCTACTTTCGAAACACGCCCAGGCGTACGCACGGCCGTGACATGCCGGAGGCCCGGCCCCCTTCCGAGGGGGCCGGGCCTCCGGCATGTGCGGGACTCAGCGGTCGGCGTACTTCTCGCTGGCCGCCTCGTAGATCCCCTTGGCCTCCGTGCCGAGGCGCGGTCCGGCCAGCCAGCCCGCCCGCACCGGACCGATGGACGTGTTGGAGACCAGCGCCGGCTTTCCGTCCCGGCCCTTCGCGACCCAGCCGCCGCCGGAGGAGCCACCGGTCATCGTGCAGCCGATGCGGTACATCGTCGGCTGGTCCTCGAAGACCGAGAGACGTCCCGGCCTGTCGGTGCACTGGAACGCCTTCTGGCCGTCGTACGGCGGAGCCGCCGGGTAGCCGGTCGCCGTCATGCCGTCGGTCTTTCCGGCCGCCGGGGCGTCGAAGTCGACCGGCAGGGCGGAACCGACCGTCTCCTCCAGCGACTTGCCCGTCGAGCCCTTCTCCGGGGTGACCTGGAGGACCGCGAAGTCGTACGGGGCCCCCTGCCCGCCGGTCGACGCGCCCTCGGAGATCCACTCGTCCGACGTCTGCGCCCACTGGCCCCACCACACGCCGTACGGGGCGATCTGGTCCTTGGACGCGTTGTCCAGCTCGGCGGCCGGCATGGCGCTGTCGTTGTAGGAGGGGACGAAGGCGATGTTGCGGTACCACCCGCCCTTCTTGCCCGCGTGCACGCAGTGGCCCGCGGTCCACACCATGTTGGACTTGCCCGGGTGCGCCGGGTCCCGCACCACGGTCGCCGAACAGACCATCGGTCCCTCGGGGCCGTCGAAGAGCAGCTTCCCGGACGCCGGGGCGCTGTCGTGGTACGGCGTCGGCAGGCTCGCGGCCTCGACCGGGGCGGGTGTCGGGTCACTCACGCCCTCGTCGCCCGAGATGTCGTCGTCGACCGGATTCTCCGGCGGCTTCTCCGCCTCACGCATCCGGTCCGGGTCCCACAGGCCCTCGATGATCGGGTTGACGTAGTCCTTGGCCTCACGCAGCCACGTCGCGCGGTCCCAGTTCTTCCACTCGCCGTCGCGCCACTTGTCGACGTCGATCCCGTGCTCCTTGAGGCGGTCCTTCAGGTCCTCCGGAATCGTGATCTTGCCGTCGGACTGCCCGGCGGCGGCATCGCTCGCCTTGTCGCCCGGACCGTCCTCGTCCGGTCCGCAGGCGGTGACCGTGAGCGTCAGGACGGCGGCGAGCGCCGTCACGGCGAGGCCGGGACGGCGTACGCTCCTCCCGCGGCGTGCGGTGTCGGTCGGGCGTATGGGTCGCATCTGGTGATCCCCCTGGGACTTCGTCACTGACGTCGGTACGGCACTGCCTTCGGTACTGCGCCGCGGAGTCGCCCGGTGCGCGCGGCGCGGACACCCGGTGCCCCGCCCCGTACGCCGAGCCGGAGCGCCGGCTCCCCCTCGCGTGCGGCCCCCACTATGCCGGTGCCGTCGGGGACGGTACGCGGCAGGGCCGCGGTTCCGTGGCCGCGAGGATCTCGCGTCGGAGCCGTGATCCCCGGCGTCCCGCGTCGTTGGTACCTACGAGGAACGCCCGTACAGCGTTCACCGGCGGACTCCGCCTGTCGAGCGCCGTGCCGAGGTGCGACGTGACCGTGACAGCGGGAGGACCGAAGAGCCGTGGCCGTGACCGAACCAGCTCCGGCGACAGCCACCGCCGCCCACGAGGGGATCCTGCGGCGCCAGGCACAGCGCGAGTCGGCCGCCCGCACCTACGCGCGCTCGCTGCCGATCGTGCCGGTGCGGGCCAGAGGCATGACCATCGAGGGTGCGGACGGGCGGCGCTACCTGGACTGCCTGTCCGGCGCGGGCACCCTGGCCCTCGGGCACAACCACCCGGTGGTGCTGGAGGCCATCAGGAAGGTCATCGATTCCGGTGCCCCGCTGCACGTCCTCGATCTCGCCACCCCGGTCAAGGACGCCTTCACGACGGAGCTGTTCGCCACCCTGCCCCGCGAACTGGCGGAAGACGCCCGCGTCCAGTTCTGCGGGCCGGCCGGGACGGACGCCGTCGAAGCCGCGTTCAAGCTGGTGCGGGCCGCGACCGGCCGCGACGGACTGCTGGCGTTCACCGGCGCCTACCACGGGATGACCGCCGGGGCGCTGGCCGCCTCCGGGGGCGCCACCGACGTGCGGGTGACGCGGCTGCCCTTCCCGCAGACCTACCGCTGCCCCTTCGGGACCGGCGGCGAACGCGGCGCGGAGATCGCCGCCCGCTGGACCGAGCACCTCCTGGACGACCCCAAGGGCGGGGTGCCCGCACCCGGCGCGATGATCGTGGAACCGGTCCAGGGGGAGGGCGGCGTCAACCCGGCGCCCGACGGCTGGCTCCGCCGGATGCGTGACATCACCCGGGACCGTTCCATCGCCCTGATCGCCGACGAGGTACAGACCGGGGTCGGCCGGACCGGCGCGTTCTGGGCGGTCGAACACAGCGGTGTCGTCCCCGATGTGATGGTGCTGTCCAAGGCCATCGGAGGCTCGCTGCCCCTCGCGGTGATCGTCTACCGCTCCGGGCTCGACCTCTGGCAGCCGGGCGCCCACGCCGGTACCTTCCGCGGCAACCAGCTCGCCATGGCGGCCGGGTCCGCCACGCTCGCCTACGTCCGGGAGAACCGCCTCGCCGAGCGCGCAGGGACGCTCGGCGCGCGTATGATCGCCCAGCTCCAGGCGCTCGCCGCGGACCACCCCAGCATCGGCGACGTCCGGGGCCGCGGTCTGATGATCGGGATCGAACTCGTCGACCCGGAGGCCGCGCCGGCCGACGTCACCGCGGAGAGCGGCTGTGCCCCGCCCCCCGACCCCGAGCTCGCCGCCGCGGTCCAGCGGGAATGTCTGCGCCGAGGCCTTATCGTCGAACTCGGCGGACGCCACAGCGCCGTGGTCCGACTGCTCCCTCCCCTCACGCTCACCGACGAACAGGCAACGGCGGTCGTGGACCGCCTCGCTGACGCGCTGAGAGCCGCGGAGCACTCGTCGCATCGTCGGACCGCCGCCGGGCCGACCCGCTGACCCCGGATCCCTCACAAGGAAGACGCCGTGAACCCCACCCCCGCACCCCAGGCCGACGGCCCTCTCACCAGCCAGCAGCGAGGAGCGGAGCTGCCGGACAGCGACGTCGCCGTGGAACCGGCGACGGTACCTCGTCAGAAGTCCGGGCCCGGCGCGACGCCGCGCACCCCGGAGGGCATCGACGCCGGGCCGGCCCGACCGGTCACCACCGCGCAGCCGTCCGGCGAACCGGACGCGCTGGACCACCCCGATCCCTCCCGCGCCGCCGACAGCGCGGGCACCGAGAGCCTGTTGCGCTGCTGGATCCGGGAGAACGACCTGCCCCGGCCCGAGGACGGCGTCATGCGCGTCCCGCTGCCCGCCAGCGGCACCGCCCTGCTCGTCCCGGTCGGCCACTGGTCGGCGACCGGCTGGCACCGCCTCGGCACCCCCGCCCTGGAGAGCGCCCCGGCGGGCGCCCCGGGTGTCGACGCCGTCACCGTGGCCGCCCTCCTCGGGCGCGAGAGCGACCGGAACACCGGGACGGACCTGGTGGCCCGGGTCGCCGACTCGGTACGGCAGACAGCGGTCTTCCTCGCGGAGCGGCGCCGGCAGCCCGCCGCCGATCCCGAGGCCGACCTCTTCCTCACCGCGGAGCAGGCCCTCGTCCTCGGCCACCCCCTGCACCCCACGCCGAAGAGCCGCGAGGGCCTCTCCGAGTCCGAAACGCTGCTCTACTCACCCGAGTTGCGCGGGTCCTTCCCGCTCCACTGGATGGCCGTGGACCGGTCGATCCTGGCCACCGAGTCGTCCTGGGCCCAGGACGGCCGGCCGGTCGGCGCCGAAGAACTCCTCGCCCCCCACACCGAGGGGCTGCGCCTGCCCGACGGCACCGCCGCCCTGCCCCTCCACCCCTGGCAGGCGGCCGAACTCACCCGCCGCCCGGACGTCGTGGCCCTGCTGGACAAGGGCCTCCTGCACGACCTCGGCCCCTACGGCGACCGCTGGCACCCCACCTCCTCCGTGCGCACCGTGCACCGCCCCGGCGCCGGGGTCATGCTCAAGCTGTCCCTGGGCGTCCGCATCACCAACTCCCGCCGGGAGAACCTCCGCAAGGAGCTGCGCAGGGGAGTCGAGGTGCACCGGCTGCTGGAGACCGGGCTGGCCCGGCAGTGGCACCAGGCGCACCCCGGCTTCGACATCGTCCGCGACCCCGCCTGGCTCGCCGCAGACACCCCGGACGGCGCCCCCGTCCGGGGCCTGGACGTGATGCTCCGTCACAACCCGTTCGCCCCCACCGACGACGCCGTGTGCATCGCCGGCCTCACCGCCCCGCGCCCCTGGCCCGGCCGCCCGGGTACGCACTCCCGGCTGGCGGACGTCGTCTCGTCGCTCGCCGCACGCACCGGCCGCACCGCCCAGGCGGTCGGCGTGGAGTGGTTCCTCCGCTACCTCGACCAGGTCATCCGCCCCGTAATCTGGTTGGATGCCATGGCAGGCGTCGCCCTCGAAGCACACCAGCAGAACACGCTCGTACTCCTCGACACGGACGGCTGGCCGATCGGCGGCAGGTACCGCGACAACCAGGGGTACTACTTCCGTGAGTCCCACCGGGCCGCGCTGGAGCACCGGCTCCCGGGCATCGGCGCCGTCAGCGACACCTTCGTCAGCGACTCCGTCACCGACGAACGGCTCGCCTACTACCTGGGCATCAACAACGTGTTCGGGCTCATCGGCGCGTTCGGCTCCCAGCGCCTGGCCGACGAACAGGTGCTCCTCGCCGCGTTCCGCGGATTCCTGGAGGAGGCCGCCGCACTCGGCTCGTCCCTGCCCGGATACCTGCTCGGCACCTCCCAACTGCGGTGCAAGGCCAACATGATGACCCGGCTGCACGGGCTCGACGAACTCGTCGGCCCGGTCGACACCCAGTCCGTCTACGTCTCCATCACCAACCCCCTCCGCGCCTGAGGACCCGGGCGCACCCCACGAGAGGAGAGCGTCACGGTGCACCAGGCCGATGCGCACCCCGACGCCGCGGCCCGGGCGGAACCGGGCGACGGCGCGGGAGCCGAAGACACCCTGGAACTACGGCTCACCGAGGAGCTGCTCGCCGTCCTCGGGGACGAGCCGCAGCCGGCCGGCACGCGCCGTGACACCTCCGATCTCGTCGGCGACCCCGCGTCCTGGCGCCCGGCAGCCACACCCGCCGGGGAGTTCCGGCTCGTCCCCGTGGAGCTGACCCGTGACCTCGGGGTGCTCACCCGCTGGATGAACGATCCGGCGGTGGCGGCCTTCTGGGAGCTGGCCGGACCTGAGTCCACCACCGCGGGCCACCTGCGGCGCCAACTGGACGGAGACGGGCGCAGCGTGCCCTGCCTCGGCGTCCTGGACGGCAGGCCGATGAGCTACTGGGAGATCTACCGCGCGGACCTGGACCCGCTGGCGCGCCACTACCCGGCCCGCCCCCACGACATCGGCCTCCACCTCCTCGTCGGAGGCGTCGCCAACCGGGGCCGGGGCATCGGCACCCTGCTGCTGAAGGCCGTCGCCGACCTCGTACTCGACAACCACCCGCGCTGCGCCCGGGTCGTCGCGGAGCCCGACCTGCGCAACACCCCCTCGGTCGCCGCCTTCCTGGGCGCCGGGTTCCGCTTCTCCGCAGAGGTCGAACTGCCCGACAAACGAGCCGCCCTGATGATCAGAGAACGAGCCCACCGTGCACAGCTGTGACCAGCAGACCGTCATATCCGCCCCACCCCTACCCCATCGGTCCCACCCGGAGGTGTCACCGTGCCGACATACCCTGCGAGCCACGACCCGGCAGAACCCGATCCCGCACACGGCCTCCCGGAACTGACCCAGCCTCTCTGGGACCGGGTGTCGGCGCGGCTGCTCGCGAAGATGCTCGGCGAGTTCGCGTACGAGGAAGTCGTGGAACCCGCCCCGGCACCGGACGCTGATCCGGGCGGCGAGGGGCAGTACACCCTCCCGCTCGACGACGGCACCCTCCTGCGCTTCCGGGCCCGGCGCGGTGTGTACGGCAGTTGGCGCGTGGAACCCGACTCGATCTCCGCGGCGACCGCCGCCCCGGGACCGTCCGGCGGACCCGGCGACCGGGTGCCCTTCCGCGACCCGCTGGACTTCCTCGCCCGCGCCCGCCACCTCCTCGGACTGGACGGCACCACCCTCGGCCACCTCGTACGCGAGCTCACCGCCACCCTGGCCGCCGACGCCCGGCTCGAACACACGGCGCTCGGGGCCGACCGGCTCGCCGACCTCCCGTACGCCGAACTGGAAGGCCACCAGACCGGTCACCCCTGGCTCGTGGCCAACAAGGGCCGGCTCGGCTTCTCCGCCGCCGACGCCGCCCGGTTCACCCCGGAGGCGCGCACGCCCACCAGACTGCCCTGGATCGCCGTCAGCACCCGGATAGCCAGCTACCGGGGAGTGGCCCGCCTCGCCGCCCCCGAAGACCTCTACTCCCGCGAGCTCGACACGGCCGTCCGCGACTCCTTCACCGGCATCCTGCGCGCCCGCGGGCTCGACCCCGAGGCCTATCTGTTCCTTCCGGTCCACCCCTGGCAGTGGGACGAGTGGATCGTCCCCCTCTTCGCCCCGGCGATCGCCGGCGGCGACATCGTGCCCCTGCACGCGGACGACGACCTCCGGCTCCCGCAGCAGTCCATCCGCACGTTCAGCAACGTCCGGCGGCCCGACCGGCACTCGGTCAAGCTGCCCCTGTCGATCCTCAACACCCTCGTCTACCGGGGCCTGCCGACCGAGCGCACCCTCGCCGCCCCGGCGGTCACCGCCTGGGTCCAGGGGCTCTGCGACAACGACCCCTTCCTGCGGGACACCTGCCAGGTCGTCCTGCTGGGCGAAGTCGCCTCGGTGGCCGTCGAGCACCCGCTGTACGACCATCTCCCCGAGACGCCCTACCAGTTCAAGGAGATCCTGGGCGCGATCTGGCGGGAGCCGCTGCCGCCCCGGCTCGCCCCCGGCGAGCGGGCCCGCACCCTGGCCTCCCTGCTGCACACCGACCCCGCCGGCCGGTCCTTCACCGCCGAGCTGGTCGCCCGCTCGGGGCTCACCCCGCAGGCCTGGCTGACCCACCTCTTCGCCGCCCTGCTGCCGCCGCTCCTGCACTTCCTGTACCGCTACGGCACCGTCTTCTCCCCGCACGGCGAGAACGCCATCGTCGTCTTCGACGCGAACGACGTGCCCGTACGCCTCGCGATCAAGGACTTCGTCGACGACGTGAACGTCAGCGCCCGCACGCTGCCCGAACACGACTCGATGCCGCCGGAGGTCCGCCGCATCCTGCTGACCGAGGACCCCTCCTTCCTCACCCAGTTCATCCACTCGGGGCTCTTCGTCGGCGTCTTCCGCTACCTCTCGCCGCTCTGCGAGGACCAACTGGGTGTCCCGGAGGGCGAATTCTGGTCACTCGTCCGGGCCGAGATCCTGCGCCACCACACCCGGTTCCCCGAGCTCAAGGAGCGGTTCGAGCTCTTCGACATGCTGACGCCGACCATCGAGAGGCTCTGCCTCAACCGCAACCGTCTGCACGTGGACGGCTACCGCGACCGGCCGGAACGCCCGCACGCGGCCGTCCACGGCCACGTCCCCAACCCGCTCCACCCCTCCGCGTGAGCCCCCTGCCGCCCGCGAGCCCGGTCCCCCGGGGGACCGGGCCGTCCGCGGGGCGTCCGGGAGTGGGCGTCGTTGTCGGTGGTGAGCCGTAGGGTGGACGCGCTATGACGAAGCCATCACTCCCCGAGCTCCTCCACGCCGCCGTCACCGCCGTAGGCGGTACGGAACGGCCCGGCCAGGCCGCCATGGCCGGAGCCGTCGCCGAGGCCGTCGACGACAACGCCCACCTGCTGGTCCAGGCCGGTACCGGCACGGGCAAGTCCCTCGGGTACCTGGTGCCCGCGCTGGCCCACGGGGAGCGTGTCGTGGTGGCGACCGCGACCCTGGCCCTCCAGCGCCAGCTGGTGGAGCGGGACCTCCCGCGCACGGTCGACGCGCTGCACCCGCTGCTGCGCCGCCGCCCACAGTTCGCCATGCTCAAGGGCCGGTCGAACTACCTCTGCCTGCACCGGCTCCACGAGGGCGTCCCGCAGGACGAGGAGGAGGGCCTGTTCGACCAGTTCGAGGCGGCGGCACCGTCCAGCAAGCTGGGGCAGGACCTGCTGCGGATGCGCGACTGGTCGGACGACACGGAGACCGGCGACCGCGACGACCTCACCCCGGGCGTCTCCGACCGGGCCTGGGCCCAGGTCTCGGTCTCCTCGCGCGAATGCCTGGGCGCGACGAAGTGCGCGTACGGCGCGGAGTGCTTCGCGGAGGCGGCGCGGGAGCGGGCCAAGCTCGCCGATGTCGTCGTCACCAACCACGCGCTGCTCGCCATCGACGCCATCGAGGGCGCCCCGGTCCTCCCGCAGCACGAGGTGCTGATCGTCGACGAGGCCCATGAGCTGGTCTCGCGGGTCACCGGGGTGGCCACCGGCGAGCTGAACCCCGGCCAGGTCAACCGGGCGGTGCGCCGGGCGGCCAAGCTGGTCGACGAGAAGGCGGCCGACGCGCTGCAGACCGCCTCGGAGGGGTTCGAGCGGGTCATGGAGCTGGCGCTCCCGGGGCGCCTGGAGGAGGTGCCCGAGGACCTCGGCTACGCGCTGATGGCCCTGCGTGACGCCGCGCGTACGGTGATCTCCGCGCTCGGTTCCACCCGGGACAAGTCCGTGCAGGACGAGGACGCCGTCCGCAAGCAGGCGGTGGCGTCGGTCGAGTCCGTCCACAGCGTCGCGGAGCGCATCGTCCAGGGCTCCGAGTACGACGTCGTCTGGTACGAGCGCCACGACCGCTTCGGCGCCTCCGTGCGGGTCGCGCCGCTCTCCGTGTCGGGGCTGCTGCGGGAGAAGCTCTTCGCCGAGCGTTCGGTGGTCCTGACCTCGGCCACGCTGAAGCTGGGCGGCGACTTCAACGGGGTGGGCGCGTCCCTCGGGCTCGCCCCGGAGGGCACGGCCGGCGAGGACGTCCCGCAGTGGAAGGGGCTGGACGTCGGTTCGCCGTTCGACTATCCGAAGCAGGGCATCCTGTACGTCGCCCGGCACCTGGCGACCCCGGGCCGGGAGGGGGCCCGCACGGACATGCTGGACGAGCTCGCCGAGCTGGTGGACGCGGCGGGGGGCCGCACCCTGGGGCTGTTCTCCTCCATGCGGGCGGCCCAGGCCGCCGCGGAGGAGCTGCGCGGACGGCAGGACCGGACGATCCTCCTCCAGGGCGAGGAGACGCTCGGGGAGCTGATCAAGAACTTCGCGGCGGACCCGGAGACCTGCCTCTTCGGCACCCTGTCGCTCTGGCAGGGCGTGGACGTCCCCGGGCCGAGCTGTCAGCTCGTCGTCATGGACCGGATCCCCTTCCCCCGGCCGGACGACCCGCTGATGAGCGCGCGGCAGAAGGCGGTCGAGGAGGCCGGCGGCAATGGCTTCATGGCGGTCGCGGCCACGCACGCGGCGCTGCTGATGGCACAGGGCGCGGGGCGGCTGGTCCGGGCGACCGGTGACAAGGGGGTGGTCGCCGTCCTCGACCCACGGCTGGCGAACGCGCGGTACGGGAGCTATCTGCGGGCCTCGCTGCCCGATTTCTGGTACACCACGGACCGAAACCAGGCGCGACGCTCACTCGCGGCCATCGACGCGGCGGCGAAGGCGGCCACATAGGCGGGGCGCGGGGCGGGCCGGCGGCCCCAAACCGCGCGGCCGTGGAGGCCGTGGCGGTGGGGCGAGGCCGTGGCGGTGTACGGAGACCGTGGCGTCGTACGGGGCGTGTCCGGCCTGCCCTGCCCGGCCTGCCGGGTACCGGCACGCGGACACCGGTCCGTACCCGGGCGGGGTGGTGGGTGAGAGGCGACCAGGCGGTTCGTGCCGCGTGGTCTACCGCCCGCGCCTCTCAGCGGCGCCCCAGGAGGCCGTGCGGGCCCCAGGACGTCAAGCAGGGCCCGGGGACGTCAAGCACGCTCCAGGCCGTCAAGCAGGCAGGCCCCGGGACCGGCAAGTCAGGTCCCAGGGGCCCGGTTCGGCACGGCGGCCTTCACACGCGCCGGAGCACTGCCACGACCTTGCCGAGGATGGTCGCCTCGTCGCCCGGAATGGGCTGGTACGCGGAGTTGTGCGGGAGCAGCCACACATGGCCGTCCTCCCGCTTGAAGCGCTTCACCGTCGCCTCGCCGTCCAGCATGGCGGCCACGATGTCGCCGTTCTCCGCGACCGGCTGGCGGCGCACGGTGACCCAGTCGCCGTCCATGATCGCGGCCTCGATCATGGAGTCGCCGACGACCTTGAGGACGAACAGCTCACCGTCGCCGACGAGCTGCCGGGGGAGCGGGAAGACGTCCTCGACGGACTCCTCCGCCAGGATCGGGCCACCGGCCGCGATCCGGCCGACCAGCGGGACGTACGAAGCGGCGGGCTTGCCGGTCGTGTCCGTCGGCTGCGTGCTGGGCTGGTCGGACCCACGTACCTCGTACGCGCGGGGCCGGTGCGGGTCCCGGCGCAGGAACCCCTTGCGCTCCAGGGCCATCAGCTGATGGGCGACCGACGAGGTGCTGGACAGCCCCACCGCCTGGCCGATCTCCCGCATCGACGGGGGGTAGCCGCGCCGCTGCACCGAATCACGGATGACCTCGATCACGCGCCGCTGCCGGTCGGTCAGCCCCGAACTGTCCGCGCGGATGCCTGGTGGCCTTCCGGGCATGGACCGCGCGGGGCGGGCGGGCTCTGGCCCCTCCGGGTTCATGGCTGCGTCATTCATGGCGTGCACCGGCTCAAGTCGGCTCTGGGAGCGGTGGTCCTGGGCGGTGATGGTGGCACTGTCAGTGGTGGTCACGGCGGCCCCTCTCGAGTGTTCTCCCTAGTTAGGCAACGGTAGTAGCTTTCGAAAGGTTGCGCCAAACACACGTTCGAGTGAAAAACGGATAAAGGTCTGCCACTCATGTGTCCCGAGGTGTATGGGTGGCCCCGCCCGTCGTGCCCGGAAGTCGGCCGAGGGGTCTCGGTGGCCCCGTACGGGGTGCGCCGCGCACCCGGGCCGGGGGTGGCCCCGGAGGCCGGCGCGCGGGGCCGGTGAGGGTCCCCTCGGAGCCCCGCGACAGTCTGCCATCCCGGGGACCCGCGATCGGATCGGCCGGGTGTTTCCCGTACTCTCGTGCCGGGCCGTACGCTGCCTCCCGGGTGACCCGGGGAGCGCGACACGCCCTGGGGCCACACCACGGCAAAACCCTAGATCTAGTGGTTGGATTGCCGTGAGTACCTAGAAGTAGTGGTCCCGGGTCTTTCGAGGCCGGAGCCATCGCCTATGCTTGCTGCTGCCAGGGACGGTCCCTCACGGGCCTGACAGGGCTATTCAGTCGTGCTGTGAAGGAGGGTTCGGAGATATGCACTGCCCCTTCTGCAGGCACCCCGACAGCCGGGTCGTCGACAGCCGCACCACGGACGACGGGACGTCGATCCGGCGACGGCGGCAGTGCCCCGACTGCACGCGCCGCTTCACCACGGTGGAGACCTGTTCGCTGATGGTGGTCAAGCGCAGCGGCGTGACCGAGCCCTTCAGCCGGACCAAGGTCATCTCGGGCGTCCGCAAGGCGTGCCAGGGGCGTCCCGTCACCGAGGACGCCCTCGCGAAGCTGGGGCAGCGGGTCGAGGAGGCGGTGCGTGCCACCGGGAGCGCGGAGCTGACCACGCACGACGTGGGTCTGGCCATACTCGGCCCCCTGCAGGAACTCGACCTCGTCGCCTACCTGCGCTTCGCGTCCGTCTACCGGGCGTTCAACTCGCTCGACGACTTCGAGGCCGCCATCGCGGAGCTGCGGGAGCAGCGGCCACCCACGGGGGAGCGGGGGAGCGGAGAGACCCCCGAGGTCCCCGCGCCCGCCACCGCAGCCTCCGACTGATCGCGGGGCCGGTCCCCGGCAGGACGGCGGGACCGGTGGGCGGGCGGTACAAGACCTGCTCCGGGGCGCTGTGCGCCCGGAGCATCAGACACACACTGTGCCCTGGGAAGAACTGGGCACTTCAGGGCGTTTTTGCCCATATATGGGAGGCGGCATGACAGAGACGGCGAGCGGCCCGGCACGAGGTTCCCGAACCAAGGGAGCCAAGTCGACTGCGAACAAGCAGGGCCTGCGCATCGAGCGCATCCACACCACCCCCGGCGTGCATCCGTACGACGAGGTGGCGTGGGAGCGCCGTGACGTCGTCATGACCAATTGGCGCGACGGCTCGATCAATTTCGAGCAGCGTGGCGTCGAGTTCCCCGACTTCTGGTCGGTGAACGCGGTCAACATCGTCACCAGCAAGTATTTCCGGGGCGCCGTCGGCACGCCGCAGCGCGAGACCGGTCTGCGGCAGCTGATCGACCGGATCGTGAAGACGTACCGCAAGGCCGGTGAGGAGTACCACTACTTCGCCTCCCCGGACGACGCGGAGATCTTCGAGCACGAGCTGGCCTACGCCCTCCTGCACCAGATCTTCAGCTTCAACTCGCCGGTCTGGTTCAACGTCGGCACGCCCCAGCCGCAGCAGGTCTCGGCCTGCTTCATCCTGTCCGTCGACGACTCCATGGAGTCGATCCTCGACTGGTACAAGGAAGAGGGCATGATCTTCAAGGGCGGCTCCGGCGCCGGCCTGAACCTCTCCCGTATCCGCTCCTCCAAGGAGCTCCTCTCCTCGGGCGGCAACGCCTCCGGCCCGGTCTCCTTCATGCGGGGCGCCGACGCCTCGGCGGGGACGATCAAGTCGGGCGGCGCGACCCGCCGTGCGGCCAAGATGGTCATCCTCGACGTCGACCACCCCGACATCGAGAACTTCATCGAGACCAAGGTGAAGGAGGAGGAGAAGATCCGCGCCCTGCGTGACGCGGGCTTCGACATGGACCTGGGCGGCGACGACATCACGTCCGTCCAGTACCAGAACGCGAACAACTCGGTCCGGGTGAACGACGAGTTCATGAAGGCCGTGGAGTCCGGCGGGAAGTTCGGCCTGCGGGCCCGCATGACCGGCGACGTCATCGAAGAGGTCGAGGCCAAGTCCCTCTTCCGCAAGATGGCCGAGGCCGCCTGGGCCTGCGCCGACCCGGGTATCCAGTACGACGACACCATCAACGCCTGGCACACCTGCCCGGAGTCCGGCCGGATCAACGGCTCGAACCCGTGCAGCGAGTACATGCACCTGGACAACACCTCGTGCAACCTGGCCTCGCTGAACCTGATGAAGTTCCTCAAGGACGACGGCGAGGGCCACCAGTCCTTCGAGTCCGAGCGCTTCGCCAAGGTCGTCGAGCTGGTCATCACCGCGATGGACATCTCGATCTGCTTCGCGGACTTCCCGACGCGGAAGATCGGCGAGAACACCCGTGCCTTCCGTCAGCTGGGCATCGGGTACGCCAACCTCGGCGCCCTGCTCATGGCGACCGGCCACGCCTACGACAGCGACGGCGGCCGCTCGCTCGCCGGTGCCATCACCTCGCTGATGACCGGTACCTCCTACCGGCGCTCGGCCGAGCTCGCCGGGGTCGTCGGCCCGTACGACGGCTACGCCCGCAACGCCGAGCCGCACCAGCGCGTCATGAAGCAGCACTCCGACGCCAACGCCGCGGCCGTCCGCGTGGACGACCTGGACTCGCCGATCTGGGCCGCCGCCACGGAGGCCTGGCAGGACGTGATCCGCGTCGGCGCCAAGAACGGCTTCCGTAACGCGCAGGCCTCGGTCATCGCTCCCACCGGCACCATCGGGCTCGCGATGTCCTGCGACACCACCGGCCTGGAGCCCGACCTCGCGCTGGTCAAGTTCAAGAAGCTGGTCGGCGGCGGCTCGATGCAGATCGTCAACGGCACGGTCCCGCAGGCCCTGCGCCGCCTCGGCTACCAGCCGGAGCAGATCGAGGCGATCGTCGCCCACATCGCCGAGCACGGCAACGTGATCGACGCCCCGGGCCTGAAGACCGAGCACTACGAGGTCTTCGACTGCGCCATGGGCGAGCGCTCCATCTCGGCCATGGGCCACGTCCGGATGATGGCGGCGATCCAGCCGTGGATCTCCGGCGCGCTGTCCAAGACGGTGAACCTGCCGGAGACGGCCACCGTCGAGGACGTCGAGGAGGTCTACTTCGAGGCCTGGAAGATGGGCGTCAAGGCGCTCGCGATCTACCGCGACAACTGCAAGGTCGGCCAGCCCCTCTCCACCAAGAAGTGGGAGGAGAAGAAGGACGAGGTCACGGCCAAGGCCGAGGACACCATCCGCTCCGCGGTCGAGAAGGTCGTCGAGTACCGTCCGGTCCGCAAGCGTCTGCCCAAGGGCCGTCCCGGCATCACCACCAGCTTCACGGTGGGCGGCGCCGAGGGGTACATGACCGCCAACTCCTACCCGGACGACGGTCTCGGCGAGGTCTTCCTGAAGATGTCCAAGCAGGGCTCGACCCTCGCGGGCATGATGGACGCCTTCTCGATCGCCGTCTCGGTCGGCCTCCAGTACGGCGTGCCCCTGGAGACGTACGTCTCCAAGTTCACCAACATGCGGTTCGAGCCGGCCGGTATGACGGACGACCCGGACGTGCGGATGGCGCAGTCGATCGTCGACTACATCTTCCGCCGCCTGGCGCTCGACTTCCTGCCGTTCGAGACGCGCTCCGCGCTCGGCATCCACTCGGCCGAGGAGCGCCAGCGCCACCTGGACACCGGTTCGTACGAGCCGTCGTACGGGGACGACGACCTCGACGTCGAGAGCCTGGCCCAGTCGGCCCCCCTGCAGTCCGGGCCGCTCAAGGCGGTCACGGCGACCAAGGACGGCGCCGTGGCGCAGCCCGCTCCGCAGACGGCGCACACCTCGGCCGAACTGGTCGAGATGCAGCTCGGCATCAGCGCCGACGCCCCGCTCTGCTTCTCCTGCGGTACGAAGATGCAGCGCGCGGGCTCCTGCTACATCTGCGAGGGCTGCGGCTCGACCAGCGGATGCAGCTGACCGGCCGACGGCGCCGCTGACACGGGCGGCGCCGCTGACACGGGAGGTGTCGCGCCGGACACGTCGTCCGACGCGCGCCTGACCGGTCGGCGGTGAACGGACCAGCGGTGTACGAAGGGGACCGGCCCACGGGCCGGTCCCCTTCGTCGCGTGCCGGTGCCGTCCCCTTCCCGGCGGTGTCAGGATCCCGGCGGGCGGGTCTCAGGACTCCCGGGATGGCGGGCACTCTCGCGGTCCTCGGGCTCCCAGGACGGCGGTTACTCCCGCGGTCCTCGCCGGGCGCCGGACGGTGCGCCCCCGCCGGTCGTCAGTCGACGCGGCTTCCCATCGCCGCGGCGAACGCCTCCGGGTCGGCGTCGAACCCGCGGATCGCGCCGTGGAACCCCCAGGAGCCGGCGGCGTCCCGGGTGAACTCGGCGACGACCGCGGCCGTGGCGGCCGGGACTCCGGAGAAGTCGTCCTCGGACAGGGTGGTGTAACCCTCAAGGATCTGTACCGCCGTCTGCTCCACCTGGCCGAAGGTCCTGCGGCCGTCCCGCTGCTGGATCGCGACGCCGACGACGACCCTGGAGTACGCCTCCGACAGCCGGTTCAGTTCGAGGGTCATCACCTCGTCGAAACCGAAGCCCTGCCCGGTCTTGCTGTCGCGGTTCAGCGTGATCGTGCCGTCGGGCGCCCTGCTGTCGAAGTGCACGAGGTAGACAGGGTTGCCGAACGGCGCGTCCGACGCGTAGGTGGCCGCGATGATGTCGAGGTCGATGGCGGGTTCACCGGCCGGGCTGGGATCCCATTTGATCCGCACCTCTGCCTTGTCGATGTCTTTGTTGGGAGTGTTCATCGGACTTCCCTCCTCGCCGCTGGCCGACGCCCCACGGATGGCGTCGCTGCGCAGGCCGGCCTCTTCCCCCTCAGATGATGTCCATAACTGGGGCATGAACCAACCAGGTTGGGGCCCTACGGCGGTTTCGGGCCATCGCATGGCCGAGGACGTGCGGTGCGGCCGTCGCGGCCGGACCGGACCGCGACAGGCGTGACGCCCGCCGTGCGCGGCCCCGTACGATGGCGCGGTGCTGGTCAAGTGGATGCGCTGCACCGTGGTGGACCGTCGAGGTTTCGAACGGGGGCAGCGCAAGTGGGCCGAACTGCTCGGCGAACCCGGATTCCGGGCGCAGAGCGGCGGATGGAGCCGAGCACGCCCTGATGTCGCCCATGTCTTCGCGTTCTGGGAGAACCGCGTCTTCTACGACTCGTTCATGGCCCGCGGCCACGAGCGGCTGGCCGCCGACCAGTCGGGCACGTACACGGACCCACAGGTCAAGCTCTTCGAGTACCGCTTCGACGTGAAGACGGGCTTCGAGCCGTGCTTCACCGACGCGGACGTCGTCAGGGTGGCCCACAGCAAGGTGCGCGAGGACCGGGTCGAGCACTTCGCGCTCATGCAGGAGAAGGTCTGGAACCCGGCCATGGCGGGTTCCCCCGGGATGCTGCGCGGTGTGTTCGGCGAGGCGCCGGGGCACGAGTTCCTGGTGCTGTCGATGTGGCAGTCGGAGGCGGAACGCGGCAAGTACCGTCCGGCGAGCGCCGCCCGGCTCTCGGCCCGCGCGGAGACCGAGACGGACGTCGAGGAGCTGACCGGCGACGTGGTGCGGCTGGAGCCGTCCTGGACGGTGTGAACGAGGCCGGGACCGGTCCGTGCGGACCGCACCGGCCGCGCGGGGCGGTCCACCCCGCTCCGGACGTTTCCTTGGTCACATACGCCGGATCGGGCCCGCGCGACCGCTCGATCAGGCCGCACGCCCTCTAGGGTCGGTGTATGGCACGACCGCAACGCATCGTTCTCGTCCGGCACGGCGAGTCCGTGGGCAATGCCGACGACTCGGTGTACGAACGTGAACCCGACCACGCCCTGAGGCTCACGGCGCGGGGACTGCGGCAGGCCCGGGAGACCGGCGCCGAGCTGCGCGAGGTCTTCGGACAGGAGCGGATCAGCGTCTACGTGTCTCCCTACCGGCGCACCCACGAGACGCTGAGGTCCTTCGCCCTGGCCCCGGAGCGCGTACGCGTCCGGGAGGAGCCGAGGCTCCGGGAACAGGACTGGGGCAACTGGCAGGACCGGGACGACGTCAGGCTGCAGAAGACCTACCGGGACGCGTACGGGCACTTCTTCTACCGCTTTCCCCAGGGCGAGTCCGGCGCGGACGTGTACGACCGGGTCGACGCGTTCCTGGAGAGCCTCCACCGCAGCTTCGAGTCCCCCGACCACCCCCAGAACGTCCTGCTGGTCACCCACGGCCTGACCATGCGGCTGTTCTGCATGCGCTGGTTCCACTGGTCGGTGGCGGAGTTCGAGTCGCTGTCCAACCCCGGGAACGGCGAGACGCGGATACTGCTGCTGGGCGCGGACGGCCGCTACACGCTCGACCGGCCGTTCCGGCAGTGGCGCACCCCCGAGCCGTACGGCCGCACCGGATAGAGTGACGGAGCGATGACCGCTGATTCCGCTACCGACCGGCACTTCGAACGTGCCCTGGCCAGCCTGCGTGGACTGTCCGTGGGGGACGCCCTCGGCTCCCGGTTCTTCGTCCCGGCGAACTACCCCCTGCTCAAGGAACGAGCGCTGCCGCCCGGTCCGTGGCAGTGGACCGACGACACCGAGATGGCGTGCTCCGTGCTCGCCGTGCTGGCCGCTCACCGGCGCGTCGACCAGGACGCGCTCGCGGACTCCTTCGCCCGGCACCACGACTTCGACCGGGGCTACGGTCCCGCCGTGAACCGCCTGCTGCGGCTGGTCAGGGAAGGCGGAGACTGGCGGCAGCTGGCGTCCGCGCTGTTCCAGGGCCAGGGCTCCTGGGGCAACGGGTCGGCCATGCGGATCGCGCCCCTGGGAGCCTGGTACGCGGACGACCCGGAGCAGGCCACGCACCAGGCCGAGATCTCCTCGTACACCACCCATCAGCACCGTGAGGCCGTCGTCGGGGCGATGGCCGTGGCGGCGGCCGCTGCGCTCGTCGCCGCGCCCGGAGGTCCGCCGACGCCGGAGGCGCTGCTCGACGGCGTCGTGGCGCTGGTACCGCGCAGCGCGGTCGGGGCGGGGCTGCGCAGGGCACGCGACATGCTCGACTACCGGGACGCGGGTACGGTCGCGGCGGTGCTCGGCAACGGGCGCCGTACGAGCGCCCACGACACCGTCCCCTTCGCCCTCTGGTCGGCGGCGCGGTCCCTCGGCGACTTCGAGGAGGCGTTCTGGGTGACCGCCCAGGCGGGCGGCGACGTGGACACCACGTGCGCGATCGTCGGCGGTGTCGTCGCGTCGGGGCCGGCGGGTGCCCCTCCGGCCCAGTGGGCGGCGGACGTGGAAGCGCTGCCCGACTGGCTTCCCGGAGCGGCTGCCTGAGCCACGGGACCGGCCTGTGCGCGACTCGGCTCGGTGCCGGATCCCGCGTGTGCCGCCTCGGGCCGGGCGTCGGCCGGGGTGTGCCGCCTCGGGCCGGGAGTCGGTCCGGCGTGTGCCGTCTCGCGGTCGATGTCCCGGATGTGCCGAGTGCTCTGTCACGGTCCTGCCACAGGGATTCCCGGGGCGGCCGACGGCGGCGGCTCCCGGCTACTCTTTCGGCCACGCCACCCTCAGTGATCTTGAGGGCTGTGCCATGAGATGCCGAGGTCGCCGTGCCACCGCGTGGCCGTGCGCGGACCTCGGTGGGGAGGGGTCCCATGTCCGACCACGCGTCCGAAGCAGCCTCCGGCAGACCCGGTGCGCCCGGTACGCCACCGGAAACCGGCGAGGCCGAGCCGTCACGGTCCCGTGCCGTCGCGGGGGCCGGGACGGCTGAGGGGCCGGAGGAGGCCAGGGACGCTGGGCAACCGGCGGCGTCCGCTCGGTCCCGGAGCGGTGCTCCGGCTCAGGGCTCCGGTTCGGGTGAAGGCCCGGGTCCGGCTGAGGGTCCGGGCTCGGCTCAAGGCTCGGGCTCGGCTCAGGGCCCGGCTCAGAGCTCGGTTCCGGCTCGACGCGAGGGGATGCCGGGGAACGACGACCCGTCCGGGGAGGCCGGTCCTTTCGGGAGCACCGAGCCTTCCGGGGCCACCGGTGCTTCGGTGGAGGCCGGTTCTGACGGCCCTGGCGGCGCTCATGACGGCCGTACCGGCCCCGACGTGTCGACCGCTCCCGCCCACCGCAAAGCTCCGCCACCTCCGGCCGCTTCCCGGCAGCGCCGCGCGCAGCAGCCGCCGCCCGGACTCCTGACACGGTTGCGGCCCCCCGGCCCACCGCCGATCACGGCCGCGACGCTCTGCTCGGCCCTCGCCTCAGGGTTGCTCAGCGCACTGCTCCTCGGCGACGGCCTGGGCCTGAACCTGCTGTTCGTGGCGGTGGCCGCCGCCCTGGCCGCGTACTTCGCCGCACGGGCGGTGGGCCGCAGGCTCCGGCCCTGGACCGCGGTGTGGGCGGTCGGAGGGCTGGCGCTCCTGGCGGTTCCGGCGCTCCGGGACGCGGGATGGCCCTCGTTCCTCGCCCTGGTGTCGGCCCTCGCCCTCGGTTCGCTCGCCCTGCACGGCAGCCGGGGCTGGCCCGGTGTCCTGTTCGGCTCCTGGGGGCTGTGCGCCTCCGTGTCGCGTGGCGTGCGCTGGGGATGGCGCGGCGTACGCGACAGGGCGGACGACTCCCGTGGTCGGGTGCGCACCGCCGCGCGAACCACCGGGGTGGCCGTCGTGCTGCTCGTCGTGTTCGGCGCGCTCTTCGCCAGTGCGGACCCCGCGTTCGCGGACCTGCTGAGTGGCCTCACACCGGACCTGAGCATCGGGGACAGCCCGTGGCGCGCCGTGCTGTTCGTGCTGGGGCTCTTCGGTGCCCTCGCCGCCGCCCACACCGCTGCCGCGCCGGTGCGCTGGGACGGCTTGACCGTGCGCCCCGGGCCGGCTCGCAAGAGGGCCGAGTGGGCGGTACCGCTGATCGTGCTCGACCTGCTCTTCGCGCTCTTCGTGGGGTTCCAGCTCGTCGTCCTGCTCGGTGGGTACGACAAGGTGCTGGAGGAGACGGGGCTGACCCGGTCCGCCTACGCGCGCCAGGGCTTCTGGCAGCTTCTGTGGGCCACGGTGCTGACTCTGGTCGTCATCGCGCTCGCCCGGCGCTGGGCGCCGCGTGGCGGTCGCCATGACCGCACCCTGGTCCGGAGCGTCCTCGGTGTCCTGTGCGTCCTCACGCTCGTCGTCGTGGCGTCCGCGCTGCGCCGGATGGACCTCTACGTGGAGGCGTTCGGCCTGACGCGGCTGCGGATCTCCGTGGCCGCCGTGGAACTCTGGCTCGGGGTCGTCCTCGTCCTCATTCTTGTGGCGGGCGTCTTCGGCGCCAGGCTGCTGCCGCGTGCCGTCGCCGTGAGCGCGGCCGCGTGCGTGCTCGCCTTCGGCCTGGTCTCGCCCGACGGGCTCATCGCGGAACAGAACGTCCACCGCTACCAGGAGCGGAAGGCGATCGACATCGACTACCTCCGCGAGCTGTCGGCCGACGCGGTCCCGGCGCTGGACACCCTGCCCGAACCGCTGCGGTCCTGTGCGCTGGAACGGATCCAGCGCAACCTCGCCACCTCGGACGCGCCGTGGTACGCCACCAGTTGGGGCGAGGCGAGGGCACGGGACGTCCTGGCGGCGAACCCCGCTGAGCCCCATGGGACCGAGTGTTACAGCCTCGGCCGGAGCGTCGACGAACAGGCCGACGAACGAGGAATCCACGAAGAGGGCGGGTACCCGCGCGAGGACCACGGCAGCGAGGATCCCTCCGCGTCGTACTAGAACCCCGCACCGGGCGGCCTTTCCGCTTACGCGGAGGGGCGCCGAGGGCCTGGGGCCGGGGCGGGCGGGGCCGGGAGGCTGAAGACGGCGAGGCGTGCCTCCCCTCGGTCCCGGCCTCACCGTTCCGCTCGCGGTGCTCTCGCCCCGGGCGCCTGATCGTCCTCCGTTCCCGAGCCGGACGCGCCCTGTTCCGGCACGGATTCCGGTCCGGCGGCGATTCCCGGAGCGGCGTGGCCCTCACCGGAAGACCAAGGGGTGCCCCCGGGGTGTTCTTGCTGTGCCCGGCGGCGTAACCTGGCAGGCGCCATGCCGTATGAACCACCCACGCACACCGTCGAGCGCTCACTGCGCGCCACTTCCGGTGCCAAGACCGTCGCCGGTGTCGACGAGGTCGGACGCGGAGCGTGGGCGGGGCCCGTGACCGTGTGCGCGGCCGTCACCGGCCTACGCCGGGCTCCCGAGGGCCTCACCGACTCCAAGCTGATGAGCCCCAGGCGCCGTGCCGAACTGGCGCCGTTGCTGGAGAAGTGGGTCACCGCCTTCGGGCTGGGGCACGCCTCACCGGAGGAGATCGACGACCTCGGCATGACCGCCGCACTCCGGCTCGCCGCGGTCAGGGCCCTCGACGCCCTGCCCGTCCGGCCGGACGCGGTGATTCTCGACGGCAAGCACGACTACCTCGGCGATCCCTGGAAGGTCCGCACGGTGATCAAGGGCGACCAGTCCTGTATCGCCGTTGCCGCGGCCTCGGTGATCGCCAAGGTGCACCGGGACACGATGATGGCCGAACTGGGCGCGGATTCGGGTCAGTACGCAGACTTCGCCTTCGACGCGAACGCCGGATATCCGTCGCCGGTGCACCGGGCCGCGCTGGAGGAGTGGGGGCCCACGCCCCATCACCGCCTCAGCTGGTCCTATCTGGACGCGCTGCCCAAGTGGCAGCACCTGAAGAAGGTCCGTTTCTCCGCCGAGGCGGCTGCACTGGAAAGCGGGGGCCAGCTCGGCTTCGACTTCTGATCGCACAGGCGTAACCCACCCGGCCCGAAGCGCCGGCGTTCGACAGACAACCATTCATGCCTCTCATTCCCGAGGAGCCTCCGATTTCCGAGAGTGCCCAGGGTCCCCGCGTTACTCCGGCCACCGGCCGTGCCACGCCGACCCCCCGTCCCGTACCCGGACCGCGTTCCGCGGCCACGCCGCGTCCCGGGCATCCGGGCTCCGGCCCCGCGCGGCCCGCGCCCCCGGCGCAGCGCCCGCGCCCCGTACCCACCCCGTCGTCCGCGGCGCCCACCCCGTCCGGCGCGGCCCGGCCGGCTCGGCGCGGCCGCCCGGAGAACCCTTCCGAAGCTCAGCTCCAGGTGATTCCGGCCCCCGTGGGCGGCGCGCTCGACGCCGCCGACGAGGCCGTGGATCTGCTGCTCGACTCCGGTCGCGCGCCCGGTGAGATCCTGGTGCTCACCACAGGCGACCCGCATCCGTGGGCCGCCCATGAACTCTCCTTCGGCGAGAGCGCGTACTGGGCCCAGCAGGACGCCGGTGACGACGTCTTCTTCGCCCACGTCTCCAACGCGCAACGCTGCAAGGGGCGTTCGGTCGTCGTCGTGGCCGTCAACGGCGGCGCGGAGGACGGCATCGCCGGTGCGCTGGCTGCCGCCCGGCAGCGCGCGGGCGCGCTGCTGATCGTGTGCGGGGTACCGGAGCAGGTCAACCCCGCGCTCGGCGCGGGCGTCTGAACGCTTCACCCCTCGGTCCCGGTCGTCCGCGAGGGCGACCGGGACCAGCCATGTGCCGACCAGCCATGTGCCGCCGACCAGCTATGCGGGGACAGGGCCATGCGCGGATCACCCGTGCTCGTGCCGGTCCGCCCGTGTCCGGTCCACCCATGTGCGAGACGCGCCGCGTCCGGGAGCAGCCCTGTCCGAGGCCTGACGCGGCGGACCCGGCGCACCCGCCTCACCGGGCGGCGGACCGCCTGAGCGCCTCGGCGGCGCCGCCCCCGGTGCGGACGGGAGCCGAATCGTCCTCGGCCGAGGTATCGGCGAGGGAGGACGGCTGCGACAGCGAATTGGGCCTGCGGCCTCCCCTGCCGTCACCGAGGACCTGCCAGCCGCCCCGCGTCAGCGTGATGTACGCCCCGCAGCGCAGACCGTGCAGGGTGCAGGCGTCCCGGAGACCCCACATCCACGCCCCGTCCTCCTCCGTCCACCGCTCGTCCCCCTCGCGGCAGTAGAGCAGCACGGCCGTACGCACCGGGGTCCGCCGGCGCAGATCGTGCGGGACGACCCGGCGCAGGTGGGCCAGCAGCGCGTTGCGGAACTCCCAGCCGTCCGCGGCCACCGTGGTCCGCCGGGCGAACGATGCGCTGGCCGTGAGCCGTTCCTCATGGTCGAGGACGGCGACGACCGCCGTGGCCGGAGTGGGCCGGTGGCGGGCGTGCAGCCCACTGACGACCTCACGCGGGCTGCGCAGCAGGGGTATCCCGGCGGCCGCCCACTCGGCCGGTTCGAGTATGCGGGAGAGGTTGTTGACGGAACCGGCGGACACCGGGGACGCGGACAGTGAGGTGGCTGCGGACGAAGCGAATCCGAAGGTCATGGTCCTCCCTTCGCTACGCGCCCACGGTGCGGGCAGGATCGAGTGAGGGCGCGCCGCGGCACAGCCCTTCCGGGCCCGCGAGAAGACCGTGCGGGGAGCGAGTCCAATTCTTCCTGTCGTACCGGCAGGCGGCAACGAGCAATTGACGCGGCTGACGGCTATCGGACGGAATGACACGGATATCCCTACTGATATCCCTGCCCGCTCGGGCAGTTGCCAAGCCCTCGTCACGCCTGGACCGCGAGGACCAGCGGGAACACCCCGGTCGCCCCGGCCCGGCGGAGCAGCCGGGCCGCCACGGCCAGCGTCCAGCCCGTGTCGGAGAGATCGTCCACGAGCAGGACCGGTCCGCCCGCGGCTCTCAGCGCCTCGGCCAACGGGGCCTCCACGACCAGGGCCTCGTGCAGAGCGCGCACCCGTTGAGCGCTGTTGGTCTGCGAGATGCGCAGGTCCTCGCTGCCCGGCGCGTAGCTCACGGAACCCAGCAGCGGCATACGGCCCACCTCGGCGATACGGCTGCCCAGCGAGTGGACCAGAAGCGGCCGACGCCGTGACGCGACGGTGACGACCCCCGCCGGCCTCGCGGGTGAGTCCGGTCCGCCGCCGGCCCAGCCACCGGGTCCCTTGGCCCAGTCGGCGAGGACTGTGACCACGGCATCGGCCACGTCGTCCGGGACGGGGGAGTCGGGGGCGTCGGCCGCCAGCATCGGGCGGAGCCTGTTGCCCCAGCCGATGTCGGACAGCCGGCCGAGCGCCCGGCCGGGGAACGCCAGCTCGTCCGCCGGGATCCTGCCCTTGAGGTCGACACCCACCGAGGCCAGTCCGGTGGGCCACATCTTGCGGGCCTCCACCTCGACCCCCGGACGTCCCAACTCGCCCTGGGCCCCGTCGAGGGCGGCGGTGGAGACCTTGTCGTCGAACCGGGCACCCGCGCAGTTGTCACAGCGTCCGCACGCGGTGGCCTCCTCGTCGTCCAGCTGGCGACGCAGGAACTCCATGCGGCATCCCGTACCGGCCGCGTAGTCGCGCATGGCCTGTTGCTCGGCCTTTCGCTGCCGGGCGACCCAGGCATAGCGCTCCGCGTCGTAGACCCACGGCTCACCGGTGGAGGTCCAGCCGCCCTTCACACGCTTCACCGCGCCGTCCACGTCCAGCACCTTCAGCATCGTCTCCAGCCGAGTGCGCCTCAGATCGACCAGGGGCTCCATCGCGGGCAGCGAGAGGGGGCGGCCCGCGTGGGCGAGGACGTCGAGCGTGCGTCGCACCTGCTCCTCCGAGGGGAAGGCGACCGACGCGAAGTACTGCCAGATCGCCTCGTCCTCCTTTCCGGGCAGCAGCAGGACCTCGGCGTGCTCGACGCCGCGCCCCGCCCGCCCGACCTGCTGGTAGTAGGCGATGGGGGACGAGGGCGAGCCCACGTGCACGACGAAGCCGAGGTCGGGCTTGTCGAAACCCATGCCGAGCGCGGACGTGGCCACCAGCGCCTTGACCCGGTTGGCCAGCAGATCGTCCTCGGCCAGCTGCCGGTCGGCGTTCTCGGTGCGGCCCGTGTACGAGGAGACCGCGTGTCCGCACCGGCGGAGATAGGTGGTGACCTCCTCGGCCGCCGCGACCGTGAGTGTGTAGATGATCCCGGAGCCGGGAAGCTCCCCGAGGTGGTCGCCGAGCCAGGCCAGGCGGTGTGCGGCACTGGGCAGTCGGAGCACGCCGAGACTCAGACTCTCCCGGTCCAGAGGCCCGCGCAGGACGAGCGCGTCCGTGCCCGCGCCCGTGCCGAGCTGCTCGGCGACGTCCGCGGTCACGCGTGCGTTGGCGGTCGCGGTGGTGGCCAGGACCGGCACCCCGGCCGGCAGATCGGCGAGCATCGTGCGGAGCCGGCGGTAGTCCGGCCGGAAGTCGTGTCCCCAGTCGGAGATGCAGTGCGCCTCGTCGACCACGAGCAGACCGGTGGTGGCGGCGAGCTCCGGAAGCACCTGATCGCGGAAATCCGGGTTGTTGAGCCGCTCGGGACTTACCAGGAGCACGTCCACCTCGCCCGCCGCCACCTCGGCGCGCACGGTGTCCCATTCCTCGGTGTTCGAGGAGTTGATGGTGCGCGCGCTGATTCCGGCACGGGCGGCCGCGGCCACCTGGTTGCGCATCAGCGCGAGCAGCGGTGAGACGATGACGGTGGGCCCGCCCCCCTGCGCGCGCAGCAGCGATGTCGCCACGAAATACACGGCGGACTTCCCCCAGCCGGTCCGCTGCACGACCAGAGCCCTGCGTTTGTCGGCGACGAGGGCCTCGATGGCCCGCCACTGGTCCTCGCGCAGCTTCGCGGTGCCCGTGGTGTCCCCGACCAGGCGGGCGAGTACGGAATCGGCCGAGGTCCTGAGCTCTGAGCGGTCTGCGTTGGTCATGCCCCCATGCAACCCGATGCCTGTGACAAAGCGCGAACGACCGGACGCCCCTGTGGATAACTTTATCCACAGGGGTCGCGTAAATCCTGGCGCCGCGGGACGGTCATCCCATGAACAAGCATCCCGAATCGACCGAACCGGCAGACGAGCAGCACATCACCCTGCGTGGTCCCGCCGAACTGGCCGACGCGCTTCCCTACCTGATGGGTTTCCACCCGAGCGACAGCGTGGTCATGGTGGCGCTGCACGGTGGCCTGGGCCGCTTCGGCGGGCGGCTGAGGCTGGACATTCCCTCCGCCCCGGTCGAGTGGACGCGTGTCTCGAACCAACTGGCGCGAAGCCTGGTCTCGGGCAGTGAGCGGCGTGACTCCCGTCCCGACGCGATCGTCGTCTTCCTCTGCCAGGACCCCGCCGAGGGCGAGAGCGCCAACCAGGTCATGGAGCGTCTGAGGCCGTTCGCGCAGCGTCTGCGCACAGCCTGCGGGGCACTCGACGTGCCCGTGCTCGAAGCGCTCTGCGTCTCCGACGGCCGGTACTGGTCCTACTGCTGCCCCGACACGCGTTGCTGCCCGGCCGAGGGGAATCCGCTGGCGCTGCCGGGCACCACGGTCATGGCCGCGGCGGCCGCCTACGCGGGGATCCGGGTGCGTGGTTCCCTGCGGGACATGGAGGCGCGTCTCATGCCCAGGGACACCGTGCCCGTGGAGGAGCAGCTACGGGCGCTGGACGCGGCGGGGGCCAGGCTCGTCTCCCGGATCCTCGACGTCCGGGGGCGGCGCCAGGTGGCCGACGAGACCCTGGTGCTCGCGGGGAAGCTCATCGAGCGCCTGGGACGGGCCGCCGCGGCCCCGTCGGGCGCTACCGAATCCGACATCGACACCGCCGACGACCGGCTGATCGACGCGGAGGAGGCCGCCGCGGTGATCCTCGGGCTACAGGACCGCGAGACCAGGGACCGGGCGGCTGAGTGGATGGAGGGGCGCGAAGCGGAAGGTGCTCTGCGCCTGTGGCGGGCGCTCGCACGCCGGTGCGTCGGTCCGTACGTGGAACACTCCGCCGCGCCGCTCGCGCTGGTCGGCTGGGTGTCCTGGTCGACCGGCGACGAGCCGGTGGCCCGGGTCGCCCTGGGGCTCGCCCTCCGCGCGGACCCCGACTACACGTTCGCGCAACTGCTGCACCAGGCGTGCAACGACGGACTGGATCCGGAGACGCTGCGCCGCTGCCTGCGCGGGGAGCGCAGTCTGCGTGCCGCCCACGGAGGCACGGCCCCCGGCGGCGAACACCGGCCCCGGCGACCCGCTCCCGGCCCGCCCCGCCGGCGCCAGGCGCGCACACGGGACGCGGAGCCGATGAACGCGGCGCGGCGGACGCCGCCGAAGCCCGGCCCTGCCGGACCCGCTCGCGGCACCTTCCGCTCCCGGCCGGCCGGGACCCGTAGGCGGGTACGCGTCCAGCGGATGCGAGCGCGGCGTGGCACCCGGACCGGTCACTGACGATCAAAGCCCGGCGGAACGGCTGCGGTGACCTCCTCGAAGGAGGCGTCACTGCCCAGGACGAATGCGCAAGGAGGCTGATTCGCAGATTCACTGATTCGCGGTGTACGGAGTGGCCGCCCGGTCGGATCGAGTGGCCAGGTTGGGTGGAGGCACGGACGGGGTGGAGGCACGGACGGGGTGGAGGCACGGACGGGGTGGAGGCACGGACCGGGTGGTGGGCGGACCGGGACCTCGGTGGGGTGCGGGCTGGGTGGTGGTTGGTTCGGGCGGATTGGGGGGGCGTCGGTGGGGGGCGCACACAGCCGGGTGGTGGTCGGACCGGAGCGTCGGTGGAGGAGCACACAGCCGGGGTCGTCGTCGGAGCGGGGCATCGGCGGAGGCGGCACGGACCGGGTGGTCGGGTTCGGGCGGGGAGACGGAGATCGCGAAGGGAGTGTTTATCGTCAGGAAGACGACTATGATTTCGGCATGCCGCCCTACGACCCGTCGACCTTCCCGCCCTTCGCTGTCACCGTCGACCTGGTTGTGCTCACAGTGCGCCGCCACGCGCTCTGCGCACTGGTGGTGCGCCGTGGTGAGGCGCCCTTCCAGGGCATGTGGGCTCTGCCGGGCGGATTCGTCAGAACCGACGAGGATCTCGGCGCCGCCGCCGCGCGGGAACTCGCCGAGGAGACCGGACTCTGCGCGCAGGACCCGGCCGCCCCCGCCGTGGGAAACGGCGCCCACCTGGAGCAGTTGGGCACGTACGGGGATCCCGGACGGGATCCCAGGATGCGGGTCGTCAGTGTGGCGCACCTCGCGCTGGCCCCCGATCTTCCCGCGCCGCGTGCCGGTGGTGACGCCAACAGCGCGCGCTGGGCGCCCGTCGGGGAGCTGCTCGGCCCGGGAGGCGGCATGGGCCGCGACGGCGAGCAGCCGGCTCCACTGGCGTTCGACCACGCGCGCATTCTCGACGACGGGGTGGAACGCGCCCGCTCCAAGATCGAATACTCCTCGCTGGCAACGGCGTTCTGCCCGCCCGAGTTCACCGTGGGCGAGCTTCGGCGGGTCTACGAGGCGGTGTGGGGTGTGGTCCTGGACCCGCGCAACTTCCACCGCAAGGTCACCGGCACACCGGGCTTCCTGGTGCCGTCCGGCGGGACCACCACGCGGCAGGGCGGGCGTCCCGCACAGCTGTTCAGGACGGGCTCCGCCACCGTGCTCAATCCTCCGATGCTCCGACCCGAAGTCTGATTTTCGGACTTTCGGTACCGAGGTTGGCCAGGCCGCCCCGCCTCCGCGCGCCAATCGGGCAACGGAACGCCGGTAGAGGCAAAGCTGCAACAAAAGTCTGAAATGTCGCGTTATCTTGCAGGGGTACCTCGTCCTCAGAGGTACCCCCGCCCTGCCGCCGAGCGGTCTCACCCTCCGCGAGAGAAGCGATGCTCCAGGCCACCGGACTCACCAGCGCCCCCGGCCGCGACAGACCCCCCGTCGTGGACGACTTGACCTTCGAAGCCCCTCCCGGCCGCGTCACCGCGCTCCTCGGCGCGCCCGGTTCCGGCAAGACCGCCGCCCTGCGGCTGATGCTCGAACTCGAACCCGGGCGCGGCGTCACCTACTTCCGCGGCCGCCCCCTGCACCGCATCGGCCACCCCGCCCGTGAAGTCGGCGTACTGCTGGGTGACGTGCCCGGTCACCCGGCGCGCACGGCCCGCGGTCAGCTCCGCATGCTCTGCGCCGCCGCCGGAGTCCCCGCGACCCGCGCGGACGAACTGCTGGAGGTCGTCGGCCTGGCGGGTCTCGGGGATCAGCGCCTCGGCGCCCTCTCGGCGGGCATGGACCGCCGGCTGGGCCTCGCCTCCGCACTTCTCGGAGACCCGCACACACTCGTGCTCGACGAGCCCGCCAAGGGCCTCTCCCCACGGGAGAGGAGCTGGATGCACGGCCTGCTGCGGGCCCACGCGGCCGAGGGCGGGACGGTCCTGCACACCACCAGCGACCCCAAAGAAGCCGCCGCGACGGCCGACCGGGTGGTCACCATCGACGGCGGCCGCCTGATCGCCGACCAGGCGGTGGCCGACTTCTCCCGGACGCGGCTGCGCCCCCGGGTCGTGGTCCGCACGCCCCACGCCGCACGGCTGGCAGCCGTCGTCAGCCGGGAGGCGCGGTCCGCCCGGCGCCCCGTCGAGGTGGTCGCCGAGGACGGCAGCCGCCTGTCGGTCTACGGCAGCAGCTGCGCGGAGATCGGGGACACGGCGTACCGGCACGGCGTCCCCGTACACCAACTCGCGGACGAGACCGGGGACGCGGGACCGGTCGCCGACCCCGCCGCCGCCCGGCGAGCCGTCCCGAGACCCGCTTCCGCCGTGGCGGTCTCGAAGCTCCCGCCCCCGATCCGGGTGCGTCCCGACCGCGGCCCGCTGCGGCCCCTGCGCTACGAGTTGCGCCGTCTCTTCGGTGTCCGGACGACCACTCTCGTCCTCACCGTCGTCGTGCTGCTCTCGGCGGTCGTCTCCGTCGTGCTCGCCCGCTCCGGCCGAGTACCGCTCCCCGACCTGCTGGTCGCCTGGCCCGAGCTGCTGCCGCTGCCGCCCGCCGCGTTCGGGGCCGGCCTGATCGGCGCCCTCTCCTTCGGTGACGAGTACCGGTATCCGGCGCTGGCCGCGGGGCGGGGGACCGTCCCCCGCCGCCTGGGGCTGCTGCTGGCGAAGCTGGCCGTCTGCGGTGCCGTCGCCCTGCTGATCGCGCTGGTCTCCGTGCTCGCGGACGCCGAGGCCCTGCGCCTCGTGTACGGCGGTGACCTGGTCACGGTGCCGGACAACGCCCTCGCGCTGGGAGCCAGTTGGGCCTGCTTCTCGGTGGGCTGCGCCTGGGCCGGGCTGCTCGCCGCGGGGATCTTCCACAGGGCGGCGGCAGGGGTCGCGGCCGTTCTCGCGGTGCCCGTCCTTGTCGTTCCGCTGGTGCAGAAGCTGCTCGCCGTACCGTCCGCGCGTTCGATCGCCGGGCTCCCTGCCAGGCTCCGCGAACTCGCCTGGCTGCAGTGGCCGTACGAGGCGGACCGGTGGGCCATGGCCGCGGTGCGGATCGTGACGCAGCCCGTCGGCGCCGCTCTGTCCCTGTCGTTGTCGATCCTGGTCTGCGCCTACGTGTTCACCGGGCTGCGGGGGAGGGCGCGTTGGTGACGGCGTAGATCCGACAGAATGATGATCGGTCCTCAACTCCCCGGAGAATGCACGATTTCTGCCGATAAGGCGTCAATTGTGGGGCGAGTGCCGATCACCCTTTCGTGTGCTTTTCACCAAAGACCTCAAGCGGCGGGTGAGCCACGCCGACAAAGGATGCGTGAGTACCCTTGCGCACGCCATGATGACCGCCGCCCGCTCCGCCGATTCCGGTCTCGCCGGACCGGGCGAAATCGACCGCTACCCCTACACGGAGCCGCCTGCCGGCGAGCAGGCCGCCCTGCGCGCCTGGGGCGGTGCCGACTCCGATCTGGGACGGGCGGGCCGACGCGGCACGGCCGGCCGGGGCCGCGGCCTCCACGGCCAACTGGTCCAGCAGTTGGGCCAGATGATCGTTTCCGGGGACCTCGGCGCCGACCGGCCGCTCGTTCCCGAGGAGATCGGCCAGCGATTCGAGGTCTCCCGCACCGTGGTCAGGGAGTCCCTGCGTGTGCTGGAGGCCAAGGGCCTGGTCAGCGCACGCCCCAATGTCGGTACCCGGGTCCGCCCCGTCAGTGACTGGAACCTCCTGGATCCCGACATCATCGAATGGAGGGCCTTCGGTCCCCAGCGTGACGACCAGCGCCGTGAGCTGACCGAGCTGCGGTGGACGATCGAGCCGCTGGCGGCGCGCCTGGCGGCCGGCCACGGGCGCGAGGACATCCAGCAGCGCCTCGGCGACATGATCGAGATCATGGGGCACGCGACGGGGCAGGGGGACACCATCACGTTCTCCCGGGCCGACGGGGAGTTCCACGCCCTGCTCATCCAGGCCGCCGGAAACCGCATGCTGGAGCACCTCTCCGGGATCGTGTCCGCCGCCCTGCACGTCTCCGGCGGCCCGGTCATGGGCTGTGACCGGCCCGGCGAGGCGTCACTCGGACACCACGCGCGCATCGTGGAGGCGCTCGCCTCGGGTGACGCGACCGGCGCCGAGGCGGCCATGCGTCAGCTGCTCGTCGGTCACCCGGATGTCGAGCGAGTCGTTCCCGCCCCCCGCGAGCACTGAGCGCGGCGCAGCCGCCGAGTACAGCACGGCCGGGGTGCGCGGACCGTGTGCCGCCGGGCCCGCGGGTCCGGCGGCACAATTGTGCGGATAGGTGACACCTGATTGAGTTTGTCGCGTATGGGGTGTGACTCGGGCCACGCGAATTGGCCGTAACACTCCTGGGGACAGTGCGATGACTTAAGAGGTGACCGCCGCGGAAGGAATACAGCAGCCATGCAGTGCGCTGTCCAGTTCTGAGGCCAAGCCCGCGCCGTCGGCGACATCCCCAGCCGCCGGTCGTCGGTTCGAGCTCTCCCCAGGGCCGGGCCGGAAGCCGTTTCCATCGTTCCGAGAGGTTGTTCGTGTCGGCCAGCACATCCCGTACGCTCCCGCCGGAGATCGCCGAGTCCGAGTCTGTGATGGCGCTCATCGAGCGGGGAAAGGCTGATGGGCAGATCGCCGGCGATGACGTGCGTCGGGCCTTCGAGGCTGACCAGATTCCGCCAACCCAGTGGAAGAATGTTCTGCGCAGCCTCAACCAGATCCTCGAGGAAGAGGGTGTGACGCTGATGGTCAGTGCCGCGGAGTCGCCGAAGCGCGCCCGCAAGAGCGTCGCAGCGAAGAGCCCGGTCAAGCGCACCGCCACCAAGTCCGTCGCCACCAAGACGACCGTGACGCGGACCGCCGCGGCCCCGGCCGCACCGGCGGCCGAGGCCGGCGCGGACACCGCGGCCGGTGACGCCGCCGTGTCCGCTCCCGCGAAGAAGGCCGCGGCCAAGAAGACGGTCGCCAAGAAGGCCACCGCGAAGAAGACCGCGGCCAAGAAGGCCACCGCCAAGAAGGCCGGCAAGCAGGACGAGGAGCTCCTCGACGGCGACGAGGCGGTCGAGGAAGTCAAGGCCGGCAAGGGCGAGGAAGAGGAGGGCGAGGGCGAGAACAAGGGCTTCGTCCTCTCCGACGACGACGAGGACGACGCGCCCGCGCAGCAGGTCGCCGTCGCCGGTGCCACGGCCGACCCGGTCAAGGACTACCTGAAGCAGATCGGCAAGGTCCCGCTCCTCAACGCCGAGCAGGAGGTCGAGCTCGCCAAGCGCATCGAGGCCGGCCTCTTCGCCGAGGACAAGCTCGCCAACTCCGACAAGCTCGCGCCGAAGCTCAAGCGCGAGCTGGAGATCATCGCCGAGGACGGCCGCCGGGCGAAGAACCACCTGCTGGAGGCCAACCTCCGGCTCGTGGTCTCGCTGGCCAAGCGCTACACCGGCCGCGGCATGCTCTTCCTGGACCTGATCCAGGAAGGCAACCTCGGTCTGATCCGCGCGGTCGAGAAGTTCGACTACACCAAGGGCTACAAGTTCTCCACGTACGCCACCTGGTGGATCCGGCAGGCGATCACCCGCGCCATGGCCGACCAGGCCCGCACCATCCGCATCCCGGTGCACATGGTCGAGGTCATCAACAAGCTGGCCCGTGTGCAGCGCCAGATGCTCCAGGACCTGGGCCGCGAGCCCACCCCGGAGGAGCTGGCCAAGGAGCTCGACATGACCCCTGAGAAGGTCATCGAGGTCCAGAAGTACGGCCGTGAGCCCATCTCGCTGCACACTCCGCTCGGTGAGGACGGCGACAGCGAGTTCGGAGACCTGATCGAGGACTCCGAGGCGGTCGTACCGGCCGACGCGGTCAGCTTCACCCTCCTCCAGGAGCAGCTGCACTCGGTGCTCGACACCCTCTCCGAGCGTGAGGCGGGCGTGGTCTCGATGCGCTTCGGTCTCACCGACGGTCAGCCGAAGACGCTGGACGAGATCGGCAAGGTCTACGGCGTGACGCGTGAGCGCATCCGCCAGATCGAGTCGAAGACGATGTCGAAGCTCCGTCACCCGTCGCGGTCCCAGGTCCTGCGCGACTACCTGGACTAGGCCGCCGTCGCGGACACACAGGGCGAGGGCCCGGGAACCACACCAGGTTCCCGGGCCCTCGCCCTGTGCGGGCCCTCGCCCCTCGCCTCGTGTGGGTGCGGGTGCGGGGGACAGGCGGGTGAATGACGCTGAGTAGGCACCGTTCACCTCGGAGTCAGGAGCCCCCATGCCCCGTCCACCGGTCCGTATCCTCCCCCTGGCCTTCGCGCTGGCCGTCGCGGCGGCGGTGATACCCCCCGGCCGCGCGGCCCCCGCGGCCGCGGACAGCATCATCGTGGGCGGGCGCCCGGCCGCCGTCTCGGACAGTCCGTGGGCCGTGGCCCTGTCGAGCCGTGACCGGTTCGGAGGAACACGCGCCGGACAGTTCTGCGGCGGGGTGGCCGTCTCACCCACCGAGGTGCTCACGGCGGCGCACTGTCTGCGGCCGGACGTGCTCGGCGGTGCCGTCTCGGAGGTACGCGATCTGAAGGTCATCGCCGGACGGGACGACCTGAGCGGTCCGGGCGGCCAGGAGGTCGCCGTACGGTCGGCCTGGTCCAATCCGGGTTACGACTCCCGGACGAACGCCGGGGACCTGGCGGTGCTCACCCTGGAGCGGGCCCTGCCCGCGGAGAGTGTCGTCCCGATGGCCCCGGCCGGTGACGAGGCGTACACGGCCGGTACCGAGGCCACGGTGTACGGCTGGGGCGACACCACCGGATACGGCGCCTACGCGTCCGTGCTGCGCGCCGCGGACGTACGGGTGCTGCCGGACCGGACATGCGCCCAGGCCTACCCCGGCGGCCCGTACGGCACGTACGACGCCTCATCGATGCTCTGCGCCGGTGACGCGGCCGGAGGGCACGACGCCTGCCAGGGCGACAGCGGAGGCCCTCTGGTGGCCCGTGGGCGCCTCGTCGGGCTGGTGTCCTGGGGCAGCGGCTGCGGAAGCCCGGGCAGCCCCGGGGTCTACACCCGCGTCTCCGCGGCGACGGAGTGGATGGCCGACCGGCCCTGAGTAGCCGGGAACCAGGCCCCAAGGACACGAGAACGGGCGGCTTTCCCCAAGGGGGAAGCCGCCCGTCGGCCGGTCGCGGACCGGGCCCCTGGCTCGTCGTGGATGCGAGGTGTCAGTGTTCCTCGTCGGCAGCACTCGCCTGCGCGGCGGTGAGCCGATCCGTCTCATCCTGTATTTCCGCGGCGATCTTCTTGAGTTCCGGCTCGAACTTGCGCCCGTGGTGGGCACAGAAGAGCAGTTCACCGCCACTGATCAGGACGACGCGCAGATAGGCCTGGGCGCCGCAACGGTCACAGCGGTCTGCTGCGGTCAGCGGGCTCGCGGGGGTCAGAACAGTAGTCACGTCGCCTCTTCTCTAGCTCGACGAGCTGTCGTACCAGGGTCAACATCCAACCAGGCCGAAAACGTTCCCGCTCGTGGCATTTCTTCGAAACTTCTTCTCGGGATGGCTGTCTGTCGCCGGTTGGCGGCGAATGTGCCGTATTGCGTAGCGCTACGGTTTCGCGTTGCTTGGGTGGGCCGGTCCCCGGCTGGCTTGCCGGTTGTTCATGAGGACGTGCCCGGAGCCTAAATGGTTCATGCCTCGAAGGGAACGTGATGTGCACGTCACTCCAAGGGATGATCGAACGTGTATGCGAGGCTGCACTAGCATAAGGATTCCCCCCGGGTGGCGTCACAACCGCTCTACCAGGCCTCTGTAGGCTCTCAGCGGCCACCGAGGCCGAGCCCGACCCCCACGGGGACCCCAGATGAAATTCAGCGAGGAGCGAACCGCGTGACCGCCGATTCCGTGCCGTCCACTGCGCTGCTGACCGGAGCAGGCGGCGCAGACAGGGAGAGCTCCAACTACACCGCGCGGCACCTCCTCGTCCTTGAGGGGCTGGAGGCGGTCCGCAAGCGCCCCGGTATGTACATCGGCTCCACGGACAGCCGCGGACTGATGCACTGCCTCTGGGAGATCATCGACAACTCCGTCGACGAGGCCCTCGGCGGCTACTGCGACACGATCGAGGTCGTTCTCCACGACGACACCTCCGTCGAGGTCCGGGACAACGGCCGGGGCATCCCGGTGGACGTGGAGCCCAAGACCGGGCTGTCCGGCATCGAGGTCGTCATGACCAAGCTGCACGCCGGCGGGAAGTTCGGCGGCGGCTCGTACGCCGCCTCCGGCGGTCTGCACGGCGTCGGGGCCTCGGTCGTCAACGCCCTCTCCGCCCGGCTCGACGTCGAGGTCGACCGCAACAGCGCGACCCACTCGATCAGTTTCCGCCGCGGTGTTCCGGGCATGTTCACGGAGCAGGGGCCCGACAGCCCCTTCGACCCCGCCAACGGCCTGCGCAAGAGCAAGAGGATCCCCAAGACGCGCACGGGTACCCGGGTGCGGTACTGGGCGGACCGGCAGATCTTCCTCAAGGACGCCAAGCTCGACCTGGAGACGCTGTACCAGCGGGCCCGCCAGACCGCGTTCCTCGTCCCGGGCCTCACCCTCGTCGTACGCGACGAGCGCGGCATCAACGGCGAGGGGAAGACGGAGGAGACGTTCCGCTACGACGGCGGGATCAGCGAGTTCTGCGAGTACCTGGCGCAGGACCGGGCCGTCTGCGACGTCCAGCGGCTGACCGGCACCGGCACGTTCAAGGAGACCGTGCCCGTCCTGGACGACCGCGGCCACATGACGGCGACCGAGGTCACCCGCGAGCTGGGCGTGGACATCGCGCTCCGCTGGGGCACCGGCTACGACACCACCGTCCGGTCCTTCGTCAACATCATCGCCACCCCCAAGGGCGGCACCCACGTCACCGGCTTCGAGCGCTCCCTGACCAAGACGGTCAACGAGGCACTGCGCTCCACGAAGCTGCTGCGCGTCGCCGAGGACGACGTCGTCAAGGACGACGCCCTGGAGGGCCTCACCGCCGTCGTGACCGTACGGCTGGCGGAACCGCAGTTCGAGGGGCAGACCAAGGAGGTGCTCGGCACCTCCGCGGCCAACCGGATCGTGGCCAACGTGGTGGCCAAGGAACTGAAGGCGTTCCTCACCTCCACCAAGCGTGACGCCAAGGCCCAGGCCAGGGCGGTGCTGGACAAGGCGGTGGCCGCCGCTCGCACCCGTATCGCGGCCCGCCAGCACAAGGACGCCCAGCGCCGCAAGACCGCGCTGGAGTCCTCGTCGCTGCCGGCGAAGCTCGCCGACTGCCGCAGCGACGACGTGGAGCGCAGCGAGCTGTTCATCGTGGAGGGGGACTCGGCCCTCGGTACCGCGAAGCTGGCCCGGAACAGCGAGTTCCAGGCCCTGCTGCCGATCCGCGGGAAGATCCTCAACGTCCAGAAGTCGTCCGTCTCGGACATGCTCAAGAACGCCGAGTGCGGTGCCATCATCCAGGTCATAGGAGCCGGATCCGGGCGCACCTTCGACATCGACGCCGCGCGGTACGGCAAGGTGATCATGATGACGGACGCCGACGTCGACGGCTCCCACATCCGCACCCTGCTGCTCACGCTCTTCCAGCGCTACATGCGGCCGATGGTCGAGGCGGGGCGGGTCTTCGCCGCCGTGCCCCCGCTGCACCGGATCGAGCGGGTCCAGCCCAAGAAGGGCCAGGACAAGTACATCTACACGTACTCGGACAACGAGCTGCGGCAGACCCTTCTGGAGCTCCAGCGCAAGAACGTCCGGATCAAGGACTCGATCCAGCGCTACAAGGGTCTCGGCGAGATGGACGCGGACCAGCTGGCGGAGACGACGATGGATCCCCGGCACCGGACACTGCGCCGGATCAACATCGGTGACCTGGAGTCCTCCGAGCGGATCTTCGACCTGCTCATGGGCAACGAGGTGGCGCCCCGCAAGGAGTTCATCACCAGCTCGGCCGCCACGCTGGACCGTTCGCGCATCGACGTCTGACCCGCGCCGCGACCGGCCTGCCCCGCCCTCCCCGTCCGCGCTCCACCGCGGACGGGGAGGGCTTCCGCGCTCTTGGGCCCCGAGGCGGAAGCCGCCGAGGCGCGCGGAGCGTCCGGTCCTGGGCACGCGCCCCCGTCATACGGTGCTTTACGCGCAGCGCCGGTGGATCGCGCGTCCCTGGCGGCTTCCTTCACCTGAAATGGTGAAGCCCACCCAATGCGAAGCCCGCCACACCCCGTTCTGCTCATTCTTGGCTACGCGGCCGAAAAGGTACGTGGACAAGGGAGTTGTCGGTGGAGATGGAAGCAGGGCCGGAGGCCGTGGCGACACGGCGCGCGGACCCGTGGTACGACGAGCCGGACCCGGCGCGGGGCGGACAGGACGGTGGCGCGGCGGTCACGGAGGACGGGAGGTCCGGACCGGGCGCGGAACCCGGCCGCGGCCCGGCCGGCACCTGCCTGGAGGCGGAACCCGGCCGAAGCGCGGCCGACATCTACCTGGAGGTGCAGCGCGGCCCGGCGTTCCAGGAGGTCCGGCGCCGCTACCGCCGGTTCGTGGTCCCCGCGTCGGCCGCCTTCCTCCTCTGGTACCTGGCCTATGTCGTCGCGGCCACCACCGCGCACGACCTGATGGCGCGGCCCGTCGCCGGAGCGCTCAACGTGGCCGTGCTCGCGGGACTCGGGCAGTTCCTCACGACGTTCCTGCTGACCTGGGCGTACGTCCGCCACGCCCGGTTGCACCGCGACCGTGCGGCACTGGAACTGCGCTGGGACACCCAGGAGATGACGAGAGGCGTCGAGCGGTGAGCGGCCACCACCAGACCCTGGCCCTCCTGCTGTTCAGCGCGTTCGTCGTCGTGACCCTCGCCATCACCACCTGGGTGACCCGGAAGAGGCAGGGCTCGGCCGAGGAGTTCTACGCGGGCGGGCGGCTGTTCTCGCCCATGGAGAACGGTTTCGCCATCGCCGGGGACTACATGTCCGCCGCCTCGTTCCTCGGGATCTCCGGCCTGATCGCCCTCTACGGCTACGACGGCATGCTGTACTCGGTGGGCTTCCTCGTCGCCTGGCTCGTCGTCCTGCTCCTGGTGGCCGAACTGGTGCGCAACTGCGGCCGCTTCACCCTCGCCGACGTGGTCGCCGCGCGTATGGCCGAGCGTCCGGTGCGCACCGCGGTCGGCGTCTCGTCGGTCAGCGTGTCCGTGCTGTACCTGGTGGCCCAGATGGTCGGCGCGGGCAGTCTCGTCGCGCTGCTGCTCGGCGGCACCGGCGACACCGCCCGGTCCTGGACCGTGGTGGGCGTCGGCGCGCTCATGGTGGTCTACGTGTCGCTGGGCGGCATGCGGGCCACGACCTGGATCCAGATCGTCAAGGCCGTCCTGCTGATGGGCGGAGCCGTGGCGCTCACGGTGCTGGTCCTCGCGCGTTTCCACGGCGACGTCAACTCCCTGCTCACCTCCGCCGCCGAACGCAGCGGCCGGGGCGGGGACTTCCTGTCGCCCGGAATCCTCTACGGCGGGAGCTGGACCGCGCGCCTCGACTTCATCAGCCTGGGGCTGGCCCTCGTGCTCGGCACGGCGGGGCTCCCGCACATCCTGGCGCGCTTCTACACCGTGCCGACGGCGCGGGCGGCACGGCGTTCCGTGGTCTGGTCGATCGGCCTGATCGGCGGCTTCTACCTGATGACGATCGTGCTCGGGTTCGGGGCCGCCGCACTGGTCGGTCCGGCGGACGTACGCGCGTCGAACGCCTCCGGCAACACCGCCGTTCCGCTGCTGGCGCTCGTCCTCGGCGGAGGCGAGGGGTCCAACGGCGGCGCGGTCCTGTTCGCCGTCGTGGCGGCCGTCGCCTTCGCGACGATCCTCGCGGTCGTCGCCGGAATCACCCTGGCGTCCTCCGCCTCGGTGGCCCACGACCTGTACGCGTCGTGGCGGCGTCCGGGCGCCCGGCGGCGCGGAGAGGTGGGGGTGGCCCGTGCGGCCGCCGTGGGCATCGGTGTGGTGGCCATCGGGCTGGGGCTCCTCGCCCAGGACCTGAACGTGGCCTTCCTGGTCGGACTGGCCTTCGCGGTCGCGGCCTCCGCCAACCTCCCCGCGCTGCTCTACTCGCTGTTCTGGCGGAGTTTCACCACCCGTGGCGCGGTCTGGGCCGTCTACGGCGGGCTGGTCCCCGCCGTGCTGCTCGTGCTCGTCTCCCCGGTCGTCTCCGGGAGCCCGGCCTCGCTGTTCCCGGGCGTGGACTTCCAGCTCTTCCCGTTGGAGAACCCGGGGCTGGTGTCCGTTCCCGCCGGATTCCTGGCCGGCTGGATCGGTACGGTGACCTCGCCGGAGCCCCCGGACCGGGCCAGGCACGCAGAGACGGAGGTCCGCGCGCTCACCGGGGCCGGGGCGGTGTAGGAGCCGCGCATCCGGGACGGACGGCCGCGCATCCGGGACGGTCGGCGGAAGCGGACGGCCGCGTAGCCGGGACGGACGGCGGAAGCGGACGACCGCGCATCCGGGACGGACGGCCGCGTATCCGGGAGAGACGGCCGGTGCGGACAGGACGCGTACCCGGGGCGGGCGGCGGCCCGTGCCGGGCCCGTGTGGGACACCTCTTGCCTCGGGACGCTCCGTCTGTGAGCCTTTCCTTTGATTTCCGGGCCAGCGCAATCGCCTTGCGTATTTTGCGCTAATCTTGCGTTCATGACGCGACGACTTGCTCAAGTTGCCCGGAAAGTGGGAGTCAGCGAGGCCACGGTCAGCCGGGTGCTCAACGGCAAGCCGGGGGTCTCCGACGCCACCAGGCAAGCCGTCCTCTCCGCCCTGGACGTCCTCGGCTACGAGCGCCCCACCCAGTTGCGCGGCGAACGCGCGAGGCTGGTCGGCCTGGTCCTGCCCGAACTGCAGAACCCGATCTTCCCGGCCTTCGCCGAGGTCGTCGGCGGCGCGCTCGCCCAGCGGGGGCTGACCCCGGTGCTCTGCACCCAGACCAAGGGCGGGGTCTCCGAGGCGGACTACGTCGAACTCCTCCTGCAACAGCAGGTCTCCGGCGTCGTGTTCGCGGGCGGGCTCTACCACCAGGCCGACGCCCCGCACGACCACTACCGGGCGCTCGCCGACCGGAAGATCCCCGTCGTGCTGATCAACGCGGCGATCGCCCACCTCGGCTTCCCGGGCGTCTCCTGCGACGACTCGGTGGCGGTGGAGCAGGCGTGGCGCCACCTCGTCTCGCTCGGCCACGAGCGGATCGGGTTCGTCCTCGGCCCCGCCGACCACGTGCCCTCGCAGCGCAAGCTCGCCGCCGCCCGTACGCTCGCCGAGGAGTCGGGGAGCGCCGTGCCGGACGAGTGGGTGGCCCGCGCCATGTTCTCGCTGGAGGGCGGGCAGGCCGCCGCCGTGCGGCTGCTGGACCAAGGGGTCACCGGCATCATCTGCGCCAGTGACCCGCTCGCCCTGGGCGCCGTGCGCGCCGCGCGCCGCCGGGGGCTGTCCGTGCCCGCCGACGTGTCGGTCGTCGGTTACGACGACTCGGCCTTCATGAACTGCACCGAGCCGCCGCTGACCACGGTGCGCCAGCCCATCGAGGCGATGGGCCGGGCCGCCGTGGAGCTGCTGTCGGTGCAGATCGGCGGCCGTACGGTCCCCTCCGACGAACTGCTCTTCGAGCCGGAGCTGGTGGTACGCGGGTCCACGGCCCAGCCGCCCCGCGGCTGACGGCGGGCGCCGCCGGGCCGCTCCGGCCAGGACCGCAGGCGCCTCGCGGAATTTCCGGCCGGGTGTAGCTATTTTGCGGAGCCGGCCGGGCCGGGAAACGGCTGCGGCGGCCGCGGCCCCTCGTACCGGCCGCTGGGCCTCATCCGCAGGGGCCGCTCGGCGTACTCCTCCAGGGCGTGGGCGATCCAGCCCGCCGTGCGGGCCACCGCGAAGACCGCTTCCCCCGCGTCCGCCGGCATGCCGCGGGCCACGGAGAGGACCGCGAGCGCCAGGTCCACGTTGGCGTGCAGAGGCGTGTGCCGGGCGGTGGTGGCGACCACGTCGCGGGCCGCCTCCAGTGCCGGGGCCGCCCCCGCCACCTCGGCCAGCAGCTCGAACAGCACCTCCGCACGCGGATCCTCGCCCGTGTAGAGGCGGTGGCCCAGCCCGGGGACCCGGCGTCCCGCGCGCAGATGGTCCGCGACGACCGGGGCCGCGCTGCCGAGGTCCACGACCTCGGTCAGCATCCGGTGCGCCAGGCCGCTCGCCGCACCGTGCAACGGGCCCTCCAGCACTCCGAGTCCGGCCGAGACCACCGCGTACGGGTGGGCGTGGGCGGACGCGGCGACCCGCGCCGCCAGGGTCGAGGCCGCCAGGTCGTGATCGGCCAGCAGACCGAGTGCCGTGTCCAGCACGGCCAGTGACGGTGCGTCGGCCGGTGCGGCCGACAGCCTCGGCCACAACCGGCGCGCCAGCGAGTCGGCCGTGCCGCCGTCCTCCGCGCCCCGCGCCGACGGCCCGGCCCGCAGCGGCAGCGCGCCCACCAGGGTGGGGACCAGACCCCGCGCGCTGCTCAGCACCCCGCGCGGCGACAGATCGAAGCGCAGCGGATCCGCCGCGGCCGCGGCGACCACCGCCACCCGCAGCCGGTCCGTCGAACCGCTGTGCCCCGGAAGGGCCGCCACGGCACGCCGCGCGGCGGCCAGCGACTCCGGTGGCGCGGTGAAGCGGACGCCCGGCCTCAGCTCCCCCGTCCAGATCCACTCCGCGACCTCCTCGAAGCCGTGGCGGCGGGCCAGTTCCGTCGCGTCGACCCCACGGAAGTAGTACCGGTCGTGCTCGATGAGCGTGATGCCGGTACGGATGACCGGCTCTCCGGCGGCCGGGGACGGGCCCTGCCGCTCCCGGCGGCCGGTGCGCCGGGCCAGCGACTCCACCTCGGCCGCGTCGAACACGCTGCCCCGGTTGCCGGGCGCGCGCACGCTGCTGAGCTGGCCCCGGCTCACGTAGGCGTAGACGGTCTCGGGCTTCACGCCCAGCAGTTCCGCCGTCTCCCGGGTGGTGAGCCGGCGGCCCGCCGGGGGAGCCGAGGCGTCCGCGGTGTCGTGGGTGCTCGCTCCCCGTACTGGCTCTCGCGTCATGGGGCCACCGTATCCATATCGGGTCCCTTCATCGAGGTCCACGCATTGATTCAATCAATGTTGACGCGACTTCAGTCCATCATGAACAGTGGAATCAAGTTGATCCGCCGCTCGGCCGCCCCGGCGAACAGGCCACGGACGCAGCCACCGGAAGAACCACCGGAAGAACCGACAGAAGAACCGACAGAAGAACCGAGAGAAGGAGAGGCCGGCCATGTCCGTTCCGCGCACGGATCCCGCCCCGCTCGACATCCCCCGAGGTCTGGCCGGTGTCGTCGTCACCGACACCGCGCTCGGCGACGTCAGGGGCCGCGAGGGCTTCTACCACTACCGCCACTACTCGGCCATCGACCTGGCGCGGTCACGCGGCTTCGAGGACGTCTGGTATCTGATGTTCCACGGAGAGCTGCCCGACCGCGCCGAGGGCGCCGCCTTCGCGGCCCGCACGGCCGGGCCGCGGCACCTGCCCGCCGAGGTGCGTGCCGCCCTGCCCGCCCTCGCCCGCGCGGGCACCGTCTCGGGTCCGCTCGCCGGTCTGCGGAGCGCGCTCTCCCTGCTCGGCGCCTCCGCCGGCCTCCGCCCCGTCTACGACATCCCCGCCGAGCGGCGCCGTGAGGACGCGCTCGCCCTCTGCGCCGCCGTCCCCACCCTGCTGACCGCCCTGCACCGGCTCGGCCAGGGGCTCGAACCCGTCGAACCCCGCGACGACCTGCCGTTCGCCGCGAACTACCTGTACATGCTCACCGGCACCGAGCCGGACGCCGCACGGGCCTCGGCCGTCGAGCGCTACCTGATCTCCACCATCGACCACGGCTTCAACGCCTCGACCTTCACCGCCAGGGTCGTCGCCTCCACCGGGGCCGACGTGGCCGCCTGCCTGGTCGCCGCCGTCGGCGCGCTCTCCGGCCCCCTGCACGGCGGAGCCCCCAGCCGGGCCCTCGACACCCTGGACGCCATCGGCACCCCCGACCGCATCGACTCCTGGATCCGCGGACAGGTCCTCGGCGGCGGACGGATCATGGGCTTCGGGCACCCCGTCTACCGCACCGAGGACCCGCGCTCCCGCATGCTCCGCTCGATCGCACAGGAATTCGGCGGCCCGCTCGTCGACTTCGCCGTCGAGGTGGAACAGCGGGTCGAGGCGATACTCGCCGAGCTGAAGCCGGGCCGTGAGCTGCACACCAACGTGGAGTTCTACGCCGGGGTGGTCATGGAGCTGTGCGGGCTGCCCCGCGAGATGTTCACCCCCACCTTCTGCGCGGCACGCGTGGTCGGATGGAGCGCCAATATCCTGGAACAGGCGGCGGACTCCAAGATCATCCGCCCGGCGGCCCGTTACACCGGGACCCCGCCGCCCCAGCCCGTGCCCCCCGCCTGACCGACCCCGAGGAAGCCCCCGTTGACCCCGCTCCACACCCCGCAGATCCCGGTCGTCGTCCTGGCGGGGTTCCTGGGATCCGGCAAGACCACCCTGCTCAACCACCTGCTGCGCAACCGCGCCGGCAACCGGATCGGGGTGGTTGTCAACGACTTCGGCGCCATCGAGATCGACGCCATGACCGTCGCGGGCCAGGTCGGATCGACGGTGTCGCTCGGCAACGGATGCCTGTGCTGCGCCGTGGACGCGAGCGAACTCGACGACTATCTCGCCACGCTGACCAGGCCGGCCGCCCGCCTCGACGTGATCGTCATCGAGGCGAGCGGCCTGGCCGAACCACGGGAACTCGTACGGATGCTGCTGGCCAGCGACAACCCGCGCGTGCGGTACGGGGGACTGGTCGAGGTGGTGGACGCCGCGGAGTTCCTGGGCACCCGCGAGCGGCATCCGGAGATCGACCGCCACCTCGCGGTCGCCGACCTCGTCGTCCTGAACAAGACGGACCGGGTCTCCGGCGCCGCGCTGGACGCCGTGCGGGAGGCGGTCGCCGCCACCGGCGGAGGGGCGGCCGTCGTCAGCGCCGTCCACGGACGGATCGATCCGGGCCTGCTCTTCGACCCCGTACTCCGGCCGGAGGAGGACGACACCGTCCGCCAGCTGACCTTCGAGGACCTCCTGCGGGACGCGGACGGCGACACGGACGGCGACACGGACCTGGGGGCGGACGGACACGCCCACGCGGGCCACGCGCACACCGCGTACGAGAGCGTCTCCTTCACCTCGGACGCGCCGATGGACCCCCGCCGCCTCATGGCGTTCCTCGACTCCCGGCCGCCGGGGCTGTACCGGATCAAGGGGTTCACCGACTTCGGGGCGGGCGACCCGGACCACACGTACGTCCTGCACGCCGTGGGCGGATTCCTGCGCTTCGAGCCGAGGCCGTGGGCACGGGACGAGGCGCGCCGTACCCAGCTGGTGCTGATCGGCTCCGGCATCGACACGGACGCGCTGCACCGGGAACTCGCCACCTGCCGGGTGCCCCTGGAGCCGGAGCCCGCCGGTCCGGCCGGTACACGGGCGCGCCCCGACCTTCCGGACGTCCCGCAGGCACGGCTGGACGCCGACGACGAGCTGGAACGCGCCATGTGGGGCGTCCTGCGCCACGTGCGGCGGCCGGACGAGGACTGAGGCGCCCCGGCCCGGCCGCCCGCGGCCGCCTACCGCGGCAGCGGTCCGGCGACCACCGCCACCGGGCTCGTCAGCGGTGTCCCCGAACCGTCCCGGCGCGGATCCGGGTCCGGCAGCCCGGCCGGTGCGCCGTTCTTCTGCGCGGCGCGCGCCGGTACACCACCCGCCCAGGCGAAGACCAGGACGTCCTCCCCCTTGAGGAAGCGCTGACAGCGCACCCCGCCGGTGGCCCTGCCCTTGCGCGGGTACTGGTCGAACGGCGTGAGCTTCCAGGTGCGCTCGGAATCGTCCAGCGTGCCGTGGGACCCGGCCACCGTGAACACCGCCGCGTCCGCCGCGGGATCCACCGCCGTGAACGAGAGGGCGGTGGCGCCCTCCGTGAGCTTCACGCCCGCCATACCGCCCGCCGCGCGCCCCTGCGGACGCACCTGCGCGGCCGGATACCGCAGCAGCTGGGCGTCGGAGGTGATGAAGACCAGGTCCTCCTCGCCCGTACGCAGCTGGGTGGCACCGATGATCCGGTCACCGTCCTTGAGCGTGATGACCTCCAGCTCGTCCTTGTGCGGCGGGTAGTCGGGCACCACACGCTTCACCACCCCCTGAAGGGTGCCGATCGCGAGACCCGGCGACTCCTCGTCCAGCGTGGTGAGGCAGATCAGCTCCTCGTCCGCCTCCAGCGAGAGGAACTCCGAGATCTGCGCCCCTCCCGACAGGCTCGGGGACCCGTGGGTGTCGGGCAGCTGCGGCAGATCGATCACCGACAGCCGCAGCAGCCGCCCGGCGGACGTCACCGCGCCCACATCGCCGCGGGCCGTCGCCGGGACCGCCGAGACGATCACGTCGTGCTTGGTGCGCTTGGCGTCCTCGGCCACGGTGATCGGACCGGCGCCCGCCGTACGGGCCAGCAGACCGGTGGAGGAGAGCAGCACCTGACACGGGTCGTCGGCCACCTCCAGCGGCACGGACGCCACCTGCGAACCCGCCGACTCCAGCAGCACCGTGCGCCGGTCGGTGCCGAACTTCTTCGCCACCGCCGCCAGTTCGGACGAGACGAGCTTGCGCAGCTCCGCGTCCGACTCCAGGATCGCGGTGAGCGCGGCGATCTCGTCGTTCAGCTTGTCCCGCTCGCTCTCCAGCTCGATCCGGTCGAACCGGGTGAGCCTGCGCAGCGGGGTGTCCAGGATGTACTGCGTCTGGACCTCGCTCAGCGAGAAGCGCTCCATCAGGCGCTCCTTCGCCTGCGCGGAGTTGTCGCTGTCCCGGATGAGCCGGATGACCTCGTCGATGTCCAGCAGGGCGACGAGCAGGCCCTCGACCAGGTGCAGCCGGTCGCGGCGCTTGGTCCTGCGGAACTCGCTGCGCCGGCGCACCACCTCGAAGCGGTGGTCGAGATAGACCTCCAGCAGCTCCTTGAGGCCGAGCGTGAGCGGCTGGCCGTCCACCAGCGCCACGTTGTTGATGCCGAAGGACTCCTCCATCGGCGTCAGCTTGTAGAGCTGCTCCAGGACCGCCTCCGGCACGAAGCCGTTCTTGACCTCGATCACCAGCCGCAGACCGTGCGCGCGGTCGGTGAGGTCCTTGACGTCGGCGATGCCCTGGAGCTTCTTCGAACCGACGAGGTCCTTGATCTTCGAGACCACCTTCTCCGGCCCGACGGCGAAGGGGAGTTCGGTCACGACGAGGCCCTTGCGGCGGGCGGTGACGCTCTCTATGGCGACCGTGGCACGGATCTTGAAGGTGCCGCGGCCGGAGGCGTACGCGTCCTTGACGCCGCCGAGCCCCACGATCCTGCCGCCGGTCGGCAGGTCCGGACCCGGCACGAACCGCATGAGCGCGTCCAGGTCGGCGCCGGGGTGCCGGATGAGGTGGCGGGCCGCGGCGATCACCTCGCCGAGGTTGTGCGGGGGCATGTTGGTCGCCATGCCGACGGCGATCCCGGACGCCCCGTTGACCAGGAGGTTCGGGTAGGCGGCGGGCAGGACGACCGGTTCGCGCTCCTGGCCGTCGTAGTTCGACTGGTAGTCGACGGTGTCCTCGTCGATGGACTCCGTCATCAGCGAGGTGGCGTCGGCCATCCGGCACTCGGTGTACCGCATGGCGGCGGGCGGGTCGTCGTTGCCGAGCGAGCCGAAGTTGCCGTGTCCGTCGACGAGGGGCAGACGCATCGAGAACGGCTGCGCCATGCGCACCAGCGCGTCGTAGATCGACGCGTCACCGTGCGGGTGCAACTTGCCCATCACTTCGCCGACGACACGGGCGCACTTCACATAGCCGCGGTCCGGGCGCAGCCCCATCTCGTTCATCTGGGACACGATGCGACGGTGCACGGGCTTCATGCCGTCGCGGGCGTCGGGCAGCGCCCTGGCGTAGATCACCGAGTACGCGTACTCGAGGAAGGAGCCCTGCATTTCGTCGACGACGTCGATGTCGAGGATCTTCTCCTCGAAGTCGTCCGGCGGCGGGGTTTTCGTGCTGCGGCGGGCCATCGCGGCTGCGACTCCTTCACAGATTCTGTCGGGCAACCTCAGGTTCTGACGCGGACCATTGTGGACCGCCCGACTGACAACGCCGACCTCGACCCGTCCGAAGCGCCCCGCGCACTCCTTCCGGGAGCCCGCGCGCGGGGGCGTGCCGGACGACATTCACCCGGCGGGAACTTCGCCAGGCGCCCGTGCGCTTGCTTACAGTGGCAGGTCCGGCAGGAAATCCTGTACCGATCGAAGGGACGTACATGCCCATGGGTCACACGGCCACAGCCCAGGCCGGTTCCGGCGGTTTGACGGCGACCGAACACCGCCTGGCCAACGGCCTGCGCGTGGTGCTCTCGGAGGACCATCTGACCCCGGTCGCGGCGGTCTGCCTCTGGTACGACGTCGGCTCCCGCCACGAGGTCAAGGGCCGCACCGGTCTGGCTCACCTTTTCGAGCACCTGATGTTCCAGGGCTCCGGCCAGGTCAAGGGGAACGGGCACTTCGAGCTGGTGCAGGGCGCCGGCGGATCGCTCAACGGCACCACCAGCTTCGAACGCACCAACTACTTCGAGACGATGCCCACACACCAGCTGGAGCTGGCCCTGTGGCTCGAAGCCGACCGGATGGGCTCGCTGCTCGCCGCGCTCGACGAGGAGTCCATGGAGAACCAGCGCGACGTCGTGAAGAACGAGCGCCGCCAGCGGTACGACAACGTCCCCTACGGCACCGCGTTCGAGAAGCTCACGGCCCTGGCCTACCCGGAGGGCCACCCGTACCACCACACGCCGATCGGCTCGATGGCCGACCTGGACGCCGCGACCCTGGAGGACGCCCGCGCGTTCTTCCGGACGTACTACGCGCCCAACAACGCGGTGCTCTCGGTCGTCGGCGACATCGACCCCGAGGAGACGCTGGCCTGGATCGAGAAGTACTTCGGCTCCATCCCGTCCCACGACGGCAAGCAGCCGCCGCGTGACGGCACGCTCCCGGACATCATCGGCGAGCAGTTGCGCGAGGTCGTCCAGGAGGAGGTCCCGGCGCGCGCGCTGATGGCCGCCTACCGGCTGCCGCACGACGGCACCCGGGCCTGCGACGCGGCCGACCTGGCGCTGACCGTGCTCGGCGGCGGCGAGTCGTCCCGGCTGCACAACCGCCTGGTCCGCCGCGACCGTACGGCGGTGGCCGCGGGCTTCGGGCTGCTCAGGCTGGCGGGCGCGCCCTCGCTGGGATGGCTGGACGTCAAGACGTCCGGGGGGGTCGAGGTGGACCGGATCGAGGCGGCCGTCGACGAGGAGCTGGCCCGCTTCGCCGCCGAGGGCCCCACCCCGGAGGAAATGGAACGGGCGCAGGCCCAGTTGGAGCGCGAGTGGCTGGACCGGCTCGGTACGGTCGCCGGCCGCGCCGACGAACTCTGCCGGTACGCGGTCCTGTTCGGTGACCCGCAGCTCGCCCTGACCGCTGTGGGGCGGGTCCTCGACGTGACCGCCGACGAGGTCAGGGAGGCCGCCCGGGCGCATCTGCGTCCCGACAACCGGGCCGTCCTGGTCTACGAGCCGGTCGAACCGGCCGACGAGACAGAGGATTCCGGCGACGCGGCCCAGACGGCCGGCACCGACGCGCACGAGGGGGCGGACAAGTGACCGACGCCGCCGTGACGGGAGTAGCGATGGAGTACCACCCGCAGCCGACCGCGGGCGAGGCCAGGCCCTGGGCGTTCCCGGCGCCCGAGAGGGGAGCCCTGTCCAACGGCCTGACCGTGCTGCGCTGCCACCGGCCCGGCCAGCAGGTCGTCGCCGTGGAGATCTTCCTCCAGGCGCCCCTGGACGCCGAGCCCGAGGGACTGGACGGGGTGGCCACGATCATGGCCCGCGCCCTGTCCGAGGGCACCGACAAGCGCTCCGCGGAGGAGTTCGCCGCCGAGCTGGAACGCTGCGGCGCCACCCTGGACTCGCACGCCGACCACCCCGGGGTGCGCGTCTCGCTGGAGGTCCCGGTCTCCCGGCTGGCCAAGGCGCTCGGCCTCGTCGCCGAGGCGCTGCGGGCCCCGGCCTTCGCCGAGGACGAGATCGAACGCCTGGTGGGCAACCGCCTCGACGAGATCCCGCACGAGCAGGCCAACCCGGCCCGGCGCGCCGCGAAGCAGCTCTCCAAGGAGCTCTTCCCGGCCGCCGCCCGGATGTCCCGGCCGCGCCAGGGCACCGAGGAGACGGTACGGCGGATCGACGCCCCCGCCGTACGGGCGTTCTACGACGCCCATGTCCGGCCGTCCACCGCCACCGCGGTGATCGTCGGGGACCTCACCGGGGTGGACCTCGACGCGCTGCTGGCCGAGACCGTCGGTGACTGGTCGGGCAACACCGCCCCGGCCCGCCCCGTGCCGCCGATCACCGCCGACGACACGGGCCGGGTGATCGTCGTGGACCGCCCCGGGGCCGTGCAGACGCAGTTGCTGATCGGCCGGATCGGCGCCGACCGCCATGACAGCGTCTGGCCCGCACAGGTGCTCGGCACGTACTGCCTGGGCGGCACCCTCACCTCCCGGCTGGACCGCGTGCTGCGCGAGGAGAAGGGCTACACCTACGGCGTGCGGGCCTTCGGCCAGGTGCTGCGCTCGACGGCGCCCGGATCCGCCTCCGGGGCGACGGGTGCCGCGATGCTGGCCATCAGCGGTTCCGTGGACACCGAGTCCACCGGACCGGCGCTGGAGGACCTGTGGACGGTCCTGCGCACCCTGGCGGCCGAGGGGCTCACCGACGCGGAGCGCGAGACCGCCGTACAGAACCTGGTGGGCGTGGCCCCGCTGAAGTTCGAGACGGCGGCCTCCGTCGCGGCGACCCTGGCCGACCAGGTGGAGCAGCACCTCCCGGACGACTACCAGGCCCACCTGTACGCGCGCCTGGCCGAGACCGGCACGGTCGAGGCCACCGCCGCCGTGGTGAACGCCTTCCCGGTCGACCGTCTGGTCACGGTCCTGGTCGGTGACGCGGCCCGGATCGCGGAGCCGGTCAGGGCGCTGGGCATCGGCGAGGTGTCGGTCGTCAGCGGCTGACGCGCCAGGACGGCACGGACCCCGGTGGGCAGTCGCCCGCCGGGGTCCTCTTTTTGCGCCTTTCGGGGCCATATGTACGTATACGGGTTGTGGGATGAGCGACACATCGGCTTGTCCGTTTGGTGCCGGAAAGGTGTCCGTCCTAGCGTCGGTCCGGCTGTCCGCCAGTCGTATGCCGCGCCCGCGGCGCCGGGCAGCCATCGCCGAGTCCCCGTCAGGCGCGAGCCTGGGGAGCCGGGGACCCATCCATGTCCCTGGGGTGAATCGGACGCCCGTGTCTCGTGTGAGCCGCGGGTGCCCGTAGGAGACCTTCCTGCTCCGAACCCGTCAGCTAACCCGGTAGGCGAGAAGGAAGGAAAGGAACCAGCCCCCTCCATGGCGTTCACCCGTGCCACCGGGAAGCACCGCGCCCCGGGCCGTCTGTCCCGCAGGAGCGTCCAGGTCGCCGGCATCGCCGCCCTGGCCACCGCCGGCGTCGTCGGCGCCACCGCCTCCCCGGCCCACGCGGCCGGCACCCAGGACTCTCCCGCCCTCGCGGCCGGTACCCAGGCGTCCACCGTCCTCGCCGCGGAGTCCGGCGGCCCGGTGGCCGAGGCCACCGGGCTGAGCCAGGTCACGGCCATCGGCAGCAGCCTCGCGGTCCAGATCGACGCCCAGGCCCGTGCGCAGCGGCACCAGGCGGACCTGGCCGCGAAGGCGAAGGCGAAGGCCGAGGCGAAGGCGCGTGCCGAAGAGGCGCGTCAGGCCGAGGCGCGCGCCGCCCGTGCCGCCGAGCGTGCCCGGCTGAACGCCTTCCGCCTCCCCGTCGCCGGCTCCTACGTCACCACCGGCTACCAGTCCGGCGGCTCGCTCTGGTCCTCCGGCAGCCACTCGGGCGTGGACTTCCGCGCCGCGTCCGGCAGCACCGTCGTCGCCGTCGGCGCCGGCACCGTCGTCGAGGCCGGGTGGGGCGGGGCGTACGGCAACAACATCGTGATCCGGATGACGGACGGCACGTACACCCAGTACGGCCACCTCTCCTCGATCGACGTCCAGGTCGGCCAGGGCGTCACCCCGGGCGCGCGGATCGGCCTCTCCGGGTCGACCGGCAACTCCACGGGCCCGCACCTGCACTTCGAGGCCCGTACCTCCCCGCGGTACGGCTCCGACATGGACCCCGTCGCCTACCTCCGCTCGCACGGCGTCCGGCTCTGACCCGATCCGGGACGGCACCGCTCCTGACGAAGACCCCGGCACCCGCCGGGGTCTTCGCCGTACGGGCCGGGCCCCGCCGGGCGGGGTGCGCGCCGAACCACCGCGGAACGTTTCACCGGCCGGAAGACATATGTGAATTCCGCCGCGCCGTCGGAAATTCGGGCCGATTGCAATAGAGTCACGGAACAGGCGTCGGCCGGTCGCGCTCAGCGGAGATCAAGGCGGAGGTTCGGACATGCGCATTCCCGCGCATTCGGTATGCACGGCAATCCGTCACGACATCGTCTCCGGTGTCTTCCCGCGCGGCAGCCGCCTCACCGAGGAGGTGCTCGCGCGCCGCTACGGGGTCTCCCGCGTCCCGGTGCGCGAGGCCCTGCGCACCCTGGAGTCCGAGGGGTTCGTCGTCACCCGCCGGCACGCCGGTGCCTGTGTCGCCGAGCCGACCGACCAGGAGGCCGCGGACCTGCTGGAGATCCGCGTGCTGCTGGAGCCGCTCGGTGCGGCCCGTGCCGCCCAACGCCGCACCGAGGCCCACCTCAAGGTGCTCCGCGGCCTGGTGAGGCTGGGTCAGGAGCGGGCGCGGCGGGGGAAGGGCGAGGATCTGCGGTCGCTGGGCGGCTGGTTCCACGACACGCTGGCCCAGGCCTCCGGCAGCCCCGCGCTCATCGCGCTGCTCACCCAGCTCCGCCACAAGAGCGCCTGGATGTACGCGGTCGAGCCGCCGGCCCGCCCCGCGGAGTCCTGGGCCGAGCACGGCGCGCTCGTGGACGCCGTGGCGCGCGGCGACGCCGAACGCGCCAGGATCCTGGCCACCCGGCACACCGAGCGGACGGTCGCCGCGCACCGGCTGCGCCGGCCGGAAAAGCCCGGCCGGGTGCCGGGCCCCGCCCGGGTGAGCAATGCGCAACATGCCGTCAACACGGCGGGCGTCCGGAATTAACAAGGACGCCGTATACAAAGAGGACGCGGGAGAGGGAAGACTTTGCGCGGGATTCCCGGAAGGGCTCCCGAGGAGGGATTCCGAGGAGGGATTCCGGGAAGGGATTCCTTTCCCTGCCCGAATCCCTGCCTGAATTCCGTCGGCGCGGGGGTATTTCCGTTCTGCCGGACACATGGCATGGTGCGCACGCGTTCCCGGCCGCCGGGGCAACGGAAAGGCCGCGGCTCCCGAGGGGGAGCCGCGGCCTCGCCGCGGAGTGGACTCCGGTTCCGGAGACCGGATCAGACCGTCTCCGGGAGCTCCTCAAGCCCCTCGGCGACCAGCTTCGCCAGCCGGTCCAGCGCGGCCTCGGCGTCGTCCGCCTCGGAGGCGAGCACGATCTCCTCGCCGCCCTGGGCGCCCAGGCCGAGCACCGCCAGCATGGAGGCGGCGTTCACCGGGCTGCCGTCCGCCTTGGCGATGGTGACCGGCACGCCGGAAGCCGTGGCGGCCCGGACGAAGATGGAAGCGGGGCGGGCGTGCAGGCCCTCGGCCCAACCGACGTTGACGCGGCGCTCAGCCATGGTTCTGCCCTTCACATCAATGGTTGTCTGGATCACATGGTTGTCTAGACCAGTCTCTCATGCGGTACGCGCCGCGGTGCGCGCCCCCGCTCCCGCCGCCGCGCCCCGCCCCTCCGGAGCCCGGCGGCCTGGGCCAGGGGGCCCGGTGGCCGGGGCCGTACGGCCTCCTCCGCGCCCGGTACGGCGAGCCGTAGGCTCTCTCCATGGAGCCCACGCCGGAGCAGAGTCCGCACCACGTGTACCCCGACCACTGGGAAGCGGACGTGGTCCTCCGCGACGGTGGCACCGCCCGTATCCGGCCCATCACCGCCGACGACGCCGAGCGGCTGGTCCACTTCTACGAGCAGGTCTCCGACGAGTCGAAGTACTACCGCTTCTTCGCCCCGTATCCGCGTCTCTCCGCCAAGGACGTGCACCGCTTCACCCATCACGACTACGTCGACCGGGTGGGGCTGGCCGTCACCGTCGGCGGCGAGTTCATCGCCACCGTCCGCTACGACCGGATCGACGCCCAGGGCCGGCCCGCCTCCGCGCCCGCGGACGAGGCCGAGGTCGCCTTCCTCGTCCAGGACGCCCACCAGGGCCGCGGCGTGGCCTCCGCCCTCCTGGAGCACATCGCCGCGGTCGCCCGGGAGCGCGGCATCCGGCGCTTCGCCGCGGAGGTGCTGCCCGCCAACAACAAGATGATCAAGGTGTTCCGGGACGCCGGTTACACCCAGCGGCGCAGTTTCGAGGACGGATCGGTCCACCTCACGCTCGACCTGGAGCCCACCGCCGAGTCCCTCGCCGTCCAGCGCGGCCGCGAACAGCGCGCCGAGGCGCGTTCCGTGCAGCGGCTGCTGGCACCGGGCTCGGTCGCCGTCGTCGGCGCGGGCCGCGTCCCCGGGGGTGTGGGCCGCACGGTGCTGCGCAACCTCCTCGGCTCGGGCTTCACCGGGCGTACGTACGCGGTCAACCGGTCCTTCGCCCCGGAGCGGACCGAGATCGACGGGGTCCCCGCGCACCGCTCGGTGGGGGAGATCGGCGAGCGGGTGGACCTCGCGATCCTCGCCGTACCGGCCGACCGGGTGCCCGAGGCCGTCCGGGACTGCGGCGAGCACGGCGTCCGCGGCCTGGTCGTCCTGTCCGCCGGTTACGCCGAGCGCGGCGCCGAGGGGCGCGAGCGGCAGCGCGAACTGGTCCGCCAGGCCCGCTCGTACGGGATGCGGATCATCGGCCCGAACGCCTTCGGGATCATCAACACCGCGGACACCGTCCGGCTCAACGCCTCCCTCGCCCCCGAGTCGCCCGCCGCCGGACGCATCGGGCTGTTCACCCAGTCCGGCGCGATCGGGATCGCCGTCCTCTCGGGCCTGCACCGGCGCGGGGCGGGACTCTCGACGTTCATCTCCGCCGGGAACCGGGCCGACCTCTCCGGCAACGACTTCCTCCAGTATTGGTTCGAGGACCAGGACACCGACGTCGCCCTGCTGTACCTGGAGTCGTTCGGCAACCCGCGCAAGTTCCACCGGCTCGCCCGGCGGACCGCCGCCCTGAAGCCCGTGGTCGTCGTGAAGGGCGCCCGGCACAGCGGCTCCACACCGCCGGGCCACGCGGTGCCGGTCAGCCGGGTCCCCGACGCGACGGTCTCCGCGCTGCTGCGGCAGGCGGGCGTGATCCGCGTCGACACGGTGACGGAGATGGTCGACGTCGGCCTGCTCCTCGCCGACCAGCCCCTCCCGGACGGCCCCCGGGTGGCCATCCTCGGCAACTCCGAGTCGCTGGGGCTCCTCACGTACGACGCGTGCCTCGCGGAGGGGCTGCGTCCGCGCCCGCCCCGCGACCTCACGACGGAGGCGGAACCCCGGGACTTCCGGGACGCGCTGGCCGCGGCGCTCGCCGACCCGACCTGCGACGCGGTGATCGTGACCGCGATTCCCTGGGTCGGGGAGAACGGCGAGGCGCACACCGGCGACGGTGAGGTGCTGGCCGCCGCCCTGCGCGAGGCGGCCGCGACGGGACCGGCCAAGCCGGTGGCGGTGGTGCACGTGGAGATGGGCGGCCTGGCCCACGCCCTGTCCGCGGCCACGAGCACGGCCACCCCTCCAGGGCCCGTGCCCCACCCCGCCCCGGCGCCCGGCGGAACACCCGGGCCCGCCGGCGCCGCGGTGCCACCGGGCGCACGCGAGGCCGCCCCCGGCGCGCCCGGCGGGACCGCCTCCGGCACACCAGGGAGGACCGCCTCCGGCACGCGGCGGGACCCGGCCGGCGCGCCCTCCGGACCGGCCGGCGGTCATCCGCGCCCGCCGGAGACCACACCGCGCCCGCCGGAGACCACACCGCGCCCGCCCACCCGCGGGGCCGTGGGACCGATCCCCGCCTACCCCGCCGCCGAGCGGGCCGTCCGGGCGCTCTCCGAGGCGGTGAAGTACGCGCGGTGGCGGCGCCAGGCGGCCACGCCCGGCAAGGTGCCGGAATCCCTCGACGAGACCATCGACGAGCAGGCGGCCGCCGCACGCGTCACGGCGCTGCTCGGCCCCGACCCGGACCCCCGGGGCCGCCCGCTCACCCACCAGGAGGCGGCCGGCCTGCTGGGCCTCTACGGCATCGAGGTGCGCCCCGGGATCCCGGCCCCCGACGTGGAGGCCGCCGTCGCCGCCGCCGCGCGGCTCGGCTACCCGGTCGCGCTCAAGACCACCGCCCCCCATCTGCGCCACCGCCCCGACCTCGGCGGGGTCCGGCTCGACCTCGTGGACGAGGGCGCCCTGCGCCGGGCGTACGGGGAGCTGACGGACCTCCTCGGGACGCCCGCCGAACTCCGTCCGGTCGTCCAGGCGATGGCGCCCCGGGGCGTCGACACGGTCCTCCGGGCCTCCATCGACGCCTCCGCCGGGGCCGTCCTCTCCTTCGGCCTGTCCGGTGCCCCCTCGGAGCTGCTCGGCGACACCGCCCACCGGCTGGTCCCGGCGACCGACCGGGACGCCGCCGAGCTGATCCGCTCCATCCGCGCGGCGCCCCTGCTCTTCGGCTGGCGCGGCTCGTCCCCGGCCGACACCGCGGCGCTCGAAGAGCTCGTGCTGCGGGTCTCCCGGCTGGTGGACGACCACCCCGAGGTGGTGTCGGTCGACCTGGAACCCGTCGTGGTCGCCACCCGGGGCCTGGCCGTGCTGGGAGCGGGCATCCGGCTCGCCCCGCCCCCCGCCCGCGACGATCTCGGCCCCCGCCGGCTCCCCAGTTACTGACCGGCCGCGTACCCCCGCGGGGAGTCCCCGGCACCCGGCGGCCCCCCGTAGGATGGTCCGTATGGCAAAGACCGGTACGACGACCCAGGGGCTGCGCGCGGCGATCGAGCGCAGCGGCTACTACCCGGCCCTCGTGGCCGAGGCGGTGGAGGCCGCCGTCGGCGGGGAGCCGGTCGCGTCGTACCTGGTGCACCAGGAGACCACCTTCGACTCCAACGAGGTGCGGCGCCATGTCACGGTCCTCGTCCTGACGGACACCCGCTTCATCGTCAGCCACACCGACGAGCAGGCCGCGGACACCAGTTCGCCCACGCCGTACGCCACGACGTCCACGGAGTCGGTCAAGCTCGACCGGATCTCGTCCGTCGTCGTCAGCCGCGTGGTCGCCAACCCCGAGAAGTACGTGCCCGGCACGCTGCCGCGCGAGGTCGTCCTGACCATCGGCTGGGGCGCCGTCTCCCGTATCGACCTGGAGCCCGCCGCCTGCGGCGACCCCAACTGCGAGGCCGACCACGGGTACACCGGCAACACCACCGCCGACGACCTGAGCCTGCGGGTCAGCGAGGCCGGTGACGGCCCGGACGCCGTGCGCCAGACGCTCGCCTTCGCCCAGTCCCTCTCCGAGGCCACGGCCACCGCCGCGGCGACCGGCCGCTGATGGCCCAGCCGGCCTGGCAGGAGCCCGTCCCGCTCGCCCTCGACACCGCGCCCGTCCCCGAGTACGGCGGCGGCGCGCTCGCCGACCTGCTGCCGACGCTCGCCGCCGGACAGGGCGTACCCGGCTTCGAGGCCGTCATCCCCGAGCTCACCCCCGCCGACCGGAACTGCGTCTTCCTGATCGACGGGCTCGGCTGGGAGCAGATCAGGGCCCACCCGGACGAGGCGCCCTTCCTGCACTCCCTGCTCCCCACCTCGCGCGGCGGTACCGGACGCCCCCTCACGGCGGGCTTCCCCTCCACCACCGCGACCTCGCTCGCCTCGGTGGGGACGGGACGGCCCCCCGGCGAGCACGGACTGCCCGGCTACACCGCCCGCAACCCGGAGACGGGCGCGCTGATGAACCAGCTGCGCTGGAATCCGTGGACCGAGCCCCGCGTCTGGCAGCCCTACCCCACGGTCTTCCAGCTCGCCCACGAGGCGGGCGTACGCACCGCGCAGGTCTCCGCCCCCGCCTTCGAGCAGACCCCGCTCACCAAGGTCGCGCTCAGCGGCGGTTCCTTCCTGGGCCGGCTCTCCGGCGAGGAGCGGATGGACCTCGCCGCGGAACGGCTCGCCGCGGGCGACCGGTCCCTGGTCTACACGTACTACAGCGAGGTCGACGGGAAGGGGCACCGCTTCGGTGTCGACTCCGATGCCTGGCGGGGCCAGTTGATGTACGTGGACGGGCTTGCCCGGCGCCTCGCCGAGCAACTGCCGCCCCGCTCGGCGCTCTACATCACCGCCGACCACGGAATGATCGACATCCCGTTCGACGAGCGGTCCCGTATCGACTTCGACGAGGACTGGGAGCTGAGCGCCGGAGTGGCCCTGCTCGGCGGCGAGGGACGGGCCCGCCATGTGTACGCGGTGCCCGGGGCCGAGGCGGATGTGCTGGCCGTCTGGCGCGAGGTGCTCGGCGAGCAGTTCTGGGTGGCGGGCCGTGACGAGGCGGTGGCGGCCGGCTGGTTCGGGCCGCGCCTCGACGCGCGGGTGCGCGGCAGGATCGGCGACGTGGTGGCGGCCGCCCACGACGACGTGGTGATCACCGCCTCGGTCAACGAGCCCCACGAGTCCGCGATGGTCGGCATGCACGGTTCGCTGACCCCCGTGGAACTGCTCGTCCCGCTCCTCGAAGTACGCTCCTGACGCTCTCCCCCCACCTGCACACCGCACCCGAAAGGCGCTCAACTCCTCATGCCCGAGCTCGTGTTCTTCTCCGGCACCATGGACTGCGGGAAAAGCACCCTGGCGCTCCAGATCGGGCACAACAGATCGGCACGCGGTCTCCAGGGAGTGATCTTCACCCGGGACGACCGGGCGGGCGAGGGCAAGCTCTCCTCCCGTCTGGGCCTGGTGACGGAGGCGGTCGAGGCCGCCGAGGGCATGGACCTGTACGCCTACCTGGTCGGCCAGCTCTCCCAGGGCGGCAAGGCCGACTACGTCATCGTGGACGAGGCGCAGTTCCTCGCCCCTGAGCAGATCGACCAGTTGGCCCGGGTCGTGGACGACCTGGAGCTGGACGTCTTCGCGTTCGGCATCACCACCGACTTCCGCACCAAGCTCTTCCCGGGCTCCCAGCGGCTGATCGAACTGGCGGACCGGATAGAGCAGCTCCAGGTCGAGGCGCTGTGCTGGTGCGGTGCCCGCGCCACGCACAACGCGCGTACGGTGGACGGCCAGATGGTCGTCGAGGGCGCCCAGGTCGTGGTGGGGGACGTGCACCGCCCGGCGGCGGCGACGGGGTACGAGGTGCTCTGCCGCCGGCACCACCGCCGCCGCATGACGAGCGCCGCAGCGCTCGCCGGCACCCTCTCCCCGGACGTCCTGCCGGTCGCCCCGGCCTGAGCCCTGGCCCCACTCCGCCGCGGATGTGGAACACGCTGACCGGCGGTTCGCCGTGTGCGGGTCAGCAGATGAGCTGTGCGGTCTTCTCCGTGTACTCCTGCGCTTCCCCCGCCTCGTAGGCCGCTTCCTTCAGGTTCTTCGCCAGTGTCCGCATGTCCCCGCACAGGCGGTGGCGCTGCTCCCTGACGTAGGACTTCACGTCGTCGGCGCGCAGTTGCTCCCACATGCGCTTGACGTCTTCGTCCTGCTCGTGCGCGTACGAGAACTCGACCCATTCCCTTTCCCGGTCGGTCAGGCCGGACGTGTCGACAGGAGTGTCGCTCTGTCCGCACGAGGCGGCCATGAGGACGCACACCACCGCCAGACATATACGCGCCTTCTTCATCGTGCTCTCTTCCGGGTGGAGTTCAAAGGGGCGAGAGGAGGACAGGGCAGGGCGGTGCCGGCTCAGTGCCCGGCCGACCGCTGGATCGTGAACACCGCGCCCTCCGGGTCCGCGACGGTGGCCAGCCTGCCGTCGGAGGTCTCCCGGGGCGGCTGGAGCACGTGCCCGCCCAGCTCCACCACGTGGGCGGCGGCCTCGTCCGTGTCGGCCACCTCGAAGTAGGTCATCCAGTGCGGTCCGCGGTCACGCGGCAGGCCGTGGCCGACGCCGTGCAGGGCGGCGACCGGGCGGCCTCGCAGGCTCAGGGTCTGGTAGTCGAAGTCGGCCGAGACGACCGCCTCCGCCTCGAAGCCGAAGACGGCCTGGTAGAACTTGGCGACCGACGCGGTCTCCCGGGTCACCAGCTCGTTCCAGACGGGTGTGCCGGGCTCACCGGCCAGTGCCGTGCCGAGGTGCTCACCGGCCTGCCAGACGCCGAAGACCGCCCCGCTCGGGTCCGAGGCGATGGCCAGGCGTCCCGCGCGGCCCGCTTCGAGCGGCCCGACGGCGACCGTGCCACCGCAGCAACGGATCGACTCGGCGGTCGCGTCCGCGTCCTCGGAGGCGAGATAGGTCGTCCAGGCGATCGGGAGGTGGCGGTCCGGCGGCAGCTGACCGATGCCCGCGACCTCGCGCCCGTGCAGCAGCGCACGGACGTAGGGCCCCAGTTCCTCGGGTCCCGGCCTGAACTCCCAGCCGAACAACCGGCCGTAGAAGTCCTCGGTCGCGCCCAGCGCGTGCACCATCAGACTCACCCAGCACGGAGCTCCTGGCGCGCGCCGGGCGGCAGCCTCGGTCATCTTCATCCATCTCCTCGTACCTTCGGGGGTGGCCGTACGGGGGAACGGAGCCGGTGCGTCGTCCGGTGGTACGGACGCCCGCCTCCGCGCTCCGGTCCAGATGCTCGCACCACCGGGCGGCCCAGGTGCTCGGGCCGCGCCGCGTTTCGGGCTTCCGACCACAAGGAGGGGCGCTTTGTCGTGGTACACCCCTTTCGGAATCGGGCCCCGGTCGTGGCGGCCCTGCGCGAAGATGGCACCTATGAATCCCACCATCACCGTAACCGAATGTGTGAGCGAATTGGCGGGGGCGCGCCCCCCGGTGCTCCTGGACGTCCGCTGGCAGCTCGGCGGCCCGCACGGCCGCACCGACTACGACGCCGGGCACCTGCCCGGCGCGGTGTTCGTGGACCTGGACGCCGAACTGGCCGGTCCGCCCGGAGCCGGCGGCCGGCACCCGCTGCCCGACCCGGAGGTCTTCGGAGCCGTCATGCGGCGCGCGGGCGTCTCCCGGGACGTCCCGGTGGTGGTGTACGACGGCGGACAGGGCTGGGCGGCGGCGCGCGCCTGGTGGCTGCTGCGCTGGGCCGGGCACCCCGATGTACGGGTGCTCGACGGCGGTCTCGCGGCGTGGACCGGTGACCTCTCCACGAAGGTACCCGAGCCGGACGAGGGCGACTTCCGGCCTGAGCCCGGGGGGCTTCCGCTGCTGGACGCGGACGGTGCCGCCGCCCTGGCCGACTCCGGTCTGCTGCTGGACGCGCGGGCCGCCGAACGCTACCGGGGCGATGTGGAACCCATCGACCGGGTCGGCGGCCACATCCCCGGCGCGGTCTCCGCGCCGACCACCGGGAACGTCACCGAGGACGGACGCTTCCTGCCCGCCGAGACGCTCGCCGCCCGGTTCGCCGGGCTGGGCGCGGGCCCCGGGTCCGAGGTCGGCGTGTACTGCGGTTCGGGTGTCTCGGGCGCCCACGAGGTCCTGGCCCTGGAGATCGCCGGGCACCGCGCCGCCCTCTACGCCGGCTCCTGGTCCGAGTGGTCCTCGGACGCGTCCCGCCCGGTCGCCACGGGACCCGACCCGCGATGAGGTGACCGGGTGGTGGCCGGGGCCACCGGCGCCCCGGCCGCCGGAGGGGCCCGTACGCGGTGGCGTACGGGCCCCTCCGGTCACGGTCACCGGCCTTCAGCCACGGTCAACGGCCCTGCGGCACGGCGACGGCCCGCGTCGGTGCGTGCGGCGGCGGGAGGCTCAGTCCTGCTTCTTCCGGCGGGTGCCGAACACGATCTCGTCCCAGCTGGGCACCGCGGCCCGGCGCCCGGGGCGCACCCCGTCCGCCTCCGCCTGCCGGTCCGTCGTGCCCGTCAGCCGGTCCCGGTGGCCTGCCACCGCACGCGGCATCAGCACGTCCGCGTACGCCGAACCCGCACCGGCGGACGCGGCCGCCGGGGGCTCGTCGGCCTCCGGCTGGTCGGCGGCGGGCTCGATCGCGGGGGGCTCCGGCTGCGCGGGCCGCTGGGGCACGACCATGTCACCGCGGAAGCTCGGCACCGCCTCCAGGAGGCTGGTCAGCGAGTCACGCTCACTGGCCGAAATCCCCTCGACGCGCTCCTCCGGCTCGGGGGCCGGGGGAACGGGGCGCTCGATCTGCCGGTCGAGCGTGCGGTCCATCGGCCGGTCACGCGGCAGCCGGGCGATCCGGGGCACGAACGGGAAGCTCGGCTCGGGGGCCGCCACCTCGTCGGTCTCACCGATGAGCGAGCGCGCCTCGTCGTCCACGGCCTGCACCAGGCGGCGCGGCGGGTCGTAGGTCCAGCTCGCCGAGTGCGGTTCGCCCGCGACGCGGTAGACCAGCAGCACCTCCCAGGTGCCGTCGTCCCGGCGCCAGGAGTCCCACTGGGCGGTCTCCCGGTCGGCGCCGCGCAGCAGGAGCCGCTCGTGGACCGCCTCACCGAGCTGGGGGCCGGTGTTCTCGCCGGGACGGCGCACCGGCGTCTTCCGGGCCCGCTCCGCCATGAACGCGCGCTCCGCGAGCACCGGGCCCTCGAAGCGGCGCACCCGGTCCACCGGGATGCCCGCGAACTGGGCGACCTCCTCGGCGGAGGCGCCTGCCCGTATACGCGCCTGGATGTCACGGGGGCGGAGGTGGCTCTCCACCTCGATCTCGATCTGGCCGAGCCGGGCGCGGTCGTTGCGCACGGCGGCACGCAGCCGCTCGTCGATCGGCAGCGTGTACTCCGTGCTGTCGGCAGCCTTGAGCACCAGTCGTGTGCCGTCGTTCGAGACGGCCACGACACGCAGTTCGGGCATGGGAACCTCCCGGGTGGTGCCTGCCGACGTCACGTGCGTCGCTGCTTCCGCTAGTCGAGTGTGACCTGCCCGGGTTCAGCCTGCCACAACCTTGCCAAGTTGCCCGGCGTGCCGGACCTCGGCCCTGAACACCAGGAAGCACGGTCACCTGTGCGCGACCCGCGGCGACCTGGCTGGTCACCCCGCTCGCAGGCGTCCGTGCGATGCCGTGGCGCCGCCGGTTCGAGTGCCGCCTCCGGCCCCCTTCCGCAGGTCCGGCCACCCGTACGGGAGTCCGGCCCCAGGGCTCGTCACAGTACTCCATTCGGGCCACCTGGGTGGACCGGCGCGCCGCCGAACTTCTCGGCGGGCGCAGGAGGGGGCTACCCAGCTGTCCGGGAAATGCCCCCAATGGGTGTGCTGCTTCACACAATCTACAGAATCGGAACTATTCGCTTCGCCCATATGTCCCTTCCTGGTGCAAGCTGGGGTAGTTGTCGAGCAGGGGCTGGTCATGGTGCAGAAGCCGCAGAACGATGCGGAACGCAAGGAAAGGCGCTTCGACCTGAGTGTCCCTCAGGTCGCGGGCAGTGCCCTGGCCGCGGTCGCGGCCGCGGTGATGGCCTCGCAGCTGGGGGTGTACGGCACGATCGCCGGCGCGGGCGTGATGAGCATCGTGGCCACCAGCGGGGGGCCGGTCTTCCAGCACTTCTTCCGGCGTACCGGTGAGCAGATCCGCGAGGTCACCGTCCATGTGAAGCAGCCGGGCGGCCGTCAGGTGACCGTCCGCAGCCGGGGCGCGGTCCCCGCCGCCAGGCGGCCGGACGACGACACCGCGGCGGCGCACGCGGCGCCTCCGGAGACCGGCCGCGCACGGCAGGTCAACGACGACCCGGAGCGCACCCGACTGCTCGGCGCGGTGGACCCGGAGGCCACGCGGTTGCTCGGCGCGGTGGACCCGGAGGCCACCCAGTGGCTCGGCGCTGTGGACCCGGAGCGTACGCAACTGCTCGGGGCCGTCGGTCCGGACGGCGGGCGGGTGCCGGGGCAGGCCGGTCCCGGGAGCGCGCGGGCGGGGGTGAACGACCCGGGGGAGACCCGGCTGTTCGGACAGGGCGAGACGCCCGGCGCCGACGACGCCTACTCCGAGGCCCACACCCACGGCACCCGTGTCCGCGGCTGGAAGCGCTCGGCCCTCGCGGCCGTGGCGGTCTTCGCCGTGGCGATGGGCGGTATCACCGTGTACGAACTGGCCTCCGGCAACGACCTCAGCGGGACCGGCGGCACGACCGTCGGGTCGGTGGTGCGCGGCGGGCACGGCAAGGCGTCGAAGGACCCGGCGCCCACGCACAGCACCGACCCGGGGCGGAGCGGTGACACCGAGGACCGCCGCCCGGACGACGGCGGCTCGTCGGCTCCCGGCACGGCCCCCGGTGAGGACAGCGGCTCCACCCCCGGCACCGGCAGCGGTTCCGGATCGGGCGACCCCTCGACGGGGCAGCCGGATCCGACGCCCTCCACCACCGGCCCAAGCACGGCGCCCACCCCCACCACCCCCACGGCCCCGGAGGACACCGCCCCGGACGCGCCGGAGCCCACCGCGACCGGTGACGCGCCGGCGGACGGGAACGGCGCCCCGGGCCGCGCGGGCACCGACGGGTGAGCGCGGCCACCTGGGGCACCGACGGTGAGCACCGCCCCGGGCCGTCGTCGGCTGACCACCGCGCCCCGGGGCACCGCGCCCCGGGGGCACCGGCCACCGCCCGATGACCGGCACCCGGGCCGGCTCCCCGGCGGCCGTCCGCCCCGCTCAGTCGCCCAGGACGCGGCGCAGGTAGTCGTTGCCGAACAGCCGGTCCGGGTCGAGCCGGTCACGTAGGGCGGTGAACTCGCCGAACCGGGGATAGGCCTCGGAGAGATAGGCGGCGTCCCGGGTGTGGATCTTGCCCCAGTGCGGGCGGCCGCCGAAGCCCGTCATGATCCGCTCGACCGCCGTGAAGTACGCCTGGTACGGGGTGCCCCGGTACATGTGGACCGCGATGTAGGCGGTCTCCCGGCCCGAGGCCGTCGAGAGCGCGATGTCGTCCGAGGGCGCCGTGCGCACCTCGACGGGGAAGCTGATCCGCAGCGGAGAGCGGTCGACCATGGCCCGTACCTCCCGCAGGGCCTCGACGGCGGCCTCACGCGGCAGCGCGTACTCCATCTCGACGAAGCGCACCCGGCGGGGGCTGGTGAAGACCTTGTACGGGATGTCCGTGTAGCTGCGGGCCGACAGCGCCCGGCTGGACATCCCGGCTATCGCCGGTATGGAGCCGGGGAACGCGCGGCCCACGGAGCAGGCGACCTGGAAGACCCCGTTGGAGAGGAACTCGTCCTCGATCCAGCCGCTGACCCTGCCGGGGGGCGCCGCGGGGCCGGCGCTGCGGTTGTTGCGCTTGGTGGTGCAGTTGCCGGTGTGCGGGAACCAGTAGAACTCGAAGTGTTCGTTCTCGGCGACCAACTGGTCGAATTCGGCCGTGACCCGGTCGAAGGGCATCGGTTCCTCACGGGCCGTCAGCAGGAAGACCGGCTCCACCGCGAAGGTGATCGCGGTGACCACCCCGAGCGCCCCGAGCCCGATCCGCGCGGCCGCGAAGACGTCGGCGTGCTCGTCCGCCGAGCAGCGCAGCACCGTGCCGTCCGCGGTGACCAGCTCCAGCGCCCGGATCTGCGCCGCGACGGAGGCGGAGTCCCGCCCGGTGCCGTGGGTGCCGGTGGAGGTGGCCCCGGCGACGGTCTGCTCCATGATGTCGCCCATGTTGGTGAGGGAGAGCCCCTCCCGGGCGAGCGCCGTGTTCAGGCGCTTCAGCGGGGTGCCGGCCTCCACGGTCACCGTCATCGCCGTACGGTCGATCTCCCGGACGCCGGTGAGCAGGTCCGGCCGTATCAGCACGCCGTCCGTGGCGGCGGCCGCGGTGAACGAGTGGCCGGTCCCGGCAGGCTTCACCCGCAGGCCCTCCCCGGCCGCCCGCCGGACCACCTCCGCCAGTTCCTCCACCGAGGCGGGGGACACGGCCCGCGTCGGCCGGGCCGTGACGTTGCCCGCCCAGTTACGCCAGGTGCCCGTCCCAGTTGCGTAGGTCTCGGTCATCTTCCCCGCGCCCTCCCGTCGGTTCCGGCTCCACGAGCCGGCGGTACCCCAGGAACGCCACCGCGGCCGCGAGCGCTCCCGCCACCGCGGGCACCACGTACCCCGCCCGTGCCCCCGAGGCGTCGACCACCCAGCCCGCGGCGGAGGAGCCGAGCGCCACCCCGACCGCCAGCCCGGTGCTGGTCCAGGTCATGCCCTCGGTCAGCTGGGTACGCGGTACGTGCTGCTCGACGAGGGCCATGGTGGTGACCATCGTGGGTGCGATGGCGAGGCCCGCGGCGAAGAGCGCCACGGCCAGGAACGGCAGACTCCCGGCCAGTTGGAGGGGGATCATACTCACGGCCATCGCGCAGACCCCCAGCAGCCACCGTGTGGAGGGCTTCCCCTTGAGGTGCAGCACCCCGAAGACGGCCCCGGCGAGGCACGACCCCAGGGCGTAGACGGCCAGGACGAGGCTGGCCGCGGCCTTGTGGCCGCGTTCCTCGGCGAAGGCCACCGTCACCACGTCCACCGCGCCGAAGATCGCGCCCGTGGCGACGAAGGTCACCACCAGGACCCGGAGCCCCGGGGAGCGCAGCGCCGAGCCGGCCGTGTGGTGCTCCGCCGGGAGCGGGCGGGGCTCGGTGGCCCGCTGGGACGTCAGCCAGAAGACGCCGGTCACCAGGAACACGGCGGCCAGCAGCGGACCGGCCTCCGGGAACCACGCGGTGGACAGCCCGATGGAGACGATCGGGCCGATGATGAAGCACACCTCGTCGACGACCGACTCCCAGGCGTACGCGGTGTGCAGCTGCCGCCCGGCGCCCCGGTAGATCTCCGCCCACCGGGCCCGGACCATCGACCCCATGCTCGGGACGCACCCGGCGCCCACGGCGAAGACGAAGAGCGTCCACTCGGGCAGCCCCCGCTGCGCGCAGACCAGCAGCCCCGCGACCGCGGTGACCGCCACCAGGGTCACCGGGCGCAGCACCCGGCGCTGCCCGTACCGGTCGACCATCCGCGACACCTGCGGGCCCATGACGGCCGCCGCCATCGCCAGGGTCGCGGAGAGCGCGCCGGCCAGGCCGTACCGTCCGGTGAGCTGCGACACCATCGTCACGACGCCGATGCCCATCATGGACAGCGGCATCCGGCCGAGGAAGCCCGCCGCGGAGAAGGACCGGGTTCCCGGTGCGGTGAAGACGGCGCGGTAGGGGCTGGGCACGAGGGACTCCGGTGAAACCTGACATGTGGGGAGATGACCGGCACAGCTTACGGCGCGGCCGGGCCCCGGCCGACCGGTGGATGTCGGGTGCCGGGCTGTCGGAGGGGGGTGGCAGGATCGAGGCATGTCCGATCTGCGCGATCCCGCACCCTACGACGCCCTGCTGCTGCTCTCCTTCGGCGGCCCCGAAGGCCCGGACGACGTGGTCCCGTTCCTGGCGAACGTGACCCGCGGCCGGGGCATCCCGGAAGAACGGCTGAAGGAAGTCGGCAAGCACTACTTCCTGTTCGGCGGCGTCAGCCCGATCAACGCGCAGAACCAGGCCCTCCTGGGCGCCCTGCGCGAGGACTTCGCCGGACACGGCGTGGACCTGCCGGTGTACTGGGGCAACCGCAACTGGGCGCCGTACCTCACCGACACCCTCCGCGAGATGGTCCAGGACGGGCACCGCCGGATCGCCGTGCTCGCCACCAGCGCCTACGCCTCGTACTCCGGCTGCCGGCAGTACCGCGAGAACCTCGCCGCGTCGCTGGCCGAGCTGGAGGCGGAGGGGCTGCCCGTGCCCCGTGTGGACAAGCTCCGGCACTACTTCAACCACCCCGGCTTCGTGCGGCCCATGGTGGACGGGGTCCTGGCCTCGCTCGCGGACCTCCCGGAGGACGTCCGGGCCGGCGCCCACCTCGCGTTCTGCACGCACTCCATCCCGACCGCGGCGGCCGACACCTCCGGCCCGGTGGAGACCCATGGCGACGGCGGCTCGTACGTGGCCGAGCACCTGGACGTGGCCCGGGTGATCGTCGACGCCGTACGCGAGGAGACCGGGATCACCTACCCCTGGCAGCTCGTCTACCAGTCGCGCAGCGGGGCCCCGCACATCCCGTGGCTGGAGCCCGACATCTGCGACCACCTGGAGACGCTGCGCGGCGAGGGAGTCCCGGCGGTCGTGATGGCCCCCATCGGGTTCGTCTCCGACCACATGGAGGTCCTCTACGACCTCGACACGGAGGCCACCGCCAAGGCCGCCGAGCTCGGTCTGCCCGTCCGCCGGTCCGCGACCGTGGGCGCCGACCCCCGGTTCGCCGCGGCCGTCCGCGAGCTGGTGCTGGAGCGCGCCGCCGCCGAACGCGGTCAGCCGGTCGAGCGGTGCGCGCTCGGCTCCCTCGGACCCTCCCACGACCTGTGCCCGGTCGGCTGCTGTCCTTCCCGTGCCCCCAAGCCGGCCGCCGCCGGAGCCGACAGCCCGTACGCCTGAGAGCCGCCGGGCGGCCTTCGCCGGAAAGGGCCGCCCGGCCGGCTGTGTACCGTCCCGCAGGCGCGCCGGCCGGCCGGCGCCACCGACCCCTGGAGCGTTGTGACCGACCCCTTTCTGACCGAACTGCTCGACCTCGCCCTGGAGGCCGCCCGCCGCGCCGGGGCCCTGCTGCGCGACGGCCGTCCCGCCGACCTGGGTGTCGCGGCGACGAAGTCCAGCCCCATCGACGTCGTCACCGAGATGGACATCGGCGCCGAGAAGCTGATCACCGGTTTCCTCTCCGACCGCCGTCCCGCGGACGGCTTCCTCGGCGAGGAGGGCGCGAGCGCCGAGGGCACCAGCGGCGTCCGGTGGGTCATCGACCCGCTCGACGGCACGGTGAACTACCTCTACGGGCTGCCTACCTGGGCCGTCTCCATCGCCGCGGAGCGGGACGGCGAGCGGGTCGTGGGCGTGGTCGAGGCCCCGATGCGCCGCGAGACCTTCCACGCGGTCCTCGGCTCCGGCGCCCACCTGAACGGCGAACCCCTCCGCTGCCGCCCCACCGCGCCGCTCGACCAGGCCCTCGTGTCGACCGGCTTCAACTACGTCACCGAGGTGCGCACCCACCAGGCGGAGGTGGCACGGCGGCTGATCCCGCGACTGCGCGACATCCGGCGCGGGGGATCGGCCGCCATCGACCTCTGCGACGTCGCCGCGGGCCGGCTCGACGGCTACTTCGAGCGCGGGCTGCACCCCTGGGACCTGGCGGCCGGCGACCTGATCGCCCGGGAGGCCGGAGCACTCACCGGAGGACGCCCCGGGCTGCCCGCGGACGGGGACCTCACCGTCGCCGCCACCCCCGGGGTCTTCGAGCCGCTCCAGGCACTCCTGGAGGAGCTGGGGGCCTGGCACGACTGACCGGGCTGTGCCGGGAGCCGCAGGGCGTGCCCGGGGCCACCCGGACATGACGGGAGGGCCCGGGGCGCCCACTGAAGCACCCCGGGACCCTCCCGGCCTGGATCAGACGCTGGTGGTACCGATCTCGACCCCGTGCTCGGCGGCCAGCCGGCGCAGGTCGTCCAGCTCGCTCTGCTCGACGTCCGCGAGGAAGTCGTCGCCCGTCTCACGCGCCCTCGTGAGGTCGGACTCGGTGGTCTTGATGCGGTGCAGCAGACCTGCGGTGAAAGCGTCCATGTAGCGCCCCCTCATCGTGGGTCGGTGGCACGGGGGTGTGCCTGGGATTCCTCCGGCAGGTGCCGGAGTGCGGACGATCACGCGGCCTCTGGGAACAGAGCGGGCTGTGGTACGCCACATGCAGGGCGTGATCGCGGGTGTGCATTCGTCCTCCCCGGAGCGCTCCCGGGGGAAACCTCAACTGGCCCGGAAATCCGATGATTTCCCGGGAACGCTCACCGGGCGTGCGTCGGGCGGGCGTCGTCTTACCGCCGGTTTATGCGCGTTACGGGCAGGATGGACGCGCACAGCCGGCGCCGCCGGCGTGCGACGAGCGGCCGGGGACCCGGGCCGCTCGACGTCTGTTGCGAAGATCTACGGAAGGACTGCGCCGTGCGCGTACTCGTCGTCGAGGACGAGCAGCTGCTCGCCGATGCGGTGGCCACCGGACTGCGCCGGGAGGCCATGGCCGTCGACGTCGTCTACGACGGAGCCGCGGCCCTGGAGCGGGTGGGCGTCAACGACTACGACGTCGTCGTCCTGGACCGGGACCTCCCGCTGGTGCACGGCGACGACGTCTGCCGGCGGATCGTGGAGCTGGGCATGCCCACCCGGGTGCTCATGCTCACCGCGTCCGGGGACGTCAGCGACCGGGTGGAGGGCCTGGAGCTCGGTGCGGACGACTACCTTCCCAAGCCGTTCGCCTTCAGCGAGCTCACCGCGCGCGTCCGCGCCCTGGGCCGCCGGACCACCGTCGCGCTGCCGCCGGTGCTGGAGCGTGCCGGGATCAGGCTCGACCCCAACCGCCGCGAGGTCTTCCGGGGCGAGCAGGAGATCCAGCTCGCCCCGAAGGAGTTCGCGGTGCTGGAGGTCCTCATGCGCAGCGAGGGCGCGGTCGTCTCCGCCGAGCAGCTGCTGGAGAAGGCCTGGGACGAGAACACCGACCCCTTCACCAACGTGGTCCGGGTGACCGTGATGACCCTGCGCCGCAAGCTCGGCGAACCGCCCGTCATCGTCACCGTCCCCGGCTCCGGATACCGGATCTGAGCGCGGTGCCCGTCTCTCCGGCGCCCCTGAAGGCGCCCCCGAAACCGACCTGGGAGCCGAAGCCGCAGGACTCCCCGTACCCCTGGCTGCGTCCGACCATCCGGATACGCCTCACGCTGCTGTACGGCGGCATGTTCCTGATCGCCGGCATCCTGCTGCTCTCGATCATCTACATGCTGGCGGCCCAGGCTGTGAACGCGGGCAGCGACCTGCCGTTCGAGGTGGTGAACGGGCAGGTCACCAGCCAGGTGTGCGACCTGCCGACGAAGGCCAGCCCGGACACCTTCAACGCCGCCCTGAACGCCTGCGCCAACCAGCAGCGGGACCACGCGCTCGACTCGCTGCTGAACCGTTCGCTGCTGGCCCTGGTGGGCCTCAGCGTCATCGCCTTCGCGTTCGGCTACGCCATGGCGGGCCGCGTCCTGTCGCCGCTCGGCCGGATCACCCGCACCGCCCGCCGGGTGGTCGGCACGGACCTGAGCCGCCGTATCGAGCTGGACGGCCCGGACGACGAGCTCAAGGAGCTCGCGGACACCTTCGACGAGATGCTGGACCGCCTGGAGCGCGCCTTCACGGCCCAGCAGAGGTTCGTGGGCAACGCCTCGCACGAGCTGCGCACCCCCCTGGCGATCAACCGCACGCTGCTGGAGGTCCACCTCTCCGACCCGGAGGCACCGCCGGAGCTGCACCAGCTGGGCCGGACCCTGCTGGCCACCAACGAGCGCAGCGAGCAGCTGGTCGAAGGGCTGCTGCTGCTCGCCCGCAGCGAGAACCAGATCGTGGAGCGCAAACCGGTGGACCTCGCCGAGGTCGCCGACCGCGCCATCGACCAGGCCCGCTCGGAGGCGGCGGCGAAGGGCGTGGAGATCCGCGGCGAGCGGACCCCCGCGGTCGTCCAGGGCAACGGCGTCCTGCTGGAGCGGATCGCGCTGAACCTCGTCCAGAACGCCGTGCGCTACAACGTGCCCGAAGGGGGCTGGGTGGAGGTCGCCACCGAGCTGCGGCCCGGACAGGCGCTCCTGACCGTCTCCAACACGGGGCCCGTGGTGCCCGCCTACGAGGTCGACAACCTCTTCGAGCCGTTCCGGCGGCTGCGTACGGAGCGCACGGGCAGCGACAAGGGCGTCGGGCTCGGTCTGTCGATCGCGCGGTCCGTCGCGCGGGCACACGGAGGCCGTATCATCGCGGAGCCCCGTGAGGGCGGTGGTCTCGTGATGCGTGTCACGCTTCCGGTCTGAGATGCTTCGCCGCGTGAAGTGGCATTGGATCGCCCTGTTCGCTTTGGGCGGAATTCAGGACCCCCGCCTCCGGCGTGTCCCTGTGTGATCGATCACAGCAACGAATTTAGGACTCTCTACTCTCTGTGACCACATCTCTCCCTTGATGCCAGGAAAAGTCCGGGTTTTCGGGGGGTGGTATCACGGGAAGTACACGGGGTGGCGCCCGTGAACCGCACGAACGGGACCGTGTACGGTCCCCATCGCCACCCAAGCTGATCGCTACCGAGGGATCCGGTTGGGTGTCGATTGAGTAACAGACCTTGATGTGAGGCAAAATCTCCGCCTCAGGTCGGGCACAAGTCCGGCCTCTCACGCGTTACGTGCGCTGAGACACCGCAGACACCCATGAGGGGGAGAGCGACATGGCAACGGATTACGACACCCCACGCAAGACCGACGACGACGTCGATCAGGACAGCCTGGAGGAGCTCAAGGCCCGTCGGAGCGACAAGACGGCATCGGCCGTCGACGTCGACGAGTTCGACGCGGCGGAAGGACTGGAGCTCCCCGGAGCGGACCTGTCCAACGAAGAACTGGCCGTGCGCGTGCTGCCCAAGCAGGCTGACGAGTTCACCTGCATGAGCTGCTTCCTCGTGCACCACCGCAGCCAGCTGGCCCGCGAGAAGAACGGCCAGCCCATCTGCCGCGACTGCGACTGAGTCCGGTCGGCCGTGGCAGGCGACACACCGTTTCGGAAGCGGCGCCTGCGGCGCACGAAATCGTCGGAGGCACATCAGGGCGGCACCGGCCCGGCAGAAGGCGTTCGCGCGTCTGCCGAGCATCCGGCCGCCCTGTCCGCCTCTCCCGGCACATCCGACGACGAGCGAGGCCGGCCGGCCTCGCTCGAAGCAGTCCGGGCGGCGGACCCTCCGGGGACGCCCGGACCCCAGGACCCCCACGAGGACGCGAAGGCGCCGGGTCGTCCGCGTGGCCTGGGACGAGGTGCCCTCAAGGGCAGGGAGACCGTCCGCGCGATGGTCGGCCGGCTGGCCGACCGGATCATCGACACGGCTCCCAGGATCCCCGTACGGGACCTCGCCACCCTGCGCCGGCAGTTCCCCGGGCTCGGCCCGGAAGAGCTCGCCGACCGACTCGTCGCGGGCGCGTGCAACGCGACGGCGACCGTCGGCGCGGGCATCGGCGCGGCCGCCATGATGCCCGTACCCCCCGTCATGACGGCCGGACTGGCCGCGGAGATCACCGGGGTGGCCGCCGTGGAGATGAAGCTCGTCGCCGAGCTCCACGAGGTCTACGGCAGACGCCCGCCGGGCAACATCGCCCAGCGCGGCACCGCCTATCTGACGTCCTGGACGCACGAGCGCGGCATCGAGGTGGCGCGCCCCGCCACGCTGAACGCGGCACTCGGCGGCCAGATGAAGCGCGAACTGCGCCAGCAGATCATGAAGCGCACCGTGCGCGACCTGCCGAACCTCATCCCGTTCATGATCGGCGCCGCCGTCGGCGCGGTGATGAACCGCCGGGACACCAGAAAGCTCGCCGACCGGGTCAGGAGCGACCTGCGGCGCGACCAGGTCTCCTGGGACCGGCTCACCGGGCTTCCCCCGCTGGAGCAGCCGTCCGTCCCCGCGAAGGAACTCCCCGAAGGGCTCGACGGCCCCGGCCTCTGAGGAGCCCGGCCGCGTCAGGCGGGTACGGCCGCGAGCGCGGCCACCAGGGCCTGCGGCTCCCGGGTCGAGAGATAGAGATACGGCGTCGGGTCGGCCGGATCCGTGACCTTCACCCGCACCGCCGTCGGGACGTAGCTCCGCAGCAGCATGAACGCGCGGGTGTCCGCCTTGTACGAACGCCAGGCGCGCGCCTCCTCCGCGTCCAGCACCTCGGCGTCGCCCAGGGCCGACAGCGGGATCGTGGCGTCCCCCGCGACGAGGGTGCCCCCCACCACCCGGATGCGCACCGAGCCGTAGCCGCTGACGGCCATCGCGGACAGGACCGCCCCGCCGGCCAGCCCGCCGAGCATGGGCAGGGTCCCCAGGGGCAGGAACATCAGCGCGCAGGCGACACCGATCAGGAAGGCGATGAGCCACCACGAGCGCGGCGCGGTGAGGCGTTCGTCGAAAGACGATGCGGAAGGCTGCATGGATCCAAGCTTGGCACGGAGCCCCCCGTACGAGGCCGCGCGGGTAAGGTCTGCGGCTGTGAGTGGAACATCTGAAGGTCTGACACCCCCCGAGGACGCGGTGAAACCGGTCCGGCACCCGGACGCCCCGCAGCCCGGCGAGCCCCTCGGTTCGCACTACGAACACTGTTTCGGTTGCGGAGGCGCCCAGCCGCACGGTCTGCACCTGGAGGCCCGCGCCGGGGAGGGTGTGAGCGTCACGGCCGAGTTCACCGTGAAGCCGGCCCACCAGGGCGCCCCCGGCCTCGCGCACGGCGGTGTCCTGGCCACGGCGCTCGACGAGACCCTCGGCGCGCTCAGCTGGCTGCTCCGGGGCATCGCGGTCACCGGGCGGCTGGAGACCGACTACGTCCGGCCGGTGCCGGTGGACACGGTGCTCTTCCTGGACGCCGAGGTCACGGCGGTGCACAAGCGGAAGATCTACTGCCGGGCGACCGGCCGCATCGGCGGCCCCAACGGCCCCGTCGCGGTCCGGGCGAAGGGCCTGTTCATCAAGGTCGAGGTGGACCACTTCACCCGCAACGGCCGGGCCGAGGACATCGACGCGGCCATGTCCGACCCGGACACCGTCCGCCGCACCCGCGCCTTCGAGGTGAACCCGTGACGCGCCCTCCCGTCGACGTACTCATCCGCCGGGTCGACCCGGACGTGCCGCTTCCGGCCTACGGGCACCCCGGCGACGCCGGTGCCGACCTGGTCACCACCGAGGCCGCCGAGCTCGCCCCGGGCGAGCGGACGGTGCTGCCCACCGGGGTGTCGATCGCCCTCCCCGACGGCTACGCGGCCTTCGTGCACCCCCGCTCCGGCCTCGCCGCACGCTGCGGACTGGCCCTGGTGAATGCCCCGGGGACGGTTGACGCCGGGTACCGTGGGGAGATCAAGGTGATCGTGGTCAACCTCGATCCGCGCGAGACCGTGCGGTTCGAACGGTTCGACCGGATTGCCCAACTGGTCGTCCAGCAGGTCGAGAAGGTCCGCTTCCACGAGGTGGCGGAACTCCCCGGTTCGGCGCGGTCCGAGGGAGGCTTCGGGTCCACCGGTGGTCACGCCGCCGTGGACGGCGTCAGGGGCGGTAACACCCAGGGTGGGAACAGCTACGCTTCGGTCGTATCCGACCGGGAAGGACAGTGACGTGTTCGGACGTCGCAAGAACAGTGATGCCGCCAAGGAACCGGCGGACGAGGCGCGCGAGGCCGAGCAGGTCGTCGACGGGCCCGACGACTCCGACGCGGCCGGGGAAGGCCGCCGCCGGACGAACCTCCCGCCGGCCCCCCGGCCGGACGGGCCGTGGGACCTCTCGGAGGTCTCCGAGCCCGGCGAGGGCCGGGTGGACCTCGGCGGCGTCTTCGTCCCCGGTGTCGAGGGCATGGAGCTGCGTGTGGAGGTCGCCGGCGACGCGATCGTCGCGGCCACCGTCGTGCTCCGCGACAGCGCGATCCAGTTGCAGGCCTTCGCCGCCCCCAAGAAGGAGGGCATCTGGGGCGAGGTCCGCGAGGAGATCGCCTCGGGCATCACCCAGCAGGGCGGGATCATCGACGAGGTCGAGGGCCCGCTGGGCTGGGAGCTGCGCGCGCAGGTCCCCGTACAGCTCCCGGACGGGACGAACGGCGTCCAGCTGGTGCGCTTCGTCGGCGTCGACGGGCCGCGCTGGTTCCTGCGCGGTGTGATCTCCGGCCAGGGCGCGGTGCAGCCGGCGGCGGCCGGGCTGCTGGAGACCATCTTCCGGGACACCGTGGTGGTCCGCGGCGACGGCCCGATGGCCCCCCGTGACCCGATCGTCCTCAAGCTCCCCAACGACGCCCAGATGGTGCCCGAGGGCGTGCAGCAGGACGACCAGGCGGGCTCGAAGTTCTCCGGCGGCATGGGCCAGCTCCAGCGCGGCCCGGAGATCACCGAGGTGCGCTGACCCGCACATCCGTACGTCCAGGCCGGTGGGCCGCCCCGCACGAGGGGGCGGCCCACCGGCCTTCGTACGTCCGGAGACGGCCCCGGCCGCCGCACGGGGTGCAAGGTTGCGCCCTCGCGGTCCGTCAGTGGCGCGTATCGGCGGCGTACGGGGGCCGTCAAGGGTGGGCCGGCCGCCGTAGGGAAGCCGTCAACGCGGGCCGGGAGGGGGTGGGGACGGGGGTTTGCTCAGGAGGTCCCCGAAACCGACCTCTCCAAGGAGCTCACGATGGCCGACGCGGCCTTCGTCGTCACCACGCTCGCGGTGTTCGCGCTGGTGGCCCTCATCGCCCGGGGGGTGGCCAAGCTGTGACCGCCGAGAACATCACCGGACTCGTCGTGGCCGTCGCCCTGCTCGGCTACCTCGTCCTCGCCCTCCTCCACCCGGAGAGGTTCTGAGCGCGCCATGAGCCCCGTCCTCGCCGGTGCCCTCCAAGTGCTCGCGCTCGTCGCGGCCCTGGCACTGGCCTACCGTCCGCTCGGCGACCACATGGCCCGGGTCTACTCCTCGACGAAGCATCTGCGGGTCGAGAAGTGGATCTACAAGGCCATCGGCGCCGACCCCGCCACCGAGATGCGCTGGCCCGCCTATCTGCGCGGGGTCCTCGCCTTCTCCGCGATGGGCGTCCTCTTCCTGTACGCCCTCCAGCGGTTCCAGGGCGCCCTGCCCGGTTCCCTGGGCTTCGCCTCGATCGACCCCGACCAGGCGTTCAACACGGCGGCGTCCTTCGTCGCCAACACCAACTGGCAGTCGTACTACGGCGAGCAGGCCATGGGCCACGTCGTGCAGACCGGCGGCCTCGCGGTGCAGAACTTCGTCTCCGCCGCGGTCGGCATGGCCGTCGCGGTGGCCCTCGTACGGGGCTTCACCCGGTCCCGCACCGGGGAGCTCGGCAACTTCTGGACCGACCTGGTGCGCGGCACCGTGCGGATCCTGCTGCCGCTCTCCGTGGTGGGCGCCCTCGTCCTGGTCGCCACCGGCGTGATCCAGAACTTCTCCGGCATCCACGAGGTCGGACAGTTCGACGGCGGCGGCCGGCAGTGGAACGGCGGCGCGGTCGCCTCCCAGGAGGTCATCAAGGTGCTGGGCACGAACGGAGGCGGATACTTCAACGCCAACTCGGCCCACCCCTTCGAGAACCCGAACGGGCTGTCCAACCTCTTCGAGGTCTTCCTGATCCTCGTCATCCCCTTCGCGCTGACCCGGACGTTCGGCAGGATGGCCGGTTCCCTGAAGCAGGGCTACGCGATCCTGGCGGCGATGGCCTCCCTCTGGCTCGGCTTCACCGCGCTGATGATGTGGACCGAGTTTGCCCACCACGGGCCCGCGTTCGAGATCGCGGGCGGGGCGATGGAGGGCAAGGAGACCCGGTTCGGCATCGCCGGGTCCTCGGTCTTCGCGGTCGCCACCACCCTGACGTCCACCGGCGCCGTGAACTCCTTCCACTCCTCGTACACGGGCTTCGGCGGCGGCATCACGATGCTGGGCATGCAGCTCGGCGAGATCGCGCCCGGCGGCGTCGGGTCCGGCCTCTACGGCATGCTGGTCATGGCGGTCCTCGCGGTGTTCGTCGCGGGGCTGATGGTGGGCCGTACGCCCGAGTACCTCGGCAAGAAGATCGGTGCCCGCGAGATCAAGTTCGCGGCCTGCTACATCCTGGTCACGCCCGCCCTGGTGCTCTGCTTCACCGCCGCGGCGACGGCCCTGCCCACCCCGGCCGACTCGACGGCGAACCCCGGGGCGCACGGCTTCTCCGAGATCCTCTACGCCTACACCTCCGGGGCCAACAACAACGGTTCCGCCTTCGCCGGGCTGAACGCGGACACCCAGTGGTTCAACACCACGATCGGCATCGCCATGCTGCTCGGCCGCTTCCTGCCGATGGTGTTCGTGCTGGCCCTGGCCGGCTCGCTGGCCCGGCAGAGCCCGGTCCCCGCGACCGCCGGGACCCTCGGTACGCACCGGCCGCTCTTCAGCGGACTGCTGGTCGGCACCGTGCTGGTCGTCACCGGCCTGACCTACTTCCCGGCGCTCGCGCTGGGACCGCTGGCGGAAGGGCTGGCGTCATGACCGCCCTCCCGGAGCCGTCGAAGCGGACCGCCCTCCCGGAACCCCCGAAGCGGACCGCCCTCCCGGAACCCCCGAAGCGGACCGCCCTCCCGAAGCCCCCGACGCAAGAGGACCCGATGTCCGCCGTCACCCATGCACCCACACCGCACCAGGACACATCCGGCCAGGGGCCGGGCCGCGGCGGCCCCTCCGAAGGCCCGTTCGACCCCGCGCGGCTGCTCAGCTCCCTCCCGGACGCGATACGCAAACTCGATCCCCGGGTCATGGTCAAGTCCCCGGTGATGTTCGTCGTCCTCGTCGGGTCCGTGCTCACCACGGTCCTGGCCGCCCTGGACCCGACCGACCTGTTCGGCTGGGCGATCACCGGCTGGCTGTGGGCGACCACCCTCTTCGCCAACCTCGCCGAGGCCGTGGCGGAGGGGCGCGGCAAGGCGCAGGCGGACACCCTGCGCAAGGCGCGGACCGGCACGGTGGCACGCCGTGTCGTCGGCTCGACCGAGGAACGCGTCCCCGGCACCGCACTGCGCGTCGGTGACCTCGTGGTCTGCGAGGCCGGCGACCTGGTGCCCGGCGACGGCGACGTCGTCGAGGGCGTGGCGAGCGTCGACGAATCGGCGATCACCGGGGAGTCCGCCCCGGTGATCCGGGAGTCGGGAGGCGACCGCAGCGCCGTCACCGGGGGTACGAGGGTGCTCTCCGACCGGATCGTCGTCAGGATCACCGCCAAGCCGGGCGAGACGTTCATCGACCGGATGATCGGCCTGGTGGAAGGGGCCGCCCGGCAGAAGACGCCCAACGAGATCGCGCTCAACATCCTCCTGGCGTCCCTCACCGCCGTCTTCCTGCTCGCGGTCGTGACCCTCCAGCCCTTCGCGATGTACGCGGGCCAGGCGCAGTCGATGACCGTGCTGACCGCGCTGCTGGTCTGTCTCATCCCCACCACCATCGGCGCCCTGCTCTCCGCGATCGGCATCGCCGGGATGGACCGGCTGGTGCGGCGCAACGTGCTCGCCCTGTCCGGCCGGGCCGTCGAGGCGGCGGGCGACGTCTCCACCCTGCTGCTCGACAAGACCGGCACCATCACCCTGGGCAGCAGGCAGGCCGCCGAGTTCCTGCCCGTCGAGGGCGTCACGGAGGCGGAGCTCGCCGAGGCCGCCGAGCTGTCGTCCCTGGCCGACGAGACGCCCGAGGGCCGCTCCGTCGTGGCGCTGGCCACCGAGGGCCACGGCCCGCGCGAACGCCCCGGGGAGGAGCTGTCGGGCGCCACGTGGGTGGCGTTCACCGCCCGGACCCGGATGTCCGGCGTGGACCTCGCAGGGCGCCGGGTACGCAAGGGTGCGGCCCGTTCCGTCGCCGCCTGGGTCACCGGGCAGGGCGGTGCCGTACCGCCGGACACCCAGGTGCTCACCGACCTGGTCGCCACCTCCGGGGGCACCCCGCTGCTGGTGGCCGTCCAGGACGACCGGGGCGCCCGGGTGCTCGGGGTGGTCCACCTCAAGGACGTCGTCAAGCCCGGCATGCGGGAACGTTTCGCCGAGCTGCGGCGCATGGGCATCCGCACGGTCATGATCACCGGGGACAACCCGCTGACGGCGAAGGCGATCGCCCAGGAGGCGGGGGTCGACGACTACCTGGCCGAGGCCACCCCCGAGGACAAGATGGCCCTCATCAAGCGGGAACAGGCCGGCGGCAGGCTCGTCGCGATGACCGGGGACGGCACGAACGACGCCCCCGCCCTCGCCCAGGCGGACGTCGGCGTGGCCATGAACACCGGCACCTCGGCCGCCAAGGAAGCCGGGAACATGGTGGACCTGGACTCCGACCCCACCAAGCTCATCGAGATCGTCGCCATCGGCAAGCAACTGCTGATCACCCGGGGCGCCCTGACCACCTTCTCCCTCGCCAACGACGTCGCGAAGTACTTCGCGATCATCCCCGCGATGTTCACCGCCGTGTATCCGGGCCTGGACAGGCTCAACGTCATGGACCTGTCCTCACCCCGGACCGCGATCCTCTCGGCGGTGATCTTCAACGCGCTGATCATCGTCGCCCTGGTACCGCTCGCGCTGAAGGGCGTCCGCTACCGGCCGGCCGGGGCCGACCGGATGCTGCGGCGCAACCTCGCGGTCTACGGGCTCGGCGGACTCGTCGCCCCGTTCATCGGCATCAAGATCATCGACCTGGCCCTCACCCTCGTCCCCGGACTGCGCTGAAACCGGAGCGTGCAGACACCATGAACACTTCCGCGGGCACCACCGCCCGACTTCTCGGAGCGGGCCTCCGCGCCCTGCTCGTCCTGACCGCCCTGTGCGGGGTGCTCTACCCCCTCGCCGTCACCGGGGCCGCCCAGGCGTTCTTCCCCGGCAGGGCCAACGGCTCAGAGGTCACCTCCGACGGCGAGGTCGTCGGGTCGCGCCTCGTCGGACAGCGCTACGACCTGCCGACGGCCGACGGCCAGGAGACCCCGGAGCCGGACCTGCGCTGGTTCCAGCCGCGCCCCTCGAACGGTCTGGGGAGCAACGGCGTCAACACCCGGTACTCGCTGCTCCTCTCCGGCGCCACCAACCTCTCCGCCGACAACGGGGAACTCGTCGACCAGGTCACCGAAGCCAAGGAAGCCGTCGTGCGGGACAACTCCGTCCCCGGCCACCCGGTCGACCCCGCCGACGTACCGGCCGACGCCGTCACCTCCTCCGCGTCCGGCCTCGACCCCCACATCTCCCCGGAGTACGCCCGGCTCCAGGTCCGCCGTGTCGCCGCACACGACGACCTGCCGGTGGAGCGGGTCGCCCAACTGGTCCGGGAGCACACCGAGGGCCGGATCCTCGGCTTCGTGGGGGAGCCCCGGGTCAACGTCCTCGCGCTCAACACCGCCCTGAGGGAACTGCTGGAGCCGGCCGCGACGCCCTGACCCGGCCGCGACGCCCTGACCCGGCGTGCGCGGGCCCGCCAGGACCGGCGGACCCGCGCGCCGGTACGGGTGGCCCGCGCACCGGTCCAGGTGGCCCGCGTGCCGGTCCGGGCGGGCCCGCGCACCCGCTCTCCGCCCCGGGGGCCATTGCCCCGCCGGACACCTCATGCCCATACTGGCCGCGGTCGAGGAGCGGTACGCGCGCCGGCGCACAGAGCGGTACACGGCAGCGCACGCACAGAGCGCGGCGCGTGGCGGCGCGGCACGGGGGAGAGCGATGACACAGCACACCGCGGGACAGAGCGGCACGGCCCTGGCCGAGGGCCCCGGCGACGGACCCATGATCCGCGTCGAGGACCTGCACCGCTCCTACGGGACCGGGACGGCGGCCGTACACGCCCTGCGGGGGGTCTCCTTCGAGATCCCGCGCGGCGAACTCGTCGCGCTCAAGGGCCGCTCCGGATCCGGCAAGACGACCCTGCTCAACCTGCTCGGCGGCCTCGACACCCCCGACAGCGGCCGGATCACCGTCGCCGGCACCGAACTCTCCGGCCTCGGCGAGGACGGCCTGCTCGCCCTGCGCCGGGACCGTATCGGCTTCATCTTCCAGTCGTTCGGCCTGATCCCGATCCTGACCGCGGCGGAGAACATCGGCGTGCCCATGCGGCTGCGCAAGGCCGACCCGCGCGAACGCGAGGAACGGGTGGCGCTCCTCCTCTCCCTGGTCGGTCTCGGTGACCACGCCCGGCAGCGCCCCTCCGAGCTGTCCGGTGGCCAGCAGCAGCGCGTCGCCATCGCCCGCGCGCTCGCCAACCGGCCCGCCCTCCTGATCGCCGACGAACCCACCGGGCAGCTCGACGCGGAGACGGGCCTGGCCGTCATGGAACTGCTGCGGGCCGTCGTACGCGGCGAAGGCGTCACCGCGCTCGTCGCCACCCACGACCCCCAGCTCCTCGGATTCGCGGACCGGGTCCTGGAGCTCAGCGACGGGCACATCGTCGAACACGCCTGAGCGGGCGGGCCCACCGCGTCGGGAGGAACACGTCTGAGCGGGCGGGCCCACCGCGTCAGGATGAACACGCCTGAGCGGGCCCACCGCGTCAGAATCCCGTCAATACGGACCCCACGGACACCACCCCGGGCCCTGTGCCGCGACGCGCCGGGGTAGCTTCGAGCAGGGCCTCCGCATCGGCAGCGGCCTCCCGGAAGAAGACAATGGGGCCATGGGACGCGGCAAGCTTCGGATCTACCTGGGTGCGGCACCCGGCGTCGGCAAGACGTACGCGATGCTGTCCGAGGCCCACCGCCGGGTGGAGCGGGGCACGGACTGCGTCGTCGCGTTCGTCGAGCACCACGACCGCCCCCGCACCGAGACGCTGCTGCACGGCCTGGAGCAGATCAGACGGCGTGAGATCGAACACCGCTCCGCCGTCTTCTCCGAGATGGACGTGGACGCCGTCCTGGAACGCGCCCCCGCGGTCGCCCTCGTCGACGAGCTCGCCCACACCAACGTGCCCGGCTCCCGCAACGCCAAGCGCTGGCAGGACGTCGAGGAGCTCCTGCGGGCCGGCATCGACGTCATCTCCACCGTCAACATCCAGCACCTGGAGTCCCTCGGCGACGTGGTCGAGTCGATAACCGGCGTACGGCAGCAGGAGACGGTCCCCGACGAGGTCGCCCGCCACGCCGACCAGATCGAGCTGGTCGACATGTCGCCCCAGGCCCTGCGCCGTCGCATGGCCCACGGGAACGTCTACCAGTCCGACAAGGTCGACGCGGCCCTGTCCAACTACTTCCGCCCCGGCAACCTCACCGCCCTGCGCGAACTCGCCCTCCTCTGGGTCGCCGACCGGGTCGACGAGTACCTCCAGCAGTACCGCGGCGAACACGACATCAGCGCCCCCTGGCAGGCCCGCGAACGCATCGTCGTCGGACTGACCGGCGGACCCGAGGGCCGCACCCTGATCCGCCGCGCGTCCCGGATGGCCGCCAAGGGGTCCGGCAGCGAGATCATGGCCGTCTACATCGCCCGCAGCGACGGACTGACCTCCGCCTCGCCCAAGGAGCTGGCCGGACAGCGCACCCTCGTCGAGGACCTCGGCGGCACCTTCCACCACGTCATCGGCGACGACATCCCCTCCGCGCTCCTCGCCTTCGCCCGCGGGGTCAACGCCACCCAGATCGTCCTCGGCTCCAGCCGCCGCAAGGCCTGGCAGTACATCTACGGGCCCGGCGTCGGCGCCACCGTCGCCCGCGAGTCCGGCCCCGAGCTGGACGTCCACATCGTCACGCACGAAGCGGTCGCCAAGGGGCGAGGACTGCCCATCGCCCGCGGCGCCCGGCTCGGCCGCACCCGGATCCTGTGGGGCTGGGCGGTCGGCGTCGGCTGCCCCGCCCTGCTGGCCCTGCTGCTGCGCGGCATGGAGAACGGACCGGGGCTCGCCAACGACGTCCTGCTCTTCCTCTTCATGACCGTCGCCGCCGCCCTGCTCGGCGGACTGGCACCCGCCCTGGCCTCCGCCGCGGTCGGCTCGCTGCTCCTGAACTACTGGTTCACCCCGCCCACCCACACCCTGACCGTGCAGGACCCGGAGAACTTCGTCGCCATCGTGATCTTCTTCGCGGTGGCCGTCGCGGTCGCCTCCGTGGTGGACCTGGCGGCCCGCCGCACCCACCAGGCGGCCCGGCTGCGCGCCGAGTCGGAGATCCTCTCCACCCTGGCCGGCAGCGTGCTGCGGGGCGAGACGGCCCTGGACGCCCTCCTGGAGCGGGTACGCGAGACCTTCGGCATGGAATCCGTCGCGCTGCTGGAGAGGCAGAGCGAGGTCGAGCCCTGGACCCGCGCCGGATCCGTCGGCCCCGCACCGGTGGCCCGGCCCGACGACGCCGACGTGGACATGCCGGTCGGTGACCACATGGCCCTGGCGCTCTCCGGCCGGGTCCTGCCCGCCGAGGACCGCCGGGTGCTCGGCGCGTTCGCCGCCCAGGCCGCCGTCGTCCTGGACCGCCAGCGCCTCGTGGACGAGGCCGAGACGGCCCGGCGCCTCGCCGAGGGCAACCGGATCAGGACCGCCCTGCTCGCCGCCGTCAGCCACGACCTGCGCACGCCCCTCGCCGCCATCAAGGCCGCCGTCAGCTCCCTGCGCTCCGACGATGTCGCCTGGTCCGAGGAGGACGAGGCGGAGTTCCTGGCCGCCATCGAGGACGGCGCCGACCGGCTGGACCACCTGGTCGGCAACCTGCTCGACATGTCCCGGCTCCAGACCGGCACCGTCACCCCGCTGATCAGGGAGATAGACCTGGACGAGGTGGTACCGGTCGCGCTCGGCGGCGTACCGGAGGGCAGTGTGGACCTGGACATCCCGGAGACGCTGCCGATGGTCGCCGTCGACCCGGGGCTGCTGGAGCGGGCCGTCGCCAACATCGTCGAGAACGCCGTCAAGTACAGCCCCGGCGGGGAACGCGTCACCGCCGCCGCCAGCGCCCTGGGCGAACGGGTCGAGCTGCGGGTCGCCGACCGGGGCCGCGGTGTGCCCGACGAGGCCAAGGACCGCATCTTCGAGCCCTTCCAGCGGTACGGCGACGCCCCGCGCGGCGCGGGCGTGGGCCTCGGGCTCGCCGTGGCCAGGGGCTTCGTGGAGTCCATGGGCGGCACCCTGGGCGCCGAGGACACCCCGGGCGGCGGGCTCACCATGGTCCTCACCCTCAAGGCCGTGCCCGGCCGGGCACGCGACTGCCCCGGCGCCCCGGAGCGGGCGGTCCCGTGAGCCGCACGCGGACCTGGGGTCCGCCCTCACCCCGTACACACTTCTCCGGAAAGGCAGGACCGCGATGACCCGGGTGCTTGTGGTCGACGACGAGCCGCAGATCGTACGCGCCCTCGTGATCAACCTGAAGGCCCGCCGCTACGAGGTGGACGCGGCGCCCGACGGGGCGACCGCCCTGCAACTCGCCGCGGCGCGCCACCCCGACGTCGTCGTCCTCGACCTGGGGCTGCCGGACATGGACGGCGTCGAGGTGATCAGGGGACTGCGCGGCTGGACCCGCGTGCCGATCCTCGTCCTGTCCGCCCGGCACACCTCGGACGAGAAGGTGGAGGCCCTGGACGCGGGGGCCGACGACTACGTCACCAAGCCGTTCGGCATGGACGAGCTGCTGGCCAGGCTGCGCGCCGCCGTACGCCGGGCCGAACCCGTCGGCCAGGACGGCGCGGACGACCTGGTGATCGTGGAGACCGGCGGGTTCACCGTGGACCTGGCGGCGAAGAAGGTGAACCGGCAGGGCCGCGACGTACGGCTCACCCCCACGGAGTGGCACCTGCTGGAGGTACTGGTCCGCAACGGCGGCCGGCTCGTCAGCCAGAAGCAGCTGCTCCAGGAGGTCTGGGGGCCCTCGTACGGCACCGAGACCAACTATCTGCGGGTCTACATGGCCCAGCTCCGCCGCAAGCTGGAGGCCGACCCCTCGCACCCCCGGCACTTCGTGACGGAGCCGGGCATGGGGTACCGCTTCGAGCGGGGCTGACGGGGGTCGTGAGCTGACGCGGCTGACGGGGGCTGACGTGGGGTGGGCCTGACGGGGCCTCCTGGGGGCCTCCGCGATGGCTCCGGGTGCCTTCCTGGTGACTCCGGGTGACTCCTGGGTGTCCTCGCGCCGAGGCGTCCGAGGCGTCCGGGGCGTCCCCGAGGCGGCTCCACGCGGCGGCCCGACGGCCTTCCCGGGGGCTCGACGGGTCCTCCGTCCGGGTGACCCGCCTCGGGCCGCCCGGTGCCCTGGACGACCGGTACCCTTCGGGTATGAGCGCTGTTTCCCGACCCGAGAAGTCAGGCAGGGCGGAAAGGCCGTCCGGCCGCTTCCGCCGCATGCTCGACCGGCTCTCCAGCTCCCAGGAGGACCTGGAGTCCGAGGAGCTGCGGGAGGACGCGCAGGCGTCGGGCTGCACGCGTATCTCCGAATGCAACGACCGCCAGATCGTCAAGGTGACTGGTACCTTGCGGACGGTCACCTTGCGTCCGCGGGCCGGAGTGCCCGCCCTGGAGGCGGAGCTCTTCGACGGCACCGCGCCGCTCGACGTGGTCTGGCTGGGACGGCGTTCCATCGTCGGCATCGAGCCGGGCCGCAAGCTCATCGTCTCGGGCCGCATCGCCATGAGTCACGGGCGCCGGGTGCTGTTCAATCCCACATACGAACTCCGACCGTTCGGCAAGGAGTAGCCGGTGACGTCTCTCGACAAGCCGACGTCCGACACGGACCAGCCCCACCGCACGCCCCAGCAGGACGCCGAGGCGAAGGCGGTCACCGAGGCCGCGCTCTTCGAGGCCTTCGGCGGCGTGCGCGGCATGGTGGAGACAGTCCTCCCCGGGCTGCTCTTCGTCACGATCTTCACCATCAACAAGAACCTGCACTTCTCGGCGATCGCCGCGCTGGCGGTGTCGCTGCTGCTCGTCGTCGTGCGCCTGGTCCGCAGGGACACCGTCAAGCACGCCTTCAGCGGCGTCTTCGGTGTGGCCTTCGGCGTGGTCTTCGCGATGATGACGGGGAACGCCAAGGACTTCTACCTCCCGGGCATGGTCTACACGCTCGGACTGGCGCTCGCCTACCTCGTCACCACCCTCGCCGGGATGCCGCTGATCGGCCTCATCCTCGGCCCGGTCTTCAAGGAGAACCTCTCCTGGCGTACGAGGAACCCCGGCCGCAAGAAGGCGTACGCCAAGGCCAGCTACGCCTGGGGGCTCATCCTCCTCGCCAAGTGCGCGATCCTCTTCCCGCTGTACTGGTGGGCCGACACCACCCAGCTCGGCTGGGTGCTGGTCGCCCTCAAGATCCCACCGTTCCTGCTCGCGGTGTATCTGACCTGGGTCTTCCTCGCCAAGGCGCCGCCGCCCATCGACGTCTTCGCCGAGATGGAGGCGGAGGAAGAGGCCGAGAAGGCCCGCAAGGCCGCCGCGGCGCGAGGCGGTGACCGGGCCCCGGAGGCCCGCGGCTACGAGGGCTGAGGACCGCACCCCGTACGTGTGAAAGAGGGGACCCGGACCGTGATCACTCACGGTCCGGGTCCCCTCTTTCGCTGTTCGCCTTCGTGTTCGGCGGGCGTATACGAAGGCCTTGCCGCCCCGCCTCCGCTGCTGTGCCACGCCGCCGGACGGTGTTCCCGCACCCCGCAGCGAGGGGTTCCCGCGCCGACGAGAGCTATCCGAAGGCAGCCCGCGCCGGCGAGGGCGGCGCTCAGGTGCCGGACGACTCCTGGCGGACCGACAGCAGGTCTTCCAACTGTTCCTCGCGCGCCTGGGCGGCCACGAACAGCAGCTCGTCACCGGGCTCCAGGGTCTCCTCCGTGCTCGGCGTCAGGACGCGCGGACCCCGGATGATGGTGACCAGCGAGGTGTCCTCCGGCCAGGCCACGTCACCGACCCGGGTGCCGGCCAGCGCCGACTCCGGGGGCAGGGTGAGTTCCACCAGGTTGGCGTCGCCGTGGCTGAAGCGCAGCAGCCGGACCAGATCGCCGACGCTCACCGCCTCCTCGACCAGCGCGGACATCAGACGCGGCGTGGAGACCGCGACGTCCACCCCCCAGGACTCGTTGAACAGCCACTCGTTCTTGGGGTTGTTGACCCGGGCCACGACCCGGGGGACGCCGTACTCGGTCTTGGCGAGCAGCGAGACGACCAGGTTGACCTTGTCGTCGCCGGTCGCGGCGATCACGACGTTGCACCGCTGGAGCGCCGCCTCGTCGAGCGAGGTGATCTCACACGCGTCCGCGAGCAGCCACTCGGCCATCGGCACCCGCTCCACCGAGATGGCGGTGGGCGCCTTGTCGATCAGCAGCACCTCGTGCCCGTTCTCCAGGAGCTCGGCGGCGATGGAACGCCCCACCGCACCCGCCCCGGCAATCGACACGCGCATCAGTGACCGCCCTCCTCGGGACCCTCGGCGAAGGCCTCCTCGACCTGCGCGATCTCGTCCGTACGCATCATCACGTGAACCAGATCACCGTCCTGGAGCACCGTCTGCGACGTCGGCAGTATGGCCTCGCCCAGGCGGGTGAGGAAGGCGACACGGACGCCCGTCTCCTCCTGCAACGTACTGATCTTGTGGCCGATCCAGGACGGCGTGGTGTGGACCTCGGCGAGCTGCACACCACCGCTCGGGTCCCGCCACAGCGGCTCGGCGCCCGACGGCAGCAGCCGCCGCAGCATCTGGTCGGCCGTCCAGCGGACGGTGGCCACGGTGGGGATACCGAGACGCTGGTAGACCTCGGCGCGGCGGGGGTCGTAGATGCGCGCGGCGACGTTCTCGATGCCGAACGTCTCGCGGGCCACCCGGGCCGCGATGATGTTGGAGTTGTCGCCGCTGCTCACCGCGGCGAACGCTCCGGCCTCCTCGATCCCCGCCTCACGCAGGGTGTCCTGGTCGAAGCCGACACCGCTGACGCGCCGGCCGCCGAACCCGGAACCGAGGCGGCGGAAGGCCGTGGGGTCCTGGTCGATCACGGCGACCGTGTGCCCCTGCTCCTCCAGAGTCTGTGCGAGAGCGGCTCCGACGCGCCCGCAGCCCATGATGACGATGTGCACCTCGCGCCTACCTCGCAGTCCTGGTCGTCGGGATGACCTGCGAAAACACCCTGCTCACACTTCTCTCTCAGCTTGCGGGGCAGAACAGTGGGCCGACCGTCTTCGGGGTCGCCGGGGATGAGCTTATGCGGCTGCGCGTCCGCCGACTCATCCGCGTGCGCGTACGACGTGTCCTCGCAGGTGCGGGCGGGGGCGCGGGCGGGGTGCGGAGGGGAAACGGGCGGGGGTGAGGCCGCCCGCGGAGTCCGCTCCGGCACCGCTCGGCCCTGGTACCGGATCCGGCGACGGTTCAGGCGACGGACCTGGCTCGGACCGGGGCTCGGCCTGGCCGGATCCGGGCTCGGCCGACCGCCTCCACCGCAAAAATTCCGTTAAGGATTTCATGGACTTTTGCGGTGACGACGGGTAATTATGAAGGTTTTCCTGGCTTTGGGAGGGTGGTGGCCCGTCTGCCCCTCCCCGCACCGCTTACGATCCTCAGCGTGTCCAAATTGACCGACGTTCCGAAACGGATCCTGATCGGCCGGGCGCTGCGCAGCGACAGGCTGGGGGAGACGCTCCTTCCGAAGCGCATCGCGCTCCCCGTGTTCGCGTCCGACCCGCTGTCCTCGGTGGCGTACGCACCCGGAGAAGTCCTCCTCGTGCTGTCCATCGCGGGCGTTTCGGCGTACCGCTTCAGCCCGTGGATCGCGGTGGCCGTCGTGGTGCTCATGTTCACGGTCGTCGCCTCGTACCGGCAGAACGTCCGCGAGTACCCGAGCGGCGGCGGCGACTACGAGGTCGCCAACACCAACCTCGGGCCCAAGGCCGGCCTGACCGTCGCCAGCGCCCTCCTCGTCGACTACGTCCTCACCGTCGCCGTGTCGATCTCCTCCGGCGTCGAGAACCTCGGCTCCGCCATCCCCTTCGTCGTCGAACACAAGACGTTCTGCGCCGTCGGCGCCATCGTGCTGCTCACCCTGATGAACCTGCGCGGGGTCAAGGAGTCCGGGAAGCTCTTCGCCATCCCGACGTACCTGTTCGTGGCGGGCGTCTTCATCATGATCATCTGGGGGGCGTTCCGGGGACTGGTCCTCGGGGACACCATGCACGCGCCGACCTCGGACTACGAGATCAGGCCCGAGCACCAGGGGCTCGCCGGCTTCGCCCTCGTCTTCCTGCTGCTGCGGGCGTTCTCCTCCGGCTGCGCGGCGCTCACCGGCGTCGAGGCGATCAGCAACGGCGTGCCCGCCTTCCGCAAGCCGAAGAGCAAGAACGCCGCCACCACGCTCGCCGCGATGGGACTGCTCGCCGTCACCATGTTCTGCGGCATCATCGCCCTCGCCATGGCCACCGACGTGAAGATGGCCCAGAACCCGGCGACGGACCTGATCCACAACGGTTCCCCGGTCGGCGGGGCCTTCGTCCAGGACCCGGTGATCTCCCAGGTCGCCGCGGCGGTCTTCGGCGACGGCTCGTTCTTCTTCGTCCTGCTGGCCGCGGCGACCGCGCTGGTGCTCTTCCTCGCCGCCAACACCGCCTACAACGGCTTCCCGCTGCTCGGCTCCATCCTGGCCCAGGACCGCTACCTGCCACGCCAGTTGCACACCCGCGGCGACCGGCTGGCCTTCTCCAACGGCATCGTGCTGCTCGCCGGCGCCGCGATCCTGCTCGTATGGGTCTACGGGGCGGACTCGACGCGGCTCATCCAGCTGTACATCGTCGGCGTCTTCGTCTCCTTCACCCTCAGCCAGACCGGCATGGTGCGGCACTGGAACCGCCACCTGCGGACCGAGCGCGACCCGGCGCGGCGCCGCCACATGATGCGCTCGCGGGCGATCAACACGTTCGGCGCCTTCTTCACCGGGCTGGTCCTGGTCGTCGTCCTGGCCACCAAGTTCAGCCACGGCGCCTGGGTCGCGCTGCTCGGCATGGTCATCTTCTTCGGCACGATGACCGCGATCCGCAAGCACTACGACCGTGTCGCCGAGGAGATCGCGGCGCCCGACACCCCGGCCGACGACAGCATCCGGCCCTCGCGCGTGCACTCGATCGTCCTGGTCTCCAAGCTCCACCGGCCCACGCTCCGCGCCCTGGCCTACGCCAAGCTGGTGCGCTCCGACCAACTGGAGGCGCTCTCCATCAGCGTCGACGCGGCCGACACGAAGGCACTCCGCGAGGACTGGGAGCGGCGGGGCATCGACATCCCGCTGAAGATCCTCGACTCGCCCTACCGCGAGGTGACCCGGCCGGTCATCGACTACGTGAAGGCGCTGCGCAAGGACCGCCCGCGCGACGTGGTCAGCGTCTACATCCCCGAGTACGTCGTCGGGCACTGGTACGAACACCTGCTGCACAACCAGAGCGCCCTGCGCCTGAAGGGCAGGCTGCTCTTCACTCCGGGGGTGATGGTCACCTCGGTTCCGTACCAGCTGGAGTCCTCGGAGGCGGCGAAGCTGCGGGCCAGGAGGCGCGCGAACTGGACGGCGCCGGGATCGGTGCGGCGCGGTCCGGTGGAACGGCGTCACAAGGAGCCGCGCTGAGCGCGGGACGGCGACGAGAGGCAGCCGGAGGGGAAGCCGGGGCGGGGTGTGCTCTACGAGCGGGCGGGGTGTGCGCCACGAGCGGGGCAGGCATGCTCCACGAGTAGGTGCCGCCGCACGGCCACTCCACGAGCAGAGGCCGCCGCACCCCGGACGGGGCTGACGCGGGGGCCCTCGCCGTGGTAAAAGGCCGGCTGCCTTCCACGTAGACTGGTGGGCTGTTGTCCGGCCGTACCCGCTTGACCCGATCACTGGAGCCACCCCCTCATGCAGAACGAATCCACCCCGTCGCCGGCCGGGGAGTCGCTGGTCGGCCGGGAGTACGAGGTCGAGGTCGGCCCCGTCGCCCACGGCGGCCACTGCATCGCGCGTACGGCGGAGGGCCAGGTCCTCTTCGTACGCCACACCCTGCCCGGCGAGAAGGTCGTCGCCCGGGTCACCGAGGGGGAGAGCGACTCGCGGTTCCTGCGCGCCGACGCCGTCACGGTCCTCGACGCGTCCAAGGACCGGGTCGAGGCCCCGTGCCCGTACGCCGGCCCCGGCAAGTGCGGCGGCTGCGACTGGCAGCACGCCAAGCCGGGCGCCCAGCGCCGCCTCAAGGGCGAGGTGATCACCGAGCAGCTCCAGCGCCTCGCGGGCCTCACCCCGGAGGAGGCCGGCTGGGACGGCACGGTCATGCCGGCCGAGGGCGACAAGCTCCCGCCGGGCGAGGTCCCGGCGTGGCGCACCCGCGTCCAGTACGCGATCGACGCGGACGGCCTGGCCGGACTGCGCAAGCACCGCTCGCACGAGGTCCAGCCGATCGACCACTGCCTGATCGCCGCGCCCGGCGTCTCCGAGCTCGGCATCGAGAAGCAGGACTGGCCGCAGATGGCCACGGTGGAGGCCATCTCCGCCACCGGTTCCCACGACCGCCAGGTCATCCTGACCCCGCGCGAGGGCGGCCGGCTCCCGCTGGTCGAGCTGGACAAGCCGGTCTCCGTGCTCCGCGTCGACGAGAAGGACGGCGGTGTCCACCGCGTCCACGGCCGCGCCTTCGTCCGCGAGCGCGCCGACGACCGCACCTACCGCGTCGGCTCCGGCGGCTTCTGGCAGGTCCACCCGCAGGCGGCCGACACCCTGGTCCGCGCGGTCATGCAGGGCCTGCTGCCGCGCAAGAACGACATGGCACTCGACCTCTACTGCGGCGTCGGCCTCTTCGCCGGCGCCATCGGCCAGCGGATCGGCGAGAAGGGCGCGGTCCTGGGCATCGAGTCCGGCAAGCGCGCGGTCGAGGACGCCCGGCACAACCTGAAGGACCTCGACCGGGTCCGCATCGAGCACGGCAAGGTCGACCAGGTCCTGCCGCGCACGGGCATCACGGAATGCGACCTGATCGTCCTGGACCCGCCCCGCGCGGGCGCCGGCAAGGCGACGGTGAAGCACCTGTCCTCGCTGGGGGCACGCCGCATCGCGTACGTGGCATGCGACCCGGCGGCGCTGGCACGTGACCTCGCGTACTTCAGGGACGGGGGATACCGGGTGCGGACGCTGCGGGCGTTCGACCTGTTTCCGATGACTTCGCACGTGGAGTGCGTGGCGATTCTGGAGCCGGCGGCGAAGGGCCTTTGACCTGCCGCTTTGCATTTCAGGTGGTTAGCTCGACCTGTTTTCGCTCGCGGAATGCGTCGACTGAGGTTCGCTTATGCAGAACGCTCTGAGCTGCAGGTCCAAGGGCCGGTGTGGGTCTCGCGGCGGCGTGGCGATGCGCAATGCAGAATTTTTGACGCTCGGGTGACGCTCGAATATCGGAAGCCTCAACCTCGGACCTCTGCGGCCCTGGGCGGCAGACCGGGGCCGTCGGCGCGGGGCAAGGACTCAAGTTCGGGGGGCGACTGCACTCCGCCAGCGGCGGTGCGTGCTGCTACCTCGTCGCACGCACCTCGGAACCCGAGACCGCGGCCCGACCGGACCACGAAGGACGGCGTCGTGATCCGAGGTATGAGTGTCTGGTATTCGCCTCCCAGATACCAGTCCGGTATCATTCCTGTATGGCGATGACACTGCGACTCCCCGAAGACCTTGACGCGAAACTCACCGAGCGGGCTCGTCGGGAGGGTCGCAGCAAGCAGGAACTTGCCATCGAGGCCATCCGTGACGCCCAGCACCGGGCCGAGCTGAAGGTCGACGACGTCCTGGCTGAGCTGATGGACAGCGATGCGGAGATCCTGGACTACCTGAAGTGATCCAAGTGCGCTACATCCATATCGACGAGATCCTGGCCATCGCTCACGCAGTCAACGATACCGAGCACAGCGTGCGTGACATGGGACTCTTGGTGTCAGCGATCGAACGGCCCCGGACGAACGTGTTCGGGGCCGAGCTGTATCCCACGCTGCACGAGAAGGCGGCGGCACTGCTGCACTCCGTCGCTCGCAATCACGCGCTGATCGACGGCAACAAGCGCACCGCCTGGCTTGCCATGCGTGTCTTTCTGCGGTTCAACGGCGTCAGCGCCAGTACCGCCCCGCCACCCGTCTCCGTGGCTGGCCCGTTCGTCGAGGAAGTCGCGCAGGACAACATCGATGTACCGGCTATTGCCAAGCGCCTGTCGGCCTGGTTCCCCGCTTCCTGACGTTCGACGTCGTGGGTACGGGACGGAATGAGGTTCTGGGAGCGGTGCTGGCTCCTGGCAGTCCGCCGGGGGACTGACCCGTTCGTTCAGCGGGTGGATTCCTATGCTTTCGCGAGACGGGGCAGTGGGCCGGCGTGGCGCGAGAATGGCGTCCCACGCGCCTTCCCGTTTGGGCGGCTGAGGTCCACATTGGCTACGGCGGTCTCTTCCCAACCAAGGTTCCTGCGGGCACAACTCGGGCGCGCAGGTGCGCCCGGACGAGGACTCGTGCGTCGGTGACGCGGTCGGGGCCCTCGTCGGTGGCCTCGGCGAAGAAGGAGGGCATCCTTTCGCCCTCCGATTGCCGAGCAGCCGCGGAGAACCGTGCGGCGCACGTCGGCGGCGAACGGCCCGTCGTAGGAGGCAGGGCCGTGCGGCTCCGTGGCCGATGCCACGAAGCCGCACGGTGGTTACCGTCAGAAGCCGACGCTCGGATCGTCCGTGTCCTCTTCCGGGTCCACGCTGTACAGCGGGCGGTCCTCGATCCCCAGGGCGCGCATCAGCTCGCTGGTCGGAATCCTGTACCTACGTCCGATGCGGAGGACGGGGCAGGGGAACTCGTGCTCGCGGATCAGCCGGTACGCGGTCGTTGAGCCGATTCCGAGTGCTCGGGCCGCCGTGCGCAAATCCACTGCGACGGGCAGATCGAACATCTCCGTGAAACTGAGGCAGCCCTCTGCCGGGTCCTTCACCCTCGCCTCCCCGCAGGGCGAACCGGCCGGGTGTCCGCGCGGCGCCCGGGTCGTCGCCTCTTCCCGGGGCTGTGTCCCGCCGAGCGGTCCTGCGACCCGTCGTCGGTGTCGATGAAGATTCCCTGTCGGCGCAGATGCTCCGGGCGCACCCGGAAACGTAGCGGTGCGCACAGCCCGTCCGGGTCGTCCGGACGGTCGACCCGGATGTCCAGGCTCTCCGCCGCCGGAGCGTCCGCCTCCTCGCCGGACGAAGTGAGAGCGTGCTCCCCGGTGATGCGCTCGATCTGGGTGGAGGGAAGCTCCCGCAACCCTTCCCGGGCGAGATGCCACGCCCTGGCGCGCGCCGCGTGCAGCAGGGAGGAGTCGGTGAGACAGCTCGCGCCGTCCCGATCCGCCAGCTTCTCCAGGAGAGCCAGGACCATCTCGGCCTCCACGTCCGACCGGTCGGCCCGCAGGCGCGTGCAGACCCGGTGGACCGTCCCGGTCAACCGGGGCAGGGCCAGCCAGATCGCCAGGAGTTTCCCCGTGCTGTCTGGAGTCAGGTCGCTCTGCGCCGTGCGGATGACCTCCTTCCAGACCGCCGTGGCGAACTGCGGGTCGGAGCCGGGGCCGTACAAGGCCTCGTGCGTCTCGGTGGCGGTCAGCCGGACCGGATTGGCCTCGCCGGCGTCCGTGGGGATGAGCACGAAGACCGCGTCACTGGTCTGGGGATCGTCGAAGTGCCGCCTCACCGAGGCGAACGCACTACTGTGCGGGGGATACATCAGGAAATGTCCTCTCTTTGGGCTGCGGGAACCTGAGTCCGGAGGTGCTGGAGATACCGAGATGCTGGACGAGGTGGGTCCTGCGGTGGGGACGTACCGCCTCATATCCGCGTCAAGCGAAGACGAGTCCCACCAGCCTCACTTTGATGCGTGAACATGCGGTAGTGGTCTTCTCGACCAGGTAACGCTGCCTTTGACCACGAGCGTGTAACAAGCGAGGCAGTCAGGCCGCGAGCTCGCCGGTGACGGAATACGCGAGGCGGGTGGGTGCCCGTACGGAACGGGCACCCACGAACTGTTGCGCTCAGGCGGTATCGGAAGACGAGGTGTCCGGCGCCTCGGTGGGCGGGGTCGCCGGGGTGGTGTCCTCGGTCTGGACGGCCCCCCGCCGGCGGCGGCTCGGCGGCCAGTCGGGGGACTTGCGCAGACGGGCTGCCCGGCGGTTGCGCTGACGACTGTTCATCGGGTTCGCGGTTCCTCTCTGATGAGTCGATGGATGACTAAGCCGCCGTTTCGTGCTTCTGCGAGCGGCTGGTGCCATCGTGCCCGGAGGTGAAGCGGGGCCGCAGAGTGAAAACTGAGGGATAACTGAGTCCCCGGGGGGCGTGAAGAAGCAAGCGCGTGTGAAGCGGCACGGCGCGGCGCACAGATGAAGGAGCGCCGGCGAGGGGCCGGATCACTGACTGCGGCGCGGTGAGGGGGAGGGCGATGGAGGGGTACGTGCTGGGCCCGGTGCGAGCCGAAGGGGACGGCGGCAGGAGGGTGGTCGAAGGGTCGAAAATGGCGGCCCTGTTCGCGCTCTTGGTGACCTTGCCAGACTGCCGATGTAAGAGGAAGGACATAGCCGAAGTCCTCTGGGAGGGCGTCGAGGATGTCGGCGATCTGGTTGACCGCGTCGTCGCCGACCTGCGGAAGCGGCTGGGCCGGGAGTCCGTGCCCCATAGCGGCAAGTCGGGTTACTGCACGCTCCGCGTGCCGGTGGGAGACGTCGACCTGCTCCGTTTTCGCGAAAAGGTGAAGCATGCTGAGGGACTGACCTGCAAAGCGCAGTTCGAGCTGCTCGGTGCGGCCTTGGAGGAGTGGGACGGCGAGGACGAACCGCTGCACGGACTGTCCGAGACCGGCTTCCACTTGCGTCGGGCAGAGCTACGGGCCGAGTTGATGGCCGCCGTGTACGCGCGGCTGGACGCAGCCTACAAGTCCAGGGAGGTCAAATGGCTGCGCGAGGAGACGGAGAAATGGTTCGAGCGCGCGCCAGAATTGCCCCAGATTTTCCGGTTCTATCTGCTTGCCCACGCAGACCTGCCGGAGTCCCAACGTGAGCGGCTCATCAAGAAGTGGGAGAAGCGCAACGGAAAAGCGGATGTCGATGTACAGAGCGCCATCGACCAGGTCCGAGGAGAGAGCCGCCGGGCGGGTGGGGTGCTCCTGCCCCCCGTTCCCGACCAGTTGCCCGGCGGCAGGCGCAAGCCGATCGGGCAGAACGAGCTGATCGGCGACCTCTTCGAGGCCGTGTGCGAGGAACAGGATGCCGGCAATCTGGCGCTGGTCCTGATCAGCGGCATGGCGGGTGTCGGGAAGACCACGGTGGCCGAGAACCTCGCCGGTCGGCTTCGGGAGCGCTTTCCCGACGGGGTGCTGCGCGGCGAACTGAACGGATTCGCCGACGGAGACGTGCGGCCCGCCGAACCGGACGAGGTCCTGGACGGCTTTCTGGCCGCGCTGCCGCCCTACACCACGGTGACCGGAACGGAGAGCAAGAGCAACGCGCTGCGGTCGGCGCTGGCCCACCGATCGGTGCTCATCGTCCTTGACGACGCGCTCAGCGTCCAGCAGGTGCTGCCGCTGCTTCCCGGAGACGGTACCTGCGCCGTGATCGTCACCAGTCGTAACGACCTCTTGCGGCTGCAGTCCGAGAGGAAGGTGCTGTTCCGCAAGATGGAGCCGCTGCGCGAGGCGGACGCGCTGGAGGTGCTCCAGGAGAAAGTGTCGGCCGAGGACCGGGCCAAGCACGCCATGGCCTTCAGTGAACTTGTCGACCTCTGTGGCCGACTGCCGCTGGCCCTTGTGGTGGTGGCCCGGCTTCTGGAAGGTGGTGCGCGTCCGCTGCACACCCTCCCTCTCCTGGTGCAAGAGATGAAGGAGGAGCGGAAGCGGGCGATGTTGGACACCCTGGACCTGCCCGAGCACGAACTGTCGGTCCGCGCAGCACTCAACTGCTCCGTGCGCGTGCTGAATGAGGAAGCCCGACTGCTGCTGTGGCAGCTCGCCGTCCACCCCGGGCCCAGCGCTTCCTGGGAGGCGGTGATGAATCTGGGACGGGCAGTGGACGAAGGGACGCGTACCGACCGGGCCCTGGTGGACCTCGTGGCAGCGAACCTCGTGGAACATCACGGCGACCGCTACGGGCTGCACGACCTCGTGCGGGCCTTCGCCCTTCGGTACGTGCGGCCGGTGTCGGACGGAGAGAACGCGGAGATCGAGCGGGCGACCGTACGGCAGGTGCTGGAACACCAGCTGCACAACGTCCGAGCCTGCGACCGGGTGCTCGACCGCGAACGTGCCCTGCCCACCGGCGAGCCCGGAGCGGTCAGGGCCACCGACCCCGCGGACCTCGCGGAGGCGATGGCGTTCCTGGACGAGGAGTACCCCGCCGTCCAGCGAGGCATTCGCTTAGCGATCAATCGGCGTATCGACCGGTACGTGTGGCTGCTTCCGATGGCCCTGGTCATCTACCAGTGGCGCCGTCGCCTGCTCGATGATGCGCGGCAGAACCTCCGGTACGCCGCCGAGGCGGCGGAAACCGTCGCCGGACCGGTCGATCGCGCCATGGTCTACCGGTCGCTGGCAGGGACCCACTGGCGGCTCGGTGAGTACGACTTGGCTGTGGGCAACCTGCGCAGGGCCGTCCGGCTCAGCGAGGAGGACCGCAGCACGGAAGGCCGGCTGAGCCTTGCCCGTACGCTGCACCGGCTCGGACTCACCCTGCGCAAGCAGGGCGACCGGACGGGAGCGGAAGAAGCGCTCGGCCGCGCACTGGAGTTGTGCCGGGAGGTGTCCGACCGGGTCGGAGAGGCGGCTGTTCTGAACGTCCTCGGCGCGATCGACCTCGACCGGGGCGAGCACGAGCAGGCGCTCCGCCGGTGCGCCGACGCCCTGGGCGTAGTGGAGCGCACGACGGAGCGCAGCGGCCTGGCCGATGTGCTGTTCACCCTGGCCAAGGTGCACCTGGCCCGTTCCGAACGGGACGAGGCCATCACCCTGTACCGGAAGGCCTCCGACGTCTACCGCGAACAGGAGAACTGGCCCAACGAGGACAAGGTACGGATGCTCTTCGCTGATGTCCTGGTGTCCGCTGGCGACACCGACTCGGCGGTGCGGGAGCTGGAGAGAGTCATCGTGCTGCGTGAGCTGATGGACGGTGAGGGGGTGCGGGAGGTCCGAGAGCGGCTGGAGGGGCTGAGGTGACCCGCCCGGTCGGCGGCCGTCAGCTCACCGTCAAAGCCGGGGCGGATGCGTGCGATAGTACTCGGTCGGGTCCGGGCGCAGGGGCTTCGATGGCCGTTGCGAGCCGAGCTGGGGTAGGTAGCAGCGGAGCCGATCGAACACTTCACGGACATCCGAGGGGCGCTCCGCCGCCTTCCACCGGACCATCCACAGCGCCAGGGAGGCGAACTCCGGGGGCAGTTTGGCGAGCCGGTCGGCCGGCAGCACTGGGGTGCCCTCTTCCGCCCGCTCGTCCTGTCCGCCGTAGGGCAGGCGCATCACGGTCATCTCCAGCAGGATGCAGCCGAGTGCGAAGATGTCCGCTTGCCGCGTCAGACCTGACGGGCACGCGTCGGACTGCTCGGGGGAGGCCCAGCCGCGCGTGCCGCGTGCGCATTCCGTCTCTTGATCCACCACGACCGCGTGGCCCATGTCAATGAGCCGGAGACGGCCGTCCGGCTGCACGATGACGTTCTCGGGCTTGAGATCGCAGTGCACCAGATTCCGGTCGTGGACTTCTGTCAGAATTTCGCACAGTTGGCCGATGACGGCCGCAACGGTCCCAGGATCCTTAACGGGCAGGGCCGCCGACAGGACTTTCTGCAGTTGGTGCCCTTCGACAAATTCCATGACCAGGCACCGGCGTCGCCGGTGTGTCCCCGTGGCGATGACTTCGGGAATCGCCTGGATTCCCGTCAGCATCATCATGCGTGATCCCTCTTTGAGGAGTTCATCGCCGGCCCAGTGGAAATCGCTCTCGGGTCCGAGGTCCCGGGCCTTCTGAAGCTTCAACGCCACCTTCTGCCCGCTGTTGCGGTCACGCCCGAGGAAAAGGTCGCCTTGGCCGCCGTCGCCGACCATGTCCAGCACTTCGTAGCGCCTCTCCACATCGCCGACCTCCTCGATCTCCCTCACGGCCATCCACCTTTCCTCCGCACGGAAATGGAGCATGAAATGTCGCAGCCATGGCTGCCCCCCGACGGGGTGACCCGCACGTCCGACGTCATCACGGTATCCGCCGGAATGTTCAAGGGGGGAGAGTTCCGATGCCCCGCCGCTGACGCTCTCAAGACCCGCGGTTACCACACCACCGCCCCCGTACCGCGCCGCCGTGAGCGGTTGGAGCACTTCGCCCTGGGCCCCTTCATGGCTGCCTGCGACATCCGTTCGGGGCCTGCCGGCCACCGGCCCCGGACACGTACCGGGCCCTTGCACGACGGTCTGCGGACCTGGTCGGAGCATGGCGTGACGTTGTACGAGGCGGCCTTCCCCCTCGACCCGGAACGCCCCCTGCACGAGGTGCCCGAGCCGTGGACGTACCGCTACCGTCCGTCCGGTCCCGACCCGCGCGACGCCCAGGAGTACCGCCTCACCGTGTGGGGCCGCTGCCTGGCTTCCCCCGACGGTGCCTACCGCGAGCTTCGTCTGCCCGTGCACCGCCTGCGGGACCTGCCGCCCGACGGGTTCACCGCGGCCGTCGCCCTGGTGCTGGCCGAGGGCGCCCCCGGACCACCGCCGGAGCACGTACGGATCGTAGAGTTCGCGCTCTTCGACGGCCGTACGCGTGAACTCTTCGCGGGAAGCCGGGAAGAGGCGCGCGCCCGGTACCGCGAACACGGCCCCGCTGCTCTGGCTGGCGTACTGGACGGACGAAAATACCGCCCAGGGTCGGCCTGTGCCGGATGCCCCTACCTGTCGGTGTGCCCGGCCCTGCGCACAGCGCCCGGACTGCTGGGCATCGAGGCGCACGACCGGCCCCGCCGCACCTGGTCGGTCACCAACGGGCGGGCCTACCGAGCCTGCCCGGCGCGTGACCATATGCGCCGGCTGCACCTGCCCACGGCGGATTCCGTCGAACGCGAGGTGACGGCCGAGCGCGGCCGGGCGCTGCACGCCTACCTCGCCGAACGGCACGCCCACGGATCGCCTCGGCCCTGCACTGTCGAGGTCCCCGAGGAGTGGGTACCGGAGGGATTCGACCTGCCCGCACACGAACGCGCACTCGGCACCCTGATGTTGCGGCGGCACGCCGCGGTCTGTCCGCTGCGGTACGTCGGGGACGGTGCGGATGTGCGGACCGAGCCCCGGGTGGTGCGGCACGACACAGCAGCCGACGTGGTGGTCCTGGCCGCGCCCGACCTGCTCTACCGGGATGCCGGGTCATGGGTGTGGCGCGAGACCAAGACCTCCGTCACCGATCGGCGGTTCGACCGCCCCCTGCTGGAGCGCTATCCGCAGTTGGCCCTGGCCGTCGTGCTGATCGCCCGCGGTGACCTGGGCGGTGATCCGTTCCGCGCGCGGGTCGAGCTGGAGGTGCTGCGCCCCGACGGCGCCGACCTGGAGATCATCGATCCCTTCGCCCCGGCCAATCGGGTCACCGCGGAGAAGGTACTGCGGGCGATGGTGGCCGACTGGCACCGGGACGACCAGTACGCGGCCCGGCCCGGACGCTCCTGCGAGCGATGCGAAGTGGCCCGCTGGTGCACGGCGTCGTCCGTCAGCGAGGCCGCGGCATGAGGGCGGGGTCGGCCGACGGGGCCGATCGGCCGAACGCCAGCGAGGCGCCCGAGGGCGTGGGCAGCGACATCTTCGGCGAACTCGCCCGCATGGTGGCGGCTCTCTCCGAGGTCCAAGGGCTCCGCTCCTTTACCCTGCCCTATCCCGGCCTCGCCCAGCGGGCGCTGGATCACACGGTGATGCGCTGCCTCAATGCGGGGGAGGCGCCGCCGAGGAGTCTTCCGGAACTGTGGGAGTGGTGCCGGACCAGGCCGTCCGACGACCCACTCTTCGCGGTCCCCTCCTCCCTGGTGTCGCCGGGCACCACGCTGGTGCACCGGGTCGGCCGGATGCCGACCCGGTCGTGTCTCGAGGTGGCCTCGCACGGACCGGACGGAGGCGTGGCGGCCCACGCCCGCGCGCTCCTCGGGGACCTGCACGCGCGGAGTGGAACGGAGGAGCGCTACCGTCAGTGCAGGGCGTTCCTGGCGCGTCACCCGGTCGTCCACCAGCAGGACCGCTTCGCGCCGGGTTGGAACAGGGCGGTCTGGAGCCGGGTCAAGAACCTCTACGGTCCGTTGCCCGAGTTCCTGCTCGTCGACGGAGACTTCCTGTACTGCCCCTCGTGCAGGCTCCCCGCGCTGCCCCGGGACGGTGCCGTACCCGGACCGTCCGGCACCGGCGCGGAAGTCTGGTGCGAGGGGGAGGACTGCCCGCGCGACGCCCCTCCGCAGCTCATCCGTGAGCCGGACCAGGCTTGGATCCTGCAGCGCTCGCTGCGGTGGTACCTCGTACTGCCGCACCGCACCGACGAAGCCGCCCGGGAGACACTGGAGCGCGCCGGAGTCGCGTACGAGACCCTGCCCGGCCTTCTGCCCTCCTACCGGCTCAGGGATACCGGCCCCCGCATCGTGGACATCCAGGCGTACGACCGCCTGCAGCCGGCGCTCCTCGCAGCCCATCTCACCGACAACACACCCCTCGCGGACCGCACCCTCGTCGTGGTCCCCGACGCGCTCGCCGGACGGGACGGCTACCGGCAGGCCTTCACCGACGCCCTTCCCGCGCTCCTGCGGGACCGGCTGGTGCTCACCACCCCCATGGACCTTGTGCCCGACCTGGGACAGGCCCGGCGAGAGGAGAAGGACGATGCGTAGCATCACTCCGCCTTTGACCGACGTGTTCAACGCGCTCAAAGCCTTTCTGGGGTCCTCCGTGCCCCAGCCCGCGCTGGAAGCCCTCTGCCAGGTCGAACTCGGCCTGTACCTCCAGCAGAAGATGATGCCGGGCAGCCCCGCGGGCAGCGCCTGGGTGCTGTTCAGCGGGTACGGGTTCGCCGAGGCGCACCGGGCACCGCTGCCATCCGATGCGGCGAAGACCCTGCGTATCGCCAGGTACTCGCTGTGGACGCTGCGCCGGAGCCGTACCTGGCTCGAGGCGCTGGACACCTACCAGAGGTTCGACCCCAGGGTGCGCGCCTACGACGTACCGGACGCCGAGACACCCGCTGCCCGCCGCGACCTCTCCGTCGGCGGCGACCGCTTCTCCGTCTACGAACAACTGCTGCGTGCCGCACCGCCGCTGGCGGGCAGGCGCCTCCCGGTCGCGGGTCATGGCCCGCACGCCTTCCCCGTCAGTCGCACCATGGCCGTCGTCGACCTGCCGCCGGTCCCCGCCATCCCCCTCGTCGCCCACGACATGGACCTGGAACCGGTCGGCGGCGGCGAGCCCTTGAGCTTCACCAAGGAGAACCTGGAGCGCACGGCGGCGGAGATGGACGCCCAGCACGCTCGCTCCGGCAAGGGCCGGGCACCACGGTGGCTGGAGCGGCTACGGTCGTTCGACCTGTCCACCAAGGAGAACGGAACCTTCCACAAGGCGAGGAAGGACGAGGACTTCGCCTTCACGGTCGACGGCATCCAGCACCTGCTCGGCATCGTCGGCGCCGGCAAGAGCACACTGCGTGACATCATCGCCGTCCATCTCGCCAAGCTGGGCAAACGCACCACCATCGTCGTCACCGATGTCGCGGAGGTGCTGAAGCTCGTCAGGCTCTACGACCTCTACACCGACGGTGCCGCCGCACCCGTGCTCGGCTCCTCGGGCCGTGAGCGGCACGCCCAGCGGTTGCACCGTCGGCTGGCGGGCCGGGGCGAGCACCGACTGCTCGCCCACGACGACCCCGCCTTCGCCTACCTCGGCACGTCCTGCCTGCTCAACGTCAGACGGCAGGGCGCCACGTCGACGACCGAACCACTCGCCTACGGTGAGGCACCCTGCTCCCGGCTCCGACCCCCCTCGGCCCTGCGGCGTGCCCCGAGCGACGGACGGCACTCCGCGTGGCAGAAGAGGGTGGCGAGCTGCCCGTACTGGTCCGCCTGTCCCCGTCACCACGGAGCTCGGACCCTGGTCGGCGCCCTGATCTGGGTGGCCACGCCGGCCGGGCTGATCGACTCCTCGCCGCCCCGCCCTCAGAACGGCGAGCGCATCCGCTTCCTCGAACTCGCCTGCCGCCGTAGTGACCTCGTGATCATCGACGAGGCCGACCGTGTCCAGATGCAGCTCGACCGGACTTTCGCACCCGCCGTGGTCCTCGCCAGCGACGAGGACAAGGGCCTCATCGACCAGCTGAGCCGGCACAAGATCCGGGAACTCGCGGCCAGCGGACGCACCCAGCTCTCCGAACGGGACGTCGAGACCTTCGCCGCAGCCCTCAACACCGCGGGCGCGGCCACCGACCGGCTGTACGCGATGCTCGTCGCCGGGTACGAGCTGCGCAAGTGGGTGCGGACGGGCTACTTCAGCGCCTGGACGCTCCAGCTGGGGCTCCTCGACGAACGCTACGAACTCCCCGACGACAGCGGTCCGGACCACCCTCATCACGCCCCCCGCGAGGCTCTCGGGAAACTGCTCGACGCGTTCCGGGACAACCCCTTCGGTGATCGTCACCGCAGGACGGAGGAGGACTTCAGCCAGCTGACCGCCCTCCTCAACGAACTGCTCCACACCGGAAACCCGGAGAACACCCGGCGCCGCCTCACCGAGGTCATGGACGAGGCCTTCGCCATCGGCCCGATGTACATGGCTGCCCGGCAGCGGAAGTACCAAGAGGCGTACGACGAGTGGCGGCGCGAGGAGGAGGAACAGGAGAAGAAGCGCGGACGCCGCAGGAAGCCCAAGCCTCCGCCCGAGACTCCCGAGGAATGGCGGAAGCAACTCGCGGAGCGCTTCGAGTTCACACTGTTGCTCAGCGCCCTGGAACCACGGCTCGCCATGATCAACGCCATGTGGCCCCGCGTCGAGGCCGCCCTCAGCCTGGGTTTCAACACGATGTACCGCCGACCGCTCGACTACGGCCCGATGGTGCCCGAGGCCCCGATGGGCAATGTTCTCGGCTTCCAGTTTCGGGTCCCGGGTGAGGACAAGGGCGGAGTCCGCAGTGGCGAACTGACCTTCTTCCGGTGCAGCGGCGTCGGACGTGAGCTGCTGCGCGCCATCCCCGATCTCACCTCCGTCGACGGCAGGCCCGGCGCCCACTTGCTGCTCATGTCAGGCAGCAGCTGGGCGGGCGCGTCCAGCCGCTACCACGTCTGCGTCCCGGTCGGTGTGGTCATCGAACCGCCTGCCGAGGTGACCGAACGCATTGCCAACGAGAGCTCCATGCGCTTCGAGTTCATCGACGACGGCGACGAGAAACTGCGCATGTCGGGAACCCGTCCGGACGACCGCCCGGAGAAGTTGCGCCGCATCGCGTGCCATCTAGGTGAGGGCGGAGACGAGTACGAGGTCACTGAAGGTGGTCCGCTCCAGCAGGAGTTGCTCTCTCTTCCTCCAGGGCGCGACCAGATCCTTCTGCTGGTCGGCAGCTATGCCGAGGCACGTATGGTGGCCGACACACTGCACAACCTCAACGTCCGCTGGCGCAACAAGGTGCTGTGCCTGGTGTCGGACGACGAGGAGATCACCGCGGAGGACGAGGCACCGTCCGCCTACCACGCCCGATCACTGCGCCGGGGCGACGTCGAGCACCTGAAGGACCTCGAGGCGGACATCCTGGTGGCGCCCCTGCTCGCGCTGGAACGTGGCCACAACATCCTCAACGAGGACGACGAGGCGGCCATCGGCACGGTCTACTTCCTGGCACGGCCCCATCCGCACCCGGAGGACCTCCACCTGGCTGTCAACGCCGTCAACGACTGGGTCGTCCGCGCCGTCACCGGCGGTGACTTCGCCACCCTGGTACAGGGAAAACCCACCGTCGAGGAAGGAGCGGAGGAGTTCCGCCGCCTCGCCCGTTCGTACTGGTACCAGGTACTCGCCCGTTCGATGGCGTGGAGCCGTCTCGACGACGATGTACGGGAACAGGTCACCTGGGACATGCTGGTCCTGTTGTGGCAGGTGATCGGGCGACTGGTACGCGGTGGCGTACCGGCCCGGGTGGTCTTCGTCGACGCCGCCTTCGCCCCCAACCGCGGCGCCGTACCGGCGCGGCCCGACACCCCCGAATCCAGTCTGCTGCACAGCGTCCTCGCCGTCCTGGACCCGCATTTCGACGGCGGCACGACGACCGCAGAGGAGCAGTTCATCGTCCGCGCCCTGTACGCGCCACTGCGCAGCATGCTCACCCGCCTGCTCGCCGCCGTACCTGCCCACCCGTAAGCGCCGAACCCCTGTCCCAGGAGGTAATTCCGTGTACCACCACATTCGCGTCGCGGCCTACGAACCCGACCCGCTCCAAGGACCCTGGCGGGAGGAGATGAAAGTGCTGCGGCTCGGCGAGGACCTGCACGCCGAGCTCACCGGGATGCATGCCGAGGCGGACAAGAACTCCGTTCACCCCCACCGGCTCCCCGTGCGCAGGCTCAACTCCCTGCTCCAGGCGATGGCGCCAGGCGTCATCGCGACCGGCCGCAACGCCGGGACGGATGGCCGTCTGCCGTGGCTCTACGCGCGGGAAGCCGTCCCGCCGGACGTGCTGGCCCCGGTGGTAGGAGCCTGGGCGGCGGGCATGCACCGGGAGGACGACGACTCGGAGGGAGCCGACCTCGAGGAGAGGCTCCGCTCCGATGACCCGGCCGAGACGGTAAGTCTGCCCCACTGGGAGACGGAACCGGTCGACCTCGCCGAGAGTGTGCTCTCGGCGGGCGGAACCGCCGAACCCGCCGCGCGGCTCTACAGCCTACTGCCCGAGTGGATCGCCTTCCGGCTGGCCGCCCGGACGTTCCGCACGGGCGGCAGCACTCTCCACTTCCGAGTCGAGAGCTCGGGTGACGGCGCGCGACTCGTCTCCTGGCCGCCTCAGCGCTACGAGCGCCGCGGGCAGACCTGGTACTACTCGGCCTGCCTCACCATCACCGTCCACACCGTGCCGTTCGCCCCGCGTTTCCGCGTCCATGTGTCCACCCGCGTACGCCGGTGGGCCACCCGACTGGACGTACGCCCCCACCAGCTCGGCGGTACGACCGTCCTGCTCGACGCCCCACTGCCGTGGCCGGAAGGGCCGGACCGCGGCCACCGGCTGATGGTGAACACGCTGGGCTACGACCGGCGGTCGAAGAAACTGGCCTGGCGCCGGCACAGCCCCGCACCACTCGTGCCCGAGCTGGACATCGTGCGCAACTACCCCCGGCCCGAAGCACTCTTCTCCGACCCCGAACGCTGGATCAACGGTTCCGGGGACGTGGCCGCCGGCATCGTCTACCACCCGTCGATCGGCCCGCACGAGGTCGGACCCGGGCTGATGCCACGGGAGCGGGCGGATCTGGACGCCTGGGTCGAGGAAGGGCTGCGCCCCCTGCTGACCCGGGTCCCCGACCTCACGCGCGTCTCCCGGAGCAACACACCCTCCCTGCTGCCCCGTTCCGGCGCCGGCGGCGGCCCGGGCGTCCGCGACGCCCAGCTGGCTCTGCAACGGCGTACGGCGCTGACACGCGCACTGAACGGCCGCCCCCTGGAGATCGACGTCTTCTGGCAGTCCCCGGAAACCCGTGCGGCGCTGCTCGCCGAGCTGCCCAAGCTCATTGGTCTTCCCGCCGGGCAGCAAGTGCCGTCGGCCGACGGGGAGACCTGGCAGTGGCAGTGCGAGGGGGTCGACATCCGCGTCCGGGCCCGGCCCGTGGGACCTTTGGCCGACGCTCTGCCGACCACCCGAGCCCGCGGGCGCCTCAGGGCCGTCCGGCTGGCCGAGGCCATCGAAGGGCGCTGCGGGCTCGTGGCGGATCGGGCGGACCCGCTCCTCGGCGGGACCGGAGTCGTGATCACGGAGATCGCTGGCAAGGAGCGCTTCGCCGCCGTCCCGGACTCCGACCCCAAGCACGCGCTGCGCATCGCCTGGGCACGGCAGGGACGGCTGACCCAGTTCGTGAACTCGCCCGACGACACCGACAGCGCTCTGGAGCACCGGGTCAGGTGGACCTGGCTGGACGCCTTCCGGCAGCTGGGCGCGATCAGCCCGCCCGCCCATCGGGTGGGAGCCGGCATTCCGGGCGACCTTCAGTATGCGGCGCTCTGGCTCGTACGCCACACCAGGAAGGGGCCTACGCGATGCCCCGTCCACCGGCTGGTGGCGGTGCGGGTGCGCCCCGGGGACGGGCCGGGCGTCATCGAGGGGTGGGACGCAGAACGAGCCGAATGGGTGCCGTATCCGAAGCTGTTGCTGCTGCTCTCCCAGGCACGGGAACCGGCGGCGAGCGGCGGGAAGGAGATCGGCACGGGGAAGCTCGTCGATGACTCGCCAGCCCCGGGAGGATCCCGGCCCGCTACCCGCCCGGGCGTGGAGCAGGACAGGCAGCGGGAGACCGAGCGGCAGATCCGGGCACTGCTCTTCCAGCTCCGCGACCGCCCGACGCTGCTGCTGGCGGACGCCGGCAATCTGCGCCAGTGCTGGCCTGGCCTGCGCAACGGTGCACTGGACCGCGACACGCTCGGCTTCGGGGCCGAACCCGCCCAGCGGCACACGCTCTACGGCCACGACCTGCGGATGTTGCTCGTACGGGACGCCAACGCCCGGGGTGAAGTGGCGGAGTGGTACGCCCACGACACCGAGGACGGGGTCGGCTTCGCCGAGGGTGTGTGGGGGACGGCGGATACGGAGGGCCGTGTCTTCGCGAGCACGGCCTCGAAGCCGCACACGGTGGCGAAACTACCGAAGGGGCTCATGAAGCTGGTGCCTACGGCACAGGGCCGGACAGCGCCCGGGAAGACCGCGTGGAACCCCGGGCAACTGGAGATCACCGTGCTCGGCTGTCTGTCGGAGAAGGCGCTGACGGACTCGGGGCGTGCGGGTGACTCGCCCGACCGGCCGGCGGAGTGGGCGACGCTCGCGCACCAGTTGCGTTACCACGACGACTACCCGCCGCTCGCTCGGCCTCTCCCGCTGCACTTGGCACGTCTCGCCGGTGAGTACGTGCTTCCGGTGGCCGGAACGAAGTGAGCGGGGAGTATGTATCCGCTTCCTGAGCGCGTCTGGTGCACTCCTTGCTGGGATCACTGGGCGTCCGCCGTGACGCTCGTCTGACGCTCTTCGCACCTGGTGGCTCAAGGCGGAGACGAGAGACTTCACCTGACCTGCGGTTTTCTCTGAGCCCACCCGGGTGACATGCTTCCGATGACGCATCATGTGGAGTGCGTCGCGATCCTTGAACCGGCCGCGAAGAGCTCCTGACCTGCGGTCTTGTGCGTGCGCGTTATGTGCGGTGTAGGCGTTACAGGCGATGTCTTGACGCTGAAATGGCGCTTGTGACGCTCATCCTGATGTCATGTCAGGTGGCCTGCCAGGCAGATCAGCGGATCTGTATCGGCTCAGTGTCGGCACACGCCTCGGGACGGCTGCGGCCCGATCCGTCCGAGCTACTGCGCCCCGCAGTCGACCAGGGGACCTCTCCCACAGATCTTGTTGCATCAGCCGTCGGGCCCGCCGAGATGCGACAGGTGGCAGGCGGGCGGTATGCGAGGGCGTAATCCGATGGCAGCCGTCCGCGCTGAGTCCGTACGGTCGGTGGAATGGCACAGAGCACGGTGGACCCGGCGACGGTCACACCCCGAATGGCTGCTCAGATCCGCACCTGGCGGGTGGATGACGACCTCACCTGGCGCTCCGTGGCCCAGGCTGCGACCGACCTGTGGCGGTCCGAGTGGGGCGGCAGCCAGATCTACGGCCGTGACCTCTGCGCGGTCGCAGCGAGGATGACGGGTGAGGACCCCGACGAGGAGCCGTGGAACTGATCCTGCCAGACGCTTACTTGGGTCAGTGGGCGGCCCGGAGAGAAGATTGCCGGCGATATGGGGCCCGGTTCGGAGATCACGGCAGCCCTCTCGTAGCGGGTTGCCGGATCCTGCCAGGTCCTCCACCGGTTGATGCGGCGTTCGACGGTGTCGCGTTGTTTGTAGCCCCCGCGATCCAAGGCCGCAGGAGGTCCGCCCTAGCGGCCGCGTTCCCGCCCGCGCACTACCGCCCGAGCCCGAGAGGCGGAGCCGGTACATACGGGGATTCGCACCACCTCCGAAGGACGTATCCCTCCGAACGTCCCCACAGAACCGCGGCACCCGCACCCTTGCGTGAAGTTGTCACGCATGTGACGCTCTGGCGCCCCGCACAACAGGCTCAGAACCTCCAGTTACCGTGGACAGCCCTCTGCCGACGAAGAGGTGCGGTCTCGCGCGATCACGCCCCCCACCCGCCCCACCGGAGTCCTGCTCGCGACGCTCGCGGGCGCGGTGCTCGTTCTCGGCGGCACATCAGCCGCATCGGCATCCGCGTCCCCGGACACCGCCACCGTCTCCGCCAAGACCGGCGCCTCGACGGCCTCCGGCGACATCGGCGGCCGGGCAGGTCCTCCCGGAGGTGGCGTGCAAGATGATCTACGGGTACTGAGGGTCCGAACCGAGCGGGGGTGGTCCGAACAGGACCCCGGGCTCAAATCTGCCGCGTGCCGCACCGTGCCTTCTCTACTTCTTCGGGCTCTTCTGAGCTCTGATGATCACGAGCACCGTGAGCGCGCCGCAAGCCAGGCCCGCGAGCGCCCAAGGGATGCTCGGCCTACCGCCGTTGAGGTTGTAGCCGACGGTGCAGAAGATGAGCGTCTCGATCAGGACGATGAGCAGCCACCAGCGTCTTCCTGGCATCCGGCTTCTCCTTTCAGTTCATGAGATGGGGTTCTGGCCTAATTTCCGTGATCGGTCACTGAGCGTGTCCGCTGCTGGAAGAAGCAAGCTTCGTAGTACGGCGGTGACTCTGTCGTACGGAGCGCAGGCCTCGGTGAGCTGAACGCCGGCCGCTCGGGACCCGGGACGCGGATCTTCTCCCGTACGAACTCGACCTGGGCGCCGTCCACTCGATGCCCGAGCCGACGACCCAGGCCGGTGGTAGTCACATGATCGGGCCAGCAGGGGCGGGCGCGGGCCGCCCGGGGCAACCCGCACGTGTCGTGTCCCGGCTTCGGTGCCGACCGCAGCGCCCCGGTGTCCCCGACTCAGGCCGCGGTGGCTTCCCAGGCTGCCTTGATCATTTGGAAGACTTCGTCCACCGTGGCCCCGGGATCGTCCGCCCGGCACGCCAGCGCGTAGGCGTCGATGGTGAACCGCGCGGTCGCCCGGCAGGCAGTCGTACTCCGGGACAGGTGGGGATCGGCGGATAGTGCCGCCGCCAGCGCGTGCGCGTGACGCAGGCTCATTGACTCCTCGTATTCCCGCAGAGCGGGTGATCCCTCGATCATGCGTCGGACGGGGGCACTGCCTTCCGCCGTGCAGTGCCGCACCAGAGCATGAACCTCGCGGTGCAGCGCCGGGATGATCGGCTCGTGCGGAGGCCGGTCGGTCACCGCACGGGTGAGGCGCTGCTCGAAGTCCTGGTCGCGTTCGAACACCAGGGCCTCTTTCGAGGCGAAGTGGGAGAAGACGGTGGTGACGGCCACGTCTGCTTCGGACGCCACGTCACGGATGCCCACAGCGTCGTACCCGCACTCCAGGAAGAGTCGCAGCGCGGTGTCAGCGATCTTCTGACGGGTCGCGGCCTTTTTGCGTTCGCGGCGTCCGGACGGCTCGGTCATAACCTGACACTACCAGGTAGGAATCCGTAGCCGTTGTGAAACCCTAACGGTTAGGGTTATCTTCGATCGCATGAGGAAAATCATTTTTGCCGAGTTCGGCGGTCCCGAGGTCCTGCACCTGGTGCAAGCCGAGGAGCCCCATGCGGGTCCCGGTCGGATACGCATCGCCGTACGGGCGGCGGGTGTCAATCCCGTCGACTGGAGGATCCGGGAGGGCCAGGTTTTGGGAGCCCATCCGGTCGAGCTGCCCGCCGGGGTCGGACTGGACGCCGCAGGGGTGGTGGATGAGATCGGCGAGGGCGTCGAGGGGGTCGAGGTCGGCGACCGGGTGTTCGGCGAAGGAGCCGACACCTACGCCGAATTCGCCGTGCTGTCGGCCTGGGCCCGAATGCCCGAGGGGCTGGCCTTCGAGGAGGCGGCCGGGTACCCGTCGGTGGTGGAAACCGCGCTGCGCGTCATCCGCGAGGTCGGCGTGCGGCCCGGGCAGACACTGCTGGTCAGCGGTGCGTCCGGTGGCGTCGGGTCGGCGGTGCTGCAGATCGCCCGCGCGCGCGGCATCGCGGTGATCGGCACGGCCGGGGCCGCGAACCAGGACTACCTGCGCGGTCTGGGCGCCCTCGCCACGACCTACAACGAGGGGTGGGTAGAACGAGTGCGGCACCTGGGCCGGGTCGACGCGGCCCTCGACCTGGCCGGCTCGGGCGTGATCCGCGAACTCGTCGAGCTGACGGGGGATCCCGGCAAGGTCGTCTCCATCGCCGACCTCGGTGCGCCGCGGTTGGGCGTCCGGTTCTCCGGCGTGGCCGGGAGCGTGCCGGATGCGCTCACCGAAGCCGTCGACCTCATCTCCCAGGGGAGGCTCCACATCCCGGTCGAGAAGGCGTACTCGCTCACCGAGGCAGCGGCGGCGCACACGGACAGCCGCGCCGGCCACACCCGGGGGCGCCGGGTCCTGGTCGTCCGAGCCGAGTCCCACCCGGCGTCCCGCGCCGAACAGCCGGTCGCCAGAGGGGTGGTGAAACCGCGTCGGAGGCAAACGGGACGGTGACGCCTCGCCCACCAGGGCGACCGCGGCGCCCTCCGCCGAGACCGGGTTCAGGCCGTCGGCATTTCCGGGCGGGCCGGTCGCCGCCCGGTACGGAGACGGCTAGGACAATCGCCTGTCTCGCGGGAATTCCCCCTCTCTTTGCGCCCGGGCCCTGGACTTCCGTACTCGACAGCCCTCCAGCAGTTCGACGTGGCGTGGACGAACAGTTCCTCAGCCCACCCCACACCTTGACCTGTACCGACCCGACGATCGGGAGCGGTTCGGACAGGAGCACGGCCGTGAGGGCCGGCACCGGTGATCCCACTGCTCGTCTTCCTTGCCGGACCGTTCATCGAGGAAGTCGCGCAGGACGATATCGATGTGCCGGTCATTGCCAAGTGCCTGGCGGCCTGGTTCCCCGTTTCCTGACGCACGGCGACGTGAGGGCTCGGCACTGTGGACCTTCGCGAGTGGGTCGGGCAGGTGGGGGCAGTGACGTCGTCGCAGGTATGAGGATTGTCCCGTGTCCGACCTTGGGCAGTCCGTGGCTCCGGCGCTCTCACCCGCTGTCCGGCGACAGGGCCGCGGCCTGAAGGAGGCGCGTTTCGGTGACCGTGCGGCGGGCGTTGACGGCCAGGCGCATGGCGAGCGAGCGAACTGCCCGCAGGCTGCGGCTGGTCGGCACGAACCACTGGTGTTTCAGGCGGGCCATGCGCTGATGGGTCGTGATGAACGGACGGAGGCCCGCTTCCCAGGCCGCCAGGGCAGCGTCGAGATCATCAGGGTGGGCCCGCAGGGCGCGGCCGAGTTCCGCTCCGCCTCGAAGGGCCGCGGTGGCGCCCATGCCGGAGAACAGGTTCAGGCACCACGCCGCGTCGCCGGTGAGAAGCACCCGCCCGGTGCTCCACCGTTTCATCTTCACCTGGTGCACGGAGTCGAACAGGTAGTCCGACGTCGTGGGCAGCGCGTCGAGGACGTGCCGTACGGCCGGGTGGCCCATGTCGTCGAAGACGGCGCGCAGGCGCTCGGCGCGGTCTCCCGTGAACTGGGCGTCGATGTCCTTGGTGCAGTACGTCAGAAGTGCGGTGGGGGCCCGGTCGGCCAGGCCGAACACCCACACCGCGCGCCCGGTGCGCGCACTGATGAGGCTGTCCTGCGCGGCGAAGGACGGGGCCTGGACGGGCAGGGGGAACGCGCAGATCATCGCGTTCCATGTGGTCATGAACTCCTCGTGCGGGCCGAAGGCGAGGCGGCGCACGCTGGAGCGAAGTCCGTCGGCGCCGATGACCAGGTCGAAGGACTCGCGGTACCGCGTGCCGGTGGAGGCGTCCTCCAGCAGTACCCGCGCCGCGCCGGCGCCTTCGGTGATCTCTGTGGGCGCGGTGGAAAAGCGGACCTCGACAGGATCAACGCCCTGTCCGCTTCCCGCGGTCCTGTCCCACAGGGCGGCCTCGACGTCGCCGCGGACCATGGCGGTCGGCCGGCCCGGCTGGTCGAGCCAGCCCAGCGCCGGCCTGCGGTGGCCTCGACGGCTCAGCGCCCAGGTGGTCCCGCGCTCGGGGTTGCGGGTGTGCAGAGTGTCCAGGCCGAGGCGGGCGGCCGCGTTCATGCCCTCGGGCATGAGGTTGATGAAGTACCCGCCGGTGCGGCGCCGGGGCGCTCGTTCGATGATCACGGGGGTCCAGCCGGCGTCGCGCAGGCCGATGGCCGCGGCCATGCCCGCGATCCCGAGGCCCACGACCAGCGCGCGCTTGTGCATGTTCACTTCCTTGCTCCAGACTGCCGCCCGCCCCCCGGCGGGGCGGCGGGCAGCCACGAAGACCGGCGATGAGCGGGGTGGGGACGTCCCCCCCCGGGGCCGGAACGGTGAGGGGCCGGGTGGCCGGGACCCGCGGTGCTACGGGACGAAGACGAGGCGCTCGCCGGTCTCCTCGTCCCATGACCGCGCGATGTCGGCAAGCGGTACGGGGCGGGCCTGGACGTCGAGGGTGCCGTCGGTGACGGCCGCGGCCAGCTCGGGGAACTCCGCGATGAAGTCGGCGGGGGAGACGGAGCCGATGCCGCTGCCCACGATCCGCAACCGGGCCGCGCGCAGCGCGGCGGACGGGATCGGCGCGGTGGCACCGGCGATCGAGCCGATCTGGATCCAGGTCAGCGGGGCACCGCGGTCGGCACGGGCCTTGAGCAGGGGGAGCATCGCGTCGGCGGCGGGCGCGCCCCATACGAAGTCGAGGACGACGTCGACGTCGGCCGCCACCGCGACGTCGTCGAAGGTGACCGCCTGGTCCGCGCCGAGGTCCCGCAGCGTCGTGAGGCGTGTGGCGTCGCGGCCCACCGCGATGACCTGGGAGGCGCCGAACCGCTTGGCGATCTGGATCGCCATCCGTCCGGCGCTGCCCGTGGCGCCGAGGATCAGGACGCGCCGGCCTTCGGGGAAGGAGACGCGGCGGCGCAGTGCGACCCAGGAGGACATGCCCGGGTTCATCGCGGCGGCGACACGGACCGGGTCCGCGTCCTCGGGCAGGAGCACGCTGCGGCGTACGTCGATGACGGTGCGCTCGGCGAAGGTGCCGGACGCGGTGTCGTCCAGGACCGCGTAGCGAAGGCGGCCCTGCGGGTCGCGTACGACGCCGTCGACACCGGGGACGAGCGGGAAGGTGCCGGTGGCGGTGTAGTGCGTGCCGTTCGCCTTGGCCCGGGTCAGGTGGTGCAGTCCCGCCGCGAGGACGTCCACCACTATCTCGTTCTCACCGGCGGCGACCGGTTCGGGGTGCTCGCCGTAGGCGGGCGGGGCGTCGTAGGCCGTGATGATCGCAGCATGCATGGTGATCTCCCACCGGTTTGGTTTGCATTACCAATTGAATCCAGAGTGATTGGGATTACAAACAATGTCAAGTAGTGTGGTCTCCATGGCCATCGACGACTCCGAGGACGTCCTGCTGGACGGCCTGGTCCGCAGCGCGTTCCAGATCATGGGGGTGCTCACCCGCATAGGCGCCGAGCACGATCTGTCCCTCACCCAGCTGCGCGTACTCGGCATCCTGCGTGACCGGCGCCCCCGCATGAGCGACCTGGCGACCTTCCTGGGACTGGACAAGTCGACTCTGTCCGGCCTCGTCGACCGCGCCGTACGCCGCGGGCTGATGACACGCGCCCCCAACCACGACGACAAACGGGCCGTCGACGTCCTCATCACCGACGCCGGCCGTGAACTCACCGAGCGCCTCTACGGGGAGGTCCGGGCGGCCCTGGCACCGGCGACGGGCCGCCTCGACGCACAGCAGCGCCGGCATCTCGCCGAGCTGCTCGAACCCGTCCTCACCCCGCCCCTGCCGCTCACACAACGCCCCGCCGCCCCGCGCTGAGTGGCCTTCAACGCGCTTCGGCGTCGTGCGCGGGACCCTCTACCCGCAGGTGCCCGGCATCACCATCACCATCACCATCGCCGTCATCATCACCATCACCATCACCATCACCGTCGCCCTGTCGGCCTGTCGCCCCCGTGCCGACGCGGCCGACGTGTCGGGGCCGCCGCTGTGGAACTGATCTCCGCTGCGGCGGTCCCGGGCGGTGACGGCCCTCCGTGGGGCCCGATAATGGCCTCATGTTCAACAGGCGTCTGCGCGTGCTGCTGGCCGAGGACTCCGTCGTCCTCCGTGACGGCATGGTCGAGCTCCTCGGCGCCCGGGGATGCGAGGTGGTGGCCACCGCCGGGACGGCGCCCGAGCTGCTCGCCGGGGTGGCCGAACACCGGCCCGACGTCGCCGTGGTGGACATCCGGATGCCGCCCACGCACACCGACGAGGGCATTCGCGCCGCCGTCGAGATCCGTGCGAAGACGCCCGAGGTCGGCATCCTGGTCTTCTCCCAGCACATCGAGACCGCCTGGGCCTCCCGGCTGCTGGCCGGCGGCGCGGCGGGCATCGGGTACCTGCTGAAGGAACGCGTCGCCCGGACCTCCGAGTTCGTGGCCGCGCTGCACCGGGTCGCCGAAGGGGGCGTGGCGCTCGACCCCGAGGTGGTCACGCTCATGATGCGCGGTGGCCGGCGCAGCCGGGTGGACACCCTGACGCCGCGCGAGCACGAGGTGCTGGAGCTGATGGCGCAGGGGCATTCCAACCGCTCCGTCGCCGCGCTGCTGGTGGTGTCGGAGCGTGCGGTGGAGAAGCATGTCGCCGCCGTCTTCACCAAGTTCGGCCTGCGGGCGACACACACCGACAACAGGCGGGTGAAGGCCGTCCTGACCTACCTGGCGGAGAGCGGCGGCTGAGGCCTCAGCACAGCCGCGTCGGCAGTTCGGCGGTGACGACCGTGGGCCCGCCGGGCGGGCTGTCGACGCGCAGGATCCCGTCCACCGCCGCGAGCCGCTCGGCCAGACCGGTCAGGCCGGTGCCGGTGCCGAGCGCCGCGTCGCCGCGGCCGTCGTCGCGCACGGTCAGACGGACACGGCCGTCGGCGGCCCGCGCCGTGAGTTCGGCCGAGCGGGCACCGCTGTGCTTGGCGATGTTGGTGAGGAGTTCGGCGGCGCAGAAGTAGACGGCTCGGGCGACCACCGGGTGCGGGCGTTCGCGCAGGTCGAGGTGGACGCCGACCGGTACCGGAGAGGTGGCGGCGAGGCCCGTCAGCGCCTCGTCGAGGCCGCCGTCCAGCGCCACCGGGTGGATTCCCCGGGTGAGCCGCCGCAGTTCGGCGACGGTGTCGTCGGTCTGGGTACGGGCCCGGTCCACCAGGGCGCGCAGCCGTGGGAGGTCCGGGCCGGCGGTGGGAGAGAGCGCGTCCTCGGCCAGTGAGAGGGTGATGGCCAGGGCCACGAGCCGGGCCTGGGTGCCGTCGTGCAGATCACGCTCCAGACGGCGGAACAGGTCGGTGTTGTCCGCGAGCAGGGTGGCGCGGGCGGCCTCCAGATCGCGCACGCGCCGCTGGGTACGGGCCGGGCCCAGCAGCAGCCGTGCGAGGTGCCGGTTCGCCGCGCTCAGCGACCGGATCGCGACGGGCACCGCGCACAGGAGAAGAAGGCCCAGCGCGGGGGAGGCGGCGTCCAGCCGGACGTCCGGCCGCGGGCCCGCCTGTATCAGGCGGATCCAGAGCGGAAAGCCGATCAGCCAGCCGCAGCCGAGCGGGAGCGCCACGGCGGCGGCGAACCCGAGCACCCCGAGGGGCAGGCGCAGCACCAGATAGAACAGCGCCCGCCAGCCGACCGGATCGGTCAGCACGACGCGGCCACGGGCGATCAGGCCCGCCGGGAGGGGCGGCTTCCCCGGTGCCTCGACGTACTCGCCGAGCAACCGGCCTACCAGCCGCCGGTGCAGCGCGCCCAGACCGCGCGCGCCCAGCAGCCCGGCGACCACGAACGGCAGGCCGAGCACGGTGAGCGAGAGCAGCGTCCCGGCGTACAGGACGGCGAACGCGTAGACGCCGCCGAGGAGGGCGAGCGGCAGCCCGACGACGGCGAAGGCCCATTCGCCGCCCCGGACGGACAGGGGGCGCCGCCGCTCAGTCATCTCCGGCCCCGGGTGCCCCGGCCGGCCGCCGTGCGGCGGGCGGCCGGGCCGGCGGGCGGCGCGTCCACCCCGGTCCGAAGTCCCGCCCGGGTGGGCGTCCGCCCGCCGGCCGGGTTCACGGCGACAGGCCCACCGGCGCGCTCAGTCACGGCCACCGCCCACCAGCTCCGCCGCCGGGCCGTGGACCGCCCGCAGGCCCGTGGCCAGGACGGCGGGCACGGTCAGCAGCGCCGCACCCGCCACGACCAACCCGCAGGCGGCCACCGGGACGGACGGCATCCCCGATCCGGTCACCGCCCTGCTGAACGCCGCCGACGCGGCGCCCGCGACCGCCGCGCCGAGGAGGACACCCACCGCCGTGGTCAGTACCGCTTCCGTGGTCAGCATGCGCATCAGCTGCGGCCGGGTGGCGCCGACGAGCCGCAACAGCGCGAACTCGCGGCGCCGTTCGGCGGTCACGGCCACCAGGGTGTTGAGGGTGGAGACGGCGGCGAAGCAGGCAAGGAGCGCCAACTCGGCCTGGCGCAGCCAGACGTCCGTGGCGGACGTGACGGCGGCCGCGGTCGGGCTCGCGGCGTGCTCGGCGGTGCTCGTCATGATCAGCATGGTGCCCGACAGCCCCACGAGCAGAGCCACCGGTACCACGGCGGACGAGAGCCGTCGGGCGTACCCCCGGAGGCCGGCGTCGGCCAGCCATCCCGTACCGGGTGCCAGCGCCCGTACCGGTGCCCCCGACACGGCCGCCAGGAAACGCGCCAGGAACGGCCCCGTCAGGGCGACGGCGACCAGCAGGACCAGCGAACCGAGCAACGCCGCCTGCCCCGCCTTGTCCGCCTGCTCCGCCGGGCGCGTCGCGGCCAGTCGCAGCAGCAGGACGCCGCCCACCAGCACGCCGGTACCGGCGAGCAGGCGTGGTGCGCCCGTCCGCCCGTGTTCGGTCGAACTCGCGGTGAGGGCCGCGGCGGGCGCGATACGGGAGATCCGCCGGGCCGCGACGGCCGAGGCCGCCAGGCCCACGGCGAGCGCGGCGACCAGCGCGACCAGCATCGGCAGAGGTGCCACCGGCACCCGTACGTCCGGCGCCGTCAACCCCAGTCGCCGCAGCCCGGCGAGGAAGCGGCGGGCCGCGAACACCCCGACGACCCAGCCCGGCACGGCCACCAGCACGGTGACCGCGACGACCTGGCCCCGGACCAGCCGCCGTATCTGACGGGGCGTCGCCGCGATCGTACGCAGCAGGGCCAGCTCACGGTGCTGCTGACGGAGAGCGAATCCCATCGCGTTGACCACGACGAAGAACGCGACCAGGACGGCGATCTCACCGAAGGCGCCGGCGATCACCGTCAGTCCGGGGCCGTCGACCGGCCCACCGGTGGGCGCGGGCGCGGCCGCGTCGGCGGCGAACAGCGAGCCGAACAGCGTCACGGTGGCGACGGCGAGGAACAGCGCGACCGCCAGACCGAGGAAGGCGGCCGGACGCCGGCGCATCTGTCCGAGAGCGAGGACGACGGTCACAGGCGCTCACCCAGCCGGCTCAGACGCTCGCCGACCTGGGCGGCGGTGGGCCGGTCCAGCTCGTCCACCACCAGCCCGTCGGCGAGCAGCAGCACCCGGTCCGCGTACCCGGCGGCGACCGGGTCGTGGGTCACCATCACGCAGGTCCGGCCCTCCTCGTCCACACCGGCGCGCAGAAGGGCGAGGATCTCGTGGCCGGTGGCCCGGTCGAGCGCGCCCGTCGGCTCGTCGGCGAAGAACACCTGAGGGCGGGAGACCAGCGCACGGGCGATCGCCACCCGCTGCTGCTGCCCGCCGGACAGCTGTCCGGGCCGGTGCCGCTCACGGCCCGTCAGTCCGACCCGGGCGAGCGCGTCCGCCACCCGGCTCCGGTCAGGCCGCTTCCCGGCCAGCCGGCCGGGGAGCTCGACGTTCTGCGCGACCGTCATCGCCGGCATCAGGTTGAACGCCTGGAACACGAATCCGACCCGGCTGCGCCGCAGTTCGGCGAGCCGCCGCTCGGGCAGCCGGGACACCTCGGTGCCGCCCCACCGGACGGAGCCCCGCGTGGGCCGGTCCATCCCCGCGAGACAGTGCAGCAGGGTGGTCTTGCCGGAGCCCGAGGGCCCCATCACCGCCGTGAACGTCCCGGGCGCGAGGGCCACCGACACCCCGCGCAACGCGTGTACGGCCGCGGTGCCGCGCCCGTACTCACGGTGCAGGTCCTCCGCCCGGACGGCGGTTCGCGTTCCGATGTCCCTCGTCGTCTCAGCCATGCCCACATCCTCGGCGGGCACGGCGCGGCGATCGATCGTGGCACCCCCCGATTCGGGGGTTCGGGAAACCGAACCCCGCGTGACGTCGGGTCCGGGCCGGGCTTCCGTGGTCCGCCGGAAGCCCGGCCGGCCGGAACGGTGGCTACCTCGCTGTGGGTTCGGGAGCGCCGTACCGCTCGGTGGCCGGGGGAGAGGTGGCGGAGGTCCCGGGGAACGCGGAGGATCCGGCCGGGGACGGGGCGGGGGAGGAGCGGGCGGGCCGTACCCCGATCATGCCGACGGCGGTCAGGACCGCGGCCGCGCCGGCCGCTGTGCCGCAGACGAGGAAGGCGTTGCTGAAGCCGCTGCCCAGTGCTTCGAGAGCGAGGTCGTGCGCCGCCGACCCCGGGGCGCCGGGCGGCAGGCTGTTCACGGCGATGGGTCCTCCCTCCGCCGCGATCCCCCGGGCGGCTCGCAGGTGCTCCGCCGGCAGATCCGCCCCCTCCAGACGGGAGGTGAACGCCGTTCCGGCCTTGCTCAGGGCGATCGCGCCGACGACGACCGGGCCGAGCGCGAAGCCGAGATCGCGGAGCATGTTGGTCGTGGCGCTCGCCATGCCGGCCAGTTGCGGGGGAACGCTGTCCAGCGCCACGGCCGTCACCGAGCTGACGCACAGGGCGAACCCGATACCGATCAGCAGATGCGGTACGACGAACGCGGTCAGGCCGGTGTCCGTGATGTCGAGCCGGGAGGCCAGCAGGCAGCCGACGGTCATCAGGAGGAAGCCCGAGGCCAGCAGCCAGGCCGGGGCCACCCGGTGCAGCAGCCGGGAGACCACCGGGATGAGGACGAAGGCGGGCCCTTGCAGCAGCAGGAACGGGACGGCGACGCGCAGCGGGTCCTGGTGCTGGATCGGTCCGAGCCACATGCTCGTCGCGAAGCAGGCGCCGAGGAAGGCGAGCATGCCGATCACCGCGACGACGGACGACACCGTGAAGGCCCGGTTCCTGAACAGGCTCAGGTCGAAGATCGGGGACTTGGCGCCCACTTCGACCAGGACGAAACCGGCGAGGAAGGTGATGCCGATGGTGCCGGACAGGATCACGGGGAGCGTCGTCCACCCGGTCTCGGGCCCCTCGACGGCGGCGTACAGCACCAGGACGAGGCCGATGGCGAAGGTGATCTGGCCGGGTACGTCGAGTTCACGCTTCTCGGGCGATCTGGACTCCGAGGTCAGCCGGAGCGTGAACAGCACGCTCAGCGTGGCGAGCCCGACGAGCACGAGGAAGGAGCCGCGCCAGGAGCCGTACGTGGCGAACACCCCGCCGAGAAGGGGCGAGAGGGCCGCGCCGGCGGACAGGAACCCGCTCCACAGGGCGACGGCCTGGGCCCGTTCCCGGGCGTTGCGGGTGACCGAGGCGAGCATGGTGAGCGAACCGGGGAAGAGGGCGCCGGCGCCGAGGCCGTTGAGCGCCGCACCGATCCAGAGGACCTGCACGGTGGGCGCGACCGCGGCCACCGTGCTGCCGGCGGCGACGAAGGCCGCGCCCGCGGTGATCAGCTTCTTGCGGCCGAACCGGTCGCCGAGCACACCGAAGGTGAATTCGAAGCAGACCACGGCGATCATGAAGGCGGCGGTGATCCAGGTCAGTTGTGAGCCGTGGGTGTTCAGGTCCTCCTGGAAGAGTCCGTTGAGCGATGCCGGCAGTGCGTTGGCGACCTGCGCCACGAACACCGCGCAACTGGTCGCAGCCAGCGTCCCCGCGTAGCCCGGCTTCCGGGCCGCCCCCGCGGTGGGGCCGTGGGACGCCGCTGTCCCGTTGTTGAGCGTCATTGCTTCTCCCTGGCTGGGAAGGTGAGTGCCCCGACGTGGGGCGGAACGGGCTCCGGCCGACTGCCGGAGCGAGGGGGAGGGTGAGCGCCGGGTCGCTCGCCGCTCGCACCGGCATCTCGCCCCCCGGGCGTGTCGACGGGGTGCGTGTCGAGAGCCGGGGCCTGTCCTGTGCGGGACAGAGGCGCGGCGAGCCGCCGCCGTACGCGAGGTGGAGGGAAGGGTGCGACCGGAGTCCGGTGCGGTGTCGTGGAGGATGACACTTCGCCTTACGCCGCGTCAATGAAATGTGCACCGTTAACGAGAAGTGATCTCGACGTCAGGTCCGACCCGCTTCGGGCCGGAGGCGCGTCGCGACCATCCGCGGCGCGGCCGTACGGGGCCGGGAGCCCGTCGGGAACCCGCCGGGGTCGGCGGATGCGCGGGCGTACGAAACGGGGCGCGCGGGCCCAAGCGCGGGCGGAAGCGCACCGGGCGTCGCCGCGCGGCGGTGGACAGCGTCGGAGGGCCCGGGTGCGGCGTCGGCGGGTCCGTGGGCGGCGCGTCGGTCCCCCCGCCGCCGCCTCGTCGTGCCGGGCGAGTCAGCGCGCCGCGGCCAGCTCCGCCTCCACCGCGCGCGCCGCGGCGTTGAGGGTCGCGACCAGTGACGGAAGGCTGCGGGGTTCGTAGCGCGCACTGGGCATCGACACCGACAGACCCGCCTGTGCCGTGCCGTCCGGGTCGCGCACCGGCACCCCCACGGCGACGAGCCCGCGCTCGGACCGGTCCCGGTTGACGGCGAACCCGTTGCGGGCGACGCTCTCCAGCTCGCGCCTCAGCCGCACGAGGTCCGGGCGGTCCGCGGGCCGGTCGCGGTAGCGCGCGGCGGAGTAGACCTCCGCCAGCTCGGCGTCGTCGAGCCCGGACATCAGGAGCAGTCCTGCGGTCGTGTGGTGGGCCGGGAACACCATCCCCTCCCGTGAGCCGACCCGCAGCGCCTGGCCGCTCTCGACGCCGGCGATGAACCGGGTCGTGTCCCCCGTGCGGACCGTGAGGTTCGCCGTCTCGTCCAGCAGATCGACCAGCCGGCGCAGATGGGGCAGCGAGGCGGCCCGCAGCCGCGACACCCGCGACTGCGAGTGCGCGGCCAGCTCAAGCACCGGGCCCGCCCGGTAGGCGCGGTTCTCGTCCCGCACGGCGAAGTCCCGGTAGACGAGCATCGCCAGCAGCCGGTGGGCGGTGGACCGGGCGACCCCCAGCCGCTCGGCGATCTGCGAGACGGTCGCCGTACCTTCCAGCTGGAGCAGGGTCGCCGCCCTGAGGGCGTGGTCGACGCTCGCGATGGGGTACGGGGGCGGTGTCTTGAGCGGCTTGTCCACGGTGCCTCCCGGTGCCTCTGCTGCCGGTCCGGTGCCGGGGGGCGGCGGTTCGGCCCGGCCTGATCCGTTCCGCCTCCGCCAGGACCACGGTCGGGATGTTCTGCTCTCCAGAATCTACATGTTCTGTCGTCCGGCCTGGCACACGCTGTGGACCGTGACGCACTCCTCCCTCACCCCAGACATCGCCACGGGATCCCCCGTCCGGCTGCGGGCCGTTTCCGCAGTGGGCCAGCCCGAGGTCACCCCGGCGCTCAAGGAGCTGTACCGGGGCTTCGAACAGGAACTCCTCGTCCCGCTGTGGACCGAGATCGGTGATCTGATGCCGACGCGTCCGCGTTCGCGCGCGGTGCCCCACGTATGGCGGTGGGAACAGCTGCGGGCGCTCGCGGAGCGGGCCGGGGAGATCGTCCCCGTCGGCCGGGGCGGTGAGCGCCGCGCCATCGCGCTGGCCAACCCCTCGCTGGGCGGCCGGCCGTTCGCCACGCCCACCCTGTGGGCCGCCATCCAGTACCTCATGCCCGGGGAGGACGCCCCGGAGCACCGCCACACCCAGCACGCCTTCCGGTTCGTCGTCGAGGGCGAGGGCGTGTGGACGGTCGTCGGCGGCGATCCGGTGGCCATGCGGCGCGGCGACTTCCTGCCGCAGGCCGGGTGGAACATGCACGCGCACCACAACGCCACCACCGAGCCGATGGCCTGGATCGACGGGCTCGACATCCCGTTCCAGTACGCGGGCGAAACCCAGTTCTTCGAGTTCGGCAGGGACCAGATCAGCGACGCCGAGCGCGTCACCCCCGACCGCTCGCGCGCCGAACGCCTGTGGGGCCACCCCGGCCTGCGCCCGGTCTCGGCCGCCGCCGCGCCGGGCACCGGAACGCCCCTGACGGCGTACCGCTGGGAGCACACCGACCGCGCGCTCGGCGACCAGCTCGCCCTGGAGGCGGAGGGTTTCGCCGGTACCGTCGAGCCCGGCCACGCCGCCGTCCGGTTCACCGACCCGGCGACCGGTTCCGACGTGCTGCCCACCATCCGCGCCGAGATGCACCGGGTGGCGCGCGGCGCCGAGACCGCCCCGGTCCGCGAGACCGGCTCCTCCGTCTACCAGGTCTTCGACGGCTCCGGCACCGTCACCGTGGGAGAGACGTCCTGGTCCGTGACGCGCGGCGACCTCTTCGTCGTCCCCTCCTGGCAGCCGCTGTCCGTGTGCTCCGAGGCCGGCACCACCGACTCCGACTCCGGCGCCCTGGATCTGTTCCGCTTCAGCGACTCACCGATCTTCGAGGCACTGGGCCTCGACCGCGTCCACGTGGAAGGAACCACCCCATGAAGCTCGCCACCCTCCGTACCGGCACCACCACCAGGGCCGTCCGGCTCGACGGTGACGTCCTGGTCGATCTCGGTGTCCCGGACGTGGGCACCCTGCTGGGCCAGGACGACTGGGCCGGGCGCGCCGCCGGGGCCACCGCCGAGAACGCCGAGACCTACCCCGTGGAGGGCGCCGAGTACGCGCCCGTGGTGCCCCGGCCCTCCAAGGTGATCTGCGTCGGACTCAACTACCGCACCCACATCAAGGAGATGGGCCGGGACCTGCCCGAGCACCCCACCCTCTTCGCGAAGTTCGCCGACGCGCTGATCGGCGCCGGCGACGACATCCTCCGGCCCGCCGAGACCGAGCGGTTCGACTGGGAGGTGGAACTCGCGGTCGTCGTCGGCAAGCCCGTGCGCCGCGCCCGGGGCGAGGAGGCCGAGCGGGCGATCGCCGGTTTCACCGTCCTGAACGACATCACCTGCCGGGACTGGCAGTTCCGTACCCGTGAGTGGCTCCAGGGCAAGATGTGGGACTCCAGCACCCCGGTCGGACCCTTCCTGGTCACCCCCGACGAGCTGCCCGGCGGCGTACGGCCCGCTCTCGGCCTCCGGCTGACCGTGGACGGCGAGGTCATGCAGTCCGACTCCACGGCCGACCTGCTCTTCGATCCGGTGCACCTGGTGGAGTACGTCTCGACCATCACACGCCTGAACCCGGGGGACGTCATCGCCACCGGAACCCCGGGCGGTGTCGGGCACGCCCGCACGCCGGGGCGCTATCTGCGGGGCGGCGAGAGGGTCGTCGCCGAGATCGACGGCATCGGCCGCCTGGAGAACACCGTGGTGACGGAGGACTCCGCCTGATGTCCCGTACGTTCGAGGACGCCCGCCGGTGGGCGCGGCTCGGCACCGCCCTCTTCGTCCAGGCGGCGGACCTCGGCGACGCCGCCCTGGAGGAGCCGAGCACGCTGCCCGCCTGGACGCGCAAGCATCTGGTCGCGCACGTCGCCGCCAACGCCGATGCTCTGCGCAACCTCGTCCACTGGGCGGCCACCGGTGAGCCCACGCCCATGTACTCCTCGCCCGGGGAACGCGCCGCCGGTATCGACCGGGGCGCCGGGATGCCGGCCGCCGAGCTGACCGCCTGGCTGCGCCGCTCCGCGGAGGAGCTGGCCACGTCGACGGCCGGGCTCGGCGACGAGCAGTGGCACTCCCCGGTCGTGACGGCACAGGGCCGCACCGTGCCGGCCACCGAGCTGCCCTGGATGCGTTCCCGTGAGGTGTGTGTCCACGCGGTCGACCTGGGTACCGGCCTGACCTTCGCCGACCTGCCGGCCGGCTTCCTCGCCGCGCTCTGCGACGACGTCGTCGCCAAGAGGGTGAAGGAGCACGGCCCGGCGCTGGTCCTGGCGGCCGGCACCGGCCATCGCTGGGAGCTTCCGGGGGAGGGGGAGCCGACCGTGCTCGCGGCACCCCTCCACGAGATCACGGGCTATCTCACCGGGCGCGGGCACGCCCTCACGGCCCCCGGCGGCGGGCCCGCGCCGGTCCTGGCCCCCTGGCTCTGACCACCGGTCCGGCTGCCGTCCGGCACGGCGGCCGGTCCGCGTGGACCCCGCCGGGTGACGGCCCCGGCCACCCCGGTCGACGGGCCCGCCGGCCGACGCCCCCACCACCACTCGACGACTCGCGCGATCCGAGGAAGACGACGATGAACCCTGCGACACCTCCCCCCGCCGGCCGACCCGACGTGATCATCGTCGGAGGAGGCATCGGCGGCCTCAGCTCCGCCCTCGCCCTCGCCCGGCAGGGGGTGCGCGTGCGCGTCCTGGAACGCGCCCCCGAGTTCGGCGAGGTCGGCGCCGGCCTCCAGATCGCCCCCAACTGCACCCGCATCCTCGACGCGTACGGACTGCTCGACGAGGCCAAGGAGTTGGGCGTGCTCCCGGAGAGCATGGTGATGCGCGACGCCCTCGACTCCCAGGAGCTGACCCGGCTCGACCTGAGGGACGTGGAGCGGCGCTACGGCTTCCCGTACATGGTGATCCACCGGAGCGATCTGCACGGCATCTTCCTCCGCGCCTGCCGGCGGGCCGGGGTGGAACTGCTGACCGGTCGGACGGTGGTCGACTACGAACACACCGACGGCGGCGCCCGGATCCGCCTGGAGGACGGCCGGACCGAGGAGGCGCCGGTGGTGATCGCCGCCGACGGCCTGCACTCGGTGGCCCGCCGCAAGCTGGTCGGCGACGACGTGGTCAGCTCCGACTACGTCGCCTACCGTGCGGCCGTCCCGATCGACGCGGTGCGCGGCAACGGCGTCGAGGAGAAGGACGTCACCGTGTACGTCGGTCCCCGCTGCCACTTCGTGCAGTACGCCCTGCGCGGCGGCGACATGTTCAACCAGGTCGCCGTGTTCCGGTCACCGAAGGCTCTGGCGGGGAAGGAGGACTGGGGCACCCCGGACGAGCTGGACGCGGCGTTCGCGGCCACCTGCGACACCGTACGCAAGGGCATTCCGCTGATGTGGCGGGACCGGTGGTGGCAGATGCTCGACCGGGACCCGGTCGAGACGTGGGTGCACGGCCGGATCGCCCTGCTCGGCGACGCCGCCCACCCCCCGCTCCAGTACATGGCCCAGGGGGCGATCATGGCGATCGAGGACGGTTGGGTCTTCGCCCAGCACGTCGCCCGGCAGACCGCGGGCCACGCCGGAGCGCCGGACTGGGACGCCGTCCTCGCCTCCTACGAGGCGGTCCGCGTCGAGCACTGTCGCCGGGTGCAGTCCACCGCCCGTGCGTGGGGCGAGCTGTGGCACCTGGACGGGGAGGACCGGCTGCGGCGCAACGCGATCATGCGCGGCCGCGACGTGCGCGACTACGGCTTCACCGACTGGGTGTTCGGCCCCACGGCGCTGGACCCGGACGAGGAGCCCGCGATGTTCACACCGATCCCGCTGGCCTCGGCCCGGGTCGAGGAGAGGGACGCCGAGGGCGCGCTCGCACAGGGAGGGCGCTGAGCGGCACGGGCCGGCGCGTTCCTGGGAGCCGTCGGCCCGGTGGAGTCCCCCTCCTCCGCTTACGCCGCGTACATTTCGAGTACGGCCGGTGAAATCTCAGGCTCCTCTGCGCGCTCGGTGTACGGCGGCCGTTAGGATCCACCCATGGCGAACCTCCGTGAGCAGCAGAAGCAGATGACCCGCCGGCTGCTCCTGGAATCAGGTCTCGACCTGTTCAAGACGAAGGGGTACGCGGCCACGACGGTCGACGACATCGCGACCACCGCGGGCACCACACGCGTGACCTTCTACGCGTACTTCTCCTCCCGCAGCGAACTGATGAAGGCGCTCATGGACGAGCGGCTCAACGAGGCGCTGGAGCGCGTCGGCTCCTCCGGGCACGGCTCCACGGCGCGGGACCTCGTCGCCACCGTGGCCGACGGGACGCCGGACGCGGTCATGGCGTGGCTGCGGCGGACCGCCGACAGCTGGCCGGCCATCCGCCCCATCATCCGGGCGGGCCGCGACGCCGCGGTGGTCGATCCGGAACTCACCGACCTGGTCGAGCGGTGGATGGAGGAGGCCATCAGCGACATCGAGGACGGACTGACGGCCGCCGGGCGCTTCGAGCCCCATCAACGTCGTTTCCGGGGGGTCCTGGCGATGGCTCAGCTCGATTTCGTCGCCCAGAACTGGGACCGGTCCGACTGGAAGCTGACGCGCGATCAGATGCTCGACGAGCTGGGTGCCAGCTGGGTGGGGCTGCTGACCTGACCGCGCGGACCGGTCCGGCCGGTCCCGCCCGGCGGGTGTGGCCGGAGGGCGCGGCGGGCGTCAGAGGCGCCTCGCGACATCGGTCAGCAGCGCCCGAAGCCATGCGGCGAACTGCTCGTCGGCCAGTCGCGGGTTCCAGACCATGTCGATCCCGAGCCCGGGGAGCGGGAACGGGAACTCCTCGATCCGCAGGTCGGTGAGCGCGCGCATGGCGGCCGCGACCTTGTGACGGAGGAGGGCGACACCGCCCGCGCGGGCGACCAGGAAGGGCACCAGCAGGAAGTCCGAGACCAGCTGGCCGACGCGATAGCCGACACCCTCGTCCTCAAGGACCGTATAGGGGAAGACCCGCCGGTCGGTGTCGACGACGACGTGCGGCTGCGTGGTCAGCAGGCCGAGCGCGCTCACCTCCGGCGGTGTGTCCGGTGAGGCCACCACCACACAGCGGTCGTCGTACAGCCGCTCGCGCGGGAACGGGGAGAAGTGCCCCTCGGAGAGCAGCACGACGTCCACACCCTCGTCGGTGAAGGTCGCCTCGGTCGGCACCGTGATCGTGCGCAGCCGCAGCGTGGCGTGCGGGGCGCGCTCGGTGATCAGCCGGGTCAGCCGGGGGCCGACGACGAACGCCGTGCTGGTCGTCATGGCGACCGTGATGACACGCCGGTCCGTGGCGGGGTCGAAGGAGGGGAAGTCCACGACGCGTGCCGTCTGCCGCAAGGCACCCCGCAGCGGCGCGATCAGTTCCAGCGCGCGCGGGCTGGGCGTGAGTCCGGTGCCCTGGCGGACGAGGAGGTCGTCACCCAGCAGCCGCCGCATTCTCTTCAGCGCGTGGCTCATCGCCGGCTGTGACAGCCCGACCCGCTCCGCCGCCCTGGTCACCGAGCGCTCCTCCAGGAGCGCGAGGAGGGGCACCAGCAGATTGAGGTCGACCGATGCCAGCCGGTCCAGCCCGGAAGCCGTGGTGCCCTCTTCGCCGTCGCCCATGAAGCGGAAGCCTATGCGGCCGCCTGGGCCGTCCGGCGCAGCCGGGGGACCGGGATCCGGTAGTTGAGCGCCGCGGCCGTACCGGTGCCGTCGCCGTGCGACCAGCGCATCAGCGCCGGCCCGCCGCCGGGGCCTCCCTCGATGTACGACGGCTCGCCTTCCGGCGGCAGACGCCCCACCGCCTTGAAGTGCAGCCCGAACTGCTCCGTCCAGAAGTACGGCTGGAACCGGAGCGGTGGCGCCTCCTCGCCGACGAGGAGGGCCCGTGCGGCGACCTTCGCCTGCTCGACGGCACTGGTCCAGAAGGGCAGGCGACGCGGACCGTGCGGGGTGGGGAAGGCCGCGAGGTCGCCGACGGCGGCGACCTCGGGGCGGACGAGGCCACGCGGGCCGACCGGGACGGCGTCCCCGCCCTTCGCCACGAGGCCCGCCTCCGCGAGCCACTCCGTGTTGGGTACGTCGCCGACGGCGCTCAGCAGGACCTCCGCCTCGATGACCGTGCCGTCGTGAAGGACGACCCGGGCGTTGCCCTCGCGCCCCTCGACACGCGCCAGCTCGGTCTCGACGAGGGTGAGTCCCAGGTCCGTGGCGGCCCTGGCGAAGACGTCGGCGAGGTAGGGGCCGAACTGGAGTGTGAGCGGGGGCCCTTGGGAGACGACGGTGACCCGGCAGCCGGAGGCCAGGCACCCCGAGGCGATCTCCATGCCGAGCGGGCCCCCGCCGACCACGACGACCGACGGGCGGTCCGCCAGCCGGCCGCGCAGGGACAGCGCGTCGTCGAGTCCGCGCAGGGTGAGTTCGTCGGGCAGAGCGGACAGCCGGCGCGCCCGGGAGCCGGTCGCGAGGACGAGGCGGTCGTACGGCAGGGCCGTGCCCTCGTCGAGGGTCACCAGCCGGCGGTCGGGGTCGAGCCCCACCGCCCGTACGCCCAGGAGTTCGTCCGCCCCGTGGCCGGCCGCCGGAAGCTTGTGCGAGGACAGGTCCGCTCCGTCGAGCAGGAGCGCCTTGGACAGGGCCGGGCGGCTGTAGGCGGGGTGCGGTTCGTCGCCGACGACGGTGAGTTGGCCGTCGAAGCCGGCCTCGCGGAGCGTGTCGGCCGCGGTGAGCCCGGCGATCCCGTTGCCGACGACCACGACGCGGCGGATCGTGCCGCCGTTCACGCGACCCTCAGCGCCGCGACCGGGCACACACGGACGGCGGCGTTCGCCGGGCCGGCGTCGGCCTCGCCGAACTGCTCGACGTCGAGTACGAGTTCGCCCTCGTCGTCGAGGTGCATGAGGTGGGGCGCGGCCTCCTCGCACAGGCCGTGGCCCTCGCAGCGGGGGCGGTCAAGAATGATCTTCATGCCGGGATCACCTCCAGGACGGGGAGCTTCTCGATGCTCCGGGTGATGTTGCTGGGGACGCGGACCTCGGGTCCGAGCACCAGGCGCCCGACGCGGCGGGCGAGCGCCTCGATCACGGCATGGGCCTCCAGGCGGGCGAGTCCCTGGCCCGCGCAGCCGTGGGGGCCGTACCCGAAGGAGAGGTGGTCGGACGGGTTGCGCTCGACGAGGAAGGCGTCCGGGTTCTCGTAGTGCCAGGGGTCGCGGTTGCCGGCGCCGAAGAGGATCGCGACCTGCGCTCCCGCGGGGACGGTGGCCCCGTCGATGTCGATGTCCTTGGTGGCACGCCGGCCCCAGGCGTGGACGGGAGCCCAGAAGCGCAGCACCTCGTTGAACGCCGCCGGCACCAGCGAGGGGTCCGCGCGCACGCGCGCGAGCTGGTCGGGGTGCGAGCCGAAGAGGGCGACGATGTTGCCGATCGCGGCCATGGTGGTGTCGACACCGGCCCCGAGGTACTGGTGGATGATGTGGCCGGCCGTGTCCGGTGGGATCGCGCCCCGTGCCTCGGCGTCGAAGATGCCGCGGCCCACGGACCCCTCGGCCAGGTCTGCGGCCCTGACCTCGGAGCACCAGCTGTAGAGTTCGCCGGCGATCGGGAAGCTCTCGGTCGTCCGCCGGTTCATCGGCCCGAGTACCTGCATCGCGGCCTGTCCCCAGCGGAGCATGTTGTCGCGCGCGGCCCCCGTGAAGCCGATCAGGTCCGCGACGACCTCCAGCGGGAACGCGCGGGCCAGGGCGTCGACCGCCTCGAAGGAACCCTTCTCGACGAGCTCGGCGACGAGTGAGTCCGCCTTCGCTTCGATCTGCCCTTTCAAGCCACGCAGCGCCCGCGGCGACAGGTTCTCGGTGAGCGCCGCGCGCAGCCGGGTGTGCGCCGGGGGGTCGGACGCGAGCGAGGTGCCGGCGAGCGCCTCGTTGACCATCGGGTTGAAGCCGACGGACGTCGAGGAGAACGACTCCCAGTCCGCGATCGCGCCGCGGATGGCGTCGTACCGCGTCAGCACGTGGACGTCGTTCTTCCGCAGGTGCACGACCGAGCCCCGTTCCCGCAGTTCGGCGTAGACCGGATAGGGGTCGAGCAGGACCTCGTCGGCGAAGAGATCGACGTCGGAGGTGGGTGGGTTGGTGGTCATGTCCCCAGTGAAGTGGCCGGGTTGGCATCCAACAAATGAATGATCGGTATGGGCTGGCATGCATGCCGTGCATGCGCTCGGGCCCCGTCCGGATGGCTCGAACCGACCGGTGGACAGCAGTCGTAACACCATCCGTGTTGTGTTTTTTCGTAGTGTCCAATTCATTGACGGCGTGTAAACCCAATGGCTACTGTGCATGCCAGCCACAGGGTGCGGTTCACCCCAGACGGACACGTGAGGGCAGACATGAGCGTCGAGAGCAAGACTGTGAACACCGTTCTGGGGCCGGTTCCGGCCGACGATCTGGGTGTCGTCTCGGTCCATGAGGCGCTGCTGTCGGTGGTGCCGGGAGCCGAGCACGCCTTCGACATCACCATCGACCGCGCGGACGTCTTCGGGACACTCGCCGCGAAACTGAAGGACTTCCGCGCCCACGGCGGCGGCACCCTCGTGGACAGCACCGGCATGTTCCACGGCCGGGACGTCCCGCTGTACGAGGCACTCTCCCGCACGACCGGTGTGCACATCGTCGCCTCGACGGGACAGGGGCCCGAGGAGATGCTCGGCGGCTACTTCCTCACACCGCAGACCAACCCGCCGACCCCGTGGCCGGCCGAGAAGTTCGCGGGCCTCTTCACCGACGAGGTCACCCAGGGCATGGTGGTCCCCCGTGTGGAGCGCCGCGGCGCCGCCGGCCTGGTGGCCACCACGGCGACGCGCACCGGCATGACCCCGACCGACGAGAGCCTGTTCCGCGGAGCGGCCCGTACCGCCCTCGCCACCGGCGTCCCGGTGTCCATCCGGTACGGGAGCGACGCCGTCCACGACCTCGGCGTCGTCCTGGACGAGAAGGTGCCGGCCCACCGCGTCGTCGTCGGCGGACTCGACCGCAGGGACGCCGTCGCCGCCGGCGCGCCCCTGGAGACCGCCCGCCGCGGCGCCTGTGTCGCGCTCGACCACGTCGGCACCGAGGACGAGGCCCACCTCACGGACGACGAGCGTGTCGCCCTCGTCGCCGAGCTCGTCGCGGCAGGCTTCGGGAACCGGGTCCTGCTCTCCTGCGGCGCGACGGGCGTGGCCAAGGGCCACGCCGGACACGACCTGCCGTACAGCTACGTCCTGACCACCTTCGTCCCGCTGCTGAAAGCCCGGGGCGTCAGCGACGCGGACATCCGGCGGATGCTCGTGGACAACCCGCGCGACCTGCTGTCGGCGCCCTGAGCGGGCCGGAGCGAACGACCATCAAGTCTCTTACTCGAAGGTGAGTGTTGTGTCGAGAGTGAACACGGTCCTGGGGCCGATCCCCGCCGAGGAGCTGGGCCTCGTGGCCATCCACGAGCACATCGGCTACGGCATGCCCGGCTCCGAGCTGGACACGCAGTGGTGGAAGTCTCCCGAGCGGCGCTACGAGGAGACGGTCCCGAAACTGCGCCAATTCCACGAGCACGGCGGCGGTACGTTCGTCGACGCCACCGGGATCTGCAACGGCCGCGACGTCGACCACTACAAGTCGCTGTCCGCGAAGACGGGCGTCCACATCGTCGCCTGCACCGGCTTCGTCGGGGGCGACACCGCCCTGCCGCACTTCGCCCGGGCGAGCGTGGACTACCTGACCCGGCAGTTCGTCCACGAGATCACGGTCGGCATCGGCGACACCAAGAGCCTCGCCGGAGTCATCAAGGTCGGGGTCAGCCGCGGCGGCCGTATGACCGACCTGGACAAGCGCATCTACCGCGCCGCGGCCCGCGCCGCACTCGGCACGGGGGCGCCGATCCTGACGCACCTCGCGATCGACGCGGAGAACGCCATCGCGATCTTCGCCGAGGAGGGACTCCCCCTGGACCGCGTCCTGTTCGGACACGTGGACGACGGGGTGAACGCCGACAAGACGCGTGACGTCTGGATCGCGGAGCAGGGCGGCCGCATCGGCTTCGACACCTTCGGCTACGAGACCGAACTGCCCGATCCGCCCTTCTGGGCCCGCCCGCGCAAGGAGCGGCTGGACCACTTCCTCCGGTTCGTCGGCGGCGGCCGGCTGCACCAGGTCCTCGCCTCCGCCGACGCCAACTGCAGCCCGCTGGGCTGGCCGGGCGTGAAGGGACACACCGTCAACTACATCTTCGACGACCTCATCCCGGACCTCCGCGACGCCGGCCTCGACGAGGCCGCGATCAAGACGATCTTCGTCGACAACCCCGCCGGCTTCCTGACCCTCCAGAAGTAGAGAGAACCACCATGCAACTCTCGGAACTGAAGAACCTGAAGATCGCCGTCGTGGGGGCGGGGTACGGCGGCGCCGCGGCGGCCAAGGCTCTCAGCCTGCTCGGTGCCGACGTGAACGTCTACGAGCAGGCGAGCAGGATCGGCGAGGTCGGCGCCGGCATCGGCCTGCGGCCCTCCACCATGAACCGCTTCCGTGAGTGGGGGATCTTCGACGAGATCGCGAAGGTGAGCTCGCCGAGCGAGTACTTCGAGATCCTCACACCCACCGGCGAGCCGATCATGAAGGAGGAGTGGCCCGCCTCCGGCGAACAGACCCACACCCATCTGATCCACCGCGGTGACTTCATCGACGCTCTCCTCGGCGTCCTCCCCGAGGACATGGTGCACCTCGGTCACAAGCTGGAGAAGATCCAGGACAAGGGCGGCAGCTCCGTCCTCACCTTCGCCAACGGCGTGTCCGTCGAGGCCGACCTGGTCGTCGGGGGCGACGGCATCAAGTCGGTGGTGCGCCGGGAGCTGTTCGACGACCGGGGTCCGGTGTTCTCGGGCGAGCACGCCTACCGCACGGTGATCTCCACGGACGACGCCTACGGCATGGTCGTGGACGACAACCTGCGCATGTACATAGGCCGCGGCACGAAGATCTACCTGCTGCCGCTGCGCCACCGCGACCAGGTGTCGTTCGACATCACCGCCCTGTGCCCGGACAGCACCTGGGCGCCCGAGGTCACCAAGGACGACCTCCTGGCGACGGTGGAGGGCTTCGACGAGCGCCTCGTGAACATCACGCGCGACCTCGACATGGACACCGTGAACGTGCGCGCCGTCTACGACATCGACCCCGTCGGAATCTGGCACACGGACTCCGTCGTCCTCGTGGGCGACGCGGCCCACTCGATGCTGCACCACCAGGGCCAGGGCGCGAACTCGGCCATCGAGGACGCCGGGGCGCTCGCCGACGCCCTGAGGGAGGCGGACTCCGTGAAGGAGGCGCTCGCCCTGTTCCAGGCCACCCGCAAGCCGGTGACCGACGCGTTGCAGCGTATCTCCCGGCAGGGCTGGACCGAGGAGGAGATCCACGAGGTCTTCCCCGGTCAGAAGCCCGCGGCCGCCGCCACGAAGGAGTGACCGTCATGCCCCTGCACCCCGAGATCGCCAAGGCCCTGGCCGGCCTGCCAGCCGCGCCCGAGGGCCCCCTCGACCCGGTCGCCATGCGCGCCGGTGACGAGGCGCACGTCGCTCCCCCCGAGGAGCGCCTGCCGCTGCACTCCGTCGAGGACGTGACCGCGCGCACGGCGTCGGGCGAGGTTCCGGTACGGGTCTACACCCCGGCCGAGGCCGACAGCTACGGCCTGCTGGTCTACTTCCACGGCGGCGCGTTCTTCCTCGGCAGCCTGGAGACGCACGACCACGTCGCGCGCTCCCTGGCCGCGGAGACGGGCCTCAGGGTCGTCTCCGCCGGCTACCGACTGGCCCCCGAGGCGGCCTTCCCCGCCGGTCTCGACGACTGCTACGCGGTCGTGCGCTGGGCCGCCGGGGACGGCGCGGGCCTGGCGTGGGACGGCACCACCCTCGCCGTCGCCGGTGACAGCTCCGGCGGCAACTTCGCCGCCGCGGTGGCCGCCACGGCACACGACGACGGCTTCGACCGGATCACGCACCAGATCCTCTACTACCCCTCGCTCGACCTGGACTTCGACGTCGACCGCTACGCGTCGCTGCGGGAGAACGCGGTGGGGTACGGCCTGGAGACGGCGGGGCTGAAGCCCTTCAACGCCTTCTACCTCGGCAGCGGCGCCGACCCCGCCGACCCGCTCGTCTCACCGGTCAAGCGGGCCGACCTCACCGGGCTGCCGCGGGCCCTCGTCGTCACCGGCGAGCTCGACCCGCTGCGCGACGAGGGCGAGCTCTACGGCCGGCTGCTGCGGGAGGCCGGAGTGGAGACGACGGTGAGCCGGTACGAGGGCGCCGGCCACGGATTCGTCCAGCACTTCTCCTGGATCCCGGAGTACGGCCGGGTCTTCGAGGAGACGCGCGACTTCCTCACCCGGCGCTGAACCACCCGGCCCCGCGTACGAGTTCGGAAAGAGAGCCATGACGCACGCAGTCACCGTCCATCCCCTGGTCTCGCCGTGGGGCCGGTTCGGCCTCTACAGCTTCTTCATCGACGCCCCCGAGCCGGCCGTCGTCGACACCGGGATCGCCTCCTCGCCCGCCGAAGGGATGGCTCCCGCGCTGGAGGCCATCGGCCGCCGTATCGAGGACGTGCGGTGGATCCTGCTGACGCACGGCCACATCGACCACATCGGCGGGGCACACGCCCTGTGGGAGCTCACCGGCCGACGCGCCCAGGTGGTGATCCACGAGGCCGACGCCCCGATGCTGCGCTCGCGGCGGGCCCACGTGGAGGAGTACCTCGCCGGACGGGGCCGGTACCTCGGCCAGGCCGGGGGAGAGGCGCGCGTGACGGCCGCCACCGACGCCGTCATCTCCGGCGAGATGGAACCCACCATGCTCGTCAAGGGCGGTGAGACACTCCACCTCGGCGGCGACGTCACCGTCTCGGTGCACTCGATCCCGGGCCACACGCCGGGTTCGGTCGCCTACTCCATCGACGGCCGGCGCTCGGTGTTCGTCGGCGACGCGGTACAGGTGCACGGGGCCGCCAACGGCTTCCCCGGCTACACGGACCCGGCGGCCTACCGCTCCAGCCTGGAGTACGTACGCGACGAGCTGCGCCCGGAGCGCCTGTACCTCGGGCACCCGTACCGCCGCGCCGACGGCACGCCGTACGGGGTCGAACTCGACGGCGCACAGGCACGGGAAGCCCTCACCCAGAGCCTGGCCGCCGAGAGCGGTGTCGGCGCGGCGGCCCGCGGCTGCCTGCGGGCCGGCCTGCGGGAGACGGACTCGCCGTACTCCCCGTTCGCCCCCGCCGCCGAGGAGCTCGGCTACAGCGGCGACCCCACGCTCGAACCCTCGCCGTTCTTCACCTCGATGCACGGCTACCGCACCCACCACCACGACCAGAACGCATGACACAGGAGCGTCGGACTCATGACTGACTTTCATACGATCCGGGCGGGCGAGCGGACGATCGCCGTCCGCAAGGACCTCCGCGTGCCCATGCGGGACGGCGTCGAACTCGCCGTGGACACCTACGAGGGCCCGGACGCCAAGCCGCGGCCGGCCCTGATCGCGATGAGCGCCTACGGCAAGGAACTCCAGGCCCTCGCCCTCACCACGCCGCCGCAGCGACGGCCCAGCCCCATGTGGGACGGCTGCATCGAGGCCGGCGACATCGCGCGCGTCGTCGACGAGGACTACGTGCACGTCATCGGCGACATGCGCGGAACCGGTGACTCCGGCGGCGTCATGATCGGCAACTACAACTTCGGCGGCGTCTCCCAGGGCCAGGACCTGTACGACCTCGTCGAGTGGGTCGCCGCGCAACCGTGGTGCGACGGCAACGTCGGCATGATCGGCATCTCCTACTTCGGCTCCATGCAGGTGCTCGCCGCCGCCGAACGGCCCCCGCACCTGAAGGCGATCTTCGTCAGCGGCGGCCACTACGACTTCTACGAGACCACCTACCACGGCGGCGTCATGTGGTTCATGCCGCGCGCCGCCCGGGAGGGCCGGGGCGGCGACTCCGGCATCGCGCACACGAACGTCAAGTCCCGTATGCAGGAGGTCCACTCCCCCGAGGAGCTGAAGAAGCTCGTCGACGAGCGGCTGAACGATCCGGACGTGGCGGCCTGGCCGAACCTCGTCCATGTGCTCACGTACCCGAAGAACCGCGAGTTCTGGTTCGACATCGTGATGAACCCCCTCGACGGCGCCTGGTACCAGGAGCGCAACCCGATCACGCTGGCCGAGAACATCGACATCCCCGTCTACCTGCAGATCGACCAGGGACGCGGCTGGACCCTCGACGGCCACATCGAGCTCTTCGACGTACTGAAGGGGCCCAAGAAGCTGGAGATCGGCTCCTATCCGCCGATGCAGTCGCGCCCCTGGGTCGAAGAGCACGACACGATGTTCCGCTGGTACGAGTACTGGCTGAAGGGCATCGACAACGGCATCATGGACGAACCGGCCGTCAGCACCTTCGTGGAGGGGACGCGCGAGGTGGTCACCTCGGCGCAGTGGCCGCCGAAGGAGATCGAGTACAGGTCGCTCTACCTGCGCCCGCGGGGCAAGCTCTCCTTCGAGCCCGAGCCCCTGGGGGCCGAGTACGCGGCCCCGGACGGCTTCTACCAGGCACCGCTCACCGTCACCGACGAGGTGCGGATGCTGAGCTGGAGCACCGGGCCGTTCGAGGCGCCCACCGAGCTGATCGGCACCGGCGCGGCGCACCTGTTCGCCGAGATCGACCAGACCGACACCAACTTCATCCTGCGCCTGTGGGACGAGACCCCCGGCGGCTCCCGGCAGTTGATCACCAGCGGCTACCTCAAGGCCTCCCACCGCGAACTCGACGAGGAGCGCACCACCGAGGGCAACCCCTACCACCCGCACACCCGCGCGGTGCCCGTGGAGCCCGGGAAGACGGAGGAGTACGTGCTGCGGCTCTACCCGTTCGCCGCCACCTTCCAGCCCGGTCATCGCCTGGTGGTGGAGTTGTCGAACAACGAACCGCTGGCCGACGCGCACAACGCGCTGCTGCCGCCGGACGCCTTCCACCTGCCGGTGGGCCGCCCCGTCACCCACAAGATCTACCGGGACGCGGCACACCCCTCCCGCCTGGTGCTGCCCTTCACGACGACGGCGGCGGCGGACGCGCGGTCGAGGCCGTCCGCGACGCCCAGGACCGGGCCGAGCGGAGGCCGATGACGTCCTGACCGAGCTGAGGGACGGTGATGCGGAGATCTTGGACCGTCCGAGGTGACCGAGGCCGGGCTGTGGGAAGAGGGCGATGCCGGACGGCGTCGCCCTCTGGGTGTGCCGCCCGAGAACTGGCCGGTGCCTGGCGGTCGCCAAGGCATGGACGGCCAGTGGTCTGGTCAATCGTCCAAGACGATTGACCACCCAGGGGGTGCCACTTAAACTCCCGGGACCATCCGGATCAGGAGGCGCAGGTGACCGCACCGCCCGAGGACCGGACGGGACCCCAGGAACCGGTCGGCCCGGCAGAGGACCCCTCGGTGCCCCGGACGCCCGTCACACCGGCGTGGCTGTGGCTGTTCGCCCTCGCCTGGCTCGGGTTCTGGCTGCTGGTGATGCTGCCCAGCCAGGTCATGCTCGCCCAGTTGGCCCGCGATCTCGATCCCGGCAGGAAGGTCCGTCTGGCCAGCACGTTCCAGGGCGTCATGCTGGTCGCCATCGTGCTGGCGGTCCCGCTCGCGGGCTTCCTCTGCGACCGCACCCGACTCGCCTGGGGCCGCCGACGCGCATGGGCGCTGGGCGGGTTCACCCTCGCCGCACTCGCCTTCGCCCTCGTCGGGCAGTCCGACTCGGTGCCGGTGGTGTGCGGGCTGCTCGTGCTCGTCGCGTTCGGACAGGCAGGCGTGCTCGTGGCCCTGAGCGCGATGATCGCCGATCAGGTACCCGTGAACCAGCGCGGCCGCGCGTCGGCGGCCTTCGGCGCGCCCCAGGTGGTCGCCCTCGCCGGTGGCATGGCGCTGGTCACCGAGGTCATCCACGACGTGTCCACCGCGTGGTGGGTGATCGCCGTTCTCGCCCTGGCCTGCTGCCTGCCCTTCCTGCTCGGCGTCGGCGAACCGGCGCCGCCCGCGCGGACCAGACCGGTCGGGGGCCTGCTGCACAACCTGACACCGCCGCGCCCCCGTCGGGCCCCGGACTACTACTGGGCCATGTCCACGAGGGTGCTGATCAACGCCGGCAATCTGGTCGGCACGGCGTACCTGCTCTACTACGTCGGCGACGCGCTCCACCGCCCCGACCCGGAGGGCGCGGCGCTCACCCTCACCCTCGTCTACCTGGTGTTCTGCCTGGTCGCGACGTACGCCGCGGGGCTGATATCGGACCGCAGACCGCGTCGTAAGCCGCTCGTGCTCGCCGGCGCGGCGTTCCAGATCGCCGCGGCGCTGAGCCTGGCGGTCTCGCCGACGTGGGAGACGGCCCTGCTGGCCGCGGCCCTCCTCGGCGTCGGGTACGGCACGTTCCTCTCCGTCGACCAGGTGCTGACCACCGAGGTCCTGCCCGACGAGCGCACCCGCGCCCGCGACCTCGGCCTGGTCAACGCCGCCCAGAACCTGCCGATCGCTCCCATGGTCGGCTTCGCCGTACTCACCCTCACCAACGAGAACTACCGTGCCCTCTACGCCGCCAGCGCACTGATCGTGCTGCTCGGGGCCTGGTCGGTGACGCGAATAAGGTCGGTGTCCTGACATGCGTGCCATCTTCGTACTCTTCGACACACTCAATCGGCGGTTCCTGCCACCGTACGGCGCGAACGACGTCATCGCCCCGCACTTCGCCGACCTCGCCGAGCGCAGCGTCACCTTCGACAACGCCTACGGCGGCTCGATGCCCTGCATGCCGGCCCGCCGTGAACTGCACACCGGCCGGCACAACTTCCTGCACCGGGGCTGGGGCCCACTGGAGCCGTTCGACGACTCGATGCCGGAACTGCTCACCCGCTCGGGGGTCTACACGCACCTGGTGACCGACCACCAGCACTACTGGGCCGACGGCGGGGCGACCTACCATCCGCGGTTCCGGACATTCGAGTTCTTCCGGGGCCAGGAGGGCGACGAGTGGAAGGGACACGTCGCCGACCCGCCGGTGGCCGGGGGGTCGGCCCCGACGGTGACGAACGGGGAACTGCGCCGCCAGGACCGGGTGAACCGCCTCTACATGACCACCGAGGCCGAGCACCCGCAGACCCACACCTTCGACGCGGGGCTGCACTTCATCCGCACCAACGCCGACGAGGACGACTGGTTCCTCCAGATCGAGACCTTCGACCCGCACGAGCCCTTCTTCACCTACGACGACTACCGCAAGCTCTACGACACGGGGTACGACGGTCCCGAGCTGGACTGGCCCGACTACGTGCGGGTCTCCGAGCCGCGGGAGACCGTCGACCACGTCCGGTCCCTCTACTCGGCGCTGCTCACCATGTGCGACCGCAGCCTCGGCCGGGTGCTGGCCGCCATGGACGAGCACGACATGTGGGACGACACGATGCTCATCGTGGGCACCGACCACGGCTTCCTGCTCGGGGAGCACGACTGGTGGGGCAAGAACACACCGCCGTACTTCCAGGAGACCGTCCACCTGCCGCTGTTCGTGTGGGATCCGCGTTCGCGCCGGAGCGGTGAGCGACGCACCTCGCTGGTGCAGACCATCGACCTCGCCCCGACCCTGCTCGACTTCTTCGGCCGGCCCGTGGCCCCGGACATGCGGGGAGTCCCGCTCGGGGACACCGTCGAGTCCGACGTACCGGTCCGCGAGGCCGGGCTGTTCGGCATCTTCGGGGGGCACGTCAACGTCACCGACGGCCGCTGGGTCTATCTGCGCGCTCCGGCGCGACCCGGCAACCAGCCGCTCGCGGAATACACGCTGATGCCCACCCTCATGCGCGGCCGGATGCCGGTCGAGGCCCTGCGTGAGGCCACTCTCGTCCCGCCGTTCGGGTTCACCAAGGACGTGTCGCCGCTGCGGGTGCCCGGCACCACGTACACCGACCCCTATTCCTTCGGTTCGATGCTCTTCGACCTCGACGCCGACCCAGGACAGCTGCACCCGGTCGTCGACGACGGTCAGGAGCTGCGGATGGCCACCCTGATGCGCGACCTGATGGTGGCCGAGGAGGCGCCGGCCGAGCAGTTCGAACGGATGGGACTGCCGGCGACCGGACCGCTGACGTCCCAGCACCTGCTGTGCCGTGAGCAGGGCGGTCAGGTGGAGACCAGCCGCCTACGGCCGTTGCGGGCCGCGGACTTCCCCCGTTCCCGGATCGACGTGACCACTCCGATCTCGGTGCTGCTGGCGGAGCCCGGTGCGGTCGCGGTCCTGCGCGCCCACCTGGGCGACCTCGTCGACGGTCCGCTGCCCGACGAGGTACTGGAGCTGGGGCTGTTGGACGTGGCGGGTGTGGCCGTCGGCCTCGTCCCCACGGCCACGCTGCACCGGATCGCCGACGAGCTGGCCGCGCTGTGAACGGTCTCTGCTGCTCACCGGGCCGGCACGGTCCGGACGGAATCGGTGGCGGAAACGGGAGCGCGGGCGCGGACGGAGCGGCCGGGCCGGCCGCCGGGGCCGCCCAGGCCCCCGGTCCGCGACCCGGCGCGGAGCCGCCGTCCCACGCCGTACGGCTCCCCGGGGGCACGTTCCGGATGGGCAGTGACGAGGGGCTGGGCCACCCCGACGACGAGGAGGGGCCGGTCCGTGCCGTGACCGTCGGCCCCTTCGCCGTCGCCACGACGACGGTCACCACCGCCCGGTGGGCGGAGTTCGTCGAGGAGACCGGGCACGTCTCCGACGCCGAGAGGTTCGGCTGGTCCCACGTCTTCCACCTGCACCTGCCGCCCGCCGTCGCGGCACGCGCCGCCCGCGTCCGGTCGGCACCGTGGTGGTGCGCGGTCCAGGGGGCGGACTGGCGGCACCCCGAAGGCCCCGGGTCCGACCTGGCCGGCCGCGACGACCACCCGGCGGTGCACGTGTCATGGCGCGACGCCCAGGCCTGGTGCGCGTGGGCCGGCGGCCGGCTGCCGACCGAGGCGGAGTGGGAGTACGCCGCCCGCGGCGGGCTCCAGGACGCGCGCTACCCGTGGGGCGACGAACCGCGCCCGGGAGGCGAGCACCGGTGCAACATCTGGCAGGGCGGCTTCCCTTGGCGTGAGGAGACCGCGGACGGCTGGGCCGGTACCGCCCCCGTCACGACGTACGCCCCCAACGGGTTCGGCCTCTTCCAGACCGTCGGCAACGTGTGGGAGTGGTGTGCCGACCGCCGGCACGGAGGCCGGGTGATCAAGGGGGGCTCGTTCCTCTGCCACGACGCCTGGTGCAACCGCTACCGCGTCGCCGCGCGCTCGGCCAACGAGGAGGACGCCTCGGCGGCCAACGCCGGTTTCCGGTGCGTCTGGGACCCGCCGGGCCCAGACGCCACCGGAAGCGGCACTCACCGCGCGTGGACGGCCACCTCCCACACGGAGTAGCCGTAGCGCGTGGCCCGGTCGGTGCCGTGCACCCGCACATGGCGCGCGGTCGTCGGGGTGAACCGGGCGGTCTCGATCCCGCCGCGGCCCGACGTGGTCTGCCACACCGTGCGCCAGGTCCGGTTGTCGTCGGACACCTCGATGCGGTAGGCGGCGGCGTGGGCCGCCTCCCAGTCCACCACCACGCTGCCGACGCTCTGGACGCCGCGCAGGTCCACCGACCACCACTGGTCGTCGCTCCAGTCGCTGGCCCACCGGGTGGTGGTGTCGTCGTCGAGGGCGCGCCCGGGCCGGTAGCTGGTGAGGACGGAGAACTCGCTGCTGCTCGCCGACGCGGCACCGCCCCGGGCCAGGTCCACCGGCCGGTCCCACGCGCCGGTCGCGTTCCACGTGTCCAGGTAGGACTGCGCCCCGTGCAGCAGTTCGCCGACGAGACGGTCGCCTCCGAGCCGGTGTACGTCCTCCACCCAGTCCGGTACCAGCCCGACGTGGGCGCCGCCGTCGGTGTTGACGTCCCACACCCGCTCGCCCGTGCGCTGACGGTCCACCAGCGGCCCGTCCGGGTAGGAGCGGAACGGGTAGGTGACCTTGTCCGGAGCGTCGGACCCGCGGGGCGCCGGGTGGCTGCCCAGCCCGTTGAAGTCGGTGCCGTAGCCCAGCCCGACGCCGTACTTCTCGCGCAGGTCCGCGGTTGCCGCGGCCTCCTCGACGAACGCGTCCGAGTCCAGGTCGTAGGAGCCGACGAAGCCGCCCAGCCGGTAGAGCCGCTCGGTCCATGTGCGGTCCATCCAGCTGTGACTGGAGATCACACCGGGGTATCCCACCGACTCCATGATGTCCAACGCCCGGCCGGCGGCCTTGACGCCCATGTGGTCGACCTCGACCATCATTCCCCGCCGCATCATGCCGTCGAGGGCGTACTCACCGAGCCGGGTCAGGCCGCGGGCGTTGCAGCGCGCGCCGTCGTCGTACGAGGGCACGCTGGTCCCGGGCGGCAGCTCCGCCTCGATCTCGGGCACCCTGGCCGAGCCGATGGGGTTGTCGTGCTGGGGACCGGTACACGTCTCGGTCTTCCAGAACGTGCCGGTGGAGAGGAACTGCCCGACGTTGATGACGGTGCCCGTCGTCCCCGGGTCGAAGCGCACCCCGCACAGCGCGTTGTCGAACTTGTGGCACAGGAACATGCTGCTCACGCCGAGCGCGTGGAGTTCGTCGAGACCGGCGTCGATGTCCGCCTTCGTGCACTGGGCGATGCCGAGCACCTGCTTGCAGCCGAACGGTTCGGAGGTCTCCACACCCAGGACCACGGCCAGCTTGCCCGCTTCGATCACCTGGCGGGCCTGCTGGGGCGACGTGACGATCCGGAACCAGCCCTGCCCCGGGCCGCCGTACATCCCGTCGACGAAGTCCTGCATCTCGTGGGTCTTCCGGGCCTGCAACCGGACGGACTCCATCTCGTCGCAGCCGCGGTCGCGGACGTAGATCGAGCAGATGACACCGTTGGACGTCAGGTCGGTGACCAGGACGCGCTGGCCGGCCCGCCAGGCGCGTTCGAGCCAGGCGTAGTAGTTCTGCTGGTGCGACATCGTGGTGGAGCTGGGCCAGTCCTTGAACGTCGGCCAGCCCACCGGGTCGTGGTGTCCGTCGGGATCGACGGTGAGGTTCTCCAGCAGCGCGCCGGCCCCGTCGGGGTAGTGCTCGGGGCAGTCCTTCAGCGCGGCGGCGACGCCGTCGGCGGAGAAGGGCTTGCCGCAGACCAACTTGCCGCCGAAGGCCTCGTTGGTCATCAGGTGGTTGTGGGTGTCGACGAAGCCGCGCACGTCGCCCTGTGCGTCGGTGCCGGTGAACGGCTCGCCGCTCACGTTGATCTCCGAGTCGGGGGCGGGCCGGTGGGCCGGCTCCCACCAGGGCCGCTCGGCGGCGCCGGCGCCGCCGGCTCCGAATCCGGAGAGAAGTAAGGCGGCGAGGAGGGACAGGACAAGGGCGGCGATGCCGCCCGGACGCACTCTCTTCATGGGATCTCCCGAGGCGTGGCGTGGGTCGCACCCTAAAGTTGGTCAAGCGTCCTGGTCAAGAGTCCCGGATGGGTCGCGGGCGGATGGATCAGGCTCGGCGGGCCAGCCCCGCCACGTGCAGGGCGACGAGATCGAGGGCCTCGCCGGCCGCGGCCGCGTTCCCCTCGTTGAGATAGAGCAGCGTCACTCCGTCGAGCACCGCCGTGACGTAGCGTGCCAGTACCGGAACCGGCGCATCCCACTCCAGTCGCTTCCCCTCGGCGTCGGTGAGCGCCTCGATGAGGCGGGTGTTGGCCGCGAGGTAGGTCTGGTACTGCCGTTCCGCGACGACGGCGAGGCCGGACTGCCGCGCCGCGTACTGCGTCAGTTCGTAGGTGAGGCGGTGTTCGTCCGGCTCCTCGACCACGTGCTGCCAGTAGGCGCGCATTCCGCGACGCAGCCGCTCCTCCAGCTCGCCTTCGCCCACCACCTCCGACAGGGCGCGCTCCAGGGTGTGGCCGGTGATGACCTCGATGACCTCGCCCAGCAACTCCTCCTTGGAGCGGAAGCAGTAGTGGAAGGAGCCCAGTGGCATGTCGGCCTCGGCCACGATGGCGCGGGTGGTGGCGGCCGAGACGCCCTCCCGGACCATGACCGCGATCGCGGCGTCGACCAGCCGTTCGCGTCGTTCGCCGGCCGCCATACGGCTCATGAGTCCACTCCTCGCTCGTGCCCGGCGGTCACGGGTACGACCGTCCGCGTCGGGGACATTGTCCTCCACGCCGTCTTGGACGTACGACCAAGACGCTTGACCTGCCGGTGGGCTGCTGCCATAGTCGCGCCAGCGCCCGCCCGCCCGTTCACCGGGGGTCTCGACGATCACGTGCCGGGAGAGCCGTGCCCGCACCGGACGGGCCACTCCGCACCGGGTCGTGCTCGCCCCCGCCGAGGAGGTCGCCACCGTCGTCGCCGACGCGGCCGGGACCGCTCCTTTGATCGTCAGCCCCGCGAAAGGTGAGACCATGTCCGACTTCCCCCGCCTGCCCGAGGACTTCGTCCTCGGCGTGTCGACGGCGTCGTACCAGATCGAAGGCGCCGCCGCCGAGGACGGCAAGGGCCCCTCCATCTGGGACACGTTCTGCGCCGAACCCGGACGGATCAGGAACGGCGAGACCGGCGAGATGGCCTGCGACCATTACCACCGGTCGGGGGAGGACGTCGCCCTGATGCGGGAACTGGGCGTCGACGCCTACCGTTTCTCGATCTCCTGGCCGCGTGTCATGCCCTCCGGGGCAGGCGAGGTCAACGTGGCCGGCCTGGACTTCTACGACCGGCTCGTCGACAGCCTGCTGGCCGCCGGCATCACACCGGCGGTGACCCTGTACCACTGGGACCTCCCCCAGGCGTTGCAGGACCGCGGCGGATGGGAGACGCGGGAGACGGCTCACCGGCTGGCGGACTACGCCACCGTGGTCGCCGAGCGGCTCGGCGACCGGGTCGGGATGTGGATGCCGCTCAACGAACCGGTGGTGGCGACGATGTTCGGTCACGCGGTCGGGGCGCACGCACCCGGACTGGCCCTCGGCTTCGACGCGATGCCCGTGGCCCACCACATGCTGCTGGGCCACGGCCTGGCGGTGCAGTCGCTGCGCGCCGCCGGTGTCGGCAACATCGGCATCGCCTCCAACCACGCGCCCACATGGCCGGCGTCCGACTCCGACGCCGACCGGGAGGCTGCCGCGTCGTACGACACGCTGGTCAACTGGTTGTTCGCGGACCCGGTGCTGCGCGGCACCTACCCCGACGAACTGCTGGCCATGCTGATGCCCGGTCACGCGGACGGCACCCTGGCCGCGGACCTGGAGATCATCTCCACGCCGCTGGACTGGTTCGGGGTGAACTACTACCAGCCGGTGCCCGTCGGCGCGCCCGGCACCGCGTCCGCGAGCTCGCCCGCTCTGGAAGGCGCCGCCCTGCCGGAGGGGCTGCCGTTCGAGCCGCGCGTCCTGGCCGGCGCACCCACGACCGACCTCGACTGGGCCGTCGTCCCCGACGGGCTGCGAGAGATCCTGAACACCTTCGCCCAGCGGTACGGCGACCGCCTGCCGCCGCTCTACGTCACCGAGAGTGGTTGCGCCTTCGACGACCGTCCGGGCCCGGACGGGGCGGTCCACGATCCACGGCGCATCGCCTACCACCGCGACCATCTCGCCGCGGTCTCCCGCGCGATGGAGGACGGCGTCGATGTGCGCGGCTACTTCGCGTGGTCGCTCCTGGACAACTTCGAGTGGGCCCTCGGATACGGACCGCGGTTCGGGCTGGTGCACGTCGACTACGACACCCAGGTGCGCACCCCCAAGGACTCCTACCGCTGGTTCCAGAAGCACCTCGCCGCGCGACGACGGTGAGGCGTGCCCACGGCCTCCCCTTCAGGTGCCGCGCCGGTCACGGCGGGTCGGTCCGGTGACCCTCGCGGGCCAGGGTCTTGTCGGACGGGCCCCGGGGGCCGCCGCCGGTCCCGGATAGAATCGTCCGTATGGTCCGATCGTCCCGTGGTGAGGCGGCCCCCGGGATGTGGCGGCGGGAGGCCGGCACCGTGGTGCGGCGGGCCGGGGTGCTTCCGGAGCCCGTGGTGGCCCCGTTCGTCATCGTCGCCGGGGGCCAGATCCCCCGCGTCCCCACGGAGTGGGCGCCGCACTCGCACCGCCTGCACGAGCTCGTCTGGGTGCGCGGGGGGACGCTGACGTCCCGGGTGGAGGACCGTCTCTTCACCGTGTCCGAGGGGCACGGGCTGTGGATGCCCGCCGGGGTGGTGCACGGGGGCCGGGCGACGGCGGGGGCGGAGTTCCGGGACGCCTTCTTCGCTCCGGACCGGACCCCGTTCGCGTTCGGGGAGCCGAAGGCGATCGAGATGACGCCGTTGCTGGAGTCGCTGCTGACCCATCTCGCCCGTACGGATCTCGACGCGGCGGCCAGGGCGCGGGCGGAGTCCGTGGTGTTCGACGTGATCCGTCCCTCGGAGCGCCAGTTCGCGTTGCAGCTGCCCGGTGACGCCCGGATCGACGCCATCGCCGAAGCCCTGCTGGACGATCCCGCCGACTGCCGCTCGCTGGAGGAGTGGGCGCGGTCGCTGGGGGTCAGCGACCGCACGATCACCCGTGCGTTCCGTCACACCACGGGTCTCTCCTTCGCGCAGTGGCGGCAGATGCTGCGCGTGCACCGGGCGCTGATGCTCCTCTCCGAGGGCTTCGACGTGATGACGGTCTCCGAGACGCTCGGCTACGCGCAGCCCAGTTCCTTCATCGCCGCCTTCCGCCGGGTCATGGGAACCACGCCGGGCGCGTTCTTCGACGCGGCCGACGACAGCTCCGGGAATGTCCGGAATCCCGTATCGCGTGTCCAGAACTCCTGATTGTCGACATCGCAAGCGGAATATAACCTTCTCGGAGTTAGGTGACCCTTAGTTGATGCTCGCCGCGAACGGTGCTGTCCGTGCGCGGGGGAGTGTGGGGCCCGGTCCGTGAGGGCCGGGCGGAGGGCGCCGCAGTCCTTGCCCCTCCGACCCTCCGGACCCATCGATGTTCACAAGCCCCTTCCGGCCCGCCGGTCATGTCGCGGCCGGCCCCGCCGCCCCGGCGACCGCCCTCAACGGGCACGACCTGGTGCTGCGGTACGGCGGCCGGCCGGTCGTCCACGGCGTCTCCGTCGCCCTGGAACCCGGCCGCGCGACCGCCCTGGTGGGGCCGAACGGCAGTGGCAAGTCCACGCTGCTGCGGGCGCTTTCCCGGCTGCACCGGGTCGACGGCGGCCGGGTGACGCTGGGCGCCTCCGAGGAGCGGTCCGAGCGTGACGCGGCCCTGCTCAGCCCCCGCCAGTTCGCCCGCGAGGTCACGCTGTTCTCCCAGTCGAGGCCCGCGCCGCAAGGGCTGACGGTCGCCGAGGTCGTGGCGTTCGGACGCCACCCCTACCGGCGCGGCTTCTCCGGCCCGACCGCCGAGGACCGGACCGCCGTCGACCGCGCCATGGGCGTCACCGGCGTACGGGACATGGCCGGCCGGCCGGTCGGTGAACTCTCCGGCGGGGAGATGCAGCGTGTCTGGCTCGCGGCCTGCCTGGCCCAGGAGACCGGTGTCGTGCTGCTGGACGAGCCGACCAACCACCTTGACCTGCGCTACCAGATCGAGACGCTCGACCTGGTGCGCGATCTCGTCGAGGACCACGGCATCGCGGTCGGGATCGTGCTGCACGACCTCGACCACGCCTCCCGTGTCGCGGACACGCTGGTCCTGATGTGCTCCGGCCGCGTACACGCGGTGGGAACGCCCGCCGACGTCCTCACCGCCGAGAACATCGGCGAGGTCTACGACATCCGGGTCGAGGTCGGCGTCGATCCCCGCACGGGGCGTCTCCGTATCGACCCACTGGGGCGGCACCACTCCTGACACGGCACATCCCCGCTCCGGCGAACCGCGTCCGCTCCGGCGAACCGCCTCCGAACCGCCTCCGAGCCGTGTTCGGACCGCGTCCGGTCCGGTCCGCGTCGCCTCGCACTTCGCACCATCGAACCTCGCAACGTATCGCACCGTATCGCTGCGAACCGCAAGAAAGAGGACTCTTCATGAACCGTGCCCGTCGCCTGGCGGCGTCAGCCTCCACCGGGCTCGCCCTCCTCCTCGCCGCAACGGCCTGCGGCACGACCGACGTCGACAAGACCGAGGCCGGCAGCACCCCCGCCGCGTCGCCCGCGTCGAAGAGCTGCGCCGAGGACACCACGGCCACCTCGACGAAGCCGGTCTCCTTCAAGGACGGCGTCGGCCGGCAGGTGAAGCTCGACAAGCCCGCCCAGCGGATCGCCGTCCTCGAATGGCAGCAGGTCGAGGACGCGCTGACCCTGTGCGTGACACCCACCGCTGTCTCCGACGCGAAGGGGTACAGCACCTGGGTCAGCGCCGAGAAGCTGCCCAGCGGGGTGACGGACATCGGCACACGTGAGGAGCCCGACCTCGACACCCTCTACGCGGCCAAGCCCGACCTCATCGTCGTGGAGGCGTTCGACGCCGACGACGAGACCATCGCGAAGCTGGAGAAGCGGGGCGTCCCCGTGATGGCCACCCGCGGGGCGAACCCGAAGGACCCGATCGGGAACATGCGCGAGGTGTTCAGCATGATCGGCAAGGCGACCGGGCGCACCGAGCGGGCCGACCAGGTGCTCCAGGAGTTCGACGAGCACCTCGCCACGGCGAAGAAGCAGGTCACCGACGCCGATCTGCCGACGAAGGACTTCCTGTTCTTCGACGGCTGGCTGGAGGGGGGCAACCTCACCGTCCGTCCCTACAGTGACGGCGCCCTGTTCACCGAGATAGGCAAAGAGCTCGGCATGACCCCGGCGTGGACCAACGACGTCAACAAGGCACACGGTGACGGGGGTGTCGATCCCTCGTACGGCCTCGCGCAGACCGACGTCGAGGGTCTCACCTCGGTGGGGAACGCCAACTTCTTCTTCGCCAACGACGAAGGAGCCGGCGGGTACGTCTCGGCCCTGGAGAAGAACCCGATCTGGAAGACCATCCCGGCCGTGAAGGAAGGCCGCGCCCACGCGTTCCCGGCACGGGTGTGGGGCGCCGGCGGTCCGCGCTCCTGCGAGCAGGCGATCGACGCGTACGTCGACGTGCTCGACAAGAAGTGAACGCATCCCGGACATCGGCACCCGGAACGGGACCGCTGCCGCGCGACGAGCGCGGCGGCGGTCCCGCCGGGGTGCCCGGCCCCGCCGAAACGCCCGGCCCCGCAGGGGGGCACGCGCCCGCGGGGGTGCCCGCGGGCGCGGGGGCAGCCGTCGCCCCGGCCGGTGGCGGACCTGCCCGGACGGCCGGTGCCGAGCGCGGTGGCGGCCTCAGCGGGGTGGCCGTCCTGGCGCTCCTCCTCGTCGCCACCGCCCTGGTGGGCATGTGGCACCTGACGCAGGGGACGTCGGGCGTCGGCTTCGGCGACCTGGTGCGCCACCTCGCCGGGGAACGGGCGGACACCGGGGCGCCGGTCGGTGAGATCCTCACCGGCTCGCGCCTGCCGCGCCTGCTCGCGGGCGTGGCGGTGGGCATCGCCCTCGGCGCCGCCGGCGCGCTGCTCCAGTCCGTCACGCACAACGCGCTCGCCTCCCCCGACACCCTCGCGGTCACGGCCGGGGCCTACCTCACGCTCACGCTCGTCGCGGCCTTCGGCCTCACCGTCCCGCTGTGGGCGTCGGGCGCCGTCGCCTTCGCCGGCGGACTGATGGCGGCGGCGCTCGTACTGCTCCTCGCGGGACGGGCCGCCGGCACCGCGGGCACCCGCCTCATCCTCGCCGGATCGGCGACGGCGATGGCCCTGGACGCGGCGACCGGGATGCTCCTCATCCTGTTCAAGCAGAACACGACCGGTCTCTTCGCCTGGGGCAGCGGTTCGCTGGCGCAGCTGAACATCGACGCCTCCGTACGCGCCTTCCCCCTCGTGGCCGTGGTGCTGTGCGTCGCTCTGGCGCTGTCCCGGCGACTCGACGTGATGAACCTCGGCGACGACACCGCGTCCACCCTCGGCGTGCCGATCCGGACCACCCGTGTGACCGCCGTGCTCTGCGCGGTGCTCCTGACCAGCACGGCGGTGACCCTGGCGGGCCCGATCGCGTTCGTCGGCCTCGGCGCCCCCGTCCTCGCCCGCCTGATCGCGGGGCGGGTCCGGGCGCTGCGCCGGCACCTCTTCCTGGTGCCCGCGGCCGGGCTGCTCGGCGCGCTGCTCATCCTGCTCGCGGACGCGACCCTGCGCGCGGTCCAGGGTGCGGACGGGGCCGCCTCCATCCCCACCGGTGTACCGACCGCGCTGCTCGGCTCCGTCGTGATCGTGGTCCTCGCGCTGCGGCTCCGGGACACGGGCGGGCTCCGCCGTCCCCCGCACACGCGGGTCGCCGCGCGGTCACGCCGGGCGTTCCTCCTGGTCGTGCTCGGCGCGGTGGCGCTCCTGGCCGGTGCGGTCCTGGTGGCCGTCCTGGCGGGGAGCCTCTGGCTGCGGACCGGGGACCTCGCGCTCTGGGTCCAGGGCGCCGCCCCGGACCTGATCGGGGCGGCGCTCGACGACCGGATCCCGCGTGTGGCCGCCGCGGTCCTCGCCGGAGCGGCGCTCGGACTGGCCGGATGCGTCGTGCAGAGCGCGGTACGCAACCCGCTGGCGGAACCGGGCGTGCTCGGCATCACGGCGGGCGCCGGGCTGGGTGCGGCCGGCGTCGTCACGTCCGGCCTGTCCGGCGGACGGCTCGTGCTGGTGGCCGTCGCGGTCGCGGCGGGGCTCGCCACGTTCGCGGTGATCGCCCTGCTGGCCTGGCGCGGCGGCTTCCTGCCCGACCGGTTCGTCCTGATCGGCATCGGCTGCGGGTACGGCCTCAGCTCCGTCACCACCTTCCTCCTGCTGCGCGCCGACCCGTACAACACGCCCCGGATCTTCACCTGGCTCTCCGGCACGACCTACGGCCGCACGCTGCCCGACGTCCTGCCGGTCGCGGTGGCCGTGGCGCTCGCGCTTCCCCTGCTGCTCGCCATGCGCTCCCGGCTCGACCTGCTCGCCGTCGACGAGGACACCCCGCGCATCGTCGGCGTCAAGGTGGAACGCACCCGCTTCGCCGCACTGGCGATCGCCGCGGTGCTCGCGGCGCTCAGTGTGATCGCCGTCGGTGTCGTCGGCTTCGTGGGGCTCGTCGCCCCGCACCTCGCCCGGTCACTGGTGGGCGCCCGGCACGGCCGCGCGATCCCGGTCTCGATGCTGCTCGGCGCGCTGCTGGTGTGCGTGGCCGATGCCCTCGGCCGCACCGTCGTCGCACCGTCCCAGGTGCCGGCGGGCCTCATGATCGCCCTGGTCGGAGCCCCGTACTTCGTCTGGGTGCTCAGGCGGTCCCGCGCATGACACGGGGTGGCAGCGCGGCCGCGCCGACCCGTACGCCACGGGCCGCGCCGACCCGTACGGCACGGGCCGCGCGGATCGGTGCGGCACCGGCCGACCGGGGCTCGCGGCGTGGCGGTGCCGGTCCGGGTCCGGCCGGGTCCGGGCCTCCGGCTCAGGCCCGCGACCGGCCCGGACCCCGGGTCCGGGCCGGCACCCTCACGTACCGGCGGGCGCGCCCCCGTCCCGACCCCCGCCCTCTGAGACCCGCCCTCCCAGACCCGCCTGGAGCATCGCAATGCCGTCCCCGCAGGAAACGCCCGTGAAGAGCGTCGTCGTCCCGTTCGAGCCCGAGGATCCGCCGGCCCCGCTGGGGCGGCTCGCGCGGCACGGGGTGCCGGAGCGCTGGCAGACGCTCGACCGCTCCGCCCACGCCCCTCACCTGGTGGCCGTTCCCACCGACGACGGAGAGGACTGGACCGCCGCCGCGCTCGTGACGGCACGCCCCCACACCGCCTATCTGAAGATCGTCGACGTCGTCGGAGACGTGCGGGCCGCCGTCGCGGCCGTCGTCGCGCACGCACGCGGCCGGGGGCTCGCGCAGGTCAAGTGGGAGGGATGGACGGCCCGCCCCGAGGACGCCGCCGCCGTGGGCTTCGCCCCGCTGCGTCCTCCGCTCGCGCAGGCCGAGGACGCGGCCGGGCCCGCCACCGGGTACGTCCGCTGGCTGCACGACGGCTCGGTGGCCGAATCCCCGTACGGCTCGGTGGCCGAGCCCCCCTACTACGGGCAGACCACGCACTTCACATGCGGCGCCGTCACCGCCTTGGTCGCGCAGGCCCACGCGGGCGCGCTGCCGGACGAGGCGCTCGACCGCCGGGCCGAGCTGACCCTGTGGCGCGACGCGACCAACCACCCCGCCTGCGAACCGGTCGGACTGGGCGTCGCCGTACGCAGGGCGTGGCCCTCCTCTCCCGTCACGGTCCACCTCGACACGGACCGGCCCGTCCTGCTCGACCACTATCCGGAGAACGAGCGGCAGTGGCGCGCCCTGCTCCAGGACACGTCGCGTACGGAGGCGGACCGGACCGGCGTCCCGGTCGACCCCCGCCACCTGCCCCTGGCAGCGATCCGGAGCGCGATCGGCCGGCGGGAGCACGTGCTGCTCCTGGTCTCGCTCGACGGGATGCAGGGGTTCGACGTGCCGCACTGGGTGCTCTGCCACGGCGTGGTACCCGGCGCCGTGGTGATCGAGGACCCGTGGGCCAACGCCTCGACGGGGGACACCTGGGTCGACGCCCATCTGCTGCCCGTGGCCGACCCGGAGCTCGACACGATGTCGGTCCTCTCGGCGGATCGCTTCCGGGGCGCCGTGACCATCGGACCCCCGCGACCGCACGCCCCGTCGTCCTCGTCCGCGCACGCCGAAGCCCCGTAGACCCCCTGAGCCCCGCCCACCCCGGCGGCGGTGTCCGCCGCCGGAGCCCGGCTGCCGAGGACGGACGTCCTCCGTCGCCGCGAAAACGGGCCGCCGCCATGTTTCACCCGTCTGCCGACGCACGGTGCCGCGCGTGGCGGATCCGCCTCGGGCACCGTAGCCGTAGCACCCGCCGGGGCACGCGAACGGTGCCCCGCGTGCCCACCGTCCGGTGTCCGGCCGGTGCGCGGCGCGGCGAGGTGACGCAGAGGTGGCGCAGAGGTGAGGCAGGGGAGCGATCCACAGGTGGTACGAGTGGCGGAAGGACCGGGGCACGCGGGCGGCGGCCACCCGGCTCACGTACCCACCGCCCGTGAGCCGGGCACGGCGGCCGGGCGCGTGAGCGGATGAACGGCTTCACGGCCGCGCTGTCCCTGCTGGCCCTGGCCCTTCTCGTGGTCGCCGGGGTCTACGGCGCCGCCCAGGCACTGCGCGTCTCGTCCGAACCGCTGGCCGCCCGGCCGTTCGGGTCCGGGCTCGATCCCACCGAGCACGCCGTGAGCCGCTTCCACATGCGCTGGTACACGGTCACGATGCTCTTCCTCGCCTTCGACATGGAGATGGTCTTCATGTATCCGTGGACGCTCGTCATCTCGGTGATGGGCCCCGGCGCGGTGATCGAGATGTTCGTCTTCCTCGGTGTCCTGCTCACCGGAGTCGTGTACGCGTGGCGGGAGGGGGCGCTGCGATGGGCCTGACGCGCTTACTGGTGCGGGCGGCGGCGGCCCGGCCCCGCGTGCTGCTGGTGACGACCCCCGGCGGGACGGCCGTGCGGCTGGCCGCCGAGAGGGAGTTGCGGTGCCGGGACTGGCCGACGGCGGCGACACCGGCGGGAGCCGACCTGATGCTGGTGGCGGGCCCCGAGTGCCGGGAGCGGTGCCGGGAGTTGGGACCGGCACTGGACCGGCTGTGGGAGGACACGCCCCGACCCCGCGTACGCCTGCGGGCGGAGACGGCCGAGGACGTGGCGGCGGCCCTCGACACGGGCCGCGCCCGGCTGGGCGCGACGGAGCACGCGCACTCCGGCGCCGGTCGCACCGGCCGTACGCACGGGCAGAGCGGGGGCACCGGCCGTACACCCGGGCAGGGCGAGGGCTCCGGCCGTACGAGGACGGCGGGTGGTGAGTGGCGCACGTCGGCGGACGGAGAGCGGCGCGCGCCGGTGGGCGGCGACACCGACGGCGGCATGGAGATGCCGGGCGGGCTGCCCATGGCCGAGGTGGGCGAGGACCGCGACGGTCTGGCCCTTGACCGTCTGCACGTATCGCTCGGGCCGTTCCTCGCCGACTGGCCGTCCGGGCTGATCGTCCACCTGGTGCTCCAGGGCGATGTCGTCCAGCGCGCCCGGCTCGGCGGCCCGTGCGGCGGCACCACCGAGCCGTTCTGGGCCCGGCCCTGGGCGCGGGCCGCCGAGGGGGAGCCGGTGCCCCTGGCCGAGGCCGCCCGGCGGCGTGCGGCGGCCCATCTGGACAGTCTGGGACGGTTGTTGGCGGTGGCGGGCTGGCCCGCCGAGGCCGTCACCGCCCGGCGGATCCGCGACGACCTGCTGGAGCGCGCGCCCGCGGAGGCCGTGCTGCCCCGGGCCCTGCGGCTCCAACGGCGCGTCGGGCGGTCACGCACCCTGGACCGGCTGACCCGGGGCATCGGCACGCTGAGTACGGCCGACGCGCGGGCCGCGGGTGTGAGCGGTCCCGCCGCTCGGGCGGGCGGAGACGTACCGGCCCGCTACCGGCGGTGGCTCGCGGACGCCGTGGACGACGTGCGCCGGCTGGACGGCAGGTCCCTCCTCGGTCCAACTGCCCCTGATCCCGGGGCTCTTACCGATGCCGCGGCCCCTCCCGTTCCCACCGCCCTTCTCGACCCCACGGCACAGGAGAGTCCACGGGGCCGGTGGGACGCCGGGCGGCCGCCGTCCGTCGCCCTGGCCGGGCTGCTGCCCCGGCTGCTGGAAGGCACCGAGCTGGCCGCGGCCCGGCTCGTCGTCGCCGGTCTCGACCCGGACCCGGACGAACTGGCCGCGCTGACAAGGGAGTTCACGGGTGGTTGAGGCGGGGGCGTGGTGGACGCCGCTGGCAGCCCCGGCCCTGCTGCTCGGTCTCGCCGCGCTGGCCGTGGCCGGTGACGCGGCGCTGGACGCCAGGGGAGCCGGGCGGTCCGTCACCCCGGCCGGTGTGCTGAGGCCGTTCCTCGCCGTGCCGCGCGCCCTGGTCGAGCAGCCGCGGCGGCTCCCCGCCTCGGACCGGTGGCTGTGGCGCCTGGGGGTGGTCACCGTACCGGTGGCGGCGGTGCTGTCCACGCTGGTGATCCCGTTCGGGAACCACGTGGCCGCCGACCTGTCGGTGGGGGTGGTGTGGTTCAACGCCATGGAGGTGATGACCTGGGCCGGGCTGTGGCTGGCCGGCTGGGGCCCGAACGCGGCGTTCTCGCTGGTCGGCGGATACCGATTCCTCGCCCAAGGGCTCGCGTACGAGCTGCCGTTGATGTTCGCGCTGATCTCGGCCGCCACCGGTGCCCGCTCCCTGCGCGTGTCCGGCGTCGCCGAGGCGCAGCACGGCCTCTGGTACGCGGTGTGGATGCCGTTCGCCTTCGCCGTCTACCTGGCCGGGGTGCTCGCCTTCAGCTTCCTGGGTCCCTTCGCCTACCCGGCCGGCCGTGACATCGCGGACGGGGTGCTCGGCGAGACCTGCGGGGTGGACCGGCTGCTCCTGCGCGCCGGGCGGTGGTTGTGGCTGGCGGCCGGTGCGGCGATGGCGGTGCCGCTGTTCCTGGGCGGCGGCGCCGGCCCCTGGCTGCCGGCCTGGGCGTGGTCGCTGGTCAAGACCCTGCTGGTGCTGGGGCTGTTGGTGTGGGTGATGCGGCGGCTGCCGGTGGTCCGCGCCGACCGGTACGTGGAGGTGGCCTGGGTGGTGCTCCTCCCGGCGGCGATCGCGCAGGCGTTGGTTCCGGCCCTCGTCGGCCTCGGTGCGGGGTGAGGGAGCGTGTCATGGGTGTGACGAGCGTGGTGCTGCTGTGGGTGCTGGGGGCATGCGCCCTGACCGGCGGCGTCCTGGTGTTCACGCTGAACTCGATGGCCCGGGTGACCTTCGCGCTGCTCGGGTCCCTGGTGTGCGTCGGCGGGGTGGTGACCGTGCTGGGGCTGCCGTACCTCGGCGTGGTGACCGTGCTCATGATGGTCATGGAGATGCTGATCATGGCCGTGTTCATGATCGCCTACATGATGAATCCGGCCGGTCTGATGCCGATGTCGATGCTGCACAACACGCGCGGGGCGCTGGCCGTCAGCGGCGCGGTGTTCGGCGGGCTGGTGGCGGGCGTCTTCCTGGTCCCCTGGCCCGGCCGCACGGGCAGGCGGCCCGAGGACACCACCTTCCAGGTGGGCGCCGCGCTGATGGGGGACCAGATGCTGACCATGGTCACGCTCGGGTTCGTCCTGCTGGCGACCATGGTCGGTACGACCGTGCTCGCCACCCGGCGTGGCCGGTACGACCGCTTCGGCGACGACCTCGACCAGCGGCCGGGCGAGGGTCCGGGCGGTGGGTCCGGCCGGCGGCCGGGCGAGGATCCGGGCGGTGGGTCCGGCCGGCGGCGGGCTGAGGGTCCGGGCGGCGGGGGAGCGGGCCGATGACGTTCCACCTCCTGCTGGTCCTCGCCGCGGGCCTCTTCTCGACCGGCCTGTTCGGTGCGCTCTCCCAGCAGTCCGTCGTCATGATCATGATGGGGATCGAGCTGATGATCGGCGGTGTCGTCGTCGCCGTCGCCGACTTCTGGCACTTCCTCTCCCCGGCGGCCGGTGGCGGACAGGTGGTGATCGTGGCGGCCGTGGTGGCGATGGCGGTCGAGATGGCGATGGGGTTCGCCGTCACCACCGCCCTCTACCGGGCCCGGCGGATCGACATGACCGACCTGGCCGGGGACCTGAAGGGATGAGCGCGGTCCTCTGGCTCCTCGTCGCGCTGCCGCTGGGCGCCGGAGCCGTACTCGCCGTGACCGGGCCGCGCCTGGACCGGTGGGTTCCCGCGGCCGGTGTGACCGCGGCCGTGGCGACGCTCGGTGCGGCGGTCGCCGCCGCGCTGCTCCGCCCGACGGCCCGCGCGCCCCTGTTCGCGGGTACGGAGGCGGGGCTCGCGGTGGACGGTCTGTCCGCCGTCATGGTGGTCACCGTCGCCGCGGTCACCGCCGCCGTGCTGGCCTTCGCGGTGGGGGAGCCCGGTACCCGGGGCGACCGCGGCCGGTTCTTCGGGCTGATGCTCCTCTTCTCCGGCGCCATGCTCGTCACCGTCACCGCGACCACGCTGGGGCCGCTGCTGATGGCCTGGGAGGTGATGGGCGCCACCAGTTGGGCGCTCATCGGGTACCGGTGGCGGCAGCCCGGGAAGGCGGCGGCCGCCGATGTCGCGTTCCTGACCACCCGCGCGGCCGACCTGGGCCTCTACCTGGCGGCCGGCGCCGCCCTGGCCGGCGGTGTCACCACCCTGCGACTCGACGCGCTGCCGCGGGCGGCCTCGCCGTGGCTCCATGTGCTCACCGCGGGCGTCGTGGTGGCCGCACTCGGCAAGTCCGCCCAACTGCCCTTCTCCTTCTGGCTGTCGAGGGCCATGCGGGGCCCCGGCGCGGTCTCCGCGCTGCTGCACTCCGCGACCATGGTCGCCGCGGGCGCCTACCTGCTGCTGCGTACGGCCCCGCTGCTGGAGACCACCGGCTGGGCCGGTCCGCTGGTCGCCTGGTCCGGCGCGGTCACCGCCCTGGCCCTGGGGCTGGTGGCGGTGGCCCAGACCGACCTGAAGCAACTGCTCGCGGCCTCCACCTCCGCCCAGGTCGGATTCATGGTGATGGCCGCGGGCAGTCACGGGGTGGCCGGGGGCACGACCCAGCTCGTCGCCCACGCCGCCACGAAATCGGGCCTGTTCCTGGCCGCCGGGGCCTGGCTCACCGCGCTCGGCACCAAGCGGCTGCCGGCCCTGCGCGGCGCGGCCCGCGTCCACCGGCCGGTCGGCGTGGCCTTCACCGTCGGCGCGCTCACTCTGGCCGGGCTGCCGCCCCTCTCGCTGTGGGCGGCCAAGGACCTCGTGCTCGCCGCCGCCCGGACCCGGGGGACCTGCCTGTACGCGGTGGGGCTCGCGGCGGCGGCCGTCGCCGCCGTCTACGGCGTCAAGGCCCTGTGGTACGTCACCCGCCCCCTCCCGCCGGATCCAGGGGCCGGATACGACACCGAGCGACCCGGCACCCGGCGGGTGTCCCGCGCCACCCCGGCTCCGCTCCTCACCCTCACCTCGGCCGGGGCCCTGCTCGGGGTGCTGGCCCTGCCGGGGCCGGCGTCCTGGCTGCGACGGCTGGCCGGCGCCGGGGACGAACCGTCCCCCGAGGCGTGGGAGCTCGGCCTGTCGGCCGGTGTCGTCCTCGCCGCCGCCGGGGCGGCCTGGTGGTGGGCCGCCCGCCCGGCACCCGCCCGGGAAGCCGCCGTGGCGCCCGTACCGCGTGCCGTCGTGCGAGGGGCCCGGAACTGGCTGTTCCTGGAGCGGTTCGCCCGGATCGCGGTGGCCGGTCCCGTGCTGACCCTGGCCAGGGCACTGGCCGTCTTCGACGACCGCGTCATCGACGGCGCCGTACGGCGGACCGCCCGGGGCGGCCTCGCGGCGGCCAGGCTCGCCCGCCGCCTGGACGACGACGGCATCGACGCCGCCGTACGCGCGATCGCCTCCGGCGCCCGGAGCCTGGGCCGCTGGGCGCGGCGCCCGCAGACCGGACTCCTGCACCAGTACTACGCCCAGGCCGCCGTGGGCTTCGCCGCGCTCGTCCTGATCATCCTGTTGGTGAGGTAACCCTGTGCTGAGCGTCGTCACGTTCTGGCCGCTGCTGGTGTGCGCGGTGCTGCTGCTCCTGCCGCGTACCCTCCCCGACCGGGCGTACCACCGGATCTGGATCGGTGCCACCGCCGCCGAACTGGCCCTGGTCGGCGCGCTGTGGGCGGGTTTCGACACCGGCGGCGGCACGCAGTACGAGCAGCGGGCGCGCTGGATCCCCGGCGCGGGCGTCGGCTACCACGTGGGCGTGGACGGACTGTCCCTGCCGCTGGTGGCCCTGACCAGCCTGCTGTTCCTGGCCGTCGCCGTCTTCTCGGCGCGTGAGCGGCGGCGGGTGCGGTCGTACGTCTGCCTGTTCCTCTTCCTCCAGACCGTCGGCACCGGCCTGTTCACCGCCCTCGACCTGATCCTGTTCTTCGTCTACTTCGACCTGTCGATCGTCGGCATGTTCTTCGTGATCGCCGGATGGGGCGACGGCGAACGCGCCCGTGCCGCGGCCGTGAAGTTCTTCCTCTACACCTTCCTCGGCTCCCTCGCCCTGCTGCTCGGCTTCATCGGCCTGTACCTGGCGGCGGACCCGCACACCTTCGACATCGTCGACCTCACCCGCGGCAACCCGCTCGCCGGACGCGGGACGTACGCGGGCCTGGTGCTGCTGGCCATCGGGGCCGGGCTGGCGGTCAAGACCCCGACCGTGCCGTTCCACACCTGGCTGCCCCCGGCGCACACCGAGGCCCCCGCGGCGGGGTCGGCGATCCTGGCCGGGGTCCTGCTGAAGATGGGCACCTACGGATTCGTGCGCGTTGCCATGCCGCTGCTGCCGGGGAGCTGGCGCCAGTACGCCCTGACGATCGCGGTCGCCGGAGCGGTGTCGGTGGTCTACGGGGCTCTGGTGGCCCTGGCGCAGACCGACTTCAAGCGGATGATCGCCTACACCTCCGTCAACCACATGGGGTACGTCGTCCTGGCCGTCGGCGCGGCCGGGACGCTCGCCGGTACGGACGCCCAGGCCCGCTCCCTCGCGGTGACCGGCGCGGTCACCCAGATGGTCAGCCACGGCCTGATCACCGGAGCCCTCTTCCTGCTCGCCGGGGTGCTCCACGACCGGGGCCGGACCTACGCGATGGACGCCTACTCGGGTCTGGCCGCGCGCACACCGCGCTTCGCCGCGGTCACGGCCGTCGCCGCGTTCGCCGCGCTGGGCATCCCCGGCTTCTCCGGGTTCGTCGCCGAGTTCCAGATCCTCACCGGGAGCCTGGCCTCCCAGGCGGTCGCCACCGCCGTCGCCCTCACCGGCATCCTGATCACCGCCGCCCTCTTCCTGACCGCGCTGCGGCGCATGTTCTTCGGCGCCCCGCGCCTGCCGCCGACGCTTCCCGACGGTGCCCTCACGGATCTGCGAGCCACCGAGACCTGGTCCACCGGGCTGCTGCTCGCCGTCGCGCTGGTGATCGGCGTGGCACCGCGCTGGCTGCTGGACGTCGTGGAACCGGCCGGCCGCACCCTGACCGGGCTGGTCGCGCGGTGAACGAGAACCTGACCGCCCTCCTCCCCGAACTCGCCCTCCTGGGCGCCGCCGTCCTCGGCCTCCTCACCGGCTGCTGGCTGCCCCGCCGCCGCCAGTGGATCGTCGCCGTCCTCGCCGCCGTCGCCTGCGCGGCCGGACTGACCGCCACCGCCGTCACCCTCGCCACCGGACGTGAACAGACCGTCTTCTCGGGGGCGTTCGCCGTGGACACCGCCACCGGCGTCGGCCGGCTCGCCGTCCTCACGGCCCTGCCGCTGGTCATCGGCATGTCCGTGGAAACCGTACGGAACCATCCGCGCGAGACCGAGTACTGGGTACTGCTGCTGCTGTCCGGGGCGGGCACGCTCGCCCTGACCGGCGCCGACGACCTGCTGATGCTGTTCGCCGCCTACCTGCTCGCCAGTCTGCCCGCCTACGCGCTCGCCGCGTTCGCCAAGGACGCCCGCGGTACCGAGGCAGCCCTGAAGTACTACCTGATGGGTGCCCTGCTCGGCACCGTCATGCTCGGCGGCACGGCCCTCCTGTACGGCGCCGGCCACACGACCCACTACCGCGGGCTCGCCACGGCCCTGCCCCTGGCCCCCTACGGACTCGTCGCGGTCGGGCTCATCGGTGTCCTGGCCGGTCTGCTGTTCAAGGCGGGCGCGGTACCGGCCCACTTCTGGGTACCGGACGTCACCGAGGGCGCCCCCGTGCCGGTCGCGGCCTACGTCACCACCCTCCCCAAGATCGGCGGCCTGATCGCCGGTTACCGCCTGCTCCACCAGGCACTCCCCGGCAGCGGCGTCAACTGGCCCCTGCTGCTCGCGGTCGTCGCCGCGCTCACCATGAGCCTGGGGAACCTGGCGGCGTTCTTCCAGACCTCCGTGACACGCCTGCTCGCCTACTCCACCATCAGCCAGGTCGGCTACCTCCTCATGGCCCTGGCCGTCGCCACCCGCAGCGACCTCGCCCAGAAGGGCCTGCTGTTCTACCTGCTCGCGTACGCCGTCACCAACCTCGGCGCCTTCGCCGTCGTCGCCGGACTCCCCCGGGCCCGTGCCCTCACCGACTACCGCGGCCTCGCCGCCAGGCGCCCCGGCCTCGCGGCCGTCCTGGTGGTGTGCCTCCTCGGCCTGGTCGGCACCCCGCCCACCGGGGTCTTCCTCGGCAAGCTGGAGATCTTCAGCGCGGCCGTCGACGGGGGCTTCACCTGGCTCGCCGTCCTGGCGGTCGCCAACACCGTCGCCTCGCTCTTCTACTACCTGCGCTGGCTCGGCCCCCTGTTCGCCACCGCCGGTGCGGCGCCCGCCGCCGCACACGCCGTACGGGGACGTACGGCCGCCGCCACCGCCTGCACGGCGGCGGCCCTCTCCCTGGCACTCGGCATCGGGGGGAGCGCCGTCCTCACACTCGCCGGGGGACCGCTGCTGCCGTGAGGGGGCCCGGCCGTCCCGCCGTCACACCCGCCGGTCCCCTCATGGCGCGGTGCCCTTGGCCGCCACCGGGCCGGGAAGCCCGGCGGCTTCCGGGGGGCCGCCGCGGCGGCGTTCGGCGCGGTCGACGAGTCCGAGCAGGGGGCCGGTCATGGCCGTGGTCGTCAGGGCCATGATGACCAGGGCGAGGACCAGCGGCGAGGGCAGGATGCCGGCACGGTGTCCGGCTTCGAGCACGATCAGTTCGGTCAGGCCCCTGGTGTTCATCAGGGCGCCCATACGGCGTGCCGAGACGGGGGGCATGCCGGCCAGGCGGGCTCCGAGGTAGCCGCCGAGCAGCTTGCCCAGGCAGCCCAGGACGAGCGTGGCGGTGATCAGCGTCCAGGACGCGGCGGAGAAGGCGTCGATGAGCACGGTGACGCCGGTGACCACGAAGAAGACCGGCGTCAGGGTCCGCCCGGCGTGCGAGACCGCGGCCACCGGCTTGGTCCAGGGGGCCAGGGCCTCGCCGGGGATCGCCAGGCCGACCATCGCGGCACCGACGATGGCGGTCATGCCCAGGCGCTCGGTCAGCAGGGCCGTCCCCATCGCGGCGCAGCCGAGGAGTACGGCGGTGGTCCTCGGCATCCGCAGGCAGAGCCGGCGCGCCGGGGCGGTGAGCAGGCCCAGGCGCAGCAGGAGCGCGCAACCGCCGCCCGCGAGGAGGGCGAGGCCGGATCCCCAGAGACCCGAGAGGTCACCCGCGCCCAGTCCGATGGCGAGCGTGAGCATGATCCAGCCCAGGCTGTCCATGACCACGGCGGACGCCAGGGCGAACCGCCCCTCGGTGGTGTCGCTCATGCCCCGGTCGCCGAGGATCCGGGACAGGACGGGGACTGCGGTGATGGACATGGCCACCGCGACCAGCAGGACGAAGGCGGGCAGCGGGGCGTCGCCGCGGGCCGCCGTGTCGTCGGTGAGACGGATCAGCCCCACCAGCAGCAGCCCCGTGGCGAGCGGAAGCACGAAGGCACCGCCGACCAGACCGGAGAGGGTGCGCTGCGACGGGCCGCCCGGCCCCGGCCGCAACTTGTGGGCGAGGCCCACCAGATAGAGCACGAGCCCCGTCTGGCCGACGAACTTGAGCACGCCGAGCACCGCGCCCGGCAGCAGGGCGTCGAACGAGGCCCGGTCGGACAGCGCGAGCACGAGGGGGCCGATGAGCAGCCCCACCGTGACCTCTCCGACGACCTCGGGCTGGCGCAGCCACCGGGCGGCGGCCCGTCCCGCACGGGCCAGGACCAGTACGACGGCGAGCGCCAGGATCACGTGCACGGGATGGGAAAGGAAGTTCGAGACGATGTCCATGGTTGCGTGAGGCCCTTCGTGGCCGTTCTGACGCGGTCAGACGAGGTGAAGACGCTGTGGGGCCGGGCGGGTCCGTGGCGCGGGGGTCACCGCCGTCCCTGGATCTCCGGATAGCGGGCGGCGATCAGCTCGCTCGCCCGGGGACCACGGGCGAAGACGAAGTCGGGGGAGTCGAGATGACGCCCCGTCAGGCGATCCACCACGACCGGGTCCGCCTCCGCGCCGGTGGCGGCGTCCACCAGCAGCAGACTGCGCTCCTCCGGGGCCAGCCGGTGATTCCCCCACGCGGCCATGACCAGGATGAGCGGGCGCAGCGCCCGGCCGCGATCGGTGGGCCGGTACGCCGGGTCGTCCGGGGACGAGGCCCCGTCCTCGGGTGCGAGGAGGTCCCTCGCCACCAGGCCCGCGATCCGGTCCGTCAGTACGTCGGCGGGCGTCGCCAGATTCCGGCGGATCGCCGAGAAGCGGGTGTGGCCGTCGAAGACCTCGTGCAGGATCTCCAGCGTCCACCAGGGGCCGACGGCCTCGACCGTGCGTGCCAGCGGGCAGTCGGGAATCCGTGGCTTGGGGCCGGCCGGGGGCGCCGGCTCCGCGCGTTCGCCGTCCCGGGTGTTCAAGAGGTCGCTCCTCACCGTCAGCTCCCATGGGTCGTCGGAATCGTCTGGTACCGCCGGGCGCCCCCGGCCGGCGGCCCCCGCGTGACGGCGGGCGCCTCCGGCCGGGGGCGGACACGTCCCGGCCCCTCACACGGCCGCACCGCCGGCCGCCGGGCCGGTGCCGCTCGGGCCGGTGCCGGTCGGAACGGTGCCGCTCGGGCCGGGAGGGGAGGTTCGCAGCGATCCGTACCGCCGCATCCCGTACAGCAGCGGGCTCGACGGCCGGTCCGCCCGCACCTTCACCTGGAGCACCTCCCCGAAGACCACCACGTGGTCCCCGACGGACAGCGTCTCGCTGACACGGCAGTCCGCGACCGTGTGGGCGTCCTCGACCAGGTGCGGCAGCCCGGACTCCGGTTCCCGGACCCATTCCACCTTCTCGAACCGGTCCGGCGCGCCGGAGGCGAAGAGGGTCGCCGCGCCCTCGGCCCGGTCGTGCAGCAGGTTGACCGCGAACGCCGACACCTGGAGCAGCGCGGCCAGCGTCGGGCTCTCGGCCCGCAGGCACACCAGCAAGGTCGGCGGCCGCAGGGCGACGCTGCACATCGACGAGCAGGTCATCCCCCAGGGCTCACCGTCCGGCGCGGCGGTCGTCACGACGGTGACTCCGGCCGGGTGCGTCGTCATGAGAGAGCGGAACTCCGCCTGATCGACCGGTGCTCGCGCGATCGTGCCGGTCACAGGGTTCGGCATGCTGTGCTACCTCCTCGCTCGGCCATGCCGCTGACTACGAACGCGCCTTTTTCAGCCTCGCGACGTGGGCCAGGTAGTCCCAGTGGCTCGGCAGCCGCTCGACCAGCGAGGCGGCCTGGTCGCGGACCTGCCGCAGCTCCTTGGACGCGGCGGTGTCGTCCATCAGCGCCAGACCGGGCCGGGCACGGACGTCGAGACCGCCGAGGCCCAGGATCATCGCGGTGTAGGAGTAGGGCTCGAAGCCGTGGTAGTACGGGAACACGGTGTCCGCGTCGGGCAGTTTGACCTTCCACTGCTCGATGCGCTCGGCCAGCGCGTCGGGCACGGTGCGCGTCTTGGCGTCCTGCCAGTACGCGTTGTTGTCGCGCTTGGCGGCGATGTAATGGAGCACGAGGAACTCCCGTACGCCGTCCATGACGTTGGCCACCTGGCGGTTGTAGGACCTGCGCAGCTGGTGGTCGTCCCGGCCGCCCGGGAAGTGCTTCACCAACTGCTCGATGCCGTTCTGGATGAAGAAGATCCCCGTCGACTCCAGCGGCTCCACGAACCCGCTGGACAGGCCGATGGCCACGACGTTGTTGACCCAGGAGTTCTCGCTCCGGCCGATCCGCATCTTGATGTGATTGGCCGTCAGGTCCTCGGACCCCGGCCCCACGAACGAGCGGAGGGTGCGCTCGGCCTCGTCCGGGGTGCAGTAGTCACTGGCGTAGACGTAGCCCGTGCCGATCCGGTCGGAGAGCGGGATCGTCCAGATCCAGCCGGCGTCCTGCGCGGTGGACCTGGTGTACGGGCCCATCCCCTGGTCGGACATCTCCATCGGCACCCGCAGAGCGACCGCGCTGTCGTTCGGCAGGCTGTCCTGGTACGAGAGGAAGGGCACCTCCAGCCGCTTGTTGAGCAGCATCCCGCGGAACCCGGTGCAGTCGATGAAGAGGTCGCCCGCCAGGTCGCCGCTCTCCTTGGTGCGCACGTGCGTGACGTCGCCGCGCTCGTCCACCTCCGCGTGCACCACGTCGTCCAGCACGTGCCGGACCCCGCGGTCGGTGCCGTACCGGGTGAGGAGCTTGGCCAGCAGCGTGGCGTCGAACTGGTAGGCGTACGGGAACTGGGTGTTCTGTTCGGCCATGGTGGACCGGGACGCGTGCTCCGCCTCGTGCTCGACCGCGTCGAGCTCCAGCAGGCTGCCCTCCAACCGCCGGGGCGAGCGCTTGGCGTCGCAGAGCGCGGCGATCACCGAGCAGTCCCGGTCGTAGTCGGCGCTGGGCCGCTTGTGCAGCCACCAGTCCGCGAGGGACACGCCCTCCACGATGCGCGGCCGCTCGAAGGGGTGGTAGAAGTGGTGCCCCTCGGCCCGCCAGTTGTCGTAGCGGATCCCCAGCTTGTAGGTGGCGTGGCACTCCGGCATCCAGTCGGTCTCGGCGAGTCCGAGATACGAGAAGAAGTGCCGGATGGTGCTGAAGGACGCCTCCCCCACCCCGATCGTGGGCACGTTCTTCGATTCGACGAGCGTCACCGCGAGCTTGTCGCCGAAGGTCGCTTTCAGATACGAGGCGGTCATCCACCCCGCGGTCCCGCCGCCGACGATGACAACACTTCTGGCCATGGTTCCCTCACTTCTTCCGTGCTGACCCGACTTCAACCGTCCTGGCTCCCGGGGGCCCGGAGTCCCGGGCCCGCGAAGGAGAATGATCTGGAAGGGACGCGCCCGCGCCGTCTTCGTCTACCGGGAGGAATCCGCGCCCGCGTCACCGCACTCGTCGACGAACTCCAGGATCTTGCGCACCCCGGATTCGAGCGACGCCGGATCCACGCAGAACGCGACCCGGACCAGGTGCCGTGCCCAGGGCGCGAAGTCGTGGGACCGGATGCGGCCCTGCTCGTCCACGTCGGGGCGCATGGCGAAGCCGTTCCCCGGCACGACGGCGACGCCCTTGCGTGCGAGCAACTCGGTCGCGAAGGTCTCGGCGTCCAGCCCCGTCCGGGCCACGTCCAGCATCGCGTACCAGCCGCCGGCCGGAAGTTCGCTCATCAGCCCCGCGCGGACCAGCGGCGACAGCGCCACGTCCCGGTTGCGCTGCACCAGCTTCCGGTTGGTCGCCGCCGCGTCGGCCCGGGTCTCCAGCGCGGCGATCCCCGCGTACTGCACCGGGGTCGAGGTGCCGATGATGTTGGCCTCCTGCGTCACCTTCATGACGTCGGCGGCGTGGTCGTTGGCCAGGGCGACGTAGCCCAGCCGGTACCCGGTCATCGCGAAGCTCTTGGAGAAGCTGAAGACGCTGTGCACGATGCGCTCGTCGACCGGCACGTCGCGTTCGAGCGAGGCGACCGAGACGTGCTCGCCCTCGTACAGGAAGTGCTCGTACGCCTCGTCGCTGATGACGTGCCAGCCCCGGCCGCGGGCCAGCTCCAGCAGGGCACCGATCTCGTCGCGGTCCAGGACGACACCGGTCGGGTTGGCCGGCGAGTTGATGACCAGCACCCGGGTACGCGGGGTGGCGGCGGCCGCGATCGTCGCGGGGTCGGGCCGGAAGTCGTCACCGAGCGCGTACAGCACCGGGCGGAACCCCGCGAGCACGCTCTGCTGGAGGTGGACCGGCCAGTGCAGTTCCGGCAGCAGGATCTCGGCGCCGGGCTCGGCGAGCGACTGGAGCAGGGCGGCCAGGCCCTGGCACGAGCCCGGCGAGATCAGCAGCCGGGAGACCGCGCTGTCCACCCCGTTGTCGAGGCGGAGCTTCTCCACGGCCGCCGCGCGCAGCTCGGGCAGGCCCTCCACACCGGTGTACTTGGTCTCTCCGCGCCGCACCGCGTCCACGAAGGCGTCCGCGACGTTGTCGGCGGGGTCGAAGTACGGGTCACCGACGTGCAGCTTCACCACCTCGGTACCGGACTCCTCCTCCTTCGCCTCCGCCGCGCGGAAGATGCGGTGCAGACACGAGGAGGGGATGGAACCGGCGGCGGACAAGATGTCTGAACTCACGCTCGTACCGTCCTTGTTCTGTCGGGGTTTCCGTCGACCGTTCGTGGAGGTCGCGGGATGTGTCATGCCGTACGGCCGCCGTCGACGGGGATCAGCGCCCCGGTGACCCAGCCGGACACCTCCGGGTCGATCAGCAGGGACACCCATCGGCCGATCTCCGTGTCCTGGCCGAACCGCCCCATCGGGGTCGAGGCGAGGAGCCCGGCGCGCAGTTGTTCGGTGCCCGCCCCGTCGAGGCCGGTCTCGTGCCACATCGGCGTGTCCACCGGGCCGGGCATGACGGCGTTCACCCGGACGTCCGGGGCGAGTTCGCGTGCCAGCGAACGGGTGAGGCTGTTGAGGGCCGCCTTGCTCGCGCCGTAGAAGGCACGCCCCGGCATGGACAGCGCGCCGCCGACCGAGGAGATGTTGACGACGCTGCCGCGGTGGGCGCGCAACTGCGGCAGCGCGCACCGGATCAGTTCGGCCGGAGCGCGTACGTTGACGGCGAGCATCGCGTCGAACAGCGCGGGGTCGGTCGTCTCCAGCTCACCGAACCGGGCCAGCCCCGCGTTGTTGACCACCGCGTCGAGCCTGCCGAAGGCCCCGGTCGCCGCGGCGACGATCCGCCCGGCCGCGCCGGGCGCGGACACGTCCTCGGCCACCACCGTGACGGCGTCCCCGTAACGGTCCTTCAGCTCCCGCAGGGGCTCCTCGCGGCGCCCGACGACGGTCACCCCGGCGCCGGACTTCAGCACGCACTCCGTGATGCCCCGGCCGATACCGGTGGCCGCGCCGGTGATCACGACGGACTGTGCGGTACTCATCGCAGGACCTCGCTCTCCGCGAGAACCGCGGTGATGTCGTCGATCAGCTCGGCCGGGTGGGAGAGGAACCGGAAGTGCCCGCCCGGCAGGGCCCGTACGTCGAAGCGGCCGGCGGCCACGGCGTCCCAGGCGCCGGCCCGCGCGGCGTCCACCAGCGGGTCCCCGGTGTTGTGGTAGCAGCGGATCCGGCAGTCCAGCGGCTCGGCGCCGGGCGCGGGCCGGTAGGTCTCGTGGAGCGTGATGTCGGACCGCAGGACCGGCAGCAGCAGGTCCCGCAGCTCCGGGTCGTCCGCGATCTCCGGCGCGATCCCGCCGAGGTCCCGCAGCGCCCGCCACAGCTCCTCGTCGTCCGCCCGGTGCGTGGTTCCACCGCCGGCCGCCCGGGGCGCGGGCGCGCCCGACAGGAACAGGGCGCGCGGGGGCGTGCCGAGGTCCCGCATGGCCCGTGCGGTCTCGTACGCGACCAGGGCGCCCAGGCTGTGCCCGAACAGGACGCAGCGAGCCGGATCCAGCCGCGACAGCTCCCGCGCGACGTGTGAGCCGATCTCCGCGACGCTGCCGGCCGGCGCCTCGGCGATCCGGTCGGCGTGACCGGGATACTGCGCGGCGAGCAGCTCCATGTCCCCGGGCATCGCCGGCGACCAGGCACGATAGGTCGCCGCCGAACCACCGGAGTGCGGAAAGCAGACCAGCCGGACGGCCGGGCCCGTCACACCGCCGAGGGCCCGCAACCAGCCTCGGTCACGCGTTCGTATGGGATTCACGCCACCGAGCTTCACCGAACCCCCGGCCCGGTCGCGGCAATCTGTCAAAGCTCTGTCGGGCTCGCCGAGGCACCAGGACTCGTGCCCGAACCTGAGGGTGTCGCACCCTAGGAGGACACATGCTCGACGGCTTCGTGCCCTGGCCGACCGGCTTCGCCGACCGCTACCGCCGTGCCGGCTACTGGCGCGGTCTCTCCCTGCGGCAGCTGTTCGCCGACAGCGCCGCACGCCGGCCGGACAAGACCGCCGCGGTGGACGCGCACCACCGCGTCACCTACGCGGAGCTGGCCGAGGAGGCCGACCGGATCGCGTCGGGCCTGCTCGCCCTCGGCGTCCGCGGCCGCGACCGGGTGGTGGTGCACCTCCCGAACCGGATCAGCTTCCTGTCCACCCTCATCGCCCTGGCCGGCATCGGCGCCATCCCGGTCCTGGCGCTGCCCGGTCACCGCCGCGACGAGATCCTGCACCTGGCGCGCGCCTCCGAGGCGGTGGCCTACATCGGCCCCGACCGGTTCCAGGGCTTCGACTTCCGGGCGCTGGCCCGCGACGTCCGCCGGGACGCGCCCGGCCTGCGGCACGTGGTGATCGACGGCCAGGCGGAGGAGTTCACCCCGCTGTCGGAGCTGGCACGCTCCGGCGTACGGGAACTGCCTCCCGTCGACTCGTCCGAGGTGGCGCTGCTCCTGCTGTCGGGCGGAACCACCGGTGTGCCCAAGCTGATCCCGCGCACCCACGACGACTACGCGTACAACATCTCCGCGTGCGCCCGGGTGGTGGAGTTCGACGACAGCGGGGTCTACCTCGCCGCGAACCCCGTGCCGCACAACGCCGCGCTGGGCTGCCCCGGGGCGCTGGGGGCGGTGCTCATCGGCGGTAAGGCCGTACTCGCCGCCAACCCCAGCCCCGACCACGTCTTCCCGCTGATCCGGGACGAGGGCGTCACCCTCACCACGCTGGTGCCCGCGCTGGCCCTGCTGTGGGCGGAGGCCGCCCGCGCCACGCCGATCGACATGAGCGGCATGATCATGCAGGTGGGCAGCTCCAAGTTCGGACCGGCCGCGGCGGAGCGGGTGAGCGGGAGCCTGGGCTGCCGCATCGCGAACGTGTACGGCATCGGCGAGGGCCTGATCACCCACACACGCCTGGACGACCCGCCGGAGGTCGTCTTCGGCACGGAGGGCAGGCCGGTGTGCCCGGACGACGAGATCAGGATCGTCGACGCCGACGACCACGACGTCGCCGTCGGGGTCACCGGTGAACTGCTGACCCGCGGCCCGTACACCATCCGCGGCTACTTCGCGGCGCCGGAACACAACCGCCGGTCCTTCACCGAGGACGGCTTCTACCGCTCCGGCGACCTGGCGCGGCTGACCGAGGACGGCAACGTCGTCATCGAGGGCCGGCTGAAGGACATCATCCACCACCTCGGGGAGAAGGTCTCGGCGGAGGAGGTCGAGGGACACGTCCTGACCTACCCCGGAGTCCGCGACACCGCCGTGGTCGGCGTCCCGGACGGCGACCTCGACGAACGCGTCTGTGTGTTCGTCGTCCTCGGCGGCGGCGCGGACGACGGGGCGGCGCCGGTCACCCTGCGCTCGGTCAGGGAGCACATGCGCGCGCGGGGGCTGGCCTCCTACAAGATGCCGGACGAGGTGGTCGTCGTACCCGACCTCCCCCGCACCCCGGTGGGCAAGATCGACAAGAACGCGTTGCGGGCCTCGCGCCGCGCACGCCAGACGGTCTGAGAGCCGCCCCGAAGTCCCGTACCCCCCGCGTGGACTTCGGGGCACCGGCCCGGTACCCGTACCGGGTCCGCACCCCCCGCCTCCCTCTTCTCCGCCTCGCGGTGCCCCGTGTCCGGCCCGGAGCCCTTCCCCGCGCCACGGCTGATTCCTGACCGTTCCGGCAGCACATGGAAACGGATCCCCATCGGAAGAGTTGGTTCACATGCACCGCACGGCAGAGACAGACGTGAGCTCCGAGGAACACAACGAGAGCATCGGGCGGCTCGACCCCTTGCGGCTGGACGACGACGTCCGCTCGTTACCCACGATGAACGAGGCCGGTGACGTCTCCGCGCTGGCGCGCGTCCTGCGCGGGGCGCTCCCCTCCGAAGAGAGCGTCGCCGCCTTCACGGTGCCGGAATGCCTCGCCGCCATGCGAGATCTGGGCATGTACCTCGGCAGCCTCAAACGGCACGGTGTGTCGGCCTTCGACGTCATCCCGGAGGCGACCCGTTCGTTCGAACTCCTGGGCATGCGGACCCGTATGATCCCGCGCGACACCGTGTACCACTACACGTGCTGGAATCCGGTGGGCGCACGGGAACGGCTCTACAGCGGCCACCCCATGGAGAGACACCTCATCGACGCGGTACGCCGTTGCGTCCCGGACCTCGCCCGCGCGGTCGAGACCGGGCGCGTGCTGCGCGCCGAGGAACCCGGCAGCGCGGTGTACGCCGACGCGATGGCGTCCCTCGCCGGGCACATCACGGCGGCCGACCGGGCGATGGGCCGGGTGAACGCCGACGTCACGCCCGAGTTCTTCGCCCTCGTCCTCAGACCGTACTTCGAGGACGTGCGCGTAGCGGGCCGAAGATACATGGGGCCGGCCGCCGCCCATGTCCCCCTCTTCCTCCTGGACCTGCTGCTCTGGGCGTCGGACCGAGGCAGCGGGCAGTACCGGGGCTTCTGCCACGAGGTCGCCCTCCAGACGCTCCCCGACTGGCAGGAGCTGTACGCGGACTGGACCACCGGGCCGTCCGTCACCTCACGGGTCGTCGCGGCGCTCGACGGCTCCACCCCGTCGTCCGGGACCGGCCACCACCTCCGGGCCGGAGCCGAGGGGCTGCGGCAGGCCCTCCGGTCGCTCACCTCGTTCCGCGGGAAGCACCTGGTGATGGCGCGCCGCGCCTACCACGCGGAGGTCAGGCTCTACGAACTGGGCAGCGGCGGCGGAAGCGTGGGGCTCCTCGAAGAGATCCTCGCCCTGACACGGCAGAACGGTGCCGTGGTCGGCCCGGCCGCCCTCCGCACGGTCCCCCGTGCGACGACACCGAAGGAGTGACGTGCCGACGACGAAGATCACGATTGTCGGGTCCGGGATAGCCGGGCTGGCCACCGCGGTCAGCCTCCACGCGGCGGGATTCGACCGCGTCACGGTCTACGAGGCCGATCCCGCCGTCCGCTCGCTCGGGCTCGGACTCAACATCCTGCCCAACGCCGTCCGCGAGCTCGCCGAACTCGGTCTGCTGGACGAGCTGCGGCACCAGGCGGTCCGCACCCGGGAACTCGCGATGTACAACCCGCACGGAGACCTGGTGTGGCGTGAGGACCGCGGAACCCACGCCGGATACGGCTGGCCCCAGCTGTCGATATCCCGCTCGCGGCTCGTCGCGGTCCTGGCCGCGGAGGCCCGGCGGCGGCTGGGCGACGACGCCGTCGTCACCGACGCCCGGCTCGTCGGCCTGGACCACGGGCCGGGCGGACCGCGCGGCGTCTTCACGGACCGGCACGGGGCCACCCGGACCGTCGAGACGGACGTGCTCCTCTGCGCGGACGGCATCCGTTCGACCGCGCGCTCACTGCTCTACCCCGACGAGGGGCCTCCCCTGACGAACGGGACGACCCTGTACCGGGGGACCGCCTGGGCCGACGAGTTCCTGACAGGGGACTCGATGGCCGTCCTGGGGGACGACAGAAGACGGCTCGTCCTGTACCCGATCGAGAGGGACGCCGAGAAGCGCCGCGCACTGGTCAACTGGGTGGCCGCGTTCCCCGACGGCGACGGCGACGGCGGCACGCACCGGCGGCCGATGGGCGCTGCGGACAGCCGGGAGGTCATCCTGCGCCAGTTCGGCCGGTGGTCGCCTCCGGGGACGGACCTGACGAGCCTCCTCAAGGACACCGAGGACATCCAGCGCTACCCGATGACCGACCGGGACCCCATCCCCCGGTGGACGTTCGGGAACGTGACGCTCGTGGGTGACGCCGCCCACGCGATGTACCCCGCCGGATCGAACGGAGCCACCCAGGCCGTCATCGACGCGCGGGTGCTCGCGTGGCACCTGGCCGCGCACCCGGACTTGGGCGAGGCCTTGCGGGCCTACGAGGCGGAACGCCGGCCGCAGATGACCGAACTCCAGGCGAGCGCCCGGTCGATGGGGCCCGAACGGGTCATCACGCTGGCCCACCAAAGGGCCCCTGGCGGCTTCGACGACGTACGGGACGTCTTCGGCGAGGAGGAACTCGCGCGGATCTCCCATGACTTCGCCGTCACGGGCAGGTTCGACCAGGAGTGGGTCAACACGCGGCCCTCACTGACCGTCAGCCCCAGCCGTGTGCCGGTCGCACGGCCCGACTCCAGGAGTGCGGAGTGACACACCGGACCCGCCGGGACGCCGAGTCCGGGACCCCCTCCGAAGCGGCCGGGGCCGTCGAGGCCGTGAAGGAGACGAGCTTCATCACGGCCGTCATCAGGGCCATGGAGAACGACCGGCCCGACGCGTACCTGTCGGATCCCTACGCCGCCCTGTTGAGCACACCCCGGTCCAGACGGATGGCGGACGAGGCGCTGGCCGCCGGCGGCACCACGGGATCGGTGATCGTGCGGGCCCGTTTCGGTGACCTGGCGCTCGGCCGGGGGATCGCCGAGGGAATCACCCAGGTGGTCTGCCTCGCCGCGGGCAGCGACACCCGTGCCTGGCGGCTCGGACTCCCGCCCGCCACCCGCTTCTTCGAGATCGACCTGCCGGGCCAGCTGGAGGCCAAGGAGGCGCTGCTCGCCCCGGTCGAGGACCGGCTCGCCTGCCACCGTGTGTCCCTCGGCGCGGACCTCCGGAGCGACGCGTGGCCGGAGCACCTGCGAGCCGCGGGCCACGACCGGGCCGAACGCACCGTCTGGATCGTCGAGGGCCTGCTCCCGTACGTGCGGATCGAGCAGTTCACCCGGCTGATCGCGCACGTCAGGGAGAGGTCGGCACCCGGCTCGACGCTGCTGATCGACGCACCGCACACGGAGTTCTACGACGACCCGGCCAACGAGAGGTTCCTGGCCTTCATGGAGTCCCGTGGATCCGCGTTCCGGCTCGGCCTGGACGACCTCGGAGGCTTCCTCGGCCGGCACGGCTGGCAGGCGGAGGCGTACACGCTGAGGCAGCTGTCCGCGGGCGCGTGCGCGGGGTTCCCGCCTCCGCCCGCGCGGCTCTGCCCGCCCCACGACCACCACTGGGTGGCCCGCGCGCGTCTCGCCTGAGGGACGCCCGATCACGTGGGCCGGCCGCCGCGGGCGCGGCGGCCGGCCGTGGAGCCCGGGGGTGCCGGGCGCCGGGCGGGATCAGTACGTCGGGTCCGCCTTCATCAGGCCCAGCGCGATCAGTCCGCGCGAGACCAGGCTGACCGCCATGGTCAGGACGGCCTGGGGCGGCTTGAACGCCGTCGGCACGTTCATGATGGTCTTCCGGGCCGTCCGGGGGTCACTGTGCGGGCCGGACAGCCGGTACACGTGCGGCATCTGGGACCCGCACCACAGCTTGTAGGCCAGCCGCGGGTTCAGGAAGACGCCCGGACGCCACGGGGAGCACCCGATCACCCTCGAAAAGTCGATCATGAAGTGGTTGTAGTGCACCAGGGTCCGCAGGTCCGGGTTGCCGTGGAAGACCTCGTTCTCGTACGCCGCCTGGCGCTCGATGAGCCCCTGGAGCCGTACCCGGTCCGGCAGGCTCTTCTTGCCGCTGCACAGGAGGGCGAAGTACCGGCTCTGCATCTCGGAGCAGGCGGGCACCCCGCCGGCGGCCGGCCGCGCCCACCCGATGAAGACCACGCCGGTGCCGAGATCCGGGTGGATCATGTGCTTGTACAGGGTGCGTACGTCGGTGATGTCCGCGTCCTTGAGGATGCTGAAGTCCTCGACGTAGCCCGTGTTCAGCATGACGGTGTCGATCTTCTCCCGCCGGCCGTCCTTGAACAGGACGTAGTCCTTGCCCAGGCGTTCGATCCCCGCGGCGTTGACCGTCAGTCTGCCGTCGACGACCCGGTGGATGAAGGCCTCGTTCTTGGTCAGGAAGTGGTTGAAGAAGTACTTGTTCTTCGAGTTCCACTCGGCCACCGCCCTGGCGGCGCCCGTCTTGCCCCGGGTCTTGATCCGCTTCATCCCGAAGCGCATGACGGTGGTGGCGGCCGCCAGCGGAATCGAATGCAGCAGATGCGAGGTGTAGGCGTCGTTCGTGTGGGGGCCGCCTCCGGGGTACCGTTCGAGGACCGGCTGGTAGCGGCGCACCGACAGGGTGCAGGCCTCAGCCGTCTGCGCGATCTCGTTGACGACGTCCGCCGCCGTTTCCCCGATCCCCACGCAGAGGACGCGCTTGCCACGGAAGCGTGCGGCGTTGCGGTAGTGGGCCGAATGCACGATCTCGCCGGTGAAGTCCTCCTGACCCGGGAGGTCGATGTAATTCGGCACCCGGTGCGTGCCGGTGGAAATGACCACCGAATCGAACTGATGGGCCGTCCGCGCCTTGGGGTCGTCGACCGGTGCGACCTCGACGGTGTATCCGCCGTCCTCGTTCCTCGAAATGCTCAGTACGTCGGTACGCGTGCGGACGGACGGGCCGAGACCGAATCTCTCGGCGAAGTCGAGCAGGTACTGCCGGTATTCGGCGGACGACCAGAACCGCCGCTCCTGCTTCTCCGGCGGCGGGAAACTGGAGAACGTCATCATGTAGTTGGATATGGTCAGCATCGTCGAGTCGTAGGCACCCGCCTCGTCGGGCGCGACCTCCGCGCGGAAGACCCCGCCGATCTCGGAGCCGTGCTCGAAGCAGGTCACCGTGTGGTCTTCGTCCAGCAGCTCTTTCACCGCGACCAGACCCGATGGGCCTGCACCGATGACACAGATGTTCTTTCGCATCGTTACCTCTCGACTTCTGGAAGTGCCTTTTCGGACCTGGAGGGTGCCGGCCGCACACGGACGCCGGGTTCGCCCGGCCGGTGAGGGAGGTGCCGCGGAGGGGTGGTGAGGACGGGACGAACGGGGTGGGTGACCGGGGCGGGGTGCCGGGGTGGTCGGCTGTCCGCCGACCGCCTCAGCGGCCTTCGAAGTGGACCGGCAGGCTGTCGTAACCGGTCAGGAAGTTCGAGTAGATGGGGCGCGGCGTCCCCCGCAGCTCCATCCGCGCGACGTCGGACACCAGGGCGTGCAGCAGGGCTTTGAGTTCCGCCCGGCCCAGGTGCGCGCCCAGGCAGTAGTGCGGACCGTGGCCGAACGAGAGGTGCCTGTTCGGGGAGCGGGACAGGGTGAACCGGCGCGGTTCGTCGAACACCGTCTCGTCGTTGTTCGCCGAGATGTTCCACAGGGTGACGATGTCGCCCGCGCGCACCGTGTGCCCGTGCAGCTCAAGGTCCTGAACGGCGGTGCGGGCCAGGTGGATCCCCGGTGTCGACCAGCGAATGATCTCCTCCGCCGCCGATTCGAGGGAGACCTCGCCCGTCCGCAGGGCGTGCCACTGGTCAGGGTTGTCGATCAGGGCGAGCACCGCGCAGATCGCCGAGACCCGGGAGGTCTCGTCGCCGCCGATGATCAGGCTGTAGCAGTTGACGGCGATCTCCTCGACCGTGAGCGGACGGTCGTCGAGCCGCGCGGTCGCGAGCATGCTGATGACGTCGTCGCCCGGCCGCTCCCGCCGTTCCTGGGCCAACTCCATGAAATAGAGCACGATTTCGTTGCGGGCGCCGATCGCGTCGAGTTCCGTGCTGTCCGCGTGGCCCGACGACAGTGCCATCTTGTTCCACTGCAACAGGTCCGCGCGGTCCCCGTGCGGAATGGACAGCAGATCGCAGATCGTGTTCATCGGAATCTGCTCGGCGACCTCGGCGGCGAAGTCGAAGGTGTCCTTCCCGGTCATCGTCGATATCAGGCCGGCTGTGCGGTGCCGCACCTTTTCGACGACCTCGCGGAGGACCCGTGGCGTGAACGCGCTGAAGAGGAGATTGCGCAACTGCCGGTGGCGCGGGCCGTCGGTGACCGCCAGCATGCTCCCGCCCGCGGAGTCGTCACCGCGCAGCACGACGTCCAGGACATTTCCCCTGGTGGAGCTCAGGGCCGCGTCATGGTAAAGGGACTGGATGTCGGCATAGCGGGAGACCACCCAGAATCCGGGATTCCGGGCGGTGGGCTCGTGCCAGTACACCGGACGCTCGGCGCGCACCGCACGCCAGAACTCGTGGACGTCGTTCTCAATGAATGTGGCCGGATCGGTGAGATCCAGGGAACAAAGGCTGAGAGCGGACTGAGTCATTTCCTGATCGTGACAGGCCGGCCCTGCCCGGCGGCCGAACTCTTGCCAGTTCCTTTCCCCCGCCTTCGGGCGGTCCGCGTCCACCGGGCGGGGCACCCCGTCCAGGGCTGTGTGCCCGGCCGGGCGGCCGGGGACGCGGGAGCGCGACAGCGGAGGGGGCGGGGGCGTGCCCGGGGGCCGGACGCCCGCACGCCGTACGGGCGGCCCGGTACCGGGCGGCGGCGGGGCGGGCGCGTGGGCGCCGGACGGGGCACGCCCACGGCGGGGCCGGGCGAGCCCGACAGGGACCGTACGAAGTCTGTCAATATGAGAAACGCATGGGCACAAATGCGGAGTGAATCTGTCTCGATATGACCACTGACTGGTAATGTCGATAGCGCTTCCATGGGGTCGGGGCGGGGATGGAAGACGGACGGGTCGTCGTTATTCGCGACAAAGTCGAGCGGCGACCGACCGGGAATTGCGGATCCGGTGGGCTGCGATCTGGATTCCCCTGGCGTCGTGCGGCCGGTACGGCGCCGCTATTCACCGCCGGCGAAGACACGGAACGACTGCTGTTCATTACCGGGATGTTTCAGAGCATTTCAGCTCGATGAGGGGACGGTGCGCATGCCCAATCCATTCGAGGACGACAGCCGAGACTACCTGGCACTGCGGAACGACGAGGAGCAGTACTCGCTCTGGCCGCACGACGTCGCCGTGCCGGACGGGTGGCGGGTCGTGCACGGCCCGGCGTCCCGCGAGAAGGTCGTCGACTACGTCGACCGGACCTGGACGGACATGCGTCCCAAGAGCCTCCGGGACGCCATGGCCGCGAACGAGGGCGCGCCGGCGTGACCGCCGGTGGGTGAGGGACCGGCCGGGCGCTCGACCTGACGACGGGTCGGGCGCCCGCGGACGAGGGCCGCGTGCGGCGGTGCCGTGCGGTCACCTCGGCCGCGACGGGCCCGCCACCGCCGAACGCCCCGGCGGCTCCACGCGGTGCCGCGACCCGCGCGGAGACATCGCGCCGAGACACCGCACAGGGCCGGACGGCGGCGGCTGACCGGACAGGAGGGACGACGGCGGTACGGGAGCGCGTGGACACGGTTCCCACGGGCCGCCATGACAGACGGAACCCGCCCGGGGCATGCACTGAGCCGGTGTCATGCCGCAGGCCGGCTGAAGAACGGTGCGGTTGAGAATCCTACTTCTCGATGTCAACGGACAAGGTTCTTGGGGGATAGCTGTGAAGGCAGATGTGAAGAATCGGGTCAAATTCGTTCGCTGGCCTGCGGAAAGAGATATGCGTGAGCAATGTAAGGTCCAGGGTGATCTCTGTCTTCTGGTGGTCGAGCACGGCGCGTCTCCGCCGGAGCAGCTGAGCCTGTACGAGGACTGGGTGCGTCCTCCGATCGTTCAGGAAGATCTCCAGGCCCGACTGCGTCAGCTCGCCCACCGTGCCGTCCTCAAGTCCAAGCCCCTGCTGGACCCGACGGGAATCCTCTACTTCAAGGATTCCTCCGTCACGCTCTCCCTGACGCAGTGCGAGATGCTGGCACCGCTGGTGGCCCGGTACGGCCAGGTGATCTACCGGACCGAGTTGCGCGAAATCCTCGAACGCTCCGGCTCCAGCTCGTCCAGCAACGCCCTGGACCTGCACGTCATGCGGTTACGCCGACGTCTGCAACTCGTCCGGCTCGCGGTGCGGAACGTCTGGGGGCGCGGCTTCGTCCTTGAGCCCATCTGATCCCGTCCGGGCCCACCTGGATCCGTCCGGTCCCGTCCGAGCGGTCCGGGCCGGTCCGGGCAGGCCGCCTTCGCGACGGGCCGGGGCCGGGGATCAGCGGTCCACCGCCCGGCACGGCACCACCGGCCCCGCACGGCGGTGGAGCCGGCCGGCGGCGGCGTTCACGACGTCGCGACGCTGAGACCGACGTGCGCCTGACCGCGCAGCTCGCGCAGCTCCGCGAACGGAAGCGTGCAGCGGCTCAGCAGGTAGTCGGCACCCGTGCTGCCGCCGGTCCCGGCATGACTGCCCATCACCTTCGTGACCAGGCTGACGTGGCTCACCTGCCAGCGCCAGTAGCCGTTGCCGACGTCGAGCAGCGCCTCGATGATCCGGTAGTACACGTGCGCGTCGACGCCGCGCCGGGCCAGGTCGGACACGCTGTGGCCCGACCTGGCCACCCACGCGCTGAACGACTCGTACAGAGGGCCCTCGTGCTCGGCGTTGCCGATGAGGTGGGCCAGCCGGTGGAACTGCCCCGACTGCGCGCCGCTCGCCGTTCCGAGCAACTGGCGGAACAGGGCGAAGTCGCGCAGGGGCAGCCTGTCGAGTGCGGTCAACTGCGTGTGCAGAACGCCGACGAGCGCGGCGGTGCGTTGCAGGAGATCGACGATCCATTCCGCGTTGGACGTGTCGTCGGTCGTCGTGAACGCGTCCACGACGGCTTCCAGGTCAGCGATTATCTGCCGGAGCCAGAGTTCACTCGCCTGGTGCGCGATGATGAAGAACTGCTCCGACAGCACGGTGGACTTCAGAGCGTCGGAGCCGGCGGCGCGGGGCTTCTGGAGGGACAGCAAAGTATCCAGCTCAAGGTAGTTCTGGTACTTCAGTTCATGGGCCACTTTGATTCCCTCTCTCCGTGACGAACTCGTACGTACGGCACGCCCCTTGCGCCCCTGTGGGCAGCACGGAGGGCGCTGCGTGGAACCCCCGCGCGGGAGACGATGGCCATACCGGCGACGTCGCCCCCGATCGTTCGTGGCCTGGGGCATCCGTACGACGGCCGCGCTGAACCGGGCACCGCCACATCATGGGGCGCCCGGCGGACCCGTGAGCACCCGGAGAAAGAGTTCTTTCACGGCCCGTCCGGCCGGCCGGGCTCCATGCGATCGTCGGTGACTGTTACCCGGCGCGACGGAATTCCCGGCGCCCGTGCCGGCGAACGGTGACACCGGTGTACGGAACTCGGGAGGAATTCGGCGGCAGCCGTTCCCGCGCACCGTAACGCGTCCTATTCGTGCCGGAACTCTGTGTCGGAGGCGGAGCGGAGTTGAACACTGTTTCGGAGCTATTCGAGTCCGTGGTTACCGAGTCCGGTGACGCTCCGGCGGTCGTCTTCGGTGAGAGCGTCCTCGACTACGCGGAGTTGAACGTCCGTGCCAACCGGCTCGCCCGGCGGCTGATCGCGGCGGGCGTGGGGCCGGACGCGCTGGTCGCGGTCGCCGTGCCGCGCTCGGCCCGGCTGGTCGTCGCGGTGCTCGCCGTGCTCAAGGCGGGCGGCGCCTACCTGCCGCTGGACCCGGACTATCCGGCCGAACGCCTGACGCACATGGTCGTGGACGCGCGGCCGGTCCTGCTGCTGCGGACGGACGGCGTCACCTCACTCCACCTGGACGTGCCGGAGCTGGTGCTCGACGACCCGTCCTTCGAGGCCCTGTGCGAGCGGGAGCGCGGCGACGACATCGCGGCGGGCGAGCGCACGGCACCGCTGGTCCCCGCCCATCTGATGTACGTCATCTACACCTCCGGTTCGACCGGGGTCCCCAAGGGGGTCGCGGTCAGCCACACCGGTGTGACCGATCTGGTCTCCACCCAGGTGAGGCTCTACGGGGTGGGCCGCGGCGACCGGATCCTGCAATGGGCGTCGTTCAGCTTCGACGCCTGGTTCTGGGACTTCGCCCTGGCGCTGCTGAACGGCGCGACGCTCGTGATGGCCGAGCAGCACGCCCTGATGCCGGGGGAGTCCCTGCGCGAGACCATGCTCACGTACTCCATCGACCACGCGGTCCTGCCGCCGGTGGCCCTGGGCATCACCGACAGCGAGGGGCTGCTGGTCGGCGGCACCATCACCTCCACCGGTGACGTCTGCACCCGGGCGCTGGCCGAGGAGTGGTCCAAGGGCCGGCGCCTCTACAACGCCTACGGCCCGACGGAGGTGACCGTCGGCGCGTCGATCGGCGGACCCGTCAAGGGCGTGCAGGACGAGGTGACCGTCGGGACGCCGTGGGACGGCGGCGTGGTCCACGTCCTGGACGAGCGGCTGCGGGAGTGCCCCGACGGCCAGGAGGGTGAGCTGTTCCTGGCGGGGAGCGGGGTGGTCCGCGGCTATCTGAACCGCCCGGGTCTGACCGCGTCCCGGTTCGTCGCCGACCCGTACGGCCCGCCCGGAAGCAGGATGTACCGGTCGGGCGACCGGGGCAGGCACGAGGCGGACGGCGAGCTGTACTTCACCGGGCGGATCGACAACCAGGTGAAGATGCGGGGCTTCCGCGTCGAACTCGGCGAGATCGAGACGCGCCTGGAGAGCCACCCGGCGGTGGAGATCGTCGTCGCGGTGGTCGGCGGCCAGGACGCCGCCACCGAGCACATCGTCGCCTACGTCAGGACGTCGGACCGACACGAGGTCACCGAGGGGCAGTTGCGGGCCCACGCGCGCGACGCGCTGCCCGAGCACATGGTGCCCACCCACGTCGTCGTGCTCGACCGGTTCCCGACGCTGCCGAACGGAAAGATCGACCGCAAGGAGCTCGCCGAGCGGGCCGTACGCGCCCCGGCCGGCGGACACGGCACACCGCCGGACCCCGCGCCGGCAGCGGGTGAGGGCGGGGCGGGCGAGGCCGCGTCGTACGAAGAGGGCCTGTGCCGCATGGTGGGGGAGATCCTCCAGGTCCCCGAAGTGACCCCGAAGGACAACTTCTTCGACCTGGGCGGCCACTCGATGCTCGCCGCGAAGCTGGCCGGCCGGATGCGCAAGGAACTCGGTGTGACGGTGCCGATGCGCTCGATGTTCGAGGCCCAGAGCCTGGCCGAGCTGGCTCAGGTCATGGAGCGGGTCAAGCGGGGCTGACCGCGCCGTCCCTCTGCTGACCGCTGGTGCGGTGCGGCGCGCGGGCCCCGTGGCCCGCGGGCGGCGCCGTCGTTCGTCCCCTCGTTCCCGGTGATCACCCCAGATCGCCGGGGACGGCATCCGGCCGCGGAGTCGAAATCGTGCAAGGGAGCTAGGAAATGTCATCGGAGCCTGTTGACCACGGCGCGGGGTCTCCCGCCGCCACAGACGCCACGGACGCCACGGATGCCGGGACGAGCCGCGAGGAGCTGCGCCGCGTGGTGTCCGACCTGCTGGGCATCGAGCTGACCACGACCGACGACGACAGCAACCTCTTCGAACTCGGCCTCCAGTCCCTGGAGATGATGCGACTGGCGAACCGGCTCAGCCGCGCCGGCGGAGAGATCACCTTCTCGCAGCTGTCCGACGACCCGCGGCTGTCGGCGTGGTTCGAACTGCTCGTCCCCGTCGCGGAGGCCGAGCCGGCCCCGCGGCCCCCGGCCCCGGTGGTGGAGCACACCGACGGCACGGACCGCCCCTTCGCCCTCACGGCGGTGCAGCAGGCCTATCTGATCGGCCGCGACGACGACCAGCCGCTCGGCGGCGTCAGCTGCCACGCCTACCTGGAGTTCGACGCGGAAGGGGTCGAACCGCACCGGCTGGAGCGGGCGGTCCGCGCCCTGATCAGGCGGCACCCCATGCTGCGCGTGTCGTTCACCGACGACGCCACCCAGCGGGTCGCGGCCGAGTCCGGGTGGCCGGGGGTGGGCGTCGAGGACCTCAGGCACCTCCCCGACGCCGAGGCGACGGCGGCGGCCCTGGCACTCCGCGACCGGCTGTCGCACCGGCGCCTGGACGTGCGCCGCGGAGAGGTCGTCGACGTCCGGATGACCCGGCTCCCCGGCGGGGTGGACCGGATCCACCTCAACGTCGACCTGCTCGCCGCCGACCTGGCCAGCATCCGCGTCCTGCTCGCGGACCTCGCCGTCCTGTACGACGACCCCGAGGGGCTCGACGAGATCACCTACACGTTCGGCCGGTACGTCGCGGAGCAGGACGCGATCCGCGGCGCCGCACGCGAACGGGCGCGCGCCTACTGGCAGGAGAGGCTCCCGTCGCTGCCGGGCGGACCGAAGCTCCCGCTGGCCATGGACCCCGAAGCGCTCGGCGTACCGACGTTCGTCCGCCGCTCGTGCGCGCTCACGGCACAGGAGTGGCGTGTCATCGAGCGGCGGGCGGCCGAGGCGGGCCTGACGCCCTCGGTGGTGCTCGCCACGGCGTACGCCATGGTGCTGGGCCGGTGGAGCGGGGACGAGCGCTTCCTGCTCAACCTGCCGCTGTTCGACCGCGATCTCGACGCCCACCCCCAGATCGGCCAGGTCGTGGCCGACTTCACCGGGCTGGTGCTGGTGGAGGTCGATCTGTCCGGCGACAGCTTCGCCGACCGCGCCCGCGCGATGCGCAAGCAGATGCACGAGGACATCGGCAACGCCGCCTATTCCGGGGTGGACGTGCTGCGCGACTTCGTCCGCGCCGACCAGGACACACCCCGTACCGCGCCGGTCGTGTTCGCCTGCGACCTGTCGGCCCCGCTCGTCCCGGACGCCTTCGCGGACCGCTTCGGCGAGCCGGCGTGGATGATCTCCCAGACCCCGCAGATCTGGCTCGACCACCAGGTCTACCGCACCCGCGACGACGGGGTGCTGCTGGTGTGGGACGCCGTGGACGCGCTCTTCCCGGACGGCGTGCTGGACGCGATGATGGCGGCCTACGAGCAGGTGGTGCGGGGTCTGCTCACCGACGAGTGGGAGGCCGCGGCACCACGGATCGCGCTGCCCGCGGCCCAGGAGCGGCAGCGGGCCGCGGTCAACGCGACGGTGCGCCCGCTCACCGGGAACCTGCTCCACACGGTGTTCTTCGAGCGGGCCGGTGAGCGCGCCGGGCGGCCCGCCCTGCTGTGGGGCGAGCGGGAGGCGATGGCGCACGACGCGCTGGCGCGGGACGCCCTGGCCGTCGCCGGTGCGCTGGTGCGGCGCGGTGTCGGCCGCGGCTCGTACGTCGCGGTGACCGCCCCCAAGGGCGCCGGGCAGATCGCGGCCGTGCTCGGGGTCCTCGCCGCGGGCGCCGCCTACGTGCCCATCGGTGTGGACCAGCCGGCCGAGCGGCGTACCCGCATCCTCGAACTCAGCGGCGCCCGGCTGGTCCTGGACGGCAGCGGGCTCCTGGAGCCGTCCGAGGCCGGTGTCGAGGTCCTCGCGATCGACGCGGCGACGCGCGAGCGCCCGCTGAGCGCCCCGGTGCCCGCCGAGCCGGACGACACGGCGTACGTGATCTTCACCTCGGGCTCGACCGGACTGCCCAAGGGCGTCGAGATCAGCCACCGCGCCGCGGTCAACACCGTCGAGGACGTCAACGAGCGCTTCGGGATCGGGCCCGAGGACCGGGTGCTGGCGGTGTCCGCGCTGGACTTCGACCTCTCGGTGTGGGACGTCTTCGGATTCCTCGGGGCGGGGGGCGGCGCCGTCCTGGTGCCGGAGTCCGGCCGGCGCGACGCCGCAGAGTGGCTGGCCCTGTGCCGCCGGCACGCGGTGACCGTGTGGAACACCGTCCCGGCCCTGCTCGACATGGTGCTGACCGCCGCCGACGGGGCCCCCCTCCCTCCGGCGATGCGCCTGGCCCTGCTGTCCGGCGACTGGATCGGGCTCGACCTGCCCGAGCGGCTGGCCCGCGCGTCGGACGGCCGATGTCGGCTGATCGCCCTCGGCGGCGCCACCGAGGCCGCGATCTGGTCGAACGCGTACGAGGTGACGGAGGTCCCGGACGGGTGGCGGTCGATCCCTTACGGAAAGCCCCTGCGGAACCAGAAGTTCCGTGTGGTGGACAGCAGCGGGCGGGACTGCCCCGACTGGGTGCCCGGTGAACTCTGGATCGGCGGCGCCGGGGTCGCCCTCGGCTACCGGGGCGACCCCGGACTGACCGCCGCGCGCTTCCCCACGCACGACGGCGGGCGCTGGTACCGCACCGGCGACCTCGGCCGCTACCACCCCGACGGCACCCTGGAGTTCCTCGGGCGCCTCGACCACCAGGTGAAGATCAACGGCTTCCGGGTGGAGCTCGGGGAGATCGAGACCTGCCTCCAGGCGCATCCCGCGGTGGCGCGGGCCGTCGCCGTCCTGTTCACCGAAGGCCGCCGCGAACTGGTCGCCGCCGTGGTCGAACATACGGCGGCGGACCGGCCCCAGGAGCGTACGGACCGGGCCACCGAGGAGGACGAGCGGCACGGCGCGTTCCTGCCGCCCGCCCACGACGGCGCCGGTACCGACCCGCACGCACTCGAACACCACCTGGTGGAGGTGCTGCTGGCCGGGGTCGTCGCGCCGCTGACCGGGCCGGACGGTGCCACCGCGCCGGTCTGCGCCGAACAGCGCCCGGTGGCGGACATCTGGCTGGAGTACCTCGCACGGCGCTCCGTGCTGGCACGGGACGGCGAGGCCGCCTACCGGCACGGACCCCGCTGGGCCGAGGTCACCGCTCCGGGCCGGGACAAGGAGGTGCGTGAGGCCGCCCGGGGGACGTGTTTCGAGACCGTCGCGACCGCACTGGAGTGGGCCGGGCCGCTCTTCACGGCGATCCTGTCCGGCGAGGCCGACGCCACCGCGCTGCTGGACGACCCCGTACTGGCGCCGGAGGCCCTCAACGACCTGATGCCCGGCACGGCCGCGTGTCTGGCAGCCGTGGCCGAGGACCTGCGGGCGCGCTGCGCCGACGCCCCGCCCCCGGCCGTCGCCGAGTGGGACGTGACGGGTGGCCGCGGCACCGCGCGGCTGCTCGGCGCGCTCGCCCCGGACACCGTCGGGTACACCCTCCTCGGCTCTTCCGCACCGGCGCTCGCCAAGGCCGGGGCGCTGCTGCGCGAGCACGGACACCGCCCGCGGACGGCGGTCCAGGGCGCCGCCGCCCTCGCCGCGCGCCACGTGCACGCCTTCGACGCCGTCGTGGCCGACAACGCCCTGCACCGGATGGAGGACCCCGCGACGGCCGTGGCCACCATGGCCCTGCTGCTCGCGCCGGGGGGACGCCTCTACCTGAGCGAACGCACCCGTCCGACCCCCCTCGCCCTGGTGACGGCACTGCCCCTGGAGGCGCGCGCGGGGCGGTTCGACGGCGGCCGTACCGGATCCGGCTGGCTGTACGGCGCCGACCGGTGGGCGGCGGCCTGCGCCGAGGCCGGGCTGTGCGACGTCCGGGTCCTGCGCACCGAGGCCACCGGTGAGGTCCTGCTCGTCGCGGACCGGCCCGCGACCGCCCAGGGGATCGACGGGGACGAGCTGCGCCGGTGGACGGCGGAGCGGCTGCCCGGCCACATGGTCCCCGCCCACCTGACCGTGCTGCCCGCACTGCCGCTCAGCGGCAACGGGAAGGTCGACCGGCGGCGGATACGGACCGTTCTCGAACAGTCCGCGGACCGGCCGCGCGACGCGGGCGAACCGCCGCGCGGCGCCACCGAGACGTTCGTCGCCGAACGGTGGACGAAGCTGCTCGGCCTGGACTCGGTGGGCCGGGACGAGAACTTCTTCCGGCTCGGCGGCGACAGCATGCTCGCGACACGCTTCATCACCGAGGTGCGCGGGGCCTGGGGCGTCGAACTGCCCATGCGCGAGGTCATGCGCGCCCCCACCGTCGCCGGGCTGAGCGTACTGATCGACCAGCTCGGCCCCGCCGCCGACGAGCGGCCGGCCGACGGCTGGGGCAACGGCGACGATTGCGAAGAGGGTGCGGTGTGAACGCCAACGACCTGCTCGAAGAGTTCCGGAGCGCCGGTGTCCGCCTGTGGCGCGAGGGGGAGCAACTGCGCTTCCGCGCCCCCCGCGGCGTGATGACCGAGGAGCGTCTGGCGGAACTGCGCCGTGGCAAGGCGGAGTTGCTGGCGGCCCTCGCCCACACCGCCGGGGGCCCGGAGCCGGAGGGGCCGCACGCCGACCCGGTGTGGCAGTCCCGGCCCGGGGAGCGCGAAGAGCCCTTCCCGCTGACCGACATCCAGTCGGCCTACCTGTTCGGCCGCAACCCGGCCTTCGACTACGGCGGCGTCTCCTGCCACGTCTACCTGGAGTTCGAGTATCCGGCGGACCTCGACCCGGACCGGCTGCGACGGGCCTGGGACGGCCTGGTGGAGCGCCACGAGACCCTGCGGACCGTCATCTCCTCCGACGGCACCCAGCGCGTCCTGCCCGCCCCGGCGGACACCCGCATCGAGGTCGCCGACCTCCGCACGGCGCCCGGTGACACGGTCGAGAAGGCGATCGACGGCGTGCGGGACGAGCTGAGCCACGCGGTGCACCCGGCGGACGAGCGCCCCATGCACGAGCTGCGCCTGACCCTGGCCGGCACGCGCAGTGTGCTGCACGTGTCGGTGGACTTCATGGCGCTGGACTGGCTCAGCATGCAGCGGGTGCTCACCGAGCTGGACCTCCGCTACGCGCGGCCGGACTGCGAACTCCCGCCGGTGGACGCCACGTTCCGCGACTACGTGCTCGCCGAGCGCCGGCTGCGGGAGAGCGGCCGGTACGCCCGCGACCGCGCGTACTGGTGGGACCGCCTCGACGGGCTGCCCGGCGCCCCGGCGCTGCCGCTGCGCGACGACCACGACCCCGCGACCGCGCCGCCGCGCTTCCGCCGTCTGACGGCCACGCTGGACGACCGCGTGTGGCGGTCGCTGAAGGCGCGCGCCGCCGGACACGGCGTCACACCGGCCAACGCGGTGCTGGCGGCGTACGCGGAGACGATCGGCCGCTGGAGCGGCACCGAACGCTTCTGCCTCGGGCTGCCCGTGCTCAACCGGATGCCGCTGCACCCGCACGTGGACCGGCTGCTCGGCGACTTCACCTCGCTGAGCCTGCTCGCGGTCGAACCCGAGGGCAGGGCGTCCTTCGCCGAACGGGCCCGCGCCCTGGGCGAGCGGGTCTTCGACGACCTCGACCACCGGCTGTACAGCGGGGTGGAGGTGCTGCGCGAACTCACCCGGCGCCGGGGGCGCGAAGCGGCGGCGGTACTCCCGGTGGTGTTCACCGGCAGCATCGGCGTGGTGGGCGGCACGGTGTCGGCGGCGGGCCGCAAGGCCCGGCCGGTGTACGGCATCAGCCAGACCCCGCAGGTGTGGATCGACTGCCAGGTCGGCGACCAGTACGGCGGCCTCGACATGAACTGGGACGTACGGGACGGCGTCTTCGCCGACGGCGTGGTGGACGACATGTTCCACGCCTTCGAGGGGCTGCTGCACCGGCTGGCCGAGGACGACGGGCCATGGGCGGCGGTGGAGCCGCAGCCCCTGCCGGACGACCAGCGCGCCCGGCGGACGGAGGCGAACGCCACGGCGGCGCCGGTGCCGGACGGCCTGCTGCACGACCCGCTCGTGGCCTACGCCCGCGCCTTCCCGGACCGGACCGCCGTGATCGACCCGGCGGGAACGCTCACCTACGGGCAGTGGCTCGGGCGCGCGGCCGGGGTCGCCGAACGGCTGCGGGCCGCCGGGCTGCGCCCCGGTGACTTCGTCGGCGTCCTCGTCGACAAGAGCCGGGAGCAGGCCGTCGGGGTGCTCGGGGTGCTCCTCGCGGGCGGGGTGTACGTCCCGGTCGACCTCGGCCAGCCCGCGGTCCGCCGGGACCGGATCCTCACCGGCAGCGGCACCCGGTTCGCGGTCGTCGCCGGTGACGCGACCGCCGCGCCGCCCGGCGTCCGGGCGGTGGACGTGACCGGGGTGGAGCCGGTCACGGAGGACGGGACGACCGCCGTTGCGCCGGTGGCACCCGGGGAACTCGCCTACGTCATGCACACCTCGGGTTCGACCGGGGTGCCCAAGGGGGTGATGATCACCCATCAGGCCGCCGCCAACACGGTGCACGACATCAACCTGCGCTTCGGCGTCAACGGAGCCGACCGGGTGCTGGGGCTCGCGGCGCTCAGCTTCGACCTGTCCGTCTACGACCTGTTCGGCCCGCCGGCCGTGGGTGCCGCCCTGGTGCTCCCGGACCCGGCCCGCCGCGGCGACCCCTCGCACTGGGCCGCGACGGTGGCCGAGCACGGGGTGACGCTGTGGAACTCGGTCCCCGCGCAGCTCCACATGCTGATGCACTACCTGGACGTCGAGCCCACCGAACTGCCCTCGCTGCGGCTGGCGTTGCTCTCCGGCGACTGGATCCCGCTGTCGCTGCCCGCGCACGCCGCACGCCACGTCCCCGGTACCGAGCTGGTCGGTCTGGGGGGAGCGACGGAGGCGGCGATCTGGTCGATCCACCACCGGATCAGGACGGTCGAGCCGCACTGGCGCAGCGTCCCGTACGGAACACCCCTGGCGAACCAGCGCTTCCACGTGCTCGACGCCGCCCTGCGCGACCGGCCCGACCTGGTCGTCGGTGAGCTGTACATCGCGGGCACCGGACTGGCGACCGGCTATCTCGGCGACCCCGGGCGGACGGCGGAGCGCTTCTTCCGGCACCCGGAGACGGGCGAGCCGCTGTACCGCACCGGCGACCTCGGCCGCTACCTGCCGAACGGCGAGATCGAGTTCTCCGGGCGCGCGGACCAGCAGATCAAGATACGCGGACACCGGATCGAACTCGGCGAGATCGAGGCGGTGCTCGGTGAACACCCGGGCGTGGACACCTGTGTGGTGCTGGCGGCGGGCGCCGACGCGTTCGAGCGGAGCCTGATCGCCTTCGTGCTGCCGCACCGGGGCTCCGCACCGGCCGACGGCACGGAGCTGGCCGGATGGGTGGCCGGGCGGCTGCCCGCGCACATGGTCCCGGCACGGGTGCGGATCGTGGACACCCTGCCGCTCACCGCCAACGGGAAGGTGGACCGCAAGCGGCTGCTCGGGTCGGCGCCGGTGTCCGGCGCGCCGCGGGCCGTACGCTCCGAGCCGCCGCGGCCGGGTACCGAGCAGCGGATCGCCGCGCTGTGGGCGGAGGTCCTGGGGGGCGAACAGCCCAGCCGTGACCAGGAGTTCTTCGACGCCGGTGGCAACTCCCTGCTGGCGGCCCAGTTCGTCGGGCAGGTGCGCGAACGGGTCCCGGAGGCCGCCCGGGTCACCTTCGACGTGCTGCTGCGCGCCCTGCTCGACCGGCCCACGGTGGCCGGCCTCGCCGAGTGGCTGGGCTCCGCCGCCGCCGAGCCGGTCCGGGCGCCGGAGGCGACGGAGGCCCGGCGCTCGCCGCTGGTCCCGCTCGCCGGACAGGGCGGCGGTCCGCGAGGCGGACGGGTGCGGCTGCTCGTGCACGACGGAACGGGAACCCTGGCGGCCTACCAGGAGCTGATCACCCTGCTCGGGACGGACGTACCGCTGGCGGGCCTCGCCCTGCCGGACGGCGGGCACCACCCCGACGTCGCCGCGGCGGACCTCGTCGACGAGCTGGCCGCCCGGTACGCGCGCGAGGTGCGGGACGCCGGGTACGACGACGTCGAGATCGTCGGCTACTGCCTCGGCGGCCCCGTCGCGCTGGAGACCGCGCGGGCCCTGGCCGAGGCGGACGTGACGGTCCGGCGGCTGACCCTCGTCTCCAGCCACCCCGTCCCGTACGCCCCGCTCGACGAACTGGTCCTGGACCACGCCTTCGCCCGCGCGGCGGGCGCCGACCCGGCCTCGCTCGGCCGGCCGGACGACGAGGCGGCGGTCGGCGAACGGTTCCGCACCCTCGGGCGGCGGGACACGGCCGAACGCCGGGCGGAGCTGTACCGGGCGGTGAGCGGCCCGGCGGGCGACGACGGGCGGACCGCGGCGGCGCACACCGCCTTCGCCCGTACGGTGGAGGCGGTCGCGGGTTACGAACCGCAGCCGTACGCGGGGGACATCACCCTCCTGCGCCCGGCCGGGCCCGCGCGGCTCGTCCCCGGACCGGCCGAGGACCCGGCCCTCTTCTGGGGCGACGCGTGCCTGGGGGAGCTGACCGTGACCGACATCCCCGGCGACCACTTCAGCTGCCTCCGGCCCCCGCACGCGGCCCGGACGGCCCAGGCGATCATCGCACCGGGGGAGGCCCGCCGATGACGCGCGCGACACCGGGCCCGACGCGCGTCGTGGTGTGCGGCACGCGGTTCGGGCAGGTCTACCTCTCGGCCCTGGCCCGTGCCGAGCCCGGACGCTTCGAGCTCGCCGGCATCCTGGCCCAGGGCAGCGCCCGCTCGGTGGAGCTCGCCGCGCGGTACGGCGTCCCGCTCTACGACAAGGTCGGGCAACTGCCCGACGACGTCGACGCGGCCTGTGTCGTGGTGTCCACCGCCGTCGGCGGCGGGCGGGGCGCCGAGCTGGCGCGCGCCCTGCTCGAACGCGGCGTCCACGTGATGCAGGAGCACCCGGTGCACCCGGACGAACTGGCGGACTGCCTGCGGACGGCGCGCCGGACCGGGACCCAGTACATGGTGAACACGTTCTATCCGCACCTGGAGCCCGTCCGGCGGTTCACCTCGGCCGCCCGCCGGCTCGTGCGGCTGCGCACGCCGGTGTTCGTCGACGCGATGTGCGCGGTGCAGGTCTCCTTCGACCTGCTGGACATCCTGGCCGGGATCTTCGACGGGCTGCGGCCCTGGTCGCTGTCCCCGGTCACCGGCGGCGCGGGCCGCCCGCTGGTCGCGGTGGAGGGGCAGGTCGCGGGCGTCCCGCTGACGCTGCGGGTGGAGAACCGCATGCAGGCCGGGGACGACAGCACCAGCCTGCTGCTGCACCGGATCACCGTCGGCACCGACGCGGGCAACCTCATGCTGGCCAACACCCACGGCCCGGTGATCTGGAGCCCGGTGCTGCGCATGCCTTCGGGCGCCACGGGGCAGTTCCTCCCCGGCGCCCCGGACACGGAGGAGCTGTGGCCGCACGGTCTCGGTACCACCGGCGCCTATGTGGGCGCGGCCGGGACGCCGACCTGGGCGGCCGCGATGCGTGAGGTGTGGGCGGACGGTGTGCTGGCCGCCCTGGAGGAGCTGCGGGAGCGCGCCGCCACGGGCGCGGACCCGCTGCGCGGCAGCCAGCGCCCGCTGGCCGTCGCCCGTGCGTGGAAGGAGCTGACCGAGGCGCTGGGCTATCCGGAGGTGGCCGAACCGGAGGCGGGGGACCCGCTGACGGTGGAGGATCTGACGGGTGGAGCGGGCCCGGGACGAACGGAGGAGGGCGCTTGACAACGGCGCCCGTTGGTGGTGGCTCATCAGGCCCGTCCGGGGTACAGTAATTTTCGTACGCGTTTCTAAAAGGATGGGAGAGCGATGAGTGCGATCGATCCCGCTGTGGCGAGGGAGCGGTCCACGCCGTTACCGGACGCCGGTTCAGCAGCGGAACAGGGTATGGGCCGACTGCTGCGCCCCTACATCTGGAAATTCGCGGCCGTGGTGGTCCTCCAGGTGGTCGGTGCCGTGGCGGGACTGGCACCGCTGCTGGCGGTGGTCGAGCTGGGGCGGACCCTGCTGGCCTCGGGACCGGTCGATCGCGATCATGTGTGGCTCGTCGTGATCCTGGGGGCCGTCGGTCTCTTCGTCCGGCTGGTGTTCACGGCCGCGTCGTCCGGGATCGGGCACATCGTCGACGGCCAGGTGCAGCTGGCGTTCCGCCGGCAGCTGGCCGCCCGGCTGGGGCGCGTACCGATCGGCTGGTTCTCCCGGCGCCGGACCGGCGAGCTGGCCAAGGTGGTGGGGGAGGACGTGGGTGCCGTGCACCCGTTCATCGCCCACACCCCCGGCGAGCTCGTCTCCGCGTTCGTGGTCCCGCTGGTCTCGCTGGTCTATCTGTTCACCATCGACTGGCGGCTCACGCTGATCACGCTCGTACCCGTGGTGCTGGCCATCGCCCTCGTCCCCCTGATGATGACCCCGACCCGGCTGCGTGAGCAGGAGGAGTTCGACACGGCCATGGGCCGGATCTCCAGCTCCGTGGTCGAGTTCGTGCAGGGCATCGCGGTCGTCAAGGCGTTCGGCAGCTCCGGGCGCGCGCACCGCAAGTTCCTCACCGCCACCGACGACTTCGTGGGCACCTTCTACCGCTGGGTGCACGGCATCTCCCGGATCGCCGCCGGGATGCAGCTGGTGCTGTCGCCGCCGTTCGTCCTGCTGGTCGTGCTGATCGGCGGCACCGGCCTGATCACCAACGGTGGTCTGGACCCGGCCGACCTGCTGCCCTTCCTGCTTCTCGGTCTCGGCCTGACCGCCCCGGTGGCGGCCCTGGGCCACGGCTTCGACGAGATGCAGGCCGCCGGGCGCGCCGTCGGCCGGATCCGCGAGGTGCTCGGGGTGGAGTCGCTGCCCGAGCCCGCGCACCCGGGCGTCCCCGAGGGACACCGGGTGGAGCTGCGTGACGTCCGCTTCGGCTACGAGGACGACCACGAGGTCCTGCGCGGGATCGACCTGGTCCTGGAGCCGGGCACGGTCACCGCCGTCGTGGGCCCGTCGGGAAGCGGCAAGTCCACGCTCGTCCAGCTGCTGCCGCGGTTCTTCGACCCGACCCAGGGCTCGGTGCGCCTGGGCGGCGTCGACCTGCGCGAACTCGGCAGCGGCGAGCTCTACCGGATGGTCTCCTTCGTCTTCCAGGACGTCCGGCTGCTGCGCGCGTCGATCGCGGACAACATCGCGCTGGCCGTCCCGCACGCCGACCTCGACGACGTGGTGCGGGCCGCACGGCTCGCGAACATCCACGACCGCATCCTCGAACTGCCGCGCGGCTACGAGTCGGTGGTCGGTGAGGACGCCGGGCTGTCCGGCGGTGAGGCGCAGCGGATCTCGATCGCCCGCGCGCTGCTCGCCGACACCCCCGTCCTCGTGCTCGACGAGGCGACGGCCTTCGCGGACCCGCACACCGAACAGGCGGTCCGTCAGGCCCTGGCGACGCTGGAGGGCGACCGGACCGTCCTGGTCATCGCCCACCGGCTGGAGACGATCAAGGACGCCGACACGGTCGTGATGCTGGAGGACGGGGCGGTCGCCGAGCGCGGCTCCCCCACCGAACTGCTCGCGCGGGACGGGAAGTTCGCCGCGTTCTGGCAAGCCCAGCGATCCGCGGTCGCCGACGAGGCCGAAGCCCGCGGTGGCGTACTGCAAGGAGACGAGCCCCGATGATCCGAATGCTGATGCGCGTGCTGGGACGCGAGTACGCCCAGCCGTTGCGACGCACCGTGGCCCTGATGACGACGACCGCCGTCGCCGAAGGCCTGTCCTACGCCCTGGTGGTGCCCGTCCTGCGGGCCCTGTTCGGCGACACACCTGAGGACGCCTGGCCCTGGCTGATCGCCTTCGGGATCGTCATCGCGGTCTACGCGGTCCTGCGGTACGTCAGTGACCTCTCCGGCTTCCACGTCGGCACCGAACTGCTGCGAGGCATGTACCACCGGCTCGGCGAACACCTGGGCCGGCTGCCCATCGGCTGGTACAACGCGGGCCGCCTCGGCGAGATCTCCGTCCTGGCCAGCCGGGGCGTCCTCCAGGCCATGAGCGTGATCGCGCACCTGCTGGCGCCGTTCATCTCCGCCTGTGTGACCCCCCTGACGATCGTCGTCGTGATGCTCGTCTTCAACTGGCAGATGGGGCTGGCCGCCCTGGTGGCCGTACCGGTCGTCGCCGCGATCCAGATCTGGACCGGCCGCTCCATGGTGGCCGGCGACGCGGAGCGCGCCGAACGCGACGAGCAGGCCACCGGACGGGTCATCGAGTTCCTCCAGGTCCAGCCGGTGCTGCGGGCCGGCGGCCGGACGACCGAGCGGTTCCGGCTGCTCGACGACTCGCTGCGGGACGTGGAGCGCGCCTCCCGCCGGTCCACCTTCTCGGCGCTGCCCGGCGCGGTGGGCCTGACCCTCGTGGTGCAGACGATGTTCACCGCCCTGCTGGTCCTGGGCGCCTATCTCGCGCTCGACGGGAACGTCGGGGTGGCGGAGATCCTCACCATCCTGGTGCTGGCCGCCCGTTGCGCGGACCCGGTGCTCTCGCTCACGGACATCGGGGGCAAGCTCCGCGGCGCGCGGTCCGTGCTGGCGAAGCTCGACACGGTGCTCCAGACCGAACCGCTGCCGGAGCCCGCCGAACCGCTCCAGCCGGACGGGCACGACCTGGAGTTCGACTCCGTCACCTTCCGGCACGGCGACCGCACGGTGTTCGACCACGCGTCGCTGACCGTGCCGCAGGGACAGCGCCTCGCGGTGGTCGGACCGTCCGGCAGCGGCAAGAGCACCCTCCTGCAACTGCTCGCGCGGTTCTACGACGTGGACGCGGGCGCGGTGCGGGTGGGAGGCGTGGACGTACGCGCCATGAACGCCGAGGAGCTGATGGCACGGATCGCCATCGTCTTCCAGGACGTCTACCTCTTCGACGGCACCATCGAGGAGAACATCCGCCTCGGCCGTCCCGACGCCGACGAGGCCGATGTACGGGCGGCGGCCACGGCCGCCCGCCTGGACGAGGTCATCGAGCGGCTCCCCGACGGCTGGGCGGCCAACGTCGGCGAGGGCGGGGCCCTGCTGTCGGGCGGTGAGCGCCAGCGTGTCTCGATCGCGCGGGCCCTGCTGAAGGACGCGCCCATCGTCCTGCTGGACGAGGTGACCTCCGCGCTGGACCCGGTCAACGAGGCGGCCGTCCACGAGGGCATCGAACGCCTGATGGCGGGCCGCACGGTGGTGATGGTCGCGCACCGCATGCGGACCGTCCAGCGCGCCGACCGCGTCATCTTCATCGACGAGGGCCGGATCGTGGAGGAGGGCAGCCACGACGAACTGCTCAGGCAGGGTGGCCGTTACGCCGAGTTCTGGAACATCTCCATGGCCCCGGCAGTGAGGGACTGAGAGCCGAGATGGTTGACGATCCTTCGTCGGCGGGCCGTCGCGCCGGGGCGTTCCGGCGCCACGCGCCCCGGCCGTACGCCCGCGCCCGGGTGGTGCTGTTCCCGCACGGCGGAGGCAGCGCGAGCTACTACCGGACGTGGGCGGCGGCGGCACCCTGGGACATCGAGTTCCTCGCCGTGCAGTACCCGGGACGCGAGGACCGGTACGCCGAACCGGTCCCGGCGGACATCCAGGGGATCGCCGCGGCGCTGGCGGAGGAGCTGCCGGACGACGGGCCACCGCTGCCGACCGTCCTGTTCGGTCACAGCATGGGCGCCGTCGTCGCCTACGAGTTCGCCCGCCGGCTCTCCACGGCGGGCGAACCGCCCCGGCGGCTGGTCGTGTCGGGGCACCCCGCCCCGGTGCTCACCCGGCCGGGCCGGGTCCACCTCGGTACGGACGAGGAACTGGTCGAGGAGTTGCGGCGCACCGAGGCCACACACCGCGACATCCTCGACAACGCCGCGCTCATCCAGGCCTTCCTGCCCGTCATCCGGGGCGACTACCGGTTGAGCGAGACCTACCGGCCCGCGCCCGGCGACCGGCTGAAGACCCCGGTCACGGTGCTGTACGGCGACCGCGACCCGGAGATCCACGCGTGGGAGGCCGAGGGCTGGCGTGAAGTGACCGGCGGGCCCTGCGAGTTCCGCACCTTCGAGGGCGGCCACTTCTATCTGGAGGAGCACCGCGACGCGGTCGTGGAACTCCTCACGGCGCAGGCACGCGCGGCCTCCGACGCGTCGGAGGCCCCCTGGCTGTCCGCCCCGTGACCGCCCGCCGGACGGACGGGCCCGCGGCCGTGTGACCGCCGCGGTCCGGCGGCCGCCGCCCGGACCGGCCGTACGCGCGGGCCCCGTCCCGCGGCACAGCCCCACACCCCGGCCCCGTACCGGTACCACCGGTGCGGGGCCGAGGCGTGTCCGCGCCCCGCCCCGGCGTGAGGCGGCGCCGGCCCGGGAACGGGCCTTCCGGTTCTCCGGTTCTCCGGTTCTCCGGCTCACCGACCACGCGGCCGGGCCCGGGCCGACGGGGAACGCGGCATTTCCCCGCACCCCGTGGGAAATTCACATGGGGAGGGGTGAACTGAACATTGTGGTGCCCATATCCCGGTCGGTAATCTGCCGATATCTGAATAAGTGGAAGTTTCGCTTTTCCATGTGAACAGACCGGGTGGCGCCATGCGTCGGTCCGACGTCATTTCCTCCGTCCGCCCTGTGCGGCGCGTATCCGTGGGCCGTTGGTGACCGGCGGCTGCCCACCTTCCAGGACCGGCGGGAACGCATCGCGTTCCGGGGTTCTCGGATCCTTCCGCCCCACCGTGGATCCGGCTGTTCGAGAAATGTACGGGAACGCAGCGGAAATGGGGTTCTTGCATGTGCGGGATTGCCGGCTGGGTGTCGTTCGACGCCGATCTGACGCGCCGGGGCGATGTGCTCGACGCGATGACCGAGACCATGGCGTGCCGCGGACCGGACGGCCGCGGCACCTACGTACGCACCCATGTCGGGCTGGGGCACCGGCGCCTCGCCGTGATCGACCTGCCCGGCGGGGCGCAGCCGATGAGTGTGAGCACCCCGGCCGGCGAGATCGCGATGGTGTACTCCGGGGAGGCGTACAACTTCCAGGAACTGCGTGACCGCCTCACCTCCCTGGGGCACACCTTCCGGACGGACAGCGACACCGAGGTGGTGCTGCACGCCTACCTCCAGTGGGGTGAGAGCCTCGTCGACCACCTCGACGGCATGTACGCGTTCGCGATCTGGGACGGGCGGGAGCAGAAGCTCCTCCTGGTACGCGACCGCATGGGCATCAAGCCGCTCTTCTACCACCCGACCCCCGACGGCATCCTGTTCGGCTCCGAGCCGAAGGCGATCCTGGCCAACCCCCTGGTGCGCAAGGCCGTCGACACGGACGGACTGCGGGAGCTGTTCGCGCAGACCAAGACCCCCGGCTGGGCGCTGTGGAAGGGCATGAGTGAGCTGCTGCCTGGCTCGCTGATCAGCGTCGACCGCGACGGCGTCCGGCAGCGGACCTACTGGCGTCTGGGGGCGGCCGAGCACACCGACAGCCGTGAGGACACCGTGGCACGGGTGCGGGAGATGCTCACCGGGATCGTCGGCCGGCAGCTGATCTCGGACGTGCCGCAGTGCGTCCTGCTCTCCGGCGGGCTGGACTCCAGCGCGATCACCGGGCTCGCGGCGGAGCGGCTGGCCCAGCGGGGCGAGCGGGTGCGCACGTTCTCGGTGGACTTCGTCGGCCAGGAGGAGAACTTCGTCCCCGACGCGATCCGCGACACCCCTGACTCGCCGTTCGTACGCGACGTCGTCGCGCACGTGGGCTCCGCCCACCACGACGTGATGCTGAACCCCGCCGACCTCACCGACCCGGCGGTGCGGCGCGCGACCGTGGCCGCCCGGGACATACCCAACGGGTTCGGTGACCTCGACAGCTCGCTCTACCTCCTGTTCAAGGCGATCCGCGAACAGTCGACGGTGGCGCTGTCGGGGGAGTCGGCCGACGAGGTGTTCGCCGGCTACCCCTGGTTCCACAACGAGGCCATGCTCCGGGTGGAGACCTTCCCGTGGATGGCGGTCATCCCGCCGCTGAGCCTCGCGGCGCGCTCCGACCACATCGAACCCGGGCTGCGCGCGCGACTGGACGTGGGGACCTACACCGCCGACCAGTACGCCACGGCGCTCGCCGAGGTCGAGCACCTCGACGGGGAGTCCGGGACGGAGCGGCGCATGCGGTCCATGTGCCATCTGCACCTGACGCGCTTCGTCCGGGCGCTGCTGGACCGCAAGGACCGGCTGTCGATGGCGGTCGGTCTTGAGGTGCGGGTGCCCTTCTGCAACCACGAGCTGGTCGAGTACGTCTACAACACGCCCTGGCCGCTCAAGACGTTCGACGGCCGGGAGAAGAGCCTGCTGCGTCAGGCGGCGGCCCACACCCTGCCGCGGTCGGTGGTCGAACGGGTGAAGAGCCCGTACCCGTCCCCGCAGAACCCCCAGTACGCGGCGATGCTCCAGCAGCAGGTGAAGGAACTGGTGGCGGCCCCGGACGCGGACGTGTTCGCCCTGGTCGACCGGGTCTGGGCGCAGCAGGTCGTGGCACAGGACCCGGCGCGGATGACGGTGGCCACGCGGGCGGGTCTGGAGCGGGTGCTCGACCTGCACACCTGGCTGGAGCTGCACTCGCCCGAACTCCTGCTGGACTGACGGGCCGTCAGCGCGTGCGACAGGAGGGCGAGTTCTCATCAGACGAAGGAGCGGGGCGTGGCGGAGCCGGTGTGGATCGTAGGGGTGGGGATGACGCCGTTCGGCCGTCACACCGGCCGGGGGGTGCGTGACCTCACGGCCGAGGCGGTCTCGGAGGCCCTGGCCGACGCGGGGCTGGAACGGGGGGACATCGGGGCGGCGTTCTTCGGCAACACCACTCAGGGGGCGCTCGAAGGCCAGCTGATGGTGGGCGGCCAGATCGCGCTGCGGGCCATGGGGTTCGAGCGGATCCCGGTCTTCAACGTCGAGAACGCCTGCGCCACCGGGGCCACCGCCCTGCACCTGGCGGTCAGTCAGGTCCGCGCCGGGGCGGCCGACATCGCGCTGGCCGTCGGCGTGGAGAAGATGAACGTGGCCGACCGCGACCGGGCCATGGCCGTCTTCGAAGGCGCCTACGACGTGTCGGACCCGGACGGGCTGTCCGCGACGCTGACCGCGCTGGGCGGCGAGGTGGACGACACCGGCGCCGGCCGGCGCAGCGTCTTCATGGACATCTACGCGGCCCTGGCACGGGCGCACATGAACACCTTCGGCACCACCCAACGGCAGATCGCGGCGGTCGCGGAGAAGAACCACCGGCACGCCATGCACAACGACAAGGCGCACCACCGCACACCGCTGACCGTCGAGGAGATCCTCGCCGCCCGCCCGCTGGCCTTTCCGCTCACGGTGCCGATGTGCGCGCCGATCACGGACGGGGCGGCCGCCGTCGTGGTGTGCGGACAGCGCGGGTTGCGCCGGCTGGCCGGGGCCGAGCGGCACGTGCGCGTCCTGGCCTGTGTGGTCGGCACCGGGGTGGAACGCCCGCTGGAGGCGTCGGACCGGCACATCACCCGGTTGCTGGCCGAACGAGCGTATGAGGAGGCCGGTGTGGGGCCGGAGGACATGGACGTGGCGGAACTGCACGACGCGACGGCGTTCGCGGAGATCCAGCTGACCGAACTGCTCGGGCTGTGCGAGCCCGGCGCCGGTGGCGAGGCCGCCGAGCGGGGCGTCACGACGCTGGGAGGGCGCCTTCCGGTCAATCCGTCCGGGGGGCTGGAGTCGAAGGGGCATCCGCTCGGCGCGACCGGGCTGGCCCAGGTGTACGAGCTGGTTCAACAGCTACGAGGTGAGGGGGGTGTCCGGCAGGTGGACAGAGCACGGATCGGAATCGCGGAGAACGGCGGAGGGTTCTACTCCGGCGAGGAGGCGGTCTCCGCCATCACGGTGGTGGGGGTCTGATGGCGATCATAGATTTCTTCGACCGCGGCTGGCGGCTCGGCCCGGGAGCCACCGCCTATGTGGGCGAGGACCGGAGCTGGACGTTCGACGAGGCGCGGAAGCTCTCGTGCCGGATCGCCCACGGGCTGCGGGCGGCGGGACTCGACCGGGAGACCAAGGCCGGGGTGCTGTCCCCGAACGACCCGCGGGCCTGGATCTGCGTGCTGGGCATCTGGCGGGCCGGGCTGGCCTGGGTGCCGCTCAACCCCACCGTCCCGGCCGCCGACCTCCAGGTCATCCTGGACCGGTTCGACTGCGAGGTGCTGTTCTACCACCGGTCGACGGCGACCACCGTGGCCAAGCTGGCGCCGATGCTGCCGAAGGTCAAGCACTACATCTGCCTCGACGAGGACCCGGCGGCGGACGACGTCCCCTCGCTGGCCGACTGGACGGCCGGGCACCCCGACACGCCGCCCGAGGTGCGGTACGAGATGGACGACGTGGCGGCCATCGCGTCCACCGGCGGGACGACCGGGCTGCCGAAGGGCGTGATGAACACCCACCGGTCCTTCTCGGTGGTCGTGGCGCAGTTCCTGCTGAACGTGCAGTACCGGGCCGACGAGCCGGTCGTCGACCTGGCCGCGCTGCCGATGACCCACGCGGCCGGGGTGTTCAGCCTCGCCGCCACGGCCCGCGGCGGCACGGTGGTCGTCCTGCCCCGGGCCGAGCCGGGCGCCATCCTCGACGCGATCGAGCGGTACCGCGTCACCGAGGTGTTCCTGGCACCCACCGTCGCCTACCGGGTGATGGAGACCCCGGGGATCGAGGAGCGCGACTTCTCCTCCGTGCGCTATCTGATCTACGGCGCGGCGCCCATGTCCACGGACAAACTCCGCCGGGCCATCGAGCTGTTCGGCCCGATCCTGACGGAGGCCTACGGTCTGGCGGAGGCGTTCGCCGGCATCTCCTTCATGCGCCCCGAGGAACACCTCGTGGACGGCCGCACGGCCCCCGACTCCCGGCTGGCGTCGTGCGGCCGCCCCAACCCGCTGATCAACCTGGAGATACGCGACGACGACGGCCGGCCGGTGCCGGTGGGGCAGACCGGGGAGATCTGCGTCCAGGGCGACATCCTGATGAAGGGCTACTACAAGGAGCCCGACAAGACCGCCGAGTCCCTCGTCGACGGGTGGCTGCACACCGGTGACGTCGGCCATCTCGACCAGGACGGCTACCTGTTCATCACCGACCGCAAGAAGGACATGATCATCTCCGGCGGGATGAACGTCTTCCCCAGCGAGGTCGAGCAGGTGATCTGGAGCCACCCGGCCGTCCAGGACTGCGCGGTGATCGGGGTGCCCCACGACGACTGGGGCGAGGCGGTCACCGCGGTCGTCGAGCTCAACCCCGGGGCCCAGGTCGACGGCAGCGAGCTGATCGCGCTGTGCAAGGACCGGCTGGGGAGCGTCCGCGCCCCCAAGCGGGTGGACTTCGTCGACTCGCTGCCCCGCAGCGGCAACGGCAAGGTCCTCAAGCGGGCGGTCCGCGAGCGGTACTGGACGGCCGGCGCACGGCAGATCTGAGCGGCCGGGCGTCCCGGTCCGGCCGGTCCTCACCGGGCCGCCCGGACCGGGCGCGGGACGACGGGAACACGGCGGCGCCGGGTCCGGGGAGCACGACTCCCCGGACCCGGCGCCGCCGCCGTGTCCTGGCCCGTACGAGCCGGGGGCCCGGGGCCGGGCCCGCACGAGCCGGGGGCCCGCACGAGCCGGGGGAGGAACCGCCACCGCCGACGCGGGGACGAATCCCCGCGTCGGCGGTGTGCGTACGGAACCGGCCCTCAGGACTGTCGTGCGGCCGCGCCGGCGGGTGTGGTCGCGGCGGGCAGTTCGCCGTTCTCGTAGCGCCGCTTGCACGCCCGGCGCTGCACCTTCCCGCTGGAGGTCTTCGGCAGCGCCCCGCGCCGCACGACGAGGACGTCGTCCGGAGTGATCCGGTGCCCCTCCCGTACGGCGTCGTGCACCCGGTGGCGTACGGCCTCGGCGCCCAGGGAGTTGAGCAGCCGGCCGTCCGCCTCGACGACCACCACGAGCCGTTCGCGCTCACCGTCGTCGCAGGAGAAGGCGGCCGCGCAGTTCGGGTGCAGCCCCTCCACCGAGGCCTCGGCGGACAGCTCGATGTCCTGCGGGTAGAGGTTGCGGCCCTTGCGGATGATGACGTCCTTCAGGCGCCCGGTGACGTACAGCTCCCCCTCGTGCAGGAAGCCGAGGTCGCCGGTGCGCAGATGGGTGGCACCGGAGTCCTCCGGGCCCGCCAGCCGCGCCCGGAAGGTCTCCTCGCTCTCCGCCGCGCGCCCCAGGTAGCCGCCCGCCACGCAGGGACCGTCCACCCAGATCTCGCCGACCCGCCCGTCCGGCAGGGCCCGCCGGGAGTCGGGGTCCACGATCCGCACCCGGGTGCGGCCGACCGTACCGCCGCTGCTCACCAGGGGCACCGCCCCGTCCGCGTACTCGCCGGCCGCCAGCGCGGTCCCGTCGCGCAGGGCCTCCGCGGACAGCCACCGGACGGTGGGCTCCCGGTCGTTGGCGGCGCCGGTGGCCTTGAGGGTGTTCTCCGCCAGGCCGTAGCCGGGGCACATGGCGCGCGGGTCGAAACCGTGCGGAGCGAACGCGTCGATGAAGGACCGCATGCTGGACCAGCGCACGGGCTCGGCGCCGTTGGCCGCCAGCCGCCAGCGGGACAGGTCGCCCACGGAGCCCGTCCTGCCCGCCGCCGCGGCCCGCGCGCACAGCTCGTACGCGAAGCTCGGCGCCGCGGCGTGCGTGCCGCCGAACCGGGCGAGGGCCTCCAGCCAGCGGGCCGGGCGCCGGATGAACGCGTCCGGGGACATCAGGTAGGAGGGGATGCCCGCCCACAGCGGCAGGACGATGCCCATCAGCATGCCCATGTCGTGGAAGAGCGGCAGCCAGTTCACCACCGTGCCGCCCGGCTGGCACGGCCACGACTCGTCCGTCTCGACCACGTTGGCCAGGAAGTTGGCGTGACTGACCATGACCCCCTTGGGGTCACCGGTGGAGCCCGAGGTGTACTGGAGCAGCGCGGTGTCCTCGGGGCCGGGCGGCGCGGGCGCCACGGCGTCCGGGTCGTGCGGCAGGGCGTCGGTGGCCAGCAGGGTGAGCCCGGCCAGCGCGGGCAGGTCGCCGAAGCGCTCCTGGAGGTCGCGGATGACCTCGGTGGTGGTCAGGACGGTCGTGGTGCCGGCGTCGTCGGCGATCCGGCGCAGCCGCTCGGCCTCCGCGCGGCGCCGGGGCGCCTGCACGGGGGCGCTGGCCACCCGTCCGTACATGCAGCCCAGCAGGGTCCGGATGAACTCCAGGCCCGTGGGGTACAGCAGCACCGCGCTGCGGCCGGAGAGGCCCGCCGCCCCGAAGGCGGCCGCGCGGAGTTCCGCCGCCTCGTGGAGTTCGCGGTAGGTCAGCGTCTCGTGCGGCTCCTCGCCGTCACGGAGGAAGACATAGGCGGTTTCGTCGGGCTGCTTCTCGTGGTGCAGCCGGAGGGCGTCGGGAAGGGTCCGCACGTCCACGGTCGGATACGGTCCGGTGGTACTCACGGTTCAGATCTCCTTGTCGGCCGGTCGTCGTGCGGCACGGGGCGGGCGGCGAAGGGCCGGGGCGGTGTGCCGCCGGTCCGGCGCCGGAGGGCCGGCGGCCGGGTTCCGGCGCCGTCCTCGTCCCTGTCCGGCGCGCGGGTACGCGCGCCGCCCGTGCGCGTGTCTGTCCGTCGGGCGGGGGATGTCGGGAGGGTCCACGACGGGCGGCGCTGCCGGTCGCGGACGTCGGGAGGACCTCGGAGCCGGTCGTGGGACCGGAGGCCGGGAAGGGGTCGGTGAACGCGGTGCGCCCCGGACCGGAACACGGTCCGGGGACGCGCCCGTCCGGGCTCCGGGGGCGCGGGTGGCCCCCGGTCACCGGGCGACGGGAGCCGCGGGCGCGCGAGCCGGCCGGGCGGACACCGGGCGGTGCCGGCCCGTCGCGGGGCCGGCGACCACTCGCCCGGCCCCGCCGGAGCCGGGGCGGGACACCGTCACCGCCCCGGGGGGAAGGGCCGGTTACCGGCCGTCGGCGGACGCGTTGACGCGGACGGCCATGTTCCCGGAGGGATGCACGTTGTCGTGCATCATCTGGTGCACCTTCCCGATGTCCGCGAAGTCGCCAGTGTAGTTGAGACAGGGATCGACGTCCCCCTTCGCGACGAGCTGGGTGAGCTCGTGGCACTGACGGAGGTTGAATCCGTGCGAGCCCTGAAGCCGCTTCTGGCGCATCCACAGGAACCGGAGGTCGACGTCGCCGTGATATCCGGTCGTGCCCCCGCAGAGCACGACCATTCCGGCGTTGTCGCACAGGTAGATCGAGGTGGGGATGGTGTTCTGCCCGACGTGCTCGAAGACGATCTTGGGGGCCCGGCGCTCTCCGAGCTTCTCCCAGAACTGCTTCCCGAACCGCTTGACCTCGTGCAGCCACTGCCCGAACGCCTGGGGGTCACCGATGTCCGGAAGCCTGCCCCAGTGCGTGAACTCGTTGCGGTCGATCACGCCGTGGGCGCCCAGCTTCAGGCAGTAGTCGGCGCGTTCGTCGCTCGACGCGACCGCGATGGGCACACCGCCGAAGACCTTGGCGATCTGGATCGCCATGGAGCCCAGCCCGCCGGAACCGCCCCAGATCAGGATCGGGTCGCCGGGCCGGACGACGTTGGGCTGCCACCCCGTCAGCTGCCGGTACGCGGTCGCGCCGGACAGGATGTACGCCGCCGCCTCCTCCCACGACAGCCGCTCGGGCTTCGGCACGCACTGGAAGTCCCGTACCACCGTGAACTGGGCGAAGGAGCCGTAGTTGGTCTCGTACCCCCAGGCCAGCGTCGAGTCCGAGGCCGTGGGGTCGACCCCCAGCCTGATGTCCCGCGCGGTCTCGTCCCACACCCCCGGCGACACGACGACGTGCTCGCCGACCTTGACGTTGTGCACGCCGTCGCCGACCGCCCAGACGATTCCCGAGCAGTCGGACCCCCCGATGTGGAAGTCCTCCTTCTCGCCCCTGCGCTGCCGGGCTCCGATGACGTCCACCGGCTGACCCAGCGCGGCCCAGACGTTGTTGTAGTTGATGCCCGCGGCCATCACGTAGATGAGCACCTGCCCCCGGCCGACCGGGGGCACGTCGACGACCTCGGCCTGGAAGGCCTGGGCGGGCGGGCCGAACCGCTCACGCCGGATGAGCGACGCGTGCATCTTGGCCGGCACCACCCCGGTGGGCGGCATCTCGCCGAGTTCGTACAGTTCTTTCACTTCGAAATTCCTCACATTCCCGGAAATGCGGACGCAGGTGTCCGAACCGAACATGGCGGGGGCCGTCGGCGTCACTTGGCCGTCGGCACCGAGGTCAGCGTCCGTTCCACCGCCGCCAGCACGTCGCGCAGCGCCGCCGAGGCCGCGGGCACGACACCGGCCATGAGGAGGTAGCCGTGCACCAGGCCCGGCGCCGGAACGTGTCGCACCGCGACCCCGGCGGCGGCCAGGCGGGACGCCAGGTCCACGCCCTCGTCGCGCAGCCCGTCGAACTCGGCGGTCCCCACGACCGTCGGCGGCAGCCCGCGGTGGTCGGCGTTGAGCAGGTCGATCGCCGGATGGGTGCGGTGCGCCGGATCGGGCACGTACTGCTCGTAGTACCAGCGCAGATCGTCGGCCTCGGCCAGATAGCCCGTCCCGTACGCCCGGACGGACTCCGACGCCATGGTGGGGTCGGCGGGCGGGTACACCAGGAGCTGGGCGGCGAACCCGGTGTCGCCCCGGTCGCGCCGGTGCATCGAGATCCCCAGGGCGAGCCCCGCCCCCGCGCTGTCACCGGCGATCACGTGGTCGCGGCCGGGGAACGCGGCGGCCGCCCAGTCGGCGGCGGCGATCCCGTCCTGGAGCGGTACGGGAAAGGGGTGTTCGGGCGCGCGGCGGTAGTCGACGGAGACCACGACCGCGTCGAGGGCGCCCGCCACACGGCGGCACACCGGGTCGTGGGTGTCCACGTCACCGGCCATCCAGCCGCCGCCGTGCAGATAGGTCACCAGGCGGCCCCGGTCGGTCACCGGCAGGTAGACGCGGACACGGAACGTGCCGCCCTGCCCGTCGATCGTCCGGTCCGTCACCTCGGCCACCGGTTCCGGCGCGGTACCACGCGAGTGGACCGCGCTGTCGGTGTAACGGCGGCGTACCTCCGCGGGCGTGAGCGTGCGCGCCGGCGCCGGCCGATCGACAGCCTGCCACTGGATCAAGGCGTGGATGAAACGGTCGATGGGCACGAGACTCTCCTCGGTTCTGCCGGCGGAGGATGCGGCGGTGAAGTGCCACGCGGCCGGTGGCGCGGGCGGTCGCCGCGGTGCGGTCGCGCGGGTGGCGTGGCCGCACCGGAGCTCAGGACCGGGGCCGGCGGGCCCCGGAGCCCGGGGTGCCGGAGCTCCACGGTCCGCCCCGCCTCGGGGACGGCGTCACCACTCGACGAGCGTGAGCCCGACCGAGACCCCGCCCCCCAGACCGACCAGCAGGATCTTGTCGCCCCGGGACAGCGCCCCGGCGCCGGCGGCGCGGTCCAGGGTCAGCGCGATCGAGGCGGACCCCGTGTTGCCGAACTCGCCCACCGTGCGGTGCACCGTCGCGGCGGGCAGGTCCAGTCGCGAGGCCAGGTCGTCGAGCATGATGCCGTTGGGCTGGTGCGGCACCACGTGCGCGATCTCGGAGGGGAGTACCGCGCTGTCGTGGAGGAACTGCTTCACCAGCCCCGGCACGATGGTGTTGGACAGCTCCCGCGCGGTGCGCCCGTCCATCGCGAAGTAGTGCAGACCGGCGTCGTGGATCGCCGGGTCGTACGGCTTCCGGCTGCCGCCCGCGGGCACCTGGATGAGGTCGGAGAACTCGCTGTAGAAGTGGAACGCGGAGGTCAGGACGGAGCCGCCGTCACGGCTCGGACCGACGACCGCCGCACCGGCGCCGTCGCCGAACAGGACGGCGGACTTCGGGTCGGCCGGGTTGAGGATGCGCGAGTACACGTCGGCGCCGATGACCAGGCCGTACCCGCCGTTCCTGGCGACCAGCGCGGAGACCACGTCGAGCGCGTACACGAACCCGGCGCAGACGGCGTTCACGTCGAACGCCGCCACCCCGGCCCCGGGCCCGCCCAGATTGCGGTGCACGAAGGCCGCCGTCGCCGGCTGCTGCTGGTCCGGCGTGGAGGTCGCGACGACGATGGTGGACAACTGGTCCACCGTGATCCCGGCGGACTCCAGCGCCCTGCGCGCGGCGCCGGTGGCGATGTCCGAGGTGGCCTGGTGCGGTTCGGCCCAGCGCCGCTCGCGGATGCCCGTCTTGCGCAGGATCCACTCGGCGTCCACACCGGCGGGCGCACCGACCTCGTCGTTGGACACCACGCGGTCCGGGGCACAGGAGCCGGTGCCCAGGATCGCGACGGAGCCCGCGGGGGCGCTCATCGGCGGCCTCATTCCGTGACGTCGGCCGGCAGGGCGAAGTCCGTGGTGGCCTCGGGCCACTCCGGGACCGACTCGATCTCCAGGACGGCGGCGGTCAGCGAGTACCCGCCGCCGGCGCTGACCAGGAGGACGTGGTCGCCCTGGCTGAGCTGCTTCTTCTCCACCAGACGGGCCACACCGGCTATCAGGTCGCCCGCGCCCATGTGCCCGGTGTAGCGGCCCCAGTCCATCAGGGTGCGCTCGCTCGTGATGCCCAGCGGCTTGAGGAACTGGACCGCCATCAGGCCGTGGCCCATGTTCGGCATGAGGATCTTGGCGAAGTCGTCGATCTGGTGGCCGGTCTTCTTGAGCACCGAGCGGACGAGCGTGACCAGCGCGTCCTCGCAGCGCCGCAGCACCGACTCCTTCCCGACCTCCTCCAGGTACGACTTCTTGGGCGCCCGCAGATCGTGGGCGACCTCGCCGTACGCCGAGGTGAACGGCTCGGAACCGCGCCACAGCGGTTCCAGGGAGGCGTCCGTGAGCGAGTCCACGGCCACGACGCGGGCGAAGCCGCTCTGCGTGGAGAGCACCATGGCCGTGGCCCCGTCGCCGCCGACGATGCCGTACGCGCCCCGCCACCGGTTGAGGGTGGGCGCGGCGAAGCGGTCCGCGGTGGTGACCATGGCGCTGGACCCCCGGCCCGCTTCGAGCATGGCCACCGCCATGTCGAGCGCCACCATGCCGCCGTTCGAGCACTGCTCCACGTTCACGGAGGTGGCGTCGGTGATGGCCAGCGCCCGCTGGATGTAGGGCGCCGAGGTCCAGCCCCAGTCGCGGCCCTGGTGGTAGAGCGACGCGTGCACGATGAGGTCGACCTGGCCGCCGACCACGTCCACGGCGCGGTCGAGGGCGCGGCGCCCGGCGATCACCGCCATGTCCGGAACCGAGATCTCGTCCGAGGCGACCGGCAGGCAGAGGATGTTGTTGGTGGTGAAATCTTCGGCGACGTACCGGCCGTCGGCCACCGCTTCCTTGGCCGATTCCGCCGGCGGGATCCAGGCCGCGGCCGACGTAATGTAGACAGGGGTGCTCATTCTCTACTTCCTCCGAGTTCGATTCCCGTCGGACAGGCAGTTCTCACACACCGAATTGCCGGGCCGATCGGTTGGTGCGGCAGCGCGTAAGGGGTGGCCGGGGCCCCTGGGGCACCCGTCACGGGAGCGCTCGACGATGCGGGCCGTCAGGCCGCGGACATGACGCGTGACGCTGGTGAGGCTTTCGCTGACGGAACCCGTCCGTTTATGCCGCAGCCCCGCCCGACGAGTTCGCCCACCCCTCCAATGAGCGTTTCATCGGAATACGGTCCACGCTACCAGCGCCCACCCTGGTCATTGAAATATGAATTTCTCACGACTTGTGGTTAATACCGCACGGGCTATGAGGAGTTCGTGGACGGCGGGGCCTTCTCCCGGGCGCCGGGAGGGCGGTGGGCACGTCGGGTCGCGGGGGTCCGGGGGCGCGGAGTCCGGGCCGCCCGTCCGCGCGCGGACCAGGTGGCCGCCACCGAGGGCCCCGTACGCGGAGTCCGGACGATCCCGTGCGCGGTCGCCGACGATCCCGTGAACGGTCGCCGACGGTCTCGGGGACAGTCTCGGACGATCTCGTGCGCGGTCCTCGAACGGTCCTACCCCGCAAGCGCGTTCTCACGCGGTGGGGCGGGGTTCGCGCCGATCCCGGGAACTCGGAACCCGGCGGACGTGTTCGCGGTACAGTAATTTTCGTACGCGTTTCCAAATCGTTTCCGCAACGATGGGAGAGCGATGAGCGCGATCGATCCCGCTGGGGTGAGGGAGCGGTCCACGCCGGTACCGGACGCCGGTTCGGCGGGGGAGCGGTGGGCGAGCCCTCCGGCCCCGAGACGGCTCTTCGCCCCCCGGCCTCCAGGGCGGCGCCTCGCTCGTACCGTCGTCCGCGCACGCCACCGGGGGCGAGGGCCGGCCGAGCGCGGCCGGCCACCCTTCGCCCCGGCCGATGGCCCCTCGGGTACCGCGGGCCGGTAGCCGTCCCCGGCCGCGCGCCGGCACGCGCTCCGGGCCGAAGGAACCGCTTCCGGCCGCCGCGGACCGGGCCGGGGTGACGCGGGGCCCACGCCAGGGACCGGGACGCGCCCGGAGACGGCGCGCGGCCGTTCGCCGCATGCCACCGGTGGCCCCACGAGCCCCACGGGTCAGTCGAGTTCGCCGCTCCGGTCGCCGCTCGCCCTCCCGGCGCGACCGGCGCGGGGCGGCCCTCGGCACGCGCGCTCCCCGGCGGGACCACCGGGCCGCCCGGTGGTCCCGCCGAATGGCGCGCGTCGGCCGCCGGACCGCCGTGACGAGCCGTGCCCCACCCCGGTCCGGGAGGGCGGCGGGCACCCGGCGCACGGCCCTCGTCCGTGCCCCGCGCGAGGCGGCGGACCGGCCGGGGGACGCGCGGTGCGCCGTGCTCCGTCCGCGTCGGGGCCACCGCGCCGGCCGGCGGGCCCGCGAGGCCGGTCCGGGGCGCCGGGCCCGGCGCGGGCACGGGCGACTCCCGTGACCGGTCATGATCACGCCGAATTCCCGAAGATCGACACAACGACGGCGCCCGACCGGAAAGATGCAGTTGACCCCGCTCCGTAGACCACCTCCCGACGAACTGAGGAATGGATGTCACAGAAGCGCACGTCGAGACGCTCGTCCGGGCCGGTGGACCCGCAGGTCCTCATGGGCAGCCCGGAAGCACTCCGGAGGCAGCTGTCCGAACTCCTCGGTACGGAGCTCGGGGTCGGGCACCAGGACGCCAACCTGTTCGAACTAGGCCTCCAGTCACTCCAGTTGATGCAGTTCGTCAACCGGCTCAACCGGGCGGGTGTGCGCGCCGACTTCTCGCTGATGGCCCAGGACGCCCGCCTGTCACGCTGGTACGAGCTGCTCAGCGGCGAACTCGGCGAGACGGACGGCGGGGGCGGCCCCGCCGCACCGCCCGCCGCGCCCCGCGTCGACGGCCGGGATCCTTTCCCCCTGACGCCCGTTCAGCAGGCCTACTGGATCGGCCGGGAGGACGGCAGACCGCTCGGCGGCGTCGGCTGCCACGCCTACCTGGAGTTCGACGCGCCGCACGTCGACGCCGACCGGCTGGAGACCGCCGTACGGGCCCTGATGCGGCGTCACCCGATGCTGCGCGCCCTCTTCCTGGACGACGCGACCCAACGCGTGCTCGACACCTCGCCCTGGCCGGGACTCACCGTCCACCGCCACGAGGACCCGGCCGACGCCGCCCGCGCGCTGGAGACCGTGCGCGAGACCCTGTCCCACCGACGCCCGGACGTGGCCCGGGGCGACGTCATGGACGTCCAGCTGAGCCACCTCCCCGACGGCGGACACCGCATCCACCTGGACGTGGACCTGCTCGCCGCCGACGTCCACAGCGTCCGGGTGATCCTGGCCGACCTGGCCGCGCTCTACGAGGACCCCCACGCGCCCGGGGAGCCGGCCTACGGCTTCGCGCAGTACCTGGCGGACCGCTCGGCGGCCGGCCACGACGCCGGGGCCGAACGCGCGAAGGAGTACTGGGCCAAGCGGCTGCCCGGACTGCCCGGCGGCCCGGCGCTGCCGCTCCAGGCCGACCCCGGCGAGGTCGCCGTCACCCGCTTCGTACGCCGCACCCGCGTACTGACCCCGCAGCGGTGGGCGGTGCTGCGGCGCCGGGCGTCCGAGCACGGCCTCACCCCGTCCGTGGTGGTCGCCGCCGCCTTCGCCGAGGTCCTCGCACGGTGGAGCGGCGAGCGGCACTTCCTGCTCAACCTCCCCTTGTTCGACCGCGACCACGAGGCGCACCCGGACGTCGGGGGCGTCGTCGCCGACTTCACCAGCCTGATCCTGCTGGAGGTGGACCTCACCCGGGGCGCCGGCTTCGCCGAGCGGGCCCGGGCCCTCCAGGAGCGCCTGCACGAGGACGTCGGCCACGCCGCGTACTCCGGTGTGGACGTGCTGCGCGACTTCATCAGGGCCGATGTCGAGGCCCCCCGCGCCGCCCCGGTGGTCTTCGCCTGCAACGTGGACGCGCCGCTGGTCCCCGACGCCTTCGCGGAGCTCTTCGGCGACGTGACCTGGATGGTGTCCCAGACCCCGCAGGTCTGGCTGGACTGCCAGGTCTACCGCACCCGGGACGACGGCCTGCTGCTGGCCTGGGACGCGGTGGACGAGCTGTTCCCGCCGGGGATGCTCGACACGATGCTCGACGCCTGCGCCACCCTGCTGGGGGAGCTGACGGTGACGGACTGGGGCGGCGCACCGGAACTCCGGCTCCCCGCCGCCCAGCGCCACCGCCGTGACGAGGTGAACCGCGTGCCCCGCGCGCACAGCGGACGGCTGCTGCACGAGGCGTTCTTCGCCCGCGCCCGCGAGCGGGCCGACGCGCCGGCCCTGCTCTGGGGCGACGGCGGCGACGGCGGCGACGGCGGCCCCGGGCCGCGCTGCGGCACGGGCGACGGCCCCGGCGGCACGCTCACCCACGGAGAGCTCGCGGACCGCGCCCTGCGCATCGCCGGGAGCCTGGCGCGGCGCGGGGTCTGCCGGGGCGCCCCGGTCGTCGTCACCGCCCCCAAGGGCCCCGACCAGATAGCCGCGGTGCTCGGCGTGCTGGCCGCCGGAGGCACCTACGTCCCCATCGGCGTCGACCAGCCCGCCGAGCGCCGCGAGCGGATGCTCGCCCTGAGCGGCGCCCGACTGGTCCTCGACGGCAGCCAGAGCCGGCCGCCGGACCGGCCAGGCACCGAAGTCCTCCCGCTGGAACAGGCGTTGCTCGCGGCCCCGCTCACCGCCCCGACACGTGCCGACCCCGAGGACACCGCGTACGTCATCTTCACCTCCGGGTCCACCGGCACACCCAACGGCGTGGAAATCAGCCACCGGGCCGCCGTCAACACCGTCGAGGACGTCAACGACCGCTTCCACGTCACCGCCGACGACCGGGTCCTCGCGGTGTCCGCCCTGGACTTCGACCTCTCGGTGTGGGACGTCTTCGGCCTCCTGGGCGCGGGCGGCGCGCTCGTCCTGGTGGCGGAGTCCGACCGCCGCGACGCACAGCGGTGGCTGAGCCTGTGCCGCCGCCACGGGGTGACGGTGTGGAACTCCGTACCCGCCCTGATGGACATGCTCCTGACCGCCGCCGACCAGGCCCCGCTGCCCGGATCCCTGCGCCTGGCCCTGCTCTCCGGCGACTGGATCGGCCTCGACCTGCCGGGCGCCCTGCACGACGCCACCGACGGGCGGTGCGCGCTGGTGGGCCTGGGCGGGGCCACCGAGGCGGCGGTCTGGTCGAACTACCACGAGGTCGGGGCGGTACCGGCCCACTGGCGCTCCATCCCCTACGGCACCCCGCTGGGCAACCAGCGCTTCCGGGTGGTCGACGCCCAAGGCCGGGACTGTCCCGACTGGGTGCCCGGCGAGCTGCGGATCGGCGGTGACGGCCTCGCGCGCGGCTACCGGGGCGACCCCGCGCTGACCGCCGAGCGCTTCGTGTCCGACCGGGGCGAACGCTGGTACCGGACCGGTGACGTGGCCCGCTACTGGCCCGACGGGACCCTGGAGTTCCTGGGCCGGGCCGACCAGCAGGTGAAGATCAACGGCTTCCGCGTCGAACTGGGCGAGATCGAGACCGCCCTCCAGGGCCACCCCTGCGTGGCCCACGCCGTCACCGTGGCGCTCGGTGAGCGGCGCGACGAACTGGTGACGGCCGTCGTCGAACGGCGCGCACCGGCTCCGGCCCCCGGCCGCGCCGTCTCCCCGCGCCCGCCGCACGGCGCGGTGGACCAGGAACACGCGCTGACGGAGACGCTGCTGGCCGCCGTCCTCGACGGGCTCTGCGTCCCCTCGGCGGACGGGGCGATGTGGCCGCCGCCGATCCCCGAGGAGCAGAAGGCCCGGCTCGACGGATGGACGGAGTACCTGGTGGGGCGCGAGGTCCTGGCGGGCTCCGCGCGCCCTCTGGTGCCCGGCCCCCGCTGGAACCAGGTGCGGGACCCCCGGCGCCCGGCGTTCCTGCGGGAGCGGACCGCCGGTACCCACCTGGAGCGGGTGGCGGACGCCTGGGCGCGCGCCGTGCCCCTGCTCACCGCCGTGGTCAAGGGGGAGGCCGGGACGGAGGCGCTCTTCGAGGACCCCGCCCTCTCACCGGAAGGTCTCGGCGATCTGCTGCCCGGCGTCCGCGCCTGCCTCGCCGACGTCGCGCGGGAGCTGTCGGGACCGGCACGGGACGGGACGGGCCCGCTGGCCGTCGCCGAATGGGGCGCCATGGGCGGCAGGAACGCCGACCGGCTCTTCGAGGACCTCGACCCGGACAGCGTGATCTACACCCTGCTCGCCCCGTCGGCCGCCGAACTGGCCTCCGCCGAAGCCCGGTTGGCGACCTCGCGGCACACCGTGCGGATGGCGCTGCGGGACGCGTCGGCCGTCCCCGAGGCGTATCTGCACCGCTTCGACGCGGTGGTGGTCAACGACGCGCTCAGCAGCATGCCGGATCCGGACACCGCCGTCGCCGCCATGGCCCTGCTCGGCACCGCCGGCGGCCGGCTCTGGCTGCTGGCCCGGACCGAGCCCTCACCGCTCGCATTGCCCGGCACCACACCGACGCCCGGCACATGCCCCTTCCACGCCGGACAGTGGCTGCGGGCCCTGGCGTACGAGGGCTTCGCCGACGCCCGGGTGACCCGTGTGGAGCCGGACCAGGTGGTGCTGATCACCGCCCGGTACCCGCCGAAGGCGCCCGGCCTCGACCCCGTGGCGCTGCGGGCCTGGCTCGCGGACCACCTGCCCGCGCACATGATCCCCGGCATGCTCGTCGCCCTGCCCGCCCTGCCGCTCAGCGGCAACGGCAAGGTGGACCACCGCCGCGTCAAGGAGGTCCTCTCGGGCTGCGCCGTCCGGCCCCCGGAGAGCACCGAACCGCCCCGGGGCGAGGTGGAGGAGACCCTGGCCGGGCTGTGGACCGAGGTACTCGGCGGCCACGACGTCTCCCGCGAGGCCAACTTCTTCCTCATGGGCGGCGACAGCATGCTGGCCACCCAGCTGGTGACCGGTGTCCGGCGGCGGCTGGGGGTCGAACTGCCCATGCGCGCCGTGCTCAGGGCGCCGACCGTCGCCGGAATGGGCGCGCTGGTCACCGAGTTGCGCGAGCGGGCGGCCGCGGCGCCGCGCGGCACCCGCGCCGGCGCGTACGACGTCCACGGGCAGGACGCCTACGACGAAGGGGAGCTGTGAGCACCGGAGCGTCCACCGGTACGGGGCGGCCGGGGCCCGCCCGGCCGCCCCACGCGGCCCGTACCCACGCCCGTGACGGACTGGCGTGCTTCCCGCACGGGAGGTCCTGCCCGCCCTCGACCGGCTGGCCGTCCCCGCCCTGAGCGGCGGACCGGCCCCGCGACCCACCCCCTGACCCCGGAAGAGAACCCGGACAGAGAACCCGGACAGAGAACAGGACGGAACGTATCCATGCGAGAAGGCTGTGTGCCGTGGCCCGCCTCAACCGCCGCCACCTACCGTGCCCAGGGGTACTGGAACGACGACGTGCTGGGCCGGCGGTACACGTCCGAGCCCGGCCGTGACACGCGTACCGCCGTGATCACGCCCACCCGGCGGCTGACCTACGGGCAGCTGGACCGGGCCGCCGACCGGCTCGCCGCCGGACTGAGGGGCCGGGGCCTGGACGCCGGTGACCGTGTCGTGGTGCATCTGCCCAACGACGTGGAGACGGTGGTGCTCTGCGTCGCCCTCTTCCGGCTGGGGGCGCTCCCGGTCTTCGCGCTGCCCGCGCACCGCACCTCGGAGATCACCCATCTGGTGAACACCGCGGAGGCGGTCGCCTACGTCTGCGCGGACCGGGTGCTCGACTGCGACTACCGCGTCATCGCCGAGGAGGTGCGGGAACGCACCGACTCCCTCCGCGAGATCTACGTCGTCGGTGACCCGGGCCCCTTCACGGCGCTGGCCGAGGTGGACGCGGACCCGGTGGAGCTGCCCGCGCCCCGGCCCGAGGACGTGGCCCTGTTCCTGCTCTCCGGAGGCACGTCCGGACCGCCCAAGCTCATCCCGCGTACGCACGCCGACTACGGCTACCAACTGCGGGAGTCCACGCGGCTGTGCGGATTCGGCCCCGGCACCCGCTATCTGTGCGCCCTGCCGCTCGGGCACAACTTCGCGCTGGCCTGCCCGGGTGTGCTCGGCACGCTCCGGGCGGGCGGCACCGCGGTCCTGGCCCCGGCCCCGACACCCGAGTCGTGCTTCCCGCTGGTGGAGAGCGCGGGCGTGACGGCCACGTCGCTGGTTCCGCCCCTGGTGCCGCTCTGGCTGGACGCCGCCGAGTGGACCGAGCACGACCTCGGCTCCCTGGAACTCCTCCAGGTCGGCGGCTCCCGGCTCGACCCGGCCACCGCCCGCGAGGTGCCCGAGGGCCTGGGCTGCACGTTGCAGCAGGTGTACGGGATGGCGGAGGGCCTGCTGAACTTCACGCGCCTGGACGACCCCGACGACGTCGTCTTCCACACCCAGGGCCGTCCGCTCTCCCCGGCGGACGAGATACGGGTGATCCGCGAGGACGGGCGGGAGGCCGGACCGGGCGAGGAGGGCGAGCTCTTCACCCGGGGCCCGTACACGCTGCGCGGCTACTACCGGGCCGAGGAGCGCAACCTCGTCCAGTTCACCGAGGAGGGCTACTACCGCACCGGTGACGTGGTGAAGCGGACCGCCGGGGGCGACTTCGAGGTGGTGGGCCGCACCAACGACGTGGTCAACCGGGGAGGTGAGAAGGTGCCCGCCCAGGAGGTGGAGGAGCACCTCCTGGCCGATCCGCGTATCCGGCAGGCCGCGGTGGTGGCGCTGCCGGACCCGCACATGGGGGAGCAGACCTGTGCCTGCGTGGTCGCGCGGGACGAGGACCGGCCGCCCGTCCTGCGCGAGGTGCGGGCCGCTCTGCGGGGGCGCGGCATCGCCGCCTACAAACTCCCGGACCGGCTCGTCGTCCTGCCCGGCCTGCCGGTGACCGGCGTGGGGAAGGTCGACAAGAAGGCGCTCAGGGCCCGCCTGGGCGGCTGAGCGCGCCGCCCCGCGCGGCCACGGGTGCCCCCGGCAGCCGGCAGCCCGGTCGCCGGCGGCCGCGCGGGCGGTCCGCCCCCCCCGGGATCAGGGGGCGGCCCGCAGGAGGCCGTCCACGACGGCTTCGAGCCCCCGCCGGTGGTTGTCGGCGGTGGCCAACTCCGTCCATCTGCCGTCCAGACGGGCCAGCTGGGGATACTCCTCCGCGGTCAGCACGCGCATGGTCCGCTCGCGCTGGGGCGGGCTCCCGCCCTCGCTCCGGGCGCGCTCGCGGTTGAAGCGGACGGTCAGCTCACCGACGGTGTAGTACCAGATGACCCGGTAGGCGTACACGGCGTCCTCATGCGTCAGCCCGCAGCCGACCGCCGCGTCGATCATGCTCTCCACGAGCCACATCGCGGAGACGCTCACGAAGCCGTCGGACGCCAGGACTTCGACGATCCACGGGCAGTCCACCAGGATGTCGTGGAGGGCCTGAGCGCTCGCCAGCAGTCGCTCACGCGGCGCCTCGGGCAGTTCGGGCCGGGGAAAGGCCTCGGCGTGCGCGTCCAGCAGGAGCAGCAACAGCTCCTCCTTGTCCCGCACATGGTGGTAGAGGGCCATCGGCGTGCTGGACAACTCCTTGGCCAGCCGCCGCATGGAGAGGTTCCCGGCCCCTTCCTCCCGGAGAACGCGCTGTGCGGCGGCGAGGATCGTCTGCCGCGACAGGCGGCCCACCCGGCCAGGCGCGACCGGCTGTTGCTTCTGGTACTGCATGCGTCCAGCTTTCTCTGTTCCAGGCCCGACCGGGCCCACGCACCACCGACCGAGGGCGTTCGCCGGGCCGTACGGCGGGGCGGAAGCGGGTGCGGGAGCGCCGGGAGGGCTCCATGGCACACGACCGTAGTCTCCGCCGGGGTGTTTGACGCCGCCGAGGAGGCACCTCCGTGGCCGGAGACGGTACGGGGGCAGTGCGGCGGACCGGTGACGGTGCCGGGCGGCGGCCGGACGGTGACGGTCCGACAGCGTCCGTTCGCACAGCGCTTCGAGACCAGGCAGCCGTTCGCACAGTGCTTCGAGGTCGAGGCAGCCGTTCGCGCGCCGCTTCGAGGCCCGCGCGGCGACGGGTACCGGCCCCGGCGGCCTGACTCCGACGAGCGGCGAGAGGGTCCGGCGCCCGCTTCCCGAAGCGGTCGGCCGGCCCGGCCGGACCGATCGGCCACGGGCTCGACCGGCCTGGTCAGGGCCGGGTTCCAGCAGGCCCGAGCGGGCTCCGCCCCGCACCGGTGGCACGCGTGACGGCGTCCACGGAGAAGGAGTTGGAGGATCTTGACCGGCCGTTGGGGCATGAGTGAAGCGGGATGACAATCAGCCATGCCGACGCTAGTGTGACCTTACGCGTACAACTTATGGGTGAAAAAGACGGGGGAAACATGCTAAGCCGATCTTTGCCTGATGGTTTACTCAGTGGCTCGGATGCGCGTGCGCCCTTGCGTGGACGTCCGAGCCCGCGGCGGCGGTACCTGATAGCGGCACGGGCCGTCGGGCGCCGCGAGACCCTTATGGCTATTTCATACAGGTGTTGATCAGGCGAAGGCCCGCGGCTGATCTGTAGTCCCGTTTCGCGCCGGTGCGCGTGCGTACGAGCCCCTCCCGGTCGCGGTCGTCCGAGCGTCCGGTGGCCGGCGGTGTCGGCTTCCCTGGTGGCGCTTCGGGCTCCGGCGCTCCGACCTGACGTACCGACACGTCGGTCGCGCGTCTCGACCGCCCCGCGTGGCCGTCGCGGCACACCGATGGTGCGACCCCATTTTTTGGGTGTGTGGGCCACGAGTTTCGGCCCCTCAGCAGGGACATGCCTTTTCTGCCGACGATGTCGTGACCGGACGCATTCCCGATGTGAATGCCCTGGTCCAGAGGGGGGACATGAATAGCTCTTACCGCACGTCCGCTCCGAAAGAGCGGCGCGGTTCCCTCGGTGGCGCAAACGGACTTGACGCCTCCGACATTTCTACCACACGTGTGGTGTGCACGGAACTCGGTGGCAGGTCGATATCCAGCCGAATGGCAGATGAATTCCTGCCGACCTCCCGACGTATTCCGTCCCGCGCGAACGGCACCCCCGGCCCGGTGCGCCGGGCGGACGGTCCGGTCCCGGCCGGGGGCGCCGGACCGGCGGAGCGGTCCCGCGCCGCGCGTGAACTGAAGGAGACCCGCGCCACGTTGAAGTCCCTGCCCCGGTGCTGACGCGGGTGAGTCGGTACGGCAGCGGAACGGAACGCCACTTCAGGAGGCGAATGACCCATGGCCACCACGGGAGCAGCCTTACGCATACAGCTCTTGGGGTCGGTACGCGCCTGGCGGAAGGGGGTGGAGGTGGCTCTGGGCCCGCCCAAGCAGCGGGCCGTGCTGGGCCTGCTCGCCAGTCGCGCCAACGACGTCGTGGGCGTCGAGAACATCGTGGACGCCCTGTGGGGCGGTGACGTACCCCAGACGGCCGCCAACGGCGTGCACACCTATGTGGGCGGGCTGCGCCGGGCGTTGGAGCCGGGACGCAGCAGAAGAGCGGCCGGCGCCGTCCTCACCTCCGAATCCGGCGGGTACTGCCTGAGGCTGGATCCCCTGGACGTGGACGCCACCCTGTTCGCTCGCAGTCATAGTGACGCGCGTAGGTCCCGGGGGCCGGGCTCCAGCGAGGTGACCCTGCGGCTGTACGAACAGGCACTGTCGCTCTGGCACGGCGAGGCGTACTCGGGGGTCCCCGGGCCCTTCGCCGCGATGGAGCGCACCCGGCTGCGCGACCTGCGGCTGACCGCCGTGGAGGAGTGGGCCGCCGGGATGCTGGCGGCCGGCCGGCACGCCGAGATGGTCACCGGGCTGACGGGCGCGGTGTCCGAGGAGCCGCTGCGGGAGAAGCTGCGCTGGCTGCTGATCCTGGCGCTGTACCGCTGCGGGCGGCAGGCCCACGCCCTGCACATGTACGAGGAGACCCGGCAACTGCTCAGCAGCGAGCTGGGCGTGGAGCCGGGCGCCGACCTGCGCATCCTCTACCAGCAGATCCTGTCCGGGCACCCGGAGCTGCGCCCGCCGGGCGGCGACACCCCGCACGAACTGCTCGGGGTCCGGGAGGCGGCGTTCCGTGGCGGTGCGCCCAAGCCGGTGCAACTCCCGCCACTGGCACGCGGGTTCGTGGGGCGCGACAAGGAGCTGTCCCAGCTGGAGGCGGTGCTGGAGGAGGAGAGCGCGGGCCACGGCGCCTCCACCCCGGTCGCGGTGGTGGACGGACCGGCCGGTGTCGGCAAGTCGGCGCTCGTCCTGGAACTGGCGCACCGGCTCATCGACCGCTTCCCCGACGGGCAGCTGTACGTGGACCTGCGCGGCACCGCGTTGCAGGGCAGGCCGCTGAGCGCCGCGGACGCGCTGGGACAACTGCTGGGCAGCCTGGGGGTCGACGACGCCCAGATGCCTCCGGGCCTGGCCGCCCGCGCCTCCCTCTACCGCAGTCTGCTGCACGGCCAGCGGATGCTGGTGGTGCTCGACGAGGCGCAGAGCGCCGACCAGTTGCGGCCGCTCATACCGCGTGGCTCGTCCTGCGTCCTGGTGACCAGCCGGCAGCGCTTCGGCGGGCTCGCGGCGCGGGACGGCGCCCATCTGGTCACCGTCGGACCGCTGGCCCAGAAGGAGTCGGCGCGGCTGCTCGCCGGACTCAGCGAGGGCCGCCTCGACGAGCGGGACCCGGCCACCGCGCGGCTGGTGGCGCTCTGCGGGGGGCTCCCGCTGGCCCTGCGCATCGTCGCCGACGGACTGGCGGCGAACCCCGAGGTGCCGGTGGACGCGCTGGTCGAGCAGTACGCGGCCGAGCACGGCCGGCTCGACCGGCTCACGGTCGAGGACGACGCGGCGGCCAGCATGCGCAGTGTCTTCGAGGCGTCGTACCAGGCGCTCCCCGAGGACGCGGCACGGATGTTCCGCCACCTCGGCATGTACCGGGGCACGTTCACCGTGCAGATAGCCGCGACCCTCGCGGAGACGGACTGGGACACCACCCGCAGGCTGCTCTCGCTGCTGGCCGCCAACCATCTGCTGGAGGAAGAGCCGGGCCACCGGTACCGCTTCCACAACCTCATCGGCATCTACGCCGCCGAGTGCGCGGAGCGTGAGCCGCCGGCCCGCCGCGAGGAGGCGCTCGCCCGGCTGGTCCGGCTGGGGCCGACCGTGCCGCAGGCCCGGCCGCCGTCCGGGCACGGCGACTGGCGCGACGCCCGCGCCGCCGCGTTCTGAGCGGGACGGCGCGCCGGTGACCGGGGCCCGCGCGGCCCCGGCGCCCGTACAGACAGAGGACGACCGGTACTTCATGGAGGATGGATGTCAGTGGGACAGCTGGACGAGAAGGTGACCTTGGTGACCGGTGGCTCGACCGGGATCGGTCTGGCCATCGCCCGGCGGTTCGCCGCCGAAGGGGCCACCGTCTATCTCACCGGGCGGAGCAAGGCCGAGATGGACGAGGCGGTGAGGACCGTCGGTGAACGGGCCGTCGGCATCCGGAGCGATGTGTCGGACCTGGACGACCTCGACCGGCTCTTCGCTCAGATCAGGGAACGCAGCGGACGGCTGGACGTCGTCGTGGCGAACGCGGGCTTCGGCGAGCTGGCCCGGCTGGGGGAGATCACCGAGGAGCACTACGACAAGACGTTCGACACCAACGGCAAGGGGACGCTCTTCACCGTCCAGAAGGCCCTTCCCCTCATGTCGAGGGGTGCCTCGGTGATCGTGCTCTCGTCCACCAACGCCTCGACGGGCGTCAGGGGGATGACCACCTACAGTGCCACCAAGGCCGTCGTCCGCAGCTTCGCGCGCACCTGGGCGGCCGAGCTGGCGGGCCGGGGCATCCGGGTAAACGCGCTCAGCCCCGGGCCGACCGAGACCCCCGGTCTCCGGAGCCTCACCGCGCCGGGCGGCCGGCAACTGGCGGACGCCCTCGCGGCCGCGATCCCGTTCGGCCGGCTCGCACGGGCCGAGGAGGTCGCCAACGCCGCCCTCTTCCTGGCCTCCGACCAGAGCTCCTTCACCACCGGGGCGGAGCTGTTCGTGGACGGTGGCCTCAACCAGGTCTGAGAGCGCCACGGGACCCGGCGGGCGGGCGGCACATCCGGCCCCGCCCGCCGGAGGGCCTCAGAGTGTGCCCGTGCCGGAAGGCGCCCGCGCACCCGCGCGCCGGGCGGCGTCAGAGTGTGCCCTCATCCACCCCGCCCGCTTCGGTGCCGTCCCCCGGGCCGGGCCTGTGCTCCGCGTCCGTCGGGGACGAGACCGTGGTCTGCCGTACGGTCACCCCGGGGACCCCGGTCCGCAGCCAGTCGACCACGGCCTGCGGCGACAGGACCGCCGACGCCCGGTGCACCCCCCGTAGCACCTGCCCGCCGCACACCGCGGCGGCGGCGAACGCCCCGACCGCGCCGGTCAGACGGGAACCGTCCTCGCCCCGGATCACGATCGCCCGGCTGACCGCGTTCCCCTCCTGGTCCGATCCCTCCAGACGCCCCCACAGCACGTGGTAGGGGGTGCGTCCGGCCGCGTCCAGGGCGCTGGAGCGCACCAGCTCCTCGGCCCTGGCCGCGAGGTCCCGCGCCCCCGGGTGCCCGCCCCGTGACCGCTTCAGGGTGCCGAGGACGGCGTCCCCGTCGAAGGCGTTGTACCACCGGGCCTCGCCGAGGCCCAGCTCCCGTGCCCTGTCCACCAGTTCCTCGGTCAGGAAGGGGTGCGCGGTGAGCGGCCGGGGCACGCCGGGCACCGGGAAGTGGAGTTCGACCGCCAGCGCCGAGGGCACCACCCGGCCCCGCCACACGGCCATGGGGGTGCCGTAGCCGCGCTCCGCGCTCAGCAGGTAGTCGAGCGCCCCGGTCCGGGTCAGGGTGCCCAGACCCGCGTAGCAGCCGGTGAACTCCCCGCCGGGGTCCAGACCTTGGGACAGCAGCCCCGGCAGCAGCCCGGAGAGCCCCGGCATGAGCCCGGCCGACAGGACGGCCGTACGCCCCGGGACCGGATCGGCCGGGCGGCCGTCGTCCATGACGTCCACGTAGTCGGCACCCGCGGCGAAGGCCGCGCGGCGGGCCCGGTCGGCCAGCAGATAGGCCGGACCCGCGCAGTTGAGCACGGTACGGCAGCCCTGGCTGAAGCGGCCCAGGCTGCGGGCGTCGCCCGCGTCCACCGCCATGGCCTCGGCGGGCGCGGCGAGCCGGGCGGCGCAGGCCCGCGCCGCCTCACCGTCCCGCCCCCCGAGCCGTAGCCGGAACCGGCCCTGGGCGGCCAGGCTGCGCGCCGCGCTCCGCCCGACCGCGCCGTAGCCGCCGATGATCCCGATCAGGGGCGCGCGACGGGGGCTCATGCCGCACCCCCCGCCGTCGCGCGCAGCAGGTGTCCGGCGAGCGCCGCGGCGTGCGGCGGCCGGACACAGGTGAAGTGGTCACCCGGCGCGTCGGTCACGCGCAGACCGCCGCCGCACACCCGCTGCCAGTAGGCGCGCATGTCGTGGTGCATGCCGGGGAAGATCTCCGCCTCGCCCCTCTGGCGCACCAGGGTGGTCGCTCCGGTGTACGGGGTGGCCCGGTGGGCGGCCACCGCCGCCAGGCTGTGCTTGACGGTGCGGAAGGCTCTCTCCAGACGTTCGGGCGCTCTCAACTCCGCGCTCTCCTGGGGCAGATAGGCGCCGATGGCCCGCAGCCTCTCCTCCTGGGGCCGCGCGGCCAGGGATCTGAAGGCGCGCAGGGCGCCGGTCCCGGCCGGTCCGAGCGCGGTGGCCGGCCGCTCGGTGAGGGCGCCCCGCGGCACCCGGTCGCCGTGCCGCCGGGTGGCCGCCGTGACCAGGGCGCGGGTCGCCGCCTCGTCGCGGGGGTAGCCGAGCGCGACGGTGTCGGCGCGCATCATGCGGGCGAAGACGTACTCGGCGAGCAGGTCGTCCTCCACCAGGTAGGGCACCCGGTAGCTGCTGATGACCGACACTCCGCTCACCTCGGCGCCCGCCCCGCCCAGCCGGCCGGCCAGCTCGGTGGCCAGCAGCCCGCCCATGCAGTAGCCCACGAGGTGGACCCGGGTGAGGCCCTGGTCGAGGAGCACCCCGGCATAGCGGTCGGCGAGGGCGGCGATCAGCGTCCCGGGGTCGCCGCCCAGATAGGCGTCGAGGTCGTCGACGACCAGCCCGGCGACCGGCAGCCGCCCGGAGAGCTCCTGGACCAGCGCGCGGTAGGGCCCCACGGTGCCGGTCCCGTCGTGCACCAGGAGCAGGGTCGTGGGCTCCCCGGAGCCACCGGGCCCGGCGGAGGTACCGGGGCCGCCGCCGATCCGTACCAGGGGAGAGGCAGTCGTGGCGGGTGGACCGCCGGCCGTCCCGCCCGCCGGGCGCAGCCGGTCGGCGAGCGCGGCGACCGTCGGCCGGTTGAGTACGCAGCGCAGCAGGTCGTCCCAGTCCATCCCCGCGGCCTGCGGGAGGTGTTCGCGCATCCGGCCGACCAGGCGGGCGACCAGCAGGGAGTCGCCGCCGAGTGCGAAGAAGTCGGCGTGCCTGCCCACGGCGGGCACGTCGAGCACCTGGGACCACAGGCCGGCCAGAGTGCGCTCCAGGTCGTCGGCCGGTGCCGCGCCGGCATCTCCGGCGGCGGCACCGGCCGCCGCCGGGGAGACGAGGCGGGCCAGCCGGGCGCGGTCCACCTTGCCGTTCGCGGTCAGCGGGACCGTGTCCACCACCTGGAGCTCCGCCGGGATCATGTGGCCGGGCAGCCGCTCGGTCAGATGCGCCCGGAGCTCCGCGGTGGTCAGGGCCGCGCGGTCCGGCTTGAAACGGGCGGCGAAGACCTGCTGGCCGACGTCCGCGAGCGCGCTGTCCTCGCGGGGCAGGCACAAGGCGGTCTCCGCCCCCGCCTCGCGCAACAGGTCCAGCCACTGCGGCCGGGTGAGGAAGGGGGCACCGGTCTTCTCCCGCGCGTCGGTGAAGCCGGTGAGCCCGTCGTTGAACTCCATGGACGTCATGGCGCGGGCCGTGTCGCGGGTGGCCTCGACGAAGACCAGCCAGCCCCCGGGGGCCGTCAGCTCGCGGATCCGCTCCAGCGCCCGGCCCGCGTGCACGGCGTTGTGCAGGACGTTCGCGGCGACGACCACATCGGCGCCGTTCGGCCGGAACCCCTGGGCCCGGTAGTCCTTGTCGAGGTCGAACAGCCCGAAGCGCACCCACGGATGGGCGGCGAAGGCCTCGCGCGCCTCGGCGAGGAAGAAGTGCGAGACATCGGTGAAGTGGTAGTCGACCGGCAGGCCCTCCAGCGCCGGGATCAGGCCCGCGCTGGTGCCCCCGACGCCGGCCCCGATCTCCAGCAGGCGGACGGGGCCCAGCCCCTGGTGCTCCCGTACGAGGTGCCGTACGGCCCCGGTCACGGCCGCGTTGTTGTACCGGCTGATCAGGTTCCCGCGGTAGGCGGCGGCCGCCGTGTCCAGGCGCCCCTCGGGGAAGAGCAGGTCCCGCAAAGGGAGTTCGCCGCTCAGTAGGGCGGCCAGCCGTGCCTCGCAGTCGCGGTGGAAGCGGACGAGGCCGGGGCCCCAGCCGACGGCGCGCTCCAGCGCGTCCACACGTGCCCACAGCTCCGCGCGGTCCCCCTTCCGCACGGGCGCCAGGCCGCGGTACCCGCCGTCCCGGTCGCGGGTCAGCCGGCCCGCCGCCTCCAGGGCGCCCAGCCAGCGTCGTACGAGGCCCTGGTGACGGGCGTGCGCACCGCAGGCCGCGGCGGCCTCCCCGGCCGTGTGGAGGTCCCCGGGCGAGGCGAACAGGCCGCGCTCGCGGAGCAGCAGGGACATCGCCTGGAGGGCGGAGGCGTCCAGCGCCGCGCACAGGGCGCGGACGGCGTCCGCGTGCTCCGCCTCGTCGAACCCGGCCGCCCGCCCGGCTGCCTCCTCCGCCTGCCGCGCCAACTCCGGGCCCGGGGCGGGCCGTCGCCGCACACGGGCGGTCTCGGCGAAGGCCACCAGCCCGCGCGCGGCCCCCTCGCCCCGCGCCAGCGCCGCGGCCAGCCGTACCGACGGGTGGCTCCGGAGGGCGGCCTCCACCTCGGCCAGCTCGACCCGGTGACCGTTCAGCTTGACCTGGCCGTCCTCCCGGCCCAGCAGCTCGATCACGCCGTCCGCCCCGCGCCGGCCCAAGTCGCCCGTGCGGTAGAGCCGTTCACCGCTGTGCGGGCGGACGACGAACCGCTCCCGGGTGCGCTCGGCGTCCCCGAGGTAGCCCAGCGCCAGGCCCGCGCCGCCGATGTACAGCTCTCCGGTGACGTGCTCGGGGCAGTCCCGCAGCCGGTGGTCGAGGACGTGCACGGTCTGGTTGGCCAGCGGACGGCCGTAGGGGATGCTGACCAGGTCCGGGTCCACGTCGGTGACCGGGTGGTGGATGGACCAGATCGCGGCCTCCGTGGCCCCGCCGAGGGCGATCACGCGCAGGGAGGGGACGTGCGCCCGTATCGCGTCGGGCAGCGTCACCGGTATCCAGTCGCCGGAGAGCAGTGCCAGGCGCATCCGGCCGGTGCCGCGGGCGGGACCGGTCCGCAGGTACTCCTGGAGCATCTGGAGCTGGGCGGGCACCGAGTTCCACAGGGTGACCGCGTGCTCCTCGGCCAGGGCCGCCCAGTGGGCGGGGTCCCCGCGCCGCCCGGCGTCGGGCAGGACGAGCGCGCCGCCCACGGACAGGGGCCCGAAGATGTCGTACACGGACAGGTCGAAGCCCAGGTGGGCCAGACCCAGGATCCGGTCGTCGGGGCCCACCGCGAAGCGGTGGTTGATGTCGTCCACCGTGTTGCGGGCGGCGGCGTGGGTGATCATCACGCCCTTCGGCGTGCCGGTGGAGCCCGAGGTGTAGAGGACGTACGCCAGGTCGTCGGGGCCGGTGGCGGCGTCCTCGTACGCCTCCTCGCCACCGGCGGGAGCGGATGTGTCCACCGTGAGGGACCGTACGCCCGGCGGCAGTTCGAGGCCGGGCGACAGCCAGGACTGGGTGAGCACGGTCCGGACCGCCGCGTCCGCCAGCACCGCGGCCCGGCGCAGCGCGGGCTGGGTGGTGTCCACGGGCAGGTACGCCCCGCCGGCCAGCAGCACGCCCAGTACGGCGACGACCTGCTCCCACCCCTTGTCCATGACGATGCCGACCCGCTCACCGGGCGCCACGCCCTCGCGGGTGAGGGCGGCGGCCACACCCCGGGCGCGGGCCAGGAGTTCGGCGTAGTCGAGGCGGCGGCCGGGGGCGACGACCGCCGTACGGCCCGGTGTGCGTACGGCCTGCGCCACGACCTGGGCGTGCAGCGGCCCCCGGGTGCGCGGGGCCTCGGTGGCGTTGAACCGGGCCAGCCGTTCGACCTGGGCGGCGGGCAGCTCCAGGGGGTCGGCCTCGTGCCAGACGGCGTCCTCTCCGGCCAGCCGGTGCGTCAGCCGGGCGAACGCGTCGAACATGTCCTGGACCACGCCGTCGGGGAACAGGCCCTCACGGACGTCCCAGTGCGCCAGCAGCCCGCCGTCGTCCTCCATGATCTGGCAGTCGATCCACACCTGCGGGGTCTGGGTGATCCCGTGGACGAGCGTGCCGCCGGGCATCAGCGAGGAAGGACCCGCCGCCCCGGTCCCGCCGCCCGGCCCGCCGACCGTACTGGTGAAGACGACCGGCATCAGGGCCTCGGCCCGTCCACGGCGCCGCGCGATCTCCCGGAGCACCTCGACACCGCCGCAGAGCCGGTGGTCCATGTCGTCCCACAGGCGCGCCTGCGACGCCTGTGCGCGCTCCGCCAGGCTCGTCCCGTCGCCGAGGTCCACGGCGAGCAGGCTGGTGGAGCTGAAGTCGCCGACGACCCGGTCCACCCCGGGGTGCACCGGAAGCCGGTTCTGCACGGTGAGGCCGAGGGTGAAGCGCGGGTGGCGGCTCCAGCGCCCCACCGCCTCCGCGAAGACCTGGAGCAGGGCGCCCGAGGCGGTGACCCCGGCGGCCGCGGCCCGCCGGTTCAGCGCTTCCCACCGCCGGGGGCCGAGGCGCGTGCCGTGCCGGTGGAAGCGGGGCGGGGCGGCGGGGGCGTCGGTGCGCAGCGGCAGTTCCGGGGCGGGCGGCAGGCTGTCGACGCGGTCCCACCAGTAGGCCCGGTCGCGCTGGTACCGCGTGCCCTCCTGGGTGGCGCGCGCCGCCAGGACGTAGTCCCGGAAGGTGACGCCGGGCGGGTCGGCGGGCGGGGCTCCGGTACACAGCTCGTGGAGTTCGGCCAGGAGCAGCCGGATACTGCTGTAGTCGCAGATCAGCAGGTCGACGGAGAGGTGCAGCCGCAGCCCGCGGGCGGTGCGGGTGGTACGCAGGTCGAACAGGGGCCACCGCTCGGCCGGTCCGTGCCGGTGCGACATCCGCGCGCGGACCGCCTCCAGCGCGTGCCGCTCCTCCGGCCCGTCACAGGCGCCGAGGTCCGTGTGGGCCACGTGGTACCGGGGCACCTGGGGCAGGACGCGCTGATGGCCCTCGGCCGAGACGACCGCGCGGAGCATGTCGTGCCGCTGGATCAGGGTGTTCCAGGCGTCCTCCACGGTGTCGTCGGCGACGGCGGGCAGCGCGATCTCCAGATATCCGTGGCAGGCCACCCCTCCGTAGTCGAAGGCCTCGCCGCGGCCGAGCAGATAGGCCGACTGGACATCCGTCAGCGGGAAGGGATCGTGCCGGGCGCCGGGGTCGGGGACCAGTCCCGGTCCCGTCTCCAGGACCCGCAGATGCTCCAGGACGGCCGGCTTGTTCTCGCGCAGCCAGGCCAGCCGGCGCGGTGTCAGCACCCCCTGCCGGGCGCGGTAGCGGAGTCGACCGTCCTCCTCGTGCAGGAGGACGCCCTCCGCGGTGAGTTGGGCAACGTACTCCGCTACGCGCATGGTGCTGTGCCTCTCATTTCGCCGTGCCGACGGGACCTGGACGGAAACAGAGCGGGCCGCCAGCTTTACACGTGACAACGGGTGAGCGCTCCACTTCCGCGACAACAGGCGCCCCAGGAGCCCGAGTTGGGGCAGTCGCTCGGCGTGCCCGTGGAAAGCCGACGCGATCCCCACTCTCCGTCAGGTGTTCGTCACCACACGCGATACGCTGAGCTGACCGCGCACCCTCCCGCCGGTCGCGAGCGCCGGTCTGTACGGCGCCGGCCGTCCATACAGACGGCGTACATACTTCGCCCAGCCGGGCTGTCCCAGAATGACGACGCCCGCGCCGGACGACCTTCGAGCGCGCTGATTGATCCTCGGTACACCCAAGGGGGAGGTCCATGCTCGCCGCGCCGAGCCACGGGAACGGCACAGTGCCCTCCGCTCCGCGTCCGCCCGCACCGGACCGGTTACCGGCGGAACTCCAGCTCGTCGGTCCTCCCGCCGGCCGGGCCGGCCCCTTCGGTGGATGAGGCTCCGGCCCTGACCGGTGGTGGGAACGAGGGGAGCGGGCCTCAGGGGCCCACCCGGCCACCACCCGGTCGCACGCACGTTCGTATGGCGCCCCAATAGGGCGGTCGAGGAACTACGTTGGGGGATCGAGTGGGAATCGATGTATTGGTGTCCGACGACCTGCACCTGTCCCGTTTCGCGCTCAGCGCACTGCTTGAGCGGCATGAGGAGATCCGAGTCGTCGGGTCGGTGGAGAGCAGTCTGGACGCGTTGGAGTTCGCCGAGCTGCACAGCCCGGACGTGGTGATCATCAGTTTCGAGGACGCGGACAGCGACACGATCGCGATCGCCGAGAAGATCGCGAGCCTTCCGGGGTGCCGGAGCATGCTGCTCGGCAGGGCGTTCACCCGGTCGGTCGTCCGTCAGGCCTTCGCCGCCGGGATCGGCGGCATGGTGGAGCGCAGCGTCCCTCCGCGCCAGTTCTTCGAGGCCATCCACCGGGTGCACCAGGGGGAGCGGGTGTTCGACGCGGAGTTGACGGTCGCCGCGCTGATCAACAGGGACTCCACCTTGACGCTGCGGGAGTTCTCGGTGCTGGAGCACGTGTCCCGGGGCGACACCGTGGTCGAGATCGCGGCGCGCCTGCATCTCTCCGAGGGGACCGTGCGCAACTACCTTTCGTCCATGGTGACAAAGCTGGGCGCGCGCAACCGGATCGACGCTTTACGGATCGCCCGGGACGCGCGGTGGATCTAGACGGCCCATCCGTGCCCGGCCCTGTTCGCGTCCTTTTTGCGGTCCTGTTTCCGGACCTGTTTTCCGGATCTGGCAAACATCACCCCATGAGTGTCTTCCGCCGATTTCGTGACGCACGGCCGGCATAACTCGTCCCCGCCCGACGTGGCACCTAGATGTACCACCGGGGCGCCGACGGTGCAATGGCCCCAGGGTCCCCGGATCCGTTGTCCCGTGCTGTCCGAATGAGTTCTTAACAATCGAATGCGCGATTCTCACCGATACGGTGGACGCGACCCCCGCCGGCCGGGGCTCTCGGAGCCTTGGGCCATCGGCGGGGGTCGCTCGCATGCCCGGACCCGCCCGTACGGCGCCCCGGCCGGCCCTCGCGGCCTTCCGTGAGCGCGCCCGGCGTCCGGAACCGACGAGGCGTACGGCTCGTCCCGGTGTCCTGGAACCGCCGGGCTGAAAGAGCCGAGTGGTGGGTAGCAGTGGAGTCCGGCCGGTATTGATTTCTCCAGCCCGTATATGTGAAACGCATGGGCGTGCATGTGGAACTAATCTGTCGCGACATGAAGGGCGGCTGGTACCGTCGAGACGTTCCGGCAGATTCAGGCGGGGAGCCGGGGGAAAAGTCCGCGATTCACTGAGCCGATTGCGGTGACCTGCGCGACATTACCGTGGAATCGCGGAGACGATGGGCGTCGAACCATCGGTACGAATGCTTTTCCTGGAGGGGTGAACCATGCCGAACCGAGCTGTAGTCCCGCCCATTCCCTGGGGGGAAGTGGCGAGTTCCATCCAATTCATTCCCGCCGAGTACTCCCGTACGGACCAGCCGGAATCCGTCGCGCGGGAGATGCTGCGCTGCGCGTCCGTGGACATCGACAGGCTCGTCGACGCGGGGCTGCCGTTCGACCGCCGGGAGGGCGTGCGCCACTTCGACGTGAACGACCTGTACACCCTCGGCATGTACTCGAACAGCACCCGTACGCAGCCGGAGCTCGCGTTCCGCATGCTGTTCCGGTTCGCCGGGCGTCCGGTCGACGACCTGCTGCGCGACAAGGCGTGGGAATTCCGGGTCCAGCTGGAGTGCCCGGAATGCGACGAGGTCGCCCCCTGGCACTTCGAAGCACCTGACGTCGTCCGGTTCGGAGGGCGCCTGGAGGGCGGGGCCGCCCCGGAACCGAGCGCGGGGTCGGCCGAGTACGCGGCGACCGTCACCACGACGGGTGCGCGGACCCCACTGGTCTCCACCGAATTGCGCCGGCTGACCCACGAGTACCTCGACGCCGGCTACCGGTGGCAGATGATCCCCGTCGCCATGCAGGCCGACTACGAACTGGTCCACGCTCTGGGGGCGACGAGCTGCATCGCGGCGAGCCTGCTGCTGGCCGAGCGCTTCCGGACGGCGGGCTACAAGGCCGAGGCGAAGCGGGGCTGGTTCTGCGGCGTGCTCGGTGGCGCGCTGGACCTGCCGCACGCCTGTGTGGAGGTCGAGGACGACGACGGCAGGCTCAAGACCGTCGACATCGCCAAGGCGCAGCTGGCCGCGCGGCTGTCGTCGGACACCGGGGACTTCCAGGAGCTGTGCCTCGGGTCGATCTACAACAAGGTGATCCCGTCCACCGCTTCCGGAAACGCGTCTTTCGGCCACCACGCGTGCGGTTCACCGCTACCGGCCCAAGTGCGCGCGGACATCCGGTCGGCGCGTTGAGCTGAATTCTCGAAACACCCTGTGTGGAAGGACGAGTGAGAATGGCAGTACGTGAGATCGAACCGGTCGTGCTCGAACTCGACCGGTTGGAGCAGCTGGCCGAGTCCGGCTACTACAACCCGTACACGATGTTCGACTGGCCCGACACCATCGAGCCCGACAAGCCGTGGATGAGCGAGCACCTCACCACGCTGGGCGGCACGCCGATGTGGGACGAGCTGACGCGCGAGCAGCAGCTCGCGCTGACCCGGTTCGAGGCGATCAACTTCTTCAGCCTCAACATCCACGGCATCCGCGAGCTGATGAGCGACGTCGTGATGCGCATCCACGAGAAGACCTACGCGGACGTCTCGGAGTTCCTCCACCACTTCATCGGTGAGGAGAACGAGCACATGTGGTTCTTCGCGCAGTTCTGCCTCCGCTACGGCGGCAAGCTGTACCCGGCGCAGCCGACGCTGAAGGCCGACTCGGTGGAGCACCTCTCGCCGATCGCCCGCGAGCTGATCGTCTTCGCGCGCATCCTCATCTTCGAGGAGATCGTCGACCACTACAACGCGTACATGGCGACCGACCAGACCCTCCCGCACATCGCCCGCGAGATCAACCGGGTGCACCACCAGGACGAGAGCCGGCACGTCGCGTTCGGCCGCATGGTCTTCACCAACTTGCTCGGCCAGCTCGTCAAGCGCGACCCGGACGAGGCGCCCGTGGTCGCCGAGTACCTGGAGAACTACCTCCAGTACAGCATCGGCACCCTCTACAACCCGGCCGCCTACCGCGACGCGGGCATCCCGGACGCGCTGGCGCTGCGCCGCAAGGCGCTGGCCCACCCCGTCCGGGTGGAGGCGCACGACCAGGTGCTGAAGCGGACGAGGAAGTTCCTGTCGAAGTCCGGCGTAGGCAGGGAAACGATCAAGCGATGACCGACCCCATGCAGGCGGTCCAGGAGTTCATCCTGGGCCGTAACCCCGCCCTCGACCGGGTGTCCGAGGACCTCGACCTGATCGACAGCAGGGCCATCAACTCGCTGGCGTTCGTCGAGTTCATCTTCCTGCTGGAGGAGCTGACGGGCGAGTCCATCGATCCGGAGGACCTGGATCTGGACGACTTCCGCACCCTCGACGCGCTGGAAGCACGATTCTTCAAGAAGGAAGCGGCGCGATGACCACAGCGACCGACAACGGCCTGGGAGTTCTCGACGGCGGCCAGCTGCGGTTGCTGCGGGCGATCGACGGCGTGGTCCTGCGATGGGCCGACAGCTGGGGCGCCCCGGAGTTCCGGTTCCCGTTTCTGATGCGGTGTCAGGACCTCGACACCTTCGACTACTACGACAACTTCCCGCACCTGGGCCTCGCCGCGACCCGGCTCGACCCGCAGCGTCTGGGCGGCCTGCTGGCCGAGACGCCCCGGCCGGTCGCGCAGATGCCGACCGAGGTCATGGAGCCGACCGCGTTCGCGCTGCCCTCGGCGGCCTGCTACTCGGTCTACCTGAACCTGGCCGGCTCGGAGCTGCCCGCCGAGGGAGCCCTGCGGACCACGGTCGGCACCTGCTTCCGCAACGAGGAGCACTACCAGGGCCTCCAACGGCTGCTCGGCTTCTCCATGCGCGAGATCGTCTGCGTCGGACCGGAGGAGGTGGCGAAGAACCACCTGCTCCGCGCCAAGGACGTCGTGACGAAGCTGTGCGCCCAGCTCGGGCTGGACGTCCGGCTGGAGGTCGCCACCGACCCGTTCTTCGACAAGAACGGCGGCAAGGCCAAGATGCAGCGGCTGTTCCCGGTGAAGGAGGAGTTCGTCGTCGACGGCCTGGCGATCGGCTCCGTCAACTACCACCGGAACTTCTTCGGCGAGCGGTGCGACATCCGGGCCGGGGACGACACGGCGCACACCAGCTGCCTGGCCTTCGGCCTGGAACGCTGGGTGCACGCCCTGACCGCGCGGTTCGGCGGCACCGACGCCGCGGTGTCGGCGATCGAGAGCCTGAGCTGATGCGTGCCACGCTGGCCGGAGCGCTCGGCCTGGACGTGGCGCTGCTCCAGTCGGGCATGGGCGGCGTCGCGGGCGCGGAGCTGGCCTGCGCCGTGTCCGAGGCCGGCGCGGCGGGCTGTGTGGGCGGCTACAAGCTGGTGGGCGACGCGCTGTCGGCCGTACTCGGCCGGTTGACCGCCGGTACCGAACGGCCCGTCGGCGTGAACCTGATCCCGGAGGTGGTGGGGCCGGACGAGCTCGACCGCCAGGTGGCGCAGGTGCTCGACGAGACGCCCCAGCGCGTGCACCTGTCGTTCTTCGGCATGCCCGAGGACGCGGTGCTCGACCGGGTCGTCGCGGCCGGCCGGGGCCTGGTGGTCCAGGTCGGATCCGTCGAGGACGGGACACACGCGGCCGGACGGGGGGCGGTCGTGGTGGCCCAGGGCACCGAGGCCGGCGGCCACCTCCTGGGTACCGCACGCCGCGACGACCTGGTCGCGGCCCTGCGCGACCGGCTGCCCGACGCCTGCCTCGTCGCCTCGGGCGGCATCGGCTCGCCCGGGGAGGCCGAGCGGGCACTCGCCGCCGGAGCCGACGGCGTCCTGCTGGGCACCGCCTTCGTCGTCGCGCACGAGTCGCGGGCCCACTCCCGCTTCAAGGCGGCGGTGACCGCCGCCGACGAGGCCGACACCGTGATCACCGACGTCTACGAGATCGGCTGGCCGGGCCGGCGGCACCGTGTCCTGGCGACCGCCGTCACCGCCGACCCCGGGCAGCCGAAGAATTTCATCGGCCGCACGGTGGTCGAGGGAAAGCCGTACCTGGTACCGCGCTTCAGCTCCGCGGTACCGACCGAAGCGACCAGCGGCCGGATCGAGGAGATGGCGATGTACTGCGGCCGGTCCTGCGGCGACGTCTCCGAACAGCTCTCGGCGGCCGATGTCGTGGCCGCGTTCGCGCGTGTCCTGCCGGGCGCCGAGACCGTCAAGAACCAGACAAGGATGGAAAGCAATGTCAGCCGATGAGGCGCAGGACAACCACCACGACCTGAGCTACCGCGAGGACATCCCGCGCGTCCGCACCAGGGAAGGCGTCGAGCTCTACGCCGAGACCAACGGTGAGGGCGACATCACCGTCACCACGCTCAACAACTTCTTCTTCAGCGCCCCGTTCTGGCGTGAGTACACCGAGGAACTCGTCAAGCACTACCGCGTCCTGAGCTACGACCTCTGCAACCACGGGCAGTCCTCGCGGGTGGAGCAGGAGCCGACCTGGGAGGAGCACGCGGAGGACCTGATCGGACTGCTCGACGCGCTGGGCATCGAGTCGACGTACCTGATCGGCACGTCGGCCTCCACCCAGCTCGCCCGGGACGTCGCGCTGGCCCACCCCGACCGGGTCAGGGGCATGGTGCTGGCCGGACCGGTCGTCGGTCCGCAGGGGATGCGGCGCCACCGCGGGCTCCAGCGCGCGTGGCTGCGGACGCTGAACAGCTACGGCATGCCCGAGCTGTACAGCCACATGTACCCCGAGGTGATCAGCACCGACATGAACGAGGAGACCGGCACGCCGGGCTTCCTCGGGCTGCGGGAGAGCTTCCTGGCGATGTCCACGGCCGAGGAGCTCAACAACGGACTGACACTCGCCCAGCAGGGCGACCCCAGCCCCGAGCTGCTGACCCGCGTCCAGACCCCGACGCTGATCGCCCTCGGCGACGACGACATCCTGCTCGGCCCGACGGCCGGCCAGGAACTGGCCGCGCTGTTCCCGAAGGGCCGTCTCGCGCTCATGCCGAAGGCCGGCCACGTGCCGTTCCTCGACGACCCCGAGGGTTTCCAGGAGATCGTCCGCAAGTTCGTGGACGAAGTGGAATCGGATGTCTGATCCGCGGGCCGAAGCCCGGCTGCGCATCCGTGCGTTGCTGGTGGACATCTTCGGCGGCGACCGGTTCGTCAGCGGTGTGCCGGACACCGCGTCGCTCCGTGAGGCGGGGGTGCCCTCCACCGCGCTGGTGAGCCTGCTGGTGGCGATGGAGGACGCGTTCGGCTTCGAATGGGACGACGAGGTCCGCCCCGAGGTGCTGCGCACGATCGACTCACTGGCGGGGCACGTGGTGGAGACGGGCGCGGTGGGGACAGCGGGTGGCCGCTGAGCCGCGTCCTCCCGCGGGCGTCGCGCCGGAGCCGGTGATCGAGTGGCATCCGGTGCCGTGGCCCCACGGACCGGCCCAGCAGTCGGCGGCGGGCCGCCACGCGGCCGCCGCGGCCCTGTCCTCGGCCGGCTCGGCCGAGCGGACGGTGCCCCGCGACCCGCACGGCCGGCCGTGCTTCCCGCGGGGCTTCCCCGGCTCCATCTCCCACACCGCCCACCTGGCGGTCGCGGTGGTGGTCCCCGGTGCCGAGGCCGTGGGCGCCGACATCGAGAGCGCGGCCGTCACCGCCCGCATGGCGGCGTTCGTCCTCGGCGAGCGGGAGCGGCGCACGCTGCTCCCGCCCGCCGGGGAGTACAGCCCCCGTGAGCTGTTCGCCGCCAAGGAAGCGGCCTACAAGGCCATGAACGGCGCCGGCACACCGGGTGAGTTCCTGTTCTGGCGGATCGGACTCAGCCGTTCCGGCGGGACGTTGACCGCGTCGTACCGCGGCGTGCGCGTACCGCTGTGGATCCACTCGGAGGCGGGCCACGCGTTCGCCGTGGCGATACGGCGTTGAATTCCGCGGTCCGCCTCGCCTTCCCGGGCCGGCACCCGGCCGACGGAACGTATCGAATGGGGAAGACGCAATGAACCAAGAAATCCTTGAGGTCGTCGATGAACTGTTCCGTCGCGGACTGCAGGTCTCTGAGATCGACATCGACGTCCCCCTCGTAGATTACGGCCTCGATTCCATTCGCTCCATCAACCTGGTGGTCGACATGGAAGCCGCGTTCGACGTGCGGATATCGGATGAACAGGCGGCCTCGATGGAGACGCTGCGTGACGTCGTGGACCAGGTCACCGCGTTGGTGACCGTGCGGGCCGGGCAAGGAGAAGGTGACGCATGAACGTCGATTCCGATTTCGAGCGGTACAGCCGGCCGGAGCTGGCCAGGCTGTTCCGCGCCCTGCGCCTGGACGTCACCTACCGGTCCGGCCAGGGCGACCATCTGACCAGGGAATCACCGGGCGCGGGAGACCGACCCGAGGCCGCCGACCAGGTGCTCGACCTGGTCGGCGGCGCGGGTTCGTCGCTGCTCGGGCACAACCACCCGGAGCTGCTCGACGTGGCCCGCCGGTGCTTCGACGAGCGGATCCCGTTCAACGCCCAGGTCAGCGTCCGCCCCGGAGCGGCCGAACTGGCGCGGCGGCTGTCGGAGATCGTGGGATCCACCACCGGCGCGAGCTATGTGGTCACCCTCGGCAGCACCGGGGCGGACGCGGTGGAAGCCGCGGTGAAGCACGCCACGGTCGAGCACCGGCGGCGGCTGGGCGCCCTCCAGGAGGACGTCGAACTCTCCCTGCGGCGGGTACGGCGGGACGCCGGAGCGGACGCCGTGTGCGCCGACGGGCCCGCGGCCGGACGCCGCTGCGCGGAGGTGCTGGGCGAGACCCTCGACCGGATCACCGAGATGCGGGAGACCGACCCGGTCTTCGTCTCGCTGCGCAACGCCTTCCACGGCAAGTCGGCCGGTGCCGGCACCCTGACGCACGGCGGCAACATACCCGCGGACCTGCACGTCCCGGGACCGCGGCACCGGCGTCTGCACGACTGGACGCCCGAGGCGGTGGTGAGCGCCCTCGACTCCGAACGCGTCGCGGTCCACACGGTCCGCGTGGACGCCGCCGGAGTGCCCCACTCGGCCGTACGCCACCTGTCGCCGGTCGCCGCCTGCTTCGTCGAGCCCATCCAGGGCGAGTCCGGGGTGCACGAGGTCCCCGTGGAGACGCTGGCCGCCCTGCGTGAACTCTCCGACCGGCACGACGCGGCCCTGGTGTTCGACGAGATCCAGTGCGGCATGGGCCGTACGGGCACCTTCCTGGCCTCCGAGGGCTCCGGCGTGGTCGCCGACTACTACCTGTTCTCGAAGTCCCTCGGCGGCGGGCTGGCCAAGGTCTCGGCCTTCCTGGTCGACGAGAAGCGGTACGTCACGGAGTTCGGCCGCCACCACACCTCGACCTTCGCCGACGACGACTTCTCGTCCCGGATCGCGACGGCCGCGGTGGAGCTCGCCCTCTCCTACCGCGACCGCGTCGTCGAGACGGGCGCACGCCTGCGCCGGCGGCTGGTGGAGGTCGCGGAGCGGTGGCCGGACTCCGTCGTCGAGGTGCGCGGACGCGGCCTGCTCCTGGGCGTCGAGTTCGTGCTGCCCCGGCCCGACTCCGGACTGCTGCGGGAGGCGATCGACTCCGAGTCGCTCGGCTACCTGATCGCGGGCCGTCTGCTGCACACCCACGGCATCAGGGTCATCCCCACCCTGTCCGCCCCCACCACGGTCCGTGTCCAGCCGTCCGCCCTGCTCCAGGCCGCCGACGTGGACCGTATCGCCGTGGCCTTCGACGACGTCGCCGGTCTGCTCTCCCGGGGTGACTACGCGACCCTGCTCGCCCACCTGACGGTCCCGGCCACCGAGGAGTGGAAGCCGAGGCAGCACGTCCCGCTGCCCCGCCGCGACTGGCCCGCGCCCACCGGCGGGGAAGCGGACGTGCCGCGCGTCGCGTTCCTGGCCAACATCGACAGCCCCGGCAAACTGGGCTCCCTGTCGCCGGAACTGGCCGCCTGGTCGGACGCGCAGTGCTCGGCGGCGCTCGACCGGATGTGGGGCGAGCTGGACCCCTTCGAGGTCGTCCGCCACCGCGTCACCTCCGAGAGCGGGGAAGAGGCCGAAGTCGTCATGGTGGCGGCGCCGTTCACCGCCGCCCAGGCCAACGCCGCGCTGCGGGCGGGCCACGGGGCGTGGCTGCGCCGCACGGTGCTCGACGCGGTGGACCTGAGCGTCTCGCTCGGCGCCCAGGCCATCGGCCTCGGCGGTCACACCTCCATCGTCACCAACGCCGCGCGGGACGTGGTCGAGCACGACATCAAGGTGACCTCCGGCAACTCGCTGACCGCCGCCTGCGCCTACGACCTGCTCCGCCTCCAACTGGCCGAGACCGACGGCGAACGCCGTGTCGGGCTCGTCGGCGCCATCGGCAACATCGGCGCGGTGATGGCCGAACTCATCGCCCCGCACTGCGACTCGATGGTGCTGGTCGGCCGGCCCGGTTCGGCGCGGCGGCTGGAGGCGGTGGCCGCCCGGCTGCCCGGCCGGGTGGACGTGCGGATAGCCGAGGACCTCGACGCCCTGCGGGACTGCCCGATCGTGGTCAGCGCGACCAACTCGGCGGACCCGGTGATCCTCCCCGGACACCTCGCCGGTGAGCAGAAGGTCCTCGTCTGCGACCTCGCGGTCCCCGGTGACGTGCACCCGGCGGTGGCCGGACTGTCGAACGTCACGCTGGTCTCCGGTGGCCGGATCCAGCTCCCCGGCGTACAGACCCCGCACTTCCCGGGGCTCACACTGCCGCCGGGCATCCTCTACTCCTGCATGGCCGAAACGATGCTGCTCGGCTTCGAGCCCGGCACACCGAGCCCCTCCTACGGCGGCCTCTCCTCGAAGGGAGTGCTGGCCGCCCGGGACCTGGCCGCCCGGCACGGCTTCCTCCCCGCCCGGATCGTCTCCGACGACGTCTCGGTACAGCCGTGGATCACCGACCGGTTCAGCCGCACTATCGAGGAGCACATCCGATGACCGCGTCCCGACCGCGCCACCCGAGCATCCTGCACGCGTTACTGGCACAGGCGGAACGCGGCTCCGACGCCTCGGGGGTGACGCTGATCCCCGAACCGGGCCAGGAGGAGACCCTCCGCTACGACGTCCTCGTCGAGGCCGCGTCGCGGTGCGCGGCCGCCCTCGCGGACCGGGGGGTCGGCCGCGGCGACCGGGTGGTGCTGTGCCTGCCCACGGGCGCGCAGTTCATCACGGCCTTCTTCGGGGCCCAACTGCTCGGTGCCATGCCGACGGCCATCGCCGTACCCCTGCGCTTCGGGGGCGCCGCGGGCTTCGAGGGCCAGCTGAAGGAACTCGTCGGCTACCTGCGGCCGACCGCGGTCATCACCGTGGCGGCCGTGATCGAGGGCCTCCCCGATCTCGGCGGCACCACGCTGGTCGACGGCGCGGAGCTGTACGCGCGCGCCACCGCCGCCGACGCCCCGGCGCACCCCGTCCGCCTGCCGGACGGCGACGACCTGGCGTTCATCCAGTGCACCTCGGGATCGACGGGCCGGCCCAAGGGCGTCATGATCTCGCACGCCAACCTCACCGCCAACTGCGAACAGATCACCCGCGCCGTCGGCTGGACGCACCGGGACACCACGGTCAACTGGGTGCCCCTCTACCACGACCTGGGCCTGTTCTCGGGCATCCTGTGCCCGGTCTACTCGGGCGGGAACGCGGTGCTCATGCCGCCCGCCCGGCTCCTGCGCGCGCCCGCCGAGTGGCTGCGCCACATCAGCGCGCACCGCGGATCGGTGACGGCCGCCCCGAACTTCGCCCTCGGCTACGTCACCGCCCGCGCCCGCGACGAGGAGCTGGAGGGCGTGGACCTGTCGAGCTGGCGCATCGGGCTCTGCGGAGCCGAACCCATCCAGCCCGGCACCGTGCGGCGCTTCGTCGAACGCTTCACCCGGTGGGGCCTGCCCCCCGGCGCGATCACCCCCGCCTACGGCATGGCCGAGGCCTCCCTGGTCATCACGGCCACACAGCCGGGCGAGCCGCTCGTGGTCGATACGGTCGACCGGCAGGGCCTCGTCGCCGAGGCACGGGTGACCGACACCGACCCGGACGCCCCGGACGCGGTGCGGATCGTGGACTGCGGAGCGCCGCTGGACGGCAACGAGGTACGGATCGTGGACGGCGACGGCCGGGTCCTGGACGAGGACCGGGTCGGGCACGTCCAGTTCCGCGGCCCCGCGCGCACGGTCGGGTACTTCGAACTCCCGGAGGTGACCGCCGAGTCGGTCGACGCCCCGGACTGGTGGAAGACCGGTGACATCGGCTACCTGCGGGACGGCCGCCTGCGGATCACCGGCCGCGCCAAGGACCTGGTCATCATCCGTGGAGCCAACTACTTCCCGACCGACTTCGAACAGGCCGCGGAGACGGTGCCGGGCGTCCGCCTCGGCTCGGTGATCGCGGTCGGACACCGGCACGAGGAGGCCGACTCGGAGGAACTCCACCTCGTGGTCGAGACCGAGCTGGACCCCGCGGAGCACGAGGCGCTGCGCCGTTCCGTCCAGGCCGCCGTCAGCTCGCGGACCGGTGTCCGGGCCGCGGCGATCCACCTGGTCCCCAAGCGCAGCGTGCCCAAGACCACCAGTGGGAAGGTGCAGCGCTCCAAGGCCCGGGAGATGTTCGTCGAAGGATGGTCACCGGGCGGGCCGGACGACCTCCCGCCGGCGGCCGGCACGGACGACCGAGCCGTACGGCCGTAGCGGGCACAGGCTCCGGACGGCCGGGGTGCTGATCCCCCGCACACCCCGGCCGTCCGGCCCCGCAGACAGAGGGAGCACCCATGAGCACGTCCCCGTCCGCCCCCACCCCACGACTCCAGGAAGGCGGACTCTCCCGCAGCCTCACCACACCCAAGATCGTCTTCCTGATCGTCGCGGCCGCCGCGCCCCTCTCCGCCATGGTCGGCACCGTGCCGCTGGCGTTCGCCCTGGGCAACGGACCCGGCGTGCCCGCCATGTTCGTCTTCGCGGGCCTGACCCTGATGTGCTTCTGCGTCGGCTACGCCGCGATCAGCCGCACGGTGGTCAACGCGGGCGGGTTCTACACCTACATCTCGTGCGGTCTGGGCCGGCCGCCCGCGGTGGGCGGCGGTCTCGTCGCCGTGATCGCGTACAACGCCGCCTCCGTCGGACTGCTCGGCGCGTTCGCCTACTTCGCCCGGCTCGTCGCCGCCTCGCACGGGCTGGACGTCCGCTGGGAGATATGGGCGGCGCTCGGCCTGCTGGTGGTCGGCGCGCTGGGATACCGCCAGATCGACCTGAGCGTCCGGGTGCTCGGCGTGGCCATGCTCTGCGAGGTGGGCATCCTCCTGCTCCTGGCCGTGGCCGTGCTGATCCGGCACGGCCACGCCGCGCTGCCCACCGTGTCGTTCTCGCCGCACACCCTCACCGGCGCGGGCGTCGGCGTCACGATGATGTACGCGTTCATCTCGTTCATCGGGATCGAGTCGGCCGCGCTCTACGGGGAGGAGGCGCACGACCCGGAGCGCAGCGTGCCGCGCGCCACCTACGTCTCCGTCTCGCTCATCGCCCTCTTCTACGGGTTCATCAGCTGGATCGCGGTGGGCGCCGTCGGCCCCGGCCACATCAAGGACGTGGCCGGCAGCCAGCTGGGGGACCTCTTCTTCCGGCTGAGCGACGACTACCTCACGGCCACCCTCACCACCGTCATGCAGGTCCTGCTGTGCCTGAGCCTCTTTGCCAGCTGGCTGGCCCTGCACAACGCCGCGAACCGCTACCTGTTCGTCCTGGGCCGCGAAGGGGTGCTGCCCGGTGCCCTCGGAGCGGTGCACGCCCGGCACGCCTCGCCGCACCGGGCCAGCCTCACCCAGACGGCGTTCAGCGTGCTCACCGCCACGGCGTTCGCGCTCGCCGGGCTCGACCCGTACCTCGGGATCACCACGAGCATGCTGGGCCTGGGCACCCTGGGCATCGTCTTCCTCCAGGCCGTGGCGTGTGTCTCGGTCATCGGCTACTTCTGGCGCAGACCGGACCGGCACTGGTGGCGCACCGCGCTCGCGCCGGCACTCGGCTTCGCCGGGCTCGCCGCGGGCACCTCCCTGGTCGTGACCCACTTCGACACCATGACCGGTACGGACAACCCGGTGGTGGGCGCCCTGCCCTGGCTGATCGTGGCCGCGGCGGTGCTCGGTCCCGTGTACGCCGTGTGGATCCGCTCCGCGCACCCCGAGCGCTACGCGCGCCTGGCGGGGGCCGACGAGCGGTCTGAGGAACCCGTCGAGCCCGCCGGACGGGACGTCCCCGACCGTGTGTCGGCCGGGCGTTGACCGCGTCCGCACCACCCCCGCCACCGGTGCGGACGCTCCGGTCACCCGGCCGTGGAGCCCGCCACCCGCGGGCCCCCGCCGGGCGCCGCGTCGCTCAGCGGTGCCGTCGAGGTGGCCTGGGCGAGCAGCCCGTCGACGAAGGCCCGGAGCCCCTGGGGGTAGGTGTCCTGCCAGGCCAGGCCCGGCCACTGGTCGGCGAGCGCGGTCATGCGCGGCAGCCGGGACCCGCCGTGGTCGGCGGTGAAGGCGTCCACGTCGGGGCTCTCGTCCTCCGCCCGCTCCCGGGCGGAGTGGGCCCGGACGAGGATCTCGCCGACCGTGTAGTACCAGATGTTGCGGTAGATGTGGACGGCCTGCTCGGGCGTGCATCCGTGGTCGATGGCCCCGGCCACCATGGTCTCGACCAGCCACAGGGCCGAGTCGCCGAGCCGGGCGAGGAAGCCGTCGGTGGTGAGGACCTCCGCCGCCCACGGCCAGGCCGCGAGGGCGTCGTGCACCGCGGTGGCGGCCGCGACGATGCGGTCCCGGGGCTCGGGGGGCAGGTCGGGGTGCGGGATCTGTTCCGCGTACTCGTGGATCAGCAGGAACAGCAGATCCTCTTTGTCCCGTACGTGGTGGTACAAGGTCGTCGCGCCGATGCCGATCTCGCCGGCCAGCCGGCGGATGGTCAGTTTCTCCCAGCCGTTCTGGTCGATGAGCCGGCGGGCCGCGGCCAGGATCTGCGTGCGGGACGTCACGGGGGGGCGGCCGACGCGGCCGTGCGGTGCATTGGTTCGGGACACCGTCCCATCATGCCCTTCTGCTCTGACTCCGCCCGAAACCGGTTGGCTTCGAGGTTCCTGCTCGACAGCGGGCTGTTCCCGGTGATAATTTCAGAACATGTTCGAAAAATCTACTGGCCCGAGAAGAGCGCAGAGGACTGGGTTGCGGTGACTAACACGGAATCAGCAAGTGGGGAATCGGCCATCCAGCGGGGTGCTCGCCCGGGGCTCATCCTCGCCGCGGTGGCCGTCGTACAGTTCATGGTGTCGTTGGACCTGTCGGTCGTGAACGTCGGTCTCCCGGAGATAGGCAAGGGCCTCGGCTTCAGTGAGTCGGGCCTGACCTGGGTGATCCACGCCTACGCCCTCACCTTCGGAGGGTTACTCCTCCTGGGCGGCAAGGTCGCCGACCGGTACGGCCAGAAGCGGATCCTGCTGATCGGGCTGCCCCTGTTCGGACTCGCCTCCCTGGCCGGCGGACTCGCCCAGGAACCCGGTCATCTGGTGGCCGCCCGTGCCGTGCAGGGCGTCGGGGCCGCCGCGCTGGCCCCGGCCGCGCTGGCACTGCTCGCCTCGACCTTCCCCGGCGGCAAGGAGCGCGTGAAGGCGTTCGGCGTCTGGAGCGCGATGAACGCCGCCGGTGGCGCCCTCGGCGTCCTGATCGGCGGTCTGCTCACCGAGTACGCGGGCTGGGAATGGGTGATGTTCGTCAACGTCCCCATCGTCGCCGTCGCCCTGCTGCTGGCCGTGCGCGGTGTCGCCCCCGACCGGCCCGTGGCGAGCCGCGGTGCCCCGGACGTGCTCGGCGCCATCCTCGCCACGGCGGGCATGGGCCTGCTCGTCTTCGGCGTGGTCCGCACCGACCGGCATCCGTGGGGCTCCGCGGAGACGCTGACGACCCTGGCCGTCGCCGTCGTCCTGCTGGCCGCCTTCCTCTACGTCGAGCGCACCACCAGCCGCGACCCGCTGATCCGGCTCGGCCTGTTCAGCAACCGCTCGGTCGCCGGTGCCAACGCCTTCACCCTGCTGCTCGGCGGCGCCATGGCCTCGGCCTTCTACTTCGTGTCCCTCTACCTCCAGCGGGTGCTGGGCAGCGGGGCGGCCAAGACAGGTGTGGAGTTCCTGCCGTTCGCGTTCGGTGTGGTCATCGGCTCCGTCCTCGCCGTCAAGTTCGGCTACCGCTTCGCGGCCCGCAACATCCTGCTGGCCGGTGGCGTGCTGATGGCGATCGGCTTCGCCTGGTTCGGCATGCTGAGCGCCGACGGCTCCTTCGCCGTGGACGTCCTCGGCCCGTCGATCGTCAGCAGCATCGGTATCGGGCTCTGCCTCGCACCGGCCGTCTCCCTCGCCACCTCCGGTGTCGCGGAACACGAGACGGGCAGCGCCTCCGGCCTGCTCAACAGCACCCGGCAGATCGGCGCCTCCCTCGGCCTGGCGGCCCTGGGTACCGCCGCCAACAACCGTACCGACGGCGTCCCCACCGCGGAGGCCCTCAACGACGGGTACGCGTTCGGTATGACGATCGGCGCCGGGGTCGTGATCGTCGGCCTGGTCATCGCCTTCACCATGCTGCCGCGCACCGGACCGCAGGTCACGGCGGACGCGGCGGCGCCCGAGGGCGGCGACCTGCTCCCCGAGCGGGACTGACCGGCCGCCGCGGCGACCCGCAGCCGCCGGGGCCCGTCCGACGCGACCCGCGTCGGACGGGCCCCGCTCCGCGCCCGTCCGCGTTCGTTCACGCGCGTCCGCGCCCGGTTGCGCGGGCCGGTGGACGCGCCCCCTGGTGACCGGGGCCCTCGAAGCCTCCGGTCACGGGAGAGGGGCCGCGTCCGCGTCGCCCGCGCGCCCCCTGAACGCCCCGCCGGTGCCGTACGGCGGTCAGCGGGCCGCGCTGATGAGCCACACCCGCCCGTCGCACCCGGTCCCCGGACCGAACAGACCCGGGGCCTCCCGGCCGCTGCGCAGGGCGAGTTCCACGGGGTCGGTCAGACCGAACGTCCAGCCGTGCGGATCGAGCCAGCCGTCCGGGAAGTCCGGTGTGGAGCGCCGGCCCGGTCCGGCCGCGCGCGGGTCCTCCGTCACCGCCGCGCACCCCGCCGAACGCCGCAGCGCCCCGTCGAAGTGGTCCGCGACCAGCCGGCTGCCCGCGGCCGACATCGCCGTGATCCCGGTCAGCAGCCGGTCGTTCTCGGCGCGGCTCAGATACGGCAGCAGCTCCTCCGCCCCCCACACCGTGGGCCGCCACGGATTGAAGCCCGCGGCCCGCAGCGCCCCGGGCCAGTCGCCCCGCAGGTCCGCGCCCACCTCCACCCGCGCGCAGCGGGGCCGTTCGCCTGCCCTCGCCACGATGGTGTGCTTGAAGCGCAGGACGTCACTCCGGTCCACCTCGTACACCTCGGTGCCCCGCGCCCAGTCGAGGCGGAAGGCGCGCGAGTCCAGCCCCGCGCCCAGCAGCACAACCTGACGGCACCGCGTGGACGCCGCGCTCAGCTCCTCGTCGAAGAACCGGGTGCGCAGCGCCACGAAGTCCTGCACGCGCGTCCGGTCCACGGGATGCCCCTCCGGCAGACCGGCCGGGCCCGGCGGCCCGCCGAGGGCCTCCGCCAGCACCTGGGCGACGCGGTCCTCGAACAGCCGGTCGGGCCGGCTGTTCTCGGCGCCCCGGTCCCTCGCCGTGCACAGGGCCGTGAGGCCGACCCCGGCGGGGAGGGCCGCCGGGAGGCCGTCCGGCCCGTACTCCGGGTGCGCAGTGTCCACGAGCAAGCCCCTTCGTGTGTCGTCGGCCCTGGCGGCGGGGCGGGTGCCACCGCCGCGCGTCGGCGTCATCTGCCCCGGATGCTGTGCCGTTGTGCCGGAAGGCACCACCCGGCAGGCCCCTCGTGCCGGATAACGACATCAACTAGGCTCCCGGGGGTGGAAGTCAACCCGCTCGACGCCCTGGACCTCCGTCTCGTACACGCCCTCCAGCTCGACGGGCGGGCCCCCCTCACCTCCATCGCCGACGTGCTCGGCGTGTCCGACCAGACCGTGGCCAGGCGCTACCGCCGGCTCCGCGGGGCCGGGGCGATGCGTGTCCTGGGGCTGGCCGACGCCGGCCGCTTCGGCCACATCGAATGGCTGGTGCGGGTCCGCTGCACCCCGGACACCGCGAGCGGCGTCGCCGGGGCGCTGGCGCGGCGGGACGACACCTCCTGGGTGAGCCTCACCGCCGGCGGCACGGAGATCGTCTGCCTCACGCGCGCCCCCCACCGGGCGGAGGGCGCCTCGCTGCTGCTCCAGAAGCTCCCGCGCACCCCGCGGGTGGTCGACATCAGCGCCCACTACATACTGCACACCTTCTTCGGCGGGCCCACGGGCTGGCACGGCAAGACCCAGGCCCTGACCGACGAGCAGGCCGAGCGGCTCCGGCCCCGGCTGCCCGAGCCCCCGCCGCGCGGCCTGCGCGTGCCCATGCGCGAGGGCGACGCCGAACTGTTCGCCACGCTCGCCTCGGACGGCCGGGCCGGATACGCCGAGCTGGCCGTGGCCACCGGCTGGTCGGAGTCCACCGTCAGACGGCGGCTGGAGCAACTGCGGCACATGCGCGCGCTGTTCTTCGACGTCGAGATCGACGCGGCGCTCCTGGGGTACGAGGCCGAGGTCATGCTCTGGCTCACCGTGCCCCCGGCGGAACTGGTGAGCGTCGCCGAGGAGCTGTCCGGCCACCCCGAAGTGGTCTTCACCGCCGCCACGTCCGGGCAGTCCAATCTGGTGGCCATCGTCGTCTGCCGGGACATCGACGCCTTCTACGACTACATGAGTACGCGGATCGGCGCGCTGAAGGCCGTGAACCACATGGAGAGCGCACCCGTGCTCCAGTCGGTCAAGAGAGCGGGCCGCCTCGTTCCGGCGCGAAACCATCCCTTTCCGTCACGGTAGGCGCCCACGTGTCGGTCGGCGCCAATTGACCGGCCCTGGCGGGCGGCGGCGGACCGGACCCTGAAGGGTGGGGCAGGTCTCGCACGGGAGCTCATGGGCTCCCGGGCTCGGAAAGGGGTTCGTATGCGTAAGTGGTGGCCCTTGGCGGCGATCTGCCTGGGCACCTTCATGCTCCTGCTGGACGTCACGATCGTGACCGTGGCGCTGCCGGACATGGCGGCGGATCTCGACACCACACTCCCCGATCTGGAGTGGGTGGTCGACATCTACGCCCTGGCGCTGGCCTCGCTGCTGCTGGGCGTGGGTTCCTCCGCCGACCGGATCGGTCGCAAGAAGGTGTACCTCGTCGGTCTGGTCGTCTTCACCGCGGCGTCGCTGGTGTGCGCCGTCGCCCCGAACGCGGGCGTGCTCATCGCGGCCAGGGCGGTGCAGGGGCTCGGCGCCGCCGGGATGTTCGGGACGACGATCGCCCTGCTGGGCATGCACTACGCCGGCCGGGAGCGCGGTGTGGCCTTCGCCGTGTGGGGCGCCACCAACGCCATCGCGGCGGCCGCCGGACCGGTGGTCGGCGGGCTGCTCACCGAGTACCTGAACTGGCGCTGGATCTTCTTCGTCAACCTGCCGCTCTGCCTGGTCGCCGTCGTGATGGCGCTCCGCGTCCTGCGCGAGTCCAGGTCGCCGGGGCGGCAGCGGGCGGACGTCCTGGGCATCCTCACCTTCACCGTGGCCGCCGGGTCACTCACCTTCGCGCTGATCCGGGCCCACACCGACGGGTGGGGCGCCTCCCTGACCCTGACCATGTTCGCCGTCGCGGTGGTCGCCCTCGGCCTCTTCGTCATGGTCGAGCTGAAGCACGAACACCCGGTCCTGGACCTGTCGCTGTTCCGCAGCCCGTCGTTCACCGGCATCATGATCAGCGCCCTGGTCCTCCAGAGCGCCGCGTTCGCCTACCTGCTGTTCGAGTCGCTGTGGATGCAGTCCGTCCTGGGCTACGGGCCGGTCAAGGCGGGGCTGTACATCATGCCCATGTGCGCCGCCGCGTTCGTCGTCTCCGCGCTGGTCGGCCGTTTCGGGCCCTGGCCCGCCCGGTCGTCCATGGGCGTGGGGATGGCGTTCATCGCCGTCGGCGCAGGTCTCCAGGCCATGCTCGACGCGGGTTCGTCGGGCGACACCATCGTGCTGGGGCTCGTGGTGACCGGCCTGGGGGTCGGACTCGTGACGCCGAGCCTGTCCGCCGCGGCCCTGGCCGCGGCACCGCCCGAGCGCGGAGGCATGGCGGGCGGGGCGGTCAACACCTTCCGTCAGCTCGGGTTCGCGCTGGGCATCGCGGTGTTCGGCGTGATCTTCCAGGCGCGGATCGAGGGGGTGCTGAAGGACGGCGGCCAGGTGGCGGACCCGCACGCGGCCGCCGTCGCGCTGAGCGGCGGCCAGGCCCGGTCGGTCGTCTCCGGCATGCCGGCCGGTGAGCGCGCCGGGATGGAACACCTGGTGCACGAGGCGTTCGCGTCGGGACTCAACGTCATGCTCGGCGTGGCCGCCGGGCTCGCCGCCCTGGCCTCGGTCCTCGTCTTCGCGATGGTCCGCCTGCCGAGCGGCGGCACCGAGCAGCCGGCCCCGCGGAGCGGCGGGGCCGCGCCGGGACCCGGCATCCGGGCCGACGCCACGCTGTAGCGGCGGGCCCGGCACGACCCGCGGCCGGTGGTCCGGATGAGCGTTCCTCCCCCGGTGCTCACCGGCGCCGGCCGCGTAGCCCCGGTGCCGCGAGCTGTAGGAGGCCCGTGGCGCCGGGGCATCACCCCTTCACGGCGCATACGGCCGCGTCCCGTGGCCGGGGACCCGGATCGGGCCCCTGGGCGGACCCGGCCGGTACCGGGCGGTGGTGCGGCCGGCGGTGCAGCCGGTGGAGCTCCGCCAGCGTACGGGCGAGGGAGCGGGCCGTGGCGTCGTGCCCGTCGGCGTCGGCCTGGTGGAACGCCGCGACCAGCCCGATCCGCTCGGCGTCGGACCACGGCAGGGCCCCGGCCGCGCGCACGGGGCGCCCGTCGGTCAGGGCGCGGACGGTGGCACGGGCCCGCAGCAGCCACGCGGTGAGCGCCCGGTCGACCGTCGCGCGGCGTTCGGCGCCGTCGCTCTCGTCCTCCGCGCGTTCGGCGGCGAACAGGCGGATGACGGGCGGCATCCGGTAGCGGAGCCGCCCCGCGCGATCCGACCCGCTCACCTCCAGCAGCCGGGCGTCGACCAGACCTTCGAGGACGTCCTCGGCCGTGGACTCGTCGGTCTCCAGCACGACGGCCGTCAGCCAGGCGGGTATCTCCGGGGTCCGCAGCAGCGACAGCCGGCACAGGGCCGTCCTGGCCTCGCCCGGCAGCCGCAGATAGCCCCGGCGGAGCGAGGACCGGACGTCCAGGTCGCCCAGGCGCAGCTCGTCCAGCGGCCGCCGGTGCCCGTCGGCCAGCCTGCGCGCCATCTCGGTCAGCGTCCAGTGGGGTTTGGCGGCCAGGCGCCCGGCCACCACGCGCACGGCGAGCGGCAGCAGCCCGCACCGCTCGACCAGCCAGTCGGCCACGGCGGGCTCCGCCGCGACCCGGCCGGAGCCGGCCACCCGGCTCAACAGGGCGAGCGCCTCGGGCCGTTCGAAGACGTCCAGCTCCAGCTGCCGGGCGCCCTCCAGGGCCGTGAAGCGCGACCGGGCCGTCACGACCACCCGGCTGCACGCGGCCCCCGGAAGCAGCGGCCGCACCTGCTGTTCGTCATGGGCGTTGTCCAGGACGACCAGCACACGGCGCTCGGCGAGCACGCTGCGGTAGAGCTGGGTGCGCTCGTCCACCGTCAGGGGCAGCGGGGTGCCCGGCTCGCACAGCGACTGGAGGAACCATTCGAGTACGTCGTGCGGGTCCTTGGAGCGGCCCGGTGGCCCGGCCAGGTCCGCGTACAACTGGCCGTCGGGGAAGGAGTCCAGGCGCAGTCGCCCGGCCTGGACGGCGAGGGCGCTCTTGCCCGCCCCGGCGGCCCCGGTCACCACGACCGGTGCCGCGCCCGCCTGTTGGCCGGTCAACAGGTCGCACAGCTCGTCCAGTTGGGGCTTCCGGCCGGTGAAGTCGGCGACGTGAGGGGGCAGCATGGCCGGACGCACCGGCCGCCGCCGCCCGACGGGTGCCTCCGGGGGCCGGTCGGCGGGGGCGGTGAGCCCGGGGTCCCCGGACAGGATGGACTGGAAGACGTCGTTGAGCGCCGAACTGGGGTCGATGCCCAGCTCCTCCGCGAGGATCACCCGCCCGCGCCGGTACTCGGCCAGGGCGTCGGCCTGCCGTCCCGCCCGGTAGAGCGCGGTCATCAACTGGGCGCGCAGCCGCTCCCGTACGGGGTGCGCCTCCACCAGGCCCACCAGCTCGGAGACGAGCGCGTCATGGCGTCCGAGCGCGAGATCGGCGGCGATGCGGCCCTCCAGCGCCGCCATGCGCGCCTCTTCGAGCCGGGGGAGTTCGATCCGGGCCAGGTGCTCGGTCACGCCGCCGAGGGCGGGGCCGCGCCAGAGCGCGAGCGCGGTGGCCAGGTGTGCGGAGGCCGCCGAGTGGCGGCGCGCCTTCAAGGCGTCGTAGCCGAGACCGGCCAGCCGGTCGAACTCGGCGTGGTCCAGGGTCGCGTCGGTCAGCACGAGCCGGTAGCCCGGCCGGTGGCGCAGGATCGCGGCACCGGGGGAGAGCAGTTTGCGCAGCCGTGAGACATAGGTGTAGAGCTGCTGATCGACCGTGGCGGGGGGCGTCGGCCCCCAGGTCACCTCCCGCAGGCGCGCGTCGGAGACGACCCGGCCGCCCGCCAGGAGCAGCGCGGCCAGGACCGTCTTGGGCTTCTCCGCCACCGGCGTGAGGCCCCGGCCCGCCTGACGTATGCCGACCGGTCCGAGAACGCGGATCTCCACCCGTACCCCTTTTGTGTCATCACGGTCCAGAACGGCGGACACGGCCCAGGCGTCAAGGCGCCGAGGGGAAGCGGCGGGAGCCTCGTGCCGCAGGGTGAGGGCGCCGGCCTCCCACGACGGCGGGGGCGGCGCGAAGGACGCTCCCCGCCGGTGGCCCGGCACGGGTCACGGCAGCCGGGAACCGGCCACGCACACCGCCCGGCAGCCCCGCCGGCCCCGCCCGGGGCGCGGAGGGCGACATCGCCCGGAGCCGGGCGGGCACGCGGAAGGGGCGATCAGGTCAGGCGGACGCCGCAGGCGCGCACGGACGCGCGGAGGCCGGGAACGGCCGGGCGGAACGCACGCGCCCCCGAGGGGCGACCGCACCGCGTCCGAGGGGCGGCGGGTCCGCAGCCCCCCACCGGACGCGCGCGCGGCAACGCGCCCTGCCCTGTGCGCGTGTGCGGAAACGGCGTGGTGTGGCACAGCCCGACTCTCCCGACGAAGCGACCGCGCCGGTGAATCGGCGCCCCTCATGGCACGGTGCCACGGAAATGTCGCAGATGCCCACAGGGATCGATGCGGTCGATCGTGGACATCCCCGCCGGCCCCCCTGCCTGATTCCACGGAGTGATCCCGAAGGTACCACCCTGCGATCACGGCGCAACAGGCTGTTTTCGCACGCGTCTTCATGCGTTTCGCACACCGATCGGCCTGTTTCTGACGTCGGTTGATGTCCCGTCAGCCAGGCCGGCCACGTCCTCCCCGCGGCGCGCCGGTACGGCTCACCGACCTGCGCGGTATAGCGGCGATATGGCTTCACTCCGTCCCGGTATAGAAACCGTCCGCAAGATGTGGGCCGAGCGGACAGCCGGGTGGACATCCCGCTGCGTCAGTCAATGCCTACGGGGGAGCGCCATGAGCGGCGGGCGAATCGGAGGACCGGCCGTATCCGCCGGTGGCACGGCCTGCCGGACGCGGGCACCCCGGACACGGATCCCCGGGCCACGGCGTCCGGGGCGTCCGCGATGTTCCCCGCCCCGCTCCTGACCTCCGCCGTTCCGCCGTCCCCGTCGCCCCGGCACTCCCGCGCGACGCCCCGGCGCCCGCTCGCCCGAGAGCGGCCGCGCGGTGAACTCCCCGCTCCGCTTTCCCTTTCGGCTGTCGAGAAGAGGACGTTCGCGATGTACCAGTCGCCCAGGCACTACTTCGAGAAGAGGCTGAGGCTGCCCTCGGACCCCATGACCGCCGCCGCCCGCCTGGCCTCCTCGGGCCTGCACGCGGACTACATGGTCTACGAGAACCGGGGCACCTGGTCCTACGCCGGCGGAGCGGCGGCCGAGATCACCCTGGACCGCACCGGCGCCAGGCTGCGGCAGCCGGACGAGGTGCTGCTGCCCTGGGACGGCCGCCCCCTGCACCAGGTGCAGAGCCTCCTCGACGCCGTACGGGTCACCGGCTGGCGGGCCTACGGCTGGGCGGCGTTCGAGCTGTCGTACGCCAAGGGCGGGGACCTCGCGCACATCGGTGACCAGCGGCTGCTGCACCTGGTCGTCCCGCACACCGAGGTCAGGATCGAGGGCGGCGAGGCGTATCTGCGCTCCGTGGACGAGGCCGGCCTCGCGGCCGCGCTGGACGTGCTGACCGCGGAGCACACCGAGCGGCACTCCGTGCCCGATCCGGTGGACGTACGGCAGGCCGGCGCGGACGCCTACCGGCGGGCGGTCGGCATCGCGGTCGACGCGATCAACGACCAGCGGCTCCAGAAGGTGATCTTCTCGCGGGTGGTCCCCGTCGAACGCGAGCTGGACTTCGTGGGCACCTACCTGGCGGGCCGCCGGGGCAACAGCCCGGCGCGGTCGTTCCTGCTCGACCTCGGGGGCATCGAGGCGACCGGCTTCAGCCCGGAGATCGTCGTCCAGGTCGATCCGGACGGGAAGGTGGTAAGCCAGCCGCTGGCCGGCACCCGGGCGCTGACCGGCGACCGGGCCGAGGACGAGCGGCTGCGCGAGGAACTCCTCGCGGACCCGAAGGAGATCTACGAGCACGCGATCTCCGTGAAGATCGCCTGCGACGAACTGATCGGGGTGTGCGCCCCCGGCACCGTGGGCGTCGAGGAGTTCATGGCCGTCAAGGAGCGCGGCACGGTGCAGCACCTCGCCTCACGCGTGGGCGGGCGGCTGGCCGCCGGCCGCCGGGCCTGGGACGCCTTCGACGCGGTGTTCCCCGCCGTCACCGCCTCCGGTGTGCCCAAGGCCGCCGCGTACGACAGCATCCGCAGCAACGAGTCCGAGGCCCGGGGACTCTACAGCGGGGCCGTGCTGACGGTCGATCACCAGGGAGCGATGGACGCCGCCCTGGTGCTGCGCAGTGTCTACCGGCAGGACGGCCGCACCTGGCTGCGCGCCGGTGCGGGCATCGTGGCGCACTCCCGGCCCGAACGGGAACTGGAGGAGACCTGCGAGAAGCTGGGCAGCGTCGGGCGCTTCCTGGTGCCGGCCGCCGAACCCGTGGGCGCCGGTGTCGCCCCGATGGCGGAAGGGGCCCGCCCGTGAAGACCGACGGCATCTTCCTCGCCGGAGTCGCGACCTGCCTGCCGGAGCCGTACACCACGCGGCGCGCCGTCGCGGAGGGGGCGTACGACGAGGCGGACCGGGAGGAGTCCGGGATCGAGTCCGTGCCCGTCGCGGGCGAGACCCCCGGGCCCGATCTGGCGGTGCGCGCCGCCCGGACCGCGCTGGCCCGCTCCGGACACCGGCCCGAGGACTTCGGCGCCCTGCTGCACAGCGGCGTCCACTTCCAGGGCCCCGACGGCTGGTCAGCCCCGCACTACGTGCTCCGGCACACCCTCGACCGCCCGGTGACCGCCGTCGAGGTCCGGCAGGGCTGCCTGGGCATGCTCTCCGCCCTGGAGATGGCCGCCTGCCGCCTGACGGCCGTGCCCGAGCACCCGGCGGTCCTGCTGACCTCCGGGGACAACTTCTCCACCCCGCTGGTGGACCGCTGGCGCGCCTCGAAGCTCTTCCTGCTGGGCGACGCCGGGGCCGCGGCCGTGGTGTCCCGCCGGGGCGGCTTCGCCCGGGTGCTCTCCGTGGGCTCGGTCTCCACCCCGTCGATGGAGGAGCTGCACCGCGGCGGGGAGCCCATGTTCCCGCCCGGCCCCACCGTGGGACGCACCCTCAACCTGGAGGAGCGCAGGGAGTACTGGCGCCGCGAGTGGGCCCGGGGGGTCCCGCCGCCCATGGGCAACTTCGGTGACACGGTCGCCGCCGCCGCCCGGCAGTCCCTCGCCGAGGCCGGAGCCACCATGGCGGACATCGCCCGCGTCTGCCACCTCGGATTTTCCGAACTCCCCCTGCGAGCCTGCTTCCTGGACCCGCTGGACATCGACGAGAAGCGGGGCATCTGGGAGTTCACCCGCACGACCGGCCACCTGGGCGCCGCCGACCCGATCGCCGGTCCCCAACACCTGTGGCGGACCGGGCAGGTGGGAGCCGGCGACCTGGTGATGATCATCGGCGCCTCACCCGGCATGGAGGCGGGCTGCGCCGTCGTCGAGATCACCCGCTCCTTCGGCGGTGCGGACGAGGAGGACGGCCATGCTTGAGGGATGCACCCCCTGGCCCGGGGAACGCGCGCGGCGCTACCGGGAGGCGGGCCACTGGCGGGGCGAGAACCTCGCGGACCTGCTGTCCACCACCGCCGCGGCGCACGCCGACCGCACCGCGCTCGTGCTCGGAGGGCGCCGTCTCACCTTCGCCGAGCTCGACCGGCGGGTGGCCAGGACGGCCGCCGGGTTCGTGGAGCGGGGCATCGCGGCGGGGGACCGGGTCGTCGTACAGCTGCCGAACGTGCCCGAGTTCGTCATCGTCTGCTTCGCCCTGTTCCGCATGGGCGCCAAGCCGGTGTTCTCGCTGGTCTCCCACCGGGCCAACGAGATCCGGCACCTGTGCGGGATCTCCGGCGCCGTGGCCTACGTGGTGCCGGGCGAGTACCAGGGCTTCGACCACACGCGGCTGGCCCTGGACCTGGTGGAGGAGTACGCCGCCCTGCGGAAGGTCTTCGTCCTCGACGGGCGGGCCGTCGCCGGGGCCGCCGCCGCCCCGGCGGGGGTGCTCGTCGCGCTGGACGACGTGGACGCCGAACCGCTGCCGCTGCCCGCGCCCGACCCGTCCGACGTCGCGTTCTTCCTGCTGTCCGGGGGCACCACGGCGCTGCCCAAGCTGATCCCCAGGACCCACGACGACTACGCCTACCAGGTCAGGGCGGCCGCCGCCCTGCTCGAACTGGACCAGGACGCCGTCTACCTGGCGGTGCTCCCGGCGGAGTTCAACTTCACCTGGGGGTGCCCCGGTGTGGTGGGGACCCTGCTCTCCGGCGGCACCGTGGTCCTGGCGGACGCGCCCATCGCCGACGAGTGCTTCGAGACCGTGGAGCGCGAGGGCGTCACCTTCACCTCGCTGGTGCCGACCCTGGCCCAGCTGTGGGTGGAGGCGGCCGAGTGGAGCGAGGCCGACCTGTCGAGCCTGCGGCTCGTCCAGATCGGCGGCGCCCGGACGCACGGCTCGCTCGCCGAACGGATCGGCCCCGTCCTGGGCTGCCGGCTGCAACAGGTCTTCGGGATGGCGGAGGGCCTGCTCACCCTCTCCCGGCCCACCGACTCCGAGGAGCGGGTCCTGGCCACCCAGGGCCGGCCGCTCTCGCCCGACGACGAGGTGCGGATCGTCGGCCCCGGCGGTGACGACCTGCCGCCGGGCGGTACCGGCGAACTCCTGACCCGGGGCCCCTACACCCTCCAGGGCTACTACAAGGCGCCGGAACACAACGCCCGCGCGTTCACCGCGGACGGCTTCTACCGCACCGGCGACCTCGCCCGCCTGACCGACGACGGCGACCTCGTCATCGAGGGCCGCATCAAGGACGTGATCAACCGGGGCGGGGACAAGGTGTCCGCGCCGGAGGTGGAGGAACACCTGCTGGCCCATCCGGCGGTGGCGGAGGCCGCCGTCGTGCCGGTGCCCGACCCGTTCCTGGGCGAGCGGATCGGCGCCTACGTGGTCCCCGACGGCCCGCCGCCCGGACTGCGGGAGCTGAAGGAGGCACTGCACGCGGACGGCCTGGCCGACTACAAGCTCCCCGACTGGCTGGCGATCGTCGAGGCGCTCCCGCTGACCGGCCTCGGCAAGGTCGACAAGAAGGCCCTCGCGGCCGACGCGGCGGCCAGGATCCACGCGGCGGACACCGCGGCGCCCGACGCGGCGACCGTCCGATGACCTCCCCCGCCGCCCCGGGACCGGCCCACGCCGCCGCTCCCGCCCACCCCCGTCCCGTCGAAGCCGAAGGACACAGGACCACGATGCACACCACAGCACAGGACAGCGGAGGGCGGACCCCGGCGCAGGTGTCCGCCGCACTGCGCGAGGACGTCGGGGCCATGATCGGCACCGACCCCGGGACCATCGGACAGGACGCCAACCTCGTCCACCTCGGACTCGGTTCGCTGGAGATGATGCGCCTGGTCAACCGGTGGCGCCGGGAAGGAGTGAAGGTCTCCTTCCGCGAGCTGGCGGCCGAGCCCACCCTCGGCGCCTGGCAGCGGCACCTCGACACCGTCGCGGCGGCCGGGCCCGAGGGGGACCGGGCGTGAGCGGGCCCGCGGGGCCGGACCCCGAGGGCCTGCCCGCCCGCCCGCCGGCCCTCCTCATCCGCGGCGGCCACCTCTGCACGGCGGACGCCGAGGCCCGGGTGCACCCCACGGGGTCCGTACTCGTCGTGGACGACCGGATCGCCGCCGTGGGCCCCGACGGCGACGTGGCGGAGGCCGTCGCCCGCCTCACCCCCGGTCAGCGGGCCGGACTGCGCACACTCGACGCCCGGTCCATGCTCGTCATGCCCGGCTTCGTGAACAACCACTGGCACGACCTGTTCGCCGTCCGGCTGCCCTTCAAGGGCGCCCTTCGCACCCCCCAGGACCAGGCCGACGAGCCCGGCTTCATGGCCCTGGGAGGGGACATCGCCAAGGTCTCCGGCGGCTTCGAGGGATTCCGCCGGCTGACCGACGCCCTGGAGCCCGAGGAGGCACGGGCCGTCGCCCGGTACGCCCTGTGGACCCAGCTGCGCTCCGGCACCACCACGCTCGGCGACGTCGGATCCGTCAACCGGCCCGAGGCGCTGGCCGACGCGGCGCTGGACCTCGGCATCCGCTGTTCGGTGAGCGCCTGGGTCGGGGACATCCACTGCGGACCGGGCACCACGTCCCCCGAGCGCACCCGCGACACCGACACCGAACTGGAGCGGACCAGAAGGCTGCTGGACCGGTGCGCGGCGGACCGGACCGGCCGGCTGCGCGCCTGGCCCACGGCCCCCTACCTCACCAACATCAGCGACGAGCTCGGACGCGGCCTCGCCGCACTCTCGGCCGAGTACGGCGTCCCCTTCGCCACCCACGTCGGGGCCCTGCGCCACGAGGCGGACGCGGTGCGCGCGCACTTCGGCACCACGCCCCTGCGCAGGCTGGACCGGCTCGGGCTCCTCAACGACCGGCTCATGGCGGTGCACTGCGCGTTCGCCGACGCCGAGGAGCGGCGGATGCTCCTCGACGCGGGCGTCCACATCAGCCACTCGCCCGCGAAGTACGGGCCCAACGGCGAGTCCGCGCTGACCGAGACCGGCCTCATCCCCGAGCTCAGACGGTCCGGCCTGGACGTGTCGCTGTCCACGGACGGGGGCGTGTTCCCCGTCATGGGCATGGCCGAGGAGATGCGGGCGGCCTGGCAGATGTACAACGAGATGGCGGCCGACCACACCACCCTGCCCGCGAGCGAGGCCCTGGCCATGGCCACCCGGATCGCGGCGCGCGGCCTCGGCTGGGAGCACGAGGTCGGCAGCCTGGAGGCGGGCAAACAGGCCGACCTGGTCCTCGTCCCGGTCGACGACTGGCGCTATCTGCTCAACCCCCGCCCGCTGGAGGCCTACCTGGCCCTGGGCGGCACCCGGGACGTGCACACCGTGCTGGTGGCGGGCCGGGTCCTGCTGGAGAACGGCCGCACCCCCCACCTCGACGAGGACGCCCTGCGCGACGCCTACCTGCGGGCCCTGCGCTCCTTCTCCGCCCGTGCCCTCGGCGTCGCCGAGAAGGACCTGACCGCGCTGTTCGACGACAACCCCCGGCCGCCGGCGCGCGCGAGCACCGTCCCGGCCTGACGACCCGCCCGCCCGCGTCCCGCGCACGCTCCTTCATTCCCGTGTCCCGTACGGAGGTGGCGCCACCATGCCCGACAACACCGCCCTGCTGCTCGCCGAGGACGAGGGCGCCGCCCTCTCCCTGGCCGAGTTACGCCGATGGCGTGCGCTGCCCGCCCGGCAGCAGCCCGACTGGCTCGACCACCCGGAACTCGACCCCACACGCGAACTCCTCGCCGCGCGGCCCGCGTTGGTCACGGGAGACGAGGTCGCCACGCTCCGCCTCCTGCTGGCCGAGGTCGCCCAGGGCCGCTGCCAGGTGGTCCAGGCGGGCGACTGCGCCGAGGACCCGGCGGAGTGCGCGGCCGGACCCGTCTCCCGCAAGGCCGACCTGCTCGACCGGCTCGCCACGGTGATGAGTTCCCGCTCCGGGGTGCCGGTGCTGCGGGTCGGCCGCATCGCCGGACAGTTCGCCAAGCCCCGGTCCCGGCCCACGGAGCACGTCGGTGAACGCGAACTGCCCGTCTACCGGGGACACATGGTCAACGCCCCGGCACCCGACGCCCGCGCCCGGCGCCCCGCGCCCTCCCGGATGACGGTGTGCTACGACGCCGCCGCCACGGCCGTGGACACCCTGCGCCTGCGCCGCACCGGCGACCCGGCCGCGCCGGACTCCCGGGTCTGGACCAGCCACGAGGCGCTCGTCCTCGACTACGAACTGCCGCTGACGCGCCGCGACCACGCCGGCCGGCTGCTGCTGACCTCCACCCACTGGCCGTGGATCGGTGAGCGCACCCGGCAGGCCGACGGGGCGCACGTGCGCCTGCTCGCCGCCGTGGACAACCCCGTCGCCTGCAAGGTCGGACCGTCCGCCGCGGTGGACGACCTGCTGCGCCTGTGCGGGCTGCTCGACCCCGGACGGACGCCCGGCAGGCTCACGCTGATCGCCCGGATGGGCGCCGAGGCCGTCACCGCGCGGCTGCCCGCGCTGGTGTCCGCCGTACGGGCGGCGGGGCATCCGGTCAGCTGGCTGTCCGACCCGATGCACGGCAACACCGTCAGCGCGCCCGGAGGGCTGAAGACACGGCGCGTCGACACGATCGTCGCGGAGGTCGTCCGCTTCCAGGAGGCGGTCTCGGCGGCCGGCGGCGTCGCCGGTGGCCTGCACCTGGAGACGACCCCGCACGCCGTGACCGAATGCGTGGCGGACGCGTCCGGACAGGACCGGCTGGACGGCGCGTACACCACGCTGTGCGACCCGCGCCTCAACCCGTGGCAGGCCCACACGGTGGTCTCCGCCTGGCGGGGCCAGGACCGATGACGCACGACGACACGAGAGGAGGACCTCCGATGAAGGACACGATCGCGGTGGTGACCGGTGCGGCGGGAGGCATCGGCGCGGCGGTGGCCGAGGCGCTCGCCGTACGCGGGGCGTCGGTCGCCCTGCTGGACCGGGACGCCGATCGGCTGGCGGTGGTGGCCAAGGAGCTGACCTCGGCCGGGCACCGGGCGACGGCCTTCCCGGCCGACGTCACCTCAGGCCAGGACGTCGAGGCGGTGATCGAGGCGGTCGAGGAGCGCCTCGGCCCGGTCGACCGGCTCGTCAACGCCGCCGGGGTGCTGCGCACCGGGCCCGCGCACGGGTTCGCGGACGAGGACTGGGAGGCGACGTTCGCCGTCAACACGACCGGGGTGTTCCACGTCTCCCGCGCCGTCGTACGCCGGATGCGGACACGGCGGCGCGGGGCCCTGGTCACCATCGCCTCCAACGCCGCCGGTACCGCGCGCACCGAGATGGCCGCGTACGCGGCGTCGAAGGCCGCGGCGTCCATGTTCACCAAGTGCCTCGGGCTGGAGAACGCCGCGTACGGCATCCGCTGCAACGTGGTCGCCCCCGGATCCACCGACACCCCCATGCTCACCGCGCTGTGGGACGACGCGTCCGCCGCCGACGCGTCGGTATCGGGCGTCCCGGAGGCGTTCCGGGTCGGCATCCCGCTGGCGAAGCTGGCCCGCCCGAAGGACGTCGCCGACGCCGTGCTGTTCCTGCTGTCCGACCAGGCCTCCCACATCACCATGCACCACCTCACCGTCGACGGCGGGGCCACGCTCGGCGTGTGAGCCCGCCCCGGAAAGGAGCCGGTTGTGGCCATCCCCACGATCGAGCCGTACCCGATGCCCACACAGGGCGACATGCCGGCCAACACGGCCTCGTGGTCGGTGGATCCGTCCCGCGCGGTCCTGCTCGTGCACGACATGCAGTACTACTTCCTGCGGCCGTTCCCCGCGGGCGCGTCGCCCGTGGACGACCTGCTCGGCAACACCGTCCGGCTCCGGCAGACCTGCGCCCGGCTGGGCGTCCCCGTCGCCTACACCGCCCAGCCCGGCGACATGACCGACGAACAGCGCGGCCTGCTCCGGGACTTCTGGGGACCGGGCATGTCCGCCGGACCGCGCGACCGCGCCGTCGTGGACGAACTCGCGCCGGGCCCCGACGACACGGTGTTCACCAAGTGGCGGCCGAGCGCCTTCTTCCGTACGGGCCTGCTGGACCTGCTCCGGGACACCGGGCGGGACCAGCTCATCGTGTGCGGTGTGTACGCCCACGTCGGCATCCTCATGACGACCGGTGAGGCCTGCGCCCACGACATCCAGACCTTCGTCGTGGGGGACGCCGTCGCCGACTTCACCCCGGCCGACCACCGCATGACCCTGGAGTACGTCGCCACCCGGTGCGGCATGACCGTGACCACGAAGACCGTGCTGCGGCAACTGGAGGAGGCGAGCGGCACATGAACCCCGGTGCCCCCGAGGCGTTCGCGGGCGGACCGGACCCGCTGCTGCGGCGGATCCTGGACGGCGAACCGCCGCCGTTCGCCCTGGTGCACCGGCCGCGGACCACCGGGCCCGACCGGCTCGAACTGATGGTGGGCACGCTCTCGCGGCCCGGTTCGCTCGCCGGACTGCCCCTGCCGCAGGGCCCCGGCACCTCCCGGCACGACGTCCTCGCCGTCCTGCCCTACCGGCTGCTGGCCGAACGCGGCTACACCTGCCCGGACGACGGCACACCCCTGCTCGCCCTCACGATCGAGGAACAACGCCTCCTGTCCCGCCGGGAGTTCCTCCGGCACGTCCCGGACCTGCCGCTGCGGATGGCGGAGCACGGCTTCGACCTCGACGACGACGCGTACGCCCGGACGGCGGGCCGGATCATCCGGGACGAGATCGGCCGGGGGACCGGCGCCAACTTCGTCTTCCGGCGCACCTACCGGGCGGACCTGGCGGACTGGGGCGTGGCCGCGGCCCTGGCGTTCTTCCGGCGCCTCCTGCGGCGGGAGTCCGGCGCCTACTGGACGTTCCTGATCCACACGGGCGACCGCTGCCTCGTCGGCGCCACCCCGGAACAGCATGTGGCGCTGTCCGGCGGGGCCGTGACGATGAACCCGATCAGCGGCACCTACCGCTATCCGGAGAGCGGCGCCGACCCCGAGGGGGTGCTGGACTTCCTCCGGGACACCAAGGAGTCGGACGAACTGTTCATGGTCCTCGACGAGGAACTGAAGATGATGGGCCGGGTGTGCGACCGCGGGGGCCGGGTCCGCGGCCCGTACCTCAAGGAGATGGAGCGCCTCGCGCACACCGAGTACGTCATCGAGGGGTCCAGCGGCCGGGGCGTGCGCGACCTCCTCCGCGAGACGATGTTCGCGCCGACCGTGACCGGGAGCCCGCTGGAGAGCGCCTGCCGGGTCATCAACACGTACGAACCCCACGGACGCGGCTACTACAGCGGGGTGGCCGCCCTTATCGGCCGGGACGCCGACGGCGGCACCGTCCTGGACTCCTCGATCCTCATCCGCACCGCCGACATCGACCGGACGGGGAGCCTCTCCCTCGGCGTCGGCGCCACCCTCGTCCGGCACTCCTCCCCACGGGCCGAGGTGGCCGAGACCCACGCGAAGGCCGCCGGACTGCTCTCCGCCCTGCGCGCCGCACCCGACACCGGGCCCACGGCGGGACACGGCACCGGGGCCCCGGCGCGCGGACCGGGACTGCGGGACCACCCGGACGTGCGGGCCGCGCTGGCGGGCCGCAACGCCACCCTGGCCGACTTCTGGCTGGCGGACCCCGACGACCGGGCCGAGCCCGTGGACCGGCTGGCCGGACGGCGGCTGCTCGTCGTGGACGGTGAGGACACCTTCACCTCCATGGCCCGGCACTGCCTCGCCGCGCTGGGCCTGGACGTGACGGTGCGCCGCTTCGACGAGCCGTACACGCTCGACGGCCAGGACTTCGTGATCGTGGGGCCCGGCCCCGGGGACCCGGCCCGGCACACCGACCCCAAGATCGCCCACCTGCGGGACCTCACCGGGCGCCTGCTGCGCTCCCGGACGCCGTTCCTCGCGGTGTGCCTGGGCCACCAGGTGCTCAGCTCGCTGCTGGGACTGGACCTCGTGCGCAGACCGGAGCCCAACCAGGGATCCCAGCAGAAGATCGACCTCTTCGGACGGCCGGAACTCGTCGGCTTCTACAACACGTTCGCCGCGCGCTCGCCCGGTGCCCCGCTGTCCTGCCCGTACCGGGGCGGCGCGGTCCGGGTCTGCCACGATCCGGGCAGCGGCGAGGTGCACGCGCTGCGCGGTCCCGGATACGCCTCCGTGCAGTTCCACCCGGCGTCCGTCCTGACGCGCAACGGGACCGCCCTCCTGCGTGACCTTCTGCTCGGCACGGTGCGGGACGGCTTCCCGCAGGAGGCCCGGGGCGCGTGAGCGTCCCGGGCCCGTGGCGCGGGCCCCGCGCCGGGCCCAGGCGCGGGTCAGGCCGGGTACGCGTGCGTCTGCACCGCCTTGACCGCCGCCCACACCGTCGCCCCCGGGTGGAGGTCGAGTTCGGCCGCAGCCACCGTCGTCAGGTCGGCGGCGAGGGGGAGTTCACCGGTGAGGTCGGCACGGATCCGGTCGCCGTGGGTCTCCAGACCGGCGACCTCGCACCGCCACAGGTTGCGCGCGCTGGAGGCCGTGGGCGGCTCGCGGTGCAGGGTCACGGCGCTCGGCGGGAACGCGACGAACACCGGCCCCGTCAGCTCCTCCGTGGTCGTGACCACCGGCCCGTCCCCGACCCGCACCGTCCGGCCCTCGGACCGCCCCTTGAAGAGGTTCAGGCCGACCAGGTGGGCGATGTAGTCGGTACGCGGCCGGCGGGCGATGTCGCCCGGGGCGCCCTCCTGGACGGTCCGGCCGTCCTCCACCACGACGAGGTGGTCGGCCAGGACCATCGCGTCGAGGGGGTCGTGGGTGACGAGGACGGCGACGGCCTGGAAGTCGGCCAGATGCCGGCGGAGCTGGGCGCGCACGTCGAGGCGGGTACGGGCGTCGAGGGCGGCCAGCGGTTCGTCCAGCAGCAGGAGCCGGGGACGGGTGGCCAGGGCGCGGGCCAGGGCGACGCGCTGGGCCTGCCCGCCGGAGAGCTTCCGCGGCTTGGCGGCGGCGTGGCCGGCCAGGCCCATGCGGTCCAGCCACTCGGCGGCCTGGGCGCGGGCCGCCGCCTTGCCCGCCCCCTGGCAGCGGGGACCGAAGGCCACGTTGTCCAGGGCGCTCAGGTGCGGGAAGAGCAGATAGTCCTGGAAGACCACGCCGACCGGGCGGGACTCGGGCGGGGTGCGCTCCAACGCGGCGCCGTCCAGCCGTAGATGGCCGCCGGTGAGCGGGACGAGTCCGGCCAGCGCGCGCAGGGCGGTGGTCTTCCCGGCGCCGTTGGGGCCGAGCAGGGCGACGACGTCCCCGGGCGCGGCCGTCAGCGCCACGTCGAGACGGAAGGCGCCGCGGTCGACGACCAGACGGGCGTCCAGCCCCTCCGCGCCCGGTTCCGGTGCGCCGCTCGTCGGGCGCGCGGTCTTTCCGACGTCGGTCATGAGGCGGTCATCCATCGGTCACGCAGCCCGGCCAGGACCGCGACGGACACGACCAGCAGCACCAGGCTGAGGGCGATCGCGGCGGCCGGGTCGCTCTGCAGGGCGAGGTAGACGGCGAGCGGCATGGTCTGCGTCCGGCCGGGGAAGTTCCCGGCGAAGGTGATCGTCGCCCCGAACTCGCCGAGCGCCCGCGCCCAGGCCAGGACGGCGCCCGCGGCGATACCGGGGGCGATGAGCGGCAGCGTGACCCGGCGGAACGCGGTGAAGCGGGAGGCCCCCAGGGTGGTGGCCGCCTCCTCGTACCGCGGATCGGCGGCCCGCAGCGTGCCCTCCACGCTGATCACCAGGAACGGCATCGCCACGAACGCCTCGGCCAGCACCACACCCACCGTGGTGAACGGCAGCGTGATCCCGAACCAGGAGTCCAGATACCGCCCGACGACGCCGTTGCGGCCGAGCGCCATCAGCAGCGCCACACCGCCCACCACGGGGGGCAGGACGAGGGGGAGGGTCACCAGGGCCCGGACGAGGCCCCGGCCGGGGAACTCGACCCGGGCCAGCAGCCAGGCCAGCGGGACCCCGATCACCAGACTCACGGCGGTGGCCGCCGTCGCGCAGACCAGGGAGAGCCGGAGGGCCTGCCACACACCGGGGCTGGTCAGCTGGTCGGGGAGGCTGTGCCAGGGGGTCCGGATCAGCAGGGCGATCAGCGGCAGCACCAGGAACGCCAGCCCCAGCAGCGCCGGTACGAGCAACGGGAGCGGTACGCCCCGGCGGGAGCCCGGCCGGACCCGCCGCCGCGGCTCCCCGGCCGGGGGCGCGGCGACGGCGGCGGGCTCGTCGTGCGGGGAGGTCACGGCTTCAGGAACCCGGCCCCGGTCAGGACCCGCTGGCCCTGGTCGGACCGCACCAGCTCGATGAACGCCTTGGCCGCCTCGGCGTTGGGCGCGTCCTTGAGGAGGGCGATCGGGTAGTCGTTGACGGCGTCGGCGGACTCGGGGAAGTCGACGCCCTCCACCTTGTCGCCCGCCGCCCGCACGTCGGTCTTGTAGACGACCGCGGCGTCCGCCTCCTTCAACTCCACCTTCGTCAGGGCGCTCTTGACGTCCTGCTCGTAGGAGACCGGGGTCAGCTTGAGTCCGCTGGCCGCCAGCGCCTTCTGCGCGGCGGAACCGCACGGCACCTCCTCGGCGCACAGCACGACCTTCAGGTCCGACTTGGTGAGGTCCTTCAGGGAGGAGATCTTGTCGGGGTTGCCCGGCAGGGTGGCGATCTCCAACTGGTTGCGGACGAAGGTCTCCGGGGCCCCGGAGGTGTCCCCCGCGTCGGTGACGATCTTCATCGTCTTGGGGCTCGCCGCGGCGAACAGGTCCGCCGGTGCGCCGCCGGTGATGCTCGCGGCGAGGGAGTCGCTGCCGCCGAAGCTGAAGGTGACCTTCGTGCCCGGGTGCTCCTTCTCGAACTGCTCGCCCAGCGTCGTGAAGCTCTCCTTCAGCGAGGCGGCGGCGAAGACGGTCACCGTGCCGGAGAGCTTCGGGGAGGAGGAGGACCTCGGCGCGGAGGAACCGGAGCCGGACGAGGAGTCGTCGGACGAGCAGGCGCTCAGGGCCAGCAGCGCGGCCGCTCCCACGGCGGCGACCTGCGTGGTCCGGCGCGCGGATCGGGTCATCAAGGATCTACTCCCTCTGCTTCTCGCGGTTGTCCGCGAACGCTCATCGGTGGTCTCCCGACGACCCCGTGGGCCGACGTGACGTGGGCCGCGAGGGCCGGCCCGGCGGCCCGCGCGTCGCGTTCCGCGGCGGGATTCCCGCCGTCGACCCGGTGCCCACCGGCCTCGGCGCCGACGCCGGGTACGGCGCCCACACCGCCGGTCCGGTAGGTGTTCATACGCCGATCATACTTCCGCATATGCGAGGCGTAAGTCTCCTGTCACATTGCATGAGCCTGGCCACTCATCCAAAGGGCTTGTATGTGCGTTTATACGGGCGTGCCCGGCGGGTACCGTCATCCGGGAGGTGGTAGCCCGTGAGCCGGTCCCTCACCGCCGCCGGGGCGACCGCCGGACCCGTGGCGGGGTTCGCCCTCACAGGTGACCTGGCCCGTCCGGCCCGCGCGGCCGCCCCGGCGGGCCGGACTCCGGGGTCAGCCGTCCGTCACACCCGGTCGACGTGCACGTTCGTCGACTTCACCCGGGCGGTGGCCTCCATGCCGACCTCCAGCCCCAGCTCCTCCACCGCCTCGCGGGTGAGCAGCGACACCAGCCGGTGCGGTCCGGCCTGGATCTCCACCTGGGCGGCCACGTCACCGAGCTGGACGGCGGTGACGATGCCGGGGAAGGCGTTGCGCACCGACGTGGAGGAGGGGACGTCGGGCTGTCCGTGCCCGCCCTGGGCGAGTTCGACGGAGAAGGCGGCCAGGTCCTTCCCGTCCACGAGCCGGCGCCCGCCCTCGTCGCGATGGGTCGCTACCCTGCCCGCGTCCGCCCACCGTCGCGCGGTGTCCGGACTCACGCCGAGCAGCCGTGCCGCCTGGCCGATCGTGTATGACGTCATGCGGGTCAAGATAGGCCACCGGCCGGTCCCACATGCCGGCCGGCCACGGCCGTACAGGCGTGTGACCGGGGGAAAGGACGGGGAGGGGAGGCCGCCGCGGCCTCCCCTCCCCGCTCCGCGTACGGCTAGGCGAGTTCCGCCCGTACGGTGCGGGCGGCGGCGACCAGGTTCTCCAGGGAGGCGCGCGTCTCGGGCCAGGCACGGGTCTTCAGACCGCAGTCCGGGTTGACCCAGAGGCGTTCGGCCGGGATGGCCTCAAGTCCCTTCCGCAGCAGAGCGGCCGCCTCCTCGGCGCTCGGGACGCGCGGGGAGTGGATGTCGTAGACGCCGGGTCCGGCCTCGCGCGGGTAGCCGTGGGCGGCCAGTTCGCGGGCGACCTGCATGTGCGAGCGGGCGGCCTCCAGGCTGATGACGTCGGCGTCGAGGTCGTCGATGGCCTGGACGATGTCCCCGAACTCGGCGTAGCACATGTGCGTGTGGATCTGGGTGTCCGGGCGCACTCCGGCGGTGGTGAGACGGAACGCCTCGGTGGCCCAGTCGAGATAGGCGGGGCGGTCGGCGGCGCGCAGGGGCAGCGTCTCGCGCAGGGCGGGCTCGTCCACCTGGATGACCGAGGTCCCGGCCGCCTCCAGGTCGTCGACCTCGTCGCGCAGGGCGAGGGCCACCTGGCGGGCGGTGTCGCCGAGGGGCTGGTCGTCGCGGACGAAGGACCAGGCGAGCATGGTGACCGGGCCGGTCAGCATGCCCTTGACCGGCCGTTCGGTCAGGGAGTTGGCGTACGCGGTCCAGCGCACCGTCATCGGGTGCGGCCGGGAGATGTCCCCGGCGAGGACCGGCGGGCGGACGTAACGGGTGCCGTAGGACTGGACCCAGCCGTGCCGTGTGGCGAGGTAGCCCGTCAGCTGCTCGGCGAAGTACTGCACCATGTCGTTGCGTTCGGGCTCGCCGTGCACCAGGACATCGATACCGGCCTTCTCCTGGAAGGCGAGGACGTCGCGGATCTCGTTCTCGATGCGCCGCTCGTATCCGGCGGTGTCGATCCGGCCGGCGCGCAGGTCGGCGCGGGCGGTGCGCAGTTCGGTGGTCTGCGGGAACGAGCCGATGGTGGTCGTCGGCAGCAGCGGCAGTCCGAGGTGGGCGCGCTGGGCGGCGGTGCGCTCGGCGTACGGCTGGGAGCGGCGGCCGTCCGCGTCGGTGACGGCGGCGGCCCTGGCCCGTACGGCGGGGTCGCGGGTGATCGGGGACCGGGCACGGGAGGCCAGGTCGGCCCGGTTGGCGGCGAGTTCGGCGGAGACGGCACCGGTGCCCTCGGACAGGCCCCGGGCGAGGGTGACGATCTCCGCCGTCTTCTGCCGGGCGAAGGCGAGCCAGCGAAGGATCTGCGGGTCGATGTCCCGCTCCGCCGCCGCGTCGAGCGGGACGTGCAGCAGGGAGCAGGAGGCGGCCACGTCCACCTGGCCGGCCAGGCCGAGGAGCGTCCCCAGCGTGGACAGGGACTTCTCCAGGTCGTTGATCCAGATGTTGCGGCCGTTGACGACACCGGCGATCAGACGCTTGCCGGGCAGTCCGCCGACGGCGGCGAGGGCGTCGAGGTTGGCCGCGGCGGAGTCGGTGAAGTCGAGGGCGAGACCGTCGACGGGCGCCTTCGCCAGGACGGGCAGGGCGTCACCGAGCCGGTCGAAGTAGGAGGCGACGAGGAGCTGGGGGCGGTCGGTGAGGCCGCCCAGGTCGCGGTAGGCGCGGCCGGCGGCGTTCAGCTCGGCCGGGGTGCGGTCCTGGACGAGGGCGGGCTCGTCGAGCTGGATCCACTCGGCACCGGCGGCCCGCAGGTCGGCCAGCACCTCGGCGTAGACGGGCAGCAGCCGGTCCAGGAGGGTCAGCGGCTCGAAGTCGGCGGCCACACCCGGCGCGGGCTTGGCCAGCAGGAGGTAGGTGACGGGGCCGACCAGCACGGGACGGGCGGCGAGGCCGAGCGCGAGGGCTTCCTTCAGCTCGGTGACCTGCCGGGTGGAGTCGGCCGTGAAGACGGTGTCCGGACCCAGTTCGGGCACCAGGTAGTGGTAGTTGGTGTCGAACCACTTGGTCATCTCCAGGGGCGCCACGTCCTGGGTCCCGCGGGCCATCGCGAAGTAGCCGTCGAGGGCGTCGGCGCCGACGGCCGCCCGGTGCCGCCCGGGGATCGCGCCGACCATGACACTGGTGTCCAGCACATGGTCGTAGTACGAGAAGTCGCCGGTCGGCACCTCGTGGACACCGGCGTCGGCGAGCTGCCGCCAGTTGCTCCGGCGGAGCTCCGCGGCGGTCTCCCGGAGGGCGTCGGCGGTGACCCGGCCCTTCCAGTAGCCCTCGACGGCCTTCTTCAGCTCCCGGTCGGGGCCTTGGCGGGGGTAGCCGTACACGGTGGCGCGTGCTGCCGCGGCTGCGGGCTGTGCTGTCACGGAAATCTCCTTCGCGAGACGACTCCTTGAGATCCCGGAGACGGGACACGGGCGCGAAGGGGTGACGGACCGGACGGAACACACGCCCTGTGCGGGAGGTTCCGTCTGGTATGTACGCCGACCCGCCCACGAGGTCACCGGGATGTCCGCACGCGATCGTTCGCGTACGGGCAACAGGCAGGTCTTCGGACTCGTGGGCACGTCTGCCGGGGCAGACACCTACTGGCCGTCGCTTCCCAGGTCCGTGCGGACCCAGTGCGTATGACGGCGGTCGTTCCCACTCACCGCTGCGGGGCAGTCCCGGATTCCCACCGGGTTCCCTCTTACGACGCGCCTGCCTGGCGGACAGGGCGAACCAGCTGCACCGGTCAGCCTAGAGGGCGGATCACGAACCGGGCGCCACTGTTCACATGCCGGACCGGGATATGAGACACCGGGCGGCCGCGTACGGCGGCGCCACACGCCGGGCGCGGCGGCCTCCCGCCCGACGGCGCCCGGCGTGTCGCGGGACGTCTCCGCCCGGTGGGGGACGTGTGCGGCGGCCGGGGCGACGCGCCGGTGGTCCTCCGGCGGCCGGGCCCCGGCCGTCGGGGCCCCGGCCGCCGCCGCTCACGTCCGGTCCCGGCCGCGCGGCCGGACGCCGGTCAGGCGCCCCAGCGCAGGGCCAGGGTGTCGCCCGCGTGGACGACCGTGCCCCGGGTGGCCGCCGTGAAGGCCGCGCCGTCGGCGCTGACCCGCCAACTGCCGGAAGCGCTGTTGGCCTTGCCGTTGAGCGCGGTGACGGTGCCCGTCCCGGACGACGGGGTCACCGACGAGACACAGCCGGACGGGGCGGCGGAGCCGGTCGCCGCGTCGAGCACCGCGCCCAGCGTGGTCGTGGTCCCCGTCGGCGTGAACGAGACGGAGCACACCTTCAGACCGCCGGCGCCGTCGTCGACGGTGAGGGCCAGCTTCGCGGCCGTACCGGAGGTGAAGGAGCTCTGGGCCACCCAGCGGGGCGCGCCCGAGGTGGCCGGCACCGGGGGAGCGGCGGTGAAGCCGCCGCCCGCCACGGCACGCAGCCCGTCGACGGAGGCGTAGGCGGAGGGGGTGGTGTCGGAGGGCTGGTACTTGAAGCCGCCGCCCGGGTTGAACTGCTGGGCTATCAGGAAGTCGACGGGGGTCTTGCCGGCCGAGGTGAGGAAGTCGCCGGTCTGCGCGTCGATGCCGCAGGCGTTCAGACCGGACACCGCCCAGCCGTTGGAGTCGGTGTTGACGCCGAACATGGCGTTGAAGGCACCGCTGCCCGGTACCAGCTTGCTCTTCAGGAACGCCTTGGCCCGGGTGATGCCGCTGTCGGTGTGCGGGACGCCGGAGACGCACAGCGCGGCCATCGCCGCACCGGTCATGTCGATGTCGCTGGTGGTGCCGAGCTGCCCCGGATCGCCCTCGGCCTTGCCGTAGTTCCAGCCGCCGTCGTCGTGCTGGTTGGCCCGGACACGGGTGACCAGCCGGTCGAGCAGGGCCTGCGGGACGCGTGGGGTCCCCGCTTGGGTGGCGGCGCCGCCGAGGGCGAGTGCGGCGAAGACGGTGCCGTTGAAGTTGGCGGACGGGCCGAAGTAGCCGGGCTCGGCGTTCTGCCAGTAGCCGTAGATGTCGGCGACCAGGTTGCGGGAGGCGGAGACGCGGGCCGGGTCGATACCGGCGGCGTAGGCGTTGAGGGCCGCCCGCTCGTAGTCGGTGACCACCGGGGTCGCCGACGGCCAGCTCGCCGTGGACAGCAGGGCGCGGTAGACGGTTCTCGCGTTCTTCGTGGTGTCCCCGCCCGGGGTGACGTCCACGGCGGCCGTGCCCGCGGCCGCGAACGCGCTGAACGCCCACTCGTTCGAGAGCCCCGGGCCGGCGTACGAACCGTCGGCGGCCTGGAGGGATGTGAGGTACGCGACACCGTTGGTCTTCGAGGTGGCGATCTGCGCGGGCGTCGCGGTGGCGGCCGCGGGCACGACGGTCAGACAGAGGGCGCCGAGGGCCGCGGCCGCGACGAACACCGGACGGCGGGAGGACGAAAGACGGGGCATGGCCTGCTCCTTGGATGAGGAGGCGCCGACCGGACCCGTGTCCTCGGAAGTGCGGGAGCAGCGGGCAGGGCCGCCGCCCGAACGCGTGGACCGGCTTCCTGTGGTGCGTCGCCGCACGGGCATTCGGGCTCGGCACGACGTCCCGTCGTGCCATACCGCTGCGCGTCAGCCCTGGACTCCCACCAGGTTCCCCCATGTGGCAGCCCAGGACGCTACCCGAGGGGCACGACTCCCGCCAGAAGGCCCCCGGAGCGCCCGCGCCCGCCGGGGACCGCACCTTGACGGCGTCCGTGGACGCGTGCTCAAATCCGCCTGATACGCACTGAGTTCCAGGGGAAGCCGGTCGAAACCCGGCGCTGACCCGCAACCGTAGGCCCGGCACCGCCGGGCGAGCCGGAACACCTGGGACGAGATCTTCAGCGAGAAACGCCGTCGCGGACTACGGCGTGGTCGACCAGCCCTGCCGTGCGGCACACGCCCCCGCGGTCAAGGCCCTTCGCCACGTTCGTGTGCCCGCGGACATCAGGACGAGGGGGCCGCGGTGGGGACCGGAAGACGAAGAGGCGCACGGCGCGGGGCCACGGGCCTGTCGGCGCTGCTGTCGGCGGTGGGCCTCGTGGTCGCCGCCTGCACGACGTTCGTCACCGCCGCGCCGGCGGCGGCCGCTCCCCTCGACGCCTGCACCGCGACGAAGGGCGCCGTGGTCGCCGTGGACTTCGGTCCCTTCGGCGGGACGGTCCGGCGCGGCTGCGACACCACACCGACGACCGGCTACGAACTCCTCCACGAAGCGGGCTTCACCACGACCGGCACCCAGCACGACGGGCCCGCCTTCATCTGCCGCATCGGCTACGGCTCCGAGGTCCAGCAGCCCACCGAGGACAAGGAGTCCTGCGTCCTCACCCCGCAGGCCACCGCCTACTGGTCGTACTGGATCGCCTCGCCCGGCCAGGACACCTGGCGCTACAGCCCGTACGGCGCCATGGCCCGCACGCTCCGGGACGGTGACGTGGACGCCTGGGTGTTCGGCGGCACCGACATCGGCGGCACCACGGGCGGACCCGCCTTCACCCCCGACGACGTGCGGACCGGCGGCGGTACGACACCCGGCCCCGGCACCACCCCCACGGTCCCGGCCGGGCGGATCGACGTACCGGCCGCGGCGACCTGGGTCAGGAGCGGCCTGACGGACGGGGAGCGCGTCGTCGACGAGGGCGCCGGCACCGCCAGCCTGCCGCTGACCACGGAGGCCGCGTACGCCCTGGCCGCGGCGGACGGCGCGAGTGCCACCCTGGACAAGGTCACGTCCTTCCTCGCCGCCCGCACCGACGCCTACGCCTACCCGGCGGGCGCGGACCAGGCCCCCGACGCGACCGCCGCCGCCCGCCTGGCCCTGCTCGCGGACATCACGGAAGCCGATCCGCGCGACTTCGGGGGACACGACCTGGTCGGCGACCTGGCCGCCCACGTCTGCGCCTCCGGGCCCGGTTCCGGCGGCGGCCCCACGCCCGGCTGCACCGCCGAGGGCGACTTCCGGAACGCGACGTACGCCGACGGCCAGGCGCTGGCCGTGCTGGCGCTGCTGCGGGCCGGTGTGAAGCCCCCGGCCGCCACCGTGGACCGGCTGACCCAGGTGCAGTGCGACGACGGCGGCGTCACCAGCATCCTGATCCGCCCCGGCGAGTACTGCGACGGCGACCCCGCCACCACCGGCCTGGTGACCCTGGCCCTGCACCGGGCGGGCGGCCAGGACGCGGCCGTCGCCAAGGCCCGGACCTATCTCGGCAAGGCCCAGCGCGAGGACGGCTCGTTCCCCGGCTGGACGGGATCCACGACCGGCAGCGTCACGGCCACCGCCCACGCGGCACAGGCCCTCCGCGCGCTGGGCGACACCGAGCGGTCGGACGCGGCCGTCTCCTGGCTCGCCGGTGAGCAACTGGCGGGCGGAGGCTTCGGGTTCGAGGAGGGTGCCACCGACCCCGCCCTGTACCCGACGGCCCCCGCCGTCCTCGCCGGTACGGGAACCGACCTGGCGCGGCTGACGACGGCGGCACCCGAGCCCACCGACCCGCCGACCACCGAGCCGCCCGTCACCGTGCCGCCCGTCACCGTGCCGCCCACGACCGGGCCGCCCACCACCGGCCCCACCGCACCGGCGGACGGGGGCCCCGACCTCGCCAGGGGCGTCGCCTACCTCACCGCCCCCGCCCAGCTCGCGCGGGGCCGCTACTACCCGGCCGTACCCGGCTCGGACCGCGCGGACTTCGGTCTCACCGTCGACGGCGCCTACGCGCTCGCCGCCACCGGGCTCGACGACAACGCGCTGCGCGGCATCGTCGACTTCCTCGACGACGGCGGCAAGGACGGCGAGGGCCGCACCGTGCGCGACTGGACCGGGATCGACACGCCGTACGTCCTCGGAGGGCAGCTCGGCAAGGCGGCCCTGCTGGCCCAGGTGGTCGGCCGCGACCCCCGGAACTTCGGCGGCGGAGACCTGATCGCCGCACTCGACGCGGCCGTGTGCGCCGCGCCGGCCAAGAGCCCGGACCGGAGGTGCGCCGCCGAGGGGGCGTACACCTACACGGAGTCCGTGTTCGGCCAGTCCCTCGGGGTCATGGCCCAGTCGCGCGCGGGCGAGGAGGCGGCCGTGCGGAAGCCGCTCGCCTACCTGGAGAGCCTTCAGCTGGACAGCGGCGCGTGGCCCAGCCTGATCCCCTCCACCGGGGACGCCGACGTCGACTCCACCGCCATCGCCGCGATGGCCCTGGACCTGGCGGGCGGCGAGGAGGCACGGGCGGCCGTGGCCGAGGCGCTCGACTGGATCGCGGGCCGGCAGCTTCCCGACGGCGGGTTCCCCGGCGCGGCGGGCAACTCGGTCAACTCCGCCGCCCTCGCCGTCCAGGGACTCTCGCTCGACGCGCCGAAGTACGCCGACCGGATCGCGAAGGCGCGGGCGTTCCTGGCCTCCCAGCAGAACGCCGACGGCGGCTTCAACGTCGCCAAGGAGGGCCAGCGGGGTTCCGACGTGCGGGCGTCCACCCAGGCCGTCGGCGGATCCACCGGCATCTCCTTCGGGGCCCTGAACCGCGATCTGACCGGCACCACCCCGCCGCCCACGCCCGGCGCGACCCCCTCCGCACCCGTCATCGTCACCCCCGGCGGCACGGAGGGCGGCACCGGCGGCATCGTCGACACCGGCATCGCCGACACCGGCGCGGGCGGCGGCGGGGCGCTCGCCTCCACCGGCGTACAGGCGGGTCTCCTCGCGGCGTGCGGGGTGGCGCTCGTCGCCGCGGGCCGGGCCGCCGTGGTCCTCGCCCGCCGCCGCACGGCCGCAGGGGGGCGGCCATGAGCGTCCCGCCCTCGCGGCGAGCGGCCCGGCTGACGGCCGCGCTCGCCCTGGCCTTCGCCGCCCTGACCACGGGCGCGGCACCCGCCGGGGCCGCCCCGCAGCCGATGGGGCGGTGCACCACCGGCTCGGGGGCGGTGCTCGCCGTCGACTTCAGCCGATGGGGCGGGCCCATCTACCGCTCCTGCGGCTCGACGCCCACCACCGGCTACGAACTGCTCAACCAGGGAGGCTGGCGCACCACCGGTACCGGGCACGACGGACCGGCGTTCATCTGCCGCATCGGATACAGCGGTTACCGGAACGGCACGCAGTTCCCGCCGCCCGAGCAGGACGACTGCGTCCTCACCCCGCCCGCCTCGGCCTACTGGTCCTACTGGCACGCCGGGCCCGGGGCGGACGACTGGGAGTACAGCCAGCTCGGCGCCATGCTCTACAAGCCGAAGCCGGGCAGCGTGGACCTGTGGATCTTCGGCGGCACCGACATCGGGGGCACCCAGGGCCGCCCCCAGGTCACGCCCGACCAGCTCCGGGCCCACAACACCAGGCCCAGCGGCGGGGGCGAACCGGCCTCCACCGCGCGCGCTCCCGCGCTGCCGCCCGGCACCGACACCGGCCCGGCCCCGGTGAGGACGGAGCCGGAGCGGCCGACGTCCCCCACGGCCCCGGAACCGCCCGCGAGCCCGTCACCCACCGCGTCCCCCAGCCCCTCGGCCGGCGAGACCGGTGAACCGAGCGAGTCCGCCGAGCCCACCGGGTCCGCCGAGGTGTCACCGCCCGCCACGACCGGTCCGGCGGGCGGGTCCGGCGGCGACACCCGGGTCGTCGACGCCGCCCCGGCGGCGGACGCGAAGCACGACGCGGGGTCGATGGTGCCGGTGGCGGCGGGCGGCGCGCTGGTCCTGCTCGTGGGCGTGGCGGCCGTGTTCGCGGCCCGGCACAGACGCCGCGGCGCGTAACGGCCGTGGCCCGCACCGACCCCGGCCCCGCCGAATCGCCCCCGCCCGGCCCCGGCACGCCCCCGCCCGGCCCGGGTGTGCCCCCGCCCGGCCGCGCCGCCCCGGACACCGGGGGGCGCCGGCTGCCCCGGATCCTGCATCCGGTCGCCTGGTGGATCTGGGCGCTCGCCCTGGCCACCGCCGTCAGCCGCACCAACAACCCGCTGCTGCTGTTCCTGGTGCTCGCGGTCCTCGGTTACGTCGTGACCGCCCGCCGCACCGAGGCACCCTGGGCCAGGGGCTTCGTGTACTACCTCTACCTGGCCGCCACCGTCGTGGCGATCCGCGTCCTGTTCCGGGCCGTCTTCGCCACCGGCATCACCCCGCACGACCACTTCCTCTTCGCGCTTCCGCACATCCCGACCCCCGACTGGTACGCGGGCATCCAGCTCGGCGGACCCGTCTCCCTGGAGGCCCTCCTGTCGGCCGCCACCGACGGGCTCCGGCTGGCCTGCATGCTCTGCTGCATCGGCGCCGCCAACACCCTCGCCAACCCCAAACGCGCCCTGCGGGTGCTGCCCGGCGCCCTGCACGAACTCGGCGTCGCCGTCACCGTCGCGATCAGCGTCGCCCCCCAACTCGTCCAGAGCGTACGGCGCGTGGCCCGCGCCCGTCGGCTGCGCGCCGGCCGGAGCAAGGGCCTCACAGCGCTGCGGGGCATCGTCGTACCCGTCCTGGAGGACGCCCTCGAACGCTCCCTGCGCCTCGCCGCCGGGATGGACTCCCGGGGCTACGGGCGCGCCGGCACCGCGAGCCGCCGCTCCCGCCGGGTGACCGGGGCCCTGATGCTGCTCGGCATGTGCGGACTGTGCGCCGGGGCCTACGGGCTCCTCGACGCCACCGCGCCCGCCTTCCTCGGGCTGCCCGCCCTGGGCGTCGGCGCCCTGCTGTGCGTGGGCGGACTGCGCACCGGCGGCCGCCGGGTCACCCGCACCACCTACCGCCCCGACCCGTGGCGCCTGCCCGAATGGGCGGTCGCCGGGACGGGCGTACTCTCCGCGCTCCTGCTGTTCGCGAACATCGGGTACGACGCCGCCGAGCTGAACCCCTCCATCTACCCGCTGAGCTGGCCGACCCTGCCGCCGGTGCCGACCCTGGCGATCCTGCTCGCCGGAACGGCCGGGTTCCTCGCCCCGCCGCCGACCGAGCCGCGCGCCGTGCCCGCGCGGCGCACGGAGAAAGCCGCGACCACGTGATCACCTTCGAACAGGTCTCCGTCCGGTACGACGACACGGACCGGCCCGCGCTGAGAGACGTCGACCTCACCGTCGAGGAGGGCGAACTCTGCCTGGTCGTCGGGCACACCGGCGTCGGCAAGTCCACCCTCCTCGGCACCGTCAACGGCCTCGTCCCGCACTTCACCGGCGGCACCCTGTACGGCAGGGTCACCGTCGACGGCCGGGACACCGCCCACCACCCGCCCCGCGAACTCGCCGATGTGGTCGGTGTCGTCGGCCAGGACCCGCTGGACGGATTCGTCACCGACACCGTCGAGGAGGAACTCGCCTACACGATGGAGCAGTTGGCCATCGCCCCGCACGTCATGCGTAAGCGGGTCGAGGAGACCCTGGACCTGCTGGGCCTCGCCGACCTGCGCCGCCGCGCGCTGTACGAACTCTCCGGCGGCCAGCAGCAGCGGGTCGCCATCGGGGCCGTCCTCACCGCCCACCCCCGCGTCCTCGTCCTGGACGAACCCACCTCGGCCCTCGACCCCAGCGCGGCGGAGGAGGTCCTCGCGGCCGTCACCCGCCTCGTCCACGACCTCGGCGTCACCGTCCTGATGGCCGAACACCGCCTGGAACGCGTCGTCCAGTACGCCGACCGGGTGCTCCACCTCCCCGGCGACGGACGGGTGGTGGACGGACCGCCCGCCGAGATCTTCCGTACGTCGTCCATCGCGCCCCCGATCGTGGACCTCGGCCGCGCGGCCGGCTGGTCCCCCCTCCCGCTCTCCATCCGCGACGCCCGCCGCGCCGCGGCCCCCCTGCGAGGCCGCCTCGCCGGACAACCGCCCCCGCCCGCCGCGGCCCCCCGTGGCGCGGGCCGGGCGGCGGAAGCCCTGCTGAAGGCGCGGGGCGTCACCGTCAGCTACCAGGGGGTCCCCGCCGTACGGGAGGTCGGCCTCGACCTGCGCGGCGGCCAGGTCACCGCGCTGATGGGACGCAACGGATCGGGGAAGTCCTCCCTGCTGTGGGCCCTCCAGGGCTCGGGCCCCCGCACCTCGGGGACCGTCGAGGTCGCCGCCGCGGCGGACGGGAAGGCGCCGGGGGACCCCCACACCATGGCCCCGGCCCTGGCGCGCCGCGCCGTCGGACTCGTCCCGCAGACCCCGTCCGACCTCCTCTACCTGGAGAGCGTCCAGCAGGAACTCGCCCAGGCCGACCGGGAATCGGCCGCCGCCGGGCCGGGGGCCGGGACCGCCCGCGCCCTCCTCGACCGGCTCGCGCCCGGCATCGACGGCGCCACTCACCCCCGGGACCTGTCGGAGGGCCAGAAGCTCGCCCTGGTCCTGGCGATCCAGCTGTCGGCCGCGCCCCGGGTGCTGCTCCTCGACGAACCCACCCGCGGACTCGACTACCGGGCCAAGACGGAGCTGATCCGGATCGTCGGCACGCTCGCCGGGGAAGGCCGGGCCGTGGTGATCGCCACCCACGACGTCGAGTTCGTCGCCCGCGCGGCGGACCGCGTCGTCGTCATGGCCCAGGGGGACGTCGTCGCCGACGGGCCGACCCGCGACGTCATCGTCGCCTCACCCGTCTTCGCCCCGCAGACGGCCAAGATCCTCGCCCCCCTGCCGTTCCTCACCGTCGACCAGGTCACCACCGCCCTCGACCGGCTCGCCACCGGCCCGGCGGGCCCCGGAAGCGGGGCGGACGCGTGAGCATCCGCCCCGCCTCGGCGATCCGCCTCACCCCGCGTGCCGGAGTGGTCATCGCCCTCGCCGCGTTCCTCGGAGTGGTCGCCTTCTTCTGGCCGTTCGTCGTCGCGCCCGGGACGTTCGGCTCGAACTACGCGCCGCCGCTGATCTTCGGCGTCCTGCTCGTCCTCGTCCTGTGCGTCGTGCTCTCCGAGATCGCCGAAGGGGGCATCGACTCCAAGGCGCTGGCGATGCTCGGCGTGCTGTCCGCCGTCAACGCCGCCCTGCGCCCGCTGGGTGCGGGAACGGCGGGCATCGAGACCGTCTTCTTCGTCCTCGTCCTGGCCGGACGGGTCTACGGCCCCGGCTTCGGCTTCACCCTCGGCTGCACCTCCCTGTTCACCTCCGCGCTGATCACCGGCGGGGTGGGCCCGTGGATGCCGTACCAGATGTTCGGCTGCGCCTTCGTCGGCATGCTCGCCGGATTCCTGCCCCGCGCCACCGGGCGGCGCGAAGTGGTCATGCTGGCCGTCTACGGCTCACTGTCCGGCTATCTCTTCGGGTTCCTGCTCAACCTGTCCTTCTGGCCGTTCTCCCTCGACCCGAACAGCTCGATCGCCTACCTGCCCGGCCTGCCCTTCACCGAGCAGTGGCACCGCTACGTGGCCTTCGACGTCGCCACCTCACTCGGCTGGGACACCGGCCGTGCCGTCACCAACCTGGTCTGCGTCCTCCTCGCCGGACCGGCGGTCCTCACCACCTTCCGCCGGGCCGCCCGCCGCGCCCGCTTCCAGGCCCCCGTCCGCTTCCGGGAGCCGGAGGCCGCCAGGGCGACGGAGCGGCCCGAGGGGTGAGGGCCGCGAGGCTCAGGCGGTCAGCCGGACCCCGGTGACCAGATCGGGGCTGATGCGCACCGCGGCCTCCATCGGCCGGTCCGGCCACGGCCTGATCAGCCTCTGGTAGCGCAGCAGCGCCTCCGGATCGGTGACGGGGTGGCAGTACCCCGTGGCCACGACGCTCCAGCCCAGATGGGTCAACGGGTCGATGTCGTCGGCCTGGTAGGCCACCACCACCCCCTGCCCGCCGTGCTGCCGGGCCTGGTGGAACAGTTCCGAGTCCCGGTGGGTACGGATGACGATCCGGCCGCCGTCCAGCAGGTGGTTCACCGGGCGGATGGCCGGCAGCGCGCGGCGGGTGAAGACGATCCGGCCCAGCGGCGCGCCGGCGAGCAGCGCCATCGCCTGCGGTGCCGTCAGCTCGACCGTGTGCCGGGGCGTGAGGGGGCCCGGTGGCGCCGGAGGCGGGGACGGCGCCGCGCGTGGGGACCTCGCCGTACGCGCGGACGTACGGGGCGACTGATGCCGTGGGTGGATCATGGTGCGGCCTCGTCTCCTGTGTGTGCCGGCCTCCGCACGAGTACACCGCGCGCCGCCGCCCGGCGACAGGGCCGAACGGCCCGGGGCCGAACGGCCCTAGCCGGGGCGGGGCCACCCTGGGTTCACTGCCCTGTGTCGCATGCCGCGGACCGGTCCTACGGCGGCACCGGTGCCGGTCCGCGGCATGCGACGCGGCCCGCCGGGTGGGCGGGACGAAGACACGCGGGAGGGGAACGCGGTGATCGCGGTCGTCGGGCACAGGGACCTCAGCAACAGAACCCTGGAGCTGGTGGAGGCGGAGCTGAGAACGCGGCTGGAACGGCTGGCGGAGGGCGCGGCCGCGCTCGTACGGGCCGGATCGGGGCTGCCCCTGGTGTTCGGGCGGGCGGCCCGGGAGACCGGCCGGAAGCTGACCGTGCTGCTGCCGGCCCAGGGCGTGGTGCCCGCCGCGCTGCCCGAGCCGGACCGGCTCGCCGCCGGTGAACTGCTGGTGCTGGCCGAGCAGGTACGGCTGCTGGCCTTCGACCCGGCCGACCGCGACGCCTGTGTCGGCGCCGACGAACGCCTGGTCAAGGAGAGCGGGACGCTGTTCGCCGTATGGGACGGCTCGCACTCCAACGGCCGGGACGCCACCGCCCACCTGGTCGCCTTCGCCCGTACCCGGGGCATCCCGGTCGAGGTCGTCTGGCCCGAGGGCTCCGTACGGGAGCCGGCATGACGGTGACCGAACGCGGGCCGGAGACCGGCGCGGCGCGGGAGACGGGCCAGGGCGAGACCCCCGAGGACTTCGGAGCGCGCCGGGGGTTCGGCCTGCTGCTGGTGGTCATGGCGTCCCTGGGCCTGGCGGCCTCCTTCATGATCACCGTCGACAAGTTCGAACTGCTCGCCGACCCCGGCTTCGTGCCCGCCTGCACCCTCAACCCCGTACTGTCCTGCACGGACGTGATGCGCAGTGAGCAGGCGTCGGTGTTCGGCTTCCCCAACCCCCTCATCGGGCTGATCGGCTTCTCGGTGGTCCTGGCGACCGGCGCGGGCCTGCTGGCCGGCGCCCGCCACCGGGCCTGGTACTGGCTGGGGCTGAACCTCGGCACGCTGGCCGGCGCCGTCTTCTGCATGTGGCTGATGACCCAGGCGCTCTACGACATCGGCGCGCTGTGCCTGTGGTGCGTGCTCGTGTGGATGGTCACCGTCTTCCTGTTCTGGCACACCACCCTGCACAACCTGCGCCACGGCGTGCTCCCCGCGCCGCGCGCCCTGGTGGCGGCGGCGCTGGAGTTCCCGCTCGTGGTACCGGTGACCTGGTGCCTGGTCGTCGTCACGCTGATAGGGACCCGGTTCTGGTCGTACTGGCAGACGCTGCTGTGACGTCCGCGACCCCGGAGACGTCCTGGTGGATCTGTGCCTCGGGCACCCCGGCGGCGGCCAGTCCGGCCGCGACCGCCCGCGCCGGTTCGGCCGTGGACGCCTCCGGGGCCAGGGCCAGGAAGGCGTGCGGCGGCCGGGAGGCCCCGGGGTGAGGAGGCAACACCCCGTTCAGGACCCGCAGCGCACCCCCCGCCGCGTGCACCGCCGAGTGGGTCGGCAGGACGGTCAGCCAGGGGCGCCCGCGCCGGAACGCCTCCAGGTAGGCCGTGTCGTACATGCCCGCGGCCGAGCGGGAGTCCTCCGGGGCGCCGGCCTCCAGCAGCAGCCGCACCCGCGTGCCGGGCGAGGACGCGGCGTCGATCTCCTGGAGCAGGGCCTTCATCGGCGCCCAGCCCGTGCCGGAGGCGATCAGCAGGAGGTCGCCGGACACCGCGTCGTCGGGCAGCGCCAGCATGCCGCGGGGGGCGCCGAGCCGGAGGGTGTCGCCCGGCCGGGTGCCGTGCGCCAGGGCGTCGCTGACCCCGCCGGCGCGGCGCGCCCGTACATGGAATTCGAGCTCCCCGTCCTGGTGCGGGGCCCGCGCCAGGTAGTACGGACGCCAGGCCTGCTCCAGCAGCGGGGTCTCCAGCGAGGCGTACTGCCCGGCGCGGAAGGGGTAGGGCTGCTGGGGCCGCACCCGCAGGACCGCGAGATCGGGGGTGCGCAGCTCATGGGCGGTCACCGTGGCGTCCCAGCTGGAGAGTTCGGCGATCGCCTCGTACTCGCCCCGGACCATCGAGGACACCGCCAGCCGCAGCATCCGCAGCCAGGCGTCCTCCAGCGGCCCGGTCCACCGCGCCCCGCCCCGGGCGCGCAGCGCCTCGACGAGCGCTCCCTCGAACGCGGCGAAATGCGCCGGGCGCACACCGAGCTTGCGGTGGTCGCGCCCCAACTGGGTGAAGCGCTCGGCCACCGCGTCCGTCCGGTGCAGATCGCCGATCAGATACCGGAAGGCGGCGGCCAGATGGGCCTGCTGGAAGGCCATCGACTCGGGGAACAGCGCGCGCAGGTACGGATGCCGGTCGAACAGCGCCCGGTACAGATCCCCGATCAGCTCCTCCAACGGACCCACCAGCGGCAGGAAGTCCTCGATGAGCCGCTGGTCGGCCGTCCCGTCGTACGTCTGCGGAGGGGCCGGACGCCCTGCCTCACCGGAACTCCCCTCCGGGGTCAGGATGCGCCGGCGCAGCCGCATCGCGTCGTGCCGCGCGAGCAGTGCGTGGTAGTCCTCGCTCGGGGTGTTCATGGGCAGGTGGCTCCTCGGGACAGCGCGGTGGGGGTGCGGGGCGTCCCCCTGGCGGGCGCGCTCGGGCGGCTGCGGCACCGCACAGCACGACCGGGGCGCCCGGAGACCAGGGACGGTGGGACGGCCCTCGGCCGCACTGGGACGTCCGTGGGGTACGGACTGTGCGGGCGGCGTCAGTATGGCACCGCGTGTCTCGTGCTGACCGGCCCAGGTCACAGGGCCTTTCGGCCCCTTCCGCGACCCGTGCCGCCGTGCTGCGGAACCCCGCCGCCGACCGGTGCGCGGGTGCCCACATACTGGTTCCGGTCCGACCCGATTCCCGACCGATCGAGCATGGTGTGAACGACGATCCCGCGCAGTCCCGGACGAGCCCGCCCTCGTCACCGCCCGCCGCCCCGGTGCGCGTGTTCATCCTCGACGACCACGAGGTCGTACGGCGTGGTGTGCGCGACCTGCTGGAGGCCGACGGCGGTATCGAGGTCGTCGGTGAGGCGTCCGACGCCCGTGAGGCGCTGGCCCGGGTGCCGGCCGCCGCGCCGCAGGTCGCGGTGCTGGACGTACGGCTCGGCGACGACCGGGGCGGCGACCACGCCGGTATCGAGGTGTGCCGGGAACTGCGCGCCCGGATGCCGGACCTGGCCTGTCTGATGCTGACGTCCTTCGACGACGACGAGGCGCTGTTCGACGCCATCATGGCCGGGGCGGCGGGCTACGTGCTGAAGCAGATCAACGGCGCCGGCCTGGTCGCCGCCGTGCACACGGTCGCCTCCGGCACGTCCATGCTCGATCCGCGCACCACCGCCCGGGTGATGGCCCGCCTGCGCGGTGCCGAGAACCCGCCCGCCCCCGAGGTCTCGGAGCTGGACCGGCTCACCCCCAGGGAGCGTCAGATCCTCGACCTCATCGGTGAGGGGCTCACCAACCGGGAGATCGCCGAGCGCCTCTTCCTGGCCGAGAAGACCGTCAAGAACCGTATCTCCGCGATCCTCGCCAAACTGGGTGTGGGCCGCCGGATCCAGGCCGCGATGCTCGCAGGCCGCATCCGGGAACGCCAGGGCCGGCCCCCGGCCCAGGGGCGCTGACCGGCGGCTGACGGCCCGGCGGACCACCGGCCCGGCGCGGTCAGTCGAGCGGGGCGCGCCAGCTGATCCGGGTGCCGCCCCCGGCGGGCCGCTCGACGGTCAGGGTGCCCCCGCACAGCTCGGCCCGCTTGCGCATGTTGGCCAGCCCCCCGCCACGCCGGACCCCGTCCGCGTCCGCGCCCCCACCGGGGCCGGAGGTCTCCTCGGCGGGGGACCCGATCCCGACGCCGTCGTCCGTGACGGTCAGCGTCACCGCCTCGTCCGCGGAGAGCGCGATGTCGATACGGCTCGCACGAGCATGCCGGGACGCGTTGGACACCGCCTCGGCGGCGACCGCCACCACATGCTCCGCCAGCTCGTCGGGGACCACGGAGTCCACCGGACCGTCGATCCGCACGGACGGCCGGAAACCGAGGGCGCGGGACGCCGTACGGGCGGTCTCCGCGATCCGGTGCCGCAGCCCCCCGTGGCCCGGACCGTCCGTCGTGCGCAGGTCGAAGATGGTGGACCGGACGATCCGTATCGTGGTGTCCAGGTCGTCCACCGCGCGCCTGACGCGTTCGGCCGCCTCCGGGCGGTCCGCGATCGCCCGGGTGGTGCTCTGGAGCGTCATCCCGGTCGCGAACAGGCGCTGGATCGCCAGGTCGTGCAGATCGCGGGCGATCCGGTCCCGGTCGTGCATGACCGCGAGTTCCTCCGACTCCGCCCGCCCGCGCGCCAGTTCCAGGGCGATGGCCGCCTGGTCGGCGAAGCCGGAGACGAGCGCGACCTCGGAGTCGTCGAACGGCGGCCGTCCCGCCGGACGCCCCAGCCGCAGCGCGCCCCGCGCCCCCGTACCCACCCGCAACGGCACGGCGACCACCGGGCCGAGCCCCTCGTCGGCGCCGCCGAACGGATGGGCCCGGGGGTCCGTCCGCACATCGGCACAGTGCACCGGAGTCCCGGTGCGGGCGGCGAGCCCGGCCAGCGACCCCGGCGCCGGGACGGACAGGCCGCGTACCCGGTCGGCGTCCCGGCCGTGGGCGACAAAGACGGTGAGGCGGTCGGGCGCGGCCGGGACCTCCGGCTGGACGGGGGCCCCCGGAAGCGACGGCGGCAGCAGGATCGCCGCCCGGTCGGCGCCCGCCACCTCCATCGCCCGCTCGGCCACCAGATGCAGCACCTCGTCGGCGTCGGTCCCCGACAGCAGGGCGCGGGTGATCTCGCCCAGCGCCTCCAGCCGCTGCTCCCGGCGGCGGCTCTCCTCGTACATCCTGGCGTTGTCGATGGCGACCCCGGCGGCGATCGACAGGGTGGTCAGCACCGCCTCGTCGTCGGCGTCGAAGCTCCGGCCGCCGCGCTTCTCGGTGAGGTACAGATTGCCGAAGACCTCCTCGCGCACCCGCACCGGGACACCGAGGAAGCTGTGCATCGGCGGATGGTGGGGCGGGAAGCCGTAGCTGTGCGGATGGCTGCTCAGGTCCGTCAGCCGCAGGGGCTCGGGGTGGTGGATCAGCTCACCGAGGATGCCGCGCCCGCACGGCGTCTGGCCGATCCTGGCGGTCATCTCCGGCGACATGCCGACCGTCAGGAACTCCTGGAGGGTCTGCCCGTCGCCGACGATGCCGAGCGCGCCGTACTCCGCGTCGGTCAGGGCGACCGCCGCCTCGACGATCCCGCGCAGCACCTCGGGCAGTTCCAGCCCCCGGCCCAGGCTCATCACCGCGTCCAGCAGGCCGCGCATCCGGTCCGGCCGGCTGGGCTGCGGCCAGGTGCCGGGACCGGCGTCCGGAGCGGAACCCGCGCCCGTGACCGGGCACACGGGTCGCGGTGTGCCGGGGACGGGAGCGGGGGAGGAGGCGCCGGGGGAGTGGGGCACCGGGCATGCTGCGTCTGTCATCGGGGTGCCGCTCTCTGGGATCCGTGTGCCGTAGGCCGGGCATCGCTCACCGGCTCACCGCGGGGGCTGGGACCGGTCCACGGGCGGTCAGTTTACGGCAGCCGGCGCGCCGGGCCCCGGGCGGCCGGGACCCGGCGGCGCCCGGCTCGTACACCGGAACGGGACGCACGGCCGGCCACCCGCGGCGGCCGGCCGTGCGTCCCGCACCAGGGCCGGTCGGCCCTGTCCGCGGGTCCCCCCGGCCCCCGGCGGAGGTGTCCCCCGGCCCCGCCCCACGGTGCCCGTCGGCCCCTGGAGACCACCGCGGCCCGGCCGCACCATGGTGCGGCCGGGAAGGTCGGCTCCGTCCCCCGCGTGATCGCGGACCTTCCCGGCCGCACCCCCTCCCCGCCGCTCCCGTCCCGGGCGGGCGGGCCGGGGGTGTGCAGGGAGAACCGCACGAGGTGGAGGACACGGTCCGGTGGACGCAACGGAATCGCAGGGCAGCAAGGCCGCTGGAACACAGGGCCCCAAGCCCCCCGGCGGACGAGGGCCCGACGGCCCGGAACCGGCGGGCCTCCGGGATCCGCTCCCCGGCCCGGGGGCCGGCACGGCGGCGGTGCCACGCGAGCGCGCGGGCCGGACCTCGCGCGGACGGCTCGTCGTCTCGTGGCTCACCACGACCGACCACAAGCAGATCGGCACCCTCTACCTCGTCGCCGCCTTCGCCTTCTTCCTGATCGGCGGGGTGATGGCGCTGGTCATGCGCGCCGAACTCGCCCGGCCCGGCACGCAGATCATCTCCAACGAGCAGTTCAACCAGGCATTCACGATGCACGGTTCGATCATGCTGCTGCTGTTCGCGATGCCCTTGTTCACCGGGTTCGCCAACTGGCTGATGCCCCTCCAGATCGGCGCGCCGGACGTGGCCTTCCCGCGCCTGAACATGCTGGCCTTCTGGCTGTTCCTCTTCGGTTCGCTGATCGCCGCGGCCGGCTTCCTCACCCCGCAGGGGGCCGCCGACTTCGGGTGGTTCGCCTACGCCCCGCTGTCCGACGCCACGCACTCCCCGGGCGTCGGCGCCGACATGTGGATCATGGGGGTGGCGCTGTCCGGATTCGGGTCCATCCTCGGAGCGGTCAACTTCATCACCACCATCATCTGCATGCGCGCCCCCGGCATGACCATGTTCCGGATGCCGATCTTCACCTGGAACGTGCTGCTGACCGCGCTGCTCGTCCTCCTGGTCTTCCCGGTGCTGGCCGCCGCGCTCTTCGCGCTGGAGATGGACCGCAAGTTCGGCTCGCACATCTTCGACCCCGCCAACGGGGGCGCGCTGCTGTGGCAGCACCTCTTCTGGTTCTTCGGCCATCCCGAGGTCTACGTCCTCGCCCTCCCCTTCTTCGGCATCGTCTCCGAGATCGTTCCCGTCTTCTCCCGGAAGCCGATGTTCGGCTACGTCGGTCTCATCGCCGCCACGATGTCCATCGCCGGTCTGTCCGTGACCGTGTGGGCGCACCACATGTACGTCACGGGCGGGGTGCTGCTGCCGTTCTTCGCCTTCATGACCTTCCTGATCGCCGTGCCGACCGGGGTGAAGTTCTTCAACTGGATCGGCACGATGTGGAAGGGGTCCCTGTCCTTCGAGACACCGATGCTCTGGGCCACGGGCTTCCTGGTGACCTTCCTCTTCGGCGGTCTGACCGGCGTGATCCTCGCCTCCCCGCCGCTGGACTTCCACGTCTCCGACTCCTACTTCGTGGTGGCCCACTTCCACTACACGCTCTTCGGGACCGTCGTGTACGCGATGTTCGCCGGATTCCACTTCTGGTGGCCCAAGTTCACCGGGAAGATGCTCGACGAGCGCCTCGGGAAGATCACCTTCTGGGTGCTGACGGCGGGCTTCCACCTCACCTTCCTCGTACAGCACTGGCTGGGCGCCGAGGGCATGCCCCGCCGGTACGCGGACTACCTCGCGGCCGACGGGTTCACCGCGCTCAACACCATCTCCACGGTGGGGTCGTTCCTGCTGGGCCTGTCGTTCCTGCCCTTCTTCTACAACATCTGGAAGACCTCCCAGTACGGCGAGAAGGTGGAGGTCGACGACCCCTGGGGCTACGGCCGTTCGCTGGAGTGGGCCACCTCGTGTCCCCCTCCCCGGCACAACTTCACGGCGCTTCCCCGGATCCGCAGCGAGTCCCCGGCGTTCGACCTGCACCACCCGGAGATCGCCGCACTCGACCAAGCGGAACTCGACCACGCCGCCGCCCGGCCCTGACCTGGCGGCCGTACGACCGGCCGCTGTGCGGGCGCCCCGTCCCCCGCCCCCCCGTACGACCGATCCGATCCGTACGACCGATCCGATCCGATCCGTATGACCGTTCCGCCGTCCCGTATGACCGATCCGCCGTCCCGCACGGCCGACCCGAGGAGAGTGCCGTCCGATGTCCCACGGTGTCCTGGCACTGGGAGTCACCGTCGTCTGCCTGGCGGGCAACGTCTGGTATCTGCCCGCCTGCGTCGATCTGCGCGCCGGCGGGGACCGGCCGCATTCCCGGCGGGCGGGAGCCGCCGCAGTGGTGGCCGGCTGGGGGTGCGCCGCCCTCACGGCGCTCCTCCTGCTGACCCCGGTCCCGCTCGTCGCGGTCGCGGGGGTGGCGGCCTCGGGCGCCACCGCCGTGGCCGGACTGGCGATCGGGGCGTGGCTGCTGCGGGGACGGGAGCGGCGCGAGATGGAGGCGTGCATGGCGGCGTTCGGCCACGGCCGCGGTCCGGGCCCGCGCCGCTCGCGCGGGCCGCACCGGGAGGCCCACCGGCGGCCGGCCGGGAAGCGCGCCGCGTCCGACCCGGCCGAGCGTGAGCGCTGAGCCGTTCCCGTGCGGGGCGGCCGGCCGAGCGCACCGAGCGGGGCGTGACCGGCCACGGCCGGCCGGCCCGGCGGGCGTACCGCCGTGACCGGCCGGGGTCCGTCAGCCGATCTCGATGAGCAGGTCGCCGGCCTCGACCTGCTGGATCCCGCCGATCGCCAGCCGCCGTACCGTCCCGGCCGCCTGCGCGGTGATCGACGCCTCCATCTTCATCGCCTCGATGGTGGCCACCGTCTGACCGGCCGTCACCGAAGCGCCCTCCTCCACCTGCAACGTGACGACCCCGGCGAACGGCGCCGCGACATGGCGGTCGTTGCCGCGGTCCGCCTTCTCCGCCGCCTTGACCGCGGTGGCCACGGACCTGTCCCGCACCGACACCGGCCTCAACTGCCCGTTGAGCGTGGCCAGTACGCTGCGGTACCCGCGCTCGTCGGCCTCCGAGACCGCCTCCAGCTCGATCAGCAGGGTGACCCCGGGTTCGAGCGTGACGGTGTGCTCGGTCTCCGTCTCCAGCCCGTACAGGAAGTCCCGCGTAGGAAGGACGGAGGTGTCCCCGTACGCCTCGCGGTGGGCCGTGAACTCCTTGGTGGGGCCGGGGAAGAGGAGCCGGTTCAGGGTCTCGCGCGGTGAGCGTGCCAGCCCCTCGCGGTCCTCGTCCGTCAGCCGCGGCACCCCCGCCTTCGCCGGGCGGCCCTGGAGCGCCCGGGTGCGGAACGGCTCGGGCCAGCCGCCGGGCGGGTCGCCCAGCTCGCCGCGCAGGAACCCGATCACGGAGTCCGGTACGTCGAACCTGCCGGGATCCGCCTCGAAGTCCGCGGCCCGGACCCCGGCGCCCACCAGGTGCAGCGCCAGGTCACCGACCACCTTCGAGGAGGGGGTGACCTTCACCAGGCGGCCGAGCATGCGGTCGGCGGCGGCGTAGCACTCCTCGATGAGTTCGAAGCGGTCGCCCAGGCCGAGCGCGATGGCCTGCTGGCGCAGGTTGGAGAGCTGACCGCCGGGGATCTCGTGGTGGTAGATCCGGCCGGTGGGCGAGGCGAGCCCCGACTCGAAGGGGGCGTACACCTTGCGGGTCGCCTCCCAGTAGGGCTCCAGGTCGCCCACGGCCTGGAGCGAGAGGCCGGTCGCGCGCCCGGTGTGGTCGGTGGCGGCGACCAGCGCCGACAGCGGGGGCTGGCTGGTCGTACCGGCCATCGAGGCGACGGCCGCGTCGACCGCGTCCACCCCCGCGTCGACGGCGGCGATCAGGGTGGCGAGCTGCCCGCCCGCGGTGTCGTGGGTGTGCAGGTGGACCGGCAGGTCGAACCGCTCGCGCAGCGCGGTGACCAGCGTGCGGGCGGCGGGCGGACGCAGCAGCCCGGCCATGTCCTTGACGGCGAGGACGTGCGCGCCCGCCTCCACGATCTGCTCGGCGAGCCGGAGGTAGTAGTCCAGGGTGTACAGGGACTCGGCGGGGTCGGAGAGGTCGGCCGTGTAGCAGAGGGCGACCTCGGCGACCGAGGTACCGGTGGCGCGCACGGCGTCGATCGCCGGGCGCATCTGGGAGACGTCGTTGAGGGCGTCGAAGATCCGGAAGATGTCCATCCCGGTGGCCGCCGCCTCCGCGACGAACGCCTCGGTGACCTCGGTGGGGTAGGGCGTGTACCCGACCGTGTTGCGGCCGCGCAGCAGCATCTGCGTACAGATGTTGGGCACCGCCTCCCGGATCGCGGCCAGCCGCTCCCACGGGTCCTCGGCGAGGAAGCGCAGCGCCACGTCGTACGTGGCGCCTCCCCAGCACTCGACGCTGAGCAGCTCCGGGGCGGTCCGGGCGACGTGCGGCGCGACGGCCAGCAGATCGCGGGTACGGACCCGGGTCGCCAGCAGCGACTGGTGCGCGTCGCGGAACGTGGTGTCGGTGACGGCGACGGCCGACCGGGCGCGCAGGTCGGCGGCGAAGGCCTCCGGGCCGAGGGCCGCCAGGCGCTGCCGGGACCCGGCCGGCGGGGTCCCGGGCGGCAGGGCGGGCAGCTTGTCCGCGGGGTCGATGACGGGCGGTCGCGGACCGTAGGGCCGGTTGACGGTGGTCTCGGCCAGGTAGCTGAGCATGCGGCTGCCCCGGTCGGCCGACGGACGGGCCCGGATCAGCTCCGGGTGCTCGTCGATGAAGGAGGTCGTGAGGTGCCCCGCCCGGAAGTCGGGGTGGTCGAGCACGGCCCCCAGGAACGGCAGGTTGGTGGCGACCCCGCGGATGCGGAACTCCGCGACGGCCCGCCGCGCCCGCCGCGCCGCGTTGGCGAAGTCGTGCCCGTGGCAGGTGAGTTTCACCAGCATCGAGTCGAAGTGGGCGGAGACCTCGGCGCCGGTGTGGACCGTCCCGCCGTCCAGCCGGACACCGGGCCCGCCGGGCGAGCGGTAGGCGGAGATGGTGCCGGTGTCGGGCCGGAAGCCGTTGGCCGGGTCCTCGGTGGTGATGCGGCACTGGAGGGCGGTGCCGGTCAGCCTGATGTCGTCCTGGGTGAGCCGCAGTCCGGGCAGGGTCATCCCGGCGGCGACGCGCAGTTGCGCGATCACCAGGTCGCGTCCGGTGACCTGCTCGGTCACGGTGTGCTCGACCTGGATGCGCGGGTTCATCTCGATGAACACGTGGTTGCCGCGCTCGTCCACGAGGAACTCGACGGTGCCCGCGTTCACGTAGCCGATGTGGCGCGCGAAGGCGACGGCGTCCGCGCAGATCCGCTCCCGCAGCTCCGGGTCGAGGTTCGGGGCGGGCGCGATCTCGACGACCTTCTGATGGCGCCGCTGCATCGAGCAGTCCCGCTCGTAGAGATGGACGACGTTGCCCTCGGCGTCGGCGAGGATCTGCACCTCGATGTGGCGCGGGTTGATCACCGCCTGTTCCAGGAAGACCGTCGCGTCGCCGAACGCGGAGCGCGCCTCCCGCATCGCCGCGTCGATCGCCTCACGCAGCTCCCCGGCCTCGGCGACCCGGCGCATGCCGCGTCCTCCGCCACCGGCGACGGCCTTGACGAAGACCGGGAAGCCGATGTCGCCGGAGGCCGCGACGAGCGTGTCGACGTCCTCGGACGGCTGGGAGGACTTGAGCACCGGCACGCCCGCCTCGCGCGCGGCCGCGACCGCGCGGGACTTGTTGCCGGTCAGGTTCAGCACGGCCGCGGGCGGCCCGACGAACGTGATCCCGGCCTCGGAGCAGGCCGCCGCGAGGTCCGGGTTCTCCGACATGAAGCCGTACCCCGGGTAGACGGCGTCGGCGCCCGCCTTCCGGGCGGCCCTGATCACCTCGTCCACCGAGAGGTAGGCCCGCACGGGGTGTCCGGGGTCCCCGATCTGGTACGCCTCGTCGGCCTTGGCCCGGTGCAGGGAGTTGCGGTCCTCGTACGGGTACACGGCCACGGTGGAGATCCCGAGCTCGAACGCCGCTCGGAACGCGCGGATCGCGATCTCTCCCCGGTTGGCGACCAATACCTTCTCGAACATCGGACTCCCCAGCTCGTGTCACAGGCGCGCGGTCAAGGCGCGCGGTCAACAGGACGGGCGGCGACGTCGCACGGGATGCCTGGCTCGGCATCCGCGGTGGTCACGTGGTGGCGATGGCGCCCCGGCGGTGGTCCTCGGGCCCGGAGCGTTCGACACCGTACCGGAGTCCTTCCCGGAGATCGCCGGTGCGAGACGACGGTCTGCGTCACGTCCGGCCGGCGGGTGGCGGGGCCTGGGGAGAGGCCGCGGGGGCCTCCGTGGGCGGGCCGTACGTCCTTCCGCCGCCCGTCCCGCGCCCGGGTGCCCCGCCGTCTGTTCCGTGCCCCGGTGCCCGCCGCCTGTCCTGTGCCCCGGTGCCCCTCAGTGCAGCTTCCAGGTGAGCTTGCCGCCGCCCACCCATCGGACCGAGGCCGGGTCGTCCAGGTCGTCGATCCGGATCCCGGCGGCCGTGGCGAGGACCACCACATCCGTCATCCCGAACGCGACCCCGGTGATCTCTCCGTCGATCTCCACGAGACGGAACGGCGGATCACCCGGCTCGACGGGCAGAACGGTGATCCGCGGCTGGTTGAGTTGGGGGCTCTGGCTCTCGGTCATGCGGGACCGGTTCCACCGACGCGACCGCTCTATGCCTGTACGGCCATCAGTGAACCGTATGCCCGATTTAATCATTTAAGTGTTATTCATTGTGTTATTGGATGGGCGTCGGCGCTCTCGCCGGTGCCAGGGCTCGTGGTGCGCAAATCGCCCGTATCGGACGCAGTGACCAGGGTCACCCCGCGCGCCGCGGACGTCCGGGAGGGGGTGGCGGTTCCCTTCTGTGCCGGAGGATTTGGCGCGGCCGTGTGCGCCCGGTTACACGAATTCCTGTGAATTGATCATGCGGATGAATTGTGATCACGAATTCCGGGCTTGTTCCCTTCGGCATTTCTCGCCTACGGTCACCCTCATTCCGGATGGAACGCCGAATCCTGCCGCCGTCCGGGAACCCGACCACATCTCGTACGGCAGGAGCGGGGGACCCAGGTAAGTGCCGATCCGGTATCCGGAGCGGCTCGGGGTGAAGCCGCAGTCATCTGCGGCCGGGCATCTCCAGCTCGAACCCGACAGCTCACTTCGTAGGCGACGGAGAGGAATTCAGCATGCCCGCAATGGCCAATCGCCGTCGTTCCAAGCGCAGTTCACTCACTCGCGGTGTCATAGCCGTGACCACGGGTGGAGCCGCCCTCGCCCTTCCCGTGATCGGCGCCACCGGTGCCTTCGCCGCCCCGGCCCAGCCGGCCGCGGCCGAAAAGGCGGCGGTCTCGGCCCCCGTCTCCGGCAAGACGATCTCCGGAAAGAACTCGGAGACCGCCACCTATTCCGTGATCTTGGGTGACTCCCTTGCCAAGATCGCCCGCGACCATTCCGTGAGCGGTGGCTGGCAGCAGCTGTACAAGGACAACCGAAAGGTCGTCGGCGGTAATCCCGACCTCATTCACCCGGGCCTGAAGCTCACCCTCGGATCCGCGGCGAACAAGGCCGCCGGGACCGAGAACAAGGCGGCGGACACGTCCGCGTCCGAGGCCTCGGATTCCGCGGTCCGCACGGAGAGCGCCGACCGCGCCGACCGTTCGGAGCGCGCCGGCAACGAGGTCGTCGCGCAGGGCACCCCCGTCGCCGCGGTCGAGGCCGCCCCGGTCGCGTACACCAACGACCTGGACGGCTGGATCAAGGAGTCGCTGGCGGTCATGGCCCAGCACGGCATCCCCGGCACCTACGAGGGCATCCACCGCAACATCATGCGTGAGTCCTCCGGCAACCCGCTGGCCATCAACAACTGGGACATCAACGCGATCAACGGCGTCCCGTCGAAGGGCCTGCTCCAGGTCATCGACCCGACCTTCCAGGCCTACCACGTGCCCGGTACGTCGATGGACAGCTACGACCCGGTCGCCAACATCACGGCCGCGTGCAACTACGCCGCCGACCGCTACGGCTCGATCGACAACGTCTTCGGGGCGTACTGAGTCGTCACCGCCCGAGGGTGGACACACGGCCGCCGGGCGGCGCGGGTTCTTCGGAACCGGCGCCGCCCGGCGGCCGTTCCGCGTCACGGGGCCTCCGTGCCGTACGCGCGCGTCACGGGGCCTGCGCGCTGTACACGCGCGTCACGGGGCCGTCGCGTCCCGCTGGTCGCGACCGGGCGGGCCGGGGGCGGCGTGTCCCGGGGCGGCCCGGAGGGGCATACGGTCACCCGGTGGCGGCCGGGCGGGCAGCGGGGCGACTGGTCACGTACAGGTTCGTCGTCCATACTGCCCGCCGTGGAGCAGCGCATAGAGTCACCCAACAAGTCCGAGTTCGCCGCGGGAACCGACCCGGCGTTCATCCCCGGCCTGACGGCCCCTGTCCCGGTGGCCGCCGGGGAGGGGGCGAAGAAGGCGCCGAAGGGCCCGGAGGAGCAGCCCGAGGCGTCCGGCGGGCCCGCGGAGGAGACCGCCGGAGACGCGTCACCGGCCGCCACCGGTGCGGGCGGGGCGGCGGCCTCCCCGGACGCGAAGGAGACCGACGCGCTCCCGGACCAGGACCAGGTAAAGGACCAGGACCAGGGACAGGCCCAGGGCCCGGACCGGGAGGCGGCCGAGGACGGCCCCGTCTTCGAGGTCAGCGACCGGCGCGGGTCCATCCGGGTGAACCGTGAGGGAGTCCGCTTCCAGCTGGACGACCAGGAGGCGGAGTTCGACTGGTCGGAGATCGGCGCCGTCGAGGTCAAGACCTCGCGCTTCGGCCGCCGGTTCACCGTGACGGTGCACCTGTCGAGCCGCCGGTGGTTCAACGCCGAGGTCGAGGCGGAGGCCAGGGGCAGGCTCAAGGAGTGGACGGCGGAGCTCGACGCGGCGCTGGACGCCTACTTCGAGGAGGACTGACCTCGGTCCGGGTCCTCGTCTCCGCGTACGGGGGCCGGGCCGCCGCGCCGTGAGAGCGGGCGGCGGCGGCCCTCGGCATCCGCCGCCCGGCCGCGCTCTCCCGTGTGCCCGTGCGGGCCCTGCTCACCCGCACACCGGGCCCGGACGACGAGCACGCGCACCCGGCCCGGCCCGAACCGCAGGGCCCGGCCCGGCCCGTACCCCCCACCGCCCACAGGTGCGCACCGCTCAGGCGTCGGCGTCCAGGACCACCGAGCGGGTCAGGTGCCTCGGGAGGTCGGGGTCGAGGCCGCGGGCCACCGCGCGGGCGATCGCGAGCCGCTGGATCCTGACCAGCTCGGCCAGCGGGTCCAGGCCGCTCTCCACCCAGCGGGCTCCCGTCGCCCGCACCTGCTCCGCCAGGCCCTCCGGCGCCGCGCCGAGCATCCACGTCGCCGTCCCGGCCGTGGCGATGCTGATGGGACCGTGGCGGTACTCCATGGCCGGATACGACTCCGTCCAGGACAGGGACGCCTCCTTCATCTTCAGCGCCGCCTCGTTGGCCAGCCCGACCGTCCAGCCGCGTCCCAGGAAGCTGAACTGGGTGCACTCCGGCAGACCTTCGGGCAGCGGCTCGGCCAGCGCGGTCTCCGCGTCCCGTACGACCGCGTCCGTGTGCAGTCCGAGATGGGCGCGGAACAGGGTGAGGGCGCTGGTCGCGAACCGCGTCTGCACGACGGAACGTTCGTCGGCGAAGTCGAGCACCACCAGCTCGTCGGCGGCCTCCCGCACGGGCGTCCCGGGGTCGGCGGTCACCGCGACCGTGCGCGTACCGCCACGCGGCCGGGCCAGCAGTTCGAGCACCTCGGTCGTCGTCCCCGAGCGGGTGAGCGCGACCACACGGTCGTACGCCCGGCCGGCGGGGAACTCCGAGGCGGCGAACGCGTCCGTCTCGCCCTGGCCGGACTCCTCGCGGAGCGCCGCGTAGGCCTGGGCCATGTAGTACGACGTGCCGCAGCCGACCACGGCCACGCGCTCACCGGCCGCGGGCAGGGCGTCCGCCCGCTCGGCGGCCACCTCCGCGGCGCGGCGCCAGCACGCCGGCTGATCGGCTGTCTCGGTCTCGACGTGGGACATGTCTCTGCACTCCGCTTCCGCTGCTGCCGCACCTGGATGAACGCGTCGCATATTGTTCAATTCTGCATGCTACAGGGGTCAATTGAGCAAGAACAAGCAAGAGGTGCAGGACGGAGATGTGAGGGCGGGGTCGATTTCCGGTCATGTCTCATCGCTGGACGGCTCGATCTGATTCCGTTGCCGCCGAGCGGGTATCTGTCGCCCCGGCCACCGTTTCCTCGTCCGCATTCCCTGTCATCCAGGCCATCCAGGGAGGAATCGTCCGGGCGGGACCGGCTCCGCCAGGCTCGTACGCTCACCCCGCGGAGGCGGTTCAGGCCGCAGGGGCGGCGATTTCGCGTCATTCATGGGGCGGGTTGGCCGAGTTCGAACGTGCGGACGGTTCGGGGTGGTCATAATCGGCGCATGTCGATCACGGGTGGGGACGTCGTTGACCTCGGCACGGGCTTGTACGCCTGGCTGCCTCCGCAACGCGGCTGGGGGCTGGCCAACTGCGGTCTGCTCGTCTCACCGCGTGGGGCGCTCTGGATCGACACCCCGTACGACCCGGTGCTCGCCGGCCAGTTCCTCGCCGAGAGCCGGAAGCGGCTGCCCGAAGGCGTGAGCGTCGACCGCGTCGTCGTCACCCATGCCAACGGCGACCACTTCTGGGGCGCCGGTGTGCTTCCGGACGCGGAGATCATCGCGACCCGGGAGGCCCGGGAGCACATCCACTACGACCCGACTCCGCAGCAGCAGCACGCCCTGGTGACGGGGAGCGACCCGGCCACCCCGCTCGGCGCCTACCTCGGCCGCCACTTCGGCGCCTTCGACTGGTCGGCCACCGAACCGGTGCGGCCCACGACGTACTTCACCGGGGAGCTCGAACTGACCCTGGGCGACTACGCGGTCGAGATCACGGCTCTGCCGCCCGCGCACACCACCGGCGACCTCATGGTCCATCTGCCCGCCCAGCGCACGGTGTTCAGCGGCGACGTCATCTTCTCCTCCACCGAGGACCGGCCGGGGGACCACCCGGTGCACTGGGCCGGCCCCCTGAGCAACGTGATCGGCGCGTGCGAGCGGGTCCTCGCCACCGGCGCCGACGTGATCGTGCCCGGCCACGGGCCGGTGCTCGACCGGGCCGGGGTGCGTGAACACATCGGCTACCTCTCCTACGTACGCGAACGCGCCCACGCCCTCCACGCGGCCGGGGTTCCCGCGACCGAGGCCGCCCGCAGGGTGATCGCCGAGGGCCGCTACCCGGCGCTCGGACTGCCCGAACGGCTGGTGGTGACCATCGGGAGCGAGTACCGCGACCTCGACGGCACCGACCTGCCCGGCGTCCTCCAGGTGATGTCCGAGGTGGCGGCCGTCGCCCACGCGACGGAGCCCGCCGTGACCGGTGGCGGCCCCGAGTGACGGCCCGCCGGAGAGGGACCCGGACCCCCGGCCCCCTCGGGGCGCGCGCACCCCGCCCGACGACGAAGACGCGGTGACACCGTGCTCCCCTGGATCGTGACACTCGCCGCCGTCGCCGTGTCCGTCTGGTACGGCGTACGGGCCTACCAGGCCGGACGCGACGCCTACGCGGCCTCGGCGCGCGCCGAACTCGCCGACCGCCAGGCGCGGGCCGCCGAGGCGCGCACCCTCGCCCTGACCGAGGAGATACGCCAGCTCGCCCGGAAGCGGATCCCCGCCGCGGCCACCGCCCTGTCCCACCGGTCCGCGCCCGTTCCCGGGCTGCGGGAGGCGGGCGACGTCGAGGGCGACGCCGCCCGCCTGCTGAGCGACGCCGTCCAGGCCGCCCGCACGGCGATCCTCGAAGAACGCGGACGGGTCGACGCCGCCGCCAGGTCGGCCATGCGCGGCACCTCGGCCCAGATCCAGTCACTCCTCAATCAGTCCCAGCACCTGCTGCACGAACTCCAGCACGAGTACGACGACCCGCGCATCCTCCAGCTCGACTTCCGCAACGAACTGGCGCTGCGCCGCACCCAGGCCACCGCGGTGCTCTGCGACGCCTGGCCGGGGCTCGCCCGGCAGAACTCCCCCCTCGTCGAGATCGTGCTGGGCGCCCAGTCCCGTGTCGGCGGCTACGAGCGGATCAGGGTCGCCAACCACCTGCGCCAGGAGCGGCTGGCCCTGGTCGCCCGCGCCGCCGAACCCCTGGCGATCGCGCTCGCCGAGCTGATGGCCAACGCCACGGCGTACTCGCATCCGGACACCGAGGTGCCGGTGACGGTCCAGCAGACCGCGGGCCGCGGCGCGCTGGTGCTGGTCGACGACGCCGGGATCGGCATGGACGACGACGCGCTGAAGCGGGCCCGAGCCCTGCTGTCGGGCCCCTCGGAGGTGCTGCTGACCGAGCTGGGCGACCCGCCGCAGACCGGCTTCGCCGTGGTGGGACGGCTGGTGGCGCGTTACGGCTTCACCTGCCACATCGAACCGTCGCCGTACGGGGGCATGCGGGCGATGCTGCGGGTCCCGGCCCATCTGCTGACCGTGATGGACGACGACCGCACCCTGTCCGTGCTCGCCCCGTCCCCGGTGCACGCCCGCCCGCCCGGCCGGGACGGCGGCACGGCGGGCGGCGAGGCCCGAGGCGACGGCACGGCCCGGAGCGACGACGGGCACACGCCCGCGGGCGGCGACGGCGACAGGGACAGGGGCTCGGACGTGAGGCGAGCGGGTCCGGACGTGAGGCGCGCGGCCTCGGACGTGAGGCGCGCGGGCGGGGCCACTGGTGGGGACGCGGCCGGTGGAGCGGCCGGTACCGCCGGACCGGGCCGGCCCGCCGCCCCGGCGGACCCGGCCCCCGCCGCGCCGGCGGCCACCACCGGCTTCTCCGGCCCGGCCCCGGCCCCCGCGCTGCCCAGCCGCCGCCGCAGGGCCCGCCTGACGGCGGCTCCCGAGGCCGCCGGGCCCGCCCGGACGGGGGAGGAGGCCGAGGAGGCGGTTCTCCGTACGCCCGAACGGGCCGGTGCCTCCTGGACCGCCCTCCAGCGGGGCACGCTCGACGGCCGAAGCGCGACCACGCCCCCAGCATCCTCAACGGACGACCAAGGAGACGACGAGACGTGAGCGCCACCCCTACCACCGGTGATCTCGCCTGGGTGCTGATACCGCTGCTGGAACTCCCGGGTGTCCAGCACGCGGTGGTCGCCACCGGCGACGGGCTCGTCGAAGGCGCGTCGCCGGGTCTGGAGCGCGCCTCCGCCGAGCGAGTCGCCGCGATGACCGCCACGCTGCACGCCGCCGCCCGCGCCTTCACCACCGCCTTCACCGACGTGGAGGCACCGCGCCTGGCCCAGACGGTCGTGGAGTCCGACCTCGGTTTCGCCGTCGTCGTACCCGCCGGCCGGAACACCACCCTGGCCCTGTTCGCCGCCCCCGACGCCCACCTGGGCAACATCGCCTACCAGATGCAGGTGCAGGTCACCGCGCTGACCCGGGCGATGCACGCACCCACCCGCCGTCCGGACGCCGCCACCCGGCCATGAACCCCGGCCCAGGACGCCGTCTGATACCCGCCTACCTGGTCACCGGGGGCCGCTCCGCGCCCTCCGGTCCCGCGCTCGACCGGCTCGCCGTGCTCATCCGTACGGACACGGACCTGCCGACGGGCACCGGTGCGGAACAGCGCCGGCTGTGCGAACTCCTGGCCCCGGGAGCCCTCACGGTCGTCGAGTGCGCCGCCCATCTGGACCTGCCGGCCGGCGCCACCGTGTTCCTGGCCACGGATCTCGTGGCCTCCGGACACCTGCGCGCCCGGCCACCGATACCCCGTGCCGGTGAGATCGACCGGTCGCTCGTCGAGAGGCTGCTCGTTGGACTCCGTTCCCTCCACTGACCGGGGCGGCGTCGGCTATCTGCCGAGTGCCGCCGAGACCCTGATGAAGCTCGTCGTCACGGGTCCCTTCGGCGTGGGCAAGACGACCCTGATCCGTACCCTCTCGGAGATCGAGACCCTGCACACCGAGGAGACGATGACGCAGGCCGGCGCGGGACTCGACGACACCGCCGGGCTGCCGGAGAAGACCACGACGACGGTCGCCGTCGACTTCGGCCGGCTCACCGTCCAGGACGACCTGGTGCTCTACATGTTCGGCACCCCCGGGCAGGAGCGTTTCCTCCCCCTGTGGGAGGACATCGCCCGGGGTGCCCTCGGCGCGCTGGTCATGGTCGACACCCGCCGCCTGGGGGACTCCTTCGCCGTCATGGACCTGGTGGAGGAGCAGGGCCTGCCGTACGCCGTCGCCGTCAACCGGTTCCCGGACGCGCCCGCCCATCCGGACGAGGTCCTGCGCAAGCACCTCGACCTCGACCCCGGCACCCCGCTGGTGCAGTGCGACGCCCGCGAGCGGCGCGGCAGCATCGACGCCCTGATCGCGCTCGCCGAACACGCGCTGACCCGCCTCCCCGCGTCCCAGGAACCCTCATGACCCCGGCCCGTACCCCCTTCCCCGGCCCCTCGTCCTCCCCGTACGAGCCGCTGGCGCTCTACGGCCCCGACTTCGCCGCCGACCCGCACGGTCACTACCGCCGGCTCCGCGCCCAGGGCCCGCTCGGCCGGGTCCGTATCGCTCCCGGCGTCGACGCCCTCCTGGTCACCGACTACCAGGCGGCCGTCGATCTGCTGCGCGACACCGACACCTTCTCCAAGGACCCGCGCGTCTGGCAGGCGGGCATCCCGGCCGACTCGCCGGTCCTGCCCGTGCTCGGCCACCGGCCGACCGCCCTCTTCTCCGACGGGGCCGTGCACGCCCGTTACCGCGAGTCCGTCACCGACACGCTCGCCCTGCTCGAACCCCACCTGCTGAGGGCCGACGTCGGCCGGGCCGCCCGGCGGCTGATCGGAGCGTTCTCGGCGACCGGCACCGGCGACCTGATCTCCCAGTACGCCACCCTGCTCCCGCTGCACGTCTTCACGACCTGCTTCGGCGTGGCCCACGAGGACCGCGAACGGCTGCTGGAGGGCATCGCGGGCATGATGGACTCCGCCGAGAACGCGGCCGCCGCCTACGCCGACTTCGTCGCGGTCGTCACCGGCCTCGTCGCGGAGCGCAGGGCGCGGCCCGGCCGGGACCTCACCACCTATCTGCTCGCGCACCCGGCCGGTCTGGACGACGACGAGGTCGTGCGCCAGATCACGCTCATCATGAGCGCGGGCCACAACCCGACGACCAACCTGATCGGCAACGCGCTGCTGCGGATGCTCAGCGACACCGGCTACGGGGGCTCCCTGCACGGCGGCGCCATGACGGCACGTGAGGCGATCGACGAGGTGCTGTGGCGGGACCCTCCCCTGGCCAACATGGGCGCCCACTACCCGCGGCACGACACCGAGTTCCACGGCGTCCCGCTGCGCGCCGGGCAACTGGTCCTGGTCTCGTTCGCCGCCGCCAACACCCAGTCCCCGCCCACGGTTTCGGACCCGGCGGTGCGGTCGGGCGACGGGGCGCACCTGGCCTGGTCGACCGGGCCCCACCGGTGTCCGGCCAAGCAGCCCGCCCTGCTGATGGCGACGACCGCCATCGAGCAGATCACCAGCCAGCTGTGCGACCTGGAACTGGCCGTCGAGCCCTCGGAACTGCTCTGGCGGCCGGGCCCCTTCCACCGCGCGCCGGCGCATCTGCCGGTACGGTTCACACCGCTCGACACCCTCGCCGGGACGGCCACCGGTACCGGACAGAATGGCGCCGATCCCGTTCCGGCCCGTGTCGGTGGTACGCCGAACGGGTGAGGGACGAGAGAATTGCCCGATGAACAGCGAGCGCAGCCGGCGCACAGCCAACCGGCATACGGACGGGGTGGTTCTGTGAGCAGGTACGACAGGTACGACGCCACCGACGAGCAGTGGGAGGGTCTCGCCCAGGTCGTACCCCTCCGGGGCCGGAACGAGTGGCCGTCCAGAGTGGACCACCGCACGGTCCCGGAACAGCGGGAAGAGGCCGAGCAGCGGCGGTTGGTCGTGCTGAGGGTGCAGGTCTTCGCGGACGCCCGCGAGGTGGCCGAGTACCTGGTGGCGCAGATCCCGGTCCTGCTCGACCTGACCGGCGCGGAGGGCGACGTGGCCAAGCGGATCCTGGACTTCAGCAGTGGCGTGGTCTTCGGGCTCGGCAGCGGCATGCACCGCGTCGACCGCAACGTCTTCCTGCTGGCACCGGTCGGCATGGAGGTCGAGGGGGTCACCGCGGCGGGCGTACCCCAATCGTAGGAAGGTCGGGCGGAGGGAACGGTTCGCCGCTCACCGGCGTGCGTACGGTCCGCTCATGACTGTGATCCCCGCGGGGAGTTCCACCCCGTCGCCGCCATCGGACCCCCTCACGACGTCGCCGCCCCCGCCGAAGGCGTCCGTGCCGGCGCCGTCGTCCACGCCGGCGGTCTCCGTGCCGCCACGGACCGCGTCCGGGGGCGCGGCGCGTCCCGTCGTCAGTGAGCTGCGGCTCGACTCCTTCGCGTCGCACCGGCGTGCCGTCATCCCGCTCGGCCCGTTCACCCTGCTGACAGGGGCGAGCGGCAGCGGGAAGTCGACCGCGCTGTGCGGGTACGAGGCGCTGGCCCGGCTCGCCGCGGGCGATCCGCTGGAGGAGGTGTTCCCGGACCCCGGGGCCTGGGTGCCCGAACGGTCCGGCGCCGACGCCCAGGGGCGGCGGGGCTTCCGGCTCGGCTGCACCGTGGACGGCCCGGCCGGGCCGGTGACGCTCGAACTGGCCGTGCAGGCGCAGCCCGTCCCGCGCATCGTCGGTGAGCGGCTCTCCGGGCGCGGCGGGACGCTGCTGAACACGGCGCTGCGGGATCCGCGCCGGTCCTCGGTACAGGCCGCCTGGCACACGGCGGGGGCGGTGTCCGTCACGCGGGCGCCGTTCCCCGACGACCGGCTCGCCACCGCGCTGCTGCCCCTGCGGGTGGCGGGGACGACGGAGGGCGAACTGCGGGTGCTGGCCGCCGCCGAGCAGGTGGTGGTGGCGCTGCGGTCGGCCTTCGCCTGCGACCCGCGACCGCACGGGATGCGGGGCGCGGTGCCGCTGGGCGAGGGGCGGCTGACCTCCTCCTGCGCCAACCTGGCCGACGTGCTCCACCGCACCCGCGGCCAGTGTGCGCAACGGCACGCCCGGCTGGTGGCCGCCGCCGACGCGGGGTGCGCGGGCCCGGTGACGGGGCTGGGCGTCGAGTGCCTGGCGGACGGCACGGTGCGGGCCCGCGCCGAACGCGGTCCCGGGCGCGGTACACCCCTGGGCCGCCTCGGAGACGGGGAACTGCGGTATCTGGCCCTCGCCCTCGTCCTGCTGACGGGCCCGCACGTCCTGGTGGTGGAACCGGCGGCGGAGGTCCCCGAGGCGATGCAGGCGCTGACGGTCCTGGCCGACGGGTTCGACCGGAGTATGGACGCCCGGCAGGCACGGGAGTTGCTGACGCTGGCGGCCTCCATCTGCGCCGGAGGACACATGCGCCTGCTGGGTACGGTCACGGAGGCCACGGCGGCGGTGGCCCGCGCGACGGCGGGTGTCGCGGTGGTAGACCTGACCCCGTGAGGGAACGCGACAGGACGGGGCGGGACGGGGCGGGTCGGGACGGGGCCGCGAAGGATCCGGCGGGCCGGGAGACGGTCGGGTGGGAGACGGCCGGGCGGGACGGGGCCGCGGGAGATCCGGCCGGCGGGGGACCGCCGGGACCGGATCTGGCCGAACTACGGCTCAGGCTGGCCGATTTCGCGTCGGCCCGGGACTGGGGCCGGTACCACACCCCCAAGAACCTGGTGGCCGCGCTGAGCGTGGAGGCCTCCGAACTGCTGGAGATCTTCCAGTGGCTGACGCCTGAGCAGTCGTCGCGGGTGATGGAGGACGCCGCCGGCGCGCACCGGGTGGAGGACGAGGTCGCGGACGTCCTGGCGTATCTGCTGCAGTTCTGCGAGGTGCTCGGCATCGATCCGCTGGCCGCCCTGGCGGCCAAGATCGAGCGGAACGAGACGCGTTTCCCGGTCCCGGACCGCACAGACTGCCGCCACCGTCACTCTTCGGAGTGATCCACTTATCCACCATCGGCTTCCTGTCCACAGATTACCGATTTCCTCTGGATTTCCGGTGGCGGTCAACTCACTGTGGGTAATGGAAGAAGAGAGCGGAATGCGCGGACGGCGGAGACAGCGGTGAAGACGACGGGGGAGACCAATGGAAGCGGTGCGGCTGATCGAGGCGGGCAGGCGGGCTCTGGCGGTCACCGGGGGAGCACCTGACGTCATGGCGGAGGCCTGGCAGGCCCAGGCTCTCGCCGGGGCGGTCGGCGGACGGCTGGCGCGGTGCGGACCGGCGGAGTTGCGGACGGAGGCGCGCCAGCTCGGCGAGATCGGCGGGCTGGGCACCGTGGTGGCGCTCGACGGCCCGGCGGTGCCGGTGGGCGTGGTGAGGGCGTCCCTGCTCACCGAAGTCACCGACGTCCACCGGGCACTGACGGCTCTCGGCGATCTCCTCGGGGAGGTGGGGATCGCGCTGGTCGGTGTCGCCTGTGACACGGAGGACGGGCTCTACTGGCAGTGCATCGAGGCGATAGACGCGGTCGACGAGTCGCTGGACCGGGTGCACGCCATGCTGAGACGGCTCGCGGAGCCGCCCTCTGAGTACGGCCACGAGCGCGGGACCGACGGGGAGCACGGCGGGGACCGCTCGGGGGAGCCCCGCCCCGAAGGGGGGCGGGCGCCGGGCCATGAGCGGGACGGCCCGCGCGCGGTGGTCCGGGGCGCGGCGGAATCCGTGGCCCGTCCCTCCTGAGCCGGACGGCCGGGAGCCGCCGGGCCGTTCGGCGGTCCCCCCGGTGTCCGCTCCACGCGGCGGCCGGCCCCCTCGCCCCGCCACGAGGGGAGGCGCGGCACGGGGGAGGGCGTGCCCCGGGCCCGAAGGTGCAGGATGGAGGCATGGATCTTCGAATTTTCACCGAGCCCCAGCAGGGGGCGAGCTACGACACCCTGCTCAGTGTCGCCAAGGCCACCGAGGACCTCGGCTTCGACGCCTTCTACCGGTCCGACCACTATCTGCGCATGGGCTCCGGGGACGGGTTGCCCGGACCCACCGACGCGTGGATCACCCTGGCGGGGCTGGCCCGTGAGACCAGGCGCATCCGTCTCGGGACCCTGATGACGGCGGGCACGTTCCGGCTGCCCGGTGTCCTCGCCATCCAGGTGGCCCAGGTCGACCAGATGTCCGGCGGCCGGGTCGAGCTGGGCCTGGGCGCGGGCTGGTTCGAGGAGGAGCACAAGGCATACGGCATTCCGTTCCCGAAGGAGAAGTTCGGCCGGCTGGAGGAGCAGTTGGCGATCGTCACCGGTCTGTGGGGGACCGAGGTCGGCAAGACCTTCAGCTACGACGGCGCGTACTACCAGCTCACCGACTCGCCCGCGCTGCCCAAGCCGGCCCAGGCCAAGGTGCCGATCCTGATCGGCGGGCACGGAGCGGTCCGCACCCCGCGGCTCGCCGCCCAGTACGCGGACGAGTTCAACATCCCCTTCGCGTCCATCGAGGACAGCGAGAAGCAGTTCGGCCGGGTCAGGGACGCGGCCAGGGCGGCCGGCCGCGCCCCGGACGACCTGGTGTACTCCAACGCCCTGGTGGTCTGTGTCGGGAAGGACGACGCGGAGGTGGCACGCCGGGCCTCCGCCATCGGCCGGGAGGCCGAGGACCTCCGGGCCAACGGACTGGCCGGCTCGCCCGCCGAGGTGGTCGACAAGATCGGCCGGTACGCGGCCATCGGGGCGTCCCGGATCTACCTCCAGGTCCTGGACCTGGACGACCTGGACCACCTGGAGCTGATCTCCTCGCAGGTCCAGTCCCAGCTGGACTGAACCCGGGCCCGGGCCGCCCCGGTGCGGACCAGGGGCGGCCGGGCGCGGCCCGCGGCGTGCGCGGCAGTGAGGCCGTGGCGCGGCCCGCGGTGCGGCCGGGCCGGGCCGGGCCGGAGCGGGGTGCCGGACAGACCGAGGAAGGGAACGAACACCGTGACGGACGCGGCCAAGAGGCTGTGCGGCCCGCCCCGCCGCGCACTCGGCGACGTACTCGCCAAGGAGACCGTGCCGCTGGACGGGGGGCTCTCCGGCCAACTGCGGGCGCAGGGCTGCGATCTCTCCGACGCGCTGTGGTCGGCACGTCTGCTGGCCGACGCGCCCCAGCAGATCGAAGCGGCCCACGCGGCGTACGTCCGGGCCGGTGCCCGGGTGCTCATCACCGCCTCCTACCAGGCGACGTTCGAAGGGTTCGGGCGTCGGGGCATCGGGCGGGAGCGTGCCGCGGAGCTGATGGCCGACAGCGTGGCGCTGGCCCGCCGGGCCGCCTCGGGGACCGGCCACGAGGTATGGGTCGCCGCCTCGGTCGGTCCGTACGGGGCGATGCTCGCGGACGGCAGTGAGTACCGCGGCCGCTACGGACGGACCGTGCGGGAGCTGGAGCGGTTCCACCGCCCCAGGGTGGAGGCGCTGGCCGAGGCGGCTCCCGACGTGCTGGCCCTGGAGACGGTGCCGGACACCGACGAGGCCGAGGCGCTGCTGCGGGCCGTGCGGGGGTGCGGGGTGCCGGTCTGGCTCTCGTACACCGTGGCGGGGGAGCGCACCCGGGCCGGGCAGCCGCTGGAGGAGGCCTTCGGCCTGGTCACCGGCGAGGACCAGGTGGTGGCGGTGGGGGTCAACTGCTGTGACCCGGCGGACGCGGACCGCGCGGTGGAGGTGGCCGCCGCCGTGACCGGGAAGCCCGTCGTCGTCTACCCCAACAGCGGGGAGGCGTGGGACGCGGCGGCCAGAGGGTGGACGGGGCACGGCACCTTCGACCCGCGAAGGGCCGGGGCCTGGCGGCGGGCCGGCGCCCGGCTGGTCGGGGGCTGCTGCCGGGTCGGCCCGTCGGACATCAGGGAACTGGCCGCCGCGCTGGCCGCGTCGGGTGAGGAAAATGCCTGGTAGGGGGAGGGAGCCGGCGCCATACTCGGACGGGTGTTCCTGACCATCAGCACGACCGGCAGCCCTGAACGCCCCGCCACCGACCTCGGATTCCTGCTGCACAAGCATCCCGGCAAGGCGCAGGCGTTCTCCACCTCGCACGGCACCGCCCACGTCTTCTACCCGGAGGCGTCCGAGCGGCGCTGCACGGCGGCCCTGCTCCTTGAGGTGGATCCCGTGGCGCTGGTGCGGCGCGGGAAGGGCAAGGGCCGGGGCGGTGCCCCGGACGCCGCGCTCGCGCGGTACGTCAACGACCGGCCGTACGCCGCGTCCTCGCTGCTCTCGGTCGCGATGGCCGCGGTGTTCGGCTCCGCGCTGAACGGGGTCTGCCGGGCGATGCCGGACCGGGCGGGGGAAGCGCTGCCCCTGCGGATCGAGGTGCCCGCCCTCCCGGCCCGGGGAGGCACCGAGCTGGTGCGGAAGCTCTTCGGGCCGCTCGGCTGGACCCGGGTCGAGGCCGTGGCCGTGCCGCTGGACGAGCGGTTCCCCCAGTGGGGCGACTCACGGTACGTACGGCTCGTGCTGGAAGGGGAGATGAGGCTCGCGCACGCCCTGCGCCAGTTGTACGTGCTCCTGCCGGTGCTCGACGACGCCAAGCACTACTGGGTCGCGCCCGACGAGGTGGACAAGCTGCTGCGGGCCGGAGAGGGCTGGCTGGCCGAGCACCCCGAGCAGCAGCTGATCGCCGGCCGGTACCTCTCCCGGCGCCGGGGGCTGACCCGGCAGGCCATGGAGCGCCTGGAGCTGGTCCGGCTGGCCGAGTCGGACGACCTGGAGGTGGAGAGCGTCGACAACGCGGTGGACGAGACCACCGACACCGAGGAGAGGCCGGTGCCGCTGGCCGAGCGGCGCCGCGAGGCGATCCTGACGGCGCTGCGTACCGCCGGGGCGAGCCGGGTGCTGGACCTCGGGTGCGGGCAGGGCCAGTTGACGCAGGCACTCCTCAAGGATCCGCGGTTCACGGAGATCGTCGGCCTCGACGTGTCGATGCGCGCCCTGACCGTGGCCGCGCGCCGGCTCAAGCTGGACAGGATGGGGGAGCGGCAGTCCAGCCGCCTGGCCCTGTGGCAGGGGTCGCTGACCTACACCGACAAGCGGCTCGCGGGGTACGACGCGGCGGTGCTCAGCGAGGTGATCGAGCACCTGGACCTGGAGCGGCTGCCCGCCCTGGAGTACGCGGTCTTCGGCGCGGCCCGGCCCGGGACCGTCCTGGTGACCACACCGAACGCCGAGTACAACGTCCGCTGGGAGACGCTCCCGGCCGGGCACGTACGCCACGGGGACCACCGCTTCGAGTGGACCCGCGCGGAGTTCGGGGAGTGGGCGCGCGCGGTGGCCGGACGCCACGGGTACGAGGTGGAGTTCGTGCCGGTCGGCCCGGACGACCCCGAGGTGGGCCCGCCCACGCAGATGGCCGTGTTCACCCTGGACGCGGCCGGTACGACCGCCGGGAGGACACCCGGCCGGACCGGCGACCGGACCACCGGGAAGACGAAGGAGGCGAAGGCCGCGTGAACGGCACCACCGACGTGAACGGCACCACCGAGGAGAACGGCGCCGCCCGCACCCCCGGCGCCGCCCGCACCCCCCGCAGGCTGCCCGTGACCGACCTCTCCCTCGTCGTGCTCGTCGGCGCCACCGGCTCGGGCAAGTCCACCTTCGCCCGCGCCCACTTCAAGCCCACCGAGGTCATCTCCTCCGACTTCTGCCGCGGCCTGGTCGCCGACGACGAGAACGACCAGAGCGCCAGCGGTGACGCCTTCGACGTCCTGCACCACATCGCGGGCAAACGGCTGGCCGCCGGGCGGCTGACCGTCATCGACGCCACCAACGTCCAGTCCGAGAGCCGTAAGCGGCTCGTCCGGCTGGCCCGGGAACACGACGTCCTGCCCATCGCCATCGTGCTGGACCTCCCGGAGGAGGTCTGCCTCGCCCGTAACGCCGAGCGCCCCGAACGGGCGGGCATGCCCGGCCATGTCGTCCGGCGGCACCGCGGCGAACTGCGCCGTTCGCTGCGCACCCTGGAGCGCGAGGGCTTCCGCAAGGTGCACGTCCTGCGGGGCGAGGACGAGGTGTCCACCGCCGAAGTCGTCCTGGAGCGCCGCTACAACGACCTCCGCCACCTCACCGGCCCCTTCGACATCATCGGTGACGTCCACGGCTGCCGCTCCGAACTGGACACCCTGCTCGGCACGCTGGGATACGTGGACGGCGCGCACCCCGAGGGGCGTACCGCCGTGTTCGTCGGCGACCTGGTCGACCGGGGCCCCGACAGCCCCGGTGTGCTGCGCCGTGTGATGTCCATGGTCGCCTCCGGCGACGCCCTCTGCGTCCCCGGCAACCACGAGAACAAGCTCGGCCGTTACCTCAGGGGACGCACGGTCCGGCACACCCACGGACTGGCCGAGACCGTCGAGCAGCTGGAGCGGGAGGACGCCGTGGACCCCGAGTTCCGCGCGCGCGTCGCGGAGTTCATCGACGGACTGGTCAGCCACTACGTCCTGGACGACGGCAAGCTGGTCGTCTGCCACGCGGGGCTGCCCGAGAAGTACCACGGCCGGACCTCCGGCCGGGTGCGGTCGCACGCGCTGTACGGGGACACGACGGGCGAGACCGACGAGTTCGGCCTGCCGGTGCGCTACCCGTGGGCCGAGGAGTACCGGGGCCGCGCCGCCGTGGTCTACGGGCACACCCCCACGCCCACCGCCTCCTGGGTCAACAACACGCTCTGCCTGGACACCGGGGTGGTCTTCGGCGGCACGATGACCGCGCTGCGCTGGCCGGAGCGCGAGATCGTCGGCGTACCGGCCGAGCGCGTCTGGTACGAGCCGGTGAAGCCGCTGACCACCGAGGCGCCCGGGGGCCGGGACGGCCGTCCGCTGGACCTCGCGGACGTGCGGGGCCGCCGCGTCGTGGAGACCCGTCACATGGGCCGGGTCGCGGTGCGCGAGGAGAACGCGGCGGCGGCGCTGGAGGTGATGAGCCGGTTCGCCGTGGACCCCAGGCTGCTGGCCTACCTCCCGCCGACCATGGCCCCGACCGCCACCTCGCGGGAGGAGGGCTTTCTGGAGCACCCGGCGGAGGCGTTCGACCGGTACCGGGCCGACGGCGTCACCCGGGTCGTGTGCGAGGAGAAGCACATGGGCTCCCGTGCGGTGGTCCTGGTCTGCCGCGACGCGGACGCCGCCCGTGCCCGCTTCGGCACCGGGGGCCCCTCCCACGGTCCCGGCCGCGGGGCGGCCCCCACCGGTTCGCTGTACACGCGCACCGGGCGGCCCTTCCTGGACGACACGGCCCTCACCGAGGCGGTCCTGGACCGGCTCCGCGCCGCGCTGACGGCGGCGGGGCTCTGGGAGGAGTGGGACACCGACTGGGTGCTGCTGGACGCCGAGCTGATGCCCTGGTCCCTCAAGGCGGCCGGACTGCTGCGCTCGCAGTACGCAGCGGTGGGCGCCGCCTCCGGCGCGGTCCTGCCGGTGGCCGGCGCGGCCCTCGCCGCGGCGGCGGCCCGGGGCGTGGACGTGGGCGCCCTGGCCGTCCGGCAGCGGGAGCGGGTGGCGGACGCGGCCGCGTTCACCGAGGCCTACCGCCGTTACTGCTGGAGCACCGAGGGGCTCGACGGTGTCCGGATCGCACCGTTCCAGGTCCTCGCCGTCCAGGGCCGCTCGCTGGCCGCCGTACCGCACGACGAACAACTCGCCTGGCTGGACCGCCTGGTCGAGCACGACCCGACCGGGCTGCTCCAGGTCACCCGGCGGCTGGTCGTCGACACCGGGGACGAGTCCTCCGTGCGCTCCGGTGTCGACTGGTGGCTGGAGATGACGGGGCGCGGCGGCGAGGGCATGGTCGTCAAGCCGCTCGGCGCTCTCGTCCGGGACGCCAGGGGCAGGCTCGTCCAGCCGGGCGTCAAGGTGCGCGGCCGGGAGTACCTGCGGATCGTCTACGGCCCGGAGTACACCCGGCCGGAGAATCTGGAGCGGCTGCGTTCCCGGTCCCTGGGCCACAAGCGGTCGCTGGCCCTGCGGGAGTACGCCCTCGGGCTGGAGGCGCTGGACCGGCTGGCCGAGGGGGAGCCGCTGTGGCGGGTCCACGAGGCGGTGTTCGCCGTGCTCGCCCTCGAATCGGAGCCGGTCGACCCCCGGCTGTGACCCACGGTGGTGACCCCCGGTTGTGACCGCCGGTGGTGACTCCCGGCTGTGACCCCGGGGGCCGCGGCCGGTGGAAGTGGCGGGCGATTCGCGGGGTGAACGGGGTGCCGGGTGGTGAGGATGAAGGTATGGGATTCCATGTCGACTCCGAGGCCGGGCGGCTCCGCCGCGTCATCCTTCATCGCCCCGATCTGGAGCTGAAGCGGCTCACCCCGACCAACAAGGACGCGCTCCTCTTCGACGACGTGCTGTGGGTGCGCCGTGCCAAGGAGGAGCACGACGGCTTCGCCGGGGTGCTGCGCGACCGCGGTGTGGAGGTGCACCTCTTCGGTGACCTGCTCCGCGAGTCGCTCGGCATCCCGGCGGCCCGGCGGCTCGTGCTCGACCGGGTCTTCGACGAGAAGGCGTACGGACCGCTCGCCACCGAGCACCTGCGCGCCGCGTTCGAGGAACTGCCCCCGGCCGAGCTGACCGAGGCCCTGGTCGGCGGGATGACCAAGCGGGAGTTCCTGGAGCGGTACGCGGAGCCGACCTCGGTCCGGTTCCACGTCATGGACCTGGACGACTTCCTGCTCGACCCGCTGCCCAACCACCTGTTCACCCGGGACACCTCGGCCTGGATCTACGACGGGGTGTCCATCAACGCGATGCGCTGGCCCGCCCGGCAGCGCGAGACCGTGCACTTCGAGGCGATCTACCGGCACCACCCGCTCTTCACCGGCCCCGACGCGGGCGTCTTCCACCACTGGTCCCAGGGGCAGGACGACTACCCGTCGACGATCGAGGGCGGCGACGTCCTCGTCATCGGCCAGGGCGCGGTCCTCATCGGGATGAGCGAGCGCACCACCCCGCAGGCCGTGGAGATGCTCGCGCGGGGCCTCTTCGACGCCGGTTCGGCGCGCACCATCGTGGCCCTCGACATGCCCAAGCGCCGGGCGTTCATGCACCTCGACACGGTCATGACGATGATCGACGGCGACACCTTCACCCAGTACGCGGGCCTGGGCATGCTCCGCTCCTACACGATCGAGCCCGGCAGCGGCCCCCGTGAGCTGAAGGTCACCGACCACCCGCCGGAGCACATGCACCGGGCCATGGCCGCCGCGCTCGGACTGGACTCCGTCCGGGTGCTCACCGCCACCCAGGACGTGCACGCCGCCGAGCGCGAGCAGTGGGACGACGGCTGCAACGTGCTGGCGGTGGAGCCCGGGGTGGTCGTCGCCTACGAGCGCAACGCCACCACCAACGGCTATCTGCGCCGCGAGGGCATCGAGGTCATCGAGATCCAGGGCAGCGAACTGGGCCGGGGCCGGGGCGGCCCCCGCTGCATGAGCTGCCCGGTGGTCCGCGACCCCGTCTGACCCCCCTCGCACCGTCCCCGGCGCGGGCGCCCAGCCTCCGGCGGGGCAGGAGCGCGCAGGGGGCACGGGTCCGCACAGCGGCCTGTATAGCGATGCGGGTGCTCGTATACACTTCCAGGGAGAGTGTACGAGCGCCCGCGTCAGACCCAGGAGCAGTCACCATGGCCATAGACCTCGCAGGCCGCCACTTCCTCAAGGAGCTGGACTTCACGGCCGAGGAGTTCCGCGGCCTGATCGCCCTGGCGGCCGAGCTCAAGGCCGCCAAGAAGGCGGGCCGCGAGGTGCGCAGGCTGTGCGGCCGGAACATCGCGCTGATCTTCGAGAAGACGTCCACCCGCACCCGGTGCGCCTTCGAGGTGGCCGCCGCCGACCAGGGCGCCTCCACCACCTACCTCGACCCCTCGGGCTCGCAGATGGGGCACAAGGAGTCGGTGAAGGACACCGCCCGTGTGCTCGGGCGGATGTTCGACGGCATCGAGTACCGGGGTGACAGCCAGCGGGCGGTGGAGGAGTTGGCCGCGTACGCCGGGGTGCCGGTCTTCAACGGGCTCACCGACGACTGGCACCCCACGCAGATGCTCGCCGACGTTCTCACGATGACCGAGCACACCGCGAAGCCGCTGGAGGAGACGGCCTTCGCCTACCTCGGGGACGCCCGGTTCAACATGGGCAACTCCTACCTGGTCACCGGGGCCCTGCTCGGCATGGACGTGCGTGTCGTCGCCCCCGCCGCCTACTGGCCGGCGCGGGACGTCGTGGACCGGGCCCGGGAGCTCGCCGCGGTGAGCGGTGCGCGCGTCACCCTCACCGAGGACGTCACCGAAGGCGTCCGGGGCGCCGACTTCGTCGCCACCGACGTGTGGGTCTCCATGGGCGAGCCCAAGGAGGTCTGGGACGAGCGGATCACCGCGCTGGCGCCGTACGCCGTGACCATGGACGTGCTGCGGGCCAGCGGCAACGACGCGGTGAAGTTCCTCCACTGCCTGCCGGCCTTCCACGACCTCGGCACCACGGTGGGCCGGGAGATCCACGCGCGGTACGGGCTCGCGGAGCTGGAGGTCACCGACGAGGTGTTCGAGTCCCCGCACTCCGTCGTCTTCGACGAGGCCGAGAACCGGATGCACACGATCAAGGCCGTCCTGGTCGCCACCCTGGCCGGGAGCGACGCCCAGCCCGCATGAACATGCGCCCAATTGGGTGAATATGCACGCATGCGGCTACGATGGTGGCACTTGGTGGGGTCCGGGCTCGCACGTCCGGACCCCATTTTCCGTTCACGGGCCCACCCCACAGCCCGTCGACGCCCCCCACGCAGCGCGCCAGAGAAGAGACACGTCCGCATGAGCCCGGCCCCCCGCAGCCCCCGGAAACCCATGAGCCCGTCACGTGGGCCGGGGGCCCGCGTCAAGAGCCCCGAGCTGCTGCTCGCGGAGTCGGGCACCGACCTCGAAGGGCACGGCCTCAGGCGCACGATGGGGCTTTTCCAGCTGGTCTGTTTCGGGGTCGGCGCGATCGTCGGCACCGGTATCTTCGTCGGTCTCTCCGACAGCGTCGCCGAGGCGGGCCCGGCCGTGGTCGTCTCCTTCGTCCTCGCCGCGACCACCTGCGTCTTCACCGCGTTCTCCTTCGCCGAGCTGGGCGGTGCCGTCCCGGTGTCCGGCAGCTCGTACTCCTTCGCCTACGTCACCCTCGGGGAGCGCGTCGCGTTCCTGGTCGGCTGGTGCCTGCTCCTGGAGTACGGCGTGTCCGTCTCCGCGGTCGCGGTCGGCTGGAGCCAGTACGTGAACGAGCTGCTGGACAGCCTGGTCGGCCTGCACCTGCCCACCGCCCTCTCGGCGGGGCCCGGCGACGGGGGCGTGATCAACCTTCCGGCCGTCGTCGTGGTGATGATGGCGGCCACCCTGCTGGTGCGCGGCATCCGCGAGAGCGCCGGTGCCACCGCCGCGATGGCCGTCCTGAAGATCGGCATCCTCGTCGCGTTCTGCGCCATCGCCTTCACCGCGTTCGAGGACGGACACCTCTCGCCGTTCACCCCCCACGGCATGGCCGGGGTCACCGCGGGCGCCTCGGTGGCCTTCTTCTCGTACATCGGGTTCGACGCCATCACCACGGCGGGCGAGGAGGTCAAGAACCCCCGGCGGAACATCCCGGTCGCGATCCTGATCTGCATCGGCCTCGTCACGCTGCTCTACTGCGCCGTCGCCCTCGGCGCCATCGGCGCACTGGGCGCGGACCCCGTCTCCGGCAGGCCGGCCGCGCTCTCGCTGGTCGTCGACCAGGTCACCGGCTCGTCCGTGGGCGGTGGGATCATCGCCTTCGGTGCCGTCGTCGCCATCGCCTCCGTGGTGCTCGCCGTGATGTACGGCCAGACCCGCATCCTGATGTCGATGTCCCGCGACGGGCTGATCCCCCGGATCTTCGAGCGCGTCTCGCCCCGGACCCACACCCCGGTGGCGAACACCTGGATCGTGGCCGTCCTCTTCGCCCTCCCCGCCGCCTTCTCCTCCCTCGACGTCGTGGTGAACCTGACGACCATCGGCACCCTCGCCGTCATGGCCGTGGTGAACATCGCGGTCATCGCCCTGCGCCGCGGCCACCCCGCGCTGCCGCGCTCCTTCCGGGTCCCGCTGTACCCGCTCAGCCCCGTCGTGGGCGTCGGCTTCTGCGCGTACCTCATGTACGGCACGGGCTGGACGACCTGGGCGCAGTTCGCCCTCTTCCTGGCCGTCGGCGCGCTGGTCTACTCCTGCTACGGGCGTGGCAGGTCGCGGCTGGTCAGCTCCGCGGCGACGGCCCCGGCTGCGACGGGATCGCCGGAAGCGTGAACCAGACCGCCTTGCCGTGCTCCGTGGTGCGGTGACCGCAGGCGGAACTGAGCGTGCGGATCAGCAGCAGCCCCCGGCCGTGCTCCTGCCACGGGTCGGGCGTGCCGCCGGGTCCCGGCCGGGACAGATCACCGGGCGGGACCGGATCGCGGTCGTGCACCTCCACCTGGCAGCCGGTGGCCATCAGCTCGACGACCAGCTCGATCGGCCCGGCGCCACCGGTGTGTTCCACGGCGTTGGCGACCAGCTCGGCGGTGAGCAGCTCGGCCGTGTCACTGTCCGCCACCGCCGTGATGTCCGCCAGCGCGGTACGGACGAGGGCGCGGGCGATCGGTACGGCGGCCGTGGAGTGCGGCAGGGCGATACGCCAGGAGGCCGGCGAGGGAAGGGGAGCGGGGGTGTCGGGCGGCAAGGCGGGGATCCGTTCGGGAGCGAGACATCCTGTACCCAGGACCTCTGTTCCGGCACTGCTGTTCCAGGACCGCTGTACCGGGACAACCGTGCCGTCGAGGACCGGAAGGGGACTGTGTGTTCCCGACCCTACGAAGTGCGACGGCCGGGGCCCAGGGGCGGCCGACCGGTACAAACGGGACCTTCGACACCACGGTCTCACGGATCGTTTATCCCGCGCCTGTGACTCACGACACGCGTCCGCCCCGGTCAGCCCGGCTCCGCGCACCGGGATTCCGGCGCCGTGCGGGCAGGACACGGCCGTGGACGGCGTACGGGTACGCCGGAGCCGGGGGCGGCGGGGAAGGCGCGCCCACCGCCCCCGGCTCGGGACGTACCGGGACCGGCGAGGGGTCAGTAGGGCTTGACCAGCACGTGGGCGGCGCCGGGGATGCCGGTCTTCAGGAGCTCGTCCTCCTCGGGGGTCGTCGCCACGCCCATCTCCTCCTTGAGGATCGCCCGCGAGAGGTTCTGCACGAACATGGCACGCGGCCTGCGGCGGGCCTCCCACGCGGCGAGCGCGGCGGCCACGTCCTCCTCGGCGTCCAGCGACCGCGCCAGGACGAGCGCGTCCTCCACCGCCATCGCCGCCCCCTGGGCGAGGTGCGGGGTGCTCGCGTGCGCGGCGTCACCGGCGAGGACGACCCGGCCGACGTGCCAGGGCTCCTCCACCGTGACCTGGGAGATGCGCGAGTAGACGACGGCGTCGGGGTCCTTGACGTGCGAGAGCGCCTCGGCCACCGGCCCGCCGAAGGCGGCGAGCCGCTCCGCGAGCTGTTCGTGCGCGCGCTCCGGGTCCGGACGGAAGCCGGGCTCCTCGGCGAAGACCGCGCCCAGGTACATCAGCTCGTCCGTGATCGGGGTGAGCAGCGCCTTGGCGGACTGGTTGCCCGTGCTCATGACGACGCCCCGGACCTCGGGCAGGCGCGGCACGGTGACGCGCCAGTTGGCGAAGCCGGTGTACTCGGGGGAGAAGCGGTCGCCGTGGAGCCGGGTCCGCAGCGGTGAGCCGATGCCGTCGAAGCCGACGACCAGGTCCCAGCGGGCGGACGAACCGTCGGAGAGGGTCACCTCGACACCGGAACCGTCGTCGGACAGTTCACTGATCGTCGTGCCGAAGCGGATCCGGACCCCGGCGGCCGCGGTGGCGTCACCGAGCACCTCGGCCAGGGCGGGACGGGGTATGCCGTTGCAGGCCGGCGCCCCGTCCATCCGGGGCTGCGGGATCGTGGCGAGGGTCGCGCCGACCGGGTCGCAGATGGTCAGCACGTCCCACGCGAAGCCGGCCGTGACACACGCGTCGAGCAGGCCGATCTCGCGCATGACGTGCAGCGCGTTCGACGGCTGGATGATGCCGACGCCGAGGGCGTCCAGCTCGTCGCGGAGCTCGGCGACCTCGACGGTGTGGCCGTGCCGGGCGAGCGCGACGGCCGCGGTCAGGCCGCCGATGCCGCCGCCGTGGACCAGGACACGCAAGGGGGTTGTCATCTCAGAACTCTCCAGGCGGGAGGAGCGGGAAGGGGCGGGGCCGGCGGTCAGCCGGCCGCGGCGGGCAGGCTCATCAGGTGGTCGACCAGCGCCAGGAGCACATCCCGCCCGAACGGCCGCAGCCGGACGTCGCCGATCAGCAGCGGGACGTGCGGATCCAGGTCGAGGGCCGCCCGGATCTCCTCGGCGGTGCGGGTGTTGTGGCCGTGGAAGCAGTTGATCGCCACCACGAAGGGGATGTCGCGGCTCTCGAAGAAGTCGATCGAGGCGAAACTGGTGTCGAGCCTGCGGGTGTCGGCGATGACGACCCCGCCGAGCGCGCCGTTGACCAGGTCGTTCCACATGAACCAGAAACGCTCCTGGCCGGGTGTGCCGAACAGGTAGACCACCAGTTCCGGGCTGACCGTGATACGGCCGAAGTCCAGGGCCACGGTGGTGGTGTCCTTCTGGCCGATACCCGCCAGGTCGTCGACACCGACGCTCGCCTTGGTGAGGTATTCCTCGGTGCGCAGCGGAGCGACCTCGCTGACGGCGCCCACCAGGGTGGTCTTCCCGACGCCGAATCCGCCGGCGACGAGGATCTTGACGGCGGCAGGCGCCGTCTGGCTGGTTGTCATCTTGGGTCAGAGTCTCCGGAGTCCGTCACGTACGGCGGCCAGCAGGCCCATGTCGGCCCCGCCGGATGCCCGTGCCACCGTCAGGGGGGCGCGGGCGAGCAGCAGTCCCTGGCCGACCAGGTCCGCCAGCAGGATCTTGGTCACCGAGACCGGCAGGTCGAGGCCCGCGGCCACCTCGGCCACGGCGGCCGGCCGCCGGCACCGGTCGAGGATCATGCGGTGCTCGGGCTGGAGTCGGCCCGCGCGCAGCGGGACACCGTGCTCGTCCAACGGCTCACCGGCCGTGGTCAGCACGGTGATGAGGCTGAAGTCGTCCCGCTCGGGAGCGGTCCGGCCGTGGGTGATGGTGTACGGCCGGACCATGGTGCCGGCCGCGTCCTCCTCGGGCTCCTCCTCGTCCCAGTAGGGCGTCACACCCGCTGCCCGTCTCCGGTGCCGAAGGCGTCGAACTCACCGCGCACCGGCGCCGTGAGCTTCTGTCCGACCTGCTGCACGAGGTTGTGCATGGCCAGGGACATCACCTCGGCGTCGACCTCCGGGGAGGCGACCACGGCGAGGTGGGTGCCCTGGCCGGCCGTGACGATGAAGAGCCAGAGGTCGGCGAGCTCGACGATGACCTGGTGCACGGTGCCGCCGTCGAACAGCTGGCCGACGCCGCGGGCGAGGCTCTGCTGGCCGGTGCATATCGCGGCGAGCCGCTCGGCGTCGGCCCGTTCGACGGTCCGTGAGTGGCTCACCACCAGTCCGTCGTCGGACAGCAGCACGGCGTTCATGGTCTCGGCCACCGAGTCCACCAAACCGTCGAGCAGCCAGTCCAGATCCTGGAGGGTGGCCGTAGTGCGTGTCATGACCGTTCTTCTCTCGTGGGATGGGTGGGTGTGGGGCGGTCGGGCGGGTTCGGCGGATCCTCCGCCGCACGGGCCGCGCGCGACCGCCGCTGGAACGCCCCGATCGCGGCACCGGCCCGGCGGGGCGCCGGGCGGAACAGCGGGTTCTCGTCCCAGCTCGGGGGCCGCCTGGGTGTGGCGCCCGGGGAGACGGGACCGGTCCGCAGCTCGTCCACCAGGCTGGCCTGGCGCACCCGGCGGGGGAGCGGAGGCTCGCCACCGCCGTCCGCGCTCGTGACGGCGGGTTCCGGCTCCGCGGCGGAGACCGGGGGGCCCGGTACGGCGGGCGGCCGCTGACCGGGGGCGGGGTGCCGCCCCGTGTGGTCGTGGCCGGACACGCCGTCGTAGGGCGGCGGGGCGGAGGCCGGGGCGGACCGGGGGTGCTGCCCGTACGCCTGGTCCGGGGGCGGGTAGCCCTCGTCGGAGTGCGGATACGTGTGGGCGGGCACGGGGAACTGCCCGGCCGCCGTCATGTACGGCTCGTCCTGCGTGGGGTACGGGCTGTCCGGTCCGGGGTACGGCTCGTCCTGCGTGGGGTACGGGCCGTCCGGTCCCGGGTACGGGCCGTCCGGTCCCGGGTACGGGCCACCTTCCGGTCCGGGGTACAGGCCGCCGTCCGGTCCCGGGTACGGGCCGTCCGGTCCGGGGCGCGGGTCGCCCTCCGGTCCGGGGTACGGGCCACCTTCCGGTCCGGCGTACGGGTCACCCTCCGGTGCGGCGTACGGCCCGAACGCGCCGGTGCCGGGCCCGGCGTACGAGGTACCGGTCGCCGGGTACGGCTCCTCGGGCGCCTCGTACGGCGGTCGGTCCGGCGTGCCGTAGGGATCCTGGGGCCCGCTCGCCGGTTCGTCGGACGGGGCGGGCCGTTCCGGTGCGCCGGGGTGCCCGGCCGGACGGCCGGTCCGGGCCGCGTGGTCGGACAGGGCCGTGACTCCGGCCAGCGCCTTGCCCTGTACGCGGGTCGGCAGCGCGCCCGGTTCGGCGGGCGCCGGACGGCGTTCCGGCGCGGGCGGGGCGGACGCGGCCGGTCCCGGCACCGCCACCGGACCGGAGTGGGGTCCGGGGACGGTCAGCTCGTCGGGGACGAGCACGACCACACGGGTGCCGCCGAAGGCGGACGGGCGGAATTCGACCCGCAGTCCGTACTGGTCCGCGAGGCGCGCGATCACATGGAGGCCGAGCCGGATGTCCTCCGAGTGGGCCAGCACGTCCAAGCGCGGCGGACGGCTCATCAGTTCGTTGGCCTCGGCGAGCTGTTCCTCGTCCATGCCCAGGCCCCGGTCCTCGACCTCGATGGCCAGGCCCCGGCTCACCTTGGCGGCACGCACCTCGACGGGGCTCGGCGGCCGGGAGAAGCTCAGCGCGTTCTCGATGAGTTCGGCCAGGACGTGGGAGACCGGGCCCACGGCCCGCTCGGACAGCCACGGGGCGCCGTCGAGGTCCAGCACCACCCGGCGGTAGTCCTGCACCTCGCCCTGCGCCGAGCGCATGACGTCCAGCAGCGGCACGGGCTTGCGCCAGCGCCGGTGCGGCGATCCGCCGGAGAGGATCACCAGGTTCTCCTCGTACCGCCGCAGACGGGCCGTCAGGTGGTCCAGGTCGAAGAGCCCGTCGAGGACCTCGGGGTCCTCGTGCTTGCGCTCCAGCTCGTCCAGCTTCTTCAGCTGCTGGCCGATCAGCTGCTGGGTGCGGCGCGCGATGCGCTGGAGGAGCCGTTCGAAGCCCCGGTGCTGGTCGGCCTGTCTGACGGCGGCCGTCAGGGCGCTGGTGCGCGCCTGGTTGAGCGCGCTGCCGAGCCGGGTCAGCTCGTCCCCGCCGCCGGCCGGGGCGTCGATCGCGCGGGCCTCGGCCTCGACGTCGATCTTCTCACCCCGCGCCAGCCGCTCGACGACGTCCGGCAGCGCCTTCTCCAGCTCCTCGGCGCGTTCCTGGAGCCCCAGGACGCGCCGGCGGAGGTTACCCGTGAGACGCCAAGTGGTCCAGACCACCACGATGACCGCGAGCAGACCGATCACCGAGGTGAGGACCATCTTCAGCAGCAGGGACATGACGCTGCCCTTGCCGGTCGCCACGACCGCCTCGGTGCGGGTCTCCAGCAGTCCGACCAGCTCGGGCGTGACGCCGTCCATGGCCTCGCGCCAGGTCTTCTCGTCGGCGTCCAGCGCGACGAAGCCGGACCGGTCGGCCGCCACCGGTCCCAGGAGCCGCTTCTCGATCTTCGTCTTGGCCGCCCAGGCGGAGCCCTCGGTCAACTGCTGCCAGCGGGCCCGCTCGTCCTCGGGAAGATACGGGACCACTTTGGTCGCGGCCTGGAACGACTGCCCCGCCACGGCTTCCCGGACCTCCTGGAGGTCCTCCGCGCTCAGCTTGCCCGAGGGCCAGCCGCGCGCCAGGATCGCGTCCGAGCGGGAGATCATCTCCTTCGCCCAGAAGAGGTCCACGAGCGGCTGACTCAACTGGGTCACCTCGCCGTTGTCCACGTGGCTGAGCGCCGCGAAGAGCTTGAGGTCCGTGGCGATGAGGTCCGTGTAGTACGAGTAGACGACCCGCTGCTGCTTGCCGGCCCCCTCGTCGACGAGCGTGCGCTGCGCGGGCAGCTGGTTCATGGCCTCGCGTGCCCTGGCGACCGCGTCCCGCACCTCGGAGGGGGCGTCGTCGGCGTTCACGTCGGAGAGCGACTGGAAGGCCGCGATCGCGTCGTCGGTGAGCGCGCGCTGCTTCTCCAGCGCCGCGCGGGAGGCGTCCGGCCGGGCCAGCGACTCGGCGCTGAGCCGCCGCTCCTCCTGAAGGTTGTAGTAGACGATGTTGGACGGTTGACCGGCTTGTTCGGCCAACAGCCCCTGGGCTGCCTGGCGTTGGAAGTCGAGCAGTGTCTGTCCGCTGGTGACCGCCCAGAGGGCCGCCAGGGCGACACCGGGTACGACGGCCAGGACGAGGAGGGCTGTCCGCAACGACATGGGTGCCGAGTCGGTCCGCCGTGACGCGCGCGTGCGCAGGGGAGGCTCCTTGACTTTGGTGCCAGCCAGTGACTGGTCAAATCCGGTGAGCACTTGGACACATGGATATTAGTCACAGGGCAAAAATGAAGAAAAAGCGGGCTCACATGTACAACACCGCGTGCCCACATGATCCACACCCGTCTCCGCCGAAACGCCACGACCGGGCCCGCGCGGCGTCCCGCCGGACCTGCGAAAAGGCCGGTACGCGGACACCCGCCTGACGGTCTGTGGAGACCCGCCGCCCGGCCTTGTGTGCGGACGGGCGGTCCGGGCACACGCACCCCCACGACCACGGCGGAGCGCCCGCCGGCCCCGGCCGGCCCCGCTCCCGGTGCCAGTGGTCCGCGCCCTCGCGGCGCGCCGTACGGGTGAAGGGAGCCAGGGGATATATCTGTATTCGGTGCCCTTCGCTCAGTCTGTCCTCTTTCTCCCTCTGGTCTCTCCGTCGTGATCACGCTCATCGTCTGCCACTTCGCCCTCGCGGCCTGCGCGGCCCCGCTGGTGCGCCGCCTGGGCAGGCGCGCCTTCCTGGTGCTCGCGCTGCCGCCCGCCGCCACCACGGTGTGGGCGGGCACCGAGTGGGGCGGCGCGGCGGCCGGCCGGGCGGTCACCTGGACCTGGGAATGGATTCCCGACTACGGCGTCTCGCTCGCCCTGCGCCTGGACGCCCTCGCCGAACTGATGGTGCTGCTCGCCGCGGGGGTCGGCACGCTCGTCCTGCTCTACTGCGCCTCCTACTTCACCGACGACTCCCCCCGGCTGGGCTCCTTCGCCGGGAACCTGCTCGCCTTCACCGGCGCGATGCTCGCCCTGGTCCTCGCCGACGACCTGATCTCCCTCTACGTGTTCTGGGAGCTCACCACCGTCTTCTCGTACCTGCTGATCGGCCACGGCAGCGAACGCAAACAGAACCGCAGGTCCGCCCTCCAGGCCCTCACCGTCACCACCTTCGGCGGCCTCGCCATGCTGATCGGCTTCCTGATCCTCGGTCAGGCGGCCGGAACCTACCGCGTCTCCGCGATCGTCGCCCACCCGCCCGAGGCCACGCTCGCCGTGTCCGTCGCGATCGCCCTCGTCCTGTGCGGGGCCCTGTCCAAGTCCGCCGTCTGGCCGTTCAGCCTGTGGCTCCCCAACGCGATGGCCGCGCCCACCCCCGTCAGCGCCTATCTGCACGCCGCCGCCATGGTGAAGGCCGGTGTCTACCTGGTCGCGCGGCTCGCCCCCGCCTTCGCCGACGTACCGCTGTGGCGGCCCGTCGTCCTCGTGCTCGGCGGTGCGACCATGCTGCTCGGCGGCTGGCGGGCGCTGCGCCTCAACGACCTGAAGCTCGTGCTGGCCTACGGCACCGTCAGCCAACTCGGCTTCCTCACCGTGCTCGCCGGGGCCGGCAACCGTGACGCGGCACTCGCCGCCGGCGCCATGATCCTCGGTCACGCCCTGTTCAAGGCCGCCCTGTTCCTCGTCACCGGGATCGTCGACCACGCGACGGGCACCCGTGACCTGCGCAGACTCTCCGGGGTCGGCCGCGCCTCACCCGCCCTGTGCGCGACGGCCGTGCTCGCCGCCGCGTCCATGGCCGCCCTGCCGCCGTTCCTGGGCTTCGCCGCGAAGGAGGCGGCGTTCGACGCGCTGCTGCACGGCAACACCGCCGACCGCTGGGTGCTGGCCGTCACCGTCATGGGGTCGGTGCTGACCGTCGCCTACACCCTGCGCTTCGTCTGGGGCGCCTTCGCCCGCAAACCCGGGGTCGAGGACACCCCCGTGCACCGGGTGGGACCCGCCTTCCTGGCGCCGCCCGCGCTGCTCGCCGCCGCCTGCCTGGTGCTGGGGCCCGGCATCGGCTGGACGGACGGGCTGCTGAGCGCGTACGCCGACACCTTCCCGCGCCCCGCCCACCCCTTCCAGCTCGCGCTCTGGCACGGCTTCGGGACCGTCCTGGTGCTGTCCGCCGCCGCCTGGCTGGGCGGGGCCGTGCTCTTCGCGGGGCGCGCGACCGTCACCCGGCTCTCCCGGCGCGTCGCCTGGCCGACCGCCGACAGGGTCTTCGGCCACCTCCTGCTGGGCCTGGAACGCCTGGCCCTCCAGGTCACCGGCTTCGTCCAGCGCGGCTCCCTCTCCGTGTACCTCGCCACCACCCTGCTGGTGATGATCGGCGGCCAGCTCGCCGTGCTGTTCACGGACCGCCCCTGGGACGGGGCGGCCGCACCCCGGCTGTGGGACACCCCGCTCCAGGGCGCGACGGCCGTGCTGACCTGCGCGGCGGCGCTGCTCTGCCTGGCCGTCAGCCGCCGGATGAAGGCCGTCGTCCTGGCCGGGCTGACCGGGTACGGCACCGCGCTGCTCTTCGTGGTCCAGGGCGCGCCGGACCTGGCGCTCACCCAGTTCTGCGTGGAGACCGTGTCGATGATCGTGTTCGTGCTCGTCCTGCGCCGGATGCCGGTGCACTTCCAGGAGTCCGTCAGTCCGTGGCGGCGCGCGGTCCGCGTGCCGGTCGCCCTGGGCGGCGCGGCCACCCTGGGGGTCGCGCTGTGGGTGACGGCCGCCGCGCGCGTCGCCCCGCCGGCCGGTGCGGCGATGGTCGAGGAGACCGCGGACCACGGCCTCAAGGACGTCGTCGCCACCATCCTGGTCGATCTGCGGGCCTGGGACACCATGGGGGAGTCGGCCGTGCTCGCCGCCGCCGCGATCGGGGTCACCAGCCTCATCTACGTGCACCGCCGCAGCGAGGCCGACATGCGGCGGGGAGAGCTGCTCGGCCAGACCGCCTGGTCGCTGAACGCCACCTCGCTGACCGGGGTGCCCCAGGGCTACGACACCGCCCCCGAACGCACCTGGCTGGCCGCCGGATCGACCCTCGCGCCCGAACACCGCTCGGTGGTCTTCGAAGTGGTCGCCCGCCTGGTCTTCCACCCGATCCTGGTCCTCTCGCTGTACCTGCTGTTCTGCGCGGAGAACATGCCGGGCGGCGGCTTCGTCGGCGGTCTGGTCGCGGGACTCGGCCTCATCACCCGCTACCTCGCGGGCGGCCGGTTCGAACTCGCCGAGGCCGCCCCGCTGCAACCAGGGCTCTTCACCGGTCTCGGGCTCTTCCTCTCCACCGGGGTCGCCCTGCTCGGCCTGGCCAACGGCACGGTGCTGCACGCCTGGACCTACCACGGGCACCTGCCCGTCCTCGGCGACTACCACATCGGTACGCCGGTCCTCTTCGACTGCGGCGTGTACCTCCTGGTCCTGGGCGTCGTCCTGGACATCGTGCGGGCCCTCGGCGCCAAGGTGGACCGGCAGATCGAACGGGCGGCGGGCGCGCTCGCGCCGGCCGGGACCGGCAGCGGGGGGACCGGCCGATGACCGTCAGCGTCTCGCTGCTCCTGACCGCCGTGGTCCTGTGCGCCGTCGGCGGGGTCCTCATGCTCACCCGGCCGCTGACCCGCATCCTGCTGGGGGCGGTGATCGCGAGCAACGGCATCAACCTGCTGGTCCTCGCCTCGACCGGCAGGGCGGGGGAGGCGCCCCTGCTCTACGGGGTGGCGCTGGGCCGGGTCACCGACCCGCTGCCCCAGGCCATCGCGCTCACCGCCATCGTCATCACCCTCGCCACCACGGCGTTCCTGCTGGCCATGGCGTACCGCGGCCATCAGCTGACCGGCACCGACGAGGTCCACGACGACCTGGAGGACCGGCGCATCGTGCTGCGCGCGGAGGTACGGGGCGAGTGGGCCGAGCTGCGGGAGGAGTACCGGGCCGAGCCCGGCCGTACGTCCGAGGACCGCGACCGCTACCGCGAGGAGCGCGGGCGGCTCCGGGCCCGGCTCCGCGCCGACCGGGCCCTGCAGGCCCGGGGCCGCGACGCCTCGGGTGACCTCTGGCACGACATCCTGGGCGCCGACCCGGACGACTACCCGGACGCCTCGCCCCACGGGGCGCGTCCGCCGTCCGGCACGGAACCCGCGGACCTCGACCCGGGCGCCCCGGCCCACGACACGGGCGCCGACCCGTCGCCCCCGTCCTCCCAAGCCGGGGAACGGGGGCCGGAGGACCCCGGCGGCGGCGGCCCCACCGGCCCGGACGCTCCCGGTGACGACGGCTCAGGCCCCGCCGGGCCGGGTCCGGAGGACGGTCCCGGGCCGGAGGACGGTTCCGGGCCGGACGGTCCCGGTGACGACGGTTCAGGCCCGGCCGGTCCCGGGCCGGACGACGGTCCCGGCCCGGACGATCCCTCCGATTCCGACCGAGGAGCCGCCGGATGAACGCGCTCGTTCCGCTGCCGGTGCTGCTGCCGCTCTGCGCCACCGGCCTGAGCCTCGCCTTCGGCACCCGGCTCGCCCGCTTCCAGCGCTTCATCAGCGTCGCGGTGCTCAGCGCCGTACTCGGCCTCTCCGTGGCCCTGATGGTGGCGGCCGACCGGCAGGGCCCCCTCCACGTGGACCTCGGGGACTTCCCCCCGCCGCTCGGCATCACCCTGGTCGCCGACCGGCTGTCCGGGCTGATGCTCACCGTCTCCTCGGCCGTCACCCTCGCCGTGCTGGTCTACTCCCTCGGCCAGGGCATGGCCGACCGGGACCAGGAGACGCCGGTCGCCGTCTTCCACCCCGCCTACCTCATCCTGGTCGCCGGGGTGTCCTGCACCTTCCTGGCGGGCGACCTCGTCAACCTCTTCGTCGCGTTCGAGATCATGCTGGTGGCCAGCTTCGTCCTGCTCACCCTCGGCGGCACCGGCCCGCGCATCCGGGCCGGCTCGACCTACGTGATCATCTCGCTGTTCTCCTCGATGCTGTTCCTGACCGCCATCGCCATGACCTACGCCGCGGCCGGCACCGTCAACTTCGCCCAGCTCGCCGGGCAACTTCCCGAACTCCCCCTCGGGGTGCAGACGCTGATCCAGGCGATGCTGCTCACCGTCTTCGGCATCAAGGCCGCCGTCTTCCCCGTGGCGGCCTGGCTCCCCGACTCCTATCCGACGGCACCCGCACCCGTCACCGCCGTCTTCGCCGGACTGCTGACCAAGGTGGGCGTGTACTGCATGCTGCGCACCGAGACCCTGCTCTTCCCCGGCAACCGGCTCGGTGACCTGCTGATGGCCGTGGCGCTCTTCTCGATGGTCGTGGGCATCCTCGGAGCGGTCGCCCAGACCGACCTGAAGCGGCTCTTCTCGTTCACCCTCATCAGCCACATCGGCTACATGATCTTCGGTATCGGGCTCGCCACCCGCGAGGCGTACGGCGGGGCGATCTTCTACGTCGTCCACCACATCACCGTGCAGACCACGCTCTTCCTCGTCGCCGGTCTCATCGAACGGCGCGGCGGCACCAACGAACTGACCCGGATCGGCGGGCTCGCCAAGGCGGCCCCGGTCCTCGCGGTCCTCTTCTTCGTCCCCGCGATGAACCTCGCCGGCATCCCCCCGCTCTCCGGCTTCATCGGCAAGCTCGGCCTGATGCGGGCCGGGGTCGCCGACGGCGGTGCCTGGGCGTGGATCCTGGTCGCCGGTGCCACCCTGACGAGCCTGCTGACCCTGTACGTGATGGCCAAGGTGTGGAACCTGGCCTTCTGGCGGGCCGAGCCGCCCGACCAGGCCGCCTACGGCACGGTCCTGGAGTCCGCGGACGACTCCGACGACGGCGACAGCGACACCGGGCCCGACCGGATCCCCGGCTCCGGTGACGAAGGCGTCCTGGGCGCACCGGCACCGGCCGGGCAGGCCGTCGCGGCGAGCCTGCACGGACGCGCCGTCACCACCACGACCAGGCCGCCCGGCGCGATGACCGCCGCCACCGTCGCCGCCGTCGCCCTCGGCCTCGCCTTCACGGTGCTGGCCGGTCCGCTGACCGCGTTCACCGACCGCTCGGCCGCCGAACTCATCGACCGCGGCCCCTACACCGAGGCGGTGCTCGGCCGGTGAAACGCCTGATCACACTCTCCCGCCGCGACCCCGAACTGCCGCCCTTCAGCGCCGAGCTGGCCGGCCGGCGGCGCCGGGTGCTCGACCTCCCGCTGATCGGCTGGCTCACCCTGATCTGGGTGCTGCTGTGGTCCACCCTGACGTGGGCCAACATCATCACCGGCGCCGTCGTCGCCGTCTTCGTCTCACTGGCCTTCCCCCTGCCGCGGGTGGACCTCGGGCTACGGCTGCACCCCTGGGGCATCGTCGTACTCGCCGGAAGCCTGCTGTACGACATGTACACCTCCGGGGTGAAGGTCACCCGGCAGATCTTCACGGGCTACCCGCACCGGCCCGCCGTCATCGCCGTACAACTGCGCTGCCGCAGCGACCTGATGATGGCCGCCATCGCCGTGTCGGTGTCCAACACACCGGGCGGCTCGGTGATCGAGGTACGCAGGGCCACCGCCACGCTCTTCCTGCACGTCCTGGACGCGGACCAGCCCGCCGCGCTGGAGGCGGCCCGGCGCTCGGTCTGGCGCCTGGAGAGACTGACCGTACGGGCGTTCGGTACGCGGGACGAGATCGAGCGGGTGGCCGGGCGGCCACCGGACCAGGGCACCGGGGACCCCGCGAACCCAGGGGACCGGGGTGAGGAGCCGGACCGGGGCCGGGACGACGAGGGAAGGAACGGGACATGAGCGCACCGGAGACCGCCGACCGGGTCCTGCTGGTCGCCGCCGTCGTGATCCTCGTCGTCGCGGGGGCTCTGCTGCTGTACCGGATCTGGCGCGGCCCCTCCATGCTGGACCGGGCCATCTCCCTGGACGTCCTCGCCGCGCTGATCATCGCCGGACTCGGCGCCAAGTCCGCGATGGCCCGCGATCCCTTCTACTTCCCCATCATGCTGGTGCTGGCCTTCCTCGGCTTCACCGGCTCGGTGGGCATCGCCCGCTTCATCGCCGTACGCGACCGGCCGCCCGCACGCCCGGCGCCCACGCGTCCCAGGGACAAGGAGGGACCCCGATGAGGGTCTGGACGCAGTTCACCGACACCCTCGGCGCCGCCCTGGTCTTCACCGGCGCGGCGATCTGTCTGCTGGGGGTGATCGGCATGCTGCGGCTGCCGGACGTCCTCTCCCGCAGCCACGCCGCGACCAAACCGCAGACCCTCGGCCTCCTGCTGGTGCTGGCCGGGGTCGCGCTGCGGCTGCGCAGCGGCATGGACCTGGCGACCCTGGCCCTCATCGGCTTCTTCCAGCTGATGACCAGCCCGGTGGCCTCCCACCTGGTGGCCCGCTCGGCCTACCGGACCGGCCAGATCGAGCACGCCGAACTGCTCATCGACGACCTGGACGAGCAGCTCACCGAACGGGCGCCGGAACCGGAACCGGAGCCTGGCCCCGGCACGGACTGACGCCCCCGGTACGGACTGACGCCCCCGGCGCAGCCCGGCGGACGGACCGGCGCACCCCCCGGGGCCTGCCTACGCCCCGGGCAGCCGGTCCAGGAAGCCGCTGACCGAGCTGATCCGGCCGTCCTCGGCCAGGGTGATCACGTCGAACCCGGCGGCGGGCGCCGAGCCGTCGGCCCGGGAGACCAGGTCCCAGGTGAAGCGGACCAGGTGGTGGTGGGCGTCCGGGGTGCCGGTGGGGACGAAGTCGAACCCGGCGAACTGCTCGTGCGCCCCGCTGATCGCGGCGGCCAGCCCGTCGTGGCCGCGTACGTCGGCCAGCGGGTCGGTGTAGGTGGCGTCCTCGGTGAAGGCGGCCGCCACCGCCTTCTCCAGTTCCTCGGCGGTACCCGCGTTCCACGCGGCGAAGTAGCGCTGTACGGCGTCCTGGTGCACGGTCACGGCGGTGTTCCCTCCGTCGGTGCCGCGGTGGTCCGCGGCGGCGAGGACAGCGTGCCCCGGCGCCGCGGGAGGCGTCGATTACCTGCTGGGTAATGCGGCCGGTGACCCGTGTCTGCCATGATGCTGCCCACGGTGGGACCGGGCGCTGGGGGGCGTATGGGAAGCACGGGAGCGGCGCTGCGCGCGTTACGCGGGGCGCAGAAGTCGTCCAAGGGTGTCTCGCTCTACTCGCGGTACGTGAACCGCCCGGCCGGCCGGCTGCTCGCCGCCGGGGCCTGCCGCGCTGGGCTGACGCCCAACCAGGTCACTGCGGTCAGCGCGGTGTTCACCTTCACCGCCGTCGCCGCGGTCGCCCTGGTGGAACCTTCCTGGTGGCTCGGCTGGGCGGTGTACGCCGGGCTCGCCGTCGGCTTCGCCTTCGACTCGGCGGACGGGCAGCTCGCCCGGCTGACCGGCCGGGGCGGCCCGGACGGTGAGTGGCTGGACCATGTCGTGGACTGCGCCAAGATGATCCTGGTCCACACCGCCGTACTGCTGTCGTTCTACCGGTTCGGCGAACTGCCCTCCGAAGCCTGGTTGTTGCTCCCGCTGGGCTTCGGCTTCGTCGCGGTGCTGACCTTCTGCGCGGGGCTGCTGCGCGAACAGCTCGGGAAGGCCGCCGCCGCTGCCGCGCCCGCCCCGGCAGGCGCCCCGGCCCCGGTGTCCCGGATACGGGCCGTCGCCCTGCTGCCCGCGGACTACGGGGTGTTCTGTGTGGTCTTCGCGCTGCTCGGCGCGCCCTCGGCGTTCCGGGCCGGGTACGCCGTGCTCGCCGCGGTGCACGCCCTGTTCCTGGTGGCGTTCCTGGTGAAGTGGTTCAGGGAGCTGAAAGCGCTCCGGGCGGACTGACGAGCACGTCCAGCGCCCGCCGTAACTGGGTGCTGGAGGTGTGCACGGTGTACGGGAAGTAGACGACCTCGACGCCGAGTTCGGCGAAGTCACGCTCCAGCCGCGCACCCTTCTCCGTGCCCCGCCAGTCGTCGCCCTTGAAGAGGACGTCGAAGCGGACCTGCTGCCACGTCTCGACCTTGTCCGGCACGGTCTCCACGAACGCCGCGTCCACGAAGCGCACACTGCGCACGATCTCCAGGCGCTCCCGCAGCGGTATCACCGGCTTGTGGCCCTTGGCGAGTGCCGCCATCTCGTCCGACACGACCCCCGCCACCAGATAGTCGCACTCGCTGCGGGCGTGCCGCAGGATGTTGAGGTGGCCGACGTGGAACAGGTCGTACACCCCCGGGGCGTAACCGACCCTGTGCTGCGCCATCCGTTCTCTCCCCCCACGGTGGAACTGGTCCAACGACCTTACTGTGGAGAACACTTGTGCAACGCGTGAACGGATAAGCTCGACGGCGGAGGCTGTTCCGGGGGGAAGGCGATCGTCCGATGTCCGCTGCCGCGCACCACCGACCGCTCGACCACCGACCGCTCGACCACCGACCGCCCGGCCACCGGCCGTGGGAGAACCGCCGATTACTGGTGGTCTCCACCAACTACGCGCCCGAGGTGACGGGCATCGGCCCGTACGCCACCCAGCTCGCCGAGCACTGGGCCGCGTCGGGCGCCGTGACGGACGTCCTGGCGGGCATGCCGCACTACCCGGCCTGGCGGGTGGACGAGCGCTACCGGGGGGTGTGGCGGCGCGAGGAGAGCCGGCAGGGGGTGACCGTCCACCGCCGGCGTCACTACGTCCCGCCCCGGCAGAGCGCCCTGCGCCGTGCCGTGTTCGAGGCGTCCGTGCTGGTCCACGGCCTGCTCGCGCCGCCGCCCGGCCGCCCCGACGCGGTGGTCTCCCAGATGCCCAGCCTGGCGGGCGGGGTGCTCGGCGCCCGTATCGCCCGCCGCCACGGCGTCCCGCACCTACCCGTCGTCCAGGACCTGATGGGCGCCGCGGCCGCGCAGAGCGGCATCCGGGGCGGCGGCCGGGCGGCCTCGGCCGCCGGGGCGGCCGAGCGGTACGCCCTGCGGGACGCGGCGCTCGTCGGGGTCATCCACGAGAGCTTCGTGCCGGGCGTCAGGGCGCTGGGCGTGGACGCCGGACGCATCCGCGTCGTCCCCAACTGGTCGCACGTGCAGGGCCCTTCGGCGGACCGGGCCGCCACCCGGGCACGGCTCGGCTGGCCGGAGGACACCCCTGTGGTCCTGCACTCCGGGAACATGGGGCTCAAACAGGGGCTGGACGTCCTCGTCGGCCTGGCCCGGCTCGCGCCGCACGTCCGGGTCGTGCTGATGGGCGACGGCAACCAGCGCGCCGCCCTGCGGACGAGCGCCGCCGGACTGCCCAACGTCGACTTCCTGCCGCCCGCCGGGGCGGCCGAGTTCCCCGATGTGCTCGCCGCGGCCGACGTGCTCGCCGTGACCCAGCGGGCCTCGGTGCTCGACATGAGCGTCCCCTCCAAACTCACCTCGTACTTCGTCTCCGGGCGGCCCGTCGTCGCCTCGGTCGCCGCCGAGGGCGGCACCGCCGACGAGGTGCGGCGCTCGGGCGCCGGGGTCCTCGTCGCCCCGGAGGACCCGGCCGCGCTGCTGGCCGCCGTACGCCGACTGGCCGAGGATCCGGCGGCCTCGGACGCGCTGGGCGCGCACGGACCGGACTACGTCGCACACCACCTGAGCCGGGAAGCGGGCCTGGCCCGCTTCGACGCCCTGCTCACCGAGGTCCTCGGGGACGCACAAGGGGGAGCACGCCGATGACGCAGACGATCCGCACGCCGGAGGACCAGGACGAACCGGCCCTGCTCAGGGACCAGTTCCGCCAGCTCCTGCGCTACCGAGCCCTGCTCGCCGCGGGCGTCACCCTCGGTCTCCTGGGCGGCGCCTTCCTCGCCCTGGGCGGCGAGGACACCTACACGGCCACCGGCGAGGTCCAGGTCCGGTCCGCCACCGCCGACCCGTTCGCCACCGGGGCCTCCGCCGACAAGGGCATCAACATCGGCTCCGAGCGCCAGACCGCCGTCAGCGACACGGTCGGCACCCTGGCCGCCCGCACCCTGGCGAAGAAGGGCGACAAGGTCCGCCCGCGCGCCCTGCTCGGCGACCTCCAGGTCACCAACCCGCCCAACACCCTCACCCTGCGCTTCGCCTACACCACCACCGACCCCGCCCTGGCGAAGACCCGCGCGGCCGCCCTCGCCGACGCCTACCTCGAAATCCGCCGTCAGCGCACCGAGGGCAGCATCGAGAACATGGCCGACGGCTACCGCGCCCAGCTCGAACCCCTCGTGGAACAGCGCGACCGGCTGGAGGAGCGGGCCACCGGGAGCGCGGTGGACGACACCGACGCCGCCCGCGCCAACCTCGTCGTCGCCATCTCCGAACTCAACCGGAAGATCGTCGAGCTGAAGGCCCTGGACACCACCCCCGGCTACCTCAACAAGGAGCCCGTCACCCCCACCCGGCCCACCGGCGCGGGCCTGCCGCTCCTGCTGGGTCTCGGCGGTGTGGTGGGCCTCGCGCTCGGGCTGCTGCTGTCCTGGGTACGGCTCGTCTTCGACCCCGCCGTACGCTCCCCCCGCGAGCTCGTACGGTCCCTGGGCGCGCCCCTTCTCGGCACCCTGCCCCGCGAGCGCGGGCCGGCGGGACCGTCCCTGCTCGCCATCGGCCGCAACGGCAGCAGGCTCGCCGAGGAGTACCGGGCGGTCGCCTTCCGGCTCGCCTACGACCCGGCGTTCGCCCGCTCCCGCCGCCTGCTGGTCACCGCCCCCCGCGGGGACAACGCGGCGGCCGCGGCCGCCGCCGCGAACCTGGCCGCCGCGTTCGCCGAGATGGGCCGCGAGGTGCTGCTCGTGGAGGCCGACCTGCGCACCCCGGCGCTCGCCGCCCGGCTGGGTTCCGCCGCCCGGGGGTCCCGCCCCCGCTGGGCCGCGCCCGGCGACGGGGAGGGCGGCTGGCCCGCCCACAGCCGCGCCCACGTCGAGGTACCCGGCTCCGGGGCCTTCACGCTGATCGCCGGGCGCCCGGTGGACAACGTGCCGCGCGCGCTGACCTCGGCACCCGTCGGGCACATCCTCTCCGAGGGTGACCGGTCCGGAGCCGTCGTCATCGTGCTGGCCCCGCCCGTCCTGTCGTACGCCGACGCCGTGGCGCTCGTCGACCGGGTCGAGGGCGTGATGATCGTCTGTGACCCCCGCGAGGTGCACCGCGGCGACCTGGAACGCATCCGCGAGGTCATCGGCGCCTCGGGCGGCACGGTCCTCGGCGCCCTGCTCCACCCGGCCCGTGGCCGCCGCGCCCGCCGGGAGGCCCGCCGCGAAGCGCGCCGAGACGCCCACAAGGACGGGCACAAGAAGCCCGGCCGACGGCGCGGTTCAGGCTCCCGGCCCGGCGACCCCGGCCCCAGGCCCGGACACGACGGCGACGCCGGCGGCACGGACGGCACCACCGGCGACCCCACCGAGACCCTCGGCCTGCGCAGCCCCTTCGGCACCCCCGCCGGGCGCCCGTGAGAGCACGTACCGCGATCGTCTGCTCGGTCGCGGACCAGGGCGTCGCCGCGCTGACCAACATCCTGGTCCTGGTCGCGGCGGCCCGGCTGTCCACCGTGGACGGCTTCGCCCGGTTCTCCGCCGTCTACCTCGTCTTCACCGTGCTGCTGGGCGTCTTCGGCGCTTACACCGGGCAGCCGCTGGTGCTGCGGCGCGGCGAGGGCGAGGAGACGCGCGGCGCGTGCCGATCGGCGGTCCTGTTCACCCTGCTCGCCGCGAGCGCCACCGGTCTCCCTCTCGCCGCCGTCTGCCTGCTGCTCCCCGGCGACACCGCGCACGCCCTGGTCATGCTGGGTCTGGTGCTGCCGATCGTGCTCGGCCAGGACACCCTGCGCTACGCCTTCTCCACCCTCCAGCTGCCCCATCTCGCCCTGCTCGCCGACCTGGTGCGGCTCCTCGGCGTGCTGGGCGCGCTCACCGCGCAGTCCTACGGGGCGGGCGCGGCACGGCTCGTCCTCGTCTGGGGGCTGTCCGCGCTCCCCGCCCTGCTGCTCTCCGCCGCCCTGCTCCACCGCCGCACGGCCGGAACCCCGGTGCGGATCAGGGTCCTGCTCCGCCGCGGACACCTGGGGCGGCGCTTCGTCGTGGAGTTCGGCGTCGGGAACGCGACCGGTCAGCTGTCCGTGCTCGGGCTCGGCGCCGTCGGCAATCCGCTGGTGGTCGGCGCCCTGCGCGGCGCGACCACCCTCTTCGGGCCGCTCAACGTGCTCTTCACCTCCGCCACCAGCTTCGGCCCGCCCCTGCTGGGCCGCCTCGCCGACGACCGGCGGCGCGTACGGGCCACCGCCGCCCTCGCCGCGGTCCTGGCCGCCACGGCCGCTGCCTGGGCCGCCACGCTGGCCCTGCTGCCCGACCCGGCGGGCCGCCGTCTGCTCGGTGACACCTGGCCCACCGCCGCCGCGCTGCTGCCCGCGACCGGCAGCCAGTACGCCGCCATGGCCGTCGGCACCTGCGGGCTGCTGGCCCTGCGGGTCCTGGACCCGCGCACCACCCTGGCCGTCCAGGTGGTCTTCTCCCTGCTCGCCGTCGTGTTCCTGACCGCCGGCTACGCGCTCGCCGGGGTGCCCGGGGCCGCCTGGGGACTCTGCCTGGGTTCCGTCTGCAAGGCCGTCGCCACCTGGACCCGGGTCGCCCGGCTGCGCCGGAACCCGGGACAGCCCTCAGGGGACCCCGTCAGCGCGAGCGCCGCCGGGAGCCGTCCCTGAAGCTGGCGACCAGCGCGAGGCAGAGCGCCGCCACGGCCAGCTTCCCCGCCGCCTGGAGCAGCGGGCCGCGCAGCAGGATGAAGGTGTATCCGGCGATCAGCGGCGCGGCCACGGCCAGCACACTGCCCGGCCCCGGTCCGGCCCGGGTCACCGCGAGCGCGTACCGGCGGTCCGTGCGGGCCGCCGCGTACCCGACCAGGGCCATGCCCCCGACCATGCCCGCGGCACCGAAGTCCACCCAGAGCTCCGTCCACAGCGGGGCGGAGAGGTTGGTCATGCTCATCCCCATCCACTCGCCCACCCGGACCCCCGTGTCCTCCGGCTTCCCGCCCCACACCGCGCGCGGCACGAAGAACAGGGCGGAGCCGCTCAGTTGGCGGCCGTAGGTGTGGCCGCTGGTGTCCACCCAGGAGATGGCGTTGGCGAACATCACCGTCTGGTCGTAGTCCTTCGTGGCCAGCGGCTCGAAGACGGAGGCGGACCGCACGGGCCGGTAGCCCTCGTCGTCGTACCGGAAGCGGTCCGCGTACGGGAACAGCACCAGCGCCCCCACCACCCCGGTGGCCAGCACCGACCGGTAGATCGCCGCACTGCTCGGGAACGCGGTGAACAGCAGCGACACCAGGACCGTGAGGAACCAGTAACGGGCATTGGAGATCGGGTTGTTGACGATCACGTTGAGGACGGCCAGGGCCGCCCACGCCAGCACCGTCGAGGGGGTGCGCCGGGCCCGGCGCGAGGTGGCCAGACGGCGGGTGTAGAAGAGCAGGGCCAGCAGCGCGGGCACGGTGCCGAAGCCCTTCAGGAAGGCCGACCCCACGTTGGACCCGTCCGAGGCCACCCCGCTCACCGCCACCGAGGCGCTGATCTCCTGCCGGCTGCTGAAGAAGATCTGCGGCCCGCCCAGCTTCATGACGTAGTAGCCGCTCGCCGCGAACGCCAGCACCACCAGCAGCCGCAGCCGCACCGGATGCGCGACCGCCGGACCGTGCCCGCCCCGGGCCGGCCGGCGGCGCGGCGGCCGGCGGGACGCCAGCAGCGCCCCCAGGTCGAACGCGGCACAGCCCATCAGCACCATCGACACCGCCGTCACCAGGTCGGAGCGCGGCCCGACCATCGGCGTCGGAGTCTGCCCGATGACGGCCTGGGCGAACGGCGCGACCCCCATCGCGATGTACACGAACATCCAGAACACGCCCTGGAGCAGGCGCCGTCGGGTGGACAGGATCATCGTGGCGAGCCGGGCCCCGGCATAGCAGGTCAGGACCAGTTGCAGCCAGTACGCGGTGTCCCGGGCGCCGGTGCCGGGCTGGGCGGCGACCAGGGCGGGCAGGAAGCAGACCAGCCCGAGGATGAGGGGCACCGCGAGCGCCCGCGAGAGCATCGCCCACGACAGCGACCTGCCCGGCGGTGCGGCCGGTGCCCGCCGGCCGGGCCCACCGTCCGGCGCGGGCGCGGACACAGCCTCGTGCACGGACGTCATGGCCCCCCGATCGCCCGGTCCCGCCCGGTCTGCTGACCGATGAACACTCTAACGAACCAACCCACTTGAGGTGATGTGATGACTAGTCTGTGACCTGTCGGCCGAGGTTGAGGGGAACCCTGGTGAAGGTCCTGCACATCGTCACGCTGCACACCCCGGACCACGCGTTCGGCGGTCCCACCCGCGTCGCGCTGAACCTCTCGAAGGCCCAGCGCGCACACGGCGACGACGCCCGGATCATGGCGCTCGGCGACGGCTTCGACGGGCCTTTGCCCGGCGAGGTCGAGGGGGTGCCCGCGCACCTCTTCCAGGCCCGCCACCTGCTGCCCGCCTTCGAGGTCAGCGGCATCACCTCCGCCGCCCTGCTGCGCACCGCGCGCCGTATGATGCGCGGCGCCGACCTCGTGCACGTCCACCTGATGCGCGACCTGGTGACCCTGCCCGCCGCGCTGCTCGCCCTCGCCACCCGCACCCCGCTCGTCGTCCAGACCCACGGCATGGTCGACCCGACCGAGAAGCGGGTCGCCCAGCTCACCGACCTGCTCGGCGTCCGCACGGTGCTGCGCCGCGCCGACGTCGTGCTGCACCTGACCGAGCGGGAGCGGATCGACGTCGAGGCCGTCGCGGCGCCCGTCGCCCTCACCCGTACCGTACGGCTGGTCAACGGCGTACGGCCGCAGGAGCGCAAGCCCGCCCGCGAGCCGGGGCGGCCGCCGGTCGTCCTCTTCCTGGCCCGGGTCCAGGAGCGCAAGCGGCCCGAGGACTTCGTCGGCGCCATGCCCGCCGTGCTGGCCCGCCACCCCGACGCCCGCTTCGTGCTGGCCGGGCCGGACACCGGGGCGCTGCCGTCCACCCTGGCCCTCGCCCGGAGGCTGGGGGTCCTGCACGCCCTGGACCAGGTGGGGCCGCTCGGCCACGAGGAGGTGCTGGAAGCCGGACGCCGGGCCGATGTGTACGTCCTGCCGTCGATCGAGGAGCCGCTCGGCGTCTCCGTCCTGGAGGCGATGTCCGTGGGTACCCCCGCCGTCATCACCCGCACCTGCGGCCTGGGCCCCGACGTGGCGGCGGCGGGGGCGGGCCGGGTCGTCGACAGCAGAGCCGGCGAGGACGCGGCCAACGCGGCGAAGGTCGCCGACGCGGTGCTGGAACTCCTGGAGCCGGAGGCCAACGACCGTGCGGGCAAGGCCGCGTGGGAACTGGTCAGCACCCGGTTCACCATCGACGCGGTGACCGGCACCCTCCGGCGGACCTACGAGGACGTGCTCCGCCGAAGACGCCGCGCCCAGTGCTGACCGGGACGGTCCACCGTGACCGGAAGGCGGCTCGTGGGACAAGCGCACGCGAATCCGGTGGTATTACTGGGGCATGCAGGAAGAGACGGCACGCTCCGCGATCGACACGTTCATCTCCGCGTTCAACGCCTCGGACGACAGCTATGTGACAGACCTGCTCTCCCAGGCCCTGACCTCGGACGTGGTCTTCTGGGGGCCGTTGGGCCGCAGCGAGGGAATCGCGGCCGTCGAGCAGTTCGTGCTGGACATCCGGCGCCACCCGGCGGGGACCGGCACGATGGTGCGCTGCTCGGCGGTGGACATGCCTGACGAGTGGGCCCGGTACCAGTGGGTCTTCACCACACCGGACGGAGGTCCCCGCCTGGCGGGAACGGACGTCGTCCATCTGCGACGGAGCCTCATCGACCAGGTCATCGTCTTCGCGGGGGAGATCGAGCCCTCCGCCTCCTGAGTTGTTCAAAAGGCTGGCTCAACTCCGTCTTTTCTCACGGGACTTCAGGGCGATCTGCCACCGGTAGAAGCTCATCGCCAGCGCGAAGTCCAGCCCCGCCCGCCCGTCCAGGAAGCCCCGCCGGTAGACGTACATGTAGGCGAAGGACACCAGCGGCTTGAACGGCGCCTTGTGGAAGAGCTGCCCCTGCCGGGACTTCACCTTCCGCACCTGCTCCTTGACGTCGGGGTGGTGCTCCAGCCACGCCTCCCAGTCCGAGTAGCGGTTGTGCCGCTCGAACCAGTCGGTCACCGGGTCGAGGTCCTGGTGCTCGATGGGGTTCCGCAGCGCCTCGAACGTCGCGGCCACCGGCTGGTAGTGCCCCTCCACCTCCCCGATCCCGGGCGCGTCCAGGTCCCCCACCTCGGGGTAGTGGCAGCGGGTGCGGTCGGTCAGCGAGCGCTTGCGGATGGTGTAGCCGTGCCGCAGCCGCTTCCCCGAGAACCAGTACCCCAGCGGGATGTCGTACGCCGCCGGCTTCGGCCGGGCCGGGCCGGCGAAGACCTGCCGCAGCTCCGCCAGCAGGCCGGGGCCGATCCGTTCGTCCGCGTCCAGCAGCAGGATCCAGTCCAGGTCCGTGCGGACGTTCTCCAGACACCACTGCTTCTTGCGCGGATGGCCGCCGTCCCAGGTGTACGTGACCACCTCGGCCCCGCGCTCCTCGGCGATCTTCGCCGTGTCGTCCGTGCTGTGCGAGTCCACCACGACGACCGCCTCGAAGTGGCCGAGGACCGATCCCACCGCCTCGGCGATGTTCAGTGCCTCGTTCTTGGTGGGGATCACCACGGCGATGGGCAGCTTGCTCAACGGGTCGCTCCTTCGGGCAGCCAGGCGTAGCAGCCTGTGGAGGTGAACGCGGTGGCGGACGCCGGGACGGTGAGTGACACCGGGCGGCCGGTGTCCGAGCTCCCGGCGGCGAGCTCCTTGCCCTTCGCCCCGGTCAGCCGCCACGCGCAGTCCTTGGTGGGGGAGGGGGCGCGGTAGCGGCCGGGCCGGAGCGCCGCGCTGGTGTGGGTGCCGTCCGGGTAGCCGAGCGCCGCCTCGTCCACCAGGTCCTGGTGCCGGGGGCAGAGATGGGCCACGGCGGGCTCCGCGTCGGCGACCTCACCGGTGACGACCGCCGCCACCGCGATGTCCCGGTCGGCCTTGACCAGGTAGCGGAGCCGGTCACAGGTCTCCTGGCCGGTCTGGAGCACCGCCGCCGGGTCCATCCCTTGCGGCACGCGGTCGGTCAGGTACTCCTTCTGCGGCTTGCTGAAGGTGCCCGTGGCCGGGGTGATCTCGTCGGCGGGCACCTTGGGGAGGTCAGGTGTCTCCGCGTCCTGCGGACCGGCCTCCCGCGCGTCCTCGCCCGCCGGTTCCCCGCCCGGCGCGCCGGACGGTCCGGGGACGGCGGGTGCGGTGACGGCGGGTGCGGAGGCGGCCGGTCCGGACGGCGTCCCGCCCGCCGCCGCCGGGCCGCCGCCGGACGAGCCGCAGGCGGCCAGCACCGCCGTCGCGAAGGCGACGGCGGCGCCGGCGAGGGCTGCACGCCTCATCAGCCCGTCCTCAGGGCGTAGTGCGCGCTGATCTGGGAGGCGGTCAGCGCGGTCGGGTAGACGGCGGTCTCGTCGATCTGGCCGGCGAAGAAGTTGCTGGTGGGACGGCTCGGCCAGCTGTTCAGGTTGTCCCCGCCGACCCTCCAGTAACCGGGGGTGTCCTGGTTGGTGGTGTAGGTGCCGGACGACGCGCGCAGCTGTCCGTCCACGTAGAGCGCCATGCCGCCGGTGCCCTGGGTGGCGACGACGTGGTGCCAGTTGCCGTCGTTGTAGGCGGCTGTGGTGGTCACCGTGCGGTAGCCCCCGCTGTAGACGCCGAAGAGCAGCCGCCCGTTGTTCGCCATGTAGACGTGTTTGTCGTAGCGGGTGCTGTTCTGCATCGTCAGGTTGCCGAAGCCGATGATCTTGCCGCCCCGGGTGGTGGTCGTCTTGATCCAGGTCTCCACCGAGAACCGGGTGGGCGCCGGCAGCGCGGTGTTGCCGTAGGCGTACTGGCTCGTCCCGTCGAAGCCGATGGCGGTCGAGTCACCGGCCACGGCGGCCGGGGTCTGCCGGTACGCCGGGGCGTTGCGCAGGAAGCCGTTGTTCAGCTTGCCGGTGGCGTCGGCGGCGAAGGTGGAGGTGCCCTCGTCGTAACGCCAGTACTGCGAGGCCCCGTCGGACAGCACCCGGGCCGGGTAGCGCTCCGCCGTCGCGGACACGGTGGCGGACTGGGCGGGGGACTTGGCGCTGGTGTTGGTGCCGTCGCTCGCGGTGATCCGGTACGAGTGCGTCTCGCCCGCCGCCACGTCGGTGTCGGTCCACCGCAGCTGCGGCCGGTCCCAGAAGACCGAGTAGCCGGTGGTGGTGTGGACGGGTGTGCTCGCCCCGTCCTTGTAGATCCGGTAGGTCAGCACCCCGTCGTCGGTGTCGAAGCTGGTCTGCCAGTTCACGTCGATCCGCCCCGGGGTGAGGGTGGACAGGCTCACGTTGGGTACCCAGGGCGCCCCGGTGTCCGGGCCGTCCGCGAAGCGGGTCAGGCCCTGCTGGCGTACGCCGTTGACGGTGGTGAACTCCCCGCCGACCCACAGGTAGTGGTGGCCGCCCTTGTCGGTCTGGGCCATCACCCGGGGACCCACGGGCTCACCGATGCCGTCGTTGGTGTCCGGGAACCACGGCAGCAGCTTCGGGTCGTCCACGGACTGCGCCAGCAGGTGCTTGCGGGGCTGGTCGGGGAACTCGCCCATGCTCGCGCAGTCATGGGCGTGGCTGCCGCTGTAGAGCACGCCCGAATGGACCAGCACCGCCTGGGTGGCGCCCAGGCAGGTGTCCCGCCAGCGCTGCTGGTAGCCGGCGAGGTCGATGGCGATCCGGCCGTCGAACACCCCGCCTCCGGTGCCCTCGTTGGCGGTGTAGAGCCCGGTCGCGTCCGTGGTGAGGTCCTGCACGGTGGAGGTGTTGGGGATGAAGCCCGGGTAGCTCTTGACCAGGGCCCCCGTGGTGGCGTCCACCACGGCCAGGGCGTGGGAACTCGTGCCGTTGACGGTGAAGAAGTCCCCGCCGAGCGCCACGTGCCGGCCGTCCGGGGTGACCTGGACGGCGCGGGCCACCTCGTCCGCGTCGGCGGTGAACGGCAGCAGGCCGGCGCCCGCCGTGGTGACGGCGGCGAACTTCCGCCGGGTCTGGCCGCCCACGTTGTTGAAGTCGCCGCCGAGGTAGACGGTGTCGGCGGTGACGTCCAGGGCCCGCACGGTCGCGGAGACGGAGATCTTGAAGTTCGTGCGCGGGGCGCAGGTCGCGGTGTCGATGGCGGCGATGTTGCTGACGCCCTCGCCGTTCACCGACCCGAACTGCCCGCCCGCGTACAGCGTTTTGCCGTCCGGCGACAGCGCCAGCGCGCGGACGGTCGCGGTGCCCGAGGACATCGTGAACGACAACTGGCAGCCGGTCGGGGTACCGGTCGCCGCGTCGAACGCGGCGAAGTTCACCGCCGGCTGCTCCGAGGTGCCGGCGGCCGCGCCCGGCGGACGGAGGGTGGAGAAGGTGCCGCCGGCGTACACGACGCCGTCCCCGGCGGCCATCGACCAGACGATGCCGTTGGTCTGCCAGGTGGTGAGGTCGTCGGCGGTGAGGGAGACGGGCGGTGTCAGCGCCGCCGCCGGGGAGGCCCCGCCGGCGGCCGCGGTCAGCGCCCCGGCGAACAGGCAGAGCGCGGCGGCCGCGGCGCGGATCCGGCCGCGTCCGCCGCTCGGGCCGCGACCCGTGGTCACGTTCATCATTCAGCTCCGGAGGTGGGAACGAGCCGCGACCGGCCGGCCGCGGTCCAGGGGGTGTCCGGGGACGCGGTCCGCGGGCCGGTGTCCGGCACGGCGCGGCGGCGTCCCGGCTTCCCGGCCGTCCGCGTACGGGCGGCGGGCCGGGTGTTCACGGGCGGTGCGGGCGCCGTCACCGGTCCACCCGCACGGTGGCCCCGGTGAGCTGGTCGGCCAGTAACCGGATGTCCGCGTCGACCATGATCCGGGCCAGCTCCCGGGACTTCACCTCGGGTTTCCAGCCCAGCAGCCGCTCCGCCTCGGAGGCGTCGCCGATGAGCGCGTCGACCTCGCTGGGGCGCTCGTACTTCGGGTCGTAGCGGACGTGTTCGGTCCAGTCCAGTCCCGCGTGCTCGAAGGCGTACTCGACGAACCGCCGGACGCTGACCCCCTCGCCGGTGGCCACGACGTAGTCGTCCGGGGAGTCGCACTGGAGCATCCGCCACATGGCGTCCACGTACTCCGGGGCGTATCCCCAGTCGCGTACGGCGTCGAGGTTGCCCAGGTGCAGCCGGTCCTGGAGTCCGGCCTTGATCCGGGCCACCCCGCGGGTGATCTTGCGGGTCACGAAGGTCTCGCCCCGGCGCGGCGACTCATGGTTGAAGAGGATGCCGTTCACGGCGAACATCCCATACGCCTCACGGTAGTTGACCGTCGCCCAGTACGAGTAGACCTTGGCCACGCTGTACGGGCTGCGCGGGTGGAAGGGGGTCCGCTCGTTCTGCGGCGGCGGGCTGGCGCCGAACATCTCGGAGGAGGAGGCCTGGTAGATCCGGGTCTCGATACCGCTGGCCCGCACCGCCTCCAGGAGCCGGACCGTGCCGAGGCCGGTCACGTCACCGGTGTACAGGGGCGCGTCGAAGGACACCCGGACGTGCGACTGGGCGCCCAGGTTGTACACCTCGTCGGGGCGGATGTCGCGGAGCAGGTTGACCAGCGCCACGCCGTCGGTCAGATCGGCGTGATGGAGCACGAAGGAACGATTCTCCTCCTCGGGGCCCTGGTAGATGTGGTCGATACGCCCGGTGTTGAAGCTCGACGAACGGCGTATCAGGCCGTGGACCGTGTATCCCTTCTCCAGCAGCAGCTCGGACAGGTACGAACCGTCCTGTCCGGTCACCCCGGTGATGAGCGCGGTCTTGGCCATGACTCCCCCCTTCTCTGATCGCCCGACGGGCGCGTGGTACACCGAAATAGCGTGTTCTGAGCGCTTTATCGCAAAACGTCACCAGGGCGCGGCGCCGCTGGCACAATCCGAGCCATGACGACCGATCTCCCCGGCCCTTCCCCTGAATCCGTCCGCCCCCTGCTGTCCCCCGGGTCGCGCATATTCGTCGCGGGCCACCGCGGGCTCGTCGGCTCGGCGCTGACGCGCCGCCTCACCGAGGACGGCCACGAGGTGGTCACACGCGGCCGGGACGACCTCGATCTGCGTGACGCGGCCGCGACCGGTGCCTTCCTGCGCGATGTCCGCCCGGACGCCGTCGTGCTGGCCGCCGCCAAGGTGGGCGGGATCATGGCCAACAGCACCTTCCCGGTGCAGTTCCTGGAGGACAACCTGCGCATCCAGCTCAGCGTGATCGCGGGCGCGCACGCCGCCGGGACGCGCCGGCTGCTCTTCCTCGGCTCGTCCTGCATCTACCCGAAGCACGCCCCGCAGCCCATCCGCGAGGACTCCCTGCTCACCGGCCCCCTGGAGCCGACCAACGAGCCCTACGCGCTCGCCAAGATCGCCGGGATCGCGCAGACACAGGCCTACCGGCGGCAGTACGGCGCCTCCTTCATCAGCGCCATGCCCACCAACCTCTACGGCCCCGGCGACAACTTCGACCTGGAGACCTCCCATGTGCTGCCCGCGCTGATCCGCCGCTTCCACGAGGCCGCGCGGGACCGGGCACCCGAGGTCACGCTCTGGGGCTCCGGCAGCCCGCGCCGCGAGTTCCTGCACGTCGACGACCTGGCGAGGGCCTGCGTCCTGCTGCTGGAGGCCCACGACGACGCGGAGCCGGTCAACATCGGCTGCGGCGAGGACCTCACCATCCGGGAACTGGCCGAAACCGTACGGGAAGTGACCGGCTATCAGGGCCGGATCGCCTGGGACACGTCCAAGCCCGACGGCACCCCGCGCAAGCTGCTGGACGTGACCCGGCTGACCGCCCTCGGATTCCGGCCGCGGATCCCGCTGAGGGACGGCGTCGCCCGCACCTACGCCTGGTGGCTGGAGCGGCACCCCCACGGCTGACCGCCCGGCCCGCCCGTGGCGCGTACCGTCCGGCACGTGGCCCCCCGCCACCTCAGTACGCCCCTCGGCCGTCGGCGACGGCACGCACCGTACGGGCGAGAAGTCCCAGGTCCATGGCGAGCGACCAGTTGTCGACGTACCAGAGGTCGAGGCGCACCGTCTCCTGCCAGGTCAGGTCCGAGCGCCCGCTGACCTGCCACAGACCGGTGAGTCCCGGTCTGACCGCGAGCCGCCGCAGCTCCCGCTCGTCGTAGCGCGCGGCCTCGTCCGGTAACGGCGGGCGTGGGCCTACCAGGGACATGTCACCCCGTAACACGTTGAGGAGCTGCGGGAGTTCGTCGACGGAGGTCCGGCGCAGCGCGTGCCCGATCCGGGTGACCCGTGGATCGCGGCGCATCTTGAACATCGGGCCCTCGCTCTCGTTGGCCGGGGCGAGCTGCTCCTTGCGGGACTCGGCGTCCTCCACCATCGTGCGGAACTTCCACATGGTGAAGGGCCGGTTGTGCCGCCCGTGCCGGATCTGGCGGTGGAAGACGGGTCCGCGCGAGGAGAGCCGCACGGCGAGCGCGACCGCCAGGAACAAAGGCGCCAGCACCAGCAGGCCCAGCGCCGCCCCGGACCGGTCGACCAGCGCCTTGAGGACCGCCTGCGGTCCGTGCCGCAGCGGAGGCGCCACATGCAGCAGCGTCAGCCCGGCGGCGGACGCGGGCCGCACCCGGCCGGCCGCCGTCCCGGACAGCTCCGAGAGCACCCCCAGCGCGATCCCTCCGTCGTGCAGGCCCCAGGACAGCCGCCGCAGCCGGTCGCCGGTGAGCCGGGGGCCGGGCGCCACGAGCACCAGGTCCGCGTCGTGGGCGTAGGCGCCGCCGAGCACCGTGGACACGTCGTCGTCGGCGGGCGCGGGGGCCAGCCGGCCCGGCACCGGTGTCCGCCCGCGTGGTGTTCCCTCACCCACCGGCACGGCGGCCACCACCGCGTACGGATGGCCGGCGGCTGAGGTGAGCCGGCCCACCGCGCGGTCCAGGCCCGCCGCCTCACCCACCACCAGCACCCGGCGGACGCCGTTCCGCGCCCGCCACCGTGCCGCCCCGGCCGCCGCCAGGGCGACCGCCAGGCCGGGTGTCAGGGCGAGTACGGCGGTCGCCGGGTCGGGGCGGTGGCCGGTCACGGCCAGCAGGACGACGAGGGCCCCGACGAGGACCAGCCAGTCGCCGAGCGGTCCCGAGACGGAGCCGGGCCGCCCCGGCCGGGGGTCCGTGTACCGGCCGCGGGCCGCCCGCACCCCGGTCCAGACGAGACCGGCCACGGCGGCGGCGGCCAGCGGCCGCGGCCCGGCGGCCGCGTGGAGCACACACCCGGCGGGAACACCCAGGCCCAGGAGGTCGGTGAGCGCGAGAAGCGGCGGGCGCCGGGCGGGGCGTCCGGCCGCCGGGCGTGAGGGCGGGCGGCCGGAGCGGACGCGTGGCGCGCTCCTCGGTGGTCCGAGCGCCGTGGTGCGGTCGCGGGGCGCGGCGGTACGCGGCCGAGGTGCCCCGGCCAGCCCCACCGGCCCGGGTATACCCGATTCGGGTAAGTCGACATGCCCCATGAGCCCCCCAGCCACAGTCGCATCCCCCGAACGGGACGCATCCGCCGATCCCATGGACAGACGGATGCGCCTTCGCTCGGTGCACGATATCCACACACGTGCCATTTCGCTGGGGTTCTCGTGAAGTTCAGGTGCGAGGATCGTCCGGATTCCGGGCCGTCGCGGAAAGGATCTCCGGCCCCGCGCCGCCGCCGGGCGATTGCGGAGTTTCCGGGCAAGCGCTTACGCCCGCGAGGACGGCCGGGCGGGGGATAGGCGCGCGCGGACGAGTGTGCGACAGTGCCCGGTGGCCGAACGTCGGGCCGGTGCTGCGGGGGTTCGCAGCCTCGCACGGGAGGGACCATGTCCGATGCCAACCGCGCCGACCGGCCGTGGGCCGCGTTCGGCGCCCGGCTGCGCGCCCTGCGTCGCGGAGCGGGGCTCACTCAGCTCCAGCTGGGGCAACTGGTGGGCTACCACCACACGTTGATCAGCAAGCTGGAGAGCGGGCTGCGTGAACCGCCCGCCGGGCTGGCGGACCGCCTGGACCCTCTGCTCGGGTCACGGGGGGAACTGGCGGCGCTCGCCGGGGCACTTGGGCCCCGGCGCACCACGTCCTTCCTCCCGGAGGCGGTCGGCCGCGCCCTGTTCGCCCCGCTGCCCGGTGGCGAGGCACCCCGCGGTGGAGCGGCGACCGGAGGCGGGCCGCGGGTCGAGGGCGGGATGCTGAGCTGCGACGGGGTGCCCGTGCACGGCACCGGGGCGGGCGGCGACGGGCCGGGTGGAGGGCGGGGCTGGCCGGTGAGCCTGCCGGACCAGGGGGTGATCTGCCCGCTGCACGCCTCCGACGGCTGCGCGGTACCCGAGCCGCTCGCCGTGCTCTCGCTGCTGAAGAGCCCGGCGGCGCTGCGCGAGAGCTCCGACGCCGACGCCGTGCACGGGCTCACCGCGCTGCTGAGCTGTCTGACCGGGGCGGCGGCGGAGGACCTGACGCCGGGTGTCCTGGAGACGGCCGAGCGGGTGCTGCACCTGGTGGTCGGCTGGGCGCGGGCGGTCGACGCGACCGGCAGGCTGCCCCACGCGCAGTTGCGGCTCGCCGCCGCGTACGCCCAGCTCGCCGGGCAGGCCCGGATGTCCCGGGGGCAGACGGCGCTCAGCACGGTGTGGTTCGAGCACGGGCTGCGCTGGGCCTGCGCCTCGGACGACGTCGTCTCCCAGGCCTCCCTGCTCGGTGACCTGTGCACCCTGGCGCGGCTGGACCGGGACGCGGAGTCCGCCCTGGTGTACGCGCAGGCGATGGGGGCGCTGGACCCGCGCCGGGGCTGGGTGGGCGCGCTGGCCCATCTGTACCAGGCCCGGGGGTACGCGCTGCGCCAGGACGGCCCGGAGTGCCGGCGGCACATCGAACTGGCCCGCCGCCGGCTCGCCCGCCTCGGCCGGCGCGACGGCGCGGAGGCGCCCTGGCTCACCGGGGCCGACGGTCTGATGCGCGCCGAGTCCGCGGTGGGCGGAGCGCTGCGGGACCTGGCGGCCCCGGGCGGCGACCGGGCGACCGCCCTCGGGGCCGTGGCGGCCACCGGCGCGTCCCTGGCCCACCTGGCCCCCCGGCTGCGGCCCGTCCGGCTGCTGCTGACCCTGCGCCTCGCGGACAGCCACGCGTGCGCCGGGGACCTGGAGCCGGCGTTGGACGCGGCGGTGCGGGTGGTGGAGCAGGCGGTGAGCAGCGAGCAGTCCACGGTCGTCCAGGAACTCCGGGGCCTGCACGCCCGCCTGACGGAGCGTTGGGGCGATTTGCCGCAGGTCCGCGACTACCGGGAGCGGGTGCGGGACGCGGCGGCGGTCGCCGGGCTCCCCTGACGGGCCCGCTCGGGCGACCGGGCCGGCCCGGTCGCGGGCGCCTGACGGGCTTGCCGGAATTTGACAACCGGGCTCCGGTGACCGGAAAGCGTTGACCCGCCTGTGCGCCGCCTGTGAGGGTGCGGCTGCTCCCGACATGGACATGACCTTACGGTGTCCGGCCTCCCCGGGCCGGGCACCGCCCCCACCGGGGCGAGCGCCGCACCCCGTGCGCTCGTGACGGTCCGGTCCGAGGCCGACAGGCCCGGTGCGGGAGCACCTCACCCCTCACCCAAGGAGCAGCAGGTGCTACGAAGACTCGGCGCCGCCGGGACCACCCTGGCCGTCGCACTCGGCCTGGTGGTGGTCCCGGCCCTCTCGTCGTCGGCGGCCACCCCGCCGACCGCGTCCGACCCCGGACCCACCCCTCTCGCCCGTGCCGTCACCGCCGCCGACCGGGCCGCCGACGCCGGCCTGGACGCGCTGGCGAAGGGCCCGCTGGAGACGTACGAACGCCGCACGGTGACCCCCTGGCTCAAGGGCCTCTACTCCGTCGCGTACGAACGCACCTACCGCGGGCTGCCCGTGGTCGGCGGCGACGCCGTGGTGCTCGCCGACGGCAAGGGGGCCGTACGTGGACTCCAGTCCGCGACCCGGGCACGGATCTCCGTGCCCACCCGGGCCACGGTCCGCGCCTCCGCCGCAGAGAAGAGCGCCCGCGCCCGGCTGAGGACCGTGGAGAAGGTCGAGTCCCAGCGGCTCGTGGTGCGCGTCGAGGACGACCGGGCCCGCCTCGCCTGGGAGACCGTGCTGACCGGCGCCACCGCGACGGCCCCCAGCCACCTCACCGTCTGGACCGACGCCCGCACCGGCAGGACGCTCGGCCAGTACGACGACGTACGGGCCGGATCGGGCACCAGCGAGTGGAACGGCCCCAGCCCGCTGGCCATCGACACCACCGCCTCCGGCGGCCAGTACTCCCTCAGGGACCCCGGCCGGCCCGGCCTGAGCTGCGCCGACTACAGCACCAACGCCGTCTTCACCAAGAGCACCGACAGCTTCGGCACCGGCAACGCGAGCAGCAAGGAGACCGGCTGCGTCGACGTCATGTGGGCCGCCCAGAAGGAATGGGACATGCTCGGCAGCTGGCTCGGGCGCAACGGCCACAACGGCAACGGCGGCAGCTGGCCGGCGAAGGTCGGGCTCAACGACGTCAACGCCTACTGGAACGGCTCCACCGTCTCCATCGGCCACAACAACGCCGGCAAGTGGATCGCCGCGATGGACGTCGTCGGCCATGAATACGGCCACGGAATCGACCAGTTCACCCCCGGCGGCGCCAACAACGAGTCCGGCCTCGGCGAGGCGACCGGGGACATATTCGGCGCCCTCACCGAGGCGTACGCCGACGAGCCCGCCCCCTACGACACCCCCGGCGACTACCTCGTCGGCGAGATGATCAACCTCGTCGGGCAGGGCCCCATCCGCAACATGTACAACCCCGCCCAGCTCAACCACCCCTCCTGCTACTCCTCCGCGATACCGGGCACCGAGGTGCACGCGGCGGCCGGTCCCCTGAACCACTGGTTCTACCTGCTGGCCGAGGGCTCCAACCCGGGCGGCGGCAAGCCGTCCAGCCCCACCTGCGACAACTCGACGGTCACCGGGGTCGGCATCCAGACCGCCGGGAAGATCTTCTACGGCGGGATGCTGCTCAAGACGAGCGGGATGACCCACAAGCGGTACCGCACCACCACCCTGACCGCCGCGAAGAACCTGGACCCCGGCTGCGGCCTCTTCGAGCGGACGAAGGCCGCGTGGAACGCGGTCTCGGTGCCCGCGCAGAGCGGTGACCCGGTCTGCACCCCGACGCCCGGCGACGACTACGCGCTCACCCTGAGCCCCGCGTCCGGCGGTGTCACCCCCGGCTCCTCGGTGGAGACCACGGTCCACACCACCGTCACCAGCGGGGGTCCGCAGAGTGTGGCGCTCTCCGCCACCGGCGCGCCCACCGGGGTGACCGTCGCCTTCAGTCCGGCCACGGTCACCTCCGGCGGCAGCGCCCGGATGACGGTCGCCGCCTCGTCGAGCGCGGCCCCCGGCACGTACACCCTCACCGTCAAGGCGGACGGCACCACCGCCCACACCGCCCAGTACACCCTGACCGTCGGCGGCTCCGACCCGACGCCCGGTGTCCCGGACATCGACGTGGACAAGGTCCGGGCCCATCTGACCCAGTTCGCCTCCATCGCCTCCGCCAACGGCGGCAACCGCCGGTCCACCGGGGCCGGTTACGCCGCCTCGGTGGCGTACGTCAAGGGCCGGCTCCAGGCGGCGGGCTACACCGTCTCCGAGCAGGCCTGCACCTCAGGCTGCACCGCCGGGGCGGGTAACAACCTGATCGCCGAGTGGCCGCGCGGCGACGCGGACAAGGTCGTCATGTTCGGCGCCCACCTGGACGGGGTGTCCGCCGGGCCCGGCATCAACGACAACGGCTCGGGCTCCGCGGCCCTGCTGGAGACCGCGCTCGTCCTCGCCGAGAAGGACCCGGCCATGCTCAACCGGGTCCGCTTCGCCTGGTGGACCGACGAGGAACAGGGCCTGAAGGGCTCGGACTTCTACGCCCGGTCCCTCACCGCCGCCCAGCGCTCGGCCGTCAAGGCCTACTACAACTTCGACATGGTCGCCTCGGTGAACGGCGGCTACTTCGTCAACAACCTCAACAGCGCGGCGAGCGTGCCGATGAAGGCGTACTGGGACTCGCTCGGCCTCCAGCCCCAGGAGAACGTGGAGGGCCAGGGCCGGTCCGACGACTACTCCTTCCAGAAGGTGGGCATCCCCACCTCCGGCTACGCCACCGGCGCCTCCGCCCGCAAGACGGCGGCCGAAGCGGCCAAATGGGGCGGCACCTCGGGCGGCGCGTACGACCCGTGCTACCACTCCGCGTGCGACACGACCGCCAACATCAACGCCACGGCACTGAACCGGGCGGTGGACGGCATCGCGTACACCGTGTGGAAGACGGCCGTCGGCGGCGCCGACCCGGAGAGCGACTTCTCGCTCGCGGTCAGCCCCGTCTCCGGTACGGTCGCGCCCGGCGCCTCCACCACCGCCACCGTGACCACCACGGCCACGGGTCCCGCCCAGACCGTCGGCCTGACGGCCACCGGCGCCCCGGCGGGCGTCACCGTGGCCTTCAGCCCCGCCTCGGTGACCTCCGGCGGCAGCGCCGGGATGACGGTGACCGCGGCGTCGAACGCGGTGCCCGGCTCGTACACCCTCACCGTCACCGGGACCGGCACAGCGACCCACTCCACCACCTACACCCTCACCGTGCAGGGGGCCGGGAACTGCTCGCCCCGGCAACTGGTCGCCAACGGCGGCTTCGAGAGCGGCACCGCGCCGTGGACCGGGTCCACCGGCTCCATCGGGGCCCACTCCGGCCAGCGCGCCCACTCCGGAACCCGCTTCTCCTGGCTGGGCGGTTACGGCTACACGGCCACGGACACCATCAGCCAGACCGTCACCGTGCCCGCCGACTGCGCCCGGGTGACGCTGGAGTACTGGCTGCACATCGACACCCAGGAGTCCGGCCGCACGGCCTACGACCTCTTCCGGGTCAAGGCCGACGGCACCACGCTGACCACCCTGTCCAACGCCGACGCGGCGAGCGGCTACACCGCGAGGACGCTGGACCTCAGCGCCTACGCCGGCCGCCAGGTCACGCTGACCTTCACGGCGACGGAGGACGCCTACCTCCAGACCAGCTTCGTGGTGGACGACGTGACCCTGCGCACGAGCTGACGGCCCGCCACCTCACAGAGCGGCGAACGCCGTTCCGCCCGGCTCCCCCCGGGCGGAACGGCCGCGTGCGGGGCGAGAAACCGTCACCCGCCCGGCGTGGACCGCGGCCCCGCGCTCACGGCCTCGGGCCGCCCGCGGGCAGGTAGCCCAGTTGTGCCGCGTGGACGCCCGCCTGGAAGCGGCTGCGGGCGTCGAGGTGGCCCAGGAGTCCGGTGGCGATGCGCCGGGCCGTACGGGGGGAGACGCCGAGGCGTTTGGCTATGGCCTCGTCCGTGTAGCCGCGGGCCAGCAGCCGCAGCGTCTCCTGCTGCTGGCGGGTCAGCGAGCGCTCCGGGGTCCGCTCGGCCCGGCCCAGCGGCTCGGCGCGGTCCCAGACGCTCTCGAACAGCGCCTCCAGGGCCGCGATGAGCCCCCGTCCGGTCACCACGAGCGCCCCGAGCGAGGAGTCCTGGTCGTCCAGGGCCACCAGGGCGAGCCGGTGATCCGTGATGATCATGCGGGTGCTGAGCGAGGGCGCCGTGCGGATCTCGCCGCCGATCGAGGCCAGCCAGTTGACGTGCGCCACCGTGGGGGCGTGGTTGTGGATGCTGTCGAGGTAGACCGTGCGCATGCGCACCCCGCGCTCCAGCAACTGCCGGTTGAGCGGGCGGGAGGCGTGCATGTTCTCCTCGGTCTGCGCACCGCCCGTCGCGAAGGTGAGGATCTCCTCCTCCACCTCCTCGTGCAGACGGGCCAGATAGTCCCGCACATGGTCCACACCGTCCAGGTGCACCACCGGTGACTCGCCCGCCACCGGGTGCGCGGGCGGGAGCTGGCACAGCAGCGCGGCCACCGCCGCCTCGCCCTCCTCCACCCGCTGACGGCGCGCCGCGAGATCCGCCCGCTGACGGGCCAGCAGCATCTCCAGCCCCAGCCGGGGGTTGACCACGTGCATCCGCCGCGGGTCGTCACCGGCGGCCGGCCGTACCAGCGAGAGGTCGGCCAGCACCTTGACGGCGCCCTCGAACTGGTCGGCCGTCAGCCGGAGCCCGGAACAGTGCTCCGCCGGACTCGCGCCGGGACGACCGAGCATCGCCCGGTACACGGCCTCCGCCGTGGAGTCCAGCCCCAGGGGGTCAAGCATCGTCCCTCCTCGCCAGGAGACCTGTGCCTCCGAGTGGTTATTGCCGCAGGCAACGATGTCTACTCTTCGGCTCTCCGGTGACGCTTTGGCAAAGATCATGACATGAGCGGGTCTCCCGGGGCAGAGGGCGTCACGCGCCGGGCCCGCCCGGAGGTCCACATGCTGGACGGAAAGGGCCATGGCCTCATCGGTCCAGCGGTCTGACCTTCACCGTTGCCTCGCTTCCGTACAAAACTCGCCATGCTGTCGACCGTTCCCCGCAGATGGTTGGAAGGGCTCCCCACATGACGCAGGTCCACCGCTCGTCCTGTCCGGTCCTCGGAACCCTGGTGCTGGCGGGATTCGCCTTCGCCGCCCTCGCCGCTCCCGCCCAGGCCGCAGCGCCGGCCGTCCCCGCCCCGCACACCGCCTCCGCCCAGGCCGTCGCACCCGCCCCCCTCGACCACCTCCCGGCCCCCGGCCACGGCACGCACGACTTCGGCTGGCAGTAGGAACACGGCGGGCACGGCATCGGCGCGGCCCGGCACGGCCGCGGAGAGGCATGGGGGAAAGGGTGGACGACGGTGCGATTCCAACTGCTCGGGCCTTTGAGCATCACCGACGGGCGGGACGTGGTGGTGCTCCCGCCGTCCAAGCCGACCGCGCTGCTGGCCGCGCTGCTCATCCGCCCGGGATCCGTGGTCTCCACCGACCATCTGCGGGGCGTCGTCTGGGGTGAGGAGCAGCCGACGACGGCCAAGGCCGCCCTCCAGAGCTGCGTGCTGCGCCTGCGCCGGATCTTCGCCAAGTACGGCATCGAGGACCAGGCCGTCGTGGCGGTCGCCGGCGGCTACCGCATCCAGGCCGACACCGAGACCCTGGACCTGCTGCACTTCCGCCAACTCGTGGACCGCGCGGGCACGTCCGGGGAGGAGGCCGAGCTGTACACGCTGCGCGCCGCCCTCGCCCTGTGGCAGGGCCCACTGCTCGCCAACGTGCCCTCCGACCTCCTGCACCGGGACGAGGTGCCGAGGCTGGCCGAGGAGCGGCTGCGGGTGCTGGAGCGGGTCTGCGACATCGAGCTGGAGCACGGCCGCAGCCGCGAGACCCTCGTCGATCTGTGGGAGGTTACGCGCGTATACCCGGCCCACGAGCGGTTTGCCGAGCAACTGATGCTCGCCCTCTACCGGACCGGCCGGCAGACCGAGGCGCTGGCCGAGTACCGGCGGATCAAGGAGCACCTGCGCGAGGAACTGGGCGTGGACCCCCGGGCCGAACTCCAGCGTCTGGAACTGGCCATCCTGCGCGGCGACGACCTGGGAGCGGTTGACACGGGCCGCGCCCCCGTCCCGTTCGCCCTCCGGGGCGCCCACCCGGGAACCGGCACCCCCACGGTCCAGGAGCACGCGGAGACGGCGCACCACGAACGGCCCGCTCCGCCCGCGACGGCCCCCCTGCCCACCGTCCCCGGCTTCACCGGCCGCGTGGACGAAGTGGAGGCGCTCACAAGTCTTCTGACGGGTCATCGAGCTGACGTCCATGCACCGTCGGCGCCCGTCACGGGTGCTTGGGGCCGGTCCCCGGTGGCCGTGCTCTCCGGGGCGCCCGGCATCGGCAAGACCGCGCTGGCCCTGCACGTCGCCCACCTGGTGCGCGGCCACTACCCCGGCGGCTGCCTGCTGCTGCCCCTGACCCGTCCCGACGGCACGCCGCTCACGGCCGGGGAAGCACTCGGCGCACTCCGCGAGGCATCGGCCGGGCAGCCCGGGGCCGGGCCCGCCCTGCTCGTCCTCGACGACGCCGTCCACCCCGACCAGGTACGCCCGCTGCTCGCCGCCAACGCGCGAGGCGCCGCGATCGTCACCAGCCGGATGGGCCTGGCCGCGCTCGTCGCCACCCACGGCGGCACCGTGCACCGGCTCGGCGCCCTGGAACCGGGGGAGTCGCACGCCCTGCTCACCGCCGTGGTCGGCCGGGAACGGATCGGGGCCGAACCGTCGGCCGCCCTGCTCCTGGCCTCCGTGTGCGGGCACCACCCGCTCGCCCTGCGCATCGCGGCCGCCCGGCTGCTCACCCGGCCCCGGCTGCGGCTGGCCGACTGCGCGGACTGGCTGCGGCGCGACCTGCCCGCCCGGCTCAGCCTGGCCGACGACCCCCGTATGTCCGTACCGCTGACGCTGGACGAGGCCCTGGAACGGCTCCCCCCGGCCCTGGCCGAGGCCCATCTGCGCCTGGGATCCACCCCGCACGACGTGCTCACCACCGGCCGGGCCGCCGCGGTCCTCGGGATCGCGGAGGAGACGGCGGAAGAGGTGATGGAACGCCTCCTGGACGCCGGGCTCCTGGAGGAGGGGCGGCCCGGGGCGTTCTGGATGCACGACCTGCTGAGGGCCCACGCCCGCCGCGCGACGGCCTTACCGCCCGGCCGGGTACCGGACCCGGCGCACCCGGCCTGGCGCGAGCAGATCCCCCCGGTGGGCCGTACCAGCCCGGCCGCCCTGCGCTGACGGCGAGCCCGCCGGCGCACCCGAGTCCCCCTTCCCGTCCCGGTGCACGTCCCCGCCTGCCCGGCCGCGCCCCGCAGGTACCCCCGACCACCCCCCTCACAGGCCAGGCCCGCACCCGGGCCGTACGCCCCGTCCCCAGACCAAGAGGTGTGACGCACGCATGGCAACAACGCCGTACGCAGAGACCGCCGGAACCCGGCCGCGAGTCCGTCGCGACGTCCTGTTCACCGAGACGCCCGACGGCGTGATCTTCCACAACGCCGACGGCGGCTTCCAGCTCACCGCCAAGTCCGGCTACCGGTTCGCCACCCTGCTGGTCCCGCATCTGGACGGCGCCAGAACCGTCGAGGAGATCTGCCAGGGCTTCGGGGACCGGCAGAGAGCCATGGTGGGCGAACTCGTGAAAGCGCTCTACGCGCGTGGCTTCGCCCGCCCCGTGCCCGCCCCGGACGAGACGGCCGGGTCCCTGGTGACCGCCCCGCCCGCCGCCGCCCGCTTCGCCGAGCAGATCGCCTACGTGGACCACTACGCCGACGACGCCGACGCCCGGTTCGCCCGCTTCCGTGACACCCGCGTCGCCGTCCTCGGCCACGGCCCGGTGGCCCGCTGGTGCGTCCTGTCCCTGATCCGCAACGGCTGCGCCACCGTGGCCGTGGACCCGGCCCTGCCGGCCGGTACGGGCGGCGTCACCGCGGAGGAGTTCGCGACGGTCCATCAGGAGGCGGCCGACCTCGCCGAACAGGGCTGCCCGGTGGAGCTGGCCGTGCTGCCCGCACCCGGCGGAGCCTCCGGCCCCGAGGGCTGGGCGGCCTACACGGGGTACGACGTGGTCGTGGCCGCCGGCGGGCCCGACGTGCCGTCCACGGTGCTGCCGCTGCTCCGGGAAGGCGTCCCGGAGGGCCGGACGCTGCTGCCGGCCTGGACGTTCGGGCAACGGGCCGTCGTCGGACCGGTGATGACGGCGGACTCGACGGGCTGCTGGTCCTGCGCCGCCCTGCGGCTGGGCGCCTCCGGCGGCGCGGCGGACGCGGCCGCCGCCGACCTGTGGAGCGGCCTGGCCCTCGGCACCGGCTCGTCCGGCGCGCAGCCGGCGGGCCCGCTCGCCGCGATGCTCGGCAACCTCCTCGGCTACGAGGTGTTCCGGCTGGTCACCGGGGCGCTGCCGGCCGAGACCCGGGGGCAGGTCCTCATCCAGGACATGGCCTCCTTCGACGTCGCCTCGGAGCGCCTGCTGCCCCACCCCCGCTGCCCGTTCTGCGCGGCCCCCGCGCGGAGCCCGGAACCCGTCGACCTGTCCGCCGCCCCGGCCCGCCCGGCGTTCCTCCCCACGGTCGCCACCGCCCCCGACGACGACGCCGCGCAGGGCCCGCTCGCCGAACTGGAGCGCCGCTCCGCGCTGGTCCGCCCGCACACCGGGGTCTTCACCCGGTACGCGGACGAGCCCGTGACGCAGAGCCCGCTCAAGGTCGGGTCCGTCGTCCTCGGCGCCGGGCCGCGCGGCCCCCGGACCGTCACCGCCTTCGACGTCCACCACACCGCCGGGGCCCGGCTGCGGGCACTGAACGCCGCCGCCACGGTCTACGCGGAGCACGTGGTCCCCGCCGCCCGCGCCACCGGGAGCCTGGACGCCCTCCCCGCCGTCGCCCCGGACACGCTCACCCTCGCCTCCGGCACCGGCGGTACCGGGACCGACTCCGGGTGGACCCTGGCCACCTCGCTCCTCACCAAGGAGGAGGTGCGGGTGCCCGCCGGGGCCGTACGCCCCTTCGGCACGGACAACGCCGACCGCCGTTTCGAGCCGACCCGGGCCGGTGCGGGCGCCGGAGCGGACCTGCCGGAGGCGGCCGCCGCCGGACTGCTGTCGGCCCTCGCCCACGACGCCCTGCGCCGGGCGGTCCGGGGTGACGGGGAGGTGGCGGTGATCGCTCCCGAGAGCTTCGGCGAGGACCCGGAGACGGTGTTCCTGCTGCGGTCCGCCGCCCACCTCGGGGTGCGGGTGGAACTGCTCGACCTCGGCGAACACGCGTACTCCGGCGCGTCCGTGGTGCTCGCCCGGACCACCGGGACGGCGGACGGCTCCGGGCCGGGCGACGGCTCCCTCGCCCCCGGCAGCTGGGCCGTGGGCGCCGCCCTGGACCGCACGGCCGCCGCCGTGGACGCCGTACGCGATCTCCTCGGCGCCGCCCAACTCGCCTCCGAGGCGCCCGAGTCCACGGGTGGGGGCCTCGACACCGGGGATCCGCTGATGCGCGACCTGGACGCCGCGCTCATCCCCGTCACCCGCTCCGTACCCGCCGCTCCCGCCGCTTCGGGCGAGGCCGTGGACTGGACCGGGATCCTCGAACGCCTGGCCGCCGCCGGGCGGGACGCGCTCGTCGTGCCCACCCACGCGGCCGACCTGCCCACGGCGGGCATCCACACCGTGCGCGTCCTGCTCACCCGGGCGGTCACCGATGCGGGCTGAACCCATGGCCCGCCCCGTGCCCGCCCCCGTACGGGCCGCCGCCGAGCCCGCCCCCGCCCGGTCCGCGAGCGCCCGCCGGTTCACCGCCGCCCTGCGCGACGCCCTCGACGAGATCGCGGCCCCCGGCGGGCGCCCCACCGCGACGGCCGCCCCCCTCGGCGTCCGGGACGCCTACACGGACGACCCCGCCGGCCCCGTACCCGGCGGGCACGTCCCCGTCCACCTGTACGGACGCCAGGTGCTGGTCGGACCGTGGCCCGGCGACGGCGGCCGGACGGCGGGGTGCGCGAGCTGCCTGGCCCGCAGATGGCAGGGCGTGCGTTCGGTCTCCCTGCGCGAAGGGCTCGAACGGGGCTCCGGCACCCGGTCGGTGGGCGCGTGGCCGTACGCCACCCCGTTCGCCGCCACCGCCGTGGCCGCGCTGCTCGCGGGACTCGCCGGCCAGGAGCCCGCCCCCGGCCCCTACCCGCGCGTGCACCTGCTGGACCTGGACGCCATGACCGTACGCAGCCACCCCCTCGTCCCCGACCCCGAGTGCCCCGTCTGCGGCGCGCCCGGACCGGACACCGCCGAGGCGGCCGCGCTCACCCTGGAGCCCGCGCCGAAACACCGGCCCGGCGCCTTCCGGGTACGCCGGATCGAGGACTACCGGCTGCCCGTGGACGCCTTCGCCAACCCGCACTGGGGCGCGCTCGGCCCCTCCGTCATCTGCGACGTCGCCTCCACCACCACCTCCGCCACCGTCGGCTGCTTCTCCACCCGCTCCGGGGAGTACCTGCGCGAGACGTTCTGGGGCGGCCACGCCGCGAGCTACGCGCACAGCCTGGGCATCGGCGTGCTGGAAGGGCTGGAGCGGTACGCGGGGATGCGCGCCCGGGGACGGACCACCGGACTCACCGCCTCCCTCGACGCCCTCGGCCCGGACGCCGTCGATCCTCGCGAGACCGGCCTGTACTCCGAGGAGTTCTACCGCGACAACCCACGGGTGCGGCCCTTCACCCCGGACCGGGAGATTCCCTGGGTGTGGGGCTGGTCCCTGCGCGACGCGAAACCCCGCCCGGTCCCCGAGATCCTCGGCTACTACCACGCCCCCGGCCTGGAGAACCGGTTCGTGCAGGAGAGCTCCAACGGCTGTGCCTCCGGCGGCAGTCCGGCCGAGGCCGCCTACTTCGGGCTGATGGAGGTCATCGAACGCGACGCCTTCCTGCTGGCCTGGTACGGGCAGGTGCCCCTGCGGGAGATCGACCCGGCGACCAGCACCCGCCCCGCCACCCGGCACATGGTCGACCGGCTCGCCCTGTACGGCTACCGGGCCCGCTTCTTCGACACCCGCGTCAGCTTCCCCGTTCCCGTGGTCACCGCCGTCGCCGAACGCTTCGACGGCGGCACCGGACGCATGTGCTTCGGGGCGGGCGCGGGCCTCGACCCCGAGTCCGCGCTCGACTCGGCCCTCTGCGAGATCGCCACCGACTCGGTCAACCTCGTCGGCCGGACCCGCCGCGACGAGGCCCGGCTGCGCGCCATGGCCGAGGACTTCACGAAGGTCACCACCCTCCACGACCACCCGCTGGTCTACGGCGTCCCCGAGATGGGGCGGCACGCCGACTTCCTGCTGAGGCAGCCGGACCCCCGCCCGCCGCTGCGCGTGGCCGACGTGCGCTGGCCCGGCCCGGACGGCGAACCGGCCGCCCCCGACCTGCGGGAGGACCTGCTGCGCGCGGTGGCCGCCGTCACCGCCGCCGGGTTCGACGTGGTCGTCGTCGACCAGACCCTGCCCGAACAGCGCGCCCTCGGCCTGCACACGGTGAAGGTCCTGGTGCCCGGCCTGGTCCCCATCGACTTCGGCTGGTCCCGGCAACGCGCCCGCCACATGCCCCGGATGCGCACCACGCTCACCGCGGCCGGCCTCAACCCCGCCCCGCACCCGTTCCCGTGACGGCCCGTCCGTACCGCACGCCCATCCGAAAGGGGGCCGGCCCCATGGGGTACGCCCACGAGTACGCCGACGCCGTCCTGCACCGGGGACGCGTCCCGATGGAACCCGCCGACTTCGTCCCCGACTGGGCCGACGGCCCGCGCAAGGGGAAGTTCTACCCCGGCGTGGAGTCCTACGCCCTGCCGGACGGCGACGACCTGCCCGACCCCCCGGCCGCCCCCGGCCTCCTTCCCTCCGGCGGCGGTCCGGACGGCCGTCCCGGCGGGTTCACGCTGCCGCTGCTGTCCGCGATGCTCAAGGACTCCTACGGGCTGACCGGCCGCCGCCTGGGCGTCCAGGCCAACAGCGACCTGTCCGGACTGCCCTTCTACACCCACGCCAACTGGTCCCGGGGCACCGCGGGCGGCGGCGGGCTCTACCCGGTCAGTATCCACTGGGCGTCCGGCCCGTCCGGACCGCTCACCCCCGGCGTCCACTACTACGACGTCCACCGGCACGCCGTGCAGCGGCTCCTGACCGGCGACGTCACGGCCCGGATCCGCGAGGCGCTGGGCCCGGACGCGCCCGCCGAGGCGCTGGAGACCGACCAGTACCTGGTGCTCGGTGTCAAATACTGGCAGAACACCTTCAAGTACAACAGCTTCTCGTACCACGTGGTCTCCACCGATCTCGGCACCGTCGTGCAGACCTGGCGCATCTGGGCCGCCGCCCACGGGCTGCGTACGGCACCGGTGCTCTGGTTCGACGAGCCCCGGCTGAACGGACTGCTCGGCACCACCGGGGAGGAGGAGACCGTCTTCGCCGTCGTCCCACTGCACTGGGCGGGCCGGACGGGACCGCCGAGCGCTTCAGGGGCGCCCGGACCGGATCCGGCGGTCGCGCACCGCGACCTGGAGCGCTCGCGCACCGTCCTGGACTTCCCGACCGTCCGCGCCATGCACGCCGCGACCACCGAGCGCGCCACGGACCGGCCCCCGGCGGGCGCGCTCGCCACGGCCGCCGCCCTCGCCACCCCGTCCGGCGGCACCCGGGTACCGCTGCCCGCCCCCGCCTTCCCCGACGTACCCGTACGCCGGGTGCTGCGCGCGCGGCGCAGCAGCTTCGGCCGTTTCGACGCGGCCCGCCCGGTCACCCCCGCGCAGCTCTCCGCCGTCCTCGCGGCCTGCGCGGCGACCACCCTGGACAGCGACGCGGACCCGGCGGGCACCGTGCGGCTGGCCCGGCTGTACGCCTTCGTCAACCATGTGGAGGGCGTCGAGCCGGGCGCGTACGCCTACGACCCGGACACCGGGGCGCTGCGGCTCGTGGACGTGGGGCCGCAGGGGGCCTTCCTCCAGGACACCTACTTCCTGGCCAACTACAACCTGGAACAGGCCGGGGCCGTCCTGGTGCCGACCGTCCGCACCACGGCCGTCCTGGACGCGGTGGGGGACCGGGGCTACCGGCTCGCCGTCGGCACCGCGGGCGCCGTGGCCCAGACGTTCTACGTGGCGGCCGCCGCGCTGGAACTCGGCGCGGGCGTGGCCCTGGGCTTCGACAACATCTCCCACATCGAGAAGCTGGGCCTGGGCGGCGGCGACGAGGCGCCCCTGCTGATCATGCCGCTCGGCAACGAACGGCCCCGGCCCGCCGACTTCCGCCACGAGATCGCCTGACGGGGAGACCGCCCGATGACACTCATGACCTCCGACACCGCCGCCCCCACCACCCGCTGGGAACCGGGCCGGCGCTTCCTGCTCCGCGCCGCCGGGCTCCCCGTCGAGGCCGTCCGCGGCCTGCGGTGCGCCGGCACCCGCCGGTGGGCCGACCAGGTCCTCGACGGGGAGGAACGCCTCATTGAGGGCGGCGCCGCCCTCAGCGACCTGCTGCACGGCCTGGTCGAGTCCGCCGACGCCACCGGCGGCGACGCCCGCCGGGCCCTGCTCACCCTGCGGCGCCAGGTGTACAACAACCGGCTTCCCGCCGATCCCGGGGCCGCCGTACGCCTGGTGGGCGCCCTGGACGAGGCCGCCGGGGAGCGGACCGCCGCCTGGCTGGACGACCGCGCCGCCCACGGCCGGCTCCTCGCCGAGGGGCCCGCCCTGCTGGCCGGTGAACTGCGCTCCGCGCGCGCCGAGTTGCGCCGCGCCCTGTCCCGGGACCGGCTGCGGCTCGGCCTGCTGCTCGCCTCGCCCACCCTGGACGGGCGGCTCGACGGCTATCTGCGGGACACCTCGCCCGAACCGGGCAAGCGGATGCGGAAGATCGAACGGTCCGCGCTCACCTACCTCTACCGCACGGCCTGCAAGACGAGCCCCTTCAGCACGCTCACCGCCGTCGCGGCCGGCACCTTCGACGACGGTCCGGCGGACGGCGCTGCCCGGGACACGTCTGCCCTGCGGATCGACGGGGCGTGGCGGAGCCATGTGCGGCTCAACGTCGTCGCCCTGGGGCGGCTGGCCGACCTGATCCTGGCCGACCCGGTGCGCCGCCAGGACCTCCCCGTCGTCCTGTCGCCGGGCTGGGGCCGCGACGAGGACCGCATCCGCTACGTCCGCCAGTGGGTGACCACGGGCGACGACAGCGCGGCCGTCACCTTCGACGCCGTCCGCGACCGGCTTTTTTACCTCCGCAACAGCGGCACCCTGGAACGCCTGCTCACCTTCTTCGGCAGCCACGACCGGCCGCGCCACCGCGACCTCGTGGCACGGCTGCGCGCCGAGCACGGCGCCGACGAGGCCGAGTGCGAGCGGTACGCGGCGGCCCTGCTCCAGCTCGGCATGGTGCAGGTCCCCGGCCTGCGCACCGACGTGCACAGCCCCGATCCGCTGGGCTCCTTCCAACAGGCCCTGCGCGCCCTGGCGGCACCGTGGGCCGACGCGGTGGCCGACGCCCTGGACGGCCCGGCCGCCTGCCTGGCCGCGTACCCGGCGGCCCCGCTCGCCGAGCGACGCACCCTGCTGCACACCCTGCGCGAACAACTCCTGGACGTACAGCGTGACGTGGGGGCCCAGGCGCCCGCCCTCCCGCAGACCCTGCTGTACGAGGACGTCAGCGCGGGCGACGACGTGACCGCCCCGGGCGGCCTGCTGGCGGGGGAGACGGGCCGGTCCCTGCGGGCGGTCGAGGGCATCCTGCCGATGTTCGACATCACCCTGCCCCAGCGCATCACCCTGCACGGCTTCTTCGCGGCCCGCTACGGGCGCGGCGGGCGCTGCGACGACCTGCTCGGCCTGGTGCACGACTTCCACGAGGACTTCTTCGACCAGTACATCTCCTTCACCGCCAAACGCACCGCCTTCGACGACAAGGGTCACTACGTCCCCGAGGAGAACTGGCTCGGCCAGAGCGCGCTGCGGACCCTGGACGACGCCCGCCGCGACTTCGCCGCGGGGATGGCACGGCTGTGGGAGGAACACGGCACGGCGGAAGAGATCCATCTCCCGGACGGGCTCCTCGCCTCCGTCGCGGCCCGACTCGCCCCCCTGACACCCGACTTCACCCCGCAGAGCCACCATCTCCAGGTCGCACACCCCGGCCCGGACGGGCCGGGCGAGCCGCTGGTCGTCCTGAACCGTTCCTACGGCGGACTCGCCTTCCCCTTCAGCCGCTTCACCCACGTGTACGACGCACCGGACGCGGGCGGACCCGGCCTCTCCGCGCGACTGCGCGCGGAACTGCGCGAACGGCAGCCGGAGGGAGCCGTGTTCGCGGAGGTGACGGGTGGCCAGATCACCAGCAACCTCAACCTGCACGGGCGGCTGACCGACTACCAGATCGTCTGCCCCGGCGAGACCTCCACCGTCCCGGAGGCCGACCGCCTCCACCTGGACGATCTGTACCTGGAACACGACGAGGCCACCGACCGGCTCGTCCTGCGCTCACGCCGGCTGGACCGCGAGGTCGTCCCCGTCTACCTCGGCTACCTCGTCCCGGTGGCCCTGCCCGAGATCCCCCGCACCCTGCTGCTCCTCTCACCGAGCACCATGACCCCCACCGACCTCTGGGGTGGCGTCCCCGAGAGCCCGTCCGTGGACGGCGTGACCCGCCGCCCGCGCGTGCGGCACGGCGACGTCGTGGTCAGCCGCCGCAGCTGGACGGCCGACGCCGCGGCCCTCCCGGTCCGCGCCCCCGGGACCGACGCGTCCGGCTGGTTCCTCCAGTGGCGGCGCTGGCGCCGCGCACATGGCCTGCCCGACCAGGTCTTCGCCACGACGCTCCGCGACGGACGCCGGGCGCTGGGCGCCAAACCCCTGTACGTGGACTTCGACAGCCCCCTGTCCCTCACCGCGTTCGACGCCCTGGTGGACCGCGAACCGGGCACCACCGTGGTCCTGCGCGAGATGCTCCCGGCCGAGGACGGGCTGCACCTCACCTCGGACGAGGGACGCCACGTGGCCGAACTCGCCGTAGAGACCTTCACCTCCCGCTCCCGCACCGAGGACGGCCCCGCATGCCCGAACTGAACCCGCCCCGCCCCGCCCCGGCCGCCGTGCTGACCGAACCGGCCGCCGTGCTGACCGGCTCCGCCGCCGTGACGACGGATCAGGTCGCGGTGGCGACACGGCCCGTCGCCGTGACGGCGGAGCCGGGGGAGTGGATCGCCCTGCACGTCTTCTACGCCGCCAGCCCGCAGCCGATGCTCGTCAACTGCGTACGCCCCCTGGTGGACCAGCTCACCGGCGAAGGGCTGCTGGACGGCCACTTCTTCATCAACTACTGGCTGGAGGGCCCCCACGTCCGGCTGCGCCTGCGCCCCGCGAGCGCCGCCGCCGCGCCCGAGGTGCTGCGCCGGGCCGAGGAAGCGCTGACCGCGTTCCTGCGGACCCGCCCCGCGCTGTACGAGGTGGACTCGGGCTTCCTCAAGGACTTCTACAACGCCCTGTTCGACATCGAGTTCCCCGGCGAGGACCGGGACCGCTTCATGGGCGAGGACGGCCGGATGAACCTGCGGCCGAACAACTCCTTCAGCCGCGAGCCCTACGCCCCCGAGTACGCCAAGTACGGCGGGCCCGCCGGGGTGGAGCTCGCCGAATGGCACTTCCGGCACTCCAGCGACCTGGTCATGGACGCCTTCCGCACCATGAACCTGCATCTGCGCACCGTACTGCTGGGCACCTCGGCGCAGTTGATGATGGTGATGGCGAGCTGCTTCCTGCCGGAGGAGGACCGCCTCGCCGACTACCTCGACGGCTACTACGAGTTCTGGCACCGCGCCTTCCCCGGCACCGGGTTCATCGGCTCGAAGGAGTACGAGAAGAACTACGCCGAGATGGCGCCGCCGCTGGGCCGCCGCTTCGCCGAGATCCGCGCCGCCGTCGCGGCGGGCGAACTCCAGCGGCTCCCCGGGTTCCTGCGGGGCTGGGCCACCCACTGCCTGGAGCTGCGGGCCCGCATCGAGGACCTCACCGTCCGGGGTGAGCTGGCCTTCCCGGTCTGGGACGGGCCCGCCCGGGAGGACACCGGGCAGCAGCGCGCACAACCGGCGGACGCCGCGCCGCTGGAGACGCTCACCCATGTGCCGGCCGTGCTGCCCCGGCTGCTCTCCCCGTACATGCACATGACCAACAACCGGTTGCACGTGACGATCCGGGACGAGGCCTATCTCTCCTTCGTCCTCGGCCAGGTCCTCAGGGAGCCGGACCCGGCGGCGGACGGTTCCGCGTCCCCGGCCGGTACGGATCCCGCCGACGCGTCCCGGGCGGCGGGCGGCCCCGAGGCGGCCACCCCGTGACCGACACCCCCGACAGAGCCGCGCCACCCCCGGGCACGAGCACGGCACCCGCCGCGCCCACGTCCGCCGCGCTCACGTCCGCCGGGCCCGCCTCGGCCGCACCCGTGCCCGACGCGCCCGTGCCCGACGCACCCATGTCCGCGCCGTCCGTACCCGCCCCGGACGCCCGCACCGCCGCCGTCCGGGCCTACCGCCCCGCCCTGCGGGACGGCGTCCTGCTCAGCGGGCCCCTGCTGCGCGGCCCCCGTACCGTGCACCTGATCCGGCACCCCGCCACCGGTGCCGCGTTCGAGGCCGGGGTCAAGGAGTACTTCCTCCTCTCCCGGCTCGACGGGACCAGCAACCTCGACGACCTCGCGCCCGCCTACGCCGCCCGCTTCGGCCGCCGGCTCGACGAGGGCAACTGGAGCCGGCTTCTCGGACTCCTCGGCACCCGGGGCCTGCTGGACGGGGCCCCCGACCCGCCGCCGAGCGCACCGGCCCCCACCCGCACCGGCACCTTCTGGCGCGGCACCCGCCGCATGGTCGCCGACGCGGACGCGACCACCGCCCGGCTCCACCGGTTCCTGCGCCCGCTCCTGCACCCCGCGCTCCAACTGCCGCTGCTGGCGGCCGTGCTGGCCATGGAAGTGGCACTTGTCCTGCACTTCGGTGAACTCATGGACGGTACACTGGAGTTGTTCCGGCAACCCGTTGTGCTGGCGGCGGTCGCCCTGTTCCTCTGGTTCAGCATCACCGTCCACGAACTCGCCCACGGTGTCGCGGCCCAGCACTACGGCGGTCATGTAGCCGAGATCGGGCTGCGCTGGAGATTCCCGGCAGCGATGCTCTACTGCACCGTCGACAACTACCTCTTCCTCCCGGGCCGCCGCGCCAAGCTGGTCATCGCCGGCGCGGGCGCCCACATCAACCTGCTGCTCCTGCTGCCGTTCGCCCTCTGGTGGGCCCTCCTCCCCGGCGACGACCCGGCCCGCCCGCTCCTCGCCGGACTGCTGTTCCTCGGCAGCGTCCAAGGACTCAGCAACCTCGTCCCCCTGCCGCCGCTCGACGGCTACCGGATGCTCGGCCACGCCCTGGGCGCCGCCCACCTGGCCCCCGAGACCCGTACCTATCTGGCGCTGCGCGCGGGGCGGGGCGGCACCGAGGCGACCGCCGCCTACCCCCGCCGGGCCAGGACCCTCTACACGGCGTACGGCATCGGATCGGCTCTCCTGCTCCTCCTCGCCGTGACCGGCACCTGCGTGGTGGCGGTCCTCCTGCTGCTGCGGTGACCCGACCGCGCGACCGCCCCCGACCCGAAGGATCACGCACCACATGAGTGAGGTACAGGCCATGCGACCCACACCCACCGACGGCCCCGACCCGGCCCCTGCCGTCCGCGTCCAGGGGGTGTCCAAGCGGTACGGCGACCGGCAGGCCGTCGACGACGTGTCCCTGGACATCCACCGCGGCGAGTTCTTCGGCCTCCTGGGCCCCAACGGGGCGGGCAAGTCCACCCTGGTGGAGATCATGGAGGGCCTGCGCCAGGCCGACTCGGGCTCCGTCGCGCTGTTCGGGGAGCCGCCCTGGCCGCGCAACACCGCGCTGCTGCCACGCCTCGGCGTACAGACCCAGTCCTCGGCGTTCTTCGTCCGGCAGACCGCGCACGAGCACCTGCGGACCGTCGCCGCGCTCTACGGGGTCGCACGCGCGGCCGTCGACACCACCCTGGAATCGGTGGGACTGACCGAACAGCGCGACGTCCAGGTGGAGAGCCTCTCCGGCGGTCAGCGTCAGCGGCTCGCCATCGCCTCCGCCCTGGTGCACGGCCCCGAGCTGATCTTCCTGGACGAGCCGACCGCCGCCCTCGACCCGCAGGCCCGCCGCGCCCTGTGGGAGGTGCTGCGCGCCCTCAAGGCCGAGGGCCGCACCATCGTCTACACCACGCACCACCTGGACGAGGCCGAAGCCCTCTGCGACCGCATCGCCATCCTGGTGGACGGCAAGGTCGCGGTGACCGACTCCCCGCACAACCTCGTCGGCGCCTCCGAGGCCCCCAGCCGGCTGATGCTGCCGCTCGGCCGGCTCGACGAACAGCAGGCGGCCGCCATCTCCGGCGTGGACCGGGTCACCGTCCAGGGCGGCTCCCTCGTCCTGGAGACACGGACGGCCGGGAAGGTCCTCAGCGCCGTCGACCAGCTCACCGGACTGGACGGCGTGCAGACCCGCACCGCCAGCCTCGAAGACGTCTACCTCGACCTGACCGCCCGGCTCACCAGTGCCCCGCGGTCCCCCCTCCGCACCGCCGAGACCACGGAGCACCAGCCATGAGCGCGTACGCCGCACTGACCGGAGCGGGCTACCGCGCCCAGGTCCGCGACAAGACCACCCTCTTCTTCACCTTCGCCTTCCCGCTCCTCTTCCTCGTCGTCTTCGGCCTCATCTTCCGCGGCCAGGACGTCGAGCAGAGCGGGCTGTCCTACCTCTCGTACACCGCGTCCGGAGTCCTGTCCTGGGGTGTGGCGAACGCCGCCGTCTTCGGCATCGCCTTCACCCTCATGCAGTGGCGCACCGACGACATCCTCCGGCTGATCCGGATGTCCCCGGCCCCGCTGTCCGCCGTCATCGGCTCCCGCTACGCCCTCGCCCTGGTCGTCGGCGCCGTCCAGTCGCTCCTGTTCGTCGGCGTCGCCATGCTGCCGCTGTTCGGACTGGAACCCGCCTCCGGCTGGCCGCTGCTGATCCCCGTGATGGTCCTCGGCATCACCACCTTCCTGCTGCTCGGCGTGATCATCGGCTCCTTCGCGAACACCCCCGAGTCCGTGGCGGCCGTCGCCAACTTCCTGATGCTGCCCATGGCGTTCCTGTCCGGGTCCTTCTTCCCGCTGGACGCCATGCCGGACTGGCTCCAGAAGATCTCCCTGGTCATGCCGCTGCGCTACCTCAACGACGCCGTCTCGCACGCGCTGACCGGCCGCGGGGACCTCTCCGACGTCACGGTCGGATGCGCCGGACTGGCCGTGTTCGCCGTGGTGTTCGGGGCGGTCGCGGTCAAGACGTTCCGCTGGACGAGGTCGTCATGAGCACCCTGACGCGGCCCCTGCCGCAGCCGATGGACCTCGCCCGGTCCGCCCTCCACACCGCGCTCGCCGACCGCCTCGGCCGCCCCGTCGCCGTCGTCCCCGTGGGCGCCACCGACGCGGCCGCCACCCTCGGCGACCGGGGCGCCCCCGACCCGTGGGCCGCCGCACGCCCCGGCGCCCGTGTCCACCTCACCGCCTCCGCCGTACTGATCGGCCCCTGGGGCGGCGACGGCACCCAGCCCGCCTGCGGACGCTGCCTGGCGATGCGCTGGCAGCGGTTGCGCAGCCGCAGCGAACGCGACGCCCTGGAGACCGGCGGCCCCGACGGCCCCCGCCCGGCGGGCCAGTGGCCGCTGCTCACCGCCTACACGTACGACACGGTCGCCGCCCTCTGCGACGCCCTGCTGGACGGTGCCCCGGTGGGCGGTGCCCCGTTGGACGGCGCCCTGCTGGGCGCCGCCCGCCCCGAACCGCCCGCCACCGCCCCCGCCGACCGGGCCCTGCCCCAGGTCACCCGCCTCGACCTGGCGACCCTCCAGGCGCGCACGTACCCCCTGCTGCCCGACCCCCTCTGCCCCGACTGCGCCCCGCCCCACACCACCGCCGGGGCCCGGCCGCCGACCCTCACCGCCCGCCCCAAACCCGACCCCGGCACCTACCGGCTGCGCCCCGCGTCCTCGTACCCCGTCCCGGAGGCGGCCCTCGCCAACCCGGTCTGCGGCGCTCTGGGCGGAGGCACCTGGATCAACGTGACCTCACCGACGACCGCGCCGGTCGCCGGAAGCGTCTTCGTACGCGGCTACGCCGGGCTCAACGACGTCACCTGGAGCGGCCAGGAGAACGCCTTCTCCACCAGCCGCACCCTCGCCTTCCTGGAGGGCCTGGAGCGTTACGCCGGAACCCACCGGCGCGGCGGGGCCACCCCCGTCACCGGCTCCTACAACGACCTCAGGGCCGATGCCCTGGACCCCGCGACCTGCGGTTTCTACGACCCGCGCACCTACCGCGACGACCCGCTGGTGGACCCCTTCGACCCGGACCGCCCCATCCCCTGGGAGCGGGGCTGGTCCCTGCGCGACGACCGGCCCGTGCTGGTCCCGTCCCGCCTCGTCTACTACAGCGCCGGAGTGGCCGCCGACAACTTCGTCTTCGAGTGCTCCAACGGCTGCGCCATCGGCGGCTGCCTGGAGGAGGCGGTCCTCGGCGGCCTGCTCGAACTCGTCGAACGCGACGCCTTCCTGAACGCCTGGTACGGCAACGCCCGCCTCACCGAGATCGACATGGCGACCGTCGGCGGCCGGACCGCCGCCGCGATGGTGGAACGGGCCGCGCTCCAGGGCTACGACGTCCACGTCCTGGACAACCGCATCGACCTGGCCGTCCCCGTCGTCACCGCGCTCGCCGTACGCCGCGACGGCGGCCCCGGCACCCTCTCCTTCGCGGCGGCCGCCTCGCTGGACCCGCTCGGCGCGGTGGAGGGCGCCCTGTCGGAGGTGCTCACCTACATCCCCCACCTCTCCCGGCAGACGGAGGAACGACGGCCCGAACTGGAGGCCATGGCCGACGACTTCTTCCAGGTCCGCCACCTCAAGGACCACGCCCAGCTCTACGGCCTGCCGAGGATGGCGGAGCACGCCCGCAGCTACCTGGAACCCCTGGCGGTACGCCCCTTCGAATCGGTCTACCGGGACTGGGAGTCCACCGCACGCCCCCGCACCGGCGATCTGCGCGACGACGTCCTGGCGGTGACCGGCGAACTGGTCCGGGCCGGCCACGACGTGATCGTGGTCGACCAGACCACCCCGGAGCAGGAGCACATGGGCCTGCGCACCGTCAGCACCCTGGTGCCCGGCCTCCTGCCGATCGACTTCGGCTGGAACCGCCAGCGCGCCCCGCTGATGCCCAGGCTGCGCACCGCACTGCGGCGCGGCGGCCACCGCACCACGGACCTGACGGACGCCGAGATCCGCATGGTCCCGCACCCGTTCCCATAGGGCGGTCCGGGCGACAGAAGCGCCCGGTACCCGTCCTGAGGACGGATACCGGGCGCCGGGCCCTGCGGCTGCCTCTGCCCGATCAGGCGGAGCAGGAGGTGGTGCTGGTGGTGGAGCTGCACGTCGAGGTCGAGCTGGTGCTCGTGGAACCGGCGAGCACGACCTCGCTGGCGTCCGAGTAGTCGGAGATCTCGAAGGTCTCGGCCTCCAGCTCAAGGATCTCGTCGGCGAGGGTGCTCAGGTTCTTCTCCATGGTGTCTCCTCCTGATGGGGCCGCCGGGTTCGGGGCCGTCTGCCGGGGTGTGCACGCCTGGTGTGGGGTACGCCCCCATTCCACCGCCCGCCGCTCACCGTTCGGCATGCCTCGCGCTCACACATCGCTGGCACGCGACGCCAGCGCCCTTCGCACCGTGCACCAGGAGTCCGACATGTCCCAGCCCCACCCGGCCCAGCCCCGTCCCGCCCGGTCCCACCCCGCCCTGGCCCTCCTGGGAGAGGCGGTCCGTCCCGCGCTCACCCTCTACCTGGACGTCCACCGCACCCCCGAACTCTCCGGCGAGGAGACCCGCACCGCGGCCCTCTTCGCGGAGCGGCTGACCGCCACCGGCTTCGACGTCGTACGCGGCATCGGCGGCCACGGAGTCGCGGGCGTCCTGCGCAACGGCGACGGCCCCCGCGTCTACCTGCGCGCCGAACTGGACGCCCTGCCCGTCGCCGAGCGCACCGGCCTCCCGTACGCCAGCGCCAACGGGGCCATGCACGCCTGCGGCCACGACCTCCATCTCGCCGCGGCGGCCGGTGCGGCGGAGCTGCTGGCCCGCACCACCGCCCACTGGAGCGGCACCCTGGTCGTGGTCGGCCAGCCGGCCGAGGAGACCCTGACGGGAGCCCGCGCGATGCTGGCGGACGGCCTCTACGAGCGCTGCGGCAGACCGGACGTGGTGCTCGCCCAGCACGCGGCCCCGCTGCCCGCCGGGATGGTCGCCCACGGCGGCCCGCACGCCCCGGTCGCCGCCGCGAGCGCCGCGCTGACCGTGGTCCTGCACGGCCGGGGCGGCCACGCGGCCACCCCGCACCTCACGGTGGATCCGGTCGTCACGGCGGCGGCCGTGATCACCCGCCTCCAGACCGTCGTCTCCCGCGAGACGGCCCCGGCCGACCAACTCAGCCTCACCGTCGGCACGTTGCGGGCGGGCACGGCGGTGAACATCGTCCCCGACACCGCCGAACTCGGCATCGGCGTCCGGGCCCTCACCGACGCCTCCCTGGACCGCGCGCTGGCGGCCGTGGACCGCGTGGTCCGGGCCGAGTGCGCGGCCTCCGCCTGCCCCCGCGACCCGGAGCTGACGACCCTCTCCCGCTCCCCGGCCCTGTGGTGCGACCCGGCCACGACCGACGCGATCCGCGCCGCCCACACCACCCTGTACGGCCCCGAACGCGTCGGCACCTGGCCCGCGTCGATGGCCGCCGAGGACTTCCCCCTCTACGGCGACGCGGGCCTCGCGGTCCACGGCGAGCCCAAAATCCCCCTGGTCTACTGGATGTTCGGCACGGCGAGCCCGAAACAGTGGTCCGAGTCCGGCCCCGGCCTCCCCCCGAACCACTCCCCGCACTTCGCCCCCGACATCCGCACGGCCCTGCCCCCGGCGATCACGTCCCTGACGGCGGCGGCCCTGGACCGGCTGGGCGGGGGAGCGGGCGTGGAGCAAGGCTGCTCAGGTTGACGTGAATTGGCGGGGTCTGTCGCGATGGTCCGTGCCACCATTTTCAGCGACCGCCACACAACTCCCCACAAGGAGAACGCTCATGCGCCTGCGTCGACGTGTTGCCGCCACTGCCGCCGCGCTTGCCGTGGCCTCCAGCGGGCTGGTCGCTCTCACCGTTCCCGCCGCATCGGCCGCCCCGGCCGGGGCCCAGAGCTGTGTCGGCTGGGGTGTCACGGGCAGTGGTGGGCACGCGGGCTGGGAGTTCCAGTGCACCGGGGGAACCGGTGTCGACTGGCGGACCGCCATCGTGTGTCTCGGCGCCCCGCAGCCCTACACTCACTACGGCAACATCGTGAAGGGGAACAAGTCAGGCAAGTCGACGGCCTGGTGCGCGGTTCCCGGCCACCGCGTGGCGGACGGCGGCGGGGACATGGTCCCCGCGTAGCGTTCCTCCGGCAGGCGCCCGACCGGGTCCCTGCCGGCGGGCGCCCCCGAACCGGATGCCGGAATCACGACTGAGCCTTCAAGCCGGCGCACTGCGGGAGGAGGCGGAGCGCCGTCGCCGGTTCCCGGAGCCGTGGCTCCACCCGCCCGTGGCGAAGTGGGGGCGGCAAGCGCGACCGGATTCCCGCCCTCGGCGGAACCGGAGGTCACAGCCCCAGCTGCACCGGGTGGGCCCCGCGAGCCAATCCGCCGGGGGCTACCGGCCCCCACCGACACAGGCTCGCACTCCGACGAGACACCGTACGAGATGTCTCAATGGGCCGCATCCTCCGGCTCGTTCGCGTCGAAGGCCCGGGCGACGGCGAGGCTGTCCTCGTAGACATGGTGCCGGGCGACGAGGCCGTCCTTGACGGTGAGGTGCAAGGCGAACCGGGCGCGATAGGTGCGTCCGGTGGAGTGGGCGGTCTGGCGGATCTCACCGAGTACGACCGCGTGGTCACCGTCGACAAGGATGCGCTCGATCTCGGTCGCCGCCTGTCCGGGCACATGGTGCGCGGCGAGTTCACGGTAGTGGGCGGCGGCGTCGGCGCGGGTGGAACGATGACGGATCCACGGCGTAGCGGCCCGGCCGTGCTCGGCCTCCGGCCAGTCCAGCTTCCAGTCGATCCGCGCGGCGTACATCTCGGCGATGCGCTCGGGGTCGCCCTGTCCGATCCGGCGCAACAGCTCTTCCACCACAGTGCGGGTGGTCGCGGGTGTGGCTGTGGACACGACTCATCACTCCGATCCGGCATCCGTATCCGCGTCCTACTGACGCGGCGGCGGGATCACCATCTTCGTCGGCACCGGCAGACCGACGCCATTACCTGCCAGGTAACGGCACAGCGCCTCAAGACCCCCGCTCACGACATGTTCCGGCGCGAACCCGGCCTCGGCCTCGGGATCCTGAACACCCTTTCGTAGGTGACCATTCGGAACGACTGCCATACACGCGGCCGGCTCCTGTCCAATGTGCTTCGGCCATGTGAGTCGGCGGCCCTGAGTTCCGTGGGTTCAGGTGAAACACGAGGATGCTGAGCGGTCAGGGAGCGCAGGCCGGCAAGCTGTGTCCGGCGGCCCCGGCATTTAGATCGGTGGCTCAGTGAGGAGTTGCAGCAGCCAGTTGGCGCTTTCTACAGCGCCCGTGGTGGTGGTTGCTCCGGGGAAGAGTCGGCCCCAGGAGCACGCGCGGCCGAGAGCGCCAAGTCGCCACGCCAGAGTCACCGCGCGTCGCAGTTCCGCGCTCGTCTGACCGCCTCCCGTCCAGGGTTCCAGATAGGCATCTCGTAGCCGTGGCAGCACTTCGGACCCGTATCGTGTACTGGCTGCCCGGGCCGGGACCAGGAAGCTACAGAAAGGGTGGGAGACCGCGGCGTCGCCCCAGTCGAAGAACGTGAATCGGCCTGGTTCTGGGTTGAACAGCTGGCCGTCGTGCAGGTCGGAATGGTCAAGGGAGTCAGCAATGCCCACCGCGGCAAGTTCAGTGCACCAGTTCACGAGGCGCGGCCGGAGTTCATACAGTCTCTTGAGGTCGTCCGGCTGAAGTGTGGTGTTCTCCGCGATGACTTGGTCGAAGACGTCGGGAAGCGCGGTGGTGCGTGCGCTGGGGACACCGAGCAGCTCGATCTCGTGAGCGTACGGAACAAGCGCCTGCTGCATGCTCGCGTACTGGCCCAGCAGCTCTTCCCAGACTCGTGGATCGGCGGGGCTGCGGTTGAGCACGTCCCTGAAGAGCTCGCCGCCGTGGGGAAGTAGCGACCAGCCGTGATCCGCGTCGACGGCGAGGGGTTCCAATACGTGCTCCGGCACCCAGTGAGCCAAAGCCGAGGTCAGCGTCGCCTCAAAGGCGCTGCCGGGCGGATTGGCCTTGAACCAAACGGCGTTGTGGTCTTCGACCGCCAGGCGCACCAGGACAGACCACGGTCGTAGCCGCACTCTCCGTTGCCCTGTCTCGCGCAGACCGCGAGCAGCGAGCTCGCGCTCAGCCCATCCGAGGGCAGCGTCTCGCCAGGCTTCTTGCTCCCAGGGCGTGACCGCATCTTGGTATTGGCCCTGGTCCACGACCACCGACGCGTCATGTCGCATCGCGCCATCCCAGCATCGTGCTCGCCGGTTTTTCCATCGATTTTCTTCTTGGGCCCTTCGGCAGCGTCTCCCAGAAGTGCGCGTGCTGAGTCCGGGTAGCGAATGGCGGTCTCCTCGCCGATGCCGATGCCGATGCTGATGCCGAAGACGAGTTGGAGCGCGTCGGCGCCGTGGCTGAGGGGGCCTCTTCGAGCTGGCGTGGCCTGGGTGGTCCAGAGCTTGCCGGCCGGGCTGAGTTCGACGGCGGTCTTCTGGGTGATCAGCAGGTGGGAGTCGGCCGTGTTCGGCCAGTGGCGCCAACGCCCCTGAGCACATGGGCTATCCACGGATGCCGGAATTGCCGACTGAGTCCTCAGGCCGGCGCACTGCGGGCGGAGGGAGGGCGCGGAGCGCCGTCACCGGTCCCTGGAGCCGTGGTTCTACCCGCCCGTGGTGAACCGGGTCCGCCACAGGTCACGGAGCAACGCGATCTCGGCCATGTGGTGGATGAATTCGAGGTTGGCCCCCGCCAGCACGGCGATGTACGGATCGTCGCGGTCGGAGCCGTACGGGTACTGCGAGAAGCCGACTGTGTCGAGCTGTTCCTCGGTGACGGCGCCGACGTTCTCGCGCCAACGGTTGATCAACGCCCAGAACCGCTCAAGCGACAGCCCGGCGGACGGTGTGAAGTCGACCAGCAGATGGGGATCCTGCCGCCGCTCACCGAAGGTCCACTCCCACTGGCCCGCGAAGAAGGAGTGCAGGTGCGCCAGGCGCCAGGCGATGGTGGTGATCGGCGTTTCGTCGGGGCCCGGCGTCCCGGTGTGGGCGAGGACTTCCTCGACCCGTTCGACGCTCACGCTCCAGTCGTCGGCGATCTTGTCGACCGTCATGCCGCCGGCTGCCTGCCGGGCGACCTCGGCGTATTCGCTCGACGGGATGTCAGGGGCGCCCTTGTCGATGACCCAGGCGCCGGGCCCGTACGCCCGGGGCGTCGCCGCCTCGTCCCGGGGCCGGAGAGACCAGCACCCGGCCACCGGCTCCCACAGGTGCTCCTCGTCACCGAGCCCCGCCAGCCGCACCTGGGCCATCTCCCGTGCCTGGTCGAACTGGCCGAGCAGCAGGCCCAATCGATCGGTCCGTGTGCCCTCGGTGCTCATGTCCGACCTCTCTCGTCCCGTAGCCGTACCTCGTTCGGCACAGACGGAAGCTAGTGGCTCACCGAGGCAGGCGCGACCGATTTACCTTTCGCAGTGGGTACTTCGCACTCATCGGTCGTGGTGGCGGAGACGGGGCCGGAGCGAGGTGTCTGTAACCCCGGCCCCACGCGCGCCGACGTGGGTCTGGCACTCCGGCGTGGGTTCAGCCCAGCGCCGCGTACGAGACGAAGTGGGCCCAGGATGTGGGGGAGAGGGCGAGTTCGGGGCTCTGCTCGATCTTGGAGTCCCGGACGTGGACCGTTCCGGGGGCCGAGGCCACCTCGACGCAACTGTCCCCGGAACTCCCGCTGTAGCTGCTCTTGAACCAGACCAGTTCGGTGGTGCTCATGTCGCTCCTCGCATCTGCCGCAGCAGGCTCAGGGAGTCCTCCAAGGAGAGAGCCTGCGATCGCATCCTGGCATACCGCATCTGGAGCGTGCTGACCAGTTTGGCGTCCGAGATGAACACGCCGCTCTCTTGGCCTTCGCAGTATCCCAGCCAGCGATTCTCCGGCGTCTCGAGCAGTTGCATAGGGCCGTCGACCCCCGCGTGGCTGCCCCGCCTGAGCGGCATCACCTGGATTTCGATGTTCCGTGCTTGCGAGAGGGCGAGGAGATGGTCGAGCAGCTCACCGGAGTCAGACTCGGGGGCCGCGTCCCGCACGAGCATGTATTCCTCGACGATGAAGCTGAAAGCCGTGTTCGGCCGCTCCCGCAGCAGCCGTTGGCGGTCGGCCCGCGCCACCAACTGCTCCTCGATCTGACCGTCGTCCAGCGGTGGCAGGCGCTCCGCGAACAGCTTCCGCGCATACGCCTCCGTCTGCAACAGCCCCGGCACCAACCGGCACTCGTACGTGTAGAGGTTGATCGCCTCCGCCTCCAGCCTCGCCCACTGCCGGAACCAGCTCGCGAGACCCGGCCGCCGGGACAGATGCCGTGCCGCAGCCCGCAGCGACCCGAAGGCGTCCAGGACCTCTTCGGCACGGTCCACGAAGTCGGCGGGCGGGAACCGGCGGCCCTGCTCGATCGAGGCGACGGTCGGCACCGAGTACCGCACGCGGGGCGCGAACTGTTCCTGCGTCAGCCGGGCCCGTTTTCGGAAGGCCTGCACCACGGCACCGAAGGTCTTCAGGCTGTCCGAACCCTCCGGTTCCGTGCCCCCGGCGGCCTGCGCACCGCAGTCGACTACCGCCCCGTCCGACGCCTGGTCCACGCCGCCCACCTCCGTGCTCGTGCCGCAATCCGCCCATGGTGGTGTGACGGGGCCCTTACTGTCCACAGTCGGTACCCGTACGCTCACTCAGCGTACGGGTGTCTGCGCTGGAGCCGGTTCGGATCGCGGGCCAGATTGGCCGACATGAGTACCCCCGTCACGCCCGCCACGGCGCACCCCGCCACCCCGCACACCTTCGCCCAGCGTTTCAGCTCCACCCCGCGCGGGGCCAGGCTCGCCCGCCGTCTCGCCGCCCTCCAGCTGGACCGCTGGGGCGTCGCGTACGGCAGTGACCTCGCCGACGCCGCCACGCTGATCGTCGCCGAGCTGGCCGCCAATGCCGTGACGCACGGCCGCGTCCCGGGCAGGGACTTCGAGCTCCGCCTGACCCGGGTGCCGGGTGCCGTCCTCCGGATCGAGGTCTCCGACGCGCGCGGCGAGAGCCGCCCGCCCCTCCCGGAGGACCTTGCCGAGCCCACGGCCGACGACCTCTCCGGGCGCGGCCTGCTCCTGGTCAGGGCGCTGGCCGACCGGTGGTGCGTACGCGACCGGGTGCCGGTCGGCAAGACGGTGTGCGCGGAGCTGGACCTGCGCCGACGGCCGTAGGCGCGTGCGCGGTGAATCCGGAGGTCCCGCGATCCAACACGCGCTGTCACGGCTTGCCGTCGACCGCCGCCTCCGGGCGCCATGATCGAAGGCGCGGGCGGGGATCCGACCCAGGAAGGGTGTGACGACATGGCGGGACCGATCCTGATCACAGGCGCGGGCAGCGGCTTCGGTAAGGAGGTCGCGTTGCGGCTCGCGGCGGCCGGACACCGGGTGATCGCGGGCGTGGAGATCATCGCCCAGGTCAGCGCGGTGCGCGCCGAGGCGCGGGAGCGGGGCGTCGAGCTGCGTGTCGAGAAGCTGGACGTGACCGACCCCGGCGACCGGGAGAACGCCTGGACCTGGGACGTCGAGGTCCTCCTCAACAACGCCGGGGTCTCCGAAGGCGGCGCCACCGCCGACATTCCCGAGGAGCGGCTGCGGCGGCAGTTCGAGGTGAACGTCTTCGGGCCCGTCCTGCTCACCCAGGGCATCGCCCGGCGGATGGCGGCGCGCCGCAGCGGGCGGATCGTCTTCATGTCGTCGGTCGCCGGCCTCACCGTCGATCCCTTCACGGGCGCCTACGCCGCTTCGAAGCACGCGGTGGAGGCGTTCGCGGACGCCTTGGACCAGGAGATGGCGGAGTTCGGGGTCACGGTCGCCACGATCAACCCCGGCCCGTTCCTCACCGGCTTCAACGACACCATGTTCGAGACGTGGAAGGAGTGGCGGGACGATCCGGCCGGCCGTCTCCACGACTACGCCGCACTGTCCTTCCCGCACGAGCAGTACGACCCCGAGCCGGTCTACGAGCGCACCGTCCGCGTGCTCCTCGGCGAGGACCGCCGCTACCGGCATCTGCTCCCCGTCGAGATGGAGGGGCAGGCCCGCGAGCAGGTCGAGGCGCAGTGGAGCCGGGAGGTGAACGACGGCCGCCGCCCCGCGCTCGTGCGGAAGGCGTACGACATCGCTCCCGGGATGCCCGTGCGGGAGTGAGGTCCTGTCCGGGAGATCCGGGAGGCACTGGAAGCGGGTTTTGCATGATCATGCGTAATCATGCATACTCTTCCTATGTCTAAGGTCCTCACCTCCCTTCCGGCCGGCGAGCGCGTCGGCATCGCCTTCTCGGGCGGCCTCGACACCTCGGTCGCGGTCGCGTGGATGCGCGACAAGGGTGCCGTCCCGTGCACCTACACCGCCGACATCGGCCAGTACGACGAGCCCGACATCGCCTCGGTGCCCGGCCGCGCGCAGGCGTACGGGGCCGAGATCGCGCGGCTGGTCGACTGCCGTGCCGCGCTGGTCGAGGAGGGCCTGGCCGCGCTCACCTGCGGGGCGTTCCACATCCGCTCCGGCGGGCGCGCCTACTTCAACACCACCCCGCTGGGCCGCGCCGTCACCGGCACGCTCCTGGTCCGGGCGATGCTGGAGGACGACGTACAGATCTGGGGCGACGGCTCCACCTTCAAGGGCAACGACATCGAGCGGTTCTACCGCTACGGCCTGCTCGCCAACCCGAACCTGCGGATCTACAAGCCCTGGCTCGACGCGGACTTCGTGACCGAGCTGGGCGGCCGCAAGGAGATGTCCGAGTGGCTGCTCGCCCATGAGCTGCCCTACCGCGACAGCACGGAGAAGGCGTACTCCACCGACGCCAACATCTGGGGCGCCACCCACGAGGCCAAGACGCTGGAGCACCTGAACACCGGTGTGGAGACCGTCGAGCCGATCATGGGCGTGCGGTTCTGGGACCCGTCGGTCGAGATCGAGACCGAGGACGTGACCATCGGCTTCGAGCAGGGCCGGCCGGTGACGATCAACGGCAAGGAGTTCGGCTCCGCGGTCGATCTCGTCATGGAGGCCAACGCCATCGGCGGCCGCCACGGCATGGGCATGTCGGACCAGATCGAGAACCGGATCATCGAGGCCAAGAGCCGGGGCATCTACGAGGCGCCCGGCATGGCCCTGCTGCACGCCGCGTACGAGCGCCTGGTCAACGCGATCCACAACGAGGACACCCTCGCCCAGTACCACAACGAGGGCCGGCGCCTCGGCCGTCTGATGTACGAGGGCCGCTGGCTGGACCCGCAGGCGCTGATGGTGCGCGAGTCGCTCCAGCGCTGGGTCGGCGCGGCGGTCACCGGCGAGGTGACGCTGCGGCTGCGGCGCGGCGAGGACTACTCGATCCTCGACACCTCGGGCCCCGCGTTCAGCTACCACCCGGACAAGCTGTCCATGGAGCGCACCGAGGACTCGGCGTTCGGCCCGGTGGACCGGATCGGCCAGCTCACCATGCGCAACCTCGACATCGCGGACTCGCGCGCCAAGCTGGAGCAGTACGCCGGGATCGGCCTCATCGGCACCGCCAACCCGGCCATCGGCGCCGCGCAGGCCGCCGCGACCGGCCTGATCGGCGCCATGCCGGAGGGCGGCGCCGAGGCCATCGCCTCCCGTGGTGAGGTCTCCGACGACGAGGCCATGCTGGACCGCGCCGCGATGGAGTCCGGCACGGACTGACCCGGCTCCCCGGCTCCGCGCGGGCGGAATCCCGCCCGGTACCGCGAAGAGGCCGGTCCGACGCCCACGGGCGCCGGACCGGCCTCTTCCGCTGTTGCCCGTCACGGGGCCGGCCGGGGTGCGTCAGGTGGACGCCTGGTCGCTGTCCTTCAGCGTGCCCCAGCCGTGCCACCGCTCGACCTCGACCCAGGCGCTCACCCGGGTGCGGCTCCGCTCCGGGTACGGGTTGCCCGTGTAGTGGGTGGAGAGGCGGTCGATGTCGGTGAGCCCTTCGTCCTCGTACATCTCGGCGACGCGCCCGATGAGGGTGACATGGGTGTACCAGTCGTCGTCGGCGAGCACGGTGAGGGTGATGCGCGGGTCGTTGCGCAGGTGCTTCAGCCGGACCCGGCCTTCGTCCATGTTGATCAGCACCCGGCCGTCGTCCCACAGGTACCAGGTGGCCGTGGAGACCGGAGCGCCGTCCGCGCGCAGCGTGGCGACGACGCACGGGTTGGGGCGGCGCAGCAGCTCCACGGCCTCGGAGGGGAGGGGCGGCTTGGACATGGGGACTCCTCGGTGTCGGCGGTCGTGGTCGTCGGTGTACGGATGAGGGTGCCAGGTCGCGGCGGGCCGCGCCCCCGGCACCGGCCCGCGCTCCGGACCCGGTACCCGGTCGGCGGCGGGCATACGGGTCACACGATGAGGCGATGTCCGTGGAGGCGGCTCGCTTCGGCTCCCGGAACGTGATCGAGTTGACGCACCGTCAGCTGTGTGGCTGTACGGGGACGGAGCGGCCGAGGGGCACGGATGACGAACCGACAGCAGCCACCACCACCGGACGCCGTCGTGGTCGGCGCGGGACTGGCCGGCCTGGCCTGCGCCCTCGACCTGCGGGGCGCGGGCCTGCGCGTCGAACTGCTGGAGGCGTCCGACGCGGTGGGCGGACGGATGCGCACCGACCGCAGGGACGGCTTCCTGCTGGACCGGGGCTTCCAGGTCTTCAACACCTCCTATCCGCAGGTGAAGGCCCGCCTCGACCTGCGCTCGCTGCGCCTGCGGCCGTTCACCCCGGGCGTCGTCGCCCGGACGCGCTCGGGCCGGGTCCGCCTCACCGACCCGACCCGGTGTCCGGGCGACGCGGCGCACCTGCTGCCGGGCCGGGTCCTCTCGGCCCGCGACCTCGCCGCGCTCGCCGTCCTCACCGCGCGTGACGTCCTGCTCCCGGCGAAACGTGTGGCCCGCATGCCCGACCGCACCGCCTCGTCCGCGCTCGTGCGCGCCGGGCTGTCCCCGGACGCGATCGAGGACCTCGTACGGCCGTTCCTGTCCGGGGTGTTCCTGGAAGAGGGGCTGGAGACCTCCGCCCGCTTCCTGCACCTGGTCTGGCGCAGCATGGCGCGCGGCACCCTCTGCCTGCCCGCCCGGGGCATCGGCGCGGTGCCGGAACAGCTCGCCGTCCGCCTTCCGGAAGGGGCCCTGCGGCTCGGCACGCCCGTCGCCGGTCTCACCGATTCCGGGGTGCTCCTGGCGGACGGACAAGAACGCCCGGCGGCCACCGTCGTCGTGGCCACCGACGCCACCACGGCCGCCCGCCTGCTGCCCGGCCTGGAGATCCCGGACGGACGCACGGTGACGACGTACTACCACGCGGCCGGGAAGTCACCGCTGAGCGAACCGACGCTGGTCGTCGACAGTTCCCTGGCCGTCCTGAACAGCTGCGTCCTGACCGAGGCCGCCCCCACCTACGCCCCGCCCGGCACCGCCCTGGTGTCCACCTCGGTCCTGGGCGGCGGCCCGGCGGGCGGTGAGAAGACGGTGCGCGCCCGGCTGGCCGAGCTGTACGACACCGACACGAGCGCCTGGGACCCGGTCGCCGCGTACACGGTCGAGGGCGCGCTGCCCGCGATGCGTCCGCCCTGGCCACTGAGCCGTACCACCCGTTTCGCGCCGGGCCGGTACGTCTGCGGGGACCACCGGGCCACCGGGTCCGTCCAGGGTGCGCTGGCCTCCGGCAGCCGGGCGGCGCGCGAGGTGCTGGCCGACCGCGCGACGGCCCGCGCCCCCCGCCCGTGAACGCACGGCCCCCGGCACCGGGGGCGCCCACCGGGGAAGGCGGGACTCCTGTGCGGGGGGCCGGGGCGCCCACCGGGGAGGCCGGGACGCCGAGGCCGCCCCGGTGAGCGCCACGGGTCCCGCCCGCCCCACCGGTCCCGCCCGCGCCGCCGGGGACGCGGTGGACGGCGTCGTCGTCCTGGGCGGCGGCGCGGCCGGGCTCTGTCTGGCGCACCGCCTCACCGAGGACCCCGCCCTCCCGACGACCGTGACCGTGGTCGAGGCACCGGACGGGCCGCTGCGGCCCCCGGAGCGGACCTGGTGCTACTGGGAGGCGGGCACCGGGGACTTCGAGGACGCCGTCACCGCGTCCTGGACCCGGCTGCGGGTACGCGGCGCGGACGGCACCACCGTCGAGTCGGACCCCGCCCCCCTGCGCTACCGCATGATCAGGTCGGCCCGTTTCGAAGAGCTGGTCCACGCCCGGCTGGCGGCCCGCCCCGGCGCCCGCCTCGTACGCGCCACCGCCCACGAGGTGCGCGACGCGCCGTACGGGGCCGAGGTGCGCTGCACGACCGAGGACGGGAAACCGCTCACCCTGCGCGGCCGCCACGTCTTCGACTCCCGGCCGGTGCGGACCGTACCCCCGCACCGCACCCTGCTGCTCCAGCACTTCCGGGGCTGGTTCGTGCGCACCGAGGCCCCCCGGTTCGACCCCGGTGTCGCGGACCTCATGGACTTCCGCGTGCCGCAGCCGCGCCACGGACTGGCCTTCGGCTACGTCCTGCCCCTCGCGCCGGACCGGGCGCTGGTGGAGTACACCGAGTTCTCCCGGACCCCGCTGACCACCCCCGCCTACGAGAGCGCCCTGCGGCACTACACGGCCGACGTCCTGCGCCTCGGCCCGCTCACCGTGGACTCCGCCGAGCAGGGCGTCATCCCGATGACCGACGCCCGCTTCCCCCGCCGTACCGGGCCCGCCGTCTTCCGGATCGGGGCCGCCGGGGGCGCCACCCGCCCGGCGACCGGCTACACCTTCGCCGCCGTCCAGCGCCAGAGCAGGGCCGTCGCCACCGCCCTGCGCCTCGGCCGCCCGGCCGTCCCCCCGCCGCACGGCCGCAGACAGCTCGCCATGGACGCCGTCCTGCTGCGTGCCCTGGACACCGGGCGGGTGGACGGCCCGCGCTTCTTCACCGACCTCTTCCGCCGTGTGCCCATGGAACGGCTGCTGCGCTTCCTCGACGGCGGGAGCACGCCCTGGGAGGACTTCGGCATCGGTCTGCGCACCCCCGTGGGACCGATGCTCCGCACCGCGGCCGAACTGCCCTTCCTCGCCCGCCGGGACACCGGCCGATCCGAAGAGAGCCCCCGATGACCCTGTTGCGCGACCATGACCTCGCGCACGCGTTCGACCACGCGTCGCTCAGCTACGACCGTCTCACCGCGCTGAACCCCGGCTACCGCGGCGACCTGATCCGCTCGGCGGACCGGCTGCGCCTGCCGGACGGCGGACGCGGCCTGCGGGTGCTCGACCTCGGCTGCGGTACGGGCGCCTCGACCCGGGCGCTGCTGCGGGCGGCGCCGCTCGCCCGGATCACGGCCGTGGACGCCTCGGCCGGCATGCTGGAGCGGGCCCGCGCGAAACGCTGGCCGCCGAACGTACGGTTCCTGCACCGGTCGGCGGAAGCGCTCCGCACCGCCGACCGCGACGCGGGCCCCTACGACGCCGTCTTCGCCGCCTACCTCTTCCGCAACGTCACCGCGCCCGACCCGGTCCTGGAGAGCGTGCGCGCCCTGCTGCGCCCCGGCGGCCGGCTCGTGGCGCACGAGTACACCCTCAGCGGCTCACCCGCGCACCGGGCGCTGTGGAACGCCGTCTGCCGGGGGGTGATCATCCCGGCGGGCACCCTGACCGGGGACCGCGCGCTCTACCGCCATCTGTGGCGCAGCGTCCTCGACTTCGACACCGCCCCCGCCTTCGCCGCGCGGATCGGCCGGGCCGGATTCCCGTTCGTCCGCACCGCCCCCGCCGCCGGCTGGCAGACCGGCCTCGTCCACACCTTCCTCGCCCGGACGGAGGCAGCATGAGACGCGCCCGCCCACCCGCCGACCGCCACGGACGCGACCGCCGCGCCGAGGTGATCGCCCCGCCGCCGGGGCGCGAACGCCTCACCGGCGACGCCCCGTCCACCGCCGTCGTCGGCGGCGGCATCGCCGGTCTCGCCGCCGCCACCGCCCTCGCCGAACGCGGTGTCCGCGTGACGCTGTACGAACGCGAGGACACCCTCGGCGGACGCCTCGCCGGATGGCCCGTCCACCTCACGGACGGCTCCGGCGCGACCATGAGCCGCGGCTTCCACGCCTTCTTCCGCCAGTACTACAACCTGCGCGGCCTCCTGCGCCGTACGGACCCCTCGCTCTCCGGCCTCACCCCGCTGCCGGACTACCCGCTGCGCCACCGCGACGGCCTGTCCGACAGCTTCGCCCGCGTGCCCAGGACCCCGCCGTGGAGCGCGCTCGGGTTCGTCGCCCTCAGCCCGACGTTCCGCCCGCGCGACCTCGCCGCGCTGGACGCCCGCGCCGCGCTGCCACTCCTCGACGTGCGCGTCCCCGAGGTGTACGAGCGCTTCGACCACGTCAGCGCCGAGGACTTCCTGCGCCGGATCAACTTCCCCGAGGCCGCCCACCACCTGGCCTTCGAGGTGTTCTCCCGCAGCTTCTTCGCCGACCCCAGCCACCTGTCCGCCGCCGAACTGCTGTTGATGTTCCACATCTACTTCCTCGGCTCGTCCGAGGGGCTCCTCTTCGACGTACCGCGCGAACCCTTCCCCCAGGCCCTCTGGGAACCGCTCGCCGGCTATCTGCGGCGGCTCGGCGCCGAGGTGCGCACCGGCTCCCCCGTCGACCGGGTCCGCCCGGCCCCGGACGGCACCCTGACCGTGGAGCACGACGGCGCGGCCGACCGCCATCAGGCCGTCGTCCTCGCCCTCGACACCACCGGACTCCGCCATGTCGTGGGAGCCTCCGAGGAGTTGGGGGACGCGGCCTGGCGCGCGGACGTCGCCGCGCTGCGCACCGCACCCCCGTTCCTCGTCACCCGGCTGTGGCTCGACCGGCCCGTACGCGCGGACCGCCCGGGATTCCTCGGCACCAGCGGCTACGACGGCCTGGACAACATCAGCGTCCTGGACCGCTGGGAGGGCGAAGCCGCCCGCCGGTCCGCGCGGACCGGCGGCAGCGTCGTCGAACTGCACGCCTACGCCGTCCCCGAGGACGCCGAACCCAAGCGGGTCCAACAGCACATCGTGGACCGGCTGCACGAGGTCTACCCGGAGACCGCCGACGCCCGGATCGTCGACGCCCGTCACGAATGGCGCGCCGACTGCCCCGTCTTCGACGTCGGCGGCCACCACCGGCGGCCCGCCGTCCGCACCCCGCACCCGCGTGTCGTGCTGGCGGGTGACCTCGTCCGCACCGGCCTGCCCGTCGCCCTCATGGAACGCGCGGCGACCTCCGGCTTCCTCGCCGCCAACGCGCTGCTCGCCGACTGGGGGATCCGCGGCCAGACGCTCTGGACCGTCCCCCGGTCCGGCCGCTCCCGCACCCTCGCCGCCCTCGCGCGCCGGGCCGGACGGTACTGACCACGACCGAGGTTGACGGTGCGTCAGCCGGGGAACCGCCCGGTGCTCCGCAGCGCCCAGCGCCGCTCTGCGTAGGCCAGGTCGTCGCGCCAGAGCCGCCCCGCCGTGCCACGCATCAGCGGGCGCAGAAGCGGCGCGGCGGCCCGCGCCAGGGCGAACCCCCGCCGGTCCGAGGCCGCGACGACCGCCTCGACCACCGCCGTACGCGGCTCGGCCGCGCCCGGCGCGGTGAGCGGCGTGGCGTGGGTCTCCACCACCGAACCGGCCCCCTCCCCGTCCGTGATGCGCATGACGACCGTACGGGGCCCGGGGGCCGTGAACACGGCGCGCACCGGCACCACCAGCCGGCCCGCGACCTTGAACGACACCTCGACGGTGAACCCGTCGTCCGCGCCGGCCCCGTCGCCCGTCTCGCCGCCGGGCGCGCCGAGCACCTTCAGCCCGACGAACGCGTACGGGTGGAACCAGGACCCGTGCCAGGGGTCGAGCCGGTTGGCGACCACGTCCTCGGGCTCGCACCGGCCCACCGCCGTGAACACCGCCTCCACCGCGTCCCCGGCCTCCGGCCGCACCGGGACCACCGGCCGGCCCGACGCCCGCTCGCCCCCGGCCGCGTCCAGCCGCACCCACACCAGCACCCCGTCGTCGTACACCGGATAGGGCTCCCACCCGGCGAGCGGCCCCCCGTTCAGGGCCAGCCCGTGCCAGTGGCAGAGCAGCGTCCCGCACACCACCCGGCTGTCCCGCAGCGGAGCCCCCAGGTGCGGGCACACCCCGGGCCCCGCCCGCAGCGAACCGTCCCCGGCCCGCCACAGGACGACCTCCACCCCGGCCACGGTCCGGCCGTACGGCCGCTCGCGGGCCCCGACCTCCCGCGACGCCCCGACGACGTACCAGTTGCCCGACGGCCGCGCCGAGGCCCGCTCCAGCGCCCCCGCGATCAGGCCCGGCCGGGCCTCCCGCCAGGTCGGGGCCTGCCGCTCCCAGGCCGGGGCCCGCCGTACCCGCAGCGGCGGGGTCCACGACCTGCCGTGCCGTGCGCTCATCGCCTCGTCCCTTCCGGCCTGCTGACCGCACCCGGCGCGGCCGTGGGCCGGGTACGCGTCCGCGCCGCCAGCACCCGTACCAGCCCGGTCGCCGCGGTGGCCGCCCGGCGCCCGCGCGGGACGACGGCACGCCCGTGCAGCACCGCGTAGTCGGCGTCGGCCACCGCGTCCAGGATGCCGCCGTACAGCGTGAACGCCGTACGGATGCACGGCCGCACCCGCGGATCGAGCATGGCGATCCCCGGCTCGGCGTCCCGGTACACGGCCCGGGTCATCGCCTCGGCCTCGACCAGGGCCGCCCGGATCCGGGGATCGCGGCGCCCGGTACGGCGGCTCCACTCCAGCAGCGGGCGCGCCACCCCGTGCGCGGCGAGCAGGTCCGCCGGCAGGTACACCCGCCCCCGGTCCAGGTCCTCGCCCACGTCCCGCAGGAAGTTCGTCAACTGGAAGGCCACCCCGAGGGCGGCCGCGTGCGGGGCCGCCTCCTGACGGTCCACGACCGTCCCCAGCACCGGAAGCATCTGGAGGCCGATCACCGCGGCCGAACCGTGCATGTAGGCCCGCAGATCGGCGTACGTCGGGTAGTCCGTGACGCTGAGATCGCTGCGCATCGACGCCAGGAAGTCCGCGAACAGCCCGGGGGCGATGGCGTAGCGCCCGGCGGTGTCCGCGACCGCCCGCACCACCGGCTCGTCGCCGCCGCCCGTGCGCAGGCCGTGCGCCAGGTCGTCCTCCAGGAGGCGCAGCAGCCGGTCGCGCTCCCGTGGGGGCTCCCTGCGGTCCAGGTCGTCCACGATGTCGTCCGCCCACCGGGCGAAGCCGTACAGCGCGTGCACCGCGCACCGCCGCTCCAGGGGCAGCAGCCGGGTGGCCAGGAAGTACGTCCGCCCGTGCCGGGCGTTCAGCGCCCGGCACCGGGCGTAGGCGTCGCGCAGGGCGGCCCCGGTGATCCCGGCCGCGTCCAGCTCGCGGCGGTTCACCGGGGGCCCCTCGGCGGTGTGCGCGCGGCGGTTCACGGGCTGCCCCCCGCCGACACGGCCGGGACGGCGGCGCGCGGCCGCCGCGCCGCCTTCGGGGGCCGGGGCCCGGTGACGCGGGCCGCGGCGAGCTTCCCGCTGACGAGCACGGTCGGCACCCCCACCCCGGGCGTCGTCCCGCACCCGGCGAGTACGACGTTGTCGTAGTCCCGCACGAGGTTGCGCGGCCGGAACGGACCGGTCTGCGCGAACGTGTGCGACAGCGAGAACGGGGTGCCCGCCGCGTGGCCCTGGGCCGTCCAGTCCACCGGCGTGACCAGCAGCTCCCGGTCGAGCGAGGCGCCGAAGCCGTCGAGCCCCCGGCGCTCCAGCTCGGCCAGGAGGCTGTCCCGGTACCGGGGCCCCAGACGGTGCCAGGCGTCCGCCGGCGGGCCGGTCGTGGTGTTGGGGCAGGGGGCCAGGACGTAGTGCAGGTGCCTGCCCTCCGGCGCCAGCGACGGATCGTGCGTGGTCGGCCGGGTGATCAGCAGCGACGGATCGGTCATCAGCCGCCCGCGCCGGGTGAGTTCGTCGAAGGTGCGTTCCCAGGCGCCGCCGAACGACAGTGTGTGGTGCGCCAGTTCCGGCCAGGTGCGGTTTGTGCCCGCGTGCAGGACCACGGCCGAGGGGGAGTGGCGCAGGGCGACCGGGCGGCGCGGCGCCCGCCCCAGGAGGCGGTGGGCGACCGGGAGATCGGCGGTCAGGACGAGTACGTCGCAGGCGATGCGCTCGCCCGAGGCCAGCCGGACGGCCCGTACCCGGCCCGCCGTGTGCTCCAGCCGGGTCACCTCCGCCGACCAGCGCAGCCGCGCCCCGGCGTCGGCCGCCGCGTCCGCCATGGCCCGGGGCAGCGCGTGCATCCCGCCCTTGGGGAACCAGACGCCCGCCACCGTGTCCATGTACGCGATCACGGCGTAGGCGGCGAGCGCCCGTGCGGGCGCCACTCCGGCATAGAGCGACTGGAAGGAGAACACCCGGCGCAGCCGGGGATCGGAGAGGAACCGGCCGATCCGCGGGTCGAGCCGGCCGAACCCGCCCAGGGCCGCCAGCCGGGCCAGGTCCGGGTGCAGGAGCTGGAAGGGGGAGTCGAAGTTGGTGTCGATGAAGCGGCGCATCTGCGCCCGGTACAGCCGCTCCAGCCAGTGGCGCAGCCTGCGGTACCCCTCGGCCTCCCGGCCCCCGGCGAACCTCCGCACCTCGGCCTCCATGGCCTCGCCGTCCGTGTGGACGTCCAGCCGGCTGCCGTCCGCGAACAGCGCCCGGTAGGCCGGGTGCAGCGGGATCAGCTCGACGCGCCGGTACAGGCTGTCGCCCACGGCGGCGAACGCCTCGTCGGCCAGATGCGGCATGGTCAGCACCGTGGGACCGGTGTCCATCCGGTACCCGCCCAGCTCCAGCCGTCCGGCGCGGCCGCCGGGCCCCGCGTCCCGCTCGACGACCGTCACCCGGCGTCCCGCGCCGAGCAGATGCAGGGCGGCGGCGAGACCGGACAGCCCGGCACCGACCACCACCACATGGTCCGTGGGACCCGGTACCGTCCTCACACGCCCTCCCCGCCGGCGACGGGCACCGTGCCCACGGCCCTCTCCACCGACCAGGCGAACTCCCGCCGGGCACCCGCGTCCGCCCCGGCGTCCGCGAAGTGCCGCATGCTCGCCGCGGCGAGGGCGTCGATCTCCTTCTCCACCTCCGCGCGTGCTCCCGTACGTTCGAGGGCGGCGCGCATCCGGGCGACCGAGTCCTCCGGGTGCCGGGCCGCGTCGGGGGCCAGCGCGGCCAGTGCCTCCGTGTCGCCCGACTCGGTGGCGTACCGCACGGCGACCGCGAGGAGGTAGGTGGGCTTGCGCCCGCGCAGGTCCTCGTCCGCCGGTTTGCCCGTGACGGCCGGGTCGCCGAACGCGCCGAGCAGATCGTCCCGGAGCTGGAAGGCGAGCCCGGCGCACCGCCCGGCCGACCTCAGCGCCTCCATGGTGCGGGCGTCGGCGGCGGCCGACGCGGCGCCCAGGGTGAGGGGCCGCTGCACCGTGTAGAGCGCGCTCTTGAGCGTCGCGATGCGCGTCGCCTCGGCACCGTCCGACGATCCGGTCGCCTGCGCCCGCAGGTCGAGGTACTGGCCGGCCACCATCTCCCCGCGCATCGCCCGCCACTCCCGCAGCAGCCGGTCCCCGTGCGGGCAGGACAGCGCGGTCTCGGTGAACAGGTCGTCGGCCCAGGCCAGCGCCAGGTCACCGGCGAGCACGGCGGCGGTGGTGGAGAAGGACGCCGAGGAACCCCCCATCCCACCGGCCCGGTGCGCGCGGGCGAAGTCCGCGTGCACGGCGGGGGCGCCCCGGCGCACCGGCGACCCGTCCATGACGTCGTCGTGGATCAGCGCGGCGCCCTGGAGCAGTTCGAGGGCCGCACCGACGCGCACCGGTGTCTCCGGGTCGCCCGTCCGCCCGGCGGCCAGCCGGCCGCACCACACGAAGGCCGACCGGAGCCGCTTTCCGCCGCGCAGGACGAAGGCGGCGACCCGGCCCGCCACCTCCTCGGCGAACACGGCGTCCACCTGGCGCGCCTCCTCCAGCCGGGCACCGAGGTGGGCCGCGAGGAACGCGTCCACGGCGGCGGCGGCGTCGCCGGCCGTGGACGGGGTCCCCCCGGTGCCGGGCGGCCCGGCGGTCTTGGGCCGCGTCGCCCGTGGACCGAGCATGAGAACCCCTTTCACTCCGCGCCTTGGCGTCCACCGGTCGTTCCGGCCGCGACGGGAACGCGGATGCGCCTATCCCTGCCCGGCGCGTGGCCTGGTCGGAGCGGGGTTCACTCCAACGGCCGGGGCTGACGGCCCGTCAGGCCGTACGGAGGGTGGACCGCGCCCATCGCGCCCGGGGTCCACACCGTGACCGCCGCCGCGCAGCACGCGAACCCGGCTTTTGTCCGCGTACGGGAGAAGGCCGGATTCCCGCGGTGGTCCGTCGAGAACGGCGTCGCGCGCGTGGGGCCCCCGGCACCGGGGCGCGGGGGAGTCACCCGGGACGGTGACCGGGCCGGAGCGACCCGGCCGGAGCGACCTGTGGGGGCCCCGGACGGGCGTGCGCGGGAGGGCGAGCGGTCGTCGGCCCGGCGTCGTGCCGCCCGCCCCGGGGCGTACGCGGTTCAGGCGTCCAGGCGGCGCTTGGCGAGCCAGGTGACGATCTCGGGGTCGCGGTGGTCGAAGAAGAGGGAGCCGCCGGTGTCGAGGACGGCGATCTGGGCCATCTGCTCGTCGGTGAGCTCGAAGTCGAAGACGTCGAAGTTCTCGGCCATGCGCTCGGCGCGTACGGACTTGGGGATGGCGACGACCCCGCGCTGGGTCAGCCAGCGCAGCACGACCTGGGCCACGGACTTGCCGTACTCCGCGCCGATCCCGGCGAGCAGCGGATTGGTGAACAGGTCGTTCCTGCCCTCGGCGAACCCGCCCCAGGACTGGATCCGCACGCCGTGCTCGCGCATGAGGTCCTGGTAGTCGGCGCGCTGGAAGAAGGGGTGGGTCTCGATCTGGTTGACCTGCGGGGTGATCTCGTTGTTGACGATCAGGTCGACCAGCCGGTCCGGGTAGAAGTTGGCGACGCCGATCGCCTTCGCCGCACCCTCGCGGTTGAGCGCCTCCATGGCGCGCCACTGGCCGTAGACGTCGCCGAAGGGCTGGTGCATCAGGTACAGGTCGAGATGGTCCAGGCCCAGCTTGGTCAGGGACGTCCCGAACGCGCGGCGGGTGTTGTCCTCGGCGGGGGCGTCCTGGACCCACAGCTTGGTGGTGACGAACAGTTCCTCGCGCGGGATCCCACTGGACCTGATGGCGCGGCCCACGGCTTCTTCGTTGCCGTAGGCCGCGGCGGTGTCCAGCAGGCGGTAGCCGGCGGCCAGGGCCTCGGAGACGGCGCGCTCGGTGTCCTCGGCGGGAATCTGGTAGACGCCGAAGCCGAGGAGCGGCATCTCGACGCCGTTGTTGAGGGTGACGGTCTGCATGATCGGGTGTCCTTCGCCGTGCGGGTGGGGGGCGGGTGGTCAGGGAGGGGTGAGGGCCTGGAGGACCTGGCGGCCGGCCGTGGCCCGACAAGGTCCGGTGCCGGCCGAGGGGGAACGAGCGGTCGAAGACGCGGCCGGGGGCCCGCGCCGCCTTCGGGCGGGATGAGCACTCCCTCGCCCGGCCTCGGGCTCAGTTCGCCGGGGAAGGGTCCGTGGTGTCGGCCGCCTCCCGGGTGGCGGCCCAGGACGCGAGGAGACGCAGTCCCTCCTCGGAGGGCGAGGCGGGTTCGGCGGTGTAGACGGTGAGCGTGAGACCGGGTTCGGCGGCCATCTCCAGCCCTTCGTAGGCGAGCGTGAGGTCGCCCACGGCATGGTGGTGAAAGCGTTTGGTGCCGGTGCCGTGGTGTCGGACGTCGTGGGCGCCCCACCGGGTGCGGAAGGCGTCGCTGCGGGTGGACAGCTCGCCGACGAGGTCGTGCAGGCCCTTGTCATGGGGGTTGCGGCCGGCCTCGGTGCGCAGGATCGACACGGCGACGTCGGCGGCCTGGTCCCAGTCGGGGTAGAAGCGCCGTGAGGCGGGGTCGAGGAAGTTGAAGCGGGCCAGGTTCGCCTGGTTGTGGGGCGTGGCGTAGACGTCGTCGTAGAACGCGCGGGCGAGCTGATTGGTGGCGAGCAGGTCCATGCGGCCGTTGCGGACGAAGGCCGGGCCCGTGGTGACGGCGTCCAGGACCCATTGCAGGCTGCGGTGCGCCTTCCACTGCGGAGAGCGTCGCCGGGGGCGGACGAGGGCGTCGGAACCGTCCGCCGCGTGGGCGAGGTTCAGCAGGTGGGCGCGCTCCGCGTCGTCGAGCTTCAGGGCGCGGGCGAGGGCCTCCAGGACAGCCGGGGAGGCCCCGGCGAGGTTGCCGCGCTCCAGCTTGGAGTAGTACTCCACGCTCAGGTCCGCCAGCGCGGCGACCTCGCTCCTGCGCAGGCCGGGCACCCGGCGTCGGCTGCCGGACGGCAGGCCCGCCCGCTCGGGGGTGATCTTGGCTCGCCGCGAGGTCAGGAACTCGCGGACCTCTGCTCGGTTGTCCACGCCTTCGACGGTACGTCTCGCCCGCGGCCACAGCGATGTACTGGCAGTACACCCCTTGACCGTGTCTCGCTCCCCGCGCCGAGAGCGGGTTGTCTGGACGACGTGGCGCTCCTCGCCCGGCGGTGAGCCGACCGGGCCCGAGGCCACCGGACTCTGCACCCGGCGACGGCCGCTCCCCTCGGTACGGCGCCCCGGCACGCGAAGGAACCCACTCATGCGCGGCGCAATGATCTACGCTCCCGGCGACATCCGCTTCGAGTCGCTGGACGACCCCAGGATCCTCAAGCCGACCGACGCCGTCATCCGCACCGCCGTGACCTGCGTGTGCGGCTCGGACCTGTGGCCCTACCGCGGCCTGGAGCCCACCGACGAGCCGCACCCCATGGGGCACGAGTACGTCGGCTTCGTCGAGGAGGTCGGCTCCGAGGTCACCTCGGTCCAGCCGGGTCAGTTCGTGATCGGCTCGTTCGCCACCTCGGACAACACCTGCGCGAACTGCCGCAACGGCTTCCCGTCGAACTGTCAGCACCGCGCGTTCATGTCCACCTGCCAGGCGGAATACGTGCGTGTCCCCCACGCCCAGGGCACGCTGGTCGCCACCCAGGACATACCGGACAAGGAGCTGTGGCCGAGCTTGCTGGCCCTCTCCGACGTCATGGGCACCGGCTGGTGGGCGGCGGACGCCGCCGAGGTGAGGCCCGGCTCGACCGCCGTCGTGGTCGGGGACGGCGCGGTCGGCCTGTGCGCGGTGATCGCCGCCAGGGCGAGGGGCGCGGAGCGCGTCATCGCCATGTCCCGCCACGCCTCCCGGCAGAAGCTGGCCCGCGAGTTCGGCGCCACCGACGTCGTCGCCGAGCGCGGCGACGACGGTGTGGAGCGGATCAAGGAGCTGACCGGCGGGATCGGTGCCGACAGCGTGCTGGAGTGCGTCGGCACCGGCGAGGCCATGCGGCAGGCCCTGCGCTCCGCCCGCCCCGGCGGCGGCGTCGGCTTCGTCGGCGTCCCCCACGACGTCGTCGTGGACGGCCAGGAACTGTTCTTCTCCCATGTCGGCCTGCGCGGCGGCCCCGCCCCCGTACGCCGCTACCTGCCCGACCTCATCGACCGCGTCCTGACCGGCGCGATCGAGCCGGGCAAGGTCTTCGACCTCACCCTGCCCCTGGACCAGGTCGCCGAGGGCTACCGGGCGATGGACGAGCGCCGGGCGATCAAGGCGCTCCTGAAGCCCTGACCGGCCGGACCGGCTGGACCTGCCTGAGCCGCCTGAGCCGCCCGAGCCGCCCACGGTCCCCCTCCCGATCATGGGGAGGAACCTTCCATGACGGCCTTCGCCCTCGTCGGCGCCGTCCTCGCGCACCTGATCGCCCTGGGCGTCACGATCAAGCGTGTGACAGCCCATGCCGCGGCGACGGCACCATCTGGCTCGGACCCGGAGCCCGTCAGGCGGGGCGCAGTTCGAACCAGTCGAAGGCCGCGCTGCCCCGGGTGGCGTACATACCGACGACCCGGCCGGTGAAGCCGCCCGCGACCTCGGTGGTGAGGTAGCGGCCGTCGAGTTCCGCCAGGACCTCGAAGCCGCCCTCGGCCGTCTCGTACCCCAGGCGCAGGGCGTCCGGGGCGCCGACGCGCAGGCCGGGCGGGACCGTGGCGTCCTTCCCGGTCACCGTGGGCGGCAGGGTGACGGTGGTGGTGACATCGATCCGCAGCCTCAACGGGCCCTCGGGGGCGGGGTGTTCGGCGACGGCGTGGCACAGCGGGCCGATCCGGGCGACGGCGCGGACCATGCCGTTGCCCACCTCCACCTGGTAGTGGTGCGCCTCGTCCAGCCGTACCGCGAGCCCGCCCCGGCCGCCTTCGCCGACCGTGACCAGGGTGCGCGCGGAGCAGTCGGGGTCGCGCTGGCGCCGCCCCACGAAGACCGCGCCGGGCGTGTCGAGGCTGTCCGCGCGGGCGTGCAGCACCAGATGCCCCGGCCGTTCGTCCAGGCGGACCGCGTCGGGGTCGAGCCTGCGGGGCGTCACCCAGCAGGGCGCCGCCACGGGGGAGTCGAAGTCGTCCCGGACCGGCTCCGGCGGCCAGGGGTGCGGCGCAAGCGCCGGTGCCGTGGCGCGCGTCTCCAGCGGTCCGGGCAGCGGCCAGCCGTCCTCCCACCGCACCGGCACCAGGAACGTCTCCCGGCCCATGCCGTGGAACTTCGGGGTGTCGCCCCGGGGCCGGGTGCCGAGCAGCACCATCCACCAGGTGCCGTCCCCGGCCTGGACCAGATCGCCGTGCCCGGTGTTCTGCACCGGGTGGTCCGTACTGCGGTGGGAGAGCACGGGGTTGGCGGGATGCGGCTCGAACGGCCCCGGCAGGGCGCGCGCCCTCGCCACCGACATCGCGTGGCCGCGTTCCGTACCGCCCTCCGACAGCAGCAGGTACCACCAGTCGCCCACGTGGTACAGATGCGGCCCCTCCGGGTACTGCAACCCGCTGCCCGACCACAACGCGACCGGCTCGCCCAGCCGTTCGCCCGTCGCCGGATCGACGCGCACCGCCTGGATACCCCCATGGGAGACGACGCACCAGCAGGTCCCGTCCTCGTCCCACGCCAGATCCGGGTCGATGCCCGGCACGTCCACCGTCACCGGGTCCGACCAGGGCCCGGCCGGATCCGTCGCGGTGACCAGCACCGTGCCCGCGCCGCCGACGACGGTCGTGATCATCCAGAACCGGCCGTCGTGGTACCGGAGCGTCGGCGCGTACACCCCGCCCGACGCCCCGGTGCTCTCCGGCAGGTCCAACTGCGCGGGCCGGTCCAGGGCATGGCCGATCAGCCGCCAGTGCACGAGGTCGCGGCTGTGCCACAGCGGCACCCCGGGTACGTACTCGAAGCTGGACGTCGCCAGGTAGTAGTCGTCACCGGCCCGGCAGATGCTCGGGTCCGGGCTGAAGCCGGGGATCACCGGGTTGTCGAAGAACGTCATGTCCGTCCTGAGGGGCTGGGTACGGGTGAAGGCAATCGCGCACATGGGGATACGCGGGGATTGAAGCGCTTCGAAAGTGGCACTCGTCCAGCTCACTGTCAATGGCTCGATACGGCTGAGCGCGCGGGGTGGGCGGTCCATTGAAGCGCTTCGACGCGGCTCGGCGTGCCGGGAGGTGCCGGTCGCGGTCCGGGGTGCTCGCGAGAAGTCCGCTCGGAGGCGTTGACGTGCCCGCCGGGCGGCTGCACATTACCTAGCGGTAGCACCGTGCGGTAACCCTCACGTCCCGCAGCCGGGAGGCCACACGGCCGCGCCCGCACGCGCCTCGTACGCACCCACCCCCACCGAGAATCGAGTGCACATGCCGAAGCGAACCCTGCGCCATGTCATGACTGCGACAATCGCCGCCGTCGGCGCGCTGGCGCTCAGCGCCGGCGGAGCCGTCGCCCAGACCGCCGCTCCCCTCGACTACGTCGCCCTCGGCGACAGCTACGGCGCGGGGTCGGGCGTGCTGCCCATCGACCTCAGCAGTCCGCTGTGCCTGCGCTCCACGGCGAACTACCCGCACGTCCTCGCCGCCGCCACGGGCGCCCGCCTCACGGACGTGACCTGCGGGGCCGCCGAGACCAAGCACCTCAGCCAGTCCCAGTACCCGGGCGTCGCACCGCAGTCGGACGCCCTGGACGCGGACACGGACCTGGTGACCGTGACGATCGGCGGCAACGACAACAGCACCTTCGTCGGCGCCCTCACGGCGTGCGCCTCCGCGGGGCTCCTCAGCGGCGGGAAGGGGAGCCCCTGCAAGGACAAGCAGGGCACCCACTTCGACGACCAGATCGAGGCGAACACCTACCCCGCCCTGGTGGCCGCGCTGCGGAACGTCCACGCGAAGGCGCCCGGCGCCCGCGTGGCGGCCCTGGGCTACCCGTGGATCATGCCGGCCGCCGCCGACCCGTCCTGCTTCCTGAAGCTGCCGGTCGCCTCGGGTGACGTGCCCTACTTGCGCGGCATCCAGTCACACCTGAACGCCGTCATCGCCCGCGCCGCCGCCGAGACCGGTACCACCTACGTGGACTTCACACAGGTGTCCGAGGGCCACGACGCGTGCAAGGCCTCCGGCACGCGGTGGATCGAGCCGCTGGTGTTCGGCACCAACATCGTGCCCGTACACCCCAACGCGCTGGGGGAGCGGCGCATGGCCGAACACGCCATGGACGTCCTCGGACTCGGCTGAACCGGCCACCGCCCGGCCGCCCGGCCACGCGCCCCGGACCGCCCGGAGTTCTGGTGCCCCGGGCGGGCGGACGGCCGGTCAGAGCGCCCGTCTGCTGCGGGTGTTCACCTCGGCGAGCTGGGCGCTCAACAGCTCGTCCCGGCCGGCGGGCCGGACCTGTGCCGGGTCGGCGTGCCACTCGCGGCCCCCGCCGAGCGGGCGGAGCCGTAGGTGAGGGCCGTGATGACCCGTCACCAGCCCGACCCGCCCGCTCCGCTCGTCGAAGACGGCCGCCCCCGTGGCGGGGAGGTGCCGGTCCCTCACCTGGCGGCTCCCTTCCTGATCACGGCCGCCAGCTCCAGCGCGACGGGTGCGGAACAGACGCCGAGGTGGACGAGCGCGTACCGGGGCGGCCGTCCGCCGTCGCCCTCCTCCGCCTCGGGGTCGCCGTCCAGCCACGGGGTTCGGACATCCATGGCGGGCAGTTGGACACCGGCTTCGGTCAGGGCGACCGCGAGGGCGTCCCGTGCTTCGAGGGCCTCCCGGACCCTGGAGGAGGCGGCTGCGGCAGGCCGGCCGGTCGAGGGGGTGAGGTCGGTGGAGGCGGGGCGTGACGGCGATGTCATGGGCGCTCTTCCTTCGGTTGCTTTCCCGGATTTCCCCGGGCCGGACACGGCGGCGTGAACTACGCTGCGTGAAGGGGCTGTCACGAGAATGACCCAGGCCGGGACCCCGACACACCGAGGGCGAGGTGTGCTTCCCCGGTGGTCAGGCCAACTTCCACACGTTCCACGGAGGGTCGATGCCGACGAGGCGGGCGGTCACGGGCCGCAGCAGGGAACCCCGTGCCCGGTTCGCGGAGGAGCTGCGTCTTCTGCGTACCGCGCGCGGTGACAGTCTGCGACAGCTCGGCGAACGGCTGGGCTGGGACTGGTCGTTGTTCGGCAAGATGGAGAAGGGCGAGACGATCGGCGGCCCGGAGGTCGTGCAGGCGCTCGATCAGCACTACGGGACGCCGGGGCTGCTGCTGGCGTTGTGGGAGCTGGCGGTCAGCGACCAGAGCCAGTTCAAGGAGCGCTACCGGCGGTACATGGCGCTGGAGGCGGAGGCGGTAAGCCTGTGGCACTTCGCGGTGAGCGTGCTGCCGGGGCTGTTGCAGACGCCGGGGTATGCGCGTGAGGTGCTGGCGGCTGGCGGCCTCAAGGAACCGGAGCTGACTCAGCAGGTCGAAGCGAGGATGGGGCGGAGGGAGCTGTTGGAGGGCCAGAGCCCACCGCAGTTCCGCACCATTCTCTCGGAGGCGGTGCTGCGGACCACCCTCCGCGACCCGGCCAGTGGCGGCAGCAGTTGGAGTACCTGCGGGATACGGGGGAGCGGGACGGGATGACCGTCCAGGTGTCGCGGTTCAGCGCGGGGCTGCACGGCCTCACCAACGCTGACGTGATGTTTCTTCGCCTGGCCGAGGGGCGTACCGTGGCCTACACAGAGAACGGGTACCGGGGCGAACTCATCGAGGAATCCGCCCCCGTTGAGCGGCTGCAACGTGCATATGATTCGGTGCGCGACCTGGCCTTGTCCCCTGCCGAGTCGCGCAAGTTCATTCTGCGCCTTCTGGAGGAAGTGCCGTGCGATCCATCGACCTGACCGCCGTGATCTGGCGCGCAAGCAGCTACAGCAATCAGGACGGCGGTCAATGTGTCGAAGTCTGTGACGACTTCGACGCAGTCGTTCCCGTGCGGGACAGCAAGGTCCCCGACGGTCCCGCGTTGGTTGTTGAGGCGGGTGGTTGGTCGTCGTTCGTGAGCGCGGTGAAGAGTGGAGCGCTGCGCGCCTGACGCGTTTGCGTTGGGCTGAACGTCCGGTCTCCGAGGGAAGTCGTCCTGTGAGTGCGGGGAGGAAGCGCTGTGCGATCCACCGACCTGACCACCGCCACGACCTGGCGTAAGAGCAGCTACAGCAACTCGGACGGCGGTGCGTGCGTCGAGGTCTGCGACGACTTCCGGGCGGTGGCAGTCGTTCCCGTGCGGGACAGCAAGGAGCCGCACGGTCCTGCCCTCGTCTTCGCGGCCGGCGGCTGGTCGTCGTTCGTGAGCGGGGTGAAGAGCGGAACACTGGGTGCTTGACCCGTCTGCGTTGAGATTTTCGATCGGTCCCAAGGAATATCCTGCGAGTACGTGGAGGAATTGTGATGCGATCGCTCGACCTAAGCGCCACGACTTGGCGTAAGAGCAGCTACAGCAATCAGGACGGCGGTGCGTGTGTCGAGGTCTGTGACGACTTCGTCGCAGTCGTCCCCGTGCGGGACAGCAAGGTCCCTGAAGGTCCCGCGCTGGTGGTCGGGGCGGGTGGTTGGTCGTCGTTCGTGAGCGCCGTGAAAAGCGGAACGCTGCGCGCCTGACGCGTCTGCGTTGGGCTGAACGTCCGGTCTCCGAGGGAAGTCGTCCTGCGAGTGCGGGGAGGAAGCACTGTGCGATCCACCGACCTGACCACCGCCACGACCTGGCGTAAGAGCAGCTACAGCAACCCGGACGGCGGCGCGTGCGTCGAGGTCTGCGACGACTTCCGGGCGACGGCAGTCGTTCCCGTGCGGGACAGCAAGGAGCCGCACGGTCCTGCCCTCGTCTTCGCGGCCGGCGGCTGGTCGTCGTTCGTGAGCGGGGTGAAGTCCGGCGTCCTGTGCGTCTGACGACGCCTCCGTCGTAGGGCCCGCTCCCCGATACAGGCCGGGGGGCCGGACTCGCCGTCAGCCCAGTACCCCTTCGGAGATCTTCCGGAGTTCGGCCACCACCGCCGCCAGCCCGGGGTAGCCGGTCCGGTCCCAGGGAAGGGCGGCCTCCAGGTCCCGGTGGAAGTCGCGGGCCGACTCGGCGTACGGCAGGTTCTTGGCGAGGAGGGTGTCCCGGTCGCCGATCTTGAACGGGTAGTCGTCCAGGATCTCCTTGTTCCGGTTCTTCAGTCTTCCGAGCAGAGCGCGTACCTCTCTGCTGTTCGCCAGCGTGCCGGACTCCTCGAACGCCCGGGTGAAGTCCAGCTTCTCGAAGCCCTCCCGGATCGTCCTGCGCGCCTCCATGAGTTCGCGGTGGGTCGCGCCGAGACCGATCGCCGCCGACCGGCGCTCGCCACGGAACGTCGCCGGCTCGTCGGTGAGGCTGTAGTCCACCGGCACCGTCGTGGGGTTGCTCCGGAGGAACTCCTCGAACCCGCTGTGGATCTCCTCGGCGATCCGTGCCTGGCTGGCCCAGGGCAGGACGAGGTCCCACACGAAGCGGTCGGCCGCACGCCGGTACTCGGGGCGCCCCTGGTTCGCCTGGTCCTTCAGGTGCTGCGGGGCGTGCTTCCAGAAGAACTCCTTCACGAAGGACTTCGGCACGACCCTGTCGCTCTTCTCCAGCAGCGTCGTGGTGTTGGTGTGCGCCGACGCGATCCTGCGCAGCACCGAGGTCTTCTCCGCGTACTTGGAGTGGCTGAGGAACTCCCCGTTGTCGTCGGTGAAGACGGGGAATCCGGGGATGTCCTCGGTGGGGATGCCCAGCTTCTCGCGCAGTTCACCGGCGCCGCGGACCTCGCCCCAGGACGCGGGGGCGCCCTCGGTGTCGCCGTAGGTGTACGTGCGCAGCGATCCGGGCAGGGCGAACTGCCGCAGCGCCTCCAGCGATTCGGGCTCCCTGATGCCGAACTGGTTGGCGGCGAAGTGCTTGTCCACGTTCAGGTCCTCGGTGTGGTCACCGCCGGAGTTGTGCTCCGTCACCGCCGAGCGGGAGATGTCGTTGAGGACGTGCAGCGGCACCAGGAACGACCGGATCAGGGGGAGAGGCGCCCCGCCGTGCTTCGCGTACTTGTCCATCCACTTGAGCTGGCGCAGCGACTGGCCGACGCTGATCCACAGCACCCGCTCGCCGGTGCCCGCGTCCCCGGTGTGGATCTGGATGAGGCCGTGGTCGTCCTGCCCCACGTCCTTGTTCCTGGGCGGTGACTCGTGGAGGGCGTCGGCGTAGACGGTCGAGAAGACCGGCGCGTACGGTTCGCCTTCCACGATCACGACGCCGGGGATGTCGCGGTTGATGTATCCGTTGCCGACGGCGCCGCTCACATAGCTGGCGGACACGTACCGCGCGCCGGGGACGGCGAATGCCGGACGGGCGTGGTCGTAGGTGTCGAGTGCGGCGTGGGCGGCGTTCACCGACTCGTCCGGGTAGTGGTTCGGAAGCCCGTCGATCAGCGCCCTCGCCTTCCGCACCCTCCGCGTACGCGTCTGGGGGTCGGTGCCGGACACGTAGGCCTCCAGCGGCGCGGAGAAGTCCGCCGCGACCGCGTCCGGCCGGAAGGCGGCCGACGTCAGTTCGTGCTCGAAGGTCTCGAACGCCGTCTTCTCCGGGTCCTCCTCGCCCCGGCGCGGGGCCCGTGGCGCCACCGACTCCGGCTGGTCCCGCGTCCCGGCTGCCTGGTCGTCGGGCCGGGGCAGCGACACCGGATCGACCCAGACCGTGCGCCGGGTGACCGGGGGCGCGGCGGCACGAGCCGTGCGCAGGCCGCCGTCCCGGTCCGGGTCCGGGCTGTCCCGCTCGGCGTCGTTCCGCTCCACGGGGCCGGTGTGGGCGTCCAGTTCGCCGATGACGGCGGACAGCAGATGCAGATGGCGGCTCCGCAGTCCGGCCGGGGCCAGGGACGGGTCCGGGGGCGCCTGGTCGTACGCGCCGAGGAGGCTGCCGGTGACCTGCGGACGTTGCGGCGCGCTGTCGTCGCGGTACTCGTCGCGCAGGCCCAACTGGTGGGCGAATTCGTGGGCCAGGTCGGTCGCGGAGGCGTCCGTCCACCAGGCGGACTGCGTCATCTCCCGGTCCCGCCCGACGAGTTCGACGGTCAGGTGGGCGTCCTCGGTCCGCCGGACCGGCTCGACGGTGACGTGCAGCCGGTCGCCGTTCGGCAGGTGGTGCCCGGGTGTGTTGAAGTGCGCGGCCACGCCCGCGTTCAGCCGCTCCAGCACGGCGGCGGCCTGGTCGGCGGGCCCGTTCACAGCGATCCGCACGGTCAGATCGGTGATCCGCTCCCCGCCGTACGTGAACCGTCTCGCGTCGAAGCCCGAGTTGACCACGTAACGGGGCCGGGTGTCGCGGCGGGCCGGGGGCGGCAGCGGGTGGTACTCCGGATTGGCCCGGTAAGGGCCGAACGGCCGGCCGTCCAGCATCCGTTGGGCGCCCCGGATGAAGCGCGGAGCCACCCCGCCGGGGAAGAGCACCTCGCGCCGGCCGGGGTGGGGCGAGGCCATCCCGAGCGTCCCGTTCACATCGATGCCGCCCGGCAGATCCAGGTCGTAACGCCAGCGGTAACGGGCGTCGAGCGCGGCGGCGTCCTCCGGCGTGCGGCGGATCGACTTGGCGACGTACTCCGCGTCGCGGCCGGCGCTGACGTAACCGCTGCCCTGGCCCGTGCCGTTGTGGACGTGGTCCAGCACGTGCGCCAGGCCGGCCCCCTTGGCGCGCAGCCCGTTCAGGAACACCTCCTGCGGGCCCAGAGACGCGAACCGGTACAAGGGCGCGGTGTCGGTCCGCCAGCGCATCGGATGCGGCAACTCGTCCAGGGACGGCGTGGACTGGGCGGCGGTGCGGTGAGGCGGCACCGGCGGTACGGGGGCGGTCGTGGTGTCGTCCCGGGGCGGCAGGGCGAGCGACTCCGCGTCGGCGGGTGCGCTGTCCGGAGCGGGCCGGAAGGGGGACGAGCCGATCAGGCCGTGCGTCGGGTGGTACCAGTCCCAGGCCGGCCCCCGGTCGTACGGGTGTCCGGAGACATCGGTGCCCCGGCCCGCCGTGGACCCTTCCGCCCGGAACACGCCGCGCAGGCCCAACGCCTTGTTCTCGGCCGCGAGTTCGGTGAGGTTCGGGTCGCCGTCGAGGTGCCCCCACACCGTCCAGCCGTCGCCTTCGCGCACCACGCGGGACGCACCGGAGGTCAGCGCCTCCCACTCACGGTCGTACGGCCACGGGGAGGTGTCCGTGGACGTGGCGCCCACGGGGACGGGCGGCGCCGGGGAGGTGGTCGCACCGGACATGGTGCTCAGCTCCAGGGCGTCCTCCATGCCCGGAAGGTCGCCGCCGGTCGGCGACGGAGGCGTCAGGGGCGCCGGGGGCGGCGGCGTGACCAGGGGCGTCGCGAGCGGCAGGACGCTCGGGGGCGTCAGGGGCGCGGGAGCCGGTGCCGGTGCCGGGGAAGCGGGTGCCGGAGGCGTCGGGGTGGTGGGAGGAGGCGTCGTGGGCGCCGGGGTGTGCGGCAGCAGCGGGACGAAGTCTCCTCCACGCCGGCGCAGGACCACATGGGCGTCGATGGCGGGGGCACCCTCCCGCGTGCCCCCCGGGAAGGTGTGCGCGGTGCCGTTCTCCTCGACCAGGGTCACCGTGACGCCGGACGTCCGGGCCGCCCACTCGGCCATCGCCCGGTCGGCGTGGGTGCCCCAGTCCGCCCGGCCGATGTGGGCGCGCAGCAGCCGGTCCCGCTCCATGTCGCTGGGGGTGAGCTGTCCCCGGCGTGTTTGTATCGGCGGCGGCCGGAACAGCCCGTCGCGCTCCGTGGGAGCCCCCGGCATCCCGTACAGCCGCATCAGCCGGCCGGGCGGGGACCCCGCGTAGGCGCGCAGCCGCCCCGCGTGACGGGCAATCAGGTTGGGCTGCCGCGACGCCGTGGTCAGCGCCTCGGACAGGGCGCCGAAGAAGGCGTTGCCCCGGCCGGTGGGCGTGCCCTGGGTGTACGTGGCGCCGTCCGGCGCCGTGAGGACGCCGTCGTGGCCGAGCCGGTAGCGGGGCTTCGAGGGGCCGGTGCCCGTGGTCGGCGGCGCCCACGGCAGGGTGCCGGGGCTCGGGTGGACCGGCGTGGCGGGGGTCTGCGCGGTCTTCGGCGACCCCTCCGTCGCGGGCGGCGGTGCGGGGGCGGGATAAGGGGCGGGCGTTCCCTCGGGCAGCGCCACATGGAAGTGCTTGTCGGCGACGAACAGGGTCAGTTCCGGGCCGAGCGTGTCCCCGGCGGTCACCGGATCGACCCCGGGCGGCAGGAACCGCTGATGGACGCCGTCCGACGTGACCACCGTGACCGGCAGCCGCAGCACCCGGGCGGCGAGGGCGGGCAGCAGGTCGGCCGCGCCGTGGTCCCAGGCCGCCGGACCGGAGGCGAACGTGCGTGACAGCGCCTCGGCGGCGAGCCGCAGCCGTTCGCCCTCGTCCAGCCACCGGGACTGCGGCACGGTCCCCAGCGTCTCGAACTCGTCGCGGTGCGGGGCGTCCAGCGCCACCTCCGCGGCGGTCAGCTCGTCCTTCGTGAAGGTGTCCGAGGTCTCCGGCGCCAGAGCGGCCAGCAGATCCTCGTTGCCGCGCTGCCCGAGCGCCTCCACGAGCCGGGAGCGGACCGCCTCGACGGTGTCGGGATGACCGGGCGCGGCCACCGGAGTCGTGTTGTCCGGGGTGGTACCGAGCAGCGGGGGCAGCCGGTCGTGGTGGGCGGCGGCGGTGATCAGCGCGTGGAAGAACGACGCCCCGTCGTGCGGCACGGCGTGCACCTCCAGCACCGGTCCGCCGCCCGGCGCGGTCAGTGTGCGGAGGCCGGATTCCGTCGCCTCCGACACGGTGTACCGGGGCGGTGTCTCGGTGCGCCACTCCGGCTTCGTGTACGTGGACGCGTCGTCCGGGGTGGGCGACGCCGTGTCCTCGACGGTGGCCTTGTCGGCGGTCTTGCCGGCGGTCTTGCCGGTGGTTTTGTCCGTGGCCGTCTCGGTGGCCGTCTCCGTGGCGGGAGCCGGGGCCGGGGTCGCGGGATCCTGCCCGTAGTGACGTGCGGTGACGCGCTCCGCCGCCGCGTGCAGGCGCCGGGTCTGCTCGGCCGCCTCGACGGTGCGCGCCTCCCACAGCAGCGCCTCCTCGCGGGCGGCCCGCCAGTCGGTGACGGCACGGGACACCTCGGCCGGTACCGGCGCCTTCGGCGTCGTGCCCGCGATCTCGGGGGAGGTGGTCCCCGTGGGCGCGGCGGCCTCCGCGAGGGCACCGGTGCGTTCCGCCTCGGTCATGTCGAGCCACGCCGTACGGGCACGGGCCCGCGCGTCGTAGTAGCGCTTCTCGGCCTCGGTCATGTCCGCCTGGGACTCTGCCATGCGGTCCCAGGCCGTCCGCGACTCTTCCGGGAAGGTCTTCGTGTCGAGGAGGCCGAGGTCGTGCGCGATGTCCTCCCGCACCCACACCAGTGTGGTGGTCTCCGCCTCGGTGGCGCGCGGGCCCCGCCGGGCGTGGCCGAGCGCCCGGAACGCCCGGCCGTCGGTGAGGTGGTGGTCCGCCTCCACGACGGACAGCCAGCGCACCGGCAGCGCGAACAGCATGCTGCGCTGGGTGCTCACCTTGAGGTGCGTGCCGAGATGGGCCTCCGTGGCGCCCTTGAGGCGCGCGCTGTCGGTCGTGCTCGCGAGCGGGGCCGAGACGCCCGGGGTGATCACCCCGGCCCCGTCGGTACCGGCCATCGGCGCCGTGCCGGTGACGCCCTCGACGGTGCTGGAGAGGCCCGCGTCATGGCTGTCGGACTCCTTGTTGCGGACGGCGCCCTCCATCCGCGGCTTGTTCTCCACCGCGAGCAGCCGCGCGCCGCGCCGGTCCAGCTTGGCGTACAGCCGGGCGTCGGCGGTGTGGGACTGGCCGAGCAGCCGGGCCGAGGAGAGCGGCGGGAGCGAGAGCCCCCGCGGGGAGAGCGCCTCGCGCAGCCCGGCGGTGAGCCCCGTCTGCCCCGAGGCCTCCTGGAGGGCCTGGGCGGGGGCGGTGCCGAGGACGGTGAGCGGGGTCCGCCTGGCCTCCCGGACGGCGCCCTTCAGCGCCGTACCGTCGAGCACGGTGCCGGCGTGCCCGTCGCCCGCCCCGTCGGCCTGGGCGGTGGCCAGGGTCAGCGCGTCGTGCACGTTGGCCGCGCCGAGTACGTCCACGGCGAGGAATCCGGTCCCCACCACGTCGTCCAGCGAGAGGTCGCTGTCCCGCGAGCGCCAGGCGGACACCTCGTCCGGTCGCGCCTGGGCGGCGGTCAGCACCGTGACCCGGCGCTCCGGTCCGTCCACCGAACCCTGGGAATCCGATTCGGAGTTGCCGTCCGTGCCGTCGTTCCGTGTGCCGGTGGTCTCCGGGGTGAGCAGGCTGACGGGGAGCAACTCGCGCAGAGTGCCCACGTCTCCGGTGACCGGGCCGAGGAGCGCGTCTCCCACGCCGTCCGTCATCGTCACCGTCAGCTCGTACGAGGTGATCAGTTCCGCGTGTGACTGCGTGGTGGCGATGTTCGGGTTCACCGCCCTGCCGACGCCGCGCGAGCGGCTGCTCTGCTGCTGCCCTGCCGCCCCGCCCTGGAGACTGGGGCCGACGCCGAGCAGTCCGGAACCCTTCTGCACGGCTGGGCTCTCGGACACCGAGAGCGTCGCGTCCCGGCCGTGGTCCTGGGACGACCCCTTCTCCACGTCGCGGCCGGTGGGCCGGTAGTCCTCCACCTCGTATCCGTTGCGCAGCCGGTCCACCGTCGTCCTGACCGGGGTCAGCTGGAACCGCAGCTGACCGGGGCTTCCCCCGGTCGGCAGATCGCCGGGGCGGGCCCACGCCCGGTACTGGACGGGCAACGTGACCCCGTCGGTGGTGAGTTCGTGCACCTGCCCCCGGAGGAAGTCCGGGGACAGCATCTGGAGCACCTGCTCCCGGTCGTGCGAGGGCACACCCAACGCGTCCAACTGGGGCAGCAGTTCACGGGCGTGCGCGCTCGCGTCGAGCTGGCCCGTGGCGTGGGTGGCGAACCGGCGCTGCCGCAGGAACGGCGGCACCTCGTACCCCTTGCCCAGGTGGTGCGGGGTCTGGGTGCCGAGGCCGTCCGGCGCGAGACCCGTCTCGATGGCGTCCTGCATCGGCACATGCATGACCACCGCGTCCGGCACGTGGTGGCTCCGGGCGGCCGCCGGACGCGGCTGCGGCGCCTGCCGCCCGAGCCAGGGGGCGGCCCGCCCGGCCAACGAGCGCACGGCCGACGCGGAGCGGGTACCGATGAGCCCCAGCGCGGCGCTCCACCGGTCCCGCACCGCGACCGTCTCCGTGAGGTCACCCAGAACCGGATAGGTGCGTCCGGCGTACGTGAGGATGGTGTTGCGGCCGTTGCTGTTGGCGCGGGACTCCGACGACCCCTTGCCCCAGGAGAGCTGACCGCCCGCCGCGTAGCTGCCGTGGACCGGGTGGTGGCCGTCCACGTGCTGCAACGCGAGGGAGTTCTGCACCCCCACCGTCGTCCTGGACGACGACCCACCGCTGCCTGTGGTGCGCCGGTCGGCCCCGGTGGTCACCTCGAAACTGCTCGCGTTCGGATCGCCGGCCACCCGGAGGTTGTGCAGCCGGGCCCGGAACGTCGCCTTCACGTGGTGCGTCTGGAGCGGACCCGCGGCCTCCAGCCCCGTCGTACGGATGCCGAACGGGCCCAGCGCCTGGCTGAGATGACCCGCCACCCACACGTTCTCCATGGCCCGGCGCAGTACGTTGCGCAGCGGTGTGCCGGGCGTCGTGACGTGCCAGGAGTCGCCGGTCGCCTGCGCGGCGGTGCGGTCCGTCATGTCCTGGCGCTGCCGCGCGCCCTCGACGCCCAGTATCGCGAACGGCCGGCTCAACAGGTCCCGGGTCCACGAGGTTTCGGGGTCCGCCGGGTCCTGGACGGGGCCGGTGCCGTCGATGAGCGACTCGGCCTCGGTGGAGGAGAGCTCCTCCGGACCGGGCGTCGGCGCCGGTGAGGCGGGAGGCCCGGCGGGCTTCGGCGCGGGGCCGTACCGGGTGGAGCTGTGCGCCGCCGGTACGGCCAGTTCCACGCGTCCGACGGGCGCCGTCCCCTTCTCGAACAGCGGCCGTTCACCGACCCTGCTGACGAAGTATCCGGCGCCCAGCGCTCCCACGGTGACCAGCCGGGCCCAGCCGCGCGGACGCCGGTGCCCGTCGAACGAGGCGTTCAACTCCACGCGGTAGCTGAAGAGATGGGCCGACGTCTGGGCCGTCAGATGGTCGTTCGTCACCGAGACGCCGTTGCGCGTCGCCCGGTTGCGCCCCCACGCCTGCCGCACGCCGAACGTCGACCAGCCCGTACGCCTCGCCGTGCCGGTCTCGGGCGCCTTGTCCTTGTCGCGCGGCGAGACGCCTACCTCGACCCCGGCGGACAGCGTGCTCGACCCCTGCTGCCCCTGCCCCACCTGCTGGGTGGCGCTCACCGAGTTGCGCAGGGAACGCTCGCTCAGCGACGTCTCGTACCGCCGGTCGGTCAACTGCGCGGTGAGCGTGAGCGTGTGGTGCCCGTCGCGGAACGCCCCGGTCTCGGTGAGGCTCACCGGCACACCCGTGGTCGTGAGCACCTCCAGGCTCTGGGCCAGCGTGGGCCGGTTCAGCGCCTCCCGGACCTGGCGGTCGTTGTGCAGCGCCGTACGGGCGGGCCCGTCCCCGCGCAGCAGCCGGGCCACCTTCGGGTGCCGCAGCTCCCAGGGGGCGGGGAACAGGGCCGGGTACGAGCGGTGCAGCGCGTCGAGCACCGAGTCGGCGAACGTCGTCATCGGATCCGGGGCGGGCGCGCCGGTCTCCCGGACGGCACCGGTGCCCTCGGCGGTCTCCGTCTCGGCGTCGGACACGGGGTGTTCGGGCAGGAAACCCTCCGCGCGGGTCTGGCCCAGATGCGTCGGGTCGTCCTGGGTCAGATACGGGGGCGCCGTGGGCTCCGGCCCCGGCTCGGGCGCGGACTGCGCGGGCGTACGGGTGTCCCACGAGGCGAGCCGCTTCGCCTCGGTCGTGGGCAGCCAGTCCAGCGTCACCACCCGGAACGGCCGTGCCGCGGAGGACGGTTCGCCGGGCTTGCGCAGATAGAGCGTCTTCTCCACCCGGTACAGCCCCACCGGAGTTCCCTTGACCCGGCCGGTGACCTTACGCGCCGCGGAACCGCCCAGATAGTGCGCGCGGCCCGCGCCGACATCGACCCGGGCCATGGGCCCGCCCTGGAGGCGCACGTCCACCGGACCGCCGGTGAGGGTGTGGTTCGGTCCGGCCGTGACCTGCACGCCGATCCGCGTCTCACGGGTGTGCGTGCGGTCGTTCTGGAACACCCCCTGGGTGACGTCGCGCACCTCGACCTTGGTCGCCTCGGTCACCAGGGTGCCCTCGTGGGCGACAGCGCGCTCCACGATCAGATGGCCCAGCGGGTGGTGCGAGCCGCCCCGGGTCAGCTCCGGACCCACCACCTGTCCGGACAGCCGGGGGAACAGCCCCAGCAGCTTCCCCGGCCGCAGGAACGACACCAACCGCTGGTGCGCCGAACTGCCGGGCCGCGCACCGGACATGGCGAGGGCCATGTCCTCCGGCGAGTCCCGCAGGTACAGGGCCTCGGTGTCCGTGACCCGGGGGGTGAGCCCGTCGGGGAAGGTGATCTTCTTCGGTGCCCGCGCGGGACCCGAGTACGGCTCGGTGAGCGAGTCCTGCAACCGCCAGGTGAGCCCGTGGCGCATCGCGAAGTCGTGCCGGCGGATCTCGTGCCGCCGCCATCCGGTGGACTCCACCGGGACGGACGTGGTGTCCGTGGTGACGGGGCCGGCCGGGGCGCCGGGCGCCGGGGCGCCGGGCGCCGGGGTCACCTCGTCGACGCGCACCCGGTAGTACACGTCGTCCAGGTGCAGGTGGGAGCCGTCCATCCCGCGCATCTCGGTCTGGCTGAGCGCCTGCGTACCCGTGTTGATGTCGGTGCGCCGCGACCGTCCGACCGAGGCACCGAGCTTCAGCATCCACTCCAGCGGCGGGCCCATGCTCAGCGCCCCGGCGACGCGGCGCATCGTGCCGACGCTGCGGGGCACGCCGGTCGTGGCCTGCCCGCGGTGCACGGTGTCCAGCTTGACCGTCACCCCGTCCGGGTCCGGGAGACGCTCCCAGCGGTGGTACGGGACCGCCTCGACGGTCACTTCGTAGCCGACCTCGGAACGGGCGCGCGCCACGAACGTGGCGCCGCGCGGGCCGGTGAACGCGGACGGCTCCTCGGCCAGCAGACGGCGCAGCTCGGCGTCGTCGAACCGCTCGCGCACGTGCGGGGGCAGGTGCGCCAGGATCTCGTCCGCCACCTGGTCGACCCCGCGCAGGGTGGTGCGGCCCACGCCGGACATGAGCCCGCCGGGCGGAGCGGTACCGGACGTGTCGTCCGCCTCGGGGTTGAGGAGGACGGCGGGCAGGTGGCTGGCGTCCTCGAAGGTGACGGACTTCGGCGGCGGCCCCGGCGGGGGCGCGTCGTCCCCGGTCAACAGGCGTGGTGGGCGGTGCCGTTCGAGCTGGGTCTCCAGCGGCACCCGCTCGCTCTCCTCGGTGGTCACGGGGTCCGTGTCCGTGGCCGGTGTCGCGTTCGGGTCGGCGACGGGGTCCGGGTCGGGGTCCGGCACGGGATCGGGGTCGGGGTCCGGGAGGGGCGGGGGTGTGGGTGTGGGCGTGGGCGACGGTGTGGTGCCAAGCGTCTCCGGGGTGGGCGTCGGCGCGGGGGGCAGCGGGGCCAGGTCAGGCGTGGGCGTCGGCGCGGGGGCCGTGAGTGGTGCGTCCGGTGCCGGTAGCGGAGTGGTGAGCGCCTCGTAGTGGTCCTGGCCGTTGTAGGCGACGTACAGCGTCCCGCCCCGGCCGCCCGGGTTCACGGCCGTGACGGTTCCGTCGTGGACCACCCGCAGATCGACGTCCGTCGCCCGCGCCAGCGCCGTCGGCAGCAGGTCGCCGAACGGGGAGGACCAGAGCGCGGTACGGGCCGCCGTCTCGGTCAGCAGCCCACCGCTGCCGAGCCGCCGTGCCGCCTCCGGGGTGGGCGCCACGTCCAGCAGGCCCGGGTACGGGCTCTGGAGCAGCAGCCGTCGCCACAGCGCCGCGTCGCCCGCCAGGATGGCGTCCGACGCCCTCTCCCACGCCGCCTCACCCGCCTCGTCCCTGGGTGTGGCGCCGCCGATGAAGTGCTCCCGCAGGTCGCCCAGGACGGTGAGGACGGGATCGGGCGCCGACTCCGTCAGGGCGTCCGCCAGTTCGGAGCGGGTGAGGCGGGTGCCCAGCAGGTCGCGCAGCCCGGACACGTCCAGGTCCGCCCACTGGTGGAGGGTGTTCTGCCCGCGCGCCGAGATCAGGACGGACCGGAAGAAGCAGTCGCCGTCGCCCGGTACGGCGGTACGGCGGAAGTCCCGGTCGTCCGCGCGGACCAGGGGGGTCTCCGTGTCCCCGCCGGGCGGGCCGACGACGGAGAGGTCCGTGACGGATTCCCCGGTGGTGGCGGGCCGGTCGGTGGCCGGGGCGGGCGCCGTGCCGGGGACGAGGTCCGGCCTCCGGCGCAGCAGCGTCGCGGTGTCCTCGGGGCTCAGCCCCAGCTCGGACAGGGGGAGCGGGCCGTCGGACAGCAGCCAGGTCACCCGCGCCGAGTGCGCGTACGCGAGACCCCGCACGTCCTGCGGGTACACCGGTGCGGAGGGCGGCGGTTCGGCCGCAGGAGGCGGGATCAGCGTACGGAGCGTCACCTCGGGGCCGCCCCCCGACCGCAGCCGGGCCGCCTCGCCCAGGAAGCCGGTGTACTGGTCGCGGCCGGGCTCCGTACCCTCCGCGAGCCCGTACCGGTCGGTGACCATCCGGCGCAGCAGATCGGGGGTCATCCGTGCGTCGGCGTAGCGGCCCGCCGGATCCGGGGTACGCCACCGCAGCCCCTCCGCGAAAGCCAGCCCACGCAGCAACTCCCGGCGCTTCGGGAGTTGTTCGGCGTCCGGGCCCAGCGTGCCGCGCAGCGTGCGCACGGCCTGGAGCGTCCGTGCCCGGGTGAACGCGTCGGCGGGGCCCCGCCCGCTGTGCAGCCCGGCCGAGCGTGCCAGCGCGTCCAGCCGCCGCCCCGAGGGCTCGGGTGTGAACAGCCGCCACTCGCCGGGTCCGTCCGTCCCCTCCGTGAGCACCGCGCGTACGACACCGTCGGCGTCCTTCGCCGTGCCCGCCTCGCTGGTGGGCGCGTACACCGGCCGGCCCGTCCGGTTCGCCACGTGCTGGGCGACCGGGAGGCCCGCCACCCGCGGCTGCTTGCCCGTCTCGCAGGAGAACAGCACCAGCGGCCGGGTGCGGTCACCGGGTTTGCCCCAGGCGCGCAGCACCTCGCCCAGTTGCACGCCGCTCACCACGACGGACGGCAGCGTGGAGTCGTTCGTGCCCAGGGTGACGGTACGCGGGGTGCCGTGGGCCACGAAGTAGTCCGCGCCCTTCGGCGTCCCGGAGCCCGGCAGCGGTCGCGACGGGCCGGTGAAGACCGTGCGCGGCGGGGGCGGGCCGTCGCCGTCCGTCGTCGGAGTGGAGGTGACGCGGCGGGTGTCGCGGTAGCCGTCCTGGTCCAGCAACCGCTGCCGCGCCGCGCTCTGCGGGGTGTGGTCCTCGGCGGGGCTCTGCGACACGGTCAGCGTGCGTACCGCGGTGCCTTGCCGGGGGCCGGTGACGCCGTCCGCGACGAGGCGGCGCACCTGGTCCACGGGCAGCGCGTGCCCGTCCAGGGTGGTGACGACCGGCGGGGCGCTCCGGGCGGGCGAGTCCGCCGACCGGAACGGGCGCGCCACCAAGCGGGCCAACGAGGACCAGGCGGAGTCCTTCGGGGCCGGTGTGGTCGGCGGCGGAAGCGGGGGAGAGGGGGCGGTCGGCGGCGGGGTGGTAGCGGTCGGCGTCGGCTCGGACTCCAGAAGCAGGTCCGAGGCCACCTCCTCCGGGTCCCTGGGCGTGGTGGTGGTCCCGTCCGGCGCGGGGTGCGGTGCGGGGGAGGGGGCCGGGCTCGTCTCGGTGTCGAGGGGCCGGCTGCCCTCCTTCTCCGGGGCGGGGGGAGGCGGCGGGGTGGCCCGGGTGGGCGGTGCGGTGTCCTCGGTGCCGTGGGTCGTCCCCTCCGTGCTCACCGTCCCCACCGTGGCGGAGCTCTCCGTGACGGGCCGCCGGGAACCGGTGTCGAGCCCGGAATCGGAGGTGGTGTCCGGGCCCAGGGCGGCGGAGAGGGGCAGCAGGACGTCCGCGCCGGGGAACACGGTCCCCAGGTCGCCGTCCGTACCGTCCCCCGGGCCGGTCACCGGGGGGACCGTGGAGAGCGGACGGACGCGCACCGGCCCGTTGGGACTGTCGCGGGTCAGCACGGCGGCCTCGCGGGACGGGGTGCCGCGCCCCGGTGTGCCGGTCGTCTGCGCGCCGGTCGTCGGTGTGCCGGGCGCGGGCGTGTCCGTGACGGGCGTGACCGCCGGCGGACCCAGCACCACCGCGCGGTCTCCGCCCGCGAGATCGAGCAGACGTGCCGCCTCCGCCGGATCGTCGTACGGCAGGGGCCCGTCCGTCACCACCACGGTCAGCGGGTCCGTGTGCGTCGCCTCGGTATCGCCGTTGTCCGGCGACGGGGAACCGACCGAGTCCGGGTCGGTCACCTGGACCTGCGGGTCCGCGTGGTCCACCGTCTCGGGGGAGGACGTGACGACCGGGGCGTCGCGGTGCTCGTTCCCGCCTGTCGTACGGGCACCGCCGGGCGTCTGGGCCGGGGCGTTGTTCGGCGCGGCGGTGCTGGTGGGCGCGGAAGCGGGCGGGGGCGTCGGCGTCGCCGCGGGCGGAGTCGGCGTGGGTGCGGGCGCCGGTGGCGTAGGGGCGGGTGCCACGTTCGTGGGGAGGTCCCCGGGGGCCGTCCGGGTGGGGTCGGGGACGGCGGCCGTGTCGATGTGCGGGGCCGTGTTCGGGCCCGTGTCCGTGGCCGGGTTCGAGCCCGTGTCCGTGCTCGCGTCCGTGTCCGTGGTCGCGTTCGAACCCGTGCTCGCGTCGGCGTCGGTGTCCGGGGCGTGGGGGTGCGTGGTCGTCGGGGCGGAGTTCTGCGGCGAGGGGCCGGAACCGGTCGTCGCGACGGGACCGGAACCGGTGGTGCCGCCGGGGCCGGTGGCGGAGGTCCCCGGAGGCTCGTGCCGGACCGAGTCGGAGCCGAGGCTGTCCAGCGTGTGGCGTACGTGGTCGGTGTCCAGGTGGACGCCGGTGCCCTGCCCGTCCGCGACGACCCGTAGGCCGGGGCCGTTCGCCAGGCTCCGGTGGAGCGCGTCGCGTATCTCCGTCTCGACCGTGCCGGGCTGACCGCCGCGCAGCTCCGCGAGGGCGTTGAGCGCGTCGGCCCGTTCCTGCGGGGAGCCCGTGTGGACCTGGCGCCACAGATCGCTCTCGGCGGGGTCCATCCCGTACCCGTCGAAGTTCCGGTACGGCGGCGGTGCCTCGTACGGCGGGGGAGGGCTCTGCGTGCGGGAGGACGTGCGGTCGTCGTCACCGAGGGCGTTGTCGCGGTGCGTGTCCGGGGCGCGGGTGTCCACTGTGCGCGGGTCGCCGTCGCCCGTGCCGGTGGTGGTGACACCGGAGTGGCCGGACGTGTCCTTGCCCGAGGGGGGAAGGCCGGAGGCGGAGACGGTGGGTGGGGGCGCGCCGCGAAAGCCGTTCATCACGTCCCTCAGGCCCGTACCGGTGTTGATCGCCCCGGCGTTGAGCGCCGTACCGACCCGGTCGCTGACGCCCGCGCCCACGAAGGTGGACCAACTGGTCGACCAGTCACCGTAAAGGAGACCGCCGGCAAGGATCTCGGCCAGGGACTCGGCGCCGCCCGAGGCCAGGAAGTCGGACGTCTCCTTGATCGCGTGGTGCCCGGTGAGCGGCACCGCACCCGGCCCGGCCCCGGGGAGATCGGGCCCGGCCTTCGGCCAGTTGGGTCCGTTCTTGGGCAGGTCGGGGCCGCCCTTCGGGAGGTCGGGGCCGTTCTTGGGCAGGTCCGGGCCGCTCTTGGGCAGGTCCGGGCCGCTCTTCGGGAGGTCCGGGCCGTTCTTCGGCAGGTCGGGCCCGTTCTTGAAGTCGAGATCGGGGCCGTTCTTGAGGAAGTTGTTGTCGTACCCCTTGACGATGTGATGCGCCGCGTTGTGGAAGACGCTGGCCAACCCGCCCGCGATGGCCCCGAACGCGGCGTCCTTGAGGATCTGCCCCCAGTCGAAGCCGCCCGGCCGGCGCCCGGCCGGGGCGCCCAGCATCATGGCGAGCCGCACCGCGAAGGTGGTGAACGCCTCCGACAGCGCCTCGGTCAGCGACGGCAACAGGTGTGTGCGCTGGAGCAGATGGCTCAGTGTGGTGAGGATGAGCAGGCGGCTACGGGCCTTGGCGAGCGCGATCTGGGTGAGCGAGGCGCCGCCGGTGAAGAACGACATCGCCAGGTAGAACGCGATCTCGATGAGCAGGCGGATGACCTCGGCGATCACCTGCCACTTGGACTCCATGATGTCCATCGACGCCTTGACGCGGCCGTCCGAGATCCGGTCCAACTGGTCGCCGAACTCACGCAGATAGTTCTTGCCGCCGTCGTCGGTGAGCATGCTCATCGCCCGGACGTAGGCCCGGCCCACATCGTCCGGCATGGCGCCCGAGATGTTCTTCACCGAGTCCTCGATGAGCTGGGACAGCTCGCGTACCCGCTTGCCCAGCCGCCCGTACGGCTGCCGACTGGCGTACGCCAGGTCCTCGTCGGCCTGGAGCAGCCGTTCCCCGGTGAGGATGAACAGCATCGCGTTCACCTCGGGCGACGCCCGCATGCTCACCGCGGGCCCCCTCGTCCGTCCGCCGGCCGGGCGGTCCCCCGGCCCGGCCGGGCGGCGGCGCCGCGCGCACGCACCGGACCGGCCCCGCCGCGACCGCGCGGGGGACCGGACCGGACCGTGAGGAGGGGATCAGTGGCGGGCATGTCCGCCGTTGACGTCGGAGATCCGGCTGCTCTGCTTCGAGATGTCCTCAAGTGCCCTGTTGCGCAAGGCTTTCATCGTCTGCACGTTCTCCAGCGTGCCCTCCGTGATGCCGACCACGGCGTCCCGGATGGCCAGGCAGGTGTCCTTCGTCGCCTGCCGCTCCTCCTGTTCCTGCGGGCGGACCTTCTTGGCGAAGTCGTCGCTGACGCCGGGCCAGGTGACCGTGTCGCTGACCTCGTCGAGGAAGTCGGCCGCCATGGCGTGGGCGATCTCGGCGATCGCCTCCAACTGCCGGGTCCCGGCCTGGATGCGGTTCGGGTCCGCGAAGTACCTGTCCGACACGGCTACTCCTCACCGTCCTCGCCGAGCGCGTCACGCCACCGGGCGTCACCGTCCCGCCCGCCGCGCCCCTCGTCCGGATCGCGCAGCACGTCCGGGCCGAACAGCTTCTCCCAGTCGACCTCCAGCCCCCGCAACTCCGGTACACCGGGGTGGCTTTCCGCGAAGGGGGCCATCGCCCGCATGACGTGCCGGCCCATCCGCGTACGCGCCTCCTGCGTGGCTTCCAGCACGCTCGCGGCCAACTCCTGCGGTGCCATGGCCCGGTACTTGCCGTCCAGGAACTCCAGGTCGCTCAGTTCACCCTGGGCGCCCACGGTGACCCGCACGGCACGGTCCGAGGAGACGGCGCCGATCGACGCGTCCCGCAGTTCGCGCTCCGTGCGCGCCACGGCCTCCTCGGTGGCCTTGAGCTCGGCCACCGCCTGATCGATGCGCTTCTCCAGCGAATCGGTCACTGCTCTCGTCTCCCCTCGCTGCCTCGTACGGCGTCCCACCGGATCGCATCGTAACCGGCGTGCACGTCGTACCGTACGGCCGGAACCGCTGTGACCTGCGGCCTCAGCGTCCGATGACGCTCGGTGCGCTTCCCCCTTCGGTGCCCCAGACGTCCTCGTCCTCCTCCAGGTAGTCCGAGGACGTGACCGGCGTGCGCGACCCGGCCGACGCGTCCGCGCCGTCGTCGGGCGTACGGCCGCCTGTGGTCGCCGGACGCGCCGCGGGCGTGAGGAAGGTGTCCTCGTCCTCCGCGCGGCCCCACGGGCTGCGCCTGCGGCGGTTGCGGCGCTTGCCCTCTTCGGCCGCGTCGGTGAGGACGGCGCGGACCCGCTCGCCGTGCGAGCCCTTGTCGCCCCCGCCCGCGCCTCCCATGCCGCCCATCGGAGACATCGGCATGCCGGGGCTCGACTGGCCGCCCGTGCCCGACTGGCCGCCGCCGGCGCCCGACTGGGCGTTGTCCGGCAGCCCGCCGGACGGCGTCTGGCCGTTCGACGCCAGGAGATCGGTCCCGCCGCCCGCGAGGGGCGTGACCGAGCCCGGGACACCGACCCCCTGGTCCCCGAGAGGGGAGGACAAACCCTGGTTCAGGCCGTCGAGCGTGCCCAGACTCACGCTTTCGCCCGTTCCGCCGGAGCCACCGGAAGCACCGGAGCCACCGGAAGCACCGGTCCCCGCACCTCCGCCCGCGCCGCCCGACCCGGGGGACGAGAGGCCGTCGAGCGACGGCAGATCACCGAGCCGGCTGCCGATGGTGTCCAGACTCCCCGTGTCCCGGGGTGAGTTGAGGCTGCCGAGATCCACCTGTCTGGTGTTCCCCTGCGGATCGGTGACGGTGGCGATCCCGGTGTCCGGGTCGATCACCTGCTTGCTGCCGTCCGGGAAGGTGGTGGTGGGCTTCCCGTTCTCCAGGACGGTGTGGGACCCGTCGGGATTGGTCACGTCCGCCCCGTAGGTGAGGTCCGTCGTGGTGGTGGTGCCGTCCGGGGAGGTGGTGGTCAGGATGCCGGTGTCCGGGTCGAACGAGGCGCGGCTGCCGTCCGGGTAGCTCGTGAGGAAGTCGCCGCCGCTCAACGAGGTGATGCCACCGGTGGAGGACTCAAGCCCGCCGGCGCCGCCCGTGCCGTTCAGCCCGCCCAGGTCGCCCAGGGACTCGGTGACGGTCCGTGAGGCGATGTCCGAGAAGTCAGGCGTGCCCGAACCGCCCGTGCCCGTCCCGCCGGTGTCCGTCCCGCCGGTCGAGTTGAGTCCGCCGAGGGTTCCGAGGTCCGTCGTGGTGGTGGTGCCGTCCGGAGCGGTGGTGGTGGCCATGCCGGTGCCGGGGTCGATGCTCTGGGTGGTGCCGTCCGGGAAGGTGGTGGTGAGGCGGCCGTCGTCGAGGGTGGTGGTGGAGCCGTCCGGATTGGTGACGGTGGTGCCGTCGCCGAGCCGCGTCGTGGTGACGGTCCCGTCGGGGGCGGTACTGGTGAGGAGGCCGGTGCCGGGGTCGAAGGAGGTGCTGGTCCCGTCGGGGAAGGTGTTGGTGAGGAGGCCTTTGCCGTCCAGGGACGTGCTGCCGCCGGTGGGTGTCTCCAGGCCGGACGTCCCGCCCGCTCCCGTGCCGTTGAGGCCGTCCAGGCCGTCCAGTCCCTGTGTCACCGGTGCGCCGTCGCGGTCGCGGCCCGTGCCGCCGGTGCCGTTGAGCCCGCCGAAGCCGCCGACCGACGTCACCGGCATACCGCTCGGCCCGAGGCCGTCCAGGCCGCCGTTCGTCCCGTCGCCTCCCGTGCCGTCCAGGCCGCCGGTCGTGCCGTCGCCCCCCAGGCCGTTCAGACCGCCGATGTCGCCCAGGCTCGTGGTCACCGGGATGTTGCCCGGCCCGTCGCCGCCACCGGAGTTGAGGTTGCCGAGGTTCTCCTCCAGTTTCTTGCGCTCCTCCTCGGCCTTGGCCTCTGCCTCGGCCTTCTCCTTCTCGTACTCGGCCTTCTCCCGCTCCTTCTCGGCCTTGGCCTCGGCCTTCTCCTTCTCGTACTCCTCCTTCTCCTTCTCCTTCTCGGCCTTGGCTTCCGCCTTCTCCTTCTCGTACTCCTCCTTGTCCTTCTCCGCCTGGGCCTTGGCCTCGGCCTTCTCCTTCTCGTACTCCTCCTTCTCCTTCTCGGCCTCCGCCTTCTCCTTCTCCGCCTGCGCGTCCGCGTAGTCCTCGGACGCCGTGCTGGTGGTCTTCGGCTTGGGCACGTTCTCCGTGAACTCGTCCCCGATGTCCAGGAAGGAGTTGTTCAGCGCTGACTGGACCCGTGCCGCCGGTTCACCGAGGTGGGTGTCCGCGCCCTGGCTCCAGATGCGTACGGCCTCTTCGCCGACCTTCTTCCAGGACTCCATGTCGGCCAGGTCGCCGTACGTCGGATGGGTCTGGCTGAACCCGGCCTCGGGGCGCGCGCTGTGGACCGTGGCGCCGGGTGCCCCCATGTACCCCGGATAGGTCGTGCTGTAGATCTTGGTCTTGCTGATGTTGTTCTCCTCGGACCACCTGCCGAGTTCGTCGAGGACGTACCGCAGCACCCGGTGCGGATCGAAGTAGGCCGACTTGGCCCACGTGAACCACGCGTCCAGGAGCTCCTGCGCCGCCTTGCGCAACTCCTGCTTGCCCTCGGCCAGGGCGCGCGCGTAGACGGTGCCGGTCGCGCCCTCCTGCCCGCCGGAGCCGGTGAAGGTGTCGACGTACCCCTCGTAGTTCTCCCGGACCTTCTTGATCAGGCTGCGGAAGACGTCGGCGGCCTCACCCTTCCAGGCGGCGTCCTCCTTGCCGAGCGCGTCCTCCCAGCCCTTGATCACCACGGCGTGGTCCTTGAAGAACTTCGCGGCGCGGTCGAAGGACTCCGCCGTCCTGTCGAACGACGAGAGGTCCACGGCACTGGCGGTGGGGACGCTCAGCCCGTTGAAGGACATGCCCTCGGTGTTGCCGTTGTACAGCGCGATCAGGGCGTTGCGCGGGCCGTTCATGTACTGGGCGAGACCGATGGTGCTGAGCTTCTGGTCGTTGTAGTCCGTGAAGTCGTTGCCCGTGCTCACCGCGATCTCGCCGGCGGACTCGCCCGAGGTGTCGGCGAACTGGACACCGTCGTCGCCGTGGACGGTCCCCTCGAAGACGATGCGCGCCTGCTTCAACTGGGCGTTGCTGCCGCTCTGGTCGAAGAACCAGAGGTCGTAGTCCTGGCCGCTCTGCATCTCGAAGCCGGACTTCTCCAGGACGTCCTGGAGGGAGCGGTTCTTGATGTCCATCCGGAAGAGCATGCCGCCGTGGTCGGAGCGCAGCTTCTCGAAGACGGCCGACCGCTTGGGAACCGGGTAACCGGTCACATGGGAGACCACGTTCGCCCATACGTCGTCCTCGTCACCCTTGGCGGTGCCGCCCTCGTACTTGTTGACGTGTTCCTTGGACGTGGGGTCGTACCGTTCCTCGGGCACCGCGCGCCCCTCCTGCTCGGGTCGTGGCCGGCCGAACCGGGCGGATACCGCCGGCTCCGCCGACGAATCAGCTCTCGGTCTTCGTGGGCACCACGCTGCTGTCGACCTCGGAGAACAACTGGAGCAGGGTCTGGGCGTCGATCGAGTCCAGGTTGGTCTGCTTGGTCTTGTTCATCGTGTCGATGGTCTCCTGGAGGGCCGCCTTCAGTTCCTTGAAGAAGGTCTCCTGGTCGCCGAGCAGCGTGTCGATGGAGGTCGCGGCGGTGGTGATGCTCTGGATCAGCGTCGGTCCGGAGACGAGGTCGTCGGTGGTCATCTTGCCGATCCGGAGGACCTGCTGGTTCTTGTCCGGGTTCTCCGTCGTGGTGTGCCCGTTGACGATGTGACCCAGGGGACGGATGCCGTCGACCTCTTCCTTGCGGTACCGGTGGGCCGACTTGGACGCGTCCTCCACGTCCACGTCGCGGAACGCCTGAAGCTGCTTCAGGTCGAGATGGGTCAGGTCGGCCACGGGGGTCGCCCTCCTGCGTCAAGTGCCGAATCGGGTGGTGGACCGCCGTCCCGGGGCCCCACCGGACGGCGCCCCGGACCAGGGGCGGGCCGTGCCGGTGGGGTGTACCGGTCTGGCGCGCGGCGGCCGCCGGCCGGCGCGGGGTGCGCGAGGCGGGGCCTTCGCGACGGGTTCAGCGCGGGCTGACGGACTGCCACATCTGGCTGTTGCGCCGCTCGTCCTTCTTGTGGCCGTCCGCGACGTCCTCCAGCAGCGCGCCGTTCTCGGAGAGCAGCTGCTGCATCCGGGTCACCGCGTTGTTCCACTGGGCCTGGACCTTGCCGTACTCCAACTGGTCGTCACCGGCCCAGCCGTTCCTGAGGGCCTGGAGTTCGGCCTCCAGCGACTGGAGCGTGCCCTGGATGGCCTTGGTCTGCTGCTGGATGTCCAGGGCGGCGTTGGCCGCCGCGTTGTACTGGACATCGATGATGCCGTCGGTCAGGTTCTCGCCGGGCATGGCGGATGCCTCTCTGCTCGTGGGGTGGTGGGGGGACCGGCCCTACCGGGAAGCCCGTGGTGCCGGGGCTGTGGTGTCCGGGGGCGCGGTACCGGTGGGGCGGGCGTCAGGACAGTGCTTCGAAGACACCGGCGGACACCTTGCCGGCCTGCTGCCCGATGGTGCTCTGGTGCTGCTGAGAGGTGTTCCGCGCCATGGTGCGGTTGTCCTCCAGCGCGTCCGTCATGCGCTTGATCTGGGTGAGGATCCGCTGAGCCTGCTCGTCCCACTTCTCGAAGAGGTTCAGGAAGGCACGCCCCTCGTCACCGCCCACGCCGAGGGCCATGGACCGGACGTTGCCGCGGATGCGTTCGACACCGTCCCTCGCCATGCCCAGGGCCAGTACGCCGTTCTGTACCGCCTTGTCGTCCACCAACCGGTTGTCGGACATGAGCGCTCCCGTCGTTCGAGCTTCGTGACGTCATCGTGTCCGCCGATGTTATGGATAACCAGGTGCCCGTAGCAAGAATTGCCGAAATTCTTGGGCTGTTCCTGAGACGAGCAAATATGCCCGTGCGAAAGGGAGTTACATCCGGGTTACGGCGGCGTGGCCGATGCGGAGACGGTGTGCGGGCCCCGTGACGTGGTGGTGCGCGGGGCAACGCCGCGGCAACGGGCGGGATTCGGGCGACAGCCGGGCCGCCGTCGCCGCGAAACGGGCGTCATTACGGTGTTCCCGCTGCCCGAGGATTCGGTCGGACCCTCTTCGGAAGGGGTCCCAAGGGCGCTTGGTAAAGGCGTTGTTGAGCTTCCTCTGAGCTTTGTTCTTGGGGCATTCCGGCATCCGGGGGCCGTCCTGAAATCGTCCCTCGGCCCTCCGGCGGTGCGGCCCCGCCACGGGGCCGGGGCGGCCGGGCGGCCGGACGCCGGGGCGAGTCCCGTATGCGAACGGCGAACGAATCCGTCAGCCGGCGGCCTGTTCACCGTGTGGCACGGTGGCGCCCGCGGCGCTGACCGCCGCCGCCCCGGTCCTCGGTCCCGCGGCGTCCCCGCACGCCGGGGCGGTGACGCGGGCGGGCGCGGCGCCCGAGGCGGCACCCGGGTCGAGGTCCGCGCCGGTCGGCAGCGTCGCGAGCAGCGGTGCCGGGACCGAGCCGATGTCGTCCTCGCCGTATCCGAGGGCCGACAGCGCCTCCTTCGACGGCACCCGGTACTTCACCCCGTTCTCCGCCACCAGGTACGTGGTGCCGCCGTGCGCGGCACCGCTGGCGTTCAGCGCCCGCACCAGCGCCCCGTGCCCCGGGCGTACGACACTGGCGTCCGGCTTCACGCACGCGGGCTCCGGCGGGCCCGCCGTGCCCTCCGAGACGGCCACCGGTGCCAGCGCGTCCAGCGGGACCAGCACGGTACTGATCCGCGCGCCCTCGGACCCGCCCAGCACCTTCGCGCAGACCGCGCTCCCGCGCGGCACGGGCTGCGGCCGCGGCGGGCTCGCCGGGAGCTCCGCCGGGTCCGGCAGCCCGGCGTCCGAGGTCGCGCGGTGCCGGCGCAGCGCGTCCGCGCCGACGGCCCGCGCGGTCGGCGACTCACCGGCATAGGCGTCCTTCTGGGTGGCCGGGTCGCCCAGGACCAGGGCCGCGCCGGTGCGGGTGAGCGGGGCCAGGCCGTCCGCGCGCAGCAGGTGGTAGGTGCTGTCCCCGCCCGGCACCGTCACCTCGAAGACCTGCCCCACCCGGGTGGGCCCGCCGCCCAGTTCCGGACCGGCCTCGCCGCGTTCCGGCAGGTCGGGCGGTGCCAGGTCCGGTCCGGGGGCCAGCGCGTCCAGGAACGCGGCGGAGACCGGCACGGCCGTCTCCGAGCCGTACCCGAGGGCGTTGCGCGCGTCCGACTTCTTGTCCACCGGCAGCCGGCTGCCGCGCCACACCAGGTACTCCTTCCCGTCCGGGCCGCGCACCAGCACGCCCCGGTCGCCGTCGATGGGACCGCTGCCCAGCGGCGCCCCGGCCACCACGGTCGTGGCACCGGGGTCCAGGGCGCCCCCGCTCGGCGTCCCTCCGGTGCCGGGCAGCGCGCCCTCGGTGCCGGTCACGCACACGTGCCAGGCACCGCCGTCGAGTTCGCCCGGCCCCGGCACGGTGTCCGGCGCTCCCGGGATACCCACCGGGGCACCCACCGGGGTGCCGCTCAGCGAGGCCGTGGAGACGCTCACCGAGGTCATCCGGGCGCCCCCGATCAGGCGCGCGGAGGCGTAGTTGCGCACCGGGTGGAGCGCGCCCCCGATGTACAGGTAACGCGCCCCGGTGTCCCGGTTCACCACCAGGCTCTCGCCGGACCGCCAGGTGTCGTTGCCGCCGGGCCTCAGCAGCCCGTACACCGTCGCGCCCGCCGCGAGGAGCACCGTGACGAGCAGGCCGAAGACCACCCCGCGTGTGGTGCGCCCCAGGGGGCTCTCCGGGGCGTCCGGGTCGGCCATGAGCAGCCCCGAACTCAGCCTTCCCATCAGGAAACTGTGCGCCTGTACCTGGTCCCGTTTCGACTGCACTGCCTCTGACTCCGTCTCTCGTTCTCGCTCGTTCCGGTGCCGTGCCGGCGGATCAGCCGAACAGCCCGCGCAGCCAGCCGAACAGTCCGGCCACCCACAGGGCGAGGGGCAGCAGCGCGACGGCGAACAGGGTGTGCGCGATCTCCGCCGCCCGGCCCCAGTACGGCAGCATCCGGCGTCCCGGCACCGTCCACGCGGCCAGGGTCAGCGCCGCCGCGACGCCCAGCAGCACCGCGAACACCACCGTGCGGCCGCCCGGTTCGGCGTCCTCGGCCCAGGCGTGGGCGAGCAGCAGCAGGCCCCAGGCGCCGGGCACCGCCAGGGCCAGCCGCTGGCCCACGTGCACCAGCCCGCGCGCGTGCAGGAGCAGCAGCAGCGTCAGTGCCAGCGAGGCCAGCACCTCGGCGAGGCCGGGGCGGTGGGTCAGCGGGACCAGGGCCGCGGCGGCGATCACCCCGGTCGCCGCGAACAGCGCGGTGATCCAGCGTCCGGCCAGCTCCGTGCGTTCGGCGACCTCCTCGCCGCGGTACGGCTCGATGCCCTCCTGGAGCTGCCGGGCATCGGACGGCAGCGCGGGCATCCGCATCCCGGCCAGCTTGAACGCCAGCGCCGGCGCGAAGCCCGCGCACAGCGCCACCACCGTGGCCACGACAGCCGCGGCGGCCTGCGGGGACAGCCCGCCGAACCCCATCAGCCCGCCGGCCACGGCGGTCGCCACCGCCACCACGGCGGTGGCCAGCAGCGCCGGCGCGCCCACGGCGGTGGCGGCCAGCGCGAGCACCGCGCCGCCCGCGCCCGCCGCGCCCGCCGCCAGCAGGCGCGCGCCGACCACCCGCGCGGCGTCGGGGCCGGTCACGTCGCCGCCCGGCAGCACCCAGCCCGCAAGCGCCAGGCACGGCGCCACCAGGAGCCCCAGCGCGGTCGCGGACACCCGGTCGCCCACGGCGCGGCTCGCCGAACCGGCGCCCGCCAGCAGCAGCAGCCCGGCGACCGCGGCGCACAGCGCGCGGGAGGCCCCGGGAGTACCCGGCCAGAACAGCAGAAGGAGGGCCGCCACCACCGCGGCGCCGGCGGCGCCCACCAGGAACAGCCGCGCCGCGTCCGGGCTCCAGTTGTGCAGCCGACGGCCCGCCGTGTCGGCGATCCCGTCCACGAGGTCGTCCAGCCGGGCTTCGGGCAACGCCTCGGTGTGCGGACGCAGATGGAGCACGGCGCCGTCGGTGAGACCGGCCTGCGCGAGCGTGGCCTCCTCGTCCAGGGGCGCGTCGCCGAGCTGCTGGAGTACCCAGCCCGCGTGGTCCAGGCCGGATTCCTCCGCCTCCTCGCCCACGTACCGCAGCAGGGTCGGCAGCAGGTCGGCGACGGGCACGTCGGAGGGCACGGCCAGATCGATGGAGACGGCCGGAGCACGTACGGTGAGGCGGCACAGTTCGGCCACCGCGCTGTCGGTCATGTTGTGAACTCTCGTCTCCCGGTACGGGTGCGGACAGGGAAAGGCCAAAAGGAGCCTCGGGAGCAGCCGTGAGCGGGCCTCGGAAGATGCGGGGGGACGTACGGAAAGAGGGCCGGTAACGGTCATGCGCACATGGACATGTGCGATGTTCCGTGTGCAGACTACTGCCGCCGCAGACGTGATTGTCGCGGGGATCCCCTCGTTCCCGGTACGTCGATGACCGTTCTCGGTGTAATTCTCCCGGACTGTTCACCGGGGGTTCAGTGCGCTTTCGCGGGTGTCCCGGGATTCTGGGACACTGCCATGCGTTCCTGGTGCACGGATGTCCGTGCCCGGTGAAATTGGACGCTGGCGCAATTACCCGTCGATCCGGGAGGTTTTGTCCCTTGAGTGTGGTTCTGATTCGCCGGCCCGCCCGCCGGCGCGGGCCGGAAATGCCCGAGGGACAATTGACGCTCCAGGAACCACCGGTCCTCGCGGAGACGGTGCCGGACACCTCCGCGTTCTGGACCTACCTGCCGATGGCGATGATGTCGGTGTCGATGATGCTGATGTTCCTCCGCCCCGGAGGGGCCAACGGCGTCTTCATGTACATAGCCATGGGCATGATGATGCTGGCCGCGGTCGCCATGCTCGTCGGCCAGTTCATGCGCACCGCCGGCCAGCGCAAGCAGCGCCTCAAGGGCGAGCGCCGCGACTACCTGCGCTACCTCTCCCAGACCCGGCGGCGGGTACGGCAGACGATCGTCGAGCAGCAGCGTGCCCTGGCCTGGCGCCACCCCGAACCGGCCGCCCTGCGGTCCATGGTGCGCACCACCCGGCTGTGGGAACGCCGCCCGGCGGACGAGGACTTCGGAGAGGTCCGGCTCGCCGTGGGCGAGCAGCAGCTCGCTCTCACCCTCACCCCCGTCTCCACCCGCCCGGTGGAGGACCTGGAACCGCTGTGCGCGCACGCGCTGCGCCGCTTCATCCGGGCCTACTCCACCGTCCCCGAACAGCCCATCGGCCTCTACCTCCGCTCCTCCGCACGGGTGTTGCTCCGGGGCGACGAGGAGGCCACGCGCGGACTCGTGCGGGCCGTACTGGGCCAGCTCGCCGTCTTCCACGCCCCCGAGGAGCTGTGGATCGCGGTCTGCGTCAGCGACGAGCGCCGCGCCGGGTGGGAGTGGGCCAAGTGGCTCCCGCACGTGCTGCACCCCTACGAGGAGGACGGAGCGGGCCCCGTCCGCCGGATCGCCGCCGACATCGCCGAACTCGACGACCTGCTGGGCGCCGAGTTCGCCGAACGCCCCGTGTTCGACCCGGAGTCGGTGCCCGGCCGCGAGGAGCCGTACACCGTCGTCGTCATCGACGGCGTCTCCGTCCCCGAGGGCCACCGCTGGGACGGCCCCGGCTACCGCAACGCCGTGATCCTCGACCTCTCCGGGGCGGTGCGCTGGCGGCCCGGCCGCAACACCCTGCGCCTCACCGTCGAAAAGGACGCGGTCGGTCTGGTCCGCACCGACCGCAGCCGCAAGGAGCGCACCACCGTGCTGGGCCGCCCCGACCGGCTGGGCGCCGTCGCGGCGGAGTCCCTCGCCCGGCTGCTGGCGGCGCCGCGCCTGCGGGTGGGCACCGACCTCTCGCAGCCGATGGAGAGCGATGTCGAACTGACCGCTCTGCTCGGCATACCCGACCTGCACCGCCATGACCCGGAAGCCCTGTGGGCCAAGCGCACCGGCGCCGCACGGCTGCGCGTGCCCGTCGCGGTCGGCACCGACGGGCGGCCGGTCGAGCTGGACATCAAGGAGTCCGCCCAGGGCGGCATGGGCCCGCACGGCATGCTCATCGGGGCCACCGGCTCCGGCAAGAGCGAACTGCTGCGCACCCTGGTGCTCGGTCTGGCCCTCACCAACTCCTCCGAGACCCTCAACTTCGTCCTGGTCGACTTCAAGGGCGGCGCGACCTTCCTCGGACTGGACGAACTGCCGCACACCTCGGCCGTGATCACCAACCTGGCCGACGAAGTCGCCCTGGTGGAACGCATGCAGGACGCCCTCCACGGGGAACTGCTGCGCCGCCAGGAGCTGCTGCGCTCGGCCGGGAACTACACCTCCGCGCTGGAGTACGAGCGCGCCCGCGCCCAGGGCACCGACCTGGCCCCGCTCCCCAGCCTGTTCGTGGTCGTCGACGAGTTCAGCGAACTGCTCGCCGCCCACCGCGAGTTCATGGACCTCTTCGTGATGATCGGACGCCTCGGCCGCTCGCTCGGCGTGCATCTGCTGCTCGCCTCGCAACGGCTGGACGAGGGCCGGATGCACCAGCTGGAGAGCCATCTGTCCTACCGGGTGGGGCTGCGCACCTTCTCCGCCATGGAGAGCCGCGGCGTGCTCGGCGTCCCCGACGCGTACCAGCTGCCCTCCGAGCCCGGTAACGGCTACCTCAAGTCCGGTGTGGAGCCGCTGGTCCGGTTCCGCGCCGCCTACTCCTCCGGGCTCTACCGGCGGCGTACCGGCGCGGTGGTCCGGGCCCGGGTGGCCAGCCAGGTGGTGCCGTGGACCAGCGGCTGGGTGGTCCCGCGCACCCTCGCCCCGGAGGCCGAGCCGGCCCCGCCGGCCGAGGCCGAGCAGGAGTCCGGCGAGGAGGAGACCCTGATCGGCGTGGCCCTGGACCGGCTGCGGGAATCAGGCCCCCCGGCGCACGAGGTGTGGCTGCCGCCGCTGGACGAACCCTCCCCGCTGGACGCCCTGCTGCCCGGCCTCGCCCCCGACCCCGACCGGGGTCTGACCCCCGCGGGCCGGGCCGGGCACGGCAAGCTGCGGGCCCCGGTCGGCCTGGTGGACAAGCCGTTCGAGCAGCGGCGCGACCCGCTGGTCGTGGACCTCGCCGGGGCGGGCGGCCACGTCGCCGTCGCCGGTGGTTCGCAGAGCGGCAAGTCCACCCTCACCCGCACCCTGATCTGCTCCCTCGCGCTCACCCACACCCCGGCCGAAGTGCAGTTCTACTGCCTGGACTTCGGCGGCGGCGGACTCTCGCAGCTCGCCGGGCTGCCGCACGTCGGCGGGGTCGCGGCCCGCCTCGACCCGGAACGGGTCAACCGCACGGTGGCCGAGGTGATGACGGTGCTGGCCCGGCGCGAGCAGCTCTTCGTGGACCACGCGGTGGACTCCATGGCCTCCTACCGGCGCCGCCGGGCGGCGGGGGAGTTCCCCGACGAGCGGTTCGGTGACGTGTTCGTGGTCGTGGACGGCTGGTCCACCGTGCGGCAGGACTACGACGACCTCGTCCCCAAGTTCAACGAGCTGGCCGCGCGCGGTCTCAACTACGGAGTCCACCTGATCGTCACCACCGCCCGCTGGGTCGAGCTGTCCGCACAGGTGCGCGACCAGGCCGCGACCCGGCTGGAGCTGCGGATGGGCGATCCGATGGACTCCGAGGTGGACATGCGCAAGGCCCGCTCGGTACCGCGCTCCGGCGGCCGGGGGCTCACCGCCGACAGCAAGCTGCACTTCCTGGCCGGTCTGCCCAGGATCGACGGCGGCAGCGGCACCGACGACCTCGGCGACGGCGTGGCGCACCTGGTCTCCCAGATCGCCGAACACTGGCGGGGCCGCCCCGCGCCCCCGGTACGGATGCTGCCGCACCGCCTCCCGGTCGCCGAACTCCCCGAGGCCGCACCGACCGAGGGCGGCGGGCTGCGACTGCCGCTGGGCCTCGACCAGGACGGCCTGGAGCCCGTCTGGCACGACTTCAGCCGCACCCCGCACCTGATCGCGGTGGGCGACACGGAGAGCGGCAAGACCAACCTGCTGCGGCGCGTCGCCGCCGGGATCATCGCCCGCTACACCCCCGCCGAGGCGAAGATCATCGTGGTGGACTACCGCCGCGAACTGGTCGACGCCGTGCCGGAGGAGTACCGCATCGGCCACGTCGTCTCGCTGGACAACCTGCGGGAGACCGTGGACGGCGTGGCACGGGCGATGCAGACCAGGCAGCCCGGCCCGGACATCGCCCCCGCCCGGATGCGGCAGTGCGACTGGTGGACGGGCCCCCGGCTGTTCGTGCTGGTGGACGACTACGACATGGTCGCGGGCAACTCCTTCCAGAGCCCCTTCGAACCGCTCTTCGACCATCTCGCGCTCGGCTTCGAACTCGGCCTGCACGTGGTCGTCGCCCGCAGCGCGATGGGCGCGGGACGCGGGCTCAACGAGGCGCTGCTGCGACGGCTCGACGAGACCAACACCCCGGCGCTGCTGATGTCCTGCCCGCCCACCGAGGGCTTCCTCTTCGGCAACGTGAAACCGCGCAACCTGCCCCCGGGCCGTGCCTTCCACATCGCCCGCCGCAAGGCGAAGCTGGTGCAGACGGCACTGGCCGAGGGCACCGGCTGAACCGAACGAGGGGCGGGCCCGCCGGTGTGGCGGGGCCCCCCCCCCCCCGGGGGGCGCCCCCCCCCCCCTTTCTTCCGCGGGCCCCCCCCCCGCGCCCCGCCCCCCCCCCCCCCTCCTCCGCCCGCTCGTCCCCGGTGCGCGCCGCCGGGTCCGCCACGGCGGTGACGGCCGCGTACGCGTCGAGCTGGGGCACGTCCGCGGGGTAGGCCGTCGAGACCAGCCGCTGTGCCACCTCGTCCGCGGACGCCTCCGGGTGCGCCCCCCGGACGACCGCCGCGGCCCCCGCCGTGTACGCCGCGGCCAACGACGGCCCCGCGCCCAGGAAGTGGCCCGCGCCCCGCGGCCCGCCGGACACGATGCCCGCCCCCGGCGCCGCGAGGTCCACGCCCGAGGTCTCCAGGGCCTGGTCCGGCCGGGCCCCCGACGGAACCATGTCCACCACCGAGATCACCCCCGGTTCCGAGGCGGGCCAGTACTGCCGGGCGGGCACCGGGTCGGCGGTGGCCGCCGGCGGGTCCGGGGTCGCGGCGGCCACGACCACCACGCCCGCCCGCCGGGCCTCCCGCACCGCCGAGGTCAGCTCCGCGCTGCGCTTCGGCAGCGCGACCGACACCGTGATCACGTCGGCCTTCGCGTCCACCGCGGCCCGCAGCGCCTCCGCGACCCGTGCCGCGTCCGGTCTGCCCAGCGCGTCCGTACCCCGCAGGCCCAGCACCCGGGCCCGGGGCGCCACCCCGCTCAGGCCCGGCGTGCCGCCGCTCGCGCCCGCCACCAGGTTCGCCACGAACGTCCCGTGCCCCACACAGTCCTCGCCGCCCTCCCCACGGGAGGTGACCCGCCCCTTGAGCGCGGCCGCGGACGAGGCGACCCCGGTGTCGACGACGGCGACGGTCACGCCCTCGCCCTGACCGTGCCGGTGCACCCGGCCGAGGTCGAGCCGCTGCCGCGACCAGTCCTCCTTCTCGGCCTTCGTCTTCGAGGCGGGCGTGCACGCCGACCGGTCGGGGTCGTCGGGGAGCACCGACGGCAGTGCGGGCAGCTCCTGCTCCTCACCGGCGGCGCGCCAGGCGCCCCCGGGGGCCCGTACGGCCGCGCCCGCCGGTACCGCGCCCGACAGCAGCAGCAGCGCCGCGAGCCCGGCACCGGCCACCGCCCGTACCGGTCCGGGGCCGGCGGACGTACGACCACCGGGGCCGGGGTACCGCGCGCCCGTCACCACGCGGCCCCTCACCGGCCCGCCGTGTCGCGGACGGTGGAGACGTCCTGTGGGATCAGCGTGCGCAGATCGTCCAGGGTGGGGGCGGCCAGCGCGCTGAGGCGCCCCGCCTGCCGGGTGACCATGGACTCCACCATCTGGCGGGCGAGCCGGGCGTTGCCGAACGTACGGTCGCGGGGCAGCGCGTCGAAGTGCTCCTTGAGCAGCACCCCGGTGCCAGGACCGCACTCGTACCCCATCGACGCGGCGTGCGAGCGGACGATGGTGACGAGCTCCTCCGAGGAGTAGTCCGCGAAGGCGACGCGCCGTGAGAAACGCGAGGACAGACCGGGGTTGGAGGCGAGGAAACGCTCCATCTCCGCGGTGTATCCGGCGACGATCACCACCACGTCGTCGCGGTGGTCCTCCATCAGCTTCAGCAGGGTGTCCACGGCCTCCTGGCCGAAGTCCGCCCCGCCGCCCGCCGGGGTCAGCGTGTACGCCTCGTCGAGGAACAGCACACCGCCCCGGGCCCGTTCGAAGGCCTCCTTGGTCAACTGGGCGGTGTGGCCGATGTATCTGCCGACCAGGTCCGCGCGCGCCACCTCCACCAGCTGACCGCCGGTGAGGATGCCCAGCTGGGTCAGGATCTCGCCGTACAGCCGTGCCACCGTCGTCTTGCCGGTACCGGGCGGGCCGGTGAAGACCAGGTGGTGGCTGATCGAGGGCACCGGCAGCCCGGCGGCGGCCCGGTGCCGGGCGGTGGTGATCAGGTTGACCAGATCGGTGACGTCCCGCTTGACCTCCGCCAGGCCCACCATGTCACCGAGGCTCGCGAGCGGGTCCCGTTCCCCGCCGTCCCCGGCCGGAGCGGCCGCGGTGGCGGACACGTCCTCCGGCAGCAGCAGCCGCAGGTCGTGCTCGCCGATGTCGTGCTGCGAGGCGAGCCGCATCGCCTGCCGGTCCACCATCTCCTCGAACACACCGCGCGCTGCACGGCCGTTACCGAAACCGGCGTCGCGGGGCATCCGCTCGAAGTGCGTGGCCAGCGCGGCGGCGGTGCCCTCGCCCAGCTCGTACTGGTGCTGACGGCACATGCTCTCCATGATCGCGACCAGCTCCGGCACCGAGTAGTTCTCGAATTCGACGGACCGTGAGAAGCGGGACCCCAGACCGGGGTTGGAGGCGAGGAAGGACTCCATCTCCCGCGAGTACCCGGCCACGATCACCACCACGTCGTCGCGGTGGTCCTCCATCAGCTTCAGGATCGTGTCCACGGCCTCCCGGCCGAAGTCCGCGCCGCCGTTGCCGCTGTCCGACGTCAGGGTGTAGGCCTCGTCGATGAACAACACGCCACCGAGAGCCCGTTGGAAGGTCTCCGTCGTCTTGATCGCCGTACCGCCGACGATCTGCGCCACCAGGTCGGCGCGGGACACCTCCACGAGGTGACCGCTGCGCAGCGAACCCAGCTCCGCCAGGATCGACCCGTACAACCGCGCCACCGTCGTCTTACCGGTGCCCGGCGGGCCCGTGAAGACCAGATGGCGGCTCATCGGCGGTGCGGACATACCCAACTGCTCTCGTCGCTGGGCCAGTTGGGTCAGATTCACCAGTGTGCGCACCTGCTGCTTGACGTTCTCCAGGCCGATCAGGTCGTTGAGCGCGCTGAGCGGCCCGCCCTCACGGGAGATCGGTGCCTCCTCGGCGGCACCCGAACCCGCCGGGTCGGTGTTCTCGGCACTCCCGGAACCCCAGGCGTCGCGCTTCCCGTTGCCCGAACTGGTCAGCCCTTCCACGGCGAGCCGCTCCCCGGGCACGGCCTGCACCAGCCCGCCGCCCGCGTTCTCCCGCGCCACGCAGTTGACCAGGGACACCGGGGAGGTCGACTCCACCCGGAAGCCGTCCTTCTCGCCGCCGCTCACCTCGCAGGCGCTCAGCGATCCCAGACTGCCCTCCCGCAACACGAAACCGTGCCCCGCCGAGGCGTGCACAGCCGTCCGGCTGGCGGTGATCTCAGCCCCGCCGGCCACCGCCACACCGTCCCCGGCGGACGCCTCGACGCGGAAGTCCCGGACGGTGACGCTGCCGCCCTCCTCGACCAGCACACCGCTGCCCCCGCTGCCGGACACACCGCCGCCCGCGAGGTACAGGGTGCTGCCGGACGCCACCCGCACACCGGTGTCCCGGGGACGGACGATCTCGCAGTCCTCCACCCGGCCCCGCGCGTCCTTCGCCGCCGTGAACCCGTCACCGGCCGGCTCCACCAGCCGCGCCCGGCGCAGCAGCGGATTGGCGCCCCCGCGCACGGCGACGGCGGGGGAGCAGCCGATGACCTCCAGCCGGTCCAGCTCCGCCGCCGAGTCCTCGTCCAGCAGCAGACCGGTCGCCTCGCAGTCACGCACGGTCAGCCCCGTCAACGCGGGGGAGGACGCGCCGTTCACCTTCAGCGCGGCGCCCTGCGCGGTGTCCACCCAGCAGTCCTCGAACGTGCCGCGCGCCCGGTCGGTGACCAGCACACCGCCGCCCCGGGTACGCGAGGTGCGGCAGCGGCGCAGCACCGGGTCGGTCCCGGCGGCCAGCACGATGCCGGTGGCGGACGCCCCGGTGATCCGTACGTCCTCCAGCGTGGTGCGGCCCGCGCTCGTGATGTGCACCCCGGTACTGGTGTCGTGCACCACCGTCCGTACCACCCTGGTGGTGCAGCGCTCCTCCAGGGCGATCGACGGCTTGTCGGTGGACGAGATGTCGCAGTCCTCGACGGTGCCGCGCGCGTCCCCGTTGGCCAGTACGCCGTTGCCGCGGGCGTCCCGCACGGTGCAGCCGCGGACCGTCGCGTCCCCCTGCTCGGCGAGGACGATGCCACTGGTGGCCAGGTGCTCCACCGAGCAGGACTCCACCGAACTGCCCGCCGCCGAGGTGATCACGATCCCGGCACCCTTCGGGTTGCTCACCCGGCAGTCGCGCAACGCCAGCGAACCGGTGCCGCCCGCCAGCAGCGCCGCCCACGCGGACCCGCTGATCTCGCAGCCGTCCAGGGCCGCCTGCCCGCGCCGCACGTCGACGGCCGGCTGCTCGGCGTCCGTACCGCGCAGAGTCAGCTCCGAGAGCATCACCGCGTCGGCCCGCAGCGTCAGCACGCTGCCCGACCGGGGCCGGATCTCCACCGTGCCCCGCCCCTCGGCCGCCGTGAGGGTGACCCGGGTATGGATCACCAGGCTCTCGGCGTACTCCCCCGGACGGATGCTGATGACGGCGCCGGTGCGCGCCGCTGCCAGCGCCTCACCGATCGTCCGGTAGCGGTCGGAGCCCTCGGGGCCGACCGTCAGTACCTGGCGCGACACGCACGAACCTCCTCGCCTGGGCGGTGCCATGAGCCGAGGCGCCCGCTCCTGGAACTACCCGGAAACCCGATCATGCCAGTACACCGCCCCTGTGTTCGAGTGAGGTCTCCTCGCGCGTACCGGCCGAGGTCTCCCGTGCGTACCTGGGGCCCCTGCGCGCGTATAACCGGCCGAGGTCTCCCGTGCGTACCGGCCGGGGCCTCCGCGCGCGTACCGGCCGCTGGTGGTCAGGCGTAGCTCCACTTCTGGTTGTCCTTGCCGGTGCACGTCCACAGCTGGAGCTGCGCCCCGTTCCCCCGGTTGTCGGCGGGCACGTCCACGCACATGCCGACCACGGTGTTCACCAGGTCATTGCGCTCGTTGATCACGAACTTCTGGGCGATGTTCCCACTGCAGTAGGCGAGTTGGATGGGCGTGCCCTCCCGGAAGACGGCGTTCGCCACGTCCAGGCACAGACCGCCGATCCGCAACGTGCCGTCGGCCGCGGTCTGCCACTTCTGCGCGTTGGTGCCGTTGCAGTTCCAGGCGTCCAGCCGCATCCCGTCGTTGAACTGGCTGTGCGGGACGTTCAGGCAGAGGCCGGCCATGTGGTTGCGGATCGACACCGGACTGCCCAGCGACACGGCCGACTTGGTGCTCGCCTTCTTGTCGGCGCCGCTGTTCGAGGAGGAGTTCTGGCCCGAGGACACCGTCTTCGGCTTCGCCTTCGGCTTCTCCTCCGTGGCCTTCGCCTCGCTCGGAGCCTTCCCGCCGCCGGCCTCGTCCTTCTTCCCGTCCGCGTCGCCCTTGGGGGTCTTGCCGTCCTCGTCGTCCTTGTGCGCCACGGGAGCGCCCGCGTCGGCCGTCTTCGGCTCGGGCACCTTCGCGTCCTCGGGCGCGCCCGCCTCGGGGGTGGCCGCCACGAAGTCGCCCGGCGCCCTCTGCTCGTCGCCGGCGAGCACGGTACCGGGGGCTTCGGCGGAGGTGCTCCGTCCGTCGTCCTTGTTCCCGCCGAGCAGCAGGAACGGCACCGACACCAGCAGCGCGCCGGCCACCGCGGCGCCGGCCAGCATCGCCTTGCCGGGCCTGCCCACCGGGGTGGCCTGCGGCTCCTTGTCACCGATGGCGGTGGCGGTCATGGTCCGCACGAGAGCGGGCAGCCGGCTCTTCGCCGCCGCGGCCGCGCCCGGATCGCCCTCACCGGCGGCGGACGTGACGGCGGCGGACGTGTCACCGGCTGTTTCGCGGGCTGTGTCCCCGGCTGTGTCCCCGGCTGTGCCGGATCCTTCGGCCTCGGCGGTCTTGGCGGCCTCGGCGGAGCCGGTGCCGGTGCCGGGGTCGGGCTCCGCTGCCGTGTTCGTGCCGGACGCGGCACCGGCCGGGCGGGCGGCGGAGGCTTCGGTCTCCGCGGCCTTCGGTGCCTTCGCGCCCTCAGGAGCCTTGGGGGCCTGCGCGCCCTCCGGGCTCTTCGCGCCTTCCGGGGTCTTCGCACCCTTCGGGGTCGCGGTACCCGTGGGCCCCGCGCCCTCCTCGCCGCTCAGCGACGGCGCGGGCTCGGGCTCGGGCGAGGCGGGCGGGGGAGAGCTGACGTCCTCCCCGCCACCGGGCTCCTCGTGCGCCGTCGCCGGGGGATTGGCGGGGGTCTGGGCCGAGCGTGTCACGGGGTCCTCCCTGTGGTGTGGGGCCAAGGGGCCTGACCTGAAGTGTCGGGCGCCGCCGCCGAGGTGCCGGCCGCCGGAGCGGCGACCGTGCCGGAACCCGTGCCGTCCGTGGAGCGGCCGGTGTCCTCGTCCCTCGGGGGCGTGCTCACCGGCAGGCTGTCCGCCGGAACGACGAGCGGGGCCGCGGCTGTGGCGTTGACCATCAGCGACGCGTGCGACCCGCGCAACTCGCGTACCAACTCGCCCGCCGGGAGCGTCTCATGGATCAGTGTCGGGGACATGAACTGATGTGCCGGGGAAGTGAACACCAGGACGACGGGCTTCCCGTCCGAACCGGCGGCGGTCAGCCTTCCCCCGTCCGCCCCGCGTACGACGGTGACCTCCGCGTCGGCGAGCACCACCAGAGCCTCGTCGACCGAACCGTACCCGGTCGCCGCCCGCTGGGCCGCCGCGTCCACCGGATCGGTGGGCTCGGGCCAGCCGAGCACCTGGCCGGAGGGCCGGTACCGGGGATTCGCACGGTACTCCCGTACGTCCCCCTCCTCGTCGGAGCGCCACTCACCGACCACCGCCCAGTCCGGCGGCGGGCGGTCCTGCGGCCACTGCGGATCGACCACGCCGAGCCAGTGGTCGGGAGCGTCCCGTGCCGCGTCGCGCACCGAGTCGGGTATCTCGGGGGGCGGGTCGGGTATTCCTCCGGTCCGCATCCTCTTACCTGCCTCCGGTCGTGCGGCGTCGACGTTCTCCGGCGCCCGTGCGTGGAAGGCAACAGGATGCCACGGCAAGGCGACCGGCGGGCGATCCCGGGTCGACCCGGCCGCCCGTGCGGGGGCCCGGATGATCAGTGGTGCTCAGGCACACGATACGGTTCGCTCGCGCCCCGCCGTCGTATCGCTCCAGGTCGGGGCGGCTCACGCAACACGCCGGGGCAGTACGACGGTTGCCCACGGAGGTCCGGGGACACCACCGCGCGGCCCCGGCTGTCGTACCGGCAGACGGTACGGAGGGCGGGCCGCAGGCCGGCTCGTCCCGTCCTGGCTGATCCGCCTCGTACCCACGACCCGTCAGTTCCGTCCTGCGGAGGACCTCATGACCGAGCCCCAGCACGAAGAGCCGGCCGCCGTGGCAGAGCCGAAGTCACCGGTCGGGAAACGGGACACCCCTGACGCGAAGCCGGAGCCGACGGGAACACCCGCCGGTGCACCGGAGTCCGAGACGACGCGGGAAGGGCAGCCCGCGAAGGCGGGGGCGGAGGAACCGGTGGAAGAGACGGCGGCGGAGAAGCCGGCCGGGACCGAGCCCACCGGACGACCGGCGGCCGACGCGCCCCAGGCCACGAACACAGAGGCCGCGAACACAGAGGCCGCGAAGACCGAGGCCGCGAAGACCGGGGCGGCCGCCCGTGCGGGGGTGGCCGTCGCGGACACCGACCCGCCCGTGACCTCCGTGGGCTCCGGTACGGCCACCGGCGACCGGATCGGGCGCCCCGGCAAGGCACTGCTGGCCGGTGCGGCGATAGCCGGCCTGCTGCTGGTCAGCGTCCCCTTCCTGGTCCGGACCGGCGACGGCGACAGCGGACGACCGGCGGCGGGCGAGGAGTCCGGAACGGTCCTGGGCCAGGGCGAGACGGCCGCCCCCGGAGCCTTCGCGGCGGCGTCCCCGGGCACCCCGCAGGCGAAGGGGAAGGACCAGGACAAGGGCGGCCAGGAAGCGAAGGAGGGGCAGGCCCCGGTCACGGCCGGCGGCGCCCCCGCCCCTGGCACTGACCCGGCGGAAGGCGGAGACCAGGGCACCGGTGCGGCGATCGACGGCGGCAAGGACGCGACCGCCCCCGGTACGGCCGCCTCCGCGTCCCCGGCCGCCCCGTCCGCCAACAAGTCGTCGTCACCCCAGGCCTCCGCCCCGAAGGCCCAGATGAAGGCGGCCTCGACCGTCGTCTACTCGGCGGTCGTCGGCCCCGGCTGCCCCGTCCCCTCCGGCGGCGGCTACCAGCAGCACAACTACTTCGCCGACGGCACCAAGGGCTGGTACACCCGCACCACGGGTGCCTGGACGGGCGACGGCTGCAACGGCGGTTACGCGGCCGTCCCCATGTCCGGATCCACGACCACGGACGCCAAGAACCGTGTGATGTGGTGGTGGCGGCCCGGCACCACGGCCCGTACCTGCCAGATATCCGTCTTCGTCCCGCACAGCAACACGACGCTGTACGTGGGAGGGCACCCCACGACGTACCACGTCCTGGTGGACGCCAACGACCGGACGACCAAGTACGACAGCTTCACCGTCAACCAGGCCTCGCTCCGCGGCCGGTGGGTCGATGCCGGTACCTTCACGATGAAGGGTGCCACCATCGGCGTGAAGCTCCTCGACCGGGGCGACGACTGGTCCAGCGGATGGGGCAAGGCCCACCACGCCGCCGCGCAGATGAAGGTGACCTGCCGCTCCTGAGGCGGCCCGGCGGCCGTCCGGTCGACGGCCCTCCCCGGCTCCCCGCTCCTCCCACTGGTCGGTCCACCGGGTGCCCGGCCCGGAAGTCGGCCGTGTCGTTTCGCCTTTCGCGCGCGGCACTGGGACCATGGAGGGGTCAGCATCAGGATGCGTCCTGACCGACCCGAAGCCGCGAGAGGTGGCCATGTCCTCGAAACGACGACGCAAGAAGAAGGCGCGCCGCAAGAACGCCGCGAACCACGGCCGACGACCGCAGTCCTGAGAGAGCCGTATGACAAGGGTCCGGCCCACCGCACCGACGGTGGGCCGGACCCTTCGTCGTGCGGCCTGACCCGATCCGGCCTGGCCCGGGGCGGCGCGCCAGACCCCTGAGCGTCGGGCCGTGGCCCCGGGCGCGGGCGGATGATCGCACGTCAGGCGGCGTTGTCAGTGGCTCCCCATACAGTCGAAGCATCACTCAGGGAGCCCTGGAGAAGGAGCAGAAGCATGTCCGCCAACAAGATCCAGCACAAGGTGAATCATGTCGCGCTGGTCGTGGACTGTTCAGGTTCCATGCGTCCGCACGAGAGCCAGCTCATCCGCGTCGTGGACGAGTTCGTGGCGGGTCTGAAGGCCGAGTCGGACAGCCTCGGCCATGAGACCCGGATCAGTCTCTACTCCTTCGACCACAGGGTGGAGAACCTCGTCTGGGACATGGACGTGAAGCATCTGCCGTCCATGCGGGGCCTGTACAAGGTGAACAACGGCGCCACGGCCCTCATCGAGGCCTCTCTGAAGTCCCTGGACGACCTGGGCCACATATGGGAGGAGTACGGCGAGCACAGCTTCCTCCAGATCGTGGTGACGGACGGCGAGGAGAACGCCTCCGGCGGTGACCGGCGGCACGACGGCGACATGGCCATCCTCGGCCCCTGGCTGGACAAGATCGCGTCGAAGATGGGCCGGCTGCCGGGCCACTGGACGTCCGCGATCCTCGTCCCGAACTCCCTGGCGAAGCGCACGGCCCAGAACTACGGCTTCCCGGCCGGCAACATCGCCATCTGGGACGCCGATTCCCGGGAGGGTGTCGAGGAGGCGATCGGCACCGTGCGCGCCGCCGCCACCAGCTTCCTCCGGGGCCGCGAACAGGGCGTGCGCGGCACGAAGAACCTGTTCGCCGTCGGCCAGGACATATCGGTGGACGAGGTGCGCGCGACGCTCGAACCGATCCCGGCCGACAAGTACCGGCTCCTGAAGGTCGACCAGGAGATGGAGATCAGGCCCTTCGTCGACTCGCACCCGGGTGTGACGTACGAACGGGGCGCTTGTTACTACCAGTTGGGAGCGCGGGCCCAGGTGCAGCCGAACAAGGAGGTCATCGTGGTCGAGAAGGACACGGACCGCGCCTACACGGGCGACGCGGCGCGCAGCCTCCTGTTCGGTACGGGCATCCACGGCACCGTCTCCGTGAAGGCGGGCAACAACCCGGCGCTGGAGGTGTACGTGCAGAGTCGTTCGGTGAACAGGAAGCTCAAGCCGAAGACGCGCCTGCTCATCATGCTCTGAGAACCGCGCAACACGCTCTGAGAACCGCGCGAACGGCCGGGGGCATCGTCCCCTGTAGGCGAGGAACGCGGAACCGGTGGACAACCCCTCGACGTGGTCACGGCCCTGCGGCACGGCCCGGCCCTGCGGCACGGCACCCGCGCCCGGATCCCCGGCACCGCAGCGCAGTGCCAGACATCCGGGCATCGGGGCATTGCGGTATCCGGACGGACCGACGCAGCTGACCGACGCAGGTGACCGGCGATCGGTGACCGGCGATCGGTGACCGGCGATCGGTGACCGGCGATCGGAGACCGGCGATCGGTGGCTGGTAGCCGATGCCGGTGATCCCGGTCGTCAGCCCGCCTTCTCCACGAACTCGGTGGTGAAGGTCTTGCTGAGATCGACCTCGGCGTCCTTGAGGTTCGGATTGAACGCCTTCAGGACACGCTCGACGGTCTCCGGGCCGTCCTTCGGCATCACGCCGTCCGTCGTGAACATCGGCAGAGTGCTCCTGATGGCCTCGGCGTACAGTTTCTCGCCACCCTGGGCGTAGTCGGCCGGCATCTTCGCGGCGATCTCCTCGGGCGAGTGGCTGTTCATCCACTTGAGGGTCTTGACGAAGGCGTTGGCCAGCTTCTGCACCGTGTCCTTGTTGTCGTTCACCCAGCTGGTGTTCATGTACAGGCTGGAGGAGGGGTAGGGGCCGCCGAGCGCCTCCTGCGAGCCCTCGGGCGTGCGCATGTCGACGAGTATCTTGCCGACCTTCTTGTCGAGGATCTGCGTGACCGTCGGGTCCGTGGTCATCCCCGCCTGGATGGAGTTCTGCTGGAGCGCGGAGATGAAGGTCTGGCCGGCGCCGACCGCCACGGGGGTGATCTGGTCGATCGGCACGCCGTTCTTCACCGCGAGGTACTTGGTGAGGAAGTCGGTGGACGACCCCAGACCGGTGACGCCGAGCTTCTTGCCGGAGAAGTCCTTGGGCGACTTGATCTCCTCCGCGGCGGCGTTGGAGACCACCTCCACCTCCCCCGAGGTGTGGGAGAGCTGCACGACCGACTCGACCGCCTTCCCCTTCACCTGGAGGTCGAGGGTGTGGTCGTAGAAGCCGACGACCCCCTGGACGTCGCCGGAGACGAGTGAGGTGGTGGCCTGCACACCGGCGGGTTCGGTCAGCAACTGCACGTCGAGCCCCTCGGCTTCGAAGTAGCCGAGCTTCTGGGTGAGCATGGCCGGCATGTAGATGACCTTGTCCAGGCCACCGACCATGATCTTGACCTGGCCGTCGCCGGAGCCCCCTCCGCACGCGCTGAGGGAACACAGGACCAGCATGGTGGTGGCGGCGGCAGCGGAGGCCTTGAGAGGAGTACGCATGATCACGTCCTTGTCAGGAAGGGTTCGGGCCTCCCTCGACGGGAGGACGGCGGAGGCGGGGACACCCCCGGTCTGGCGGCGGAGGCGGGGACACCCCCGGTCTGGCGGCGGAGGCGGGGACACCCCCGGTCGGGCGGCGCGGGCTCAGCGGCCGTCGCCGGAGTCGGCGGGTTTCCACCGGAAGAGGCTGCGTTCGAGGAAGGACAGCACCCCCTCGGCGAGCAGGGCGACGACCGCGAGGATCACCATGGCGGCGTACACCCCGGCGGCGTTGAACGTGCCCTGGGAGGCGGAGACGAGCAGACCGAGGCCCTTCGTGGCACCGATGTACTCCCCGACGATCGCCCCGATCAGGGCGAAGCCGAAGCTCACATGCAGGCTGGTGAAGATCCACGAGGTCGCCGAGGGGATGACGACCTGGAAGGTGACCTGCCGGTTGCTGGCTCCGAGGATCCGCGCGTTGGCCACCAGGTTCCGGTCCACCTCGCGGGCACCCTGGAAGGCGTTGAAGAAGACGGGGAAGAAGACGAGCACCACGGCCGAGGCGATCTTCGAGGCCGGGCCCAGCCCGAACCAGATCAGGAAGATCGGTGCCAGGACGATGCGCGGCAGCGCGTTGAGCACCTTGATGTAGGGCCCGAGGACGTCGGACAGGAAGCGGACCCTGCCCAGCGCGATCCCGAGGATCACACCGGCGACCACACCGATGATCCAGCCGACCAGGGCCTCGTACAGCGTGTACCAGATCTGTTCCCAGAGGGACCCCTGCGGGGTGCCGTCCGTCGCCCACCGGACGATCTGGTCCCAGATCTTCGACGGCATCGAGAAGTTGAACGGATCGATGACGGCGGAACGGGCCAGCCACTCCCACAGGCCCAGCAGCCCGATGAGGAGGAGCACACGGGCGGTGTAGACGGTGATACGGCGGTTGCGCGCGGCCCGCGCCCGCGCCTGCGCGCGGGTGCCGCCCGTGGTTCCCGTGGATCCGGCGTTCTCGGCCGCGGCCCGTGCCTTCGGGGCCGGTGCGGAGTCGGTCTCAAGCGGCATCGGACGCACTCCGTTCGCGGGTGATGCGGACTTCCTCACCGAGCGAGGACCAGATCTCGCGGTAGATCTCCACGAAGCGGGGTTCGAGCCGGACCGCCTCCACCCGGCGCGGACGTGGCAGGTCGATGGTGAAGATCTCCTTGACGGTCGCGGGCCCGGCCGTCATGACGACGACCTTGTCCGCCAGGGCGATGGACTCCTCCAGGTCATGGGTCACGAAGACGACGGAGGCACCGGTACCCGCCCACAGATCCAGCAGCTCGTCGGACATCAGGGCCCGGGTCTGCACGTCGAGGGCCGAGAAGGGCTCGTCCATGAGGAGGAGTTCGGGGTCGTTCACGAAGGTGGCCGCGAGCGCGACGCGCTTGCGCTGTCCACCCGACAACTGGTGCGGGTAGCGGTCCTCGAACGCGCTGAGGCCGACACGCGCCAGCCACGAGCGGGCACGCTCCTTCGCCTCCGCCTTGGGCACCCCACGGAAACGGGGCCCCGCCATCACGTTGGAGAGCACCGACCGCCAGGGGAACACCGCGTCCTGCTGGAAGACGAAGCCGACCTTGTCCCCGATACCGGACACCGGGGCGCCGCCGACCATGACCTCGCCCTCGGTGGCCTCCTCCAACCCGCTCACCAGGGTCAGCGTGGTGGACTTCCCGCACCCGGTGGGGCCCACCACGGCGACGAACTCCCCCTGCTCGACGGTGAGGTTCAGATCGCGTACGGCAGTGTGCAGGCCACCTGAGGGGGTGCGGAAGACCTTGCTCGCTCCCCGCAACTCGATGACCGGACGTTTCTGAATACTCATGGCCGGGACGGTAGGAGCGGCCGCGGCGGGCCGACAGTCTTGTGGGCACAACCCGTCCTTGTGCCCGTAGTCACCGTTCTGCTCGTTGTGCTCACCCGGAAACGGCGATCCGGGCGCACGGGGCTGGGCAGAGATCGGTGAGCCGTTTACCTTGCGGCTACACAGGTGTTAAAAGGGCATGTCCGCCGCGGCCGAAAACCACCGGTGCGAAAACCGCCGGCACCACAACCACAGGCACCACAACCACCGGCACGACAGCCACCGGCACGGAAACCGCCGGCACCACAACCACCAGCACGGGGACCGTCCGTTCCCGGCCCACCGAAGAGGGAGGAGGAGAGCGTGCGACCACACTGGCCCCAGCGGCTCTCCGGCCAGGTCCTGATGGTGCAGCTCGCCATCACGACCGGAGTGGTGGTCCTGGCCATCAGCCTCTTCACCGCGCCCCTCGCCCGGGAGCTCGACGAGGAGGCCATGCACCGCGCCCTGGCGATAGCTCAGACGACCGCCGCGGATCCGTCCATCGCCCAGGGACTGCTCACGACACGGCCGACCCCGGACGGCCCCGTCCAGCGGGAGACCGAGCGCATCCGGCGCGCCACGGGGGCGCTCTACGTGGTGACCATGGACATGCGTGGTGTGCGCTGGTCGCACACCACGACGGCCGAGATCGGCAGACACGTGTCCACCGACCCGAGCGATCCCCTGGCGGGCCGTGAGATCAAGCAGATCGACAGCGGCACGCTGGGGCGCTCCGCCCGCGCGAAGGTCCCGCTGTACGACGGCTCCGGCGACGTCGTCGGAGCCGTGTCCGTCGGCATCGCCTACGACAGCGTGCGTCACCGTCTGATCGGCGCCATCCCCGCGCTGCTGCTGTGCGCGGCGGCGGCGTTGGCCGTCGGGGCGGGCGTGGCGTTCGCGGTGTCCCGACGCCTGCGGCGCCGCACCCACGGCATCGCCTTCTCCGACATCTCGGCACTCCTGGACGAACGCGAGGCGATGCTGCACGGGATCCGGGAGGGCGTGATCGCGTTCGACCCGCGCGGCAGGATCCGGCTGGTCAACGACGAGGCCGCCCGGCTGCTCGGCCTGGACATCGACATGACCGACTACGACCTGGACGCGGTCATGCCGGCCGGCCGTACCGCCGACGTACTGGCCGGCCGGGTGGAGGGCGTCGACCTCCTGACCGTGAGCGGCGGCCGCGTCCTGGTGGTGAACCGGATGCCGACCGCCGACGGCGGCGCCGTGGTGACCCTCCGGGACCGTACCGAGCTGGAACTCCTCGGCCGCGAACTGGACAGTACGCAAGGGCTCCTGGAGGCCCTGCGCGCCCAAGGGCATGAGCACGCGAACCGGCTGCACACCGTGCTCGGCCTGCTGGAGCTGCGCAGGTACGAGCAGGCGGCCGACTACGTCACGCACGCCGTGGGAGACCACCGCAGCTCCGCGGAGGAGATCGCGGAGCGGGTCCACGACCCGCTGGTCTCCGCGCTGCTCGTCGGGAAGGCCGTCGTGGCCGCGGAACGCGCGGTCGAGCTACGCGTCCGCGCCCGCACACGCCTCCCCGACCGGCTCGTCGCCCCACGCGATCTCGTGACCGTACTGGGCAACCTCATCGACAACGCGCTCGACGCCGCCGCGGAGAAGCACAGCGCCGACTCCTTCGTGGAGGTGGAGCTGTGGGCCGAGGACGCCACGGTGCTGCTCCAGGTCTGCGACACCGGCCCCGGGGTGCCGCCGGAAGCACGTGAGGCCGTCTTCACCGAGGGGTACAGCACCAAGGCTCCGGCCCGCACCGACGTCCGCCCGCAGCCGGCCCGTACGCGCGGCCCCCTCCCGCACGGCCGGGGCATCGGACTCTCCCTGGTACGCAGGCTGGCCGAGCGTTACGGCGGGACGGCCAGGGTGACCGCCCGCCCGGGAGGGGGCGCGGTGTTCACCGTGATCCTGCCGGAAATGATCATCCCGGGCGTCCCGGGTGACCTCCCGGGGGTCGGTACGGGGGAGCCCTCCGGCACCGGGCTCACCACGGTCGGCGGTGCCCGATGATCAACGTCCTGGTGGTGGACGACGACTTCCACGTGGCCGAGATCAACTCCGCGTATGTGGCCAGGGTTCCCGGATTCACGGTGGTGGGCCGTGCGCACAACGCGGCCCAGGCGCTCCTCAGCCTGGAGCGCACCGCCGTGGACCTCGTCCTCCTCGACCACTACCTGCCGGACGAGACCGGGGTGACCCTGGTCCGCAGGCTGCGGCAGCTCGGACATCACACCGACGTGATCATGGTGACGGCCGCCCGCGACCTGGCGACCGTCCAGCTGGCACAGCGCTACGGGGCGCTGCACTACCTGGTCAAACCGTTCACGTACTCGGGGCTGCGCGCGCGCCTCGAAAGCTACGCGGCCCTGCGCCGTTCACTCGACGAGACGGCTCGGGCCAGCGAAGCCGGGCAGGACCAGATCGACCGGATCTTCAGCGCGTTCAAGACGGCCGAACCACCCCGGCCCGCCCTCCCCAAGGGCCACTCGACCGCCACGGTCGGCCTCATCCGGGGCACCCTGACGCGCAGCGCCCTCCCCCTCTCGGCCCACGAAGTCGCCACGCACACCGGCGTGAGCCGATCCACCGCGCAGCGGTACCTGAAGTATCTGGAGGGTGTCGGACACGTCAGGCTGACCCTGAAATACGGCGATACGGGACGCCCCGAACACCTCTACTCCTGGGTGGGCACCCCCTGACACGGTGCGCGTGTCAGGGGGCCGCACGCCATGAGGAATCGGACATTCCTCCACAGAGAAAGAGCCATGAGAGAACGAATCGCTCGGATTCGATCTCCTTTCGTGCAGGCTGAGAACGACCGGTCAGCTCGTGATCAGGAGGGCTCATGCGCCGTGCGCAGCGCGGACCCGCCTCGGTCGCCGCCCGCGCGGCGACGGTACGCACGCTCGTCGCCCCGCCCGCGTGCGCCGTCCCGGACGCCGCCGCGTCCCCTCCGGACGCGCGCCCGGTGGTACGCCCGCGCACACGACGGGCCGCCGCCGCCCCCCCCACATGAGAAGAAGGAGCTTCATCGTGCACCGTCGCCGTGCAGCCGTGGCCGTCGCCGCGCTCGCGTTACTGGTTCTGCCCGCCTGTGTGCCGGAGGACGGTGAGGGCAAGCAGGGGGCCGGCGACGCGCGCCAAGCGGTCGTCGAATACGTCAGCGCCCTCAACTCACGCAGCGCCTCCCGGCTCATCCGGGTCGGCGGCGTGAAGGACGAACCCTGGTCGCAGCAGGAGGCGTCGAAGATCCTCGCCACCAAAGGCGGGCGGGGATGGAAGATCAGCAGTCTGAAGGTCGACCAGGGCAAGGACTCCGACACCAGCTCCGCCCATCTCCTGGCCAAGGGCAACTCGGGCGTGCTCCTGAAGGACACCCTCACGGTGACCCGCGACAAGGGCACCTGGCACGTGGACCTCTTCAGCCGCTAGCCCGCACTCGCCCCGGCCCGCCCCTCCCCCCTCAGCTCCGGCCCCGCCCCCCCCTCAGCTCCGGCGCCGCGCCCCCGTGAGGGCGTCCGCGTGCGCGTCCGCGAGGGTGTCCTCCGCCAGCGGGTCGACTGACCCCGGCAGCCAGCGGGAGGCGGGGTGGACCGTGCGCCAGTGCCGGGCGATGTCCACGCGGCGCGCCACCCAGACGTCGGGGTGGCCGGCCACGACGTCGAGGAACCGGCGCAGGTCCGCCGCGCGGCCGGGCCGCCCGCTGATCCGCAGGTGCAGCCCGACACTCATCATCCGGGGGCGTTCCGCGCCTTCCTCCAGGAGGAGTTCGAGGGCCCGCGTCAGATACGCGGAGAAGGACTCGGACTGGAACCCGTAGGTGTTGACGTAGCGGCCGTCGTTGTTGTCCAGGGTGTACGGGAGCACGAGGTGCGCGGTGCCGTCGACGTCGGACCAGTACGGCAGGTCGTCGCTGAAGGAGTCCGAGTCGTACAGGAAGCCGCCGTGCTCGGCGACGAGCCGACGGGTGTTCGCGCTGTTGCGGCCCGTGTACCAGCCGAGCGGTGCCGCGCCGCACACCTCGGTGTGGATCCGTACGGCCCGCTCGATGTGCTCGCGCTCGGTCTCCGGGTCGAGTTCGGCGTAGTTGATCCACCGCAGCGAGTGCGAGGCGATCTCCCACTCCGACTCCCGCGCGGCCGCCACCAGTCCGGGGTTGCGCCGGAGCGACTCCGCTATGCCGAAGACCGTCACCGGCAGGCCGCGCTCCTCGAAGAGCCGGCGCAGACGCCAGAAGCCCGCGCGGGTGCCGTACTCGTACTGGGACTCGACGTTGAGGTTGCGGCGGCCCCGTAGCGCGCTGGTCGGCTCCTCGGTGAGGAACGCCTCCGACGCCTCGTCGCCGTGCAGGACGTTGTTCTCGCCGCCCTCCTCGACGTTGACGACGAACTGGACGGCCACCTTCGCGCCGCCGGGCCACTGCGCGTGGGGGAGGTCCCCGCCGTAGCCGGCCAGGTCGCGGGGGTAGTCGCCGGAGGGAGAGGCATACGTCATCGAAAGTCCCTGCCTTGATCACGGAAGGCCGTGCCGTCACAGGAACAGGCACGGTATCCTGAGTTCGGCAGGCGTCGGTCAGTTCTGACTAACCATGGTCGCAGAGGTGTGCGCAGTCAAGTGCGCGGCTTCGGCGGCTCGCCCTCGCCCAGGGAGGTTCGCCCCTCGCCTGGGGAGGGGAGGGAACGGCCGGCGGACACGAGGCGTCCGGCGGGACGAGCGAGGGGACGACGATGAACGACCGCGAAGGGGCCATGCTTGCGCTCCTCCAGCTGATGTCCGCGTCGAGCGGGCCGCTGGGCACGCGCAACGCCCAGCGGGAGCTGGCGAAACGGGGCAGGGAGCTGAGCGAGTCCTCCGTCTCGCGCCTGCTGCGGGAGATGGACGCCCGCGGCTGGACCGTGCCCGTCGGCACCAAGGGGCGGACGCTGGCCGGGGAGGGGCGGCGGCGCGCGGCCGAGGCGGTCCTGACGCATCGCGCGTCGGACTCGTTGCAGCACGCGGTACGCGACACCAAGGACCTCCTCGACCTGCTCAGGGCGCGGAGCGCCGTGGAAAGCGCGGTGGCGGGCGATGCCGCCCGCGCGCCGGAGGAGGGCCGGCTGCGGGGGTTGCGGGACCTGTGCGACCAGCACGTCCGGGTCGTCGGCAGCGCCCCGATGATCGAGCAGCCGGGGCTGCGGTTCCACCGGGCCATAGTGGACATGTCGACGAACCGGATACTCAAGGTGGCCGCCGAGATGATGCTCGCGCCGCACCTGGACCGGGTCGAGGCGGTGCTCGACACGGTGCTGGCCACCCGCCGCGACGAGGAGAACGTCGTCGCCGAGCACCAGGCCGTCCTGGACCGGATCGAGCGGCGGGACCCCGCCGGTGCCGAGGAGGCCATGAGGGCGCACTTCGAGGCGATGATCGCCGCCGTGGAGACGTCGATCGTCGGGGGCAATGAGGTGCTCGTCCAGCGACTGCTGGACTGGGTGCCCGACGGTGACCAGTCGACGAAGAGCGTTCGTCAGTATTGACAGACATGGGTACCTGCTCAACACTGTCGTGCACCGACGCACGTGCCACCGGCACGGCGCCCCCGACGACAGGAGCAGGCATGACCCGGACCGGCACCATGACCCCCGCCCGGATCCACCCGAGCCCGACCGGCGCCCGGTACCAGGACGCCCACCGCAGGTGGCAGGGCATACCGTCCGTCGAGCGCACCGGGGGCGGGCGGCTCTACGCCAACTGGTACACCGGGATGGAGACGGAGACCGGCGGCAACTTCGTCGTGATCACGAGCAGCGACGACGACGGCACCTCCTGGACCGGCCCCAGGTTCGTGGTCGAGCACGACGACCCCGAGGTCCGCGTGTACGACCCCTGCCTCTGGCGGGACCCCACCGGGCGGCTCTGGGCGACGTGGAACCAGAGCCGGGACTTCTTCGACGGCAGGATCGGCGTCTGGGGCGCCACGAGCGACAACCCCGACGACGACGAGCCGGCCTGGACGGCGCCGCGGCGGATCGCCAACGGGATCATGATGAACAAGCCCACCGTGCTCGCCGACGGCACCTGGCTGTTCCCCGCGGCCATCTGGGCCTGCCACACGCCCACCGAGGAACACGCCCTGGAGTCGGAGCGGTTCTCCAACGTGTACGTCTCACGCGACCAGGGCGAGACGTTCTCCCACCTCGGCGGGGCCGACGTACCGAACCGCAGCTTCGACGAGCACATGGTCGTCGAGAAGCGCGACGGCGGGCTGTGGATGCTCGTCCGGTGCTTCGACGGCGTGGGCGAGAGCTTCTCCGAGGACGGGGGACGGACCTGGTCGCCCGGCCGCCGCAGCCACATCGACGGCCCCTGCTCCCGCTTCCACGTCCGCCGGCTCCCGTCGGGCCGCCTGCTCATGATCAACCACGCGGACTTCGGTGACCGGCGCTCCCGCGAGGAGATCGAGAAGCAGGGCAACGTCAAGGTGTGGAAGGGCCGCACCAACCTCACGGCCTTCCTCAGCGACGACGACGGCGCCACCTGGCCGCACCGGCTCCTCCTCGACGACCGCGACGACGTCTCCTACCCCGACGCCGCCATCGGTCCCGACGGCCGCGTCTTCGTCGTCTACGACCACGACCGCTTCGGCGACCGGGCCGTCTACCTCGCCCGGTTCACCGAGGACGACGTCCTCGCCGGCCGGATGGACAGCACCGGCTCCGCCACCCGGATCGTCGTCAACCGCGCTCTCGCCCTGCCCGAGCCCGAGGGCGACGCGCCGTCGCCGTCCGGCCCCGCCGCCACCAGGTGACCGGGCTCCCGCTCCGATCGGCCCGACCGTCCCCCAGGGCGTACGCACCCGAGGTCCGCGCCCGCACACACCAGCAGAGGAAAGACTCATGGCAACGGCGAAGACAGTGTCGGAGAATCGGTGGACGACGCTCCCCAACTGGAAGTTCCAGCTCCTTCCCCGGGACACGCGCACCATCATCACCTGTGTGTTCCTCGGGCTGACCATGGCGGTGATCCTCCAGATCACCGAGCGCCTCGACCTGGCGCTGACCGGCGGCAGCATCCCGATCGTCTCGGCGATCGTCGTCTGCGCGATCTGGGTGCCCTCCGCGGCGTTCTACGGCCTCACCGGCGCGCTGATCACCGCGTGGATCAACCCGATCATCTCCAACCTCACGGCCTCCCAGCCGATGGCGCCCTTCCTCTTCCTCACCAACGCCGCGCACACGATCCCCGTCGCGCTGCTGGTGTGGGTCATGAAGTCCCGTGACAAGGGCCTGAAGCTGTGGCAGCTCATCCTCATCGGGCAGATCGGCGGTCTGGGCGACGCGCTGATGTTCGGCGTGGGCAACCGCGTCATCCTGCATCTGCCCTGGGGCTTCATCTCCGGCCAGGTCCTGATCGTCCAGCCGTGCTACCTCGTCGGTTCCCTCATCACCTACGGGATCATGCGGCGACTGGTCAACACCGGACTCGTCCAGAAGGAACGCGACCTCAAGGCGGCCGCCGATGCCATCTGACCGGCCCACACGAATCAAAGGGGTCCCGCGATGAGCGGAACGATGCTCTACCAGCCAGGAAAAACGTTTCTGCATCGCGCTGACGCCCGCGCGAAGATCGCCGCGATCATCGTCGTCCTCGTCGTCGCGCTGACGACGACCCGCATCGACGTCCTCGTCGCGCTGACCGCCGTCGTCGTGATCGGCCTCGCGGTGCTCGCGCGGATCACGCCGGCCTCGTACGCCAAGGCACTGCTCCTCATCATCCCGCTCGTCCTCCTGCTCACCCTCCTGCAATCCCTGGTCCAGGGCGGACCGGCGCTGGCCACGATCGGCGGTGTCTCCCTCTCCAGGGCGGGTGTCCTGCTCGGTCTGGGCATCGGGATGCGCCTGTTCGCCATGGGCATCTGCTTCTACGGGTTCTCGGTGACCACCAGCCCGTCGGACATCGCGCTCGCCCTCCACAAGGTCGGCGTCCCCTACAAGTTCGCCTATCTGACGAGCTTCGCGTTCCGGTTCCTGCCGCTCCTCCAGGACGAGGCGCGGACCCTGCTCACCGCCATGGCGGTCCGCGGTTCGGCCGAGAGCAGTTCGCGCCACCCGCTGCGGCGGGGCCGCGCGATCGTCCGGATGCTGTTCCCGATGCTCGCCGGATCCATGAAGCGCAGCAGTGACATCGCCCTGTCCATGGAGCTGCGCGGCTACAGCCTGCCGGGTCCGCGGACGTTCTACCGGACGACCTCCTTCCGTACCGGTGACGCCCTTCTGGTCGTCGGCGTGGTCCTCCTGGCCGCCGCGCTCCTGGTCATGCAGTGGCAGCTGCCCGCACCGTTCACCGAAGGAGCATGAGCATGACTTCACCGGCACTGGCGGTCACCGGCCTGACCGTCCGCTACGAGGGCGCCGAGCGGCGCGCACTGGACGAGGTCGGCCTCGTCGTCGCCCCCGGGGAGATCCTGGGCATTCTCGGTCCGACCGGCGCGGGGAAGTCCACGCTGCTGCAATGCCTGTCCGGCGTCATCCCGCACCACGAGGACAACGCCGCCATGCGCGGTGAGATCGAGGTCTTCGGCCGCCCGCTGGGGGACTTCGCCGGCCTCTCCGAGATCACCGAGACCGTCGGCCTCGTCATGCAGGACCCGGAGGTGCAGCTCGTCAACACCGTGGTGCGGGAAGAGCTCGTCTGGGGGATGGAGAACCGGGGGATCCCGGTACCGGAGATCGAGAAGCGCCTGCGACGCGCCACCGACCTCTTCGACATCGGCGGCCTCCTCGACCGGTTCACGCACGCCCTCTCGGGCGGAGAGAAGCAACGCGTCGTCGTCGCCTCGGTCTTCTGCCTCAGCCCGCGGATCATGCTCCTCGACGAACCGACGTCCGAACTGGACCCCGCCGGAACCGAAGGCGTCATGGACGCCATCCGCGTGCTCGCCGACGAGGGCGTCACCGTCATCGTCGTCGAGCACAAGATCGAGGAACTGGCCGTCTACGCCGACCGGCTCGTCGCCATGCGGGCCGGCCGCATCGAAGCGGCCGGCACCCCGCGCGAGGTCCTCATGGGCCCGGCGGCCCCGGACCGGCCCCAGGTGCTCGACATCGCGCTGCGGCTGCGGGAGCGAGGGCACTGGGACGCCGAACTTCCGCTGTCCGTCCCGGCGGCGGTCGCCGGCTGGCAGGCGATGACGCACGACCCGCAGAGCGACAGGAACCACTCATGAACCACCTGGACACGGTCATCGAGATCGACGGCGTCGAGCACACCTACGGCGGAGGGGCCAAGGCCCTGGCGGGGGTGGACCTGACCATCGGCCGGGGCGAGTTCGTCGCGATCATCGGCCGGAACGGCTCCGGCAAGACCACCCTCGCCAAGCACTTCAACGGCCTGCTCAGGCCGACGAACCCCGGCGGTACGGTCCGTCTGCACACCCGGGACGGCAGGACCGTCGACACCCGCGGCACCCGGCTGCACCACCTCGCCGCGACCGTCGGATACGTCTTCCAGAACCCGGACCGCCAGATCTTCCACGACACCTGCCGCGAGGAGCTGGAGTACGGCCCGCGCAACATCGGGGCCGACCCGGAGACGCTCGCCCGGGAGGTGTCCGAGACCATGGAACTGGTGGGACTCGAAGGGCGCGAGGACACCAACCCCATCCACCTCTCCCGGGGTGAGCGCCAGCGGCTCGCCATCGCCTCGACCCTCGTCATGGGCTGCGACGTCGCGGTCATCGACGAACCCACCACCGGTCAGGACCGGGCCGAGTCGCGCAAGATCCTCGACTCGCTCGCCCACCACCACGCCCTGGGCCGCACGGTCGTCATCATCTCCCACGACATGGCGCTGGTCGCCGAGTACGCGACCCGGGTCATCGCCATGCGCAAGGGCCGCGTACTCACCGACGGGACGCCCGCGGAGGTCTTCTCCCAGCGCGAGGTGCTCCAGGAGACCAACATCCGGCCTCCGCAGGCGGCGGTGCTCGCCGCCGAACTCGGCCTGCCGGGCGTCCTGACGGTCGACGACGCCGTACGCGAGATGAGCGCCGTCCTCACCCGGACGCACTCCGGCCCGGCCCCCCTTCCCCACGACGACAAGGTCTGCTGAACATGCGCTATCTGGTCACCGGCGCCCGCGGTTTCGTCATGAGCGTCCTGGTCGAGCGGCTGCTCACCGCCGAGCCCGACGCCGTCGTCACCGCCGTCGATCTGCACGCGCCCGACGACGTACTCACCGCCTCCCTCGCCGGGCACGAGGGCCGCGTCCGGCACGTCCGGGCCGACGTCACCGACAGTGCGGCCATGACGGACCTGCTCGCGCGAAGCGCACCGGACGTCGTCGTCCACGGCGCCACGGTCACCCACGACCCGGCGAGCGAACACCACGACCCCGGGCGCTTCGTCCACGTCAACACCCAGGGCACCACCACCGTCCTCGACGCGGCCCGGCGCACCGGCGGCGTACGGCGGGTCCTGCTGGTCAGCAGCGGTGCCGTCTACGGGAGTTCACCCCTGCGGCTGCTCACCGAGGACGCCCCGCCCGAGCCGGACGAGATGTACGGCATCAGCAAACTGGCCGGCGAGCTGATCGCCCGGCGCTTCGGCCGGCTCTACGGTCTCGACGTCCCCGTGGCACGGCTCACCAAGATGTTCGGGCCCATGGAACGGCCGAGCTCGGGCCGCTCCGTGATGTCCCTGCCGTACCACCTCGCGGCGGCCGCCGTGCGGAACCGGCCCGTCAGGCTCACCGAACGGACGCTCCGGGCGGGCGGTGACTGGCTCGGTGCCGCCGAGGCCGCGCGTGCCCTGCACCTGCTCGCCCGGGGGGAGGGCCGGGGCGACGGGACGTACAACATCTCCAGCGGCGTCCGGACGAGCGTGCCCGACCTCGTGGCGCTCTTCGGCGTCGAGACCCTCCAGGTCCCGGCCGAGGAGGCCGAGGCCGACATGGACCCCGCCACCGAGTCCGGCAAGAACGGCGTCTACGCCTCCGACCGGGCGCGGCACGAGCTGAAGTGGGAGCCGGCCGCCCTCGATGCCCAGGTCGCCCGGTACGTCCGATGGGCGCGTGAGCACCCCGGGTTCTTCGCGGCGGACCGATGACCGCGCGGCGCACGGGCGGCGGCGGGCTCGTCACCTTCGGCGAGTCGATGGGGCGGATCAGCGCCGACCAGATCGGCCTCCTGGACACCTCCCGCACCTTCACGGTGTCGGTCGGGGGAGCGGAGAGCAACGTCGCCGTCGCGGCGGCCCGCCTCGGCGCGGACGTGACCTGGGCGGGCCGGCTGGGCCGCGACACCGTCGGAGACCTCGTCGAACGGCGCCTGAGAACCGAGGGGGTACGGCGACGGATCACCCGCGACGACGGTTTCACCGGGCTCATGGTGTGCTCCCGCAGGACGAACGCGGGCGTCCGGGTCGACTACCACCGGGCCGGGAGCGCCGGGTCGCGTCTGACCCCGGACGACGTGGGCGAGGACCTGATCCGTCAGGCGGACGTGCTGCACGCCACCGGCATCACCCCGGCCCTCGGCCCCACCGCGCGCACGACGACCTCATGGGCGCTGCGCACCGCACGGGAGGCGGGCGTGACGGTGTCCCTGGACGTCAACTACCGGGCCAAGCTCTGGTCCCCGCGCGAGGCGGCACCGGCCCTCCGGGAGTTGGTCACCCAGGCGGACATCGTCTTCGCCGGCCCCGAGGAGGCGGCACTCGTCCTCGGGACCCAGGACGCGTACGCCCGGGAGCCGTTGGAGGCCGCCCGCGCCCTGGTCGCGCTCGGCCCTCACACCGCGGTCGTCAAGGACGGGCCACGCGGCTGCGCCGCCGTCATCGACGGCCAGGCGTACGTGCGAGAGGCCGTCCCGGTACGGACGGTGGATCCGGTGGGCGCGGGCGACGCGTTCGTGGCGGGCTACCTCGTGGAGCTCCTCGCCGGCCGCGACGCCGGGGTACGCCTGACGACCGCGACACGCACGGGCGCCTACGCCGTCACCGTCCCGGGCGACTGCGAGGGCCTGCCGTTCCGTCATGAACTCGACGCCTTCACGGCGGCCGAGGACGTGGCCCGATAGCGCCCGCCCTCCGCGACAGCGCCCCGCCCGCCCCGCCACCGGCACCCGAACGGAAAGGCCCGCCACGTGTCCGCCACCCCCGCAGACGTCACCCGGTTCTTCGACGGCTGCTTCGCCACCGTCCCCGTCATGGCCATCCTCCGTGGCCACCCGCCCGAGCGCACCGTCGAACTGGCGGAGAGGGCATGGGACCTCGGCGTCACCCAGGTCGAGGTACCCCTCCAGGACCCGGATGCCCTGCCGTCCCTGCGGGCGGCCGTCGCCGCCGGAGCCCGGCGGGGCAGGGGCGTGGGAGCCGGCACCGTCACCACCCCGGAGCGGCTCCACCTCGCCCGGGACGCCGGTGCGGCGTTCACCGTCGCCCCCGGATACGACGAGGACGTCCTGGACGAGAGCCTCGACACCGGCATCCCCCACCTCCCGGGCGTCTCCACCCCCTCGGAGGCGGGCAGAGCACGACGGCGCGGCCTCCACTGGGTCAAGGCGTTCCCGGCGTCCCACCTCGGGCCCGCCTGGGTACGGGCGGTGCGAGCGCCCTTCCCGGACCTGCGCATCGTCGCCACGGGCGGCGTCGACGCCGAGAACGCCGCGTCCTTCCTCCACGCCGGCGCCCGCGTCGTCGCCCTGGGATCAGCCCTCGCGGACCCGTCCCAACTCGACCGTGTCACCGCGCTGTTCGCGCGCGACGGTGCGGACGACGGGTGATCACGGCCACTCGGGCACCCGCCCGTCCCGGACCGCCGTCCGTATGAGCCCCGGCACACACGTGGCGCGCCGCCGGGCGGTCGTGCCGGTGACGGCATCCCGCCCTGCCCGTTCGGTCAGCCGGTTCTGCCCTCCCGTGCCTGGCCACCGGGGCCACCGTCCGCGTATGCAGGAGGGGTTGGTTCCCAACCGTTGGAGGAGACGGCTCATGCGCGCAAAGGACGGCGTCGGACAGTCCACGGCCGGGAACGGCCGGGCGCCCGCCTCTCGCACGCCGGCGTCCCGCCCGGCGGTGCGCCCGGACACGCCTCTGACACCGCAGGCTCTCCGGTCCCTCCAGGGCACCGTGGGCAATGCCGCCGTCGTCCAACTGCTCCACCAAGGTGGGCACCGCCAGGAGCAGGAGCAGGAGCAGGTGCAGGAGCAGGAGCCGGGCGCCGGCTCCGGGCTTCAGCCGACCGGGCGGGCCGAGGTACAGCGCGCCGCGGTCCAGGACGTCCTCCGCAGTGGTGGCCGCCCTCTCGACGACACGACCCGCGCGACGATGGAAGCCCGGCTCGGTGCCGATTTCTCCGACGTCCGGGTGCACTCCGGCAGCGCCGCGAGGGCATCGGCCACGGCACTGGGCGCACGTGCCTACACCTCGGGCAACCATGTCGTCATCGGTGACGGCGGCGCCGACGCGCACACGCTCGCCCACGAACTCACCCACGTCATCCAGCAGCGCCAGGGGCCGGTCGCGGGCACGGACAACGGCGACGGCCTGAAGGTCTCCTCTCCGGACGACCGCTTCGAGCGCGAGGCGGAGGCGAACGCGCGCCGAGCACTCAGCGGCCCGGTCCCCGCCACCGACGCCGGAACCGTTCAGCGGTCCGGCGCGTACTCCCCGCCGGGACGGCACGAGGAACACGTGCAGCGTGCGGTGGCGTACCGGCAGGACAGCGACACCGGCAGCGCGGAGGACCAGGCCGCGTTCCAGAGGATCGTGACCGGTCTGGACGAGGCGGTCCAATGGGCCTACGACTACGTGAGAACCACCCCGGGCCTGGGCGCACTCGCCGAGTTCGACGGGCACACCAAGCACTGGGTGCGCACCTGGGAGGCGTATCTCGGGAGCGACGTCGGCTCACCCAGCAAGGAGTTCGGCTACGCCGTGGAGTCCGTGGCCACCTATCGGCTGAAGGGCCGGACGACGTTCGCCAACCACCACATCGGGCTTCAGGAGGTACACGGCGGGACCCGGCCCGATGTCGTACTCACCGGTCCCGGCGGTCGACTCGTCGCGGCACTCGACATCACCGCGTCCAGCAGTGGACTCCATATCTTCAAGAAGGACAACTGGGAGGGACGGTTCCCCAGTTTCGCCGAGATCACGTACAACTCCCTCACCCCGGAGACGCTCGTGCTGATGCGCGCGCGGAAGGACGCCACCGGCTCCGTCTCGGCGCAGGAGCTGGCGGCGTTCGAAGCCGCGGCGACGGAACAGCGCGCCCGGTTCGTGGCACGGCGCTCCGAGATCCGGGCCGACTTCGACACGTACGCCACTCCTCTGGCCCCCAAGGGCGAGGCGTCCGGGCTCCAGCCCCAACTCAGCATCAATGTTGTCCTGAGCTGGCTCAGGAGCGGACGGTTCGACCTGTCGAACGATGTGGAGAGGCTGGACAAGACGGCTTCCTGCGTACTCGCCGCACTGGGTGTCAAGGGCAGCAGATGGGGCTTCGACACCGGCTACACCGCCAACGTCGCGCGCGGGGAGTCCTTCCTCATGGTGACCGACACCCGCCCGACGGCGGATGCTTGGGGAAGGACCTTCCAGGTCGAGGAGTAGGATTTCGACCTCACGTGACCGACGTGCCGATCGACCCGCACCCCCGCCAGGACCGGACGAGCACTGCCACGACCGTACCGGGCCGACCCCAGCTGCCTCCGTGCCGACGCATCCTGATGACCGCGTCCCGGGCCTCCGTCACGCGATTCAAGTCGTCCGGTGGCGGCGCGAGTTGAGATCGGCCCTTCGTCGGCCGACCCGCCTTCATGACATAGGGAAGATGTATCTCATGCAGCCGTACAGCAGCACGTGAAGCCCCGCAACGATCAGCGGAACCTTCAGGGAAAGAGAGAAGGTCTCGCGTACTTCCCCGCCTTCGGGATGCGCGCCACTGCTCACAAGGGGCTGAATGTGTCTCCTGATCAGCTGGGCTGACGGGCAGCCCGCAAGCTCACCGACGATCGAGGTGCCGACGACGCGTGCCCTGATTTCACTCCCGTTTTTGAGTGTGAAAGTCAGCCCGTTTTCGATATTGACTCCGGTTATGTGTCCGTATGGAACGACAGTCTCGGTCACCCAGTTCCGTATCCTGATGGTGTCACCGTACATCACCAGCCGTGGGCGGATCGTGATCACCCAGGCCATCCATGCAATCGCCATGCTTATGGTTCCGCCGACGAGCGACCTGTTGATCAAGGGTTCGCCTCCCTTGCCCGGCGCCACAACAAGAAAAGCCCCGACCCCGAACATTATCGCAGTCCCAGCCAGACCGACGTAGCGAACCTTGCTGTAGATGGTTGTACCCCTCAGGGTGACGGCAGTGAAATTCTTCACGATAGCTGAAAGCTCGCTCTCATAAGGCGTTCGGGTCGGCGTCAAGGTCATTGCGGCGCAAGGCACCGGGATGTGCCCCCAGCGTGATCGCGCGACGAGAAGCTCGCAGGGCACGGTCTACAACCTGGTGGCGATTTGGGCAATCAGTGAAATACCAAGGACTGCGCCGGTGATGCGAAGGACGAGCGGACTGAAGCCGAATCCGGGGCTGACCGGGCTACGATTCATGAGCAATTCGTAGACGCGATATGCGGAGTCACGGAAATTCAAGGCAAGGAGAATTCCCGCCACTCCTCCGATTGCCACGCACGCGAAGTGCAGGTGCATCGTCACGGCCTCACCTCCGGGGTGGTCGAAAGTTTCTCGATTTCACTGTGCGCGGACTTCGGCCCCGGCGTCCCTGCCGAGTTGCACGCCGTCGTCGAGGGCGCCTCACAGGCATGTTGATCACCCCGACAGCGGGACCGCACTTGTCCTCGTAGGCGATGTCGTTCGAGAACAACGGCCACCGACGGGTGAACGACGTGGTGCCGTTGATGGGGTCGATGATCCACCGTCTCCCCGAAACCCCGGCGGTCGAGCCCTTCTCCTCGCCGTAGCTGCCGTCCTCCGGCATATGGCGGGCCAGCTCGTTCCTGACCAGCTCCTCGACAGCGAGATCGATCTCGGTGACCTCGGTGCCATCTTCTTTGCGGCGACTGCCCCACTCTCCGAAGGAGCCCTGCGCGGACACCTGACCGGTCCGCGTGGCCAAGCCGACAGCGAAGTCGAGGAGCTCTCGGTCAGTGGGCGGAACGTCGAATGCGTGATCCATTCGGTGAGCCTCCCATGCCGTGCGGCGCCAGGGTGGCCCCTTCCCCAACCGGCCAGTTCAGGACGACGTTCCGAGTCGGAGTCCGCGTCCGAGCAGGAGCGGGAGCCGGAGTTGGCGTAGGCAGGTGATGCCGCGAGCACGTTGGGATGGGCCGAGGCGGGGACGAGCGCGTACTTCCCAGCGAATCCGCAGCCTTGGGCCGTGCCTCGCGGGCGGTGGTGCCGGGCGGAGGCTCTCAGTCCGCAAGGCGCGACGGGTCCGTCGTGCCCGACGGGTCGGCGAGGAACGCGCTCAGCAAGGCCGCGAGCGACGCGGCGTAGTCGTCATGGCCCTCGTGCCGGTCCAGTGCGCGGACGCGGGTCAGCGCCGGCAGCTCCGCGGGGTCGGCTCCCTCCATGGTCCGTTCGCGCTGACTCGGCTGCCGGGGTGGCGTGAGCGGGTGCTCGTCGAGTAGTTCGCCGATGGTGAGGTGCCAGCAGGCGCGGTAGGCCGTGGAGGCGCGCCGCGGGTCGAGTCCCGCGGCGAGGAAGTCGGCCAGACAGGCGTCGCTGAAGGGGAGGGCGTTGCGGGCGACGAGATCGCCGCGGATCAGGATGTGCAGCACCCAGACGTGGGCGGCCATGTAGTCGTGCGCGGTGAGGAGCCGGTTGAAGAGCCGCTCCCCGGGGGTCACGCCGGGCACCTCCACCGGCAGCCGAGAGGCGATGTCCTCCAGGATCGCCACCAGGAGGGCGTCCCGGTCCGCCACGTGCCGGTAGAGAGAGGTCGCGGCCGTACCCAGCTCGGCCGCCACGGCGCGCATGGTGAGCGCGTCCAGCCCCTCGCGCTCGATGAGGTCGCGGCCGGCCCGCGCGATGGCCTCGGGGGTCAGGCCGGGGCGCGGCTGCGACCGGGGGACCCCCCTCGACGGCCGTGCGGGATCCGGCGTGACGGTCTTCGAGGGGCGGCTCATGCGGCCAGTCTCGCATCCACGACCTCACCCCCGTAGAAGTTAGGTAAGCCTTACGCGTACATTGTTCGCATCGCGTCGGCCGACGTGATGTGCCTGACGACAGGAGTGCGACCCCATGACCGAGACGGATTCCGGGCCTCCGAGCGCGGCCGGCCCCGGCGCGGCGGCGGTGCCGCGCCACGCGGGCCTGGTGCTCGCCACCGCCTGTGTCGCGCAGGTGATGGTGGTGCTCGACGTGAGTGTCGTGAACGTGGCGCTGCCGTCGATCGCCACCGACCTCGGATTCGCTCCGGGCAGCCTGTCCTGGGTGGTCAACGCCTACACCCTCGTGTTCGGCGGTCTGCTGCTCCTGGGCGGGCGGTTCGCGGACTTCGTGGGACACCGGGCCGCGATGTTCCTGGGGCTGGTCGTCTTCGGCGTCACCTCGGTGGTCGGCGGCCTGGCGCAGACCCCGGGCCAGCTGGTCGCGGCCCGAGCCGGTCAGGGCCTGGCGGGAGCACTGCTGGCACCGCTCAGCCTCGCCGTCATCATGGTGACCTTCACCGAGGGCAAGGCGCGTGCGCGGGCGGTTGGCGTCTGGGCGATGGTCGCCGCCTGCGGCAGCGCTCTCGGTGTCCTGCTCGGCGGCCTGCTGACCGAGTGGCTGTCGTGGCGGTGGGTGCTGTACGTCAACGTCCCCATCGTGGCCGTCGGGCTGCTGCTCGCCTGGGCGTCCGTCCACGACCGGCGGACCACCCGGGTCAGGCGACTCGACACGGTCGGCGCGGTCCTGGTGACGGTGGCGGTCACGGCTCTGGTGAACGGCCTCATCCGTGCCGGGGAGCACGGCTGGGGGACGACCGGTGTGCTGTTGTCCTTCGCCGTCGCCTTGGTGGCGGGTGCCGCCTTCGCGCTGTGGGAACGGCGGACGGCCGGGCCGCTCGTCCGATTCGGCGTGTTCCGGGCCCGCTCGGTCTGGGTCGCCAATCTGGTCGTGCTGTTCATCGGGGCGGCCACGGTCGCCGGGTTCTACTTCGCCTCCCTGTTCCTCCAGAACGTCCTGCACTACTCGCCGCTGCGGGCAGGGGCCGCCTTCCTGCCGTTCTGCCTCGGCACGGTTGTGGGGGCGATGCTCTCCGGCCGGCTGACGACCCGTCTGGGTACCCGCGCCGTCCTGACGGCGGGACTGGCCCTCGGCGCGATCGGCATGCTCCTCTTCGGCAGGATGCACGCGGAGTCCACCTTCGTGGGGGGCTTCCTGCTTCCGTCCCTCGTGGCGTCGACCGGTGTCGGCCTGTGCATGGTCGCCAACACCTCCCTGGCCACCGCGGGAGTCTCCGCCGACGAGGCCGGAATGGTCAGCGGACTCGTCAACGCCGCCCGCCAGATCGGTGGCAGCATCGGCCTGGCCGTCCTCACCACCGTCGCCGCCGCGGGCAGTTCGGCGTCCGGTTCCGGCGACGCGGTGCAGCGGCTGGTGCAGGGATACGACCGTGCGTTCCTCGTCACGGCGGGGCTCTGTGCCGTCGCGGCCGTGCTGTCGGCTGTCTTCGCCCCCGGAGCCGCCGTCTCGCGCCCGCCGGGGGACCCCGGAGCGGACCCCGTCGCCGAGCGCGCGGGAACGGCCGACGGCACGACGGCCCCCGCCTGACGGGCGGACCCGGCCGAACGGCCGCCGCGGCCGTTCGGCCGGGGTCCGGACACGGGGACTTGAGGGCTGCGATCAACGGGCCGAGTTGGTGAGGACGACGTCAAGCATTCGTGCGCCACTGCCACCGCCGGCGGCGCGTTCACGTGACCGGGGGGCGACGGCGGCTCGTGGCCGACCGTGGTCAAGGGCGTCGAGCAGGGCCGGCTGGGGACCGACCAGGCAGGGAGGCCGCCGGGCAGCCCTGGGGCCTGCCCGGCGACGGGAAGCCGCCCCGGCGCGGCGGGCCTTACGGCTTGTGGGTCACCCAGAGCAGTTCCGCCGGCCAGCGGTGAGCCCAGTCGGGTGGGTCGGTCTCGTTGTAGCCGTTGGGTGTTCCGGGGTCGGGCCGCGGCTCGATGAGGTCGTCGATGATGAGACCCGCGCCGCGCAGGATCCTGACCCAGTCGCCGTACGTGAGCTGATAGCTGGTCGCGCCGTCGCCTTCGGCGATGGTGTTCAGCCCGAAGTAGTCCTGCCGCAGCGTCGTGGTCACGCGGCCGGCGGCTTCGTCGTAGCACGCTTCGAACCATGGGCTGGCGACGTTGAACACCAGGCGCCCGCCTCGGCCCAGGACGCGTGAGGCTTGTGGGACGGCCAGGTGCGGGGGTGCCCAGCTGAGCCCACCGAAGTCGCAGAACACCAGATCGAAGCTGTTGTCGGCGAAGGGGAGTTGTTCGGCGGCGCCTTGCACCAGTGGATAGCGGGCCGCTCCCATCGCGCGTGCCGCAGAGGCCAGTTGGGCTTCGGACAGGTCGAGCCCGACCACGGTGGCGCCCTCGGCGGCGAGCGCTCTGGACCATTGGCCGGCGCCGCAGCCGAGTTCGAGGACGCGCTTGCCGGTGACGTCGCCCAGGGCGTGCAGGTGCGCGTCGGGGATGGAGTACATGCCCCACAGCCGGGGCGTGGCGCCGATGCGCGGGTCGTGCTCGTGCTGGTAGGCGCTGCTGATCCGGTTCCATAGCCGCCGGTTGGCGGGGATGCTGTCCACGTACCGACTCCAGCACTGACCGCCTGGGGCGGTCAACACGATAAGGACACTGACCGGCCCGCGCCCCGGCTCCTGGTTTGCCGGGCGAGCGCGAGGGGACTCGTCCGAGGGCACGACGCCCTGCGCGCCACCGTCGACAACGCCCGTGCGGCGGCGCCCGGTGGCAAAGGCCCTCCGGGCATCGGCTTCCAGGGGGTGGCGGGTCACGGATTCATGTGCGTGGTAAGGAAGTTCGAGGACAGTCATCCCGAGTTCACTGCCCCTCCGGCACCCCCTGACGTCACCGGTGGAGGGCCGTCCGGCCGCCGCCGCCCGGCCCGGCTTCGACAGGGCGGCGACGGAGACGGAAAGGAACGAGACCCGACGCGGTGGCCGCCGACAGAGCGACGCCGATGTAGAGCAGTTGTTCGGGAATCCTGAACCACAGGGGTACGGCGGGGTCCTCGCCGAGCGGGATGCCCTCGGCGGCGGCGTGGACGTTGGCCGGGAGCAGCAGCACGAACAGCACCGCGAGCCCGAGACCCGCGGCCGGGCGTGTGGCGGTCCGTACGAGTCCGGCCGCGCCGAGGAGCTCCAGGACGCCGGTCAGCAGGACCACCGCTCCGGGGAACGGCACGAACGGCGGCACCATGGCCGTCAGATCGGCGTGGCCCGGCATCACACCGTGGCCGGACGGGGCGAAGTGGGCGGCGGCGGTGGCCACCAGCATGACGGCCATGCCGTGGGCGGCCGAGACCCGCCAGGACGCGAACCGGCCGACGCCCAGGGCGCCGAGGCAGCGGAAGGCCAGTGCGGAACCGGCGAGAAGCAGCAGAGTGACGAACACGAGATCCTCCGTGGTCTTCCGGGTGTTCCGGATGTTGCGGGCGTCCCGGGTGGCCTGGGCGTCCCGGGTGTCTCGGCGGGAGCGTCCCGGGCATTCCGGGTGTCCCGCCGGGGGCCGGAGCCGTACCGGCAGGCGGGGGAGCTCAGCCGGCGCTGAAGAACAGGCCCGCCCCGTACGCGTCGCGTGCGGAGACGAAGAAGCCGTCGGTGGTCGGCCGGGTGGCCGTGCCGCCCCGTTCGACGACCCGGCGGGCGTGGTCGGCGTCCTCGACCACGACGGTCATGGCGGCCAGGTAGGAGGCGGCCGGGGCCGGCTCGCCGGGCAGCACCTCCTCGGCGTCCGACGCCCGGACGACCCGCAGCCGTGCGGCCCCCGTGCCGAGGACGGTGACGGGACCCTCGCACCGGGGCGCGGTCCCCAGCAGACGGGCGTACCGCTCGGTGATGGCGTCGTACGCGGTGTCCTCGGCCACGATCAGTACGGCGGCGAGGCCGCGTGCGCCGTTCGGGTGCCGGAGGTGGCGGGGCTGGTGCACGTACCGCCGGGTGAGGTGCTGGGCGACGCCCACGTGGCCCTCCGGCGTCGTGTGCGGGTCCAGGTGCACCGCGCGCGCCCGTACCGTGCGGGGACCCTCGTCGGTGACGACGTCCCGCTCCAGGTCCAGTACGCCCGAGGTGCGCAGACCCGCGTCGCGCAGGCGGCGGTGGGCGGCCCCGGCGTCCCCGGTGTCGAGGTTGAGCACCCGGAAGCCCTCGTACTCGTCCGCGACCGGCCGGGTGTGCCAGGGATCGGGCGCGGTCTCGTCGACGATGCCCAGGAGTTCGATGTACGCGTCGCCGAAGAGCGCGCACCGGTTCGCCGTGCAGCCGGGTACCGGTGCCTCGCCGGGGCGCCCGGCCAGCAGATGGCGGGAGCGGGGGCTCAGCGTGAAGCCGAAGGAGGCGTAGACGCGCTCCAGGCCGTCGAGGTCGCGGGTCAGGATGGCGGTGTGGTGGATACCTCGGATGTCGCCTGTCATGGAAGTGATGCTGCACGCGTCCGGCCGCCCGGGTCCGGCTGTTCCGGCCCGCACGCCGGTATCCGACACCGGCCTGGACTGAGCCGGTGGATTCGGTCACCCTCGACCCCGTCGACCTGCGGCTCCTGCACGCCCTCCAGATCGACGGACGCGCCGCCTTCAGCAGGATCGCCGACGTGCTCGGCGTCTCCGACCGCACCGTGGCCCGCCGCTTCGGCAGGCTCCGGGCGCGGGGGAGTGTCAGGGTGGCGGGCGTCACCGGCAGCCGGCACACCGGCCACGCCGAATGGCTGGTACACCTGCGGCTCCTGCCGTCCGGGGCCGCCGCCCTCACCCGCGCGCTCACCCGCAGGCCCGACACGGCGTGGGTGACGGTCACCTCCAGCGGCACCGGGATCGTCTGCGTCTTCCGCGTCCCCGGGGAGGGAGCGGCGCCCCTGGACGCGCTGGGCCGCCTGCCGCAGGTCACCCACGCCGACGCGCAGCGCCTGCTGCACCCGGTGATGGACCGCCGCTGGAGCGGCCGGACCTCGGCGCTGACCGAGGAGGAGACGGCCGCGCTGCGACCCGCCGCACCCACGGAGACCGAGGCGTTCCGGCTGACCGACCTCGACCGGCGCCTGCTGCCCGCCCTCGCCGTGGACGGGCGGGCGGCCTGCCCGGACCTGGCCCGGCTGGCCGGCTGGTCGGAGTCCGCCGTCCGCCGCCGCCTGGACGAACTGCGCCGGTCGGGGGTCCTGCGGTTCGATGTCGAGGTGGACCCCGGCCTGTTCGGCTGCTCCGCGCACTGCCTGCTGCGGCTGTCGGTCGCCCCCGCCCGCCTCGGAGAGGTCGCCCGCGCGCTCTCCGGTGACCGGGAGGCGGCCTTCGTCGCCACCACGACCGGCCCGCACAACCTGATGGCCGTCACCGTCTGCCAGGACGCCGGTGCGCTGCACACCTACCTCATGGACCGGATCGGGGCGCTGCCCGGCGTCGCCCACGTGGAGACGGCGATGATCACCTCGTACGCCAAGCGGGCCGCCCCAGTCCCCATGGACCGGTGACCCGCGACGCGGACCGGTGACCCCAGTCCCATGGACCGGTGACCCGCGACGCGGACCGGTGACCCTCCCCGGCGGCGTCCGGGCCACCGGCGCCCCGATGCGGAATCCCCTGTTCCGAGGGAGCGGGAGCGCGTGCGCATCGCGCGGCCGACACGGGGCACGCGAGCGGCATGCACCGAAACCCCCATGACCACACCGGCCCCGCCGGCCACCCGCTCCGGGCCGCCCCGGCGCCCCACCGAGTCCGGCGTGGCACCGCCCACCCGTACGGCGAGAACCCGGCCCCGGACGCCCGGCCCGGCGCGGCAGCCGCGCACGCGCCCCCGGCCCGGCGATCCTGACACCAGCCCTTTGGCCGTCCCCGGCGCGCCACCGTCCCGTACCGCCCGGCAGTCCCGGGCCCACGACCGAGAGGACAACCCCGTGCCCGAAGGGCAGCACAAGAACATCTTCGTCATCGGCCTCGACGACGCGAACCTGCCGACCCTGCGAGCCGTCCCGCACGCCGACACGTACCGCTTCCACCGGCTCCTGAGCATCGAGGAACTCCAGGAGGGCGAGGTGTCCGTGCCCGATCTGATGGACCGGGCACGAGCCGTCCTCGACGCCCACGACGGCAGCGTCGACGCCATCGTCGGCTACTGGGACTTCCCGGTGAGCGTCCTCGTACCGCTGCTCGGCAAGGAGTACGGGGTCCGCACGACCAGCCTCGAATCCGTCGTCAAGTGCGAGCACAAGTACTGGAGCCGCCTCGAACAACGGAAGGTCACCGACGCCCTCCCACGCTTCGGCCGGGTGGACCTCGACAGCGACGACCCCCGTCCGCCCGAGGGCGTGGCCTTCCCCATGTGGCTCAAACCTGCCCTCGCCTACTCCTCCGAACTGGCCTTCGGCGTCTCGGACATGGCGGAGTTCAGGGAGGCCGTCGAAGCCATACGCAAGGGCATCGCACGCGTCGGCCGGCCGTTCGACGCCGTACTGGACATGCTGGAACTGCCCCCGGAGATGCGGGGGGTGGGAGGCCAGGTCTGTCTGGCCGAGGAGGCGATGACCGGACTCCAGGTGGCGGTCGAGGGCTACGTGCACGACGGGGAGGTGACCGTCTACGGCATCCTGGACTCGGTCAACTACCCCGGCTCGCCCTGCTTCCTGCGCCACCAGTACCCGAGCAGCCTCCCCGCCCCCGTCATCCGCGAGCTGCGCGACGTCAGCACGCGCACCATGCGGCAGATCGGCGTGGACGACGCCACCTTCAGCATCGAGTACTTCTACGACCCGAAGACCGGCGGCGTCAGCCTCCTGGAGATCAACCCCCGCCACTCCCAGTCCCACGCGGAGCTGTTCGACTACGTCGACGGGGCCCCCAACCACCACCGGATGATCAGCCTCGCCCTCGGCCAGGACCCCTCGCTGCCCGGCGGCCGGGGCCCGTACAGGACGGCCGCCAAGTGGTACTACCGCTGGTTCGGCGACGGCACCGTGCACGAGGTTCCCTCCCCCGAACGGATCGCCGCCATCGAACGCGAGATACCCGGCGTACGCGTCGACGTGGTGCCCGACGAGGGCCAGAAGCTGTCCACCGTCTCCCAGCAGGACAGCTACAGCTACGAGGTGGCGCACATCTTCACCGGCGGCGCCGACGAGGAGGACATGCGCCGCAAGTTCGACCGGTGCGTGGCCGCGCTCGGCCTCACCTTCGACGACACGGAGCCCGGCGGGCGCGGCGGCGACCCGGGCTGAGCCGGCGGCCCGTACGACGAAGTCCCCGCAGGACGAAGTCCCGTACGACGGAGCCCCCCGTAGGACGAAGTCCCGTACGAAGAAGTCCCGTACGAAGAAAGGAGGTTGCCCCGGCATGCGCTACGTGGACGAGCTGCCCCACGCGACCCAGGAAGAGAAACACGTCACGATCCCGATGAGCGACGGCACCCGGCTCTCGGCCCGGATCTGGCGGCCCGCCTCCCCGGACACCGGACCCGTGCCGGCCGTCCTGGAGTACATCCCGTACCGGAAGAACGACCTCACCTCCACCCGGGACGCCATCCACCACCCGTACATCGCCGGGCACGGCTACGCGTGCGTGCGCGTCGACCTGCGGGGGACCGGCGAGTCCGAGGGCGTGCTGCGGGACGAATACCTGGAGCAGGAGCAGCGGGACGCCGAGGAGGTGCTGGCCTGGATCGCCGCGCAGCCCTGGTGCGACGGGAACACCGGGATGATGGGCATTTCCTGGGGCGCGTTCGCCGCCCTCCAGGTCGCCGCCCGCCGCCCGCCGAGCCTGCGCGCCATCTGCATCGCCTCGTTCACCGACGACCGGTACGCGGACGACATGCACTACCTCGGCGGAGCCATGCTCTCCGACAACCTGGCCGAGGCCGGGACCATGTTCGCCTACGCCACCTGCCCCCCGGACCCCGCCGTCGTCGGCGACCGCTGGCGGGAGATGTGGCGGGAACGACTGGACGCCGCCCGCCCCTGGGTCCTGGAATGGCTCCGCCACCAGCAGCGCGACGACTACTGGCGCCACGCCTCCCTCAGCGAGGACTACTCCGCCCTGCGCTGCCCCGTCCTCGCCTCAAGCGGCTGGGCGGACGGCTACTCCAACGCCGTCACCCGGCTGCTCGCCAACGTCGACGTGCCGCGCAAGGGGCTCATCGGCCCCTGGTCGCACAAGCTGCCGCACCTCGGTGAGCCCGGCCCGGCCATCGGCTACCTCCAGGAGGTCGTCCGCTGGTGGGACCACTGGCTCAAGGGCGCCGACAACGGCGTCATGGACGGGCCGGTGCTCCAGGCGTGGATGCAGGAGAGCATGCCGCCCTCGACCGCCTACGAGGAGCGCCCCGGCCGCTGGGTCGGTGAACCCTCCTGGCCCTCGCCGAACGTCGGCGAGAGGGTCCTCCCGCTGCGCGACCACGCCCTGGGCGCGGAGGGCGACGCACCGGGAGACGGGGTGCACACCGTGCTGTCCCCGCTGTCGGTGGGCCAGTTCGCCGGCAAGTGGGCCTCGTACAACGCGCCGCCGGACCTGCCCTACGACCAGCGGGAGGAGGACGGCGGCTCCCTCGTCTTCGAGACCGGGCCGCTGTCCGGACGCGTCGAGATCCTCGGCTCCCCGGTCGCCGTCGTCGAGGTCTCGGCGGACGCGCCCGTCGCCCAGCTGAACGTCCGGCTCTCTGACGTCGCCCCGGACGGCCGCTCCACCCGGGTCACGTACGGGGTGCTCAACCTGACGCACCGCGACAGCGAGGAGAAACCCGAACCCCTGGAACCGGGCCGGCGCTACCGGGTGCGTGTCCCGCTCCACGGCGTCGCCCAGGTATTCCCGCCCGGCCACCGCGTCAGGCTCTCCCTGTCCACCTCGTACTGGCCCCTGGTCTGGCCCGCCCCCGAACCGGTGCTGCTCACCGTGTACGAGGAGGGCAGCACCCTCAGCCTGCCCGTCCGCCCGGCCGGCGGCCCCGGCGACACCGCGCTGCCCGCCTTCGGGGAGCCCGAGGGCTGCGAACCCCCCGAGGTCACCCGCCTCGGGGAACCGGAGCAGCGCTGGACCGTCTCCCGCGACCTGGTCGACTACCGCTCGGTGCTCGACATCGTGAAGGACCGGGGGCTCCAGCGGTACGAGGACAACGGCATCGAGACCGGACTGCGCGCCCGCGAGCAGTACAGCTGGGTCGGCGAGGACTTCGGCTCCGTACGCGGTGAAAGCGCCTGGGAGATGCGTTTCCGGCGCCCCGGATGGGACATCCGGGTCGAGACGCGCACCGTACTGACCTCCGACACGGACACCTTCCGCGTCGACGCGACCCTCGACGGATACGAGGACGGGCGCCGCGTCTTCTCCCGCACCTGGAACGAGCGGATCCCCAGAGAGCACGTCTGACCCCGGCCCCGCCGCCCGGCCCACCTTCCGGCACCGGGCCGGGCGGCGGGCGCCGACGGGCACCGCCGAAGGAGGGACGTGGCGGTGCGCCGTGACACCGGCCGCTGAGCAGCGGGTCAGACGAGGTGCGGCAAGACGGTCTACGAGGGGGCCAACCAGACCCTGATCCGCCGGCGTCCGGACCGGCGTACAACTTCGCCGATGAACGTGTCTGGAAGGCTTTCTGATGACCCGCACCGCCCCGCCACGTCCCCTCGACGCGGAAGCGGCTTTCCCCGCCCTCGCGGCCCACCGGCGCACAGCCACCCGGCTGCACCCACGTCGTGGCTCTCCCACGGCGCGGGAGAGTTCGGTGGCGGGCCCTCTGCTGTGGCCGGCCGAGGAACCGTGGCCGGTGTGCACGGCCGTACACCCGAAGGGCACGGGCCGCCTTCTGCCCGATGTGCGGATGCGCCGTCGGATCCAGGAAGACGCACGGGGACGGGAGTACACCGAGGACGAACAGCGCCTGCTCGACGGAATGACACAGCGCGGCCACGTCCCAAACCTTCAAAACGACGCCGCGTCGGCGATGCTGGCCGTTGCCCAGCTGTACGCACGAGAGGTCCCGGATCTCTTCGGGCCGGAGGGACACGATCTGCTGCAGGTCTTCTGGTGCCCCTTCGAGGTACACGGCGGTGATCACACCGTCGACGTCGTGCTGAAGTGGCGGCGCTCGGCCGATGTGGGCGCTTTGCTCACGCCACAGCCGGAACCCCTGGTGGTCGGACGCGCGGAGTGCGTGCCGACCGTGTGTGTCGTGCACCCGGAGCGGTTCGTGGAGCATGAGTACCTCGGGCTGCTGGACGAGGAACTCCAGGAGGAGATCGCCGAGTGGGAGGGGGAACTCCTCGATGAGGACGAGGACGAGGAAGACGGACAGGGCTCCTCTTCACCGGGGAGCTACGCGACGTACGAGGAGTACGAGGCGGCAATGGCTGCGGCCTGGGCCGGGTCCACCGCCGGTTCTTCGCCATCGCCACCGACCTCGTGGGAGCGCCCACCGAGCTGGTCGACGAGTTCGGTGAGATCGCCTGGCGCACGAGGCGCACTCTCTGGGGCACCACCGCATGGGCTCGCTCCGGCACGGCCTGCACCCCACTGCGTTGCACCTCGGTGGTGGCCAGGCCCAGGTGGGCGGTGACGTCCCAGCCTCCGGGGGAGGCGGGCTCCCAGCGGAGACGGATGCGGCCGAGGGGGAGTCTTGGAGTTTCGGCGGCGAGCCATGTGATGTCCAGCGGGCCGTCGGGGTGGGCGGAGAAGAGCTGGACCAGTGCGCCGCGTACGCCGTCCGGCATGGGACGTACGGCGAGTCCGTGCAGCGGAAGGAGGGACCAACTCGTCAGGGGCCGGTCGGATGTGGGCTCTGCAAGGCGGCCGCCAACGTCTCCAGAGCGTCCAGGACCGCGGCCCTGCGGTCACCGAGCCCGTTAAGCAAGCAGCACCCCCACTGCGCGCTCGCTACTGGCATTCGCAGCCGCGGCTGTGGCTGCCACCGGGCGACCACCCCGAGGGTATATGGTCCGCGGAACTGTGTCCCACGGACCTCGTGACATGGAGAAGCCCGTGGCTGCCGCGGACGGTACGGATCTGCTCGACTACCCGGAGATGGTCCGCCACGTCGATGCCGTCGTGGAGGCTCTTCACGGCTTCGGCTGCGCTCCGGACGAGCGATGGGACGAGTCGCGAGCGGTCGCCCTCTACTGGACGGAGGGCCGCGATGCGTGGCCGTATGGGTTGCTGGTGTTCTGGCGAATGAGGGACGGCTGGCATTCTGTGCCGCTCGACGTCCACGGAGATGCTGCTGTGTACGAGGCCCAGCCGCTTCCTATCGATCCTGTGGCAGCGTCTGCCGCTGTCACAGGCGTACTCCTCCAGCTCCTTGGCCAGTCCGGGCCGCCTTCTGCGTGAGCGCGCACTACTCGTCTGGGGATCCTTCTGCGTCTCTGTCGCCAGCCGGGAGTTTTGTGACCGTGTCAGCGAGTTCGCCGGGTCTAGGCAGGCGAAACTCCGTACGGACGCTTCTGCTGGCGGATAGCGTCATGTCCAGGATGAAGGGGGATTCGTGATCATGGCAGAGCGTGCGGTTCCGTCTCGCGTGGTGGCCGCGGAGCGTGTCGCCTCCGAGGCGGGTTTCGAGAAGAGCTGCATCCCTGAAATAGGCAGGTTGCTCAGGCTGGCCGCTGCTGCGAAACCCCACGGAGTCATCGCGGAGAGCGGCACCGGCTCGGGGGTGGGTACCGCCTGGCTGCACAGCGGACTTGGCGCCGGTGCCCGCCTGGTCACCGTGGAACGGGACGAGGAGCTCGCGCGTCGAGCGGCTGGTGTCTTCGCGGACGACGACCGCGTCAGCGTCCTCACTGGGGACTGGCGGCTGCTTGAGCAGCACGCCCCCTTCGATGTCTTCTTCTGCGACGGCGGAGGCAAGCGTGACGACCCCGAACGGGTCCTCGAGTTGCTCGCTCCCGGTGGCCTTCTCATCCTGGACGACTTCACTCCATCGCCCCATTGGCCACCTCGTTTCGGCGGCGAAGTGGATGAGCTCCGCCTGTTCTACCTCACTCATCCGGCCCTGGACGCCACTGAACTACACACAACGCCCGCCAGTTCAGCAGTGGTTGCGGCACGCCGCCTTTAGTGCCGTGACCGGAAACGATCACTGGATTATGCCAACTGGATTCGCGCCACGAAGATGTGACGACACGTCCGGTCGGCACGAGGGGGCGCGATGGCAGGGCTGGTCAGCGTTCGCAGTCTGACTGAGCAGGAGGGGCAGAAGCTGCAGCGGATCGTGCGGCGGGGCAGCACCTGCACGGTGCGGTTCCGCAGGGCGATGATGGTGCTTGCCTCGGCGGGCGGGAGCACCGTCCAGGTGATCGCGAATCTCGTCCAAGCGGACGACGACTGTCCGGGATGTGATCCACCGCTTCAACGAGATCGGGCTGGCCTGCCTGGACCCTCAGTGGGCGTGAGGTCGTCCCTGCCTGCTCTGCCATGACGACGAGGAGTTCGTCATCCAGGCGGCCACCACCCTCCCCACCAAGCTCGGCAGGCCCTTCACTCGCTGGTCGATCCGCAAGCTCGCCGACCATCTGCGGCGCCATATCGCCCGCCCGATACGCATCGGCCGCGAGGCCCTGCGCTGCCTGCTCGCGCGCCGCGGCGTGACGTTCCAGCGGACCAAGACCTGGAAGGAATCCAGCGACCCGGACTTCGACGCCAAGCTGGACCGGCCTGCGGGGTGTCAACCGCCGCCACGAAGGCACCGCCCCGCCCTTGGCCGCGCTGCAATCGATCCGGGCCGCCCCACCGGACGGTGCCCCGATACGTGATCCTGGACAACACCTGTCCGCCCACAAGGGCAGCAAGATCCGCCGGTGGGCCCGGAAGAACAAGGTCGAGCTGTGCTTCACGCCGACCAACGCCTCCTGGGCGAACCCCATCGAGGCGCACTTCGGGCCACTGCGGCAGTTCAGTTCACCCTGGCCAACTCGAACCACCCCAACCACACCGTTCAGACACGGGACCTGCAGCGGTATCCGCGCCGGCCCAACAAGAACGCCTGCCACCCCTCCGCCCCGGCCGCCCAACGACCCGAACGCGCCCGTGTCCGCAGTGAGAGGGGCATACGGTGGGGCGGTCGACCACTGGCTACAGCTGCCTGAAGGTCCCCGCCACGGCGCTCTACTCGGCCGTCTCCTCGGGGGAACGGCGGGTGATCTTCTCACCCGCTTCGGTCTCCACCAGGGTCACTGCACCGATCCAGTCGCCGTCATCCGGATACTCCCAGTTGGCCGCGTCCTCCAGGACCCCCACGAGCTGATCACGAGGCACCAGTTCCCCGGGCTGGAGGCCCTGCTCCCCGGACGGGGACGTCCACGGCGCGACTCGACGAACCTCGATCCATCCACGATCGATGAGAGTGAGCAAGATCCCTGCCAGCTCGTTCACGGGCCGGGACTGATCGGCATCGTCGAGATCTCCCCAGACACCAGCCAGGATATCGATCTCATACGAATTGACCATGAACGCTTCCTCGGACTTGGTCAACGCCTGCCACCCATGCTCGCTCATTCACCGATCATTGCAGGACACCCCGGTGATCGTTTCCGGTCACGGCAGGTCCGGCGGTTCCTGGTGCGCGCCGTCACCGTGGGCGTGAGCCCCCTTTTGGAGGGTTCGTGGCGTGCTGATGGGCCGGTTGATGGTGGAGGCCGCTGCGACCCGCCAGTCGAGTCGTCCGGCTGCGTCTGCCTGGGCCAGCAGAATCGCGAGGATGCGGTCCCACCGGCCTCCCCGGCCCAGCGGGGTTGGCGTGCCCACACCGTCTTCCACGATCCGAACTCGGTCGGCAGATCTCGCCAAGGGATGCCGGTGCGGTATCGGTGGACGATCGCATCGATGACGCGCCGGTGATCGGACCAAGGGCGTCCCCGCTTGCCGGTGCTGCTGGGCAACAACGGAGCGATACGTTCCCACTGGGCGTCGGTCAGGGCGTGATGGCGGCCGGTCACAGCAAGGCTCCCGAGACTCAAACAGGTGGGGGAGGAGCACGACAGTGGGCGGGCAGCCCTCTCTCACTGGGCTGCCCGCCCACTGCTGTCTCCTGCTGGGCTGGTTCGTGGTGGCGCTGGGCACCCCGGCAAGGTACGGCCACCGATCGATGGTCAGTAGCTGTAGCGGCCGAAGTGTCCCCAGGCCACGAACACCGCGCCGGCCAACAGCACGAGATTGACCACGACCGCTGCGGATTCCCTGCGGCGGATATGGGTGCCGATGGCCAGAGCCGTGATCACAGCCAGGACGGCCACTGCGAACATGACGGCCAGCACTCCGGCAACGAACCACAGCGCAACGCTCACAGGGCAACTCCTTCACCCAGGGCAGGATGGAACGGCCCGGGCGTGCCGGGTCAGACGGTGAAGATCTTCTCGGCCTGGTCGCGCTCGACGTGCAGGTCCCAGTACAGCGGAGAGATCTGACTCGCGGAGGCGCTGGGTGTGCCTTGCGGAGCGCGGTCTCCGATCCACGCTCCGATGGCCACGTGCGCGGCCTGAATGCCCTCGGGCTCAAGTTCCTTGTGCAAGTTCAGGACCCACGAACGCAGGGCCGCACCGGCGGTGTTGATGTCACCGAGCATCGGGGTGGGATCCACCGACCCGGCCCCGGTGGTGAACAGCAGCGTCCCCGTACCGGCCTGCCGCATCGCAGGCAGCACCGCACCGGTGGCCGCGATCGCACCGTAGACCAGGTACCGCATCTGCAGGTCCACGTCCGCGGCAGTGACCTTGGTGGGCGTGAGGAACTTCGGCTCGGGTCCGCCCGGGGAGTATTCGAGCACGTCGATTCCCCCGAAATGCTGTGATGCGGCATCGAGGCCGCCGGTCAGCGACCCGATGTCCAGGACATCGGCCGCGAACCCCTTGGCCGTGATGCCTTCGGCGGCAAGGATCGCGGCATGGGCGTCGAGGTTGGCCTGGTTGCGGGAAAGCAGCGCCACGTCGAAGCCGCTGGAACCGAACGTGCGGGCAATAGCCAGACCCATACCGGGTCCGGCGCCGACGACAGCGATGGTAGACACGAAGAGAGCTCCTACGACCGGGCCGGCCGCTCAGGAAAGGATGAAGAGCCGGCGGTTATCAATGGTTCCTTGGTAACTTTGGATAACCGTCATGGGGTGGTCAAGAAGGCACTTTGAGGTGCCGTGGTTCTCTGGAGGTAACCGTGCAGGCCAACGACGGCATCGACCCGATCTGCGGACAGGGCGGAGCCCGGGCCCGAGAGGTGCTGGACCTGGTCTCGGACAAGTGGTCGCTCTACGTCGTGGCCGCTCTGGGACAAGGCCCGCTGCGGTTCAGCCAGGCCCGGCGAGTCGTTGCCGGGATCAGCCAGCGCATGCTCAACGTGACCCTGCGCCGACTCGTACGTGACGGCCTGGTCTCACGCACCGTGGCCCCCACGGTGCCGCCGCAGGTCACCTACTCACTGACCGAGGCCGGGCACAGCCTGCGTCTGGCCGTCCAGCCGCTGATTGAGTGGGCTTTCGCCACCGTCGACAACATCAACACCGCTCGCTCAGCCTATGACGCCCAGGTCGAAGATCGAGAATGACTACGCCTCCGAGGACTGTCGGCAATGAACGGACACAGCCTAGCTAGGGGAAGGTGTCCGCCTGCGGGCCGCTTTCATCTTCACATCCGTACGGTCGACGACAAGAGACGCTGAAACGAACACTGGCCCCCTCGGGGCCCGATTTCTTACGCTCTCGGACGATGTGATATTTCACGGCGGCCGGTCAGAATGCGCACCGACGAACCACCCGCAGCACTTGCTCTGCCTCTGCCCTTCGGCGGCCCGGCCGGACGAGTTCCGCAGCAACGGCTGTGGGGGCCCGGCAACGGTGCGGCGGCCTCTGCTCGATGGCTGCGAGACAGCTACCGTTCCCGGCAGCACTCAGTCCACCAGGTGCGTGGACCAGGAGAAGCGCGCGAGGGGAGAACCCCCGCCATGTGAACCGCTCGCCGGACTGTCGGGAGTACCGGCGGGGCTCCAGGTCGGTGCCGAACGGCCCTGCGGCAAACTGGTGACTACCGCGCGGGTACACGCTGCCGCCCGGGTGGAAACCAGCGAATACGGCCGTGGCTACGATGCGGAATTCCCGCCCCCGGCAACCGCGACACACTGACGGCGAATCCGTCCCGCTGAGCCGAGGCACGGTAGCTGTCACGTCATCCATGCCAAGATTCGAGGATGGAGACGACCGACGTCACGCGTGCGATCGCGGCCGCGACTTCGGTCGCCGCCTCTCTCGACCTGCCGGCCGGCGATGCCGTCGTTCTGCACAACTCGAACAAGCTGGCACTGCGGCTGACGCCATGCGATGTCTTTGCCCGGGTCGCCCCTGTGGGACAAGAAGTCGCACAGTTCGAAGTGGAGCTCGCTCAGAAGCTCGTAGAGGCCGGATGCCCGGTGTGTCCCTTGGAGCCTCGGGCGGACCCACGGGTGCACAGGCGCGACGGCTTCGCGGTGACGCTGTGGACCTACTACGAGCCCGTGACTCCTCGCACCCCACCAGTCGACTACGCCAGGGCGCTGGAGCGGCTGCACGGCGGCATGCGCAAGGTCGACGCGCCGAGCCCGAGGTTCACGGACCGGATCACGAGGGCGGAAGAAGTTGTCGCCGACCCGGATCGCTCGCCGGAACTCGCTGACGCGGACCGCGTGTTCCTCAGCGGCAGGCTCGCAAGCGTGCGACGGGCGATCGAGGACCGCGGCGCCGTGGAACAACTGCTCCACGGCGAGCCGCATCCAGGCAATGTGCTCGGCACGAAGAACGGCCCGTTGTTCATCGACCTCGAGACGTGCTGCCGTGGACCCGTCGAGTTCGATCTCGCCCATGTTCCCGAGGCGGTCTGCGAGCACTACCCAAGCCTTGACCAAGGGCTGCTCGACGAGTGTCGGCAGCTCGTTGTCGCGATGGTCGCCGCGTGGCGTTGGGAGCTTGGCGACCAGTTTCCGAATGGGAGGCGATTCGGGGAGGAATTGCTGCGCTTGCTGCGAGAGGGTCCTCCTTGGCCGGCACTCGACACAGTCACCAGGCGACTGGACGGTCTTCGGCAGTGACAGCCGTCGGGCTTCGGCTCATCCGCCGAGTTCTCCCCGGCGGGCCGGAGCGCTGCCTGTGAGAAGCCACGGATTGACTTGTATTCTCGCCGGGCAATGACCACTTCTCTGGCCGTGGCGTAGCCCGCCTCGCAGCTCACCGCAGGCCCACAGTCCCAGAGATGCCGCCGCGCCCCGTCTGACCCGCCAAGTAGCAGGTCAGGCGGGGCGCGTCGGCACTCGCCCGTCAGATGTCCCGGAAGAGACCGGCCAGCGCCATGACCTGCGACGATGCGCGGTTGTACAGCGTTGACCTGCGTTGATCGTCTTTCAGATGTCTCCTGCGCGTGCACGTTGATGCTGGCAAAAGTCCCAGAAAAGTCCCAGGGGTCCCTGCAGCCCACGACCGTTCTCCGGGCTCCACGTGGGCCTTTGCCCTGAGCCGTTGCCGAGGTCTTCCCGGGCCGGTCTCGGGGCTTTCGGGTCCCGCGGTGCAGACAGCTGAGGTCGGTCAAAGAGTGGTTCCCGGGCGGGCAGGGATTCCTGCCGCTGGTTGGTAACCAGCGGTAGGACGGGTGCTGGTGAGTACGACGATTTCCCTCTGCGGGGATGGACGGCAGTGCACTGCCATCCATCCCCGCACCCGTTATTCTCTTCTGGCAGAGGGGAATGCTTCCTGTCCAGGCGGAGCAGCTGTGTCGATGACTGTCTGGAGGTCGAAGACGAGAACCAGCCAGTACCGTCGCAGAGTCGCGAGTTCGTGGAAGATCTGTCGGGAGATGACCGCCTCCCGCTCCATCGAGCTGTTGGATTCCCGCACAGTCAGAACGACTTGGTAGCGCTCGAACGGGATGCCTTTGTCCTCCTCGTACTCATGCTCCATTTCT
>JOAZ01000002.1 GCA_000720535.1 Streptomyces halstedii
ATGGTACTGCAGGGGGGACCCTGTGGGAGAGTAGGACGCCGCCGAACTATTATTCCGGGAAAGCCCCGTGCCCTTGTGGCACGGGGCTTTTCTGCGTTCTGAGCGTCTACTCTCGGACCATGCGCTACGAACTGGTCATCTTCGACAACGACGGTGTGCTCGTCGACAGCGAGCCGATCTCCAACACCGTCCTCGCCGCCTACCTCACCGAGCTGGGCCACCACACCTCGTACGAGGAGTCCGTCCGCGACTACATGGGCGCCGCCGTCCACCGGGTGCACGACCTGGTGGAGGAACGGACCGGGGAGAAGCTGCCCGCCGACTTCGACGAGCAGCTGCACACCCGCACCATCGCCGCGTTCCAGCAGGAGGAACTCGTCGTCGTCGACGGTGTCGAGGAACTCCTGGGCAAGCTCGTCGCCGAGGGCGTGGCCTACTGCGTCGCCTCCTCCGGGAGCCACCAGAAGATCTCCGCCGGGCACCGGCGGACCGGACTCGACCAGTGGTTCGAAGAGGAATGGATCTTCAGCTCGGAGGACGTCGGACTCGGCAAGCCCGCGCCGGACCTGTTCCTGCACGCCGCCGCACGCATGGGCGTCAGCCCCGAGCGGTGCGTCGTGATCGAGGACAGCCCCCTCGGCGTCGAGGCCGCCCGCGCCGCCGGCATGGACGTGTACGGCTTCACCTCGATGATGCCGGCGGACCGGCTTGTCGGAGTCACCGGACACTTCTCCGACATGTCCCAGCTCCCGGAACTGCTCGCCTGAGTCCCGGAACCCCTCGCGCCCGAGTCCCGGGGCTCCTTGGCCGAGCGATGTGCCTGATCGATCTACCCAGCGGTAGTTCCTGGCTCTACGCTCGCGGCCATGACAACTGCGCGGCTGCGACACGGCAGGGCGTCCCTCGCCTTCGGCTTCCTGGTGCAAGGGGTGACCTTCGCCCTGCTCGTCACCCGCATCCCCGCCGTCCAGGACCGGTACGGGATATCCGACGGGCTGCTGCCCGCGTTCCTGGCCGCCGTACCCGTGCTGGCCGGAGTCGCCAGTGTGGCCACCGAGAAGGTGGTCGCCCGGGTGCGTCCGGGAGTCGTGCTGAGGTGGTCGCAGCCCGTCGTGCTGCTGGCCCTGCTCGGGGTGGGCGCCGGTAGCGAGGTGTGGCAGGCCGCCCTCGCGCTCGGTGTCTTCGGGCTGGCCGTCGGAGCGCTGGACGCCTCCATGAACATGCTGGGCGTCAGTCTGCAACGGGCCTACGGGCGCAGCATCATGCTCGGCTTCCACGCCGCGTACAGCCTCGGTGGTATCGCCGGCGCGTCGCTGGCCTGGGCGGGGGCGCACTGGGACCTGCCGCTGCTGGTGTCCTACCTGCCGGTCGTGGCCGTCCTGCTGCCCGCGGCCCTCGTCGGGAGCCGGTGGTACACGGAGGGGGAACGGCCGGTGCCCCCGGCCGGGGACGGGCCGGCCGGGGACGAAACGGCCGGGAAGAGCCCCTCGGTGCCGTTCAGGCTGCTGATGCCGCTGTGCCTCGTGATGGCGTTCGCGTACATCGGGGACTCGACCGTCTCCAACTGGAGCGCCAAGTACCTCCAGGACGTGCTGGGCAGTTCGGAGCAGTTGGCGACCGTCCCGTACAACGTCTACATGGTGACCACGCTGCTCGGGCGGGCCGTGGGGGACCTCGGGGTGCGGCGGCTGGGGGCGGTGGCCGTGGTGCGGGGCGGGAGTGTGCTGGCGGCCGCGGGGTTCGGGGTGGTGGCGGTGGCGCCCGGGGCGTGGTGGGGGATGCTCGGGTTCACCCTGCTGGGGCTGGGGCTGTGCGTGATCGTGCCGCAGACCTTCGCCGCCGCCGGGCGGATGTTCCCCGGGGCCAGCGATGTGGCCGTGGCCCGGCTGAACGTCTTCAACTACGTGGGCTTCCTCGTGGGATCGCCGCTCGTCGGGGCCCTCGGGGGCGCCTGGAGCTATCGGGGCGCGATGCTGGTCCCCATGGTGCTGGTTCTCGCGACGCTCCTGTACGCCAGATCGTTCGGGGCGGACCCGGCCCGATACGGTGGCGGGCATGAGCGGGCGCGCGCGGCTGATGTGGGATGACGCGGTAACGGGATACGACTTCGGGGAGAGCCACCCCATGGACCCCGTCAGGCTCGACCTGACGATGGGACTGGTGCGGGCGTACGGGCTGGACGCGGGGGTGGACGTGCGGTCCGCCAAGGCCGCGGGGGAGTCCACCCTGCGGTTGGTGCACCGAGAGGACTACGTGGCCGCGGTGAAGGCCGCGTCCGCCGACCCGAAGGCCGCCGACCAGACGTACGGGCTCGGCACCGTGGACGATCCCGCGTTCGCCGGCATGCACGAGGCGTCCGCCCTGATCGCCGGGCTCTCGGTGGGGGCGGCGGAGGCGGTGTGGCGGGGCGAGACCGATCACGCCGTGAACTTCACCGGCGGCCTGCACCACGCGATGCCCGGGGCGGCCGCGGGCTTCTGCGTGTACAACGACCCGGCGCTGGCCATCGCCCGGCTGCTGGAGCTGGGGGCGGAGCGGATCGCGTACGTGGATGTGGACGTGCACCACGGGGACGGCGTCCAGGCGGCGTTCTGGGAGGACCCCCGGGTCCTGACCGTGTCGCTGCACGAGCACCCGCGCACGCTCTTCCCGCAGACGGGCTGGCCCGAGGAGACGGGTGCCGGGGCGGGTGAGGGCGGCGCGGTCAACGTGGCGCTGCCGGCCGGTACGGGCGACGCGGGGTGGCTGCGGGCCTTCCACGCGGTCGTACCGGAGCTGCTGGCGGACTTCCGGCCGCAGGTGCTCGTGACCCAGCACGGGGCCGACACGCACTTCGAGGACCCGCTGGCCCACCTCGCGGTCTCGCTGGACGCGCAGCGGGCGGTCATGACGGCCTGTCACGAGCTGGCGCACGCCCACGCGGAGGGCGGGCGGTGGGTGGCGCTCGGCGGTGGCGGCTACGCGGTGGTGGACGTGGTCCCGCGGTCCTGGACCCACCTCGTGGGCATCGCCGCGCACGCGCCGGTCGACCCGGAGTCGGTGGTCCCGGCGTCGTGGCGGGACCAGGTCTACGCCCGGACACGGCAGTTGGGCCCGGGGCGGATGACGGACGGCCGTACGCCCGAGTGGCGGTCGTGGGAGGACGGGTACGACCCGGCGGACCGGCTGGACCAGGCGGTGCGGGCGACCCGGCGGGCGGCGTTCCCGCTGCGCGGGCTGCTGCCGTGAGCGGCGGTTCCACCGAAGGTGGGGTCAGGTAGGGGTTTTGGCCCCTGGGCGGCGGCGTTGCGGCAGCATCGTCCGGGTGTTGAGCACCGGAGCGCTGCGCGCTCATCTGCTGGCGGCCCGGCTGGCCGGACCCGTGGCGACGACCCGGGAGACGAGTCTGCGCAGTTACCGGCTCTTCGCGGCGCGGGATCCACGCGTCCTGCTGGGGCTCGATCCGGTACGGGCCTGGGCGGAGGGCGATCTGCTGCGGCTGATGGCCGACCGGTGCGGGGTGTCGGACGACCCGGGCCGAGTGTCGGGCCCCGATGTGATCGACCCGGAGCGGACGCTGGCCGCTCTGGAGGCGTTCGCCGAGCGGCTCGCGGGGGCGGCGGCCCGGCGTTCCCCGGTGCTGATCGGAACCGGGCATCCGCACCGGCTGCTCGGGTTCTACGCCGGGTTGGCGGACGCCCTGTCGGCGGCCGGGTGCGCGGTGCTCACCCCCGAGCGGGGCAGATGTGTCGACATGACGACTCGGTTCGGCGTACGTGGATACACCCTCGATTACGTAGAAGGTGTCGCGTTGGTGCGCGAACGGGGCGTGCGGGCTCCAGGGAGTGCGACCGGCGCGCACACGCATTCACCGCTGCCGGTCCGGGCCGCGCTGGAGGGGGCGGCGAGGGTCGGCGGGGTGCTGCCCGAGCTGGTCGTGGGGGACCACGGATGGGTCTGCGGGGCAGGTCAGCTCGGTATCGAGGCGATCGGACTGGCGGACACGGACGACCCCGCGCTGTTCGTCGGCGAGGCCGAGGGGCGGGTGTCCGTGGTGGTCCCGCTCGACGACGGGGTGCCGTCCGAGTACTACCGGCCGGTGGCTCGCTATGTACTCAATCGGGCGTGTCTGTCACAGTAGGCGGCCGATCGTCTCACCTCTTCCCCACTCGCATCACCCGCCCCTAACCTGGACGGTGAGCGCACAACGACGAAGAGTCACCGGAGGGGAAGCCGGTGCGCGTCTCGTGCGGAAGGTACAGGTGGGTCATGGCTGCTGGCAGCGAGAGGCCTCTCAACGAGGTCAAGTTTCTCACCGTGGCGGAAGTCGCCTCGGTCATGAGGGTGTCGAAGATGACCGTGTACCGCTTGGTGCACAGCGGTCATCTGCCGGCGATCAGGGTGGGAAGGTCCTTCCGGGTCCCGGAGCAGGCGGTGCACGAGTATCTCCGTGAGTCCTTCGTGGGGGTGGAGTCGGCCTAGGCCGCCCTCGGATTACGTCCCTCACCCGGTGGCGGGTAGGCTAGGCCGACGTAGGTCGTGTGGGCCCAGACGCCCCGCACCAGTGAAAAAGACAAAGCGAGGGTAGTCGTGGGCTCTGTTATCAAGAAGCGGCGCAAGCGGATGGCCAAGAAGAAGCACCGCAAGCTGCTCAAGCGCACGCGCGTTCAGCGTCGCAACAAGAAGTAGGCGAACGCGGTTCGTGAGTCCGAGGCCCTCCCGCCGTCCTGGCGGGAGGGCCTCGGTGCGTCCGGGTGCGGTTCCCGACGGCCACCGGTGTCGTCTTCCGCCATCGGTTCGGTAAAGCCCGCCATGGGGGCGGCGCGGCGCACCGCCCAGGTATTACGGTGACGCCGGGGGCAGTCCCCGCTCCGTGAACCGCGGAACGACCGACGGAAGGCGCTGATCTTGGGGAAGATCGTGCTCGTCACCGGTGCGGCCCGGCAGTTGGGCGGCCGCTTCGTGCGGCGTGTCCAGCGGGATCCGGGGGTGGACCGGGTGATCGCCGTGGACGCCGTCACGCCGGAGCACCGGCTGGGTGACGCCGTGTTCGTCCGGGCGGACATCCGCCGGCCCGCGATCGCCCGGGTCCTGGCCGAGCACTCCGTGGACACCGTGGTGCACCTGGACGTCTCCGGGAAGTCGCTCGGCGCCGGCGGCCGCACGACGGTCAAGGAGACGAACGTCATCGGCACCATGCAGCTGCTCGGTGCCTGCCAGAAGTCCCCGACGCTCCAGCGGTTCGTGGTGAAGTCCAGTACCAGTGTGTACGGTTCCGCCCCCCGTGACCCGGCCGTCTTCACCGAGACGACCCCGCCCAAGTCCCTGCCCAGCGGCGGCTTCGCCAAGGACGCGGTGGAGGTCGAGGGGTACGTACGCGGCTTCGCGCGGCGCCGGCCGGACGTGGCCGTCTGCGTCCTGCGGTTCGCGAACATCCTCGGGCCCGAACCGGACTCGCCGCTCGCCGACTACCTGGCGCTGCCCGTGCTGCCCACGGTCCTCGGCTACGACCCCCGGCTCCAGTTCGTCCACGAGGACGATGTCGTCGACGTCCTGGAGATCGCCGCGCGTGAGCCCCGGCGCGCCACGCTGAACAGCGGCACGTTCAACATCGCGGGGGACGGGGTGCTGCTGCTGTCGCAGTGCTCGCGGCGGCTGGGCAGGCCCACCGTGCCGGTGCTGCTCCCCGCGGTCACCTGGGTCGGCGCGGCCCTCCGGGCGGTGGGCATGACCGACTTCTCGCCGGAGCAGATCCGGCTGCTCACCCACGGCCGGGTGGTCTCGACGGCGCAGATGCGCGAGACACTGGGCTTCCGCCCGCGGTACACCACGGCGGAGACGTTCGCGGAGTTCGCCCGGGGCAGGGGGCCGGGGCTGCTGCCACCGGAGCGGATGGGCAGAGCCGTCGGCCGGCTGGCGGAGCTGCCGCTGCCCGGCGGCGCGGTCCGGGGCGGCGGCGGTGCGGCACATTCGACTGACGGCGCCAGGTAGAGGAGCGCGACCCACGATGGCGGACGCCAAGGTCCTTCCGTTCGACGACGACCGTTCGCGTTCCGGCGCGGGGCGGCGCCGAGGCACGCAGCCGGGCGGCGGCCGTCAGGCACCCTCCGCGGGCGGTGGAGCGCCCGTGAGCGCCCTGCCGGGCACGCAGCCCCATGCGGACCCGGCAGGCCCGGAACCGGGGGCACAGGCCCCCCAGGGGCCGCCGGAGGGTTCCGGGCGGGGTGACTGGGACCGGCGGATCGCGAGCGGGCTGGCGTTCCTGCGGCGGCGGGTCACGGGCGACTACGAGGTGGACGAGTTCGGCTACGACCAGGAGTTGACCGACCAGGTCCTCATGTCGCTGCTGCGCCCGCTCGCCGACACGTACTTCCGGGTCGAGGTGAAGGGCGTCGAGAACATCCCGTCCGAGGGCGGGGCGCTCATCGTGTCCAACCACTCCGGGACGCTGCCGCTGGACGGGCTGATGCTCCAGGTCGCGGTGCACGACCACCACCCGGCCGGGCGGCATCTGCGGCTGCTCGCCGCCGACCTGGTGTTCATGCTGCCGGTGGTCAACGAGCTGGCCAGGAAGGCCGGTCACACGCTGGCCTGCGCCGAGGACGCGGAACGGCTGCTGGAGCGCGGCGAGGTCGTCGGGGTGATGCCGGAGGGCTTCAAGGGGCTGGGCAAGCCCTTCGGCGACCGCTACAAGCTCCAGCGCTTCGGGCGGGGCGGGTTCGTGTCCACCGCGCTGCGGGCCGGGGTGCCGATCGTGCCGTGCTCGGTCGTCGGGGCGGAGGAGATCTACCCGATGATCGGCAACTCCAGGACCCTGGCCCGGATCCTCGGGCTGCCGTACTTCCCGGTCACCCCGACCTTTCCGTGGCTGGGCCCGCTGGGGGCGGTGCCGCTGCCGACGAAGTGGACCATCCAGTTCGGGGAGCCGATCCCCACGGACGGGTTCCCGCCGGAGGCGGCGGAGGACCCGATGCTGATGTTCAACCTCACCGACCAGGTGCGGGAGCAGATCCAGCACACCCTGTACAAGCTGCTGGTGCAGCGGCGCTCGGTCTTCTTCTGAGGCTGTGCGGCTGGTCGTGCCGGGAGGGGCGCCCCACGGACGCCCCCTCCCGTACACGACCTAGGGCTTGAGGTTCTCGCCGTCGATGCCCAGGCCCGGGAGCAGACCCGGCAGCAGGGGCGGCAGGGTGATGTCCGGAGCCGGAGACGCTCCGCCGCTGCCGCCCGGGGCCGACGGCACGGTGCCGTCGGTCGGCAGGCCGTCCAGCAGGCCGTCCGTGCCGCCGCCGATCAGGCCCTCGGCCGGGCCGCTGGAGTGCGAACCGGACGGCTGGGGCGCGATGCCGCTCTCCGGACCGGAGTCCGGGGACGCCGAGGAGGACGGCGCCGAACGGTCCTTGCCGGACGGGTCGGCCTGCCGGCCGGGGGACGCGGACCGCTCGGTGTCCGTGCGGCTGTCCGGGGCGCGGGGCAGCAGGGACTGGAGCGGGGCGACCTCCTCGTCCATCGCCTCGAAGACCGAGCTGACCTTCTCGCCGACGTCGGACAGCTGGACGGGCAGCCGGTCGCGGAGGCTGCTCCAGCTCTCGCGGTGCGAGCGGGAGAAGGTGTCCAGGGTCTGGATCGGTTTGATGGAGCCGTCGCGCTGATAGGCCGCGCGGAGCAGGCGGTGGCCCTCGGTGGCGTCGTGCGTCATGCCGTCGAGGGTGCGTCTGACCTCTCCGAGCGACTCGTGGTCCAGGTCGCCGGACCGGGCGCGCTCCATCAGCCGGCGGGCCTCGCTCAGCCGGGTGGACGCCTTGTCGAGGTAGACCTCGCCCCGGTCGGCGTCGCCGTCGGCCATGCCCAGGTGGATGTCCTCCATGCCGCGCTTGAGGCCGTACAGGGAGTCACCCGGCAGGGCGTCGGAACTGGCAGCGGCCACTCCGCCGAGCGCTCCCGCGGCCACACCGACCGTGAGTCCGCCCGCGGTGAGGCCCTTCGCCCAGCGGGAGCGTGGACGCAACTTCCGGAGCGGGGAGGCCCGGTGGGCCCCCTTGCCCCGTTGCTCGGGCACCGTAGGGCCCGTGGACGCACCGCCCTCGGCGAACATCGTCTCCATGGCCGCGACGAGCTGGGCTCGCTGCACCACTTTGACCTCGGGATCCAATTGCGGCTTCGGTAGCTCGTCGAGGCCGTTCGCCAGGGCCAACAGCGGTCCGTGGTCGGCCTGTTCGGCCGGCTCATCGGGCTGCGCGGCCGCCGCACCCCGGGGCGGCTGGTCTTCCAGGGCCTGGGCGAAGGCGTTCGCCCGCCGGTGTGCCGAAACGTTTGCGATCACTGGCGGCACCTCCTCTCGTCGTGACGGTCGAGTCCCCTGCGGGTCCGGAAGGTTGCCCGCCGGGACCGTTTCCACACGATCGGGTGGAGAGATCCGTCTGGGCGTAGCGACAGGGGGCCTGCATCCGGCACAACGAGTGGCGCGGCAGTTGGGTTACGGACGAAGGTTGATCCGACCGTGTGTCACGGACACGTCACCGATGGTGACGTCACCGTGCGTCGTCCGGGAGGAGCCGGGCGAGGGTGCGCACGGCCCGGTACTGCAAGGTCTTGATCGCGCCCTCGTTCTTGCCCATGACGCGGGCGGTCTCGGCGACGGAGAGTCCTTGGAGGAATCTCAGGGTGACGCACTCCTGCTGCTGGGGGTTGAGCCGTCGCACGGCTTGCAGGAGCGCGGCGTTGGACAGGGACTCCAGGACGGAGTCCTCGGGGCTCCGGGCGACCTCGTTGGCGTCGAGCATCTCGCCGGTGGTCACCTCCAGCCGGAAGCGACTGGACTTGAAGTGGTCGGCGACCAGGTTCCGGGCGATGGTCACCAGCCAGGCGCCGAAGTCGCGGCCCTGCCAGGTGAAGGTGGAGATGCGGCGGAGCGCGCGCAGGAAGGTCTCGCTGGTGAGGTCCTCCGCCGTCGCCTTGGCGCCGACGCGGTAGTAGATGTACCGGTACACGGTGTCGCTGTACTGGTCGTACAGGCGGCCGAAGGCCTCGGCCTCGCCGGACTGGGCGCGCTCGACGAGGTCCATCATGCGCGCGCTGTCGCTGTCGGCCGTGGGACGGCGGACGGTGGTGGTGGTCGTGGTCGTGGCGCCGCGGTTGCTGCGTCTTCCGACCGCCGCGCCGCGCTCGGCCAGCGCGTAGCAGGGTCCGGCAGGTGCGGGGGTGGTGGCGAATGCGGGGACGGCGTACGCGGTGGGGACGAAGCCGCGCAGGTGGTCGAGGACCGTCGCGCGCAGCGTAGCCAGGCCCGAGGCGTCAACCCCGACGTGTGGGTACACGGGACTCCCAGAGGCAGAGCTTCCATCACGTGCAGTTCGAAAACCGTCACTCCTGGTGGCGAGTGAGGGCTCTTCATGCGTTTGAGGAGAATAACGCTTCGTATAGGCAGTGCTACACCCAGTTGCTCAAATCATCGATTACGTCGCTTCCATAACCTCTAAGTAGCGGTTCGGACGACAGTTGGTGATCAGAAATTGATCAAACCGCTTCGTGATCTGTCTGAGGTGGAGACGGGTTGTGGTCGCCGGAACCGAACGCGACTGGCCGGAGCGGTGGGCGGTCCCGTGTCGGGTCCGCTCACGTTCGGCGGTACGTCCCGGGCGTGGCCCTCCGGGGAACGCACGCTCGACCGGCCCGCGGCGCGACGGCGCTCGCGGGGGCGCGCGCGGGGTGACGAGGCGGCCCGGAGGTGACGAGGCGGGCCGGGGTGAGGGCCCCGAGCCGGGGTGACAGAGCGGTGGGGGGGGTAACGGGCCGGCCGGGGTGGCGGGCCGGCCGGGGTGGCGGGCCGGCCGGGGTGGCAGGGCGGCGCGGAGGCGTCCCCGGTCAGCGGCGGCGGCGGTGCAGGGCGACCGCGGCGGCGGTGCCGCCGGCCAGCGCGCCCACGCCCGCGGCGGCCGGGATGCCGACCTTGGCCGCCTTGCGCCCGGTGCGGTAGTCGCGCAGCCGCCAGTCCAGCGCGCGGGCGTGCTTGCGCAGTTTGGCGTCCGGGTTGATCGCGTACGGGTGGCCGACCAGCGAGAGCATCGGGATGTCGTTGTGCGAGTCGCTGTAGGCCGCGCAGCGCTCCAGGTCCAGGCCCTCCGCCACCGCCAGCGCGCGTACCGCCTCGGCCTTCGCGGGGCCGTGCAGGGGCTCGCCCACCAGGCGGCCGGTGTAGACGCCGTCGACGGATTCGGCGACCGTGCCGAGGGCGCCGGTCAGTCCGAGCCGGCGGGCGATGATCGTGGCGGTCTCCACCGGGGCGGCGGTGACCAGCCAGACCTTCTGGCCGGCGTCGAGGTGGGCCTGGGCGAGGGCGCGGGTGCCGGGCCAGATGCGGTCGGCCATGTACTCGTCGTAGATCTCCTCGCCGATGGACATCAACTCGGAGACGCGGTGGCCCTTCACGATGGACAGCGCGCTGTCGCGGGCGTCCTGCATGTGTTCGGGGTCCTCGACGCCGGCCAGCCGGAACCACGCCTGCTGCCAGGCGAACCGGGTCAGCTCGCGGCGCTGGAAGAACTTCCGCTTGTACAGGCCCCGTCCGAAGTGGAAGAGCGCGGCGCCCTGCATCACGGTGTTGTCGAGGTCGAAGAAGGCGGCGGCCCGGTCGTCCCCGGCCACCGGGAAGGCGGGTTCGGCCGTCTCCTCGGCCACGGCCGGTGCGGCGGTGTCGTCGGGGAGGGCGGCGGTGTCTTCGGTCGGGGCGGACTCGTCGGCGGGAAGGGTCGACTTCCGCGCTGCCTCGGCTGCTGCCTCGCCTGCCAGCACGCTCCGTGCCGTAGCCGGGCGCCTGCGGGGTGTGAGCCATCCAAGAGCGGCCATGTCGTGAGCATAGCCATTCGGTTCGTCCGTTCCCGCCCCGGTGGGACGCCGGTGGCGTGAACTCCGGGGGACGCGGCGTCGAACGGGCGGCCGCGGGGCGCCCGGTGGCGGCCGTGCGGGCGGGGGCTGCCTGGGGACCGGCGCAGAATAGGAGGTATGAGCCCCCTGTTGCGCCGTGCGAAGAAGAAGCCCGAGGACCGGGTGGTGACCCTCGTGGGGAAGCCCGGGTGCCATCTCTGCGACGACGCGCGGGCGGTGGTCCGCGAGGTCTGCGAGGAGACCGGCGCCTCCTGGGTGGAGGAGGACATCACGCGGGACGAGGAGCTGTACCGGGAGTACTGGGAGCAGATCCCGGTGGTGCTGGTCGACGGCGAGCAGCACACCTTCTGGAAGGTGGATCCGGTGAGACTGCGCACAGCGCTGCGCTCCTGAGGGCCCGGACGGGTTCCCAGGGCCTTCCGGGGCATCCAGGTGGCGGAAAGCGGCTACCATCATGGGCGTTTTGGGTGTTCTCGGGGGCATGGACATGAGGAGTGTGTACGGCTTTGCCCTCGTGGAGCCCGCAACGGGCCGAGGCCGTCCCTGGTTCCGGGATCGGGCGGGGAATATGCGTGACCCCGGTCACTTTGACCGGACAAAACGGACACTATCTTTGTGCACGCGTTCACAAAGACATAGCCTGCTGTCGACGGGGCGGTCCTGGGACACACGGCCGCCTACAGCCTCGCTCATCCCGCAGGAGCACCGTGGCAACTGGCCGAACTCACCGACCGGCGACCCGTAGCCGAGGAATTCCCGAGGCCACCGTCGCCCGGCTTCCGCTGTATCTACGCGCACTCACCGCGCTCTCCGAGCGCTCGGTGCCCACGGTCTCCTCCGAGGAGCTCGCGGCCGCGGCGGGGGTCAACTCCGCCAAGCTGCGCAAGGACTTCAGCTATCTGGGCTCCTACGGCACGCGGGGTGTCGGGTACGACGTCGAGTATCTCGTCTACCAGATCTCCCGTGAACTCGGGCTCACCCAGGACTGGCCGGTCGCCATCGTCGGGATCGGTAACCTCGGTGCGGCGCTCGCCAATTACGGCGGGTTCGCCTCCCGGGGCTTCCGGGTGGCCGCGCTGATCGACGCGGATCCGGCCATGGCGGGTACGCCCGTCGCCGGGATCCCCGTCCAGCACACCGACGACCTGGACCGGATCATCAGCGACAACGGTGTGTCCATCGGTGTCATCACCACCCCGCCCGGCGCGGCCCAGCAGGTCTGCGACCGGCTCGTCGCCGCGGGTGTGACCTCCATCCTCAACTTCGCGCCGACGGTGCTCTCCGTGCCCGACGGCGTGGACGTGCGCAAGGTGGACCTGTCGATCGAGCTCCAGATCCTCGCCTTCCACGAGCAGCGCAAGGCCGGCGAGGAGGCCGCCGCCGACGGCACCGCCGCTCCGGCCGCCGACGAGCCCGCGCCGCCCGTGCGCGCCACGCCCACGAACCGGAAGGGACCCGAGGGGGACATGCCCGCCGTGATGCCGGCATGAGTCTGCTGGTCGTAGGGCTCAGCCACCGCAGCGCGCCCGTCTCCGTACTGGAGCGGGCCGCGCTGGAGGCCGACGCCAGGACGAAGCTGTTGCAGGACACCCTCGCCGCGGAACCCGCGACCGAGGCGACCGTGCTGTCCACCTGCAACCGCATCGAGCTGTACGCCGACGTGGACAAGTTCCACGCGGGCGTCGCCGAGCTGTCCACGCTGCTCGCGCAGCACAGCGGTGTCGGCCTGGACGAGCTCACCCCGTACCTCTACGTGCACTACGAGGACCGTGCAGTCCACCACCTTTTCTCGGTGGCGTGCGGGCTGGACTCGATGGTCGTCGGCGAAGGCCAGATCCTCGGCCAGATCAAGGACGCCCTCGCGCTGGGGCAGGAGCTCCACACCGCGGGACGCCTGCTGAACGACCTCTTCCAGCAGGCCCTGCGGGTCGGCAAGCGCGCCCACAGCGAGACCGGCATCGACCGGGCCGGGCAGTCGCTCGTCACCTTCGGGCTGGAACAGCTCGCGGACGGCGCCGAGGTCACCGAGTGGGCCGCGCACAAGCGCGCCCTGGTGATCGGCGCGGGATCGATGTCCTCGCTCGCCGCCGCCACGCTGGCGCGCGCCGGTGTCGCCGAGGTCGTCGTCGCCAACCGGACCCGGGCCCGTGCCGACCGGCTCGTCGAGATCCTCGGCCAGGGTGAGCGCTGTGCCGCGCGCGCCGTGCCGATGGCCGCCGTGGCCCACGAACTGACACGTGCAGACGTCGTCGTCTCCTGCACCGGGGCCACCGGTCTCGTGCTGAGCGCCGAGGCCGTCGCCGAGGCGCTGGACGTGGACTTCGACGTGGCCGGTAAGGCGCCCGGGGCACCCGCGGCCGCCGCGCCGGTGGAGGCCCTGGACCAGCACGCCGCCTGGGTGGAGAACGGTTCCGTCACGACCGCCGAGCGGGACCGGGCCGTGCGCCCGGCGCCCGTGCGGGCCGTGGACGCCGGGCCCGCCCGGCTGCACCTGCTCGACCTCGCCATGCCGCGTGACATCGACGGCGCCGCCCACCGGGTCGAGGGGGTGCGCCTGGTCGACATCGAGTCGCTCGCCGAGGCCTCCGCCGACGCGCCGATGGCCGCCGACGTGGACCTGGTGCGCACCCTGGTGGCCGACGAGGTCGCCGCCTTCGGCGCCGCCCAGCGGGCCGCGCACATCACCCCGACCGTCGTCGCCCTGCGCACGATGGCCGCCGACGTGGTGGCCGGGGAGATCGCCCGGCTCGACGGACGGCTCCCCGACCTTGACGAGAAACAGCGCGCCGAGATCACCCAGACCGTGCGCCGTGTCGTCGACAAGCTCCTGCACGCGCCCACCGTGCGGGTCAAGCAGCTCGCCAGCGAGCCCGGCGGCGCCGGGTACGCCGACGCGCTGCGTGAACTCTTCGACCTCGACCCGCAGACGGTGGCAGCCGTCTCCCGGGCAGACCTGAACGACCCGAATCGAGGGCGGTCATGACCGACTACTCACCCCTGGGCGGGGACACCACCAAGCCGCTGCGGCTCGGCACCCGGCGCAGCAAGCTCGCCATGGCGCAGTCCGGCATGGTCGCTGATGCGGTCCGTGAGGTGACCGGGCGTGCCGTCGAGCTCGTCGAGATCACCACGTACGGAGACATCTCGCGGGAGCACCTGGCGCAGATCGGCGGCACCGGTGTGTTCGTCGCGGCCCTGCGCGAGGCGCTGGCGCGCGGTGAGGTGGACTTCGCCGTCCACTCGCTGAAGGACCTGCCGACCACGCAGCCCGAGGGACTGGTGCTGGCCGCCGTGCCGCGGCGCGAGGACCCCCGCGACGCCCTGGTGGCGCGCGACGGCCTGACCTTCGCGCAACTGCCGTCCGGTGCCCGTATCGGCACGGGGTCGCCGCGCCGCATGGCGCAGCTCAACGCGTACGCCCGCGCGCACGGCCTCGGCATAGAGACCGTGCCGATCCGCGGCAACGTCGACACGCGTATCAATTTCGTACGGAGCGGAGAGCTGGACGCGGTGGTACTCGCCGCGGCCGGTCTCAGCCGTCTGGGCCGGACCGGTGAGGTGACCGACTTCCTGTCGGCCGACACCGTCCTGCCCGCTCCCGGTCAGGGAGCACTGGCGATCGAGTGTGCTGAAGAGAGCACCGAACTCGCCGCAGCGCTCGCCGAGCTCGACGACCCGCACACCCGGGCCGCCGTGACCGCCGAGCGCGCCCTGCTCGCCGCCCTGGAGGCCGGCTGTTCCGCACCCGTGGGTGCGCTGGCCGACCTCCAGGGCGACGGCCAGACTGTCAACGAACTGCGCCTGCGCGGTGTCGTCGGTTCCACCGACGGCACTTCCCTGGTGCAGCTGTCCATCACCGGTTCCGCCCCCACGTCGCACGACGACGCGGCGGCCTTCGGCCGCGAACTCGCGTCCGAGATGCTCGCCAAGGGTGCGGCCGGTCTTATGGGGGAGCGAGCACTTTGAGCCCCACCGGCCCCGTCGTATCCGACTTCCCTGTGCTGCCCTCAGGGCATGTCACCTTCCTCGGCGCCGGTCCCGGCGACCCGGGACTGCTGACTCTGCGCGCTGTCGAGGCGCTCGCGAGCGCGGACGTCCTTGTCGCCGAGCCGGACGTGCTCGACGTCGTCCGCGGCCACGCTCGGGCAGGGGTGAGCACGCCTGAGATGACGGTTGTTGACACGTCGTCAACTACCGCCGGGGTACCCGTTCTCAGGGATGCGGTCAATCTTGTCATGGAGGGCGTGAAGGGTGGCAGGCGGGTCGTCCGTGCCGTGAACGGCGACCCCGGCATGGACGGCGACGCGGGTGCGGAGATGCTCGCCTGCGCCGCTGCCGGTGTGCCCTTCGAGGTCGTGCCCGGTGTGGCGAACGCCGTGGGTGTGCCGGCGTACGCCGGTGTGCCGCTGCGGGACGCCCAGGGCGCCGACGTGCGCTTCGTGGACGCCCGTACCGCCTCGGACCGCTGCTGGGCCGAGGTCGGGGCGAGCGACGCGACGGCCGTCGTGTCCACCTCGCTGGACTCGGTGGCCGCCGCCGCCGGGGAGCTGGTGTCGGCGGGCCGCAAGCCGGACACCCCGATGACGGTGACCGTCGCGGGGACGACGACCCGCCAGCGCACCTGGACGGCGACGCTGGGGACGGTCGGCCAGGTGCTCAAGCAGGCCAAGGTCCTCCCGTCGCCGGAGGGGCACCGGCCGGTCATAGCCGTGGTCGGCGAGCGCAGCTCCGCCGCCCAGCGTGACCAGCTGTCGTGGTTCGAGTCGAAGCCGCTGTTCGGCTGGAAGGTGCTCGTGCCGCGGACGAGGGAGCAGGCGGCCTCGCTCTCCGACCAGCTGCGTTCGTACGGCGCGGTCCCGCACGAGGTCCCCACGATCGCCGTCGAGCCGCCGCGTACGCCGCAGCAGATGGAGCGTGCGGTCAAGGGCCTGGTGACGGGCCGGTACGAGTGGATCGCGTTCACCTCGGTCAACGCGGTCAAGGCCGTGCGGGAGAAGTTCGAGGAGTACGGCCTGGACGCCCGTGCCTTCGCCGGGATCAAGGTCGCGGCCGTCGGTGAGCAGACCGCCGCCGCGCTGATCGACTTCGGTGTGAAGCCGGATCTGGTGCCGTCCGGTGAGCAGTCGGCCGCCGGTCTGCTGGACGACTGGCCGCCGTACGACCCGGTCTTCGACCCGATCGACCGGGTGTTCCTGCCGCGTGCGGACATCGCCACGGAGACGCTGGTGGCCGGGCTGATCGAGCTGGGCTGGGAGGTCGACGACGTGACCGCGTACCGCACGGTCCGCGCCTCGCCCCCGCCGGCCGAGACCCGTGAGGCGATCAAGGGCGGCGGGTTCGACGCGGTGATGTTCACCTCGTCCTCGACCGTGCGCAACCTGGTCGGGATCGCGGGCAAGCCGCACAACGTGACGGTGATCGCGTGTATCGGCCCCGCCACGGCGAAGACCGCGGAGGAGCACGGCCTGCGGGTGGACGTGCTGTCACCGGAGCCGTCGGTCCACAAGCTGGCGCAGGCGCTGGCGGACTTCGGCGCGCGGCGCCGGGACGCGGCGAAGGAGGCCGGTGACCCGGTGACGCGCCCGAGCGAGCGCCGCCCGGGTGCGAGACGGCGCCGGACGACGACCTGACGGGTCGGGTACGGCTGTGTGCGGCCCGGTCGCTTCCTCGTGGAGCGGCCGGGCCGGTCTCTTTCCCGCTCTTTTCCGCACCGGCTGTCGGTAAGCCGGTGCGGTGCGCGGGTCTAACCTCGAAGGATGACTGTGTACGGAAACTTCCCCGGCTCCCGCCCCCGGCGGCTGCGGACGACCCCCGTCATGCGGCGCATGGTCGCCGAGACCCGGCTCGACCCGGCGAACCTGATCCTGCCCGCGTTCGTGCGGGAGGGCATCGACGCCCCGGTGGCCGTCTCGGCCATGCCGGGGGTCCACCAGCACACCCTGGACACGCTGCGGAAGGCGGCGGTCGAGGCGGTCGGGGCCGGGGTCTCCGGGATCATGCTCTTCGGTGTCCCGCTGGACGAGAAGAAGGACGCCCGGGGCACGGCGGGCACCGACCCGGACGGCATCCTCCAGGTGGCGCTGCGCGCGGTCCGGGAAGAGGTGGGCGACGACCTGATCGTCATGTCCGACCTGTGCCTGGACGAGTTCACCGACCACGGCCACTGCGGTGTGCTGACCGCGGACGGCCGCGTGGACAACGACGCCACCCTGGAGCGGTACGCGGAGATGGCCCAGGTCCAGGCCGACGCGGGCGCCCATGTGGTGGGCCCGAGCGGGATGATGGACGGCCAGGTCGGGGTGGTCCGGGACGCGCTGGACCAGACCGGGCACGAGGACGTGTCGATCCTCGCGTACACCGTGAAGTACTCCTCCGCCTTCTACGGGCCGTTCCGTGAGGCGGTGGGCTCCTCGCTGGAGGGCGACCGCAAGACGTACCAGCAGGACCCGGCGAACGTCCGCGAGTCGCTGCGCGAGCTGGCGCTCGACCTGGAGGAGGGCGCCGACATGGTCATGGTCAAGCCGGCGGGCCCCTACCTGGACGTCCTGGCCAAGGTCGCGGACGCGGTGGACGTGCCGGTGGCGGCGTACCAGATCAGTGGCGAGTACGCGATGATCGAGGCCGCCGCGGAGAAGGGCTGGATCGACCGGGACGCGGCGATCATGGAGAGCCTGACGGGCATCCGGCGCGCGGGCGCGCAGATGATCCTGACGTACTGGGCGACGGAGGCCGCGCGGCGGCTGACCGCGCGGCACTGATCCCGGGGCCCTCGCGGGGGCGGGGGCGAGCCCGGCGCCGCTCACCGTCGTGTCCACGGTCCGGGCGTCGGGGGCGGGGCGTTCACGGTCCGGGCGCCGGGGGCCGTGGGGCCGCCGCCGCGTCGGCGTAGCGGTGGGACAGCCGGGCGAAGGCCACTCGTAGGTCGTCCGGGCCGACGGCCTCGATGTCGGCGTCGAACCTGCCGAGCCCGGCGGCCAGGGCGGTCCAGGACCAGGCGCCCAGGACGAGACGGCAGCGGTCGGGGCCGAGCGCCTCGACGAGCCCGTCCCGGACGTAGGGGGCGACGGTGGCGGCGGCGGTGCGCAGGACCACCTCGCCCCGGCAGGGCCAGTCACCAGGGGCCTCCGCGCCCTGGAACCTGCCCGCCACGAAGGCCGCCACCTCGCCCCCGGGCACCTCACGCGGGGTGAAGCGGGGGCCGGTGGGGACGCGCGGGGTGATCCGGTCGGCGCGGAAGGTGCGCCAGTCCTCGCGGTCGAGGTCCCAGGCGACGAGGTACCAGCGTCCGGCGTAGGTGACGAGGTGGTGGGGCTCGGCCCGGCGGGGCGTGTCGTTTCCGGCGTAGTCGAAGCGCAGCACCTCGCGGGCGTGGACGGCGGTGCCGATCGCCATGAGCGTCCCGCCGCCGACCCGCTCGCCCCGTCCGGCCGTGGCCGGGTCCACCGCCGTGACCTGGAGGGTGTCGAGCCGGTGGCGCAGCCGCGCGGGCATGACCTGACGGAGGGTGGTCAGGGCGCGCGCGGCGGCCTCCTCGACACCGGCGCCGGTGGTCGTGACGGCCTGGAGGGCGAGGGCGAGCGCGACGGCCTGCTCGTCGTCGAAGAGCAGCGGGGGCAGCTCGGTGCCCGCCTCCAGCCGGTAGCCGCCCTCCGGTCCCTTGAAGGCGGCGACCGGATAGCCCAGTTCGCGCAGGCGGTCCACGTCACGGCGTACGGTGCGCGGGCTGACGTCCAGCCGCTCCGCCAGCAGCGCCCCCGGCCAGTCCCGGCGGGCCTGGAGCAGGGACAGCAGCGCGAGCAGCCGGGCTGAGGTCTTCGGCATGCCCCCATGCTGCCCGTCGTAGCGGCCACACCCTGACCGCTACCCCTGCGAGTGTGGATCGCACCGCAGGACGCGCCCGCGTGACCTGCGACCGAGGGCCCACCCGGGCCCGAGGGATCCGCGACCGAGGCGAGGAGCCACCCATGTCCGTCACGACCACGACCCATCTGAACTTCCGGGGCGAGGCACGCGCCGCGCTCGACTTCTACCGCTCGGTGTTCGGAGGCGACCTCGCCGTCGTCACCTACAAGGACGCCGGGGGCGCCAGTGGTCCCGACGAGGAGAACCAGGTGATGTGGGGCCAGGTGGCGGCGGAGAACGGTTTCCGCGTCATGGCCTACGACGTGCCCGCGCGGCTGCCGTACGACCAGGGTGAGAACTCCCTCTTCGTCTCCGTGCGCGGCGAGGACACGGCGGAGGTGACGGCGTACTGGGAGAAGCTCTCGGAGGGGGCGAGCGTCGTCCAGCCGTTGGGCCCCTCCGCGTGGGCCCCGCTCTACGGCATGCTCAAGGACCGGTACGGCGTGGTCTGGGTCCTGGACGTGGTGAGCGGGTACGCCGGGTGACGACCCTGGACGCGCGGGCGCTCAACCGGGCCGCGCTCGCCCGGCAGTTGCTCCTCGACCGCGCGGAACTCCCGCCCCTGGACGCCGTCGCGCACCTGTGCGGCCTCCAGGCGCAGGAGCCGCAGGAACCCTTCACCGGGCTCTGGTCCCGGCTGCGCGGCTTCGCCCCGGCGGATCTGGACGGCCTGCTCACCGGGCGGCGCGTCGTGCGGACCCATCTGATGCGCCGCACCGTCCATCTCGTCACCGCCGACGACGCCCTGGCCTGGCGGTCCCGTCACGACGCCATGCTGCGCCAGCGCGTGCTGGGGACCTACCGCCGTGAGCTGGAGGGGGTGGACCTCGACGCGCTCGCGGCGGCGGTCCGCGCCCTGCTGGCGGACGGCGAGCCCCGCACGATGACCGAGATCGCGGGCGCGCTCGCCGACCGCTGGCCCGCGCCGGGCCGCCGGGCGCTGGGTGAGATGGCCGTCGCCGCCCTGGTTCCGATGGTCCAACTGCCGCCGCGCGGGCTGTGGCGCGTGAGGTCCGGGGTACGCAACCGGCCGCTCGCCCACTGGCTGGGCCGCGAGCCGGTCCCGCCCTCCCCGCCGGGCACCGACGCGACGGGCGAGGCCCTGGTGCCGCGCTATCTGGCGGCGTACGGTCCGGCCGCCTCGGCCGATCTGCGGGCCTGGTGCGGACTCGCCGGACTGCCCGCCGCGGTGGCGGCGGTCCGGGACAGGCTGGTCGCCTTCCGGGACGAGCGCGGCCGGGAGCTGCTGGACCTGCCCGACGCGCCGCGCCCGGACCCGGGCACCCCGGCGCCGGTGCGCTTCCTGCCCGCCTTCGACAACGCGGTCCTGGGCTACCAGGACCGTGGCCGGATCATCGACGACGCCCACCGCGGGCTGTCGGTGCGGGGCGCGCGCATGGTGCTGGTGGACGGCCGCGTCGCCGGGACCTGGACCGTGGACGACGGGACGGTGGACGTCGGTCCGCTGCGCGGGTTCAGCCGGGCCGAACGGACCGCCGTGCTGGAGGAGGGCGGGCGGCTGGCGCTGTTCCTGTCGGACGGTGACAGCGACCGTGTGCGGCTGGTGTGAGGCGGGATCAGTCGCGTTCCAGGACGCGCTTGAGCGCGGCGAGGTCGGCGGTGACGGCTTCGGCGTCGCGGCGGAAGTCGTCGTCGCTCATCCCCGGCCGCCGGCGCAGGGTGAACACGACCTCGCATCCGCTGGTGTGGGCGATGACCCGCACCGGGTTGTGGACCCTTTCCCCCGAGGGCAGCGTGACGTCGTGGTCCAGCACCCCGAACGCGTTTTTCGGGGCGAAGGTGACCACCACGCGCCCCATGGGGGAGTCCGCGATCCACTGTCCGTCGATCTCCTCGACGGAACTGCTCAGCCCCGCCGCCCACTCGGGCAGATGGGCCGGAGCCGACGCGTAGGCGTAGACGTCTTCGGCGGTGCGGTCGATGTGGACGCTGAGGTGCCGGGAAGGCGATTCGGGCGTGTTCATGGCGGCGACGCTATCGGGCCGGGCGGCCGGGGTCTTGTACGAAACGGACGTGGCGCCGCCCGCGTCCCGGTGGCCCGCGTCCCGGTGGCCCGCGGGCGCGGGGTCAGGGCCAGTCGACCACGGTCATGAAGGCGAGGGACGCGACGAGGACCGTGCCGGGAGCGGCCACCGACAGGAGAACGCGGGTGGGGACGTGCCGCTGTCGCCAGGGCAGGACCCAGCTCGCCACCAGCACGGCCAGGGACAGCACGAGACCGGTGCAGAGCACGGCCCAGGCCGCGTTGAACGAGTCGGTGAAGCGCTCGGCCTCGGCACCGTCGCAGGAGTCGCAGGCCATGGGCGACAGACCGCCGTACAGCAGGGCGACGCCCGCCGCCGGCAGGGTCACCAGGGTGGACAGCAGGGGCGCCACCCAACTGTGCGGGGCGCGGCAATCGGTCAGGTCGTTCGGCATGCGCACGAGTCAACGCCGCCCGACGCCCCGGCACATGAGCGCCCGTACTCAGTCCCACCAGAAGCCCCACGTGGACTGGGAGAGGAGGTTGCGCTCGGCGTACAGGCCGAGACCGTAGGGCGGGTTCTGCTCGATCGTGTCCGGGCAGAACGCGAAGTGCTCCTCGGCCAGGGCCCGTGCCTCTTCCAGGGTGGTGGGGGGCCGGCCGACCGAGACGACCAGGGTGTCGAACCCGATGATCAGCACCCGGATGTCGAAACGGTCCTCCCACGAGCGCAGCACCGCGCACAGCCGCGCCACGTCGTTCTCGTGGTTCAGCGGGCCCTGCCAGCCGATCGCGGCCGGTATGTCGGCGCTCCGCCGCGCGGGGACCAGCCCCATGCGGAACCGGGGGCCCTCGGGGCTCTCGGTGAACATGTCGGCGATCTCGGCGGCCAGCACGTCCGGGTCGTCGGGGGCGCCGCCCCCGGGGACCGGGGCCAGGCCGGGCCACTTCGCGTCCACGGTGCCGAGTTCGTTCCCGGCGTTGTCCTCCCAGAAGCCCCGGAGCACCTCTTCCGCGTCGTGGTCACCGGGGTACGACATCCGCGCGGGGGCGAGGTCCCACCGCACCGGCCACTGGCCGCGCCGCCCGCCGTCGACCAGCACCGGGAGCAGACCCAGCGGGCGGCCGGAGGCGCGCAGCGCCCGCCATGCCCCGGGCCGGGCGGTCTCGTCCGCGTGCCACAGCAGCGGCTCGTGCCAGACCCCTTCGTCCGTGGTGTCCACCAGAGTGCCGGAGGGCAGTCCCAGGCCCGAAGCGGCCAGATGCGGCAGGGAGTTCGGAAGCGTCGCCATGCCGGTGACCCTAGGCCCCGGCACTGACAGTCCACTTCCGCATCCTTTCGCGCCGGGCGGTGCGCGCGTGGCGCACCGCCCCTCACGCGTCGGTCAGGTGCTGTGTCAGGCCTGGGCCTTGCGGCGGCGGGCCATCACGACCAGGCCGGCGCCGGCCGCGAGGACCGCGGCGCCGCCGATGACCAGCGGGATGGTGCCGCTGCTACCGGTCGAGGCCAGGTCGCCACCGGCGGCCGGGCTGTCGGACGGGGCCGGGGTGCCCGGGGTGGCCGACTCGGACGGGCCCTCGGACGGCCCGTCGCTCGGGGTGGCGCTCTCGGACGGCGGGGTCACCGAGGCGGACGGGGTGGCCGTCGCCGGGGGCGTCGTCTCCGTGCCCTCGCCCGGGGTCTCGCTGGGCGACGGAGTCTCCGTGCCCGGAACCTCCGGGAGGCAGCCCGTGAACGGGAAGTGGTGCGTCTCCGCCCCGCCCGAACCGTGCAGCGACGCCACCCACACCGAGCCGTTGACCGGCGCGGCGGTCCCCAGCTCCAGGTGGGCCTTCGGCGCGAGCACGCTGCCCGGCCACGCGGCCTGGCTGTTCTTCGTCACCTTGGTGGCGTCGGGGAAGTTCCACAGCAGCTTGGCCCGGACCTTGCCGTCCGACGCGCTCTGGAGCTTGTCGTCCAGCACGAAGTCCTGGCCGCCCGACAGGAAGAAGCCGGTCGTCCGGGCACCGGCCATGTCGTACTCCTGGCCGCTGACGTTGACGATCGTCGTCGCCCCCGCCGGGACCTTGATGAAGACCTCCTTGGCCTTCTCCAGCTGGTCCGCCGAGACCGAGAAGACGTTACGGGCGCTGTTGCCGCCCTCCAGCGTCAGCTTCGGGCCGTCCAGCTTCACCTGGGCACCGGCCGTCGTGGACTCCCCGGCCAGCGCCGAGGAGTACGAGCGCAGCTTCGCGAACTCCGCCTCGAAGTCGATGAGGTCGGCCCGCTGGCTGAACGTGCCGTTGTGCATCTCGACCTTGCGGTCCTTGACCGCGCTGCCGACGACCGCGTTGCCCTTCATCACGACCGTGGCCGAGCCCCCGTTGACCAGGTCGCCCCGGACGACGAGCGAGGCGCGGCCGGGCAGGGCGTCGACCTCGGAGGCCGACAGCTCGTTGGCGACGCTGAAGCCCCCTCGGAAGTCGGCGTTGCCGCCGACCGCCACGGCACCCTCGGCGTCGGGGGAGTGGGTGTTGTCCCCGAGGACGAATTCTCCGTACTTACCGGCGATCCCGAAGGCGTCGGTGGTGCAGTCCGCCGATGTGGCGGGGGCGGCCTGGGCGGCCGGAACGACGGTGAGCCCGAGTACGAGGGCACCGCCGAGCGCCGCGATGGCGGCAGTTGCAGGTATGCGCATGGTGCGTGGTTCTCCTGTGGAACAGTTATGAAGGTTCTGTGGCGACTCCGGTCATGATTCTCATATATCCGAAAATTGGTCAAGACCAATGTATGAACCCGCAGCGTACGGGGGGTGGGTGGTGGAGGCGTCAGGCGCCGATGTGCGCGGCGAACGCGGACCACGCGGTGGGAGCGACGGTGAGGGACGGACCCCCGGGGTTCTTGGAGTCCCGTACGTGGACGGCGGAGGGGTGCGCGGCGATCTCGACGCAGGCACCGCCTTCGTCGCCGCTGTAGCTTGACTTACGCCAGGTGTAGGCGACTTCGAGACAGGCGCCGCCTTCCTCGCTGCTGTAGCTCGACTTGAACCACTCAAGTGCGGTGCTCATAGCTCTCCTAGCAGCCGGTCCAGCAGGCCTTTCGAGTCCTCGGTGTTGAGAGCCTGCGTCCGCAGCATCGCATATTTCTGCGCCAGGATGCTGACCTCGTCTGGGTCTGCGACGAGTTGGCTTCCGCGTTGGGTTTCCGTGTAGCCGATATGTTGGAAGTCCGGGGTTTCCAGAAGGATGAACGGCCCGGAGAGGGCCGCGTGGGTGTGACGGCCGAGAGGCATGATCTGGAGCGTGATGCCGGGTAGCGCTGCGCAGGTCAGAAGATGGCGCAGCATTTCGCCGTACACCTCATCGCCGCCGATGCGGTCGCGTAGAACGGCCTCCGAGACGATGAAGCTGATCGTCGGAGGTACTGGCCTGTGCAAGATGCTCTGGCGCTCTGTTCGTGTGGCGACTTGGGCGTCAATCTCCTGCGTGCTGATGACCGGCACCTTGCTGCGGAACACTGCCCGCGCGTAGCTCTCCGTCTGGAGTAACCCCGGCAGTACCTGGTTCTCGAACCAGGACAGCGCCAACGCCTCCCGCTCCAGGTCCATGTACCGCTCGGCCCATGCCGGGATCAGGTCCACCTCCGGCATGTTGTCCACGGCCGTCTCCAGCGCCCCCTTCGTCGCCAGCAACTCGTCCAGGCGGCGGGCCAGATCCGGCAGGAGGGTGCGGCGGCCCTGCTCGATGGAGGCGATCGTCTCCATCTGCACAGTGGCCCGTTCCGCCAGTTGGGCCTGGGTGAGGCCGGCAGCGACGCGGAACAGGCCGACGAGTTTGCCTACGAGCTTCATGGCCGACGCGTTCCTGCGCTGCCGCTTCCTGGGGTGCATACGGTTCGACTCCCCGCCCTGGTACGTACTTCACGCGTGCGCGGCCCGTACAGCGGATCTGTACGGCCTCACGTAGTGCGCTACCTTAGCAACGGAGAGTGACAATCGGCTCATGAACGAGACGATGCAACTCTCCCTGGCCCGCGAGCGCTTCTGTCGGCGGGAGCGCCGGTCGGTGCCCGTGGTCAGGGAGTTCGCGCGCGAGGCCGTGACGGACTGGGGGTTCGGGGCGCGGCTGGACGACGTACTGCTGTGCGTGAGCGAACTGGCGACCAACGCGCTGCTGCACGGGGTGCCGCCGGGGCGCGGCTTTCTGGTGCGGCTGCTGCTGGAGGAGGGGGACCTGAAGGTCGAGGTGCATGACAGCGGGGGCGGGGTGCCCGTTCTGCGCGAGCCCTCCGACGAGTCGGGGCGGGGGCTGTTGCTCGTCGACGCGCTCGCGGACCGGTGGGGCGTGGGCGAGCGGGACCCGGGCAAGGTCGTCTGGTGCGCCTTCGGGAAGACCGGGCCGTGAACTGCGGCCGGTGGACGTGGCGGCGGGGTTCGTCCCGTGCCGCGTCCACCGGCTGTGGCTCACACCGTGCGGAGCGCCAGGTAGTCGAGCAGTTCCTCGATCTCGTCCACCGCGTCCGGTGCCAGAGCGACGCCGCGCAGGCAGGCGCGGGCGGCGTCGAGGTGCTGGTGGGCCTCGGTCAGGGTGGCGGTGCGGCCACCGGCGGCTTCGATGAGGTCCGCCGCCCGAGCCGCGGTGGCGTCGTCGGGCGGGTACGGGGAGGAGAGCAGGGCGGCGAGTTCGCGTGCCGCCGGCCCTTCGGAGGCGAGCGCGGCGATGACGGGGTACGTCTTCTTGCGCTGCCGCAGGTCGCCGTGGACCGGCTTTCCGGTTCTGGCGGGGTCGCCCCAGATGCCCAGCAGGTCGTCCACGGCCTGGAAGGCCACGCCGAGGTGGCGCCCGGCCCGGTCCAGCGCCGAGACCGTCCGGTCGGGTGCCCCGCCGAGCAGGGCGCCGAGCGCGGCCGCGCAGCCGAGGAGCGAACCGGTCTTGTGCTCGGCCATGGTCCGGTAGGCGTCGGTCCGTACGGCGTCGGGGCCCGTCCAGGGGCGGTCCGCGAAGAGCAGGTCCTCGGCCTGGCCCCGGACCAGGAGGGTCAGTGTCCCGGACAGCCGCAGGACGGCCGCGCCGCCGCCCGCGCCGGGAGTCTCGGCGAGGGTCTCCATGGCGATGGCCAGCAGGCCGTCCCCGGCGAGCACGGCGGGCCCGGTGCCGTACGCCTTCCACACCGTCTGGCGCTGCCGCCGGGTCTCGTCGCCGTCCATGATGTCGTCGTGCAGGAGGGAGAAGGCGTGGACGAGTTCGACGGCGACCGCGCCCGGGACCGCGCTCCGGCCCGGTGCCCCGCTGGCCTCGGCGGCCAGCACGGCGAGGGCCTGGCGTATGCCCTTGCCCTCGGACGCGCCCGGGGCGGGGGTTCCGCCGGTGTCGCTCCAGCCGAGCGAGAACGCGGCCATCTCGCCGGGCCACGGGTGGAGGCGGCCGACCGCGTCGGCGAGCGCGGGCCGTACCAGGGAGCGGCAGCGGGCCAAGGACGCGGGCGGCCCGGTGATGGAGGCGGTGGCGTCTGCCGGGGCGGTGGCGTCCCGGGACCCGGACGTCCGGGTGCGGGCCGGTCCGTCGTGCGCGCCGCCGGTGTCCTCGTGGGTGCCGCCCGTCCCGGTGGTGCGGGTGACGGCGGCGGGGGTCATCGCAGGGCCGCCTCTGTGCCCAGGGACAGCGGTGGGACGTCCTGCGGTACCGGCCCCACCCCCAGCTCGGTCGCCGCGCGGTCGATCATGTCGTCCGCGTGACGCAGGCCCAGCAGCCCCAGGGCCCGGCGCAGGTCGGCGAGTTCGGCCACCGTCGCGGCGGGGGCGCGGCCGAGGCGGGCGAGCGCCTTGGCGAGACCGAGCCGGGAGAGCGCGGTCCCCCGTGACTCGTCCATCGCGCGGAACTCCTCCAGCGCCAGCGCGTAGTTCTCCCGGGCCTCCGCGTACCGCCCGGCCCGGTAGAGGACGTTGCCGCGCATCTTGTGGTTGTAGGCGAGGGCACTGGACTGCCGCATCTCGCGGCAGGACTCCTCGGCCTCGGAGAGCAGTGCCAGCGCGCGTTCGGTGTCGCCGTCCCGGACGGACAGCACGTCGGCTATGCCGCGCAGGGCCCAGGCCCGGCCCCGCCGGTCGTCCGCCCTGCCCGCCGTCTTGGCCGCCTCCTCGAAGAGTGCGAGGGCCTTGTCGTACGAGCCGGTGTTGCGGTGCATCTGGGCGATGCCCTCCAGCGCCCACACCGTGTGCCGGGCCTCGCCGCGCCTGCGGGCCTCCGCGAGCAGCTTCTCGTGGAGTTCGCCCACGGCCTGGTAGTCGCCCTGGATGCGCCCGGTCTCGGCGAGCCCGGCGAGCGAGTAGCCGCGTACGACGATGTCGCCGCCGCGTTCGCCCAGTTCGGCCGCCAGCCGGAGCAGCCGGTAGGCCAGGGGCAGCGCGCCGCGCTGCCGGGCGAGCGTGCCGCCGCTCCACAGCGCCCAGGCCATGGCGCCGACGTCCCCGGCGGACCGGGCCGCGCGGTAGCTGGCCTTCCACGCCCGGTCGGCCTCCTCGTTGCGGCCCAGCCGCCGGCAGGCCTCCGCGACGGCGAGCCCACACCGCGCCATCTCCGAGCGGTCCCCGGCCGCCTCCGCCGCCCGCAGTTCCTCGATCCCTTTCGCCCGTACCTCGGTGAGCGACGCGTTCACCGAGAGTGAGCCCAGAGCCCCCTGGTACTCGGGAGCGAACGCCTTGTCCTGCGGCGCTTCTCCCCGAACCGTTTCCTGTTGTGTCACCTGTGTCATCCCACCGTGTGCGCGCGTGGTCGGTCATTCGTGGTCGTTGACGACCGTACGAGGGGGAGGGGGGCGGGCGAATCCCTCTCCGTGCGGGTCGTCGGTCCGTCCCAAGGGCTACATGACGGGGCGTCATCTCCTCAGTCGGACGTACGGGACGCACGACGGAGCCCCGGTCGGCACCGCTGCCGACCGGGGCTCCGTCCAGGGGAGTTGGGGGGGCTCAGTACATGAGGGCGTCGGCCATGTCGGCCTGCCAGTAGGTGACGGTCAGGGTGCTGTCGACGTACACCTTCTCGGAGAGCGGCACGTTCGCCCCCTGGCCGGTGGAGCCGGAGAGGTCGCGGCCCTGGAAGTAGACGGTCAGGTTCTTGGTGGAGTAGCCGCCCGTGCCGCTGCCGTCGGCGGAGTTGGTCATGACACCGGCGTACGCGGACTCGCCCGGGAAGAGGGTGACGACGGCCTGCGGCTTGCTCTCCTCGTAGACCGGGGGGACGGACTGGGCCTCGCCGAAGCGCACGGCGGGGTAGCCGTACGCGTTGCAGGACTTCGAGCCGGTGTTCGTCACGGTGAGGAGCATGTGGTTGACGGGACGGGTCACGGGCTTGAGAGTCACCTTGGAGTTGCCGCCGTGGCAGGCGAGGGTGACGACGCCGCTGTCGGCGCCCTTGCTCGTGTTCGCGGCGGGCTCGGCGTGTGTGGAGCCGGAGCCCTTCTTCGTCTCGGTGGCCGGAGCGGAATCAGGGGCGGAACCGGCGTCCGGCGAGGTGGTGGAGCCCTTCGCGTCCTTGCCCTGCTCGGCAGGCGCCTTGGCGTCGTTCGCCGGCTGCGGGGACGGGGCATCACTCACCGGGGCGGGAGTGCCCGCCGCCGAGGAGTCGCCGCCTCCACAGGCGGTCAGCGAGAGCGCGGCCAGCACGGCGGCAGTGGCGAGGGCGGAGGTGCGGGCGGTGCGGTGGAGGCGAAGGGTGCGCATGAGGTGGTTCTCCCCGTTCAGATGGTGTTCGTGAGGTCACCGGGGCGCCGTTTGGCGCGCCGGGGTCTTGCCGGATGTACTGGGTGGTGACGCGTGGTCAAAGGCGCCACAGGAGTGTGAGGAGCGTCGCCGTGGAGGCGATCAGCACACCTGCGGCGATCACGTCCGTCAGGATCGGGTCGAAGCGGGTACGCACGGCGTCTCCTCGGTGGGACGGTGTGGTGCTCGGTGGTGTGTCCACATCCTGTGCGGGTCCCGGACCGGTTGGCAACGACCGCCGGGCGGCACGGGACGCGGGAACGGTGGAACACCCTCTGACCTGGGGGAACAATGCCTCCCTGGAACGCCGTTCCGGGACGGAACAGAGGGAGATACGGTCGGGGTGGGTACGGAGATCCAGGACTTCGCGGCGGAGTTGAGCGGGCTCAAGGAGCGGTCGGGGCTGAGCTACGGGATGCTCGCCCGGAAGCTCCACATGAGCACGTCGACGGTCCACCGCTACTGCAACGGCGACGCCGTTCCCCATGACTACGCGCCGGTCGAGCGGTTCGCGCGGGTGTGCGGGGCCTCGGGCGAGGAACTGGTCGCGCTGCACCGGAAGTGGATCCTCGCCGACGAGGCGAAGCGACGGGGGGCGCGGAAGCCGGAGGCGGGGGCGGCGGGCCAACCTGCGGCCGGGGCCGGGGCTGCGGCCGAGCCCGAGGCCGGGACCGGTTCCGGTGCTGGGTCCGGGGCCGGGGCTGCGGCCGACCTGGCGACGGAGGCCGGGTCTGTGGCCGGCCCCGCGACGGAGGCCGGTCCCGCGCTTGCGGCCGACTCCGCGCCCGAGGCTGTGGCCGACCGCGCGCCGGAGGCCGACCCCGACGCCGAGTCCGCCGCCCCCGGGGTCGTGACGGCCGGGGACGTGACGCCTGAGAGCCGTGCCGTCACGGCGGCGCCGCCGGGGCCCCGGCGGCGGTGGTCCGGGCGGACCCGGGTGCTGCTCGCCGCCGCGGCGGTCGTGGCGCTCACCGTGCCCGCCGCCGTGGCCGTGCACGGCCTCACCCAGGAGGACCCGGCCGACGAGGCGCGCCCCCGGACGACCGTCGCCGCCACCCTCGTCGCGCCGGACACGAGCACCGGCCCGAGCGCCGGCGTCTCCCCGTCGCCCGACCGGACGTCCGGCTCACCGGTCCCGGCGGACAGCGAGTCCGCCGGGCCCTCCCCGTCACCCGGCAGGACCGCCGGGCAGGCCGGGGGAGGCGAGGCGAAGAACGGGGGCGTCCCCGTGCACGCCACCATCAGCTCCTACAATTGGGAGGCCCCCTGCGGGCAGTACTACCTGCTCGACCAGGGGCCCGACGACGTACCGCCGCCGCCTTCGCCCCAGAGCACGCGAGACTGGGCGAGGCGCCTGAAAGCGGTGGACGGGGGTGCCATGAAGCTGGCGGTCACCGTCCAGGGCACCTCGCGTGAGGCGGTCGTGCTCGGCGCGATGCATGTGCGGGTGCTGGCGCGTGAACCGGCGCTCGCCTGGTCCGCGTATTCCATGGGGGAGGGCTGCGGGAGCGGGATCACACCCCAGTCCTTCGACGTGGACCTGGACGACGGGCAGCCGCGCCCCGCACCGGTGGCGGGGCAGCAGGGAGACTCCGTGGTCCCCGCGAAGGACTTCCCGTACCAGGTGAGCTCCACCGACGTGGAGGTGTTCCACCTCGACGCGCACGTGGAGGGGCACGACGTCACCTGGTACCTGGAGCTGGAGTGGACCAGCGGCGGGCGGAGCGGGGTCCTGCGCATCGACGACCGGGGCGAGCCGTTCCGGACGAGCAGCATCGCCGCGCGGCCCGAGTACCTCTACCGCCCCGACATCGCCCAGTGGGTGAACCCGGAGAGCTGACCGGCCGCGAGCGGGGTACGAGGAGTTCCGGAGCACAGGGGACCGGGAAGCGCCGGTCCCGTCCGGCATCGGCCCGAGCAGGTGAGAGATTGTCCAGTCCCACAGACGAGAGACCGGTGGACGACGAGGCGCCCGGCACACCGGACGCCCCGGAGACGCCCGGCATACCGGAGGCGTCCGGCATACCGGAGGCGCCCGACACCCCGGAGGCGTCCGGCATACCGGAGGCGCCCGACACCCCGGAGGCGGCCGTCCACGCGGAGCGCACCCTGCGCCTGCGGCGGCGGCTCGAACGCCTCATCGGGATCGCGGCGACCGAGGGCAACGCGCTGCTCCCGCTCCGCAACGGGGACGAGATCTTCGCCGCGATGCTCGACGCCGTCCGGGCCGCGGAGCACACCGTGGACATGATGACGTTCGTGTACTGGCGGGGAGCGATAGCCCGCGACTTCGCGGAGGCCCTGTCGGAGCGGGCCCGTGCCGGGGTGCGGGTGCGGCTGCTGCTGGACGGGTTCGGCAGCCGGCTCATCGAGAAGGACCAGCTGGCGATGATGGAGGCGGCCGGGGTGCAGGTGGCCTGGTTCCGCAAGCCGCTGTACCTGTCGCCCCTCAAGCAGAACCACCGCTGCCACCGCAAGGTCCTCATCACCGACGAGCGGACGGCGTTCACCGGCGGGGTGGGCATCGCCGAGGAGTGGTGCGGCGACGCCCGCGACGAGCACGAGTGGCGCGACACCCATGTGCGGGTGCGAGGTCCGGCGGTGGACGGCCTCGCCGCCGCGTTCGCGCAGAACTGGGCCGAGTGCCATACGGAGTTGTTCGACGCGCGCGACCGGTTCGTCGCCCTCGAACCGGAGGGCGACGCGATCGTGCAGGTGGTGCGCGGCTCGGCCAGTTTCGGCTGGCAGGACATGCAGACCCTGCTCCGGGTCGTGCTGGAGTCCGCCGAGGAACGGGTACGGCTGACCACCGCCTACTTCGCGCCCGACGTGTACTTCGTCGGGCTGCTCTGCGCCGCCGCCCGGCGCGGTGTGGCCGTCGAGATCATGCTGCCGGGCCCGCACACCGACAAGCGGGTCTGCCAGTTGGCGGGGCAGCACCACTACGAGGACCTCCTCGCCTGCGGTGTGCGGATCCACCAGTACCAGCCGACGATGATGCACACCAAGACGCTCACGGTGGACCGCGTCGCCGCGCTGATCGGTTCGACCAACTTCAACCGCCGCTCCCTCGACCACGACGAGGAAGTGATGCTCGCGGTGCTGGACCCGGCGTTCACCGCGACCCTGGACGGGCACTTCGAGGAGGACCGGGCCCGGAGCGAGCAGATCGACGGCGCCCGGTGGCGGCGCCGCTCGCCGGTGCAGCGGATGCGTGAGGCCGCCGTCCAGCCGATCCGCCGCTGGCTGTGACGGGCGGCGGCGGGGCCCCGGAGCGGGCGCCACGACACGGCCGAGGCCCCCGGCACGGTGGTGCCGGGGGCCTCGGGACGGTCCGGGTCAGAGACGCTCGGGCGTCCGGATGCCGAGCAGCCGCATGCCCTGGTGCAGGGTGCGGGCCGTGAGCTCGACCAGGAACAGCCGGTTCTCCACGACCGCGGCCGGGTTGTCGTCGCTGAGCACCTGGCACTGGTCGTAGAACGTGGTCAGGTGCGAGGCCAGCTGGTAGAGGTACGCGGCCAGCTTGTGCGGCTCGTACCCCTCGGCCACCTCGGCCAGGACCGCGCCGAACTGGTCCAGGTGCAGGCCGAGGGCCCGCTCGGCCGGGGCCAGCTCCAGCTCCGGGTGCGCGACCGGCCTGGCCTCGCCCGCCTTGCGCAGGATGGACCGGATACGGGCGTAGGCGTACTGGAGGTAGACCGAGGTGTCGCCGTTCAGCGACACCATCTGGTCCAGGTCGAACTTGTAGTCCCGCACCGCCGAGGTCGACAGGTCCGCGTACTTCACGGCGCCGACGCCGACGTACCGGCCGTTCTCGACGATCTCGTCCTCGGTCAGGCCCACCTTCTCGGCCTTCTCGCGCACCACCGCGGTGGCCCGCTCGACGGCCTCGTCCAGCAGGTCCTCCAGCCGGACCGTGACGCCCTCACGGGTCTTGAACGGCTTGCCGTCCTTGCCCAGGACCGTGCCGAAGGCCAGCTGGTGGGCCGTGACGTCGTCGTTGAGCCAGCCGGCCCGCCGGGCCGTCTCGAAGACCATCTTGAAGTGGAGGGACTGCCGGGCGTCCACCACGTACAACAGGGTGTCGGCCTTGAGGTTCTGCACCCGGTCGCGGATCGCGGAGAGGTCGGTGGCCGCGTAGCCGTAGCCGCCGTTGGTCTTCTTGACGATCAGCGGGACCTGGTTGCCGTCGGGGCCCTTCACGTCGTCGAAGAACACGCACAGCGCACCCTCGGAGCGGACGGCGACGCCCGTCTCCTCCAGGATCCGGCAGGTCTCCTCCAGCATGTCGTTGTACCCGGACTCACCGACGATGTCGGGGTCGTGGATCTCCATGTCGAGCTTGTCGAAGACCGAGTAGAAGTAGATCTTCGACTCGTCCACGAAGCCCTGCCAGAGCGCCAGCGTCTCCGGGTCGCCCGCCTGGAGGGCGACCACCCGGTCCCGGGCGCGCGCCTTGAACTCCTCGTCGGAGTCGAACAGCACCCGCGAGGCCTTGTAGACGCGGTTCAGCGACGACATGGCCGCCTCGCCGTCCGCCTCGCCACCCTCGTGGCCCAGCTCGCCCGGGTGCTCGAACAGATACTGGATGAGCATGCCGAACTGGGTGCCCCAGTCGCCGATGTGGTGGCGCCGGACCACCGTCTCCCCGGTGAATTCGAGGATCTGGACCATCGCGTCACCGATGACCGCCGAGCGCAGGTGGCCGACGTGCATCTCCTTGGCGACGTTCGGCTGGGCGTAGTCGATCACGGTGGTGCCCGCGTCGGCGGCCACCGGGACGCCGAGCCGGTCTCCGTCGGCGGCGCGCGCGGCCAGCGTCTCGGTGATCGCCCGGTCGGTGAGCGTGATGTTGAGGAAGCCGGGGCCGGAGACCTCGATGTCCTTGATCAGCTGACCCGCCGGGAGGGCGTCCGTGACCTTGCCCGCCAGCTCACGCGGATTGCCCTTGAGCTTCTTGGCGAGGGCGAGGATGCCGTTGGCCTGGAAGTCGGCCCGGTCGCTTCGGCGCAGCAGCGGGTCCGCGGTGCCGGCCTCGGGCAGTGCTGCCGTCAGGGCGTCCGCCAGCTGCTGCTGGAGCGTGGAAGCGAGGGAAGGGACCGAGGCCATGAGCCGGCTGCCGTTTCGGTAGGGGATGAGGGATCGTTCCCAGTATCCCACGCGGTGTAAAGCGTTTTTCGCGCCTGTGGACAACCAGTTTCCGCGCCTGTGGATAGTCGTTTTCGTGCTGCGGGCGGCACCTGGGAGAATGGGTGTGCCCCTGGTAGGGGTTCCCCGATTGAGTCCTACACGAGAGAAGGACGTGCCGACCGTGGCTTCCAGTCAGAGCAGCACCGAGACCGACTGGGTCTCCCGCTTCGCGGACGATGTCATCGCCGAATCGGAGCGACGTGCGCCTGGCAAACCGGTCGTCGTCGCGTCCGGGCTCTCCCCGTCGGGCCCGATCCACCTCGGCAACCTCCGCGAGGTCATGACCCCGCACCTGGTCGCCGACGAGATCCGCCGCCGCGGGTACACCGTGCGGCACCTGATCTCCTGGGACGACTACGACCGCTACCGCAAGGTGCCGAACGGCGTCGAGGGCGTGGACGAGTCGTGGGCCGAGCACATCGGCAAGCCGCTGACCTCGGTGCCCGCCCCGGCCGGGTCCGCGTACCCGAACTGGGCCGAGCACTTCAAGGCGGCCATGACGAACGCCCTGGACGAGCTGGGCGTCGAGTACGACGGCATCAGCCAGACCGAGCAGTACACCGCCGGTGCCTACCGCGAGCAGATCCTGCACGCCATGCGGCACCGCGCCGACATCGACGCGGTGCTGGACCGCTACCGCACCAAGAAGGACGGCGCGGCGGGCGCGAAGGGCGGCGGCAAGAAGCCGCAGCAGAAGAAGGTGGACGAGGCCGAGCTGGAGGCCGCCGAGGGCTCCGGCGCGGCGAGCGAGGACGACGGCAGCTCGAACGCGGCCGGCTACTTCCCGTACAGGCCCTACTGCGGCAACTGCGAGAAGGACCTCACCGTCGTCACCTCTTACGACGACGCCACCACCGAGCTGAACTACACCTGCTCGGCGTGCGACTTCGCCGAGACGGTCCGGCTCAACGAGTTCAACCGCGGCAAGCTGGTCTGGAAGGTCGACTGGCCGATGCGCTGGGCCTACGAGGGTGTGATCTTCGAGCCCAGCGGGGTGGACCACTCCTCGCCCGGTTCGTCCTTCGTCGTCGGCGGCCAGATCGTCCGCGAGGTCTTCGACGGCGTCCAGCCGATCGGCCCGATGTACGCCTTCGTCGGGATCTCCGGCATGGCGAAGATGTCCTCCAGCAAGGGCGGGGTGCCGACCCCGGCCGACGCGCTGAAGATCATGGAGGCGCCGCTGCTGCGCTGGCTGTACGCGCGCCGCAAGCCGAACCAGTCCTTCAAGATCGCCTTCGACCAGGAGATCCAGCGGCTCTACGACGAGTGGGACGCGCTGGGCCGCAAGGTCGCCGACGGCACGGTGCTGCCCGCCGACGCCGCCGCGTACGCCCGTGCGATCGGCACGGCCGCCGGTGAGCTGCCCAGCACCCCGCGCCCGCTGCCGTACCGCACGCTGGCCTCGGTGGCGGACATCACCGCCGGAGCCGAGGACCAGACGCTGCGCATCCTCAGCGAGCTGGACCCGGAGAACCCGCTGACCTCGCTCGACGAGGCGCGCCCCCGGCTCGACCGCGCGGAGAACTGGATCAGCACCCAGGTCCCGGCCGAGGCCCGCACCATCGTGCGCCAGGAGCCGGACAAGGATCTGCTGGGCTCCCTGGACGAGCAGGGACGCGAGTCGCTGCGGCTGCTGCTGGACGGGCTCGACTCGCACTGGTCGCTGGACGGGCTGACCACACTCGTCTACGGCGTGCCCAAGGTCCTGGAGGGCCTGGAGCCCGACGCCAAGCCGACGCCGGAGCTGAAGGTGGCCCAGCGGTCGTTCTTCGCGCTGCTGTACCGGCTGCTGGTCGGCCGGGACACCGGGCCGCGCCTGCCCACCCTGCTGCTCGCGGTGGGGGCGGACCGGGTGCGGACGCTGCTGGGCGCCTGACCCCGCCGTATGTGAGGACACGAGAACCGGGCGGGCCGTGGGAACGGCCCGCCCGGTTCTCGTGTCCGGGCACGTACGTCAGGCGATGTGGTCGGCCGACATCTCGCTGTCGAAGCGCTGCTTGAAGCCCGGCAGCAGACGGCGCAGCAGCGCACCGCTGCGCGGATGGTGGACGTTGTGGCCGTCGGCGAGGTGGATGTCGAGGACCGCGGCGTTCGGGTAGTCGTGGTTCTCACGGGTGTACGAGCAGAACACCTCGTACGCCTTCGCGCTGAACTGCGCCTCGGCGGCCGCCCACTCGGCCGCCTTCTGGGCGTCGCGGGGCGGCTGGGAGTCCTGGGGCTGGGCGTTCTGGGGCTGGGGCTGGGGGGCTCGCTGGTCCTGGGCCTGCTGGTCCTGGGCCTGCGGGGGCTGGGCCTGCTGGGGCCGGGGGGCCTGGGGCTGCTGCTCCGGTGCCTGCTGCTCGTGCGTCTGCTGCGGCTGGGGCTGCTGCTCCTGGGTCTGCGGGGCCGGAATCCTTCCGGTGTGCGGCTGCTCGGCCTGCTGCCCGGGGTACTGGTCCCGCTCCTCCGGGTGCGAGGGCGCCTCGTGCTCGTACTGCTGCTCCAGCAGACGGGGGTGCGGGACGGCGCCGATCGTGCCCACGTTGCCGAGCGGCCGGGTGCGGCCGCCGGGGCCGGTGGGGACGCGGACCGGAGTGGGCTCCAGGCCCTCCACCTGCGTCGGGTCGTACGCCCTCTCGCCCGTGTCACCCGTGTCGCCCGGGAGCTGGGACGCGGCGAACCACGGGCTGTGGTGCGCGCCGGGACCCTCCTGCGGCCACTCGGCCTGGGGCTGCTGGGTCTGCTGCGCGTGCTGGATCTGCTGGGCGTTCTGGATCTGCTGGGCCTGCTGGGCAGGTTGGGGCTGCTGGGGTGTCTGCGGTCCCTGCTGGGCCTGCTGGGCTTGTTGGGGTGCCTGCGGTCCGGTCGGCGCCGGGGCCCCGTGCTGCTCCTGGGGGCCGGGTCGGCCCTGCTCCCCTTGCTGTTCCGGCCGGCCCTGCTGTTCCCGGTGAACCTGCTGCCCCTGCCGTCCCTGCTGTCCCTTGTGGAGCAGCTGTACGGGCTGTTCCGCCTGCTGCGGGACGTACGGGAGCTGCGGCTGCCCCGCCTCGGTCTCCACGGCGGCCGGACCCGGCGCCGGGGCGGGCGGCAGGAGCGCCGGTTCGATGCCTGCGGCGGCGAGCCCGGCCGGGGCGGTGTCGGCGAGCGGGACGCCGTACTTGGCCAGCCGCAGCGGCATCATCGACTCGATGGGTGCCTTGCGGCGCCAGTTCCGGCCGAAGCGGGCCTGGAGGCGGGCCTGGTAGACCAGCCGGTCCTGTTCGAGCTTGATGACCTGCTCGTAACTCCGCAGCTCCCACAGCTTCATGCGCCGCCACAGCTTGAACGTGGGGACGGGGGAGAGCAGCCAGCGGGTGAGGCGGACGCCCTCCATGTGCTTGTCGGCCGTGATGTCCGCGATCCGGCCCACGGCGTGCCGGGCGGCCTCGACCGAGACGACGAACAGCACCGGGATCACCGCGTGCATGCCCGTACCGAGCGGATCCGGCCAGGCGGCGGCGCCGTTGAACGCGATCGTCGCGGCCGTCAGGAGCCACGCCGTCTGGCGCAGCAGCGGGAACGGGATGCGCATCCACGTCAGGAGCAGGTCGAGCGCGAGCAGGACGCAGATGCCCGCGTCGATACCGATCGGGAAGACCAGCGAGAAGTCGCCGAAGCCCTTCTCCAGCGCGAGTTCGCGCACGGCGGCGTACGACCCCGCGAAGCCGATCGCGGCGATGAGCACCGCGCCGGCGACGACGACCCCGATCAGTACCTTGTGCGTGCGTGTGAGCTGCATGGCGGCCACCCGCAGTCCCCTCCCGAACTTCGAAGAACCGGCCCCATTTCGGCAACCGGCGCGGGCACAGCCTGGCACATGTGTACGAGAGGTGGTGAGTGGGGAGGGGCCGAAACCCGGCCCTCGGGGGAGGACCGGGTTTCGTCGGCGGGCGTCTGGTCAGCGGCTTCGGGGGCCGCGCCGGGCGTAGGTCACGACTTGTCGTCGCTCTTGGCGCCGTCCTTCTCCGTGTCCTTGCCGTCGCTCTTGTCCTCGCTCTTGTCCGAGGCCTTCGCGGAGGCGGACGCGGACGGGGACGTCTCGTCGTCGGCGTCCTTGGTGCCGACCGAGGCCACCGCCTCCTTGGCGGCCTTCTGCGCGTCCTTGAGGATGTCGGCGCCGGAGGGGGTCTTGGCGCCCGCGTACCCCGCGCCGTTGTAGGTGAGGGTGACGACGACATTGCCGGTACGGGCCACGACCGTGGCGTACTTGAAGTCCTCGCCGGTCTTCTTGAGGTCGTAGGTGACGACGGTGGCCTCCTCGCCGACGCCCTCGGCCGGGGCCGCGGCGACCTTCTGCGCGTCCTCCGCGGCGCGCGCCTTGGCGACCTGCTTGGTGAACTCGGCCGTGGCGCGCTCGGCACCGCTGCCCAGGGACTGGTCCGAGGCGAAGCGGGTGAAGCCGACGTCGAGCCAGCGGTACTGCGAGCCCTTGACGCCGTTGTCGTCCAGGCCGTTCCACGAGCAACTGGCGCGGGTCGAGGTGTCGCTGGACTTCCCGGCCGTGCCGCCCTTGGTCTTCGCCTTGGGGACCAGGTCCGTGATGGTCTTCTTGCCGAGCGAGGTGCAGGCGTCCGGAAGCTCGGAGAACTTCGCCGGCTCGACGGTCGGCTCCGCCGACCCCGAGCCGCTGGGAGAGGTGGAGGAGCCCGTGTCCTTCTCGTCGCCGGAGTCCGACGAGCAGCCGGCGACGACGAGCATCACCGGGACGGCGGCGCAGACGAGTATGCGGGACAGTCGCGGGGCTGATCGGTGCATGGTTCCTTCACTCGGACGGCACGGCGGTCCCGGTCGTGCGGGTGGTCGGTCGTGCTGGCGGTCGGGCGGGCGGTCCGGAGCGGTGCCGGGACCCGGCCCGGTGCTCCGGAGGGCCACGGTACGACGGACGGCGACCGGACGCCGCCTCGGCCGGGGACGCCGGGAGCACGGGACGGCACCCGTGGCCGCCGCCCCGGCCGGGGCTACTCGCTGAGGGTCTCGGACAGATTCCGGGCCAGGGCCTGGGCCTTCTCCTGGAGTTCCTTGCTGTCGGGGACCTCGGTGACGCGCGCGGGCTGCTCGGTGTACCGGACGGTCACGATGACGTTCGATGTGCGGAACACCACGCTGACGGTGCGGTGCTGTGCGGTGGATCCCGCCCGGGTGAGCGCGTCGTCCAGGAACGCGGCGTCACCGAGCCCGTCGAGCAGGCGCGGCAGCAGGTCGTCCGGGGAACCGGCGCCGTCCGTGCCGTTGGTCGGCGTGGTGGAGGAGCCGGTGGAGGACGAGCCGGACGGGGTGCCGCCGCTCTGGCCGGCCATCTGCGGCAGGGCGGTGTCCTGCTGCTTGGCGAACACCTCGCGGGCACGGTCGTCGTCGCTGACCGCGGGGTCGTAGGACACCACGCGTTCGAAGTCGATCGAGAGGTTCCGGGAGGCGTCCGGGGCCTCGGACTTCCAGCGGCAGCCGACCTTGCGGTCGTTGTCGTAGGTCACGGCGGGCGTGCCCTCGTACAGCTTCTCCTGCTGTTCCTCGGGCAGGTCCTCGGCGCCGGGCAGCAGGTCCTTCAGGGTGGCACGCGGCACCGCGCGGCAGGACTGGGGCAGCGTCCGGTACTTGCCGGGGGGCGCGGCCGTCACCGTGGGGCTGCCGGGCTTGCTGTCGGCACCGGAATCACCGGCACCGGAGCCGGCGCTGCAGCCGGCGACGAGCGCTGCGAGTAGCGCGACGCCGGGTACGTACGCCATGGGTCGCACGGGACCGGGCTCCCTTCGGTACGGAAAACGAGTTGCCGCTCGACGGCGGCCGATGGAGACAATGTGTATCGCACGCGCCGCTGTGAATGCCGGTCGGCCGACCTGTATGCCGACCTTGGCACCGGTTTTGCGCTTTCGGTTTTTTCGGGGGAATAGAGGGGTTATGTCGTATGTAGAGGTACCGGGGGCGAAGGTTCCCATCCGCATGTGGGCGGACCCGGCGTCCGTGGAGGACGTCGCGATGCGTCAGCTGCGGAACGTGGCGACCCTGCCGTGGATCAAGGGGCTCGCGGTCATGCCGGACGTCCACTTCGGCAAGGGCGCGACGGTCGGCTCGGTGATCGCGATGCACGGGGCGGTCTGCCCGGCGGCGGTGGGCGTGGACATCGGCTGCGGGATGTCCGCGGTCAAGACCTCGCTGACCGCCAACGACCTGCCGGGGGACCTCTCCCGGCTGCGGTCGAAGATCGAGCAGGCGATCCCGGTGGGACGCGGGATGCACGACTCCATGGTGGACCCGGGACGGCTGCACGGCTTCCCGGCCACCGGCTGGGACGACTTCTGGTCGCGGTTCGACGGGGTCGCCGACGCGGTCAAGTTCCGTCAGGAGCGTGCCACCAAGCAGATGGGGACGCTGGGGAGCGGCAACCACTTCATCGAGTTCTGCCTCGACGAGGCGGGTTCGGTCTGGCTGATGCTGCACTCCGGATCCCGGAACATCGGCAAGGAGCTGGCCGACTTCCACATCGGCCAGGCCCAGAAGCTCCCGCACAACCAGGACCTGGTCGACCGTGACCTGGCGGTCTTCATCGCGGACACCCCGCAGATGGCGGCGTACCGCAACGACCTCTTCTGGGCGCAGGAGTACGCGAAGTACAACCGCGCGATCATGATGGGCCTCTTCCAGGACGTGGTGCGCAAGGAGTTCAAGAAGGCGAGGGTCACCTTCGACCCGGTCATCTCCTGCCACCACAACTACGTGGCGGAGGAGCGGTACGACGGCATGGACCTGCTGGTCACCCGCAAGGGCGCGATCCGGGCGGGGTCGGGGGACTTCGGGATCATCCCGGGCTCCATGGGCACCGGCTCGTACATCGTGAAGGGCCTCGGGAACGCGAAGTCGTTCAACTCCGCCTCGCACGGCGCGGGCCGGCGGATGAGCCGGAACGCCGCCAAGCGGGCGTTCTCCACGAAGGACCTGGAGGACCAGACGCGGGGGGTGGAGTGCCGCAAGGACTCCGGTGTGGTGGACGAGATCCCGGCCGCGTACAAGCCGATCGAGCAGGTCATCGACCAGCAGCGGGACCTGGTCGAGGTGGTGGCCAAGCTGAAGCAGGTCGTCTGTGTGAAGGGCTGACCCGGGGGGCCGGAGGGGCGCGGGGGGCTCCTCCGGCCGCCGGTGGACGTCAGAGCGTGCGGTGGACCTTGGAGTTGGATGCCTGGGCGCGGGGGCGCACCACCAGGAGGTCGATGTTGACGTGGCTGGGGCGGGTGACGGCCCAGGTGATCGTGTCGGCCACGTCGTCGGCGGTGAGGGGGGCGTCGACGCCCGCGTACACCTGGGCCGCCTTCTCGGTGTCGCCCCGGAAGCGGGTGGTGGCGAACTCCTCGGTCCTGACCATGCCGGGCGCCACCTCGATGACCCGGACCGGGGTGCCGACGATCTCCAGGCGCAGGGTCTCGGCGAGGACGTGCTCGCCGTGCTTGGCCGCGACATAGCCGCCGCCGCCCTCGTAGGCGGCCAGGGCCGCCGTCGAGGAGAGGATCACGATCGTGCCGTCGCCGCTCGCCGTGAGGGCGGGCAGGAGTGCCTGGGTGACGTTGAGGGTGCCGATGACGTTCGTCTCGTACATCTGGCGCCAGTCGGCGGGGTCGCCGGTCGCCACCGGGTCCGCGCCCAGCGCGCCGCCCGCGTTGTTGACGAGGACGGCCAGCGAACGGAACGCGGTGGCGAACTCGTCCACCGCCGCCCGGTCGGTGACGTCCAGGGCGTACGCGGTGGCCTGGTGGCCCGCCTCGGTGAGCTCGGCGGCGAGCGCCTCGACGCGGTCCCCGCGCCGGGCGGTCAGCACCACGCGGTATCCGGCGGCGGCCAGCTGCCGGGCGGTCGCGGCGCCGATACCGCTGCTCGCACCGGTGACGACGGCGATGGGGGTGGCGGCCATGGCGAACTCCTCGGACAGCTGATCGGTACGGGCCCAGGATAGGCAGCCGGGGAGGGGAGCGCGGGGGCTGTCCGGTGGCCGGGCGCCGGCCGGTGGCGGCCGGGGCGGGGCGGTGCCGGCCGGTGGGTGCGGGCGGGCGCCGGCCGGGGGGTGCGGGTCGGCGGTCGCGGGTCGGCGGGGCTGCTCAGTGGGCGCTGCTCAGTGGGCGCTGCTCAGTGGTCGCGCGGGGCGTACATGATCAGCGCCATGCCGGCCAGGCAGATCAGCGCCCCGGTCACGTCCCAGCGGTCCGGGCGGTAGCCGTCGGCGACCATGCCCCAGGCGATCGAACCGGCGACGAAGACCCCGCCGTACGCGGCGAGGATGCGGCCGAAGTCGCCGTCGGGCTGGAGCGTGGCCACGAAGCCGTACGCGCCGAGCGCGATGACACCGGCGCCGATCCAGATCCAGCCCCGGTGCTCGCGCACCCCCTGCCAGACGAGCCAGGCGCCGCCGATCTCGAAGAGCGCGGCGACGACGAAGAGGGCGACGGAGCGGGCGAGCAGCATGGGAACAGCGTGTCACGCCCATGGGAACGCGGCTCCGGCCCCATGGGGAGCGGCCCCCGGACCCACGGGCAGCGGCCTGCGGCCCCATCGGCAGTGGCTTCCGGCTCCACCGGGAGCGGCCCCCGGCCCCACCCGGCAGCGGCCTCCGGCAAGGGGCTCAGCCGGCCGGTGACCCGCCGCCGGGACCGCCGAACTCCCGCACCGCGTCCGCCACGACCGCCTCCAGGTGTGTGTGGTGGGCGCCGCGCCAGTACACCCGCCCACAGGCCGTGCACCGGGCGAACACGTCGTACGTCGCCCGCGTGCCCCGCTCCAGGTGGGCGCGCACCGTCTCCTTGTCGGCCTCGGCGAGCCGCCCGTTGCACGCCGTGCAGCGGGTCCACGGGGCGAGTACGGGGGTGAAGCGGCCGAGCACGTCACGCACCTGCTCCTCGGGGCGGTCGCTGTAGACGTACGCGCCGGCCCAGATCTCGCGGCGCCGGAGCAGCCCCCGGTCCCGGGAGAGCAGGACGCGCCGCTCCCGCGCGGAGAGGGCCGCCAGCGCGGGGTCGCCGATGTCCTCGCTCTCGTACGCCGCGTCCACGCCCAGCAGGCGCAACCGGCGGGCGAGAGTGCCCAGATGGACGTCGAGCAGGAAGCGCAGGGGCGCGCCGGGAACCCGCTGCGGACGCTCCACCGCGTGTACCTCGACGTGTTCGCCGGGCCCCGGGATGTGGGAGACGGACACGGTCCGGCCGTCCACCAGCAGCGTCCCGGCCTCGGTGAGGGGGATGCCGAGGGACTCCACGACGTGCCCCAGGGTCGAGGAGCCGTCGGTGATGACGGCGGTGCTGCCCCGGCGGCGTCCATGGGCGACGAAGAGCCGCAGTTCCGGGGCCACTTCCACGTCGATCTCGGGTCCGTTCACCCGGTCAGGATGCCATCGGGCGGGACGTGGCGGCGACGGAGTTCCGCCCACCCCGGCGCACCGTCTTCACAAAAGATTCACTTGGCCCCGGCGCGCCGGTTGGCGGAGGTGGGGCGGAACTGTTCTGGAGACTTTGTGTCGGGCGGACGTCTTTGTTGTGACAGTCGCGGAGACCGGGCGTGTCGGCTGCGAAAACGCTTGCCATCCCGGGTGTGCAAAGTGCGCTTGGAGTGGCATATCCCCCTATAGGGGCAGCACGGTTGCCGTGGGATGCGCGGTGATAGCATCCCCGCATCTGCGACCTTGATCCACTCGACTCAGGCGCTGATTCGAGGTCGGCCTGCTTCAGTCCAGCAGCGGTCGGGCGGTTCCGAGCGGCTGTGTCATGGATCCTCGCGAGGTGCTCCGTCGATCTCCGCATGCCACGCGCCGGGAAAGGTTTCCATGAATCGAGACGCGCTCATATGGTGCCTGGTTGCGTCGACGGCGATAGCCGTCGCCGCGGTCGTGGTGCTCTTCGTCCGCAGTAGAGCCCTAGGGGTGAAGAAGCGGCAGTCCGAGGCCGCGCTGACGCAGCAGATCTACACGACGGAGGGCCAACTGGCCGTTTCCCGTGCCGAGCTGCGTAAGCACAAGGACGAGTACGACAGCACCATCCGCGAGGCCGAGCAGGCGGCGGAGGAGAGCACCAAGGCGGTCCTCAAGGGGGCCGCCCGGTTCCTTCAGAGCCTCGCGGCGGAGCAGACCACGCTCCTGGACGACATCCAGCGCACCTACGGCGGCCACCCCGTGCTCGCCGACCTGCTGGACGTGAACCACGCCAACGCCCAGATGGCCCGTAAGGCCCAGGGCATCGCGGTCATGTGCGGAGCCCCGCTCGGCCGCCGCAACAAGCCCGCCAGCGTCTACGACGTGGTGCGCAGCGCCCAGGGCCAGATCCGCAACTTCCACCGGGTCGAGATCATGCAGCAGGGCGGCCTCGCGCTGAAGGCCTCCGCGGTCGCGCCCGTCGCCCTCGCCGTCGCCGAACTGCTGGACAACGCTGCCAGCTTCTCGCAGCACGACGCACCCATTGAAGTAACGTTCCAGCGGGTCCAGAGCAACCTGTGCATCGTCATCGACGACGCCGGCGTCAGCATGAGCGACGAGGACCGGCAGCGGGCGACCGCGTTGCTCTCCGGCGACATCACGCCGCAGCTCTCGCAGCTGGGGAACCAGCCGAAGTTCGGGTTCCCCGTCGTGGGTCTGATCGCCCGTCAGTACGGATTCAAGGTGGATGTCACCGGAGTCTCCCGGTACGGGGGTGTCCGGGCCGTCGTCCTGCTGCCCGAGGAGCTGTGGACCATGGAGGAGACCCCGCCGCCGGCCGAGGAGGCACCCGTCAGCAGTATCCGGCGCGTCGAAGGGCGGCCGCAGAACGGCACGCGCACGATGCACGGTCTGCCGAAGCGGGGAGCACGCCAGTCGCCCATCGCGAGCGTCCCGGACGCCGAGGCCCCGGCCCCCCGGCCCACGTCGCGGCTGCCCGAGGGCGGCCGCGCGTCGGGACGCAGCCTGGGCGCCTTCCAGCGCGGCACCCTCTCCGGCCGCAACCTCGACATATCGTCACTCGAAGGGTCCGAAGACGCATGACTGCCGACCTGTCGTGGATGCTTGAGGACATCGTGAGCAACGTGCCGCGGGCACGGCACGCGGTCCTGCTGTCCGCGGACGGCCTCCCCCGCGGAGCGACGGAGGGCCTGGCCGAGAAGGACGTACGCACCATCTCCGCGGCCATGGCCGGGATGCAGTCGCTCAGCCGGGCCACGGCGCACTTCGCCGGGACGGCGGGGGACCGGCAGTGGAGCCAGACGATCATCGAGTTCTCCCACGGGTGGATCTTCCTGATCGGAGCGGGCCAGGGCGCCTATCTGGCCGCCGCCGCCGAGCCCGACGTCGACATGCAGCAGATCTCCTTCCGTATGCACCGGCTGGTGGCCCGGCTGGGCAACAACCTCACCTCGCCGCCGAGAGTGAGCGCGCACGAGGAGGCCGAGGCCGGCGGGGCCGCGTCGGCCCGGCGCGAGGGCACGAGCCCGTCGGGGTTCGTGCTCGCCGACCTGGACCAGGTGATCACCGACGTCCGGGGAGCGCGTCACGCCGTGCTGCTGGGATCCGACGGGCTGCCCCGCGGGGCGACCTCGGGGATGAGCCGGGACATGGCGGACACCATCTCCGCCGCGATGACGGGCATCCACGCCTACAGCCGTGTCACCTCGCAGTTCGCGGGCTCCCCGGAGGACGCCGCGTGGCGGCAGACGGTCATCGAGTTCCAGCACGGCTGGACCTTCCTGATCGCGGCCGGTGACGGGGCCTTCCTGGCCGCGGCGGCCGAGCACGACTGCGACATCGAGGAGTTCGCCACCCGTCTGCACGAGGTGGTGCCCAAGCTGAGGGCGCCTGAGGCGCCATGGAGCAAGGCGGTGGGCCATGCGTGACGAGCACGAGCCGGACCACGAGCTGGAGCTCACCTCCCCGTTAGTCCCTCTCTTCGTGATCACGAACGGGCACGCGCTGCCCCCGGAGCACGAGTACGGGCACACCACCCTCGTCACCGCCCAGGAGGGCGCTTCCGCCGCGGCGCGGACGCTGTCCCCGGAGGCGCGCGAGGTCATGGACCTGGTCGCCGACGGCTTCCTGTCCGTGGCCGAGGTGGCGGGCCACACGCACCTGCCGCTCGGCATCGTGCGCATTCTCCTGGCGCAGATGGAGGCGAGCGGGCTCATCATCGTGAGGAAGCCCGTGCCGCGCGCCGAACGAGCAGACCGAGAACTGCTCAGCGCCGTGCTCGACGGCCTGAAAACCAGATTCGGAGCGTGACCCGTGTACCTGGATCCAGACGTCTCGCACGCGGTGAAGATCCTCATCGTGGGGCACTTCGGCGTCGGTAAGACCACCTGTATCGGCTCCATCTCCGAGATCGAGCCGTTGCAGACCGAGGAGGAGATCACTGAGGCCAGCGAGGGCTTCGACGACCTGTCGGGCACGCCGAACAAGACGACCACCACCGTGGCCATGGACTTCGGCCGGCTGACCCTCAGTGACCAACTGGTCCTCTATCTCTTCGGAACGCCCGGACAGGAGCGCTTCAAGGAGATGTGGGAGGAGCTGTCGCGGGGAGCGCTGGGCGCGCTGGTGCTCGTCGCCCCCGAACGGCTGAACGAGAGCTTCCCCGTCCTGGACCTCGTCGAGCGCTTCGGCCTGACGTACGCCATCGGCGTCAACCACTTCGACGGCACCACCGACTACCCGCTCGACGAGGTGCGTGAGGCGCTGAACCTCTCCGAGGAGACCCCCGTGGTGCCGTGCGACGTACGCGATGAGCAATCCTCCGCACAGGCGCTCATCACGCTCGTGACGCACCTGATGTCCCAACTCGGCTAGGAGCCACGGCATGCAACAGCCCTTCGACACCCAGGGGATACCGTCCGGTTGCCCCGCCCACGGGAACGTCCAGCTGTACGGCCCCGAATTCGGCGCCGACCCCGAGGGCCACTACGCGCACCTGCGCGCGGCCGGCCCGAGCGCGCCCGTCGACATCGCGCCGGACGTCGAGGTCGAACTCGTCACCAGCTACGACGCCGCCCTGCACATCCTCCAGAACCCCGCCTCCTTCGTCCGTGACTCCCGTCGCTGGCGCGCGCTGAACGAGGGGCGGGTCCCGGAGGACAGCCCCGCCCTGCCGATGATGGGCTACCGGCCGAACGCGCTGTTCAGTGACGGCGCGTCACATGCCCGGCTGCGCCAGGCGGTCACGGACTCCCTGGCCACCGTCAACGAACTCCAGCTCGTCCGGCAGACCCAGCAGTCCGCCGACTACCTGATCAGCCGCTTCAGCTCCGAACCGCGGGGCCAGGCCGAGCTGATGGCCGACTACGCCCAGCCGCTCCCGCTCCTGGTCTTCAGCGACCTGTTCGGCTGCCCGCCCGCGGTCGGTGACCGGGTGATCGTCGGGATCAGCGGGATCTTCGACGGGACCCCCGGCGCGGACGAGACGCTGGGCGCGGCACTCGCCGAGCTGATCGCCCTCAAACGGCGGCGCCCCGGCGCCGACCTGACGACGCGTCTGATGGAGCACCCCGCGCAGCTGAGCGACGAGGAGGTGCTGCACCAGCTCGTCACCCTGCTCTCCGGCGGCACGGCGCCCCTGTCCGCCACCATCGGCACCAGCAGCGCGCTGTACCTCGGCGAGGACTGGCAGACCGGCCTTCCGGTGGAGGACGCGGTCTCGCAGACGCTGTGGAACTACGCGCCGATCGCCAACTACGCGGGTCACTACCCGACCCACGACGTCGATCTGGCCGGCCGGACGATCCGGGCCAACGACCCGATCCTGATCTCCTTCGCAGCTGCCAACACCGACCCCAGGCTCACCGAGCACCGTGAACAGCTCAGCGGGAAGGCCCACTTGGCCTTCGGCGCGGGCCCCCACGCGTGCCCGGCCAAGGACCCGGCGTTCATGATCGCGGCCACCGCCGTCGAGTCGCTGCTCAACCGGCTGCCCGACATCGAGATGCGCGTCCCCTTCAAGTCCCTGACCTGGGCGCCGTCGCCGTGGAGCCGCTCGCTGGTGACGCTTCCGGTCCGGTTCTCCCCGCGTACGGTGCCGTCGGCCGGTGTCGAGGCGGCCCGCCACCAGACCGCGGCCCGCGCACCCCAGACTTCCGCGCCCGGCGCCCCGCGTCCGGCCGCCCAGCCTGCGGCGGCGCAGCTGAACAAGTCGGGTCTGTTCAGCCGCTTCCTGGCATGGACGAGGGGCGAGTGACGTAAGTAACTAGGATTGAACTCTGTGTTATTGGATGCTTAATGTGCCCCACGGGTATGCATGGCGGCTGATGCTCAGGAAGGAGCCGCCACCGTGGGGGTTACCACCGTTCCGTCGTCCGACCGCCGGGCTGCCGTATCTCTCTTTTCCCGACTGCGAACGGCACAGGGGCAAGCAGACCCCTTCCCGGTCTACGAGCAACTCCGGGCGAGGGGTGAGGTCAGCCGCGCTCCCTGGGGCGGACTGCTCGTCACGAGTTTCGATCTCTGCGACCGAATAGTGCGCGGCCGGGAATGGCTGGAACCGGACAAACGCTGGCGCGAGCAACAGGGCCCGGGCACGCGCTGGAACGCGCCGTCGTCCCGGGAGATGAGCAGCACCCTGCCCGCCCTCAACCCGCCGGACCACACCCGGGTGCGCCGCGCGGCCGGTGCCTTCGACCGTGGCACCATCGAACGCCTCGGCCGGACGGTGAGCCGGGTGACCGACCGTCTCCTCGACTCGCTCACCGAGCGACTGCACTCCGGCGAGGCCGACTTCGCGGCCCTGGTGAGCGAGGAACTGCCGATCGCCGCCATCGGTGACTGGCTCGGCCTGCCGGCCGCCGACTTCCCGCGCCTGAGAGAACTGACGCACGATCAGGTCTTCACCCAGGAGCTGCTGCCCTCCGCCAGCCAGCTGGCCCTCTCCGACGCGGCCACCGCCGAACTGCGCGTCTACTTCATGAACCTCGTACGCGAGCGGCGCGCGTCCCCGGGCGACGACCCGGTCTCCCGGTGGATCACGACCTGGGACGCCATGGAGCCGGACCGCGACAAGGCCGACGAAGGGGTCTACTTCCTGGCCCTGTTCGTCCTGCTGGCCGCCCTGGAGACCACCTCCACCATGCTGACGACCACGGCCCTGATGCTCGTGGAACGCCCAGAGTGGTGGGAGCGACTGGCCGCCCGGCCCGAACTCGTCCCCGGATTCGTCGAGGAGACGCTGCGCTACGACGCGCCCACCCACGTGATCAGCCGGGTGGCCTCCGACGACCGCGTCCTCGGGGACGTGGAGGTACGCAAGGACGAGATGGTCCACCTCATGGTCGGGGCGGCCCACCGCGACCCCGCCCGGCACGCCGACCCCGACCGCTTCGACCCGCTGCGCACCCCGGGCCACCTGGCCTTCAGCGGAGGCATCCACTACTGCCTCGGCGCCCCGCTGGCCCGGATGGAAGCCCATGTCATGCTCCGCGGCCTCGTCGCCCGCCTGCCCAGGCTCACCCTCGTACGCCGCCCCTCGTGGGCGCCCCGGGTGGCGTTCCGCCGCATACAGAACTTGGACGTCGCACTCGCATGAACGACATGACCCTGACCTTCACCGCCCCGCCGCGTAAGGCGATACGCGTCGAGGAGGACGGCCCCGTCCTCCACGTCCGGCTCAATCCCGCCGGCGGGGCGGACGTCCTGGACGTCGCGGCCCTGGACGCCCTCACCGCACTGATCGACGGACTCCACGAACGACCCGGCATCCGCGTCCTGCTCCTGTCGTCCATGGGCGAGGACTTCTGCCTGGGCGCCGACCGCGACGAGTACCAGGAGGCGCTGGCCGCCGATCCGAGCGGCGGGGCCCTGCGCCGTATCGGGGACAAGGCGCAACGGCTGTGCCAGGCGCTGGAGAACACCCACGCCGTCACCATCGCCCGGCTCCACGGCAGGGTCGTGGGGGCGGGACTGGCGCTCGCCGCCTACTGCGACCTCCGCGCGGGCGCGGACACCTGCCGGTTCCGGATGCCGGAGGTCGGCCTCGGCCTCCCGCCCGCCTGGGGAGGGGCCATGGGACGCCTGGTCTCCGAGGCGGGGGTCGCGAGGATCCGCGAACTCATGCTCACCTGCGAACCGTTCGACGCGGCCACGGCCCACCGGCTCGGCCTGCTCCACAAGGTCGCCCCGCTCGACCAGCTGGACCGGACGGTGGCCGCCTGGACGCGCCCGCTCGTCCGGCGCTCGCCCGAGGCCCTCGTCCTGACCAAACGCATGCTCACCGGCTTCGCACGGGCCGACCGCACGGCGGACGTGGCGCTGCTCGACTCCCACCTCCTGACGGCCCAGCTCCACCAGGCCCAGAGCTCCGGTCCGGCGGCCTCGTAGGAGACGCGTGCCCGCGGGACGCGCCGTCGCGCGTCAGCGACGAGACGCCGTCACCGAGGGGCGGCCCGGTCCGGTCACGGAAGACGGTGGCCGGACCGGCGTGGCCTCACCGGAATGCCGCGCCGCCCCGCCCACGGGCGCCCCGCTCAGGGCCACACCAGGCAGTACGCCTGGTGCCCCGCGTCGTGCAGCCGGTAGCTGAAGTCCTGCCACTCGTGCAGCAGCTGGTAGACGTTGAACGCGTCGCGCGGGCCGCCCCGGTCGGGGACCGTGGACCAGATGAACGCCGCCGCGCCGACCGACTCCTCGCCGACGTCCCGCAGCGGATCGACCACCGTCATCGGCAACTTGACCACCGCGTAGTCGGGATGCAGCACGACCAGCTCCAGCGGCGGGACCCTGTGCAGGGGTATGCCCTGTATGCCGGTGAGGACCATGGCCGCCACCGTCTCGGGCTTGATCTTGCTGAACATGCCTCCCATGCCCAGCTCGTCGCCGCCCAGCTCCTCGGGGCGCATGGAGATGGGCACCCGCGCCGCGGTGGCCCCGTCCGGGGCACCGAAGTACTTGTAGGTCACCCCCATCCGTCCACTGCTCCTGATCCCCGGAACGTCGGCCTCGGACGCACGGGCGTCCCTGGCGCGCTCCGCATCGCGCCGGTGCCGCCCTCGCCGGGCAGGCTCGGGCCCCAGGTCGTCGGTCCCTTCGCCCACTCCGCCACCGCGATGCATATCTCATCCACCCGACTACTTCTTACGGAGACACAGCCCCGCCGCGCAACCCGATCATCGTGTCAGTGACCTCCCCCACGGGCGTGCGGTGAAACACCTGTCCGCAAGACCGCCGGTGCCTCTGACAACATGGCATGTGTGAGCTTTCCCTATGACGCCCCAGTTTCGCAGACGCGAGGAGACTGACGCCCTTTCGTTGTACGAGCCTCATACGGGGAGAGTGCGCTCCCTGCTCACCCGGTGGCCGGAAACACCGGCCGGACCCCCCGAACCCCCGAATCGCAGATCAGGACAAAAGTGTCGTATTCATACGAAGCCCCCGTCTCGCAGGCGCTTTTCGACCGCGCGTCCCGCGTGACGCCCGGTGGCGTGAACTCACCCGTGCGTGCCTTCCAGGCCGTGGGCGGTACGCCCCGGTTCATGGTGTCCGGTACGGGTCCGTACCTCACCGACGCGGACGGCCGTGAGTACGTCGATCTCGTGTGCTCGTGGGGGCCGATGATCCTCGGCCATGCCCACCCCGAGGTCGTCGCCGCCGTCCAGGACGCCGTGGCGCGGGGTACCTCCTTCGGTACGCCCGGTGAGGGTGAGGTCGCGCTCGCCGAGGAGATCACCGCCCGGGTGGCCCCCGTCGAGCAGGTGCGGCTGGTGTCCTCCGGCACCGAGGCGACCATGTCCGCGATCCGTCTCGCCCGCGGGTACACCGGGCGCGCGAAGGTCGTGAAGTTCGCCGGCTGCTACCACGGGCACGTGGACGCGCTGCTGGCCGCCGCCGGATCCGGCCTCGCCACCTTCGCCCTCCCGGACACACCGGGCGTGACCGGCGCGCAGGCGGGCGACACGATCGTGCTGCCGTACAACGACCTGGACGCCGTGCGGGCCGCGTTCGCCGCGCACCCGGGCGAGATCGCGTGCGTGATCACCGAGGCGTCGCCGGGCAACATGGGTGTCGTACCGCCCGGGGAGGGCTTCAACGCCGGGCTGAAGGAGATCTGCGCGACCGGCGGCGCCCTGTACATCTCCGACGAGGTGATGACCGGGTTCCGCACGTCGAAGGCCGGCTGGTACGGCGTGGACGGGGTGCGCCCCGACCTGATGACCTTCGGCAAGGTCATGGGCGGCGGCTTCCCGGCCGCGGCGTTCGGCGGCCGGGCCGACGTGATGGCGCAGCTCGCCCCCGCCGGTCCCGTCTACCAGGCGGGCACCCTCTCCGGTAACCCGGTCGCGACCGCCGCCGGTCTCGCCCAGCTGCGGCTGCTCGACGACGCGGCGTACGCGCGGGTCGACGCGGTCTCCGCCGAGGTCCGGAACCTGGTGGGCGAGGCGCTCACCAAGGAGGGCGTCGCGCACACGGTGTCGGCGGCGAGCAACATGTTCTCCGTCTTCTTCACCGACCGGCCCGTCCGCGACTACGAGGACGCCCGGAAGCAGGAGGCCTTCCGCTACACCGCCTTCTTCCACTCGATGCTGGCGCAGGGCGTCTACCTGCCGCCGTCCGCCTTCGAGTCCTGGTTCGTCTCCGCCGCCCACGACGCGCGGGCCGTCGAGCGGATCGCCGCGGCCCTGCCCGCCGCCGCCCGCGCCGCGTCGGAGGCCACCGCATGAGCGAGAACAGCGCGACCGGCGAGAGGGACGTCACCGTGACCGAGCAGACCGAGCAGACCGAGCAGACCGAGCAGACCGAGACGGCCGGCAGGACCGACACGGCCGGCAAGAAGGACATCACCGTCGTCCATCTGGTGCGGCACGGCGAGGTGCACAACCCGCAGGGTGTCCTCTACGGGCGCCGCCCCGGCTACCACCTCTCCGATCTGGGCCGGAAGATGGCCGACCGGGTCGCCGAGCACCTGGAGAAGCGCGACATCACCCATGTCGTCGCCTCCCCGCTGGAGCGGGCGCAGGAGACGGCCGCACCCGTCGCCACCTCCCACGGTCTGGACGTGGCCGTCGACGAGCGCCTCATCGAGGCCGCCAACGTCTTCGAGGGCAAGACCTTCGGGGTCGGTGACGGGGCGCTGCGCAAGCCGGACAACTGGAAGCACCTGACCAACCCCTTCAAGCCGTCCTGGGGTGAGCCGTACATCGAGCAGGTCGTACGGATGATGGGCGCGCTGGACGCGGCCCGTGACGCGGCCCGTGGTCATGAGGCGGTCTGCGTCAGCCACCAGCTGCCGATCTGGATCGTGCGCAGCTTCGTGGAGCGGCGGCGGCTGTGGCACGACCCGCGCAGGCGGCAGTGCACGCTGGCCTCGCTGACCAGCTTCACCTACCAGGGCGACAAGATCGTGTCCGTCGGATACACCGAGCCCGCCGTGGATCTGGTGCCGCCGCATCTGCGGGCGGGCGCCAAGCCGGTCAAGGGGAAGTCCAAGGCGTTCGGGGCCTGAGGCCGTGCGATCGGGGACGACCGGGCAGCCCCCGGCGTCCCCCGCCCCCTTCGGCCGTTCTCGTGATGTGGAGCTCGTGTAAGGGTCTAGTCACGTAATAATTTTTGTGATTATCAGCGGAACCCTCGTGTTGTCAGCCTCATCTAAGCCATCGCCGGTTTGTATGGCAATGAGGTAAAACGACCACAGATGGGGACGCTATGCGTGAGATCGACCGAAGGGGACTTCTCGGAGTAGGACTCGGAGCCGCAGCCGCACTCACGGTGGCGGGCTGCGGCGCCTCCGGATCGTCGGACGGCGGCAGCCCCGGCAGCACGGAGAAGAGCCCCAAGGGGGACGAGGGGGCGCACGGGACCGGGAACGGCGGAGGCTCTCCCAAGAAGAACGTCCGGGTCATCGGTGACGGTTCCACCGCCGACACCGGAAAGCAGCCGAAGCAGCCCGCCGCGCCCGTCCGGCTCGAACCCGGCCAGAAGCCGCCGCAGTTCGTGATCTTCTCCTGGGACGGGGCCGGCGAGGTCGGCAACGGGCTCTTTCCGCGCTTTCTGGAGATCGCCCGGCAGCACAACGCCTCGATGACCTTCTTCCTCTCCGGGCTGTACCTCCTGCCCGAGGCGAAGAAGTCCCTGTACCGCCCGCCGAACAACCCCCGGGGCGCCTCCGACATCGGCTATCTGACCGACGGCCACGTCAAGGAGACCCTGAAGTACGTCAGCGAGGCCTGGATCGACGGCCACGAGATCGGCACCCATTTCAACGGGCATTTCTGCGGCGGTTCCGGATCCGTCGAACACTGGACCCCGGCGCAATGGCAGAGCGAGATCGACCAGGCGGTGTCCTTCGTCACGCAATGGCGCACCAACAGCGGCTGGGCGGACATCGATCCGCTGCCGTTCGACTACCGCAAGGAACTGATCGGCGGCCGCACCCCCTGCCTGCTGGGACAGGACAACCTCCTGCCCACCGCGAAGGCGCTGGGCTGGCGGTACGACGCGAGTTCGCCCGGCGGCCGGCAGATGTGGCCCGAGAAGCGCCAGGGCGTCTGGGACCTCCCGCTCCAGGGCGTGCCGTTCCCCGGCCACTCCTTCGAAGTCCTCTCCATGGACTACAACATCCTCGCCAACCAGTCGAAGAATTCGACCAACGGCATGCCCTCGCGCTATCCGGGCTGGCGCGAACAGGCCGTCGGCGCCTATGTCGCCGGTTTCGACCGGGCCTACGAGACGAACCGCGCGCCCTTCTACATCGGCAACCACTTCGAGGAGTGGAACGGCGGTATCTATATGGACGCCGTCGAGGAAGTGATCAAAAAGGTCGCGGACAAGCCGGATGTGCGCCTCGTCTCCTTCCGGCAGTTCGTCGACTGGCTCGACGTACAGGATCCGGCGGTGCTCGACAAGCTGCGCACGCTGGAGGTCGGACAGGCCCCGGCAGGTGGCTGGAACACTTTCTTTAAACAGGCTTGACAAGGGGCTTTACGGGCATTGAGGGGGGCGCGGGAGATCGCCGGAACTGCCATGCGAAACTTTTCACATGAGCTCTGGCCTCGCACCCCGACGCCGCTTCACCCTGCTCGCCGCCGCGGCGGCGGCCGGTGCCCTGACGCTGTCCGCGTGCTCAGGTGACGGCACCACCTCCGGTGGTGGCGGCAACACGAATTTCGTCACCGGCAACAGCGGGATCTCCACCGTCCCCCGGGGCGAGCGCACGGACGCTCCGAAGCTCGACGGCACCACCCTGGAGGGCAAGCCCCTCGACATCACCGACTACCGGGGCAAGGTCGTCGTCCTGAACGTCTGGGGTTCCTGGTGCGGGCCCTGCCGGCTGGAGGCCAAGCACTTCGCCAAGGTCTCCAAGGAGACCGAGGGCCAGGGCATACAGTTCGTCGGCATCAACACCCAGGACACCCAGAGGTCCCTGGCGATCAACTTCGAGAAGGACTACGGGGTCACCTACCCGAGCCTCTACGACCCGACGGGGAAGCTCCTCCTCCGCTTCCCCAAGGGCACGCTCAACCTCCAGACGATCCCCTCCACCGTGGTCATCGACCGCGACGGGAAGATCGCCGCCCGCAAGCTCGGCGGCCTCGACGCGGAGAAGCTGCACGAGATGATCGACCCGCTGATCGCGGAGAAGTGACCTCGTGCTCCAGCTCGCCGCGACCACCGGCGTCAACGAGACGGTCTTCAGCGGGGCCCTCCTGGTGGCGCTCCCCATCGCCCTGCTCGCCGGGCTCGTCTCCTTCTTCTCGCCGTGCGTGCTGCCCCTGGTGCCGGGCTACCTGAGCTACGTCACCGGCGTCAGCGGATCCGATCTCGCCGAGGCCCGGCGTGGACGGATGGTCGCGGGCGCCGCGCTCTTCGTGCTCGGCTTCACCGCGGTCTTCGTCTCCAGCGGCGCGCTGTTCGGATACTTCGGCCAGAACGTCATGGAGTACAGCGGCGTCCTCACCAAGGTCCTGGGCGTGCTGATGATCCTCATGGGGATCTTCTTCATGGGGCTGATGCCCTGGATGACGCAGCGTGAGTTCCGTATCCACAAGAAGCCGGTGACCGGGCTGGTGGGCGCGCCCGTGCTCGGCGCGCTCTTCGGCATCGGCTGGACGCCCTGCCTGGGGCCCACCCTCTCCTCGGTCCAGGTTCTCGCGCTCCAGCAGGGGACGGCCGGCCGCGGGGCCGTGCTGTCCGTGGCGTACTGCGTCGGCCTCGGCGTCCCGTTCGTCGTGGCGGCCGTCGCCTTCCGCAAGGCGCTCGGCGCGTTCGGCTGGGTCAAGCGACACTACGCATGGGTCATGCGGATCGGCGGCGGCATGATGATCGTGACCGGAATCCTCCTGCTGACGGGCGTGTGGGACACGCTCATCCAGGAGATGCGCATCTGGTCCGACGGCTTCACTGTGGGGATCTGAGTCTCATGAGCAACCTGAACACCACGGACGAGCGCGACCTCTCCACGGCCGGGGAACAGCTTTCCACCGCCCCGCGTGAGGAGTCCGCCACCTCCGTACCCGCGATGGGCGTCATCGGCTGGGCCCGCTGGTTCTGGCGCCAGCTCACCTCGATGCGGGTCGCCCTGATCCTGCTCTTCCTGCTGTCGCTCGGCGCCATCCCCGGCTCGCTGATCCCGCAGAACAGCGTGGACGAGATGAAGGTGGAGACCTTCAAGGGCGACCACACCACGCTCGCCCCGCTCTACGAGAAGCTGCAACTCTTCGACGTCTACAGCTCGGTGTGGTTCTCCGCGATCTACATCCTGCTGTTCGTCTCGCTGATCGGCTGCATCGTCCCGCGTACCGGCCAGTTCGTCGGGCAACTGCGCGGCCGCCCGCCGGGTGCCCCGAGGAAGCTGACCCGGCTGCCCGCCTACACCACCTGGCGCACCGAGGCCGAGCCCGAGCGGGTCCGCGAGGCGGCCCTCGGCCTCCTGCGCGGGCGACGCTACCGCTCGCACACGGTCGGCGACGCCGTCGCCGCCGAGAAGGGCTATCTCCGCGAGGCCGGCAACCTGCTCTTCCACATCGCGCTGATCGTCATGCTCATCGCCTTCGGCTGGGGCCAGCTCTTCAAGTTCGAGGGGGGCAAGCTCATCCTGGAGGGCGACGGGTTCGCCAACACGAAGACGCAGTACAACAACTTCCGGCCCGGCACGCTCTTCAGCGACGACGATCTCGTCCCCTTCAGCTTCGACCTCGACGAGTTCAGGGCCACGTACGAGCGCACCGGCCCGCAGCGCGGCACCCCCCGCACCTTCGAGGCCCATGTGACGTACTCCGAGGGCGTGGACGGCAAGCCGCAGAAACGGGTCATCAAGGTCAACCAGCCGCTCGTCGTGGACGGCACCAAGGTCTACCTCAACGCCCACGGATACGCCCCCGTCATCTCCGTGAAGGACGGCAAGGGCAAGGAGGTCTACCGCAACGTCGTGCCCCTGCTGCCGCAGGACGACAACATCACCTCCACCGGCGCGATCAAGGTGATGGACGGCTACCGGGACGCCGACGGGAAGAAGACCCAGCTGGGCTTCCAGGCGTTCTTCGTCCCGACCTTCGCGGGTGAGGGCAGCGGCACGATGTTCTCGCAGTTCCCCGCCCTGGACTACCCGGTGCTGGCGCTCAACGGCTACTACGGCAGCCTCGGCGTGGACTCCGGGCTGCCGCAGAACGTCTACCAGCTCGACCCGTCCAAGATGACGGCGTTCAAGGACAGCAACGGCGACCAGCTCAAGCAGCGGCTGCGCCCCGGCGAGACGATGAAGCTGCCCGACGGCGCCGGCTCGGTGACCTTCGAGGGTGTCCAGGAATGGGCCAGCTTCCAGATCTCGCGCCAGCCCGCCAGCGGATGGGCCCTCACCGGCTCGGTCGCCGCCATCGCCGGACTCGCCGGATCGCTCTTCATCCAGCGCCGCCGGGTGTGGGTGCGGGCCGTCCCGGGAGCGGACGGGGTCACCGTCGTCGAGATGGCCGGCCTGGGCCGCAGCGAGTCCGCGCGGCTGCCCGAGGAACTGGCGGATCTCGCGGGCGAGCTCCACTCCGTGGCACCGACCGCACCCGAACCCGAGTCCGAACAAACTTCCGAAGAACCTGCCGAAGGGGCTGAGAAGTGAATCTCGCCGCCGCAACCAACGAGAACCTGGCACATACCAGCAATGTGCTGATCTATTCGTCGATGGCCGTCTACACCCTGGCCTTCTTCGCGCACATCGCCGAGTGGATCTTCGGCAGCCGCAGCAAGGTCGGCCGCACGGCCGCCGCGCTGAAGCAGGACACGGCGGCCACCGCCGGTCCCGTGGTGCGGGTGAAGGGCGCGCGGCAGGGCGGCACCGCCGTGCTGGACCGCCCCGAGGTCGTCACCCGGTCCGCCGCCGGCACCCGTGACGTCCCGGACGGGCCCGGAGCGGCGGGCGGCACCTTCAAGGGCGACCTGTGGGGGCGTATCGCGGTCTCCCTGACCGTCGTCGCCTTCGCCGTGCAGGCGGGCGGCGTGGTCGCGCGGGCCCTGTCCGTGCGGCGGGCCCCCTGGGGCAACATGTACGAGTTCTCGATCACCTTCTCCACGGTGGCCGTCGGCGCGTACCTGGTGCTGCTCGCGCTGCGGAAGAACGTCCGCTGGATCGGTCTGCTGCTGGTCACCACGGTCCTGCTGGACCTCGGCATCGCGACCACGACGCTCTACACCGACAGCGACCAGCTGGTGCCCGCCCTGCACTCCTACTGGCTGTGGATCCACGTCTCCACCGCCATCATCTGCGGCGCCGTCTTCTACCTCGGGGCCGTCGGCACGCTGCTCTACCTCTTCCGCGACAGCTACGAGAACAAGATCGCGAGCGGTGGGAAGCCCGGGAAGTTCGCCACCTCGGTCCTGGAGCGGCTGCCGGCCGCCAAGAGCCTGGACACCTTCGCGTACCGCATCAACGCGGCCGTCTTCCCGCTGTGGACGTTCACGATCATCGCGGGCGCGATCTGGGCGGGCGACGCCTGGGGCCGCTACTGGGGCTGGGACCCCAAGGAGGTCTGGTCCTTCATCACCTGGGTCGCGTACGCCGCCTACCTGCACGCCCGCGCCACGGCCGGCTGGAAGGGCCGCAAGGCCGCCTACCTGGCGCTGGTCGCCTTCGGCTGCTGGCTCTTCAACTACTACGGCGTGAACATCTTCGTCACCGGCAAGCACTCCTACGCCGGGGTCTGATCCCGGACGCACACGCCGCGAGGGCGCGACCGCTGCTGAGCGGTCGCGCCCTCGTCGTCGTACCGGGTACCGGGGGCCCGGCCGGGCGTCAGAGGTCCCCGGCGATCTCGTGCGCCAGCTGTTCGGAGGAGGCGGGGTTCTGGCCGCTGTGCAGATTGCGGTCGTGCACGGTGTGCGGGCCCCAGGCCTCCCCGGCGGAGTACCGGGCGCCGAGCTCCACCAGCCGGCTCTCCAGCAGCCAGGGCGCCTTGGCGGCGAACCCCGCCTCGGTCTCCTCGGCGTTGCTGAAGCCCGTCATGCGGTAACCGGCGAAGGGCCAGCTCCCGTCCTCCCGGCGGGCGGCCAGCAGGGCGGCCGGGGCGTGGCACAGGACGGCGACCTGGGTGCCCGCGTCCAGGGCCGCGGTGAGCAGCCGGCCGGACGCCCCGTCGGTGGCCAGGTCCTCCATCGGCCCGTGGCCGCCGGGGTAGAAGACCACGTCGTACGAGGTGGGGACCACGTCCTCCAGCCGGCCCGGGATACGGAGTGTCTCGTCGATCGAGGCGAGGTAGGAGGCGACGGAGTCGGCCTGGTCCTGACCCCCGTTGGCCTCGGCGGCGAGGCTGGCCGGGTCCACCGTGGGCGCCACACCGCCCGGGGTGGCGATCGCGATGTCGTAACCGGCCTGGGAGAAGACGCGGTGCGGGGCGGCCAGTTCCTCGGCCCAGAAGCCGGTGGGGTGGGTGGTGCCGTCGTTGAGGGTCCAGTGGTCGGCGCCGGTGAGGACGAAGAGTACGGAGGGCATGGGGGGTGCTCCCTACGGGACGGAGATGCTGCGGTGAGCGGGCTCGGTACCGAGGATGACCGACCGCGGCCGAGGACGCGGCACCACGCGCCGTCCCTACTCCGGACGCGCCGGGCGCGTCCGGCGCCACCGGACCGCCCCGGGCGCCCGGCGGGCGACGGGCACGGCGCTCAGCTCACACGCTCACGGGGCTGCGGGCGGGGTGGAGTCCTCCGGCCCGGTGTTGCCCTCGCGGCGCTTGATCTCCTCCTCGCGGCGGCGCAGGTCCGCCTCCCAGTCCTTGAGGAGCGCCTCGTCCTTCTTGTCGTCCTTGAGGGACTTGAGGAAGTCCGGGTTGTCGTCCGGCGCCACCCAGGTCCCACGGCCGCGGGACCACTCGGAAGGCGTACGGCCCCCGCCGGGCACCTGGCGCGTCTTGCCCGCGGCCAGCCAGACGATCGGCCCGACGATCCAGAACAGCAGGATGATGAAGACCCAGGCGATCTTCGGCAGGTGCTTGGCCTCGTCCTCCGGGGTGTTCAGGCAGTCGATGAACGCGAAGATCGTCAGTGCCAGCGGCAGGATGTAGAGCAGGGCCCTGAGCATCGTGGAAGATCCCCCGAGGTGAGGTGACGGGGCGCACGGACCGCCCCCGGTGATGGGCCAAGGGTAGCCGGTGTCCGATACTTGACAGCATGGCTTACGACGATCTTCGCTCCCTGCTCCGGGCTCTGGAGCGCGAGGGCGATCTCAAGCGCATCAAGGCCGAGGTCGATCCCCACCTGGAGGTCGGCGAGATCGTCGACCGGGTGAACAAGGCGGGCGGGCCCGCCCTGCTCTTCGAGAACGTCAAGGGGGCGACCATGCCCCTGGCCATGAACGTCTTCGGGACGGACCGGCGGCTCCTCAAGGCGCTCGGACTGAAGTCCTACGCCGAGATCAGCGACAAGATCGGCGGTCTGCTCAAGCCCGAGCTGCCGCAGGGCTTCGTCGGGATCCGGGAGGCCTTCGGCAAGCTCGGCTCGGTGACCCACCTGCCGCCGAAGAAGGTGAAGTCCGACAGCGCGCCCGTCCAGGAAACGGTCCTGACCGGCGACGACGTGGACCTGGACCAGCTGCCCGCGCTCTTCACCTGGCCCGAGGACGGCGGCTCCTTCTTCAACCTGGGCCTCACCCACACCAAGGACCCCGAGACGGGCATCCGCAACCTCGGGCTCTACCGGCTCCAGCGCCACGACCGGCGCACCATCGGGATGCACTGGCAGATCCACAAGGACAGCCGCAACCACTACCAGGTGGCCGCCAGGCGCGGGGAGCGGCTGCCGGTCGCGATCGCGTTCGGGGCGCCGCCCGCGGTGACGTACGCCTCCACCGCCCCGCTGCCCGGGGACATCGACGAGTACCTCTTCGCCGGGTTCGTCCAGGGCAAGCGGATCGAGATGGTGGACTGCAAGACCGTGCCGCTCCAGGTCCCCGCGCAGGCCGAGGTCGTCCTGGAGGGGTGGCTGGAGCCCGGCCGGACGCTGCCCGAGGGGCCGTTCGGCGACCACACCGGCTTCTACACCCCGCAGGAACCCTTCCCCGCGCTCACCATCGACTGTGTGACCATGCGCAGGCGGCCGCTGCTCCAGTCGATCGTGGTCGGCCGGCCGCCGACCGAGGACGGGCCGCTGGGCCGCGCCACCGAGCGGTTCTTCCTGCCGCTCCTCAAGGTCATCGTCCCGGACATCGTGGACTACCACCTGCCCGAGGCGGGCGGCTTCCACAACTGCGCGATCGTCTCGATCGACAAGAAGTACCCCAAGCACGCGCAGAAGGTGATGAGCGCCGTCTGGGGGGCGCACATGATGTCGCTGACCAAGCTGATCGTCGTCGTGGACGCCGACTGCGACGTCCACGACCTGCACGAGGTGGCCTGGCGGGCGCTCGGCAACACCGACTACGCCCGTGACCTGCTGCTCACCGAAGGCCCGGTCGACCACCTCGACCACGCCTCCTACCAGCAGTTCTGGGGTGGCAAGGCGGGGATCGACGCGACGCGGAAGCTGCCCGAAGAGGGGTACACGAGGGACGGGGGCTGGCCCGAGATGGTCGAGTCGGACCCGGAGACGGCGGCGAAGGTCGACCGCCGCTGGAAGGAGTACGGCCTGTGAGCGCCTCCGCCGCCGCCGTGCCGCAGCCGCGCGGCAAGTCCCGCGCGTTCCTGCGGCTGGTGATGATCGAGCACTCGGTCTTCGCCCTGCCGTTCGCGTACATCGCCGCGCTCACCGCGATGTTCCGGATGGACGAGACCATCCACTGGGGCACGCTGCTGCTGGTGACCGTCGCCATGGTGGGGCTGCGCACCTTCGCGATGGCGGCGAACCGGATCATCGACCGGGAGCTCGACGCCCGCAACCCCCGCACCGCCGGCCGGGAGCTGGTCACCGGGGCGGTGTCCGTGCGGTCGGCCTGGACCGGCGCGCTGGTGGCCGTCGTCATCTTCCTCGGCGCCGCGGCCCTGCTCAACCCGCTCTGCCTGATCCTGGCGCCGGTCGCCGTCGTGCCGATGGTCGTCTATCCCTACGGCAAGCGGTTCACCAACTTCCCGCACGCGATCCTCGGTCTCGCCCAGGCCATGGGGCCGATCGGCGCCTGGCTGGCGGTGACCGGCAGCTGGTCGTGGGACGCGGTGATCCTCGGGCTGGCCGTGGGGATCTGGATCGGCGGCTTCGACCTGATCTTCGCCTGCCAGGACGTGCGGGCGGACCGGGCCCACGGGGTCAAGTCCTTCCCGGCGCGCTTCGGCATCCCGGCGGCGCTCTGGGGCGCGCGGGTGTGCCACGCCGTGACGACCGGGATGCTGGTCTGGTTCGGTCTGGCGACCGGGGCCGGGCTCCTCTACTGGGTCGGCATGGTGGTCGTGGCCGCGGCGTTCGTCTACGAGCACCGGGTCGTGCGGCCGCACGACCTGTCCCGGCTGAACCGGGCGTTCTTCTCGGTGAACGGCTTCATCGGCATAGCACTGTTCGCCTGCGCGCTGCTCGACCTGCTGGTGCGCGGCCTCACGCCGTGAGGCCCCTGCCTCGCACCGTGAGGTCGTCGCTCACCCCGTGAGGTCGTTACACCGTGACGGAGGACCCGGTCACCGGGCGGCGGGGGCGGCGGAAGAGGAACGCCGCCAGCACCCCGCCGAGCAGGCCGAAGAGGTGGCCCTGCCAGCTGATGCCCGAGTCGGTCGGCAGGACGCCCCACAGGATCGAGCCGTAGACGGCGGCGACGACCACGCCGACCACGATGTCGAGCGGGCGGCGGTCGACGAAGCCGCGGACCAGCAGATAGCCGAAGAGCCCGAAGACCACCCCGGACGCGCCGAGCGTGACCGTGCCGGACGGCGCGGTGAACCAGACGCCGAGCCCGGCCGTCACGATCACCGTCAGGACCACGCCGGCGAACCTGCGGATCCCGGCGAGCGCGGCTATGAAGCCCAGGACCAGCAGCGGCACGCTGTTGGAGGCGACGTGCTGCCACCCGGCGTGCAGGAAGGCGGACGGCACGACGTCCAGCAGCTCGGCCGGCTCGCGCGGGGAGATGCCGTAGGAGTCCAGGCGGTGGTCCACCAGTGTGTCGATGCCCTCCAGCACCCACAGCAGCGTCACCCAGGTGATCATGACCGCACCGGCCGTGGCGGCCCGTGCGGTGGTGGTGGTCGTGCGCGTGACGGTCATGGTCACCCCCTGTCGACGGCTGTTGCTCCTTCCGTGCAACGTACGGAGCCCCTCGCCCGGTTCCGCGAGCGGTCCGCCGGATAGGCTCGACGGTGTGAAAACCGGGACTTCAGTGAGTGAGCGGCCGCGCGCGCCTTGGATTGTCGGGGTGTCGGGCGCCTCGGGTACCCCGTTCGCGGCCTCCGTCCTGCGCGGTTTGCTGGACGCGGGGGAGAGCGTCGACCTGGTGGTGAGCCGCGCCTCGCGGCTGACGCTGCTGGACGAGACGGGGATCTCCTTCCGCGACGCGCACTGGCGGGAGGATCTGCGGGGCTGGCTGGCGCGCGGCGCGGACGGCGGGCCGGACACCTTCGCGGTGCCGGACGGCGTGCTGGACCGGGTGCGGTACTGGGGGGCCGGTGATCTGGCGGCCGGCCCGTCCTCGGGGTCGTACCCGGCGAAGGGGATGCTGATCGTCCCGGCCTCCACGGCCTGTGTGGCCGGGGTGGCGCTGGGACTCTCGAAGGATCTGCTGCAACGGGCGGCGAGCGTGACGCTCAAGGAGCGCCGGACGCTCGTCGTCGCGGTGCGCGAGACGCCGCTCAGCGGTCAGACGCTGAAGCAGATGGTGGCGCTCGACGAGGCGGGCGCCGTGGTGCTGCCCGCCTCTCCGGCGTTCTACGCGGGGGCGACCCACATCCAGGACCTGGTGGACTTCGTCGCCGGGCGGGTGCTGGACGCGGCGGGGGTGCCGCACCAGCTGTACCGCCGGTGGGAGGGAGAGCTCGGTGGAGGCTCCCGTGAGAGGCCCTAGGGGCTCAGCGCTTCCGGTCGGTGCGCGGGGCCCGGGTCTTGTCGACGCGGTGGGCGGCGGCGGGCTGGTGGGCACGCGAGCGGTTGGCCAGGTCCTGCAGCTCGCGCATCCGGGCGTAGGCCATCTCGATCGTGTACACGGTGACTATCACTCCTGAAGATTCGTAAGCGATTTTGGATCGACCTGAAAGATTTACAGGCTCTCGACCCTGCTGTGCCTTAGATTCTACACGTAATCTCGCGATACTGCTGAACAATGGAAGGCTTCAGTCATATGGACGCGGTGGACAGGCAGCTCATCCAGGCACTCAGAGAGAACGGCAGGGCCTCGTACGCCGAGCTGGGGCGGCTCGTCGGGCTCTCCGGCCCCAGCGTCACCGACCGCATCAACCGGCTGGAATCCGCCGGTGTCATCACCGGGTACCGCGCGACGGTGGACGCCGCCTCGCTGGGGCTGGGCGTCACCGCGCTCATCGGTGTCTCGCTCTCCGACGCCGCCGACCACGAGGACGTGGCGCACCGGCTGAAGGAGCTGGCCGAGATCGAGGACTGCTGGTTCATCGCCGGTGAGGACTCCTTCACGCTCAAGGTGCGGGTCGGTGACGTGGACGGCCTGGAGCGGACGATCCGCCGGCTCAGCGGGACCAAGGGCGTCTCCCGTACCCGTACGACGGTCGTGCTCTCCACGAAGTGGGAGAACCGGGTCGGGGAGCTCCCCGACGAGGTGTGACACGGAGCGGCAATGCGGGTGCCGGAGGCCGGAGGGCGGGGGAGTACGGTGGGCTGCCGGAGTCTGTTACGTAGAGATATGGGAGGCGCCCTAGTGGACGCGGGACTCAAGCGCGAGCTGGAGGAGAAGGTCCGGGCCGGCGAGCGGCTGACCCGCGAGGACGGGATCGCGCTCTACGAGTCCGACGACCTGGCCTGGCTCGGCGGGCTGGCCCACGAGGTGCGGACGCGGAAGAACGGCGACGTCGTCCACTTCAACGTCAACCGCCACCTCAACATGACGAACGTGTGCACCGCGTCCTGCGCCTACTGCTCGTTCCAGCGCAAGCCGGGCGAGAAGGACGCGTACACGATGCGGATCGAGGAGGCCGTCCGCCTCGCCAAGGCGATGGAGGGCGAGAGCCTCACCGAGCTGCACATCGTCAACGGCCTGCACCCCACGCTCCCGTGGCGCTACTACCCGCGGTCGCTGAGCGCGCTGAAGGAAGCCCTGCCGGACGTGGCGCTCAAGGCGTTCACGGCGACGGAGATCCACCACTTCGAGACGATCTCGGGCCTCTCGGCCTCCGAGATCCTCGACGAGCTGATCGACGCCGGCCTGGAGTCGCTGACCGGCGGCGGCGCGGAGATCTTCGACTGGGAGGTCCGCCAGCACATCGTCGACCACAACACCCACTGGGAGGACTGGTCGCGCATCCACCGCCTCGCGCACGAGAAGGGGCTCAAGACCCCGGCGACGATGCTGTACGGGCACATCGAGGAGCCCCGTCACCGCGTCGACCACGTGCTGCGGCTGCGGGAGATGCAGGACGAGACCGGCGGCTTCCAGGTCTTCATCCCGCTGCGCTACCAGCACGACTTCGTGGACATGAAGGACGGCAAGGTCCGCAACACCCTCCAGGCCCGGACGTCCATGGCGACCGGCGCGGAGGCGCTCAAGACCTTCGCCGTCTCGCGGCTGCTCTTCGACAACGTCCCGCACGTCAAGGTGTTCTGGGTGATGCACGGGGTGCAGACCGCTCAGCTCGCGCTCCAGCACGGCGCGGACGACATGGACGGCTCGGTCGTCGAGTACAAGATCACGCACGACGCGGACGACTACGGCACCCCGAACAAGCTCGGCCGCGAGGACCTGCTGGAGCTCATCCGGGACGCGGGCTTCCGGCCCGTGGAGCGCAACACCCGGTACGAGATCCTGCGTGAGTACCCGGGACCGGACGCGGAGCTGCGCGAGTCGCCGCAGCCGATGCGCGTCTGACGCGCCCCGTCGGCAGTGGGTCCTCAAGGGGCCCGGAGAGCCCCGCCCGTGGAGACAGTCGGTCGCCCGGAGCGGGGCTTTCGCGTGCGCCGGGACGGGCGGGGGGACGTGCGGCGAAGGGCGGGGGCGCGCGGCGAAGGGCGGGGGTGCGGGATCCGGGTTGTGGAGGCCGGCTTGTAATGGTTAATCTCGCTCTATGGCTCTTACTTTTGAGGTGAACCCCGCTTTCGACCCGGCGCTACGGGACGGCATCACCGTGCTGTGGGCCGATGTCAGCAACGCGGGCGGGGCCGTCGGGTTCCTGCCCCCGGTGACCGCGGACGAGATCCGGCCGGAGCTGCTCAAGCACCTCACGGCCATCGCGGAGGGCCGCACCCGGCTGGTGGTCGGCCGCGACGAGGACGGCCAGGTCGCCGCCACCGCCTTCCTCACCCTCAACACCCACCGGCTGATGCGCCATTGGGCCTGGCTCAACACGGTGATGGTCCACCCCCGCCACCAGGGCAAGGGGTACGGCCGCGAGCTGATGGCGGCCGCGGCCGACGCCGCCCGCTCCCTCGACGGCATCGACGCCATCCGGCTCACCTGCCGCGGAGGCACGGGCGCCGACCGCTTCTACACCTCCTGCGGATACAAGGAGGTCGGCCGGGTCCCGGACGCCATCCGGGTCGCCGACGACGACTACCGGGACGACGTCATCATGCTGCTCCCGCTCTTCCGTTAGCGGCGGCGCGGCGCCCGCCCGGCCTCGAAAAGGGGAGCCCCTGAGAAGTGACGGAATTCGGGGCATGCTTCACTGGTCGGGCAGAGTCGCAGACTTGCAACGAGCGTGAGAGACGTCGGACGTAGAGAGAAGGCCAAGCCGTGTCCGCTGCCAAGCCGAGCGCAACGATCCGGTACACCGCGTTGCGCCTCCTGATTTTCGTCGGCTGCTTCTTCGTCTCGGGCGTCGCGGTCCACTTCGGGCTGCTGCCCTCCGGCGTCGGCGGCTCCAACGTCGTCTGGGTCATCCTCCTGGGCCTGCTGCTCTCCGCGCCCCTGAGCTACGTCCTCCTGCGCAGGCAGCGCGACGAGATGTCCGAGCAGATCATCTCCACGGTCGACCGGTCCAAGGCCAGGCTCGAAGCGAACCGCACCCGCGAGGACGGCGTCACCCCGTAACGTTCCTCACAGACGGTCCCGTACGGGACAGCGCCCCGGCACCGAGCAGCCGCTCCGGTACCGGGGCTTCGGCGTTCTCCGGCGCGATCAGGACCGGCCGGTGCGATTCGACCCAAGCGGACCTTTGAGGTCCTCAAAGTACAAGTGTTAACGTGTTCGGCATGAACACCGCAGTGCGCACCCGCCACGCCATGAGCCTTTCGCTCGTGGCGCGCCTGCACGTGGATCTCTGCCGCTGTATGTCCGCGGTCTGTTGCCGCAACGTCTGAACCGGCATCATGCAGCGGCGCCGCCCCTGGCGCGGGCGCCGCACCCCGTCCCCGTTCCACCGCACGTCGGCACGTCTGTTCCCGTACGTCCCGCTGCGTCCTCCCAGGAGTGTTCCCTTGTCCGCGAATTCCGCGTCCCCCGAGACCGAGGCCGAGGCCGAGAAGCCGTCCGGCTCCGGTTTCCGCATACCCGGCGTCCCGTTCTGGGTCCAGATCGTCGCCGGTCTGGTGCTCGGTGTCCTGCTCGGCTGGCTCACCCGCAGCCAGGACATCGACTGGCTCTACACCACGCTCGACAAGGTCGGCCACATCTTCGTCCAGCTCCTCAAGCTGGCCGTCGCGCCCCTCGTCTTCTTCGCGATCATGGTGTCGATCACCAACCTGCGCAAGGTCAACAACGCCGCGAGGCTGGCCGGCCGCACCCTGCTCTGGTTCATGATCACCTCCCTGATCGCGGTCGCCATCGGCCTCGCGATCGGTCTGATCACCAACCCGGGCTCCGGCACCGGCCTCACCCCGAAGGACGGCGCCAAGCCCGAGCACGCCGGGTCCTGGCTCGACTTCCTCACCGGCATCATCCCGACGGACGTCATCACGCCGTTCACCGAACTGAACGTGCTCCAGATCGTCTTCATGGCCGCCGTCGCCGGTATCGCCGCGCTCCAGCTCGGTGAGAAGGCCAAGCCGATCCTCACCCTCAGCGAATCGGTCCTGGCACTCCTCCAGAAGGCCCTGTGGTGGGTCATCCGCCTCGCCCCGATCGGCACGGTCGGCCTCATCGGCTACGCCATCGCCGACTACGGCTGGGACCTGCTCGGCAAGTACGCGACGTTCACCGCGGACGTCTACATCGGCTGCGCCATCGTGATGTTCGGCGTCTACCCGCTGCTGCTCGCCACGGTCGCCAAGGTCAGCCCGCTCCAGTTCTTCAAGGGCGCCTGGCCCGCGATCCAGCTCGGCTTCGTCTCCCGCTCCTCGGTCGGCACCATGCCGGTCACCCAGAAGGTCACCGAGCGGCTCGGCGTCCCGAAGGAGTACGCCAGCTTCGCCGTCCCGTTCGGCGCCACGACCAAGATGGACGGCTGCGCCGCGATCTACCCGGCGCTGGCGGCGATCTTCATCGCGCAGATCTTCGACGTCCAGCTGGGCATCGGCGACTACATCCTGATCGCGTTCGTCTCGGTCATCGGTTCGGCGGCCACCGCGGGCCTCACCGGCGCCACGGTCATGCTGACCCTCACCCTGTCCACGCTGGGCCTCCCGCTGGAGGGCGTGGGCCTGCTGCTCGCCATCGACCCGATCCTGGACATGATGCGCACCGCCACGAACGTGGCCGGCCAGGCGATGGTCCCGGTGCTCGTCGCGGCCCGCGAGAAGATCCTCGACCACGACGCGTACAACTCGGCGTCGGCCTCCCCGGTCGACGAGCCCGAGGTGCGTGACGCGGAGCCGAAGGCCGTCCCCGTCCCCGCGTGACACCGCCGTACGGCACCCTCTGAGCGCCCCCGGCCGGAACCCTTCCGGCCGGGGGTGCTTCGTTGTCGTCCGGGGCGGACACGGCGCTCAGGGCCGCTGGAAGACGACCTCGGGGTTGCCCGGTGTCGGCCCGGCCAGGAGCGGCTGCGGCCGGCCCCGCAGATGCAGGTCGAGGAAGGCGGCGGTGTAGTCGCGGGTGATACGGACCGAGCGGTCCGCGGAGAGAGGGGCGGCGGGGTCCACCGGGAGGCCCAGCTGTTCGGCGAGGAGGGGAACGTCCGTGAAGGTGAAGTGTCCGGACTCCTTGACGGACAGCCAGCGCTTCCAGCCGCCCAGCCGCTGGAAGCCCTCGTCCCAGGTGGTGTCCCCGCCGCCGGGCCGGTGCAGCCCGTCGTCACCCAGCATCAGGAACGGGCGGCCGCCGAGGCCCGATTCGGGGACCGGGTCGAAGAAGGTGCCGTCCATGTTGATCCCGGCGTCGACGCGCGGATCGGTGAGCATCAGGGAGGCGGCGGCGTTCCCGCCGATGGAGTGCCCGGCCGCGGCGATCCGGTTCGGGTCGATCATCCGGGCGTGGTGCCAGGCGGGGCGGTGGCCGGTCAGCCGGTCGAGCACGAAGGACAGGTCGGCGGCCCGCCCGGTGGAGACGGCCTTCAGCAACCGCCGTTCGGAGGCCTCGTCCGGGGCCGCCTCGACCTGGTCGCAGGCGGCGCAGGTGAGTATCCGGCCGCCGGGGAAGGCGCTTCCGGTCGATTCGTAGGCGTGGTCCACACTCGCCACCACGTAACCGCGGCTCGCCAGGTCCTCGGCGAGTGAGGTCAGGGTGGCCCGGGGGGTGTTGAACCCGGGGGAGAGCAGCACCAGCGGGTACCGGCCACGGGCGGCGGGGGCATCGGTGCGGGCGTGGGTGACGGTGCCGCCGACGACATCGGCGGGGACGACGTCGTCCAGTCCGCGCGCCGCCAGCAGCAGCCGGGCCTCCTCGGTGGTCAGGTACGGGCCGGGGGCGCCGCCGCCCGAGCGGGCCGGGTAGTGCAGGGAGACCATCAGCTCCCGTGGTCCGGCCTCGGGGACCCAGGGGTCGGCGCGGTCGTGGTCGACGAGGTGCAGCACCTCGGTGCCGACGGTGTACGGGCCGGTGGGGCGGGGCAGTTCGGGGGTCGCGGTGCGGCTCGCCGTCGCTGCGGGCGCGGTGTCCGGTAAGGCGTGGGCCGCGGTGGCGGGGGCGGCCAGCAGGACGGTCGCGGCAAGGGCCGCGAGCACGGCCGGTCTGCGGAATCGGGTCGTCATGGGCAGACAGTAGGCGGCGGCGCGGGGCTCGGGCATCGTGCCCGGGGCTGATGCCGTGTGCGCCTCCGGACGGACGGCGGCCGCGTCCGTTCCGGTCCCGGGGCCGTCCTTCGGCCATCGGGGCCGGTGGGCGCGGTCGCGTACGGTGGGCGCCCGGCCCGCGCCGTACGCTTACGGGAGTGGTGGGGGCGGGGAGGAAGACCGACGTGAGTGCAGTGAAGAGCAAACGCATGCCGCGCGCCGAGCGGGAGCGGCAGATGATGGACGCCGCGGTGCGGACCTTCGGGCAGCGTGGGTACCGGGCCGCCTCGATGGACGAGATCGCGGAGCTGGCCGGGGTGTCCAAGCCGCTGGTCTACCTCTACCTGAACTCCAAGGAAGAGCTGTTCACCGCCTGCATCCGCCGTGAGTCCAAGGCCCTGATGGAGGCGGTGCGGGCCGGGGTCGAGCCGGATCTGCCGGCCGACCGGCAGCTGTGGACGGGGCTGCGGGCGTTCTTCGAGCACACCGCGGACAATCCGGACGCCTGGGCGGTGCTGCACCAGCAGGCCCGCTCGCAGGGGGAGCCGTTCGTCGGCGAGGTCGCGGTGCTCCGGGAGGAGATCGTGGCGTTCGTGACCGGCCTGATCGGGGCGGCGGCGCGCGAGGCGCACCACGATCCCGCGCTGCCCGACCGGGACGTGGCCGGGCTCGCGCAGGCGCTCGTGGGGGCCGCGGAGGCGCTCGCCGGATGGGCGAACGTCACCCCCGGTGTCTCGGCCCGGGAGGCCGCGACCACCCTGATGAACTTCTCCTGGGCGGGCCTGGAGAACCTGATGCACGGGCGCGGCTGGCAGCCCACGGAGGACTGACGGCCCCCTGACCCTGGTCAGCGCTCGCGGACCACGGTGCCGGTGAGGTGGACCCGGTCGCCGCCGCGCAGGAGGAAGGCGTCCCCGGCGGCGGCGTAGGTGACGGTGGCGGGCAGCAGGACGGGCGCCTTGAACTCGGCCCGTACGGAACGGATCCGGGCGCGGTCCTTCGCTCCGGTTTCGGTTCCCGCTCCCGCTCCTGTTCCCGTGCCCGGCCTGGTTCCCGTTCCGGTCCCGGGCCCCGCTCCCGTCTCCGCCTCGGCGAGGCAGCGGGCGACCGTCCACATGCCGTGGGCGAGGTGCCGGGGGAAGCCGAACAGCCGTGCGGTGAGCGGGTGGAGGTGGATCGGGTTCCGGTCGCCGGACACGGCGCCGTAGCGGCGACCGAGGTCGCCGGGCAGCCGCCACTCGGCGACGGCGGGCAGCCCGGCCCCGGCGGTGGGCGCGTCCGGCGGGGCGGCCTCGGCGGCGACGGCGGGCGCCCCGGCCCGGACGATGGCGCCCCGCGACCGGGCTGCGGTGCCGCCGGTCGCCCCGGACGCCCCGTGCCGGGACAGATAGCCGCTGCGTGACTCCCAGACCGTCTCCCCCGCGCACCGCGCCTCGGTCACCATCGTGACCTCGGTGCCGCGCCGATGGGGCGTCAGCTCAGTCGCGTACACCGTGAGTTCGAGGCGGTCCTCCGGGCGCGGCGGGCGGTGCGCGGTGATCTCGATCCAGGTGTGGACCAGGCCCAGGACCGGGAGCGGGAAGGACCGTTCCGTCATCAGCCGCATGGCGAGCGGGAAGCCGAGCACGTGCGGATAGGTGAGCGGCAGGGTCTCCGGGTCGGTGAAGCCGCAGAGCGTCCGGTACGCGGCGAGGGGTGCCGGGGCGGCGGGCGCGGCGGGCAGCACCGCGCGGCCCGTCGGCAGGGTGGCGCCGGGTCCGCCGGCCCGCTTGAACGGGGAGGTGACGGCTCCGCGCAGCAGGGACACGCCGAGGGCGGTCATGGCTCAGGCCCCCAGCAGGCTCTGGCCGCAGACCCGGACGACCTGGCCGTTGACGGCGGTGGAGGCGGGCTGGGCGAACCAGGCGGTGGTCTCCGCGACGTCCACCGGAAGGCCGCCCTGGGACAGGGAGTTCATCCGGCGGCCCGCCTCCCGGATGAACAGCGGCACGGCGGCGGTCATCTTCGTCTCGATGAAGCCGGGCGCCACCGCGTTGACCGTGACGCCGTGCTCGGCGGCGGCGCGCGGGGCCAGGGAGCGGACCAGGCCGATGATGCCCGCCTTGGAGGCCGCGTAGTTGGTCTGGCCGTTGTTGCCCGCGATACCGGCGATGGACGCGGTGGCGACGATCCGGCCGCCCCGGTTCACGGTGCCCGCCGTCAGCAGGGCGTCGGTGGTGCGCAGGACACTGTCGAGGTTGACGTCGATGACCTGTGCCCAGCGTTCGGCGGGCATGTTGGCCAGCCGCCGGTCCCGGGTGACACCGGCGTTGTGGACGAGGACGTCCAGGCCCTCCGGGGCGGCCGCGGCGATGCGTTCGGCCGCGTCGGCGGCGGTGATGTCCAGCGGCAGGGCCCTCGCGCCGAGCCGTTCGGCAGTGCGGACCAGATCCTCCCGGGCCTGCGGGACGTCCAGGCAGATCACCTGGGCGCCGTCCCTGGCCAGCACGGAGGCGACCGAGGCGCCGATGCCCCGGGCCGCGCCGGTGACCAGCGCGGTGCGCCCGGACAGCGGGGCCGTCCAGTCGGCGACCGGGTCGGGGGCGGTGTCCGTCAGCGTGATGACCTGGCCGCTGACGTACGCGGAGCGGGGTGACAGCAGGAAGCGCAGGGTGGACTCGGCACCGGCGGCGGCGCCCGGCGGTATCCGGAGCAGTTGCGCGGTGGCGCCCCGGCCGATCTCCTTGCCGAGCGAACGGACGAACCCCTCCAACGCCTGCTGGGCGGCGGCCTGGTGGTGGTCGTCGGGCGAGGGCGGGGTGCCGAGGACGACGATCCTGCCGCCCGTGGCCAGGGACCGTACGACCGGGTGGAGCGCGGCGTGGACGGCGCCGAGCCCGGCCGCCGTGGTGATTCCCGTCGCATCCACGACCACGGCCGCCGGGCGCTCGGCGGCCGTGGTGACCTCCGGGCCGGTGGCGGCGAGGACCGGGCCGAGTGCCTCCCCGAGGGCCGACGCACCGGCCGTGAGGTGCAGCAACGGGCCGTCGAGCGTGGGTGTCGCCGGGCTCCAGCGGCGCAGCGGGACGGGCTGCGGCAGGCCGAGCCGGCGGGTCAGGAAGCGGCCGGGTGCGGTGCCGGTCAGGTGCAGATAGCGGTCGGCCATTGTCCAGACTCCTGCTCGGTCGTAGATTTACTCCAGAGTAAGGTTACTCAAGGGTCAGGAGTAGGTCGAGATGAGTTGGTCGAGTTGATCCCCCTCCCGCTGCCGCAGCCGCGCCGGGTCGCCGTCCTCGGCGGCAGCCGCATCCCGTTCGCCCGCGCCGACGGCCCGTACGCCGAGGTCTCCAACCAGCGGATGCTGACCGCCGCACTGGACGGTCTGGTCGAACGCTTCGGTCTGCGCGGGGAGTTGGTGGGTGAGTTCGTCGGGGGCGCGGTCCTCAAGCACAGCCGGGACTTCAATCTGGCCCGTGAGACCGTGCTCGGTTCGGCCCTCGACCCGCGCACCCCGGCGTACGACGTCCAACAGGCCTGCGGCACCGGGCTCCAGGCCGTGATCGCCGCCGCGAACAAGATCGCCCTGGGTGCGGTGGACTCGGCGGTCGCGGGCGGCGCGGACACCACCAGCGACGCCCCGCTCGGGGTCAACGACCACCTGCGCCGCATCCTGCTCCGGGCCCGGCGGGCGACGTCGGCGGGCGGGCGGCTCAAGGCCCTCGCGGCCGTACGCCCCGGCCACCTGGTGCCGGACATACCGCGCAACGCCGAACCGCGCACCGGCCTGTCGATGGGCGAGCACGCCGCGCTCACCGCACGGAAGTGGGGTGTCACCCGCGAGGACCAGGACCTCCTGGCGGCCACCAGCCACCAGCGGCTCGCCGCCGCGTACGAACGGGGCCTCCTGGACGGCCTGGTCGTCCCCTACCTCGGTCTGGACCGCGACCAGAACCTCCGCCCCGGCTCCACGGCCGGGAAACTGGCCACCCTCAAGCCGGTGTTCGGCACCGGGCACCCCGACGCGACGATGACGGCGGGCAATTCGACCCCGCTCACCGACGGGGCCGCCACCGTGCTGCTGGCGAGCGAGGAGTGGGCCGAGGCCCACGGGCACGAACCGCTCGCCTACCTCTCGCTGTACGAGACCGCCGCCGTGGACTACGTGGAGGGGGAGGAGGGCCTGCTGATGGCCCCCGCCCACGCCGTACCGAGGATGCTGGAGCGCGCGGGACTCGGCATCGAGGACTTCGACCTCGTCGAGATCCATGAGGCTTTCGCCTCCCAGGTGTTGGCCACCCTGGCCTCCTGGGAGAAGCAGGGCCTCGCACCGGTGGACCGGGAGAGGCTGAACGTGGCCGGCTCCTCCCTCGCCACCGGACACCCCTTCGCCGCGACCGGGGCCCGCATCGTGGCCACGCTGGCCACCCTCCTCGCGGAGCGGGACGCCCCGGGCCGTGGCCTGATCTCGATCTGCGCGGCGGGCGGCCAGGGGGTCACAGCGATCCTGGAACGCCCCTGAGGGCGGCGAAGAGCCCTCCGCGCGCCCCGGTCACCCGGGTCTCCCCGGAAGCCCCGGCCCGTGATCCCCGGCCCGTATCCCCCGGCCATTTGGAACCGCACCGCACCGCACGCGTACGACCCGCGCACCCAGCAGCAGCCGCGCCGGCGCCGGAACCCAGGGACGGGCCCGGCGCCGGACCCCATGTCGAGGAGCCGCCCGTGTCCACGCCCACCCCCGCCGCCGTGCCCGCCCCCGCCGCGCCCACCGCAGCGTCCGTGCCCGCCCTGGTCGAGCCGACCCGGGTCAGGGCGGCGGACGGCACCGTGCGGGAGGCGTCCGTGCCCCCGCTCGCCCCGGTCGTCGGGCGCGGCTCGCTCGCCGAGATCCCGTACGACAACGCCCGCGAGGCCCCGGCCGAGGCAGTGCTCAGCCGCAAGCGGTCGGACGGCACCTGGCAGGACGTGACGGCCGCCGACTTCGCGGCCGAGGTCCAGGCCGTCGCCAAGGGGCTGATCGCCGAAGGTCTCCGCGCGGGCGACCGGATCGCGATCATGGCCCGTACGACCTACGAGTGGACCCTGCTCGACTTCGCCTCCTGGGCGGCCGGACTGGTCACCGTCCCCGTCTACCCCACCTCGTCCGCCTTCCAGACCCGCTGGATCCTCCAGGACTCCGGGGCCGCCGCCTGCGCCGTGGAGTCCACGGAACAGGGCCGGCTGGTCAGCCAGGAGCGACAGCGGCTCGCCGGTCTGCTGCACCTCTGGCAGTTCGACACGGGCGCGATCGGCCGGCTGAAGGCGCTCGGCGAGGACGTCCCGGACGCGGTGGTCGCCGCCCGCCGCGCCACCCTGGAGCCGCACAGCCCCGCCACCCTCATCTACACCTCGGGCACCACCGGCCGGCCCAAGGGCTGCGTCCTGACCCACGGCAACTTCTTCGCCGAGGTCGACAACGCCATCGAACTGCTCCACCCGGTCTTCAAGTCCGTGTCCAAGGACCCGGCGTCCACCCTGCTCTTCCTGCCGCTCAGCCATGTGTTCGGGCGGATGGTCGCGATCGGCTGCATGCGGGCCCGGGTCCGCCTCGGACACGCGCCGTCGATCCGTACCGAGGACCTGCTCGCGGACCTGGCGGGCTTCAAACCGTCGTTCCTGCTGGCCATCCCGTACGTCCTGGAGAAGGTGTACAACACCGGCCGGGCCACCGCGGAGAACATGGGCCGGGCCTCCTCCTTCGACCGCGCGGCGCGCATCGCCCAGCGGTACGGCGAGGCCGTCGAGGCAGCCCAGCACGGCACGGGCCCCGGACCGGGGCTCGGGCTGCGGGCCGCCCGCGCCCTGTACGACCCGCTGGTCTACCGGCGCATCCGGGCCGCGCTCGGCGGCCACGTCCGGTACGCGATCTGCGGCGGCTCCCCGCTGGGGCACCGCCTCGCGGCGTTCTACGCGGGGGCGGGCATCCAGATATTCGAGGGGTACGGGCTGACGGAGACCACCGCCGCCGCCACCGTCACCCCGCCCCTCAAGCCCCGGCTGGGCACGGTGGGCTGGCCGCTGCCGGGCACCGCCGTACGGATCGCGGACGACGGCGAGGTGCTGCTCGGCGGCGGCCAGGTCTTCCAGGGCTACTGGGACGCCGAGCGCGGCGGGCCGGTGCCGCGCGGGGAGAACGGCTGGTTCCCGACGGGCGATCTGGGGGCGCTGGACGAGGACGGCTACCTCACGATCACCGGCCGCAAGAAGGACATCCTCATCACCTCCGGCGGCAAGAACGTCACCCCCGCCCCGCTGGAGGACTGGCTGCGCGCCCACCCGCTGGTCGGCCAGTGCATGGTCGTCGGCGACGACCGGCCGTTCATCGCGGCCCTGATCACCCTGGAGCCGGACGGGCTGGCCCACTGGCGCCGGATGCACAAGAAGGAGGGCGTCCCGATCCGCGAACTCGTCCACGACGAGGACCTGCGTACGGCGCTCCAGCGCGCGGTGGACGAGGCCAACCGGCTCGTCTCGCGCGCCGAGTCCATCCGCAAGTTCACCGTGCTGCCGGGGGACTTCACCGAGGAGGGCGGCCATCTGACGCCGTCCCTGAAGCTGAAGCGCGACGCGATCACCCGCGACTTCGCCGACCGGATCGACGCGCTGTACCGGAAGTGACGAGCTGCGCCGGAGGCGGGGGAGCGGGGTCGAGGACCGGCCCGGCGGGGGTCAGGGGCGCCAGTACCCCGTGGCGTTCACCCGGTCCCTGGGCACGCCCAGCTTCCTGCGGGCGTGCGCGGCCAGCGCCCGGGTCGTCGCCGTGTCGCAGGCGATCCACACGTACGCGTCCGAGGGGTCGGGGCCGAGCAGCGCGGGCAGGGCGGCCTTGACCTCCTCGACCAGATGCGTGCCCCCGTCGCGGCGCGGGACCAGGTGCACGGTGTGGCGGTCCGGGTCGAGCCGCAGCGGCAGGTCGTCGGGGGAGCTGTGCGCGGTCTCGAACCACAGGGTCGCGGGCACCTCGGGGAACGCGTCCAGCAGGGAGTTGATCGCGGGCAGCGAGGCCGGGTCTCCGACCAGGAACAGCCGGGCGGGCGCCGGGTCGGGCAGCTCGAAACCGGTGCCCTGAAGGGTGGCGTCGATGGTGTCACCCGCCTTCGCCGCACGCGCCCAGTCGCTCGCGGTCCCGTCGTGGAGGGCGAACTCCAGGCTGAACGTGCCCGCGTCCGGGTCCGGATCGACCAGGGTGTAGCCGCGCTGGTGCGGCTTGCCGGCCCGGTCGAACCAGACCCGGACCCACATCGTGGGGTGCGCCCCGCCCGTCGCGGCGAGCAGCCCGCCGTCGGTCACGTGCACCCGGCGGAAGTCCTCGTCGATCTGCTCGGTCCCGGTGACCGTGAACGTGAAGTCGCGCCCCCGGAACAGCTTGAGGACGACACCTTCCCAGCCATGACTCATCGCGGTCCTTCCCACCGAAGTTCACTAAGGTGAGGCTAACCTAAATTGATCGCCCTGGGGAGTGCCGGATTCCGGACGGGTGCGGGCGCCGGTCCCCTCGGGGCCCGTACTCCGTGCCGTACGGCATACGTTGGGTCCGTCACGGTCGACCACGGAGGTTCCTCGCATGCGGATCGCCACAACGATCTTCCTCACCGATCAGACGATCACCCCGGTACGGCTCGCGCGTGAGCTGGAGCGGCGGGGGTTCCACGGGCTGTATCTGCCCGAGCACACCCACATCCCGGTCAGCCGGGAGACCCCGTACCCGGCGGGCGGTGAGCTTCCGGCGGAGTACGGCCGCACGCTGGACCCCTTCGTCGCCCTCGGCCAGGCGGCCGCGGTCACGGAGCGGCTGGAGGTGGGCACCGGCATCACGCTGATCGCCCAGCACGACCCGATCGACCTGGCCAAGCAGGCCGCCACCCTGGACCACCTCTCCGGTGGCCGCCTCACGCTCGGTATCGGCTTCGGCTGGAACGTGGAGGAGGCCGCAGACCACGGCGTCGAGTGGTCCACCCGGCGGGCCCTGGGCCGCGACCGGCTGGCCCTGATGCGCGCCCTGTGGGCCGACGAACCCACCGCGTACGACGGGGAGTTCGAGTCGGTACGGGCGAGCCACGCCTACCCCAAGCCGGTGCGGGCCCCGCGCGGCCCGGTGAACGGCCCCCGCACCCTGATCGGCGGGGCGGCGGGCCCGAAGCTCTTCGCGCAGATCGCCCGGGACGCGGACGGCTGGCTGCCCATCGGCGGGCGAGGGCTCGCCGAGGCGCTGCCGAAGCTGCGTACGGAGTGGGAGGCGGCGGACCGCGACCCCGCACACCTCCAGGTCGTCCCGTACGCCGTCGTCCCGGACCCCGGCAAGCTGGCGCACTACGCGGACCTGGGCATCGAGGAGGTCGTGCTGCAACTCCCGTCGGCCGGTGAGCCGGAGGTGCTGCGCGCGCTGGACGCGTACGCCGCGTACCTCTGAGAAGACGCCCCGCGCGGGCCGCCACCTCATGGCCGCCGGTTCCCCATGCAACCGGCGGGGCTAAAATCGCATCTATCACCTCCGGACATCGATGGTGCGGCCCGTGTGCGTGTGTGCTCGGCTGCCTGGGAGCGGGAGCACGATGAACAGGCCGTTGCGCCACATAGCCATCTTCTGCGGGCTGCTGATGTTGGCCCTGCTGATCCGGACGAACTGGCTCCAGTTCGCCCAGAGCGAGGAACTGGCCAACCACGAGCACAACCGCCGCGTGAAGATCACGCAGTTCGCGACCCCGCGCGGCGACATCATCGTGAACGGCAAGGCGATCACCGGGTCGAAGGAGGTCGAGGGGACCGACTTCAAGTACCAGCGCACCTTCAAGCAGGGCAAGATGTACGCCCCCGTCACCGGCTACGCCTCGCAGGCGCAGGGCATGTCCCTCCTGGAGAAGACGTACGACAGCATCCTCAGCGGCCAGGACGAGCGCTTCGCCTTCCGGCACGCCAAGGACATCCTCACCGGTGAGCCGCGCCGGGCGGGCGACGTGATCACGACCATCGACGCGAAGGCGCAGGAGGCCGGGTACAAGGGGCTGACCGATCTGGGTGCCCGGGGCGCGGTCGTCGCGCTGGAACCCTCGACCGGCAAGGTGCTGGCCCTGGTCTCGACCCCCTCCTACGACCCCTCGATCTTCGCCGGGAACTCCTTCAAGGAGGGCGACAAGTTCCAGGCGCTGGTGGACGACAAGAGCAAGCCGCTCGCCAACCGCCCGCTGCGCGAGACCTTCCCGCCCGGCTCGACCTTCAAGATCCTCACGGCGGCCGCGGCCCTGGAGCACGGCGTCATCACGGACGTCAACGCGCCGACCGACGCGGTCTCCCCGTACCCGCTGCCGCAGTCCACGACCAAGATCAGCAGCGAGGCCGGCGACGCCACGTGCAACAAGGCGTCGATGAAGACGGCCATGCAGTACTCCTGCAACAACGTCTTCCTGGACGCCGCCCTCAAGGTCGGCGACGAGAAGATGCGCGAGACGGCCGAGAAGTTCGGCTTCAACGAGGACGTCTACTCGGACGCCTTCGGTGACATGCTCGCCACCAAGAGCCTCTACCCGGAGAAGCTGGACAAGCCCGGCACCGCGCTGACCGGTATGGGACAGGGCAGCCTCACGAGCACCCCGATGCAGATGGCCATGGTGACGGCCGCGCTCGCCAACGACGGCAAGCTGATGCAGCCGCACATCGTGGAGGAACTGCGCGGCCCGGACGTCTCGACGCTGGAGAAGCACGACCCGAAGGAGATGAGCCAGGCGGTCTCCCCGGAGACGGCGAAGAAGGTCCAGGAGATGATGGAGTTCACCGCCAAGGAGGGCAGCGCGCAGCGCGCGCTGATCGACGGCGTGACGGTGGGCGGCAAGACGGGTACGGCTCAGCGCGGCAACGACGTGAGCAAGGAAGTCCCGTACGGCTGGTTCGTCTCGTACGGCAAGGCGTCCGACGGCCGGTCGGTGGCGGTCGCGGTGTTCATCGACCCGACGGCCATGGACATCTCCCGCTCCGACATCTCCGGTGGCCGCCTCGGCGCCCCGATCGCGAAGAGCGTGATGCAGGCGGTGCTGGGCAAGTAGCCCGCCACCCGGAACACACCTGAGCCCCCGCCCGGCGCGCTGCCGGGCGGGGGCTCAGGTCATCCGGTGGGCTCGGGCGGGAGTGCGGCCGTCGGGGTGGTGACGGGCTCGGCCGGCGGGGTGTCGGGGGTTTCCGGGCGGCCCCCGGCCAGCCGCAGGGTGACGGTGGCGGTGACGCCCGCCAGCAGGCCCCAGAGCAGGGCCGCCGGGACCCCGCCGCCGAGGGCTCCGGTCAGGTGCTGCCAGCCCCACCGTGTGCCGGAGTCCGCCGAGGTCACCGCGGACTGCCACACCTGGTTCACCAGCAGCCCGACGACGGTCGCGCAGACCGCCCCGACCGCCGTCGCCGGCACCGTGGCCCGGGTGAGCAGCACGGGCAGCAGCCGCAGCGCCCACCACACCACGGCGAGCAGCAGGACGTCACCGAGGCGGTACAGCAGCCAGTGGCCGAACGCCCCGTCCGTGGGCGGTGCCCAGTAGCCGAGCAGGAGCAACTTGCGCAGCAGGTCGCCCGGTTCGGAGAGCAGCCGGCCGGACAGGGGGACCGTCTGCAAGGAGGCCGCCACCCGGTGGTACGAGAGCACCACCGAGGACACGGCGACCACGACCGTACCGGCGGTCGCCGCCAGCCGGGCCGCGTGTGCCGGGACGACGCCCAGCGGCAGCGGACCCGCGCCCTTGACAGTGATCCGTGCCACGAGCACCGTGACCGCCGCCGTCACGAGCGAGGCCACCACGGTGATCTGCTGTCCGGACGAGATCATGCTCGCCAACTGGGGCAGGGCCCGGTAACTGCCGCGCCCGGACGAGGCGATCAGCCACGGCGCCGAGACGGTCGCCGCGAGCATCCCGGACACCGTGCCCCAGGCCCACACCGCGAGCAGCGTGACCACGGCCCGGCGGTTCACCGGCGGCAGCCTGCGGACCAGGAGCAGCGCCCCGGGGACGAAGAAGACGAACAGCGCCGCGAACCGGACCTGCATCCCGGTCTCGTGCAGCGAGAGGTACCGGGCGCCGTCCACCCCGGTGTCGCCCAGTCCGCCGCTGCCGAGCCGGAGCGCTTCGGGCGGGTCGTACGCCCAGGGCGAGAGCCAGTACTGAAGGTCGGCCACCATCCGGCCGCCGAGCGCGTCGGTGGCGCCCTGGAGGTGCAGTGCGTCCACGCTCGCCCCGGCCCACCACAGCAGCGCCGTGAGCAGTACCCCTCCGACCAGTGCGGGTATTACCGCGCGCCGGTATGTCATGAACGTCCCCCGATGTGATCGCACCCCGTCAACTTCCTGACCGGCTGGAGAGTACGGGGTGGCGATCACATGGGGGTCACGGTCGTTCGTGCGTTCAGTACCGCCGCGCGTAGGCCACGAACGCGGACCAGGTGGTGGGCGCCACGTCGAGGTGCGGTTGCTGCGGTTCGCGGACACGTTGCGTATCGAGGTGTCCGACGCCCGGGGCGAGCGGCGGCCCGAGTCGTGCGAGCCGGCCGAGGGGGCCGCGTCGGGGTACGGGCTGCCGCTGGTGGCCGCGCTGGCCGCGAAGTGGGGGGTGGTGGAGCGGAACGGGGTCGGCAAGACGGTGTGGGCGGAGTGCCTCTGGCCTTAAGGGGCGTCCACCCCGAGCCCGGTGGTGGCGGACACGGCCGTCCGTATCTCCGCCCCAAGCACCTCGTCGTCCTGCTCGTCGCTCGCCCAGGCGACATGGCCGTCCGGGCGGATCAGCGCGGCCCGCACGGTGGACCAGGCGGGACGGCCGGCCGGGCGGGGCGCGGTGTGCGGGACGACGCCGGGGGCGGGGGCCGGGGTGCCGGTGAAGTCGAGGAGGACGTACCGGCCGGGGCGCAGGGCGGTGAACAGGTCGGTGGAGCCCGCGAGTTCGAGGTTCGGGGCGCGGTGGCCCGTGAGCGGGTGGCCGGGGGCCGTGGGCGGATAGGTGACGGCGAGCGCGGAGAGGCGTTCGGCCAGGCTCCGGGAGAACGCGGGGACGGTGGCGACGAGTTGGCTGAGCAGGGTCCGCAGGTCCTGGCCCTCCGGTGACTGGGCGTTCATCAGGGCCGTCTGGGCCCGGGTGCTGAGGAGCAGATCGGCGCCGACCGGGTGGCGTTCGGTGTGGTAGCTGTCCAGGAGGGCGTCGGGGGCCGTGCCCGCCACCGTCGCGGCCAGCTTCCAGCCGAGGTTGGTGGCGTCCTGCACGCCGACGTTGAGGCCCACGCCTCCGGCCGGGTAGTGCATGTGCGCGGCGTCGCCCGCGAGCAGGACGCGGCCACGGCGGTAGGCGGCGGCCTGGCGGGTGGCGTTGCCGAACCGGGAGAGCCAGCTCGGGTCGCGCATGCCGAAGTCCGTGCCGGCGATCCGGGTCACCTTGGCGCGCAGGGCGTCGAGGGTGAGTTCGCCGGGGTGGTCCGGGCCGTTGCTGTCGGGGTCGCCGCCGACGATCCGGTGCAGGCCGCCCGGCATCGGGACGGCCATGACGCCGCCGGCCGGACCCGAAGCGGCGTACACCGCGCCCTCGGGCGGATCGTCCAGCACCACGTCCCCCAGCCAGCCCCACGTCGTGGCGTCGGTACCGGGGAACGCGATCCCGGCCGCCTCACGGACGGTGCTCCGGGTGCCGTCGCAGCCCACGACGTACGCGGCGCGCAGGGTGTACGGGCCGTCGGGGCCGGTCACCCCGACGCTCACCCCGTCCTCGTCCTGGGTGAGACCGGTCACCCGGTGCCCCCGTCGCAGGTCGGCACCGGCCGCCACCGCGTGGGCCTCCAGCAGCTCTTCGGTACGGGCCTGCGGCAGGGCGAGCGTGAACGGGTAGGGCGTGTCCAGGACGGCGAAGTCCATACGGTCGTCCAGCCCCCCGAAGTGGCCGCTCGGGATGCGCCGCCCCTCGGCGAGGAAGGGTTCCGCCACACCCCGGAAGGCCAGGACCTCCAGCGTGCGCGGATGGAGGGTGAGCGCTTTCGAGTGGGGGTCCCGCTCGTGCCGGGTCTCCAGGACGGTGACGGGGGTCCCGGCCAGGCGCAGTTCGGCGGCGAGCCACAGGCCGGTGGGCCCGCCTCCCGCGATGACGACGCGGTCGGTGGCGAGGTGATCGGTGGCGATGTGAGCGGTGGCGAGGTGATCGGTGGCGGTGTGTTCCGGGACGGGGTGTTCCATGACGGCTCCTCGGCTTTCGACCAGGGCTCTCTTGGTCAGTGACCAATAACGGTTCACCCAGTAGACTAGGTCGGTGACCAAGAAGCAAGTGGAGGACGCCGCCCGGACCCGGCTCGACCCCGGCACGGTGGTGCGGGCGGCCCTGGAGCTGCTCGACGAGAAGGGCGCGGACGGGCTCTCGATCCGGGGCATCGCGGACCGGCTCGGCGTCCGGATGAACACGGTGCTCTGGCACGCGAAGACCAAGGCCCGGCTGCTGGAGCTGATGGCGGACGCGATCCTGGCCGAGGCGCAGTCGGAGGGGCTGCCCGAGGCCTGGGAGCCGCGCGTCCGCGAGCTGTTCCACCGCTACCGCCGCGCGCTGCTGGCCCACCGCGACGGGGCCAGGATCGTGGCCGGTACGTACGCGGCCGAGCCCGCCACGCTCCGGTTCGCCGAGCTGGTGGTGGAGGCGCTGCTGACCGGCGGACTGGGGGAGCGGGAGGCGGTGTGGACGGCCTGGACCCTGGTCTACTTCACCCTCGGGCTGGCCCAGGAGGAGCAGGCGCAGCCGGACGCGCTGGGCGGGGCCTTCGCGCGGAGCCTGGCCACGGGCGCGTACCCGTCGCTGTCCCGGGCCGCCGCGCACTTCGGCGAGACGTCCTTCGACGAGCGCTTCGACTACGGGCTCTCCCGCATCCTCGGCACGTGAGGCGCGGGCACGCGAACGGGCCGGGCTCTCCCCCCTCTTGGCGGTGAGCCCGGCCCGTTCGCGCCGGTACGACCCGGCGACCGATCCGGTGTCAGGTCCGGATCAGCGGTTGATCTCCTTGATCCGCAGCATCCGCGTGATGACCTTGTCCAGCTCGTCGTCCTTGAAGACGTTCTTCCAGTCCTCGCGCACGATCGACTCGCGGCCGTAGTCCATCGCGATCAGGCACGCGTCGGAGAACGGGTTGTCGCCCTTGAGGGTGTTGGCCAGGGCGACCTGCGTGTGGCCGAGCAGCATGGCGCGGGCGGCCTTCTCCGGGACGCCCACGGTGTGGACGGTCTCGTGCAGGGCCTCGGTGAGCAGGGCGCCGACCATGCAGGCGATCGTCTCGACCAGGGTCGGTTCCAGGACCGCGAGCTGCTTGACGGTCACCCAGTGGACCTCGACCACCGGGGCGTAGATGGTGGAGATGACGGCCTCGGCCAGCTCGTGGGCCGCCGGGTCCGGGGACTCCGTGGCCGGCTCGAAGGCGGCCACGACCTCCTGCGGGGCGGCGATCCCGCCGAAGGTGTCCGCCCACTCCTCCTTCGTCGTGCGCTCCAGGAACACCGACGGGTGGCAGGGGTGCGCGACCGCGTTGGCCACGTCGGCGCGGCGGGTCAGCAGACCGGCGTACGCGGCGGCGGGGTCCAGGGTCAGCAGGATCGCGCCGGGCTTCATCAGCGGCACGAGCTGCTCGGAGACCGTGCCGAGGATGACGTCCGGGACGGCCAGGATCACGACGTCGGCCTGGGCGGCGGCGTCGGCGCTGTCCGTCAGCTCGCGGCCGAGCTCGCGGATCAGCTCCTGGCCCTTGGGCGAGTTCTCCGCGAAGAGCGGGGTGAAGCCGCTCTTGACCAGGTTGTTGGAGACCCGCTGGCCCATCTTGCCCGCGGCCCCGATGACGGCGACGGTCCTGGATTCGGTGGCCATTACTTGCTCCTCAGAAGGGTGGTGATGCTGTGCCGGGTCCACTGGTCCTCCAGGCGGGCGGTCTCCTCGAAACCGCCCTGCCAGGGGAGCCAGTGCTCCACGATCTGGTTGACGCCCCGCTCGTCCGGCCCGACCGTGTCGATCATGTGGCGGTGGTCGAGGAGGCCCTCGCCGAGGAGGCAGCCGGCGAAGGTGAAGCCGACCCAGCCGTCCCGGCGGGAGAAGGAGAAGTCCTTGACGTGGATGTTCACCACGTGGGGGGCGGTGGCGTCGATGACGTCCACCGGGCGTTCCAGCCGGGCGACGCTGTTGCCCGGGTCGAGGACGACGCCCAGGTGCGGGCTGTCCACACCGCGTACGACGGACAGCAGGTCGTCGGTGGAGACCTGCTCGTACGTCTCCAGGCCCAGGGTGACGCCCGCCGCCGCGTAGGCGGGGACCGTCTCGCGCAGCAGGGCGGTGGCCTCGGCCGGGGTGGGGCGGTGGTCCGCCGTGTTCAGCATCGAGCGGACCAGCGTGACGCCCAGGCGGCGGGCGATGCGCAGATAGCGGGCGAGGTGGTCCGGGCGCACGCCCCGGGTGCCCAGTTCCAGCGTGATGCCGTACCCGGCCGCCGTGGCGCGCAGGGCGTCCAGGGCCGCGTCGTCGTACCCCTCGATCGGCGGGTAGTCGCAGATCTGGAAGACCTCGCCGCCCAGTTCGCGGGTCTCGGCGAGCATCTCGTCCAGGGTGAGCGGCCGGGGGGCCTTGTCGGAGAGGCGCCAGAAGTAGGCGTAGGTGCTCAGGCCGTAGGACATGGACCGGCTCCTTCCAGCGTCTCGTCGAGGATGCGGGCGACCGCCGCCGGGTCGTGCGCGAAGCGGCCCAGGAACAGGCCGTCGACGCCCGCGCCCAGCTCGGTGAGGAGGCCGGGTCCCGCGCTGCCGCCGTAGATGACCCGGCTGCCGGACAGCGCGGGCTGGGTGGCCAGCCAGTCGGCCAGGGCCCGGCAGACCGTGCGGATGTGCTCGGGCGAGGCCGGCCGGGGGGCGCCGATCGCCCACTGCGGCTCGTAGGCGAGGACGACCGGGGCGAGCGGGCCGTCGTGGGCGGCGGTGGCCAGGACGCGTTCCGCCTCGGCGACCGTGCGGGCGGCGGCCTCCTCGGGGGAGACGTGGTCCAGCTCGCCGACGCAGAGCACCGGGGTCAGGCCGTTGCGCAGGGCGGCGGCCGTCTTGGCGGAGACGACGGTGTCGCCCTCGCCGAAGAGGCGGCGCCGCTCGGCGTGGCCGACCTCGGCGTACCGGGCGCCGATCTCACGCAGGTGCGCACCGCTGACCTCGCCGGTGTACGGGCCGGAGTCCTCGGTCGCGAGGTCCTGGGCGCCGGTCAGCACCCGGGTACCGGCGAGGATGCCGGTGACCGGGACCAGGGCGGGGAAGGCGGGCAGCACGAACAGCTCGGCCGTGCCGCCCGTGACGGCGGGGTGCCGGGCGGCCAGGTCCGCGACGGAGCGGGCCCAGTTGAGGGTCTGGTGGTGGCCGAAGTACATCTTCAGGCTCACCCCGATCGTGACCCGGGGCTGCGGGGCGGGGGACATCAGGCTGCGGCTTCCTGCTGGTTCTCGTAGTCGTCCATGAGCGCGACCTTGGCCGCGGAGGCCGAGGCCGTGTCGAAGCGGTACGTCAGCCACTCGGCCGCCAGCCGGCGGGCCAGCTCCAGACCGACGACGCGCTGTCCGAAGGTGAGGACCTGGGCGTTGTTGGAGAGCACCGCGCGCTCGACGGAGAAGGAGTCGTGGGCGGTGACGGCCCGGATCCCCTTGACCTTGTTGGCGGCGATGGCCACCCCGAGGCCCGTGCCGCAGACCAGCAGGGCGCGGTCCGCCTCGCCGCGCGCGACCATCTCGGCGGCGGCGATGGCGACCTTCGGGTAGGCGGTGTGCCCGTCCGCGTCCACCCCCACGTCGGTGACGGTGACGACGAGGTCGCTGGCCTCCAGGTCCTTCTTGAGGGCTTCCTTGTACGCGTATCCGGCGTCGTCGGAGCCGACGACGATGCGGAGCTTGTCGGACATCAGTGGTTCTCCAGGGTGGGTGCGAACACGCCGTGCACGGCGCGGACGATCAGGGCGAGCGAGTGGGCTCCGGCGTCCGGGGTGCCGAGGCTCTTCTCGGCGTGCGGGCGGGCGCGGCCCATCCGGGGGAGCAGGCCGGCGGTGGCCTCGGCGGCCTCGGACGCGGCGTGGGCGGCGGTGTCCCAGGCGGCGGACAACGGCTGCCCGGCGTCCGTGGCGGTGGTGAGGGCCTCGGCGAACGGGACGAGGACGTCGACCATCGTCTTGTCCCCGACCTCCGCCTTTCCCAGCCGCATCACACCCGCCGACGCCTCACGGACCCCGGCGGCCACCACGCGGGCCGTGGGCCGCTCGGTGTCCCCGAGCGCGGAGCCGACCGCGCGGAGGATGACGCCCCACAGGGCGCCGGAGGTGCCGCCCGCCCGGTCGGCCCAGGCGTCGGCGGCCCGGTGCAGAAGCGTTTCCGCACCGGCGCCGAGGGCTTCGGCGCGTACCGCCGCCTCGTAGGCGCCGGTGGAACCACGCCGCATGCCGATGCCGTGGTCGCCGTCCCCGGCGACCGCGTCGATCCGGCCCAGCTCGTCGGCGTGCGTGTCGACGGTGTCCTGGAGGACGCGCAGGGCGGCGAGGACGGTGCGGGCCGCCTCGCGGGAGGCGCCGGTGGCGGGCGGGACGGTCTCCTCGACGGCCTCCGCCAGGGCGTCCGGGGCGAGGAGTTCGGCGGCCTCGACGGTGCCCTTGCGGTAGGCGGGGGCGTCGGCGGGGGCCGTCCACAGGGGCTCCAGCTCGGCGGTGAGCCAGCACAGGGTGAGCGAGACGCCCGCCATGTCGAAGCTGGTGACCAGCTCCCCGACCTCCGGATCGACGGCCTCCACCCCGGCCTCGGCCAGGAGCTGGGCGACCCGGCGGTAGACGACGAACAGCTCCTCGTACTTCACCGAACCCAGGCCGTTGAGGATGACGGCCGCGCGGTGGCCGCGCGGTGCCTCCACCCCCTCGGGCAGCTCGGCCAGGACCGTGGAGACCAGCAGTCCGGCCGCCTCGTCGGCGCTGGGCACGGGCCGCTCGCCCATGCCGGGCTCGCCGTGGATGCCCAGCCCGACGGCCATCCGGCCCTCGTCCACGGTGAACAGCGGGTGGTCGGCGCCCGGCAGCGTGCAGCCGGAGAACGCCACCCCGAAGGAGCGGGTACGGGCGTTCGCCAGCTCCGCGATCCGGGCGACCTCCGCCAGCGGGAGGCCGGCCTCGGCAGCGGCGGCGGCGGTCTTGAAGACGACCAGGTCACCGGCGACACCGCGACGCTTGTGGGCCTCCTCGGGGGAGGCGCTGGAGATGTCGTCCGTGACGCCGAGCGTGCGGGTGGGTATGCCCTCGGCGGTCAGCGCCTCGGCCGCCTGGCCGAAGTGCAGGACGTCCCCGGCGTAGTTCCCGTAGGCGAGCAGGACACCGCCGCCCGTCTCGGCGGCCTCGGCGACCTGGCGGACCTGGTGCGCGGAGGGCGAGGCGAACACGTTGCCGACCGCCGCCCCGTGCGCGAGGCCCTGACCGACCAGGCCGGAGAAGGCCGGGTAGTGGCCGGAGCCCCCGCCCACGACGACGGCGACCTGGCCGGGGACGGTACGGGTGGCCCGGACCACCCCGCCCGGGACCCGGCGGACCCGGCGGGGGTGGGCGGCGGCGAAGCCTTCGAGGGCTTCGTCGGCGAAGGCGGCGGGGTCGTTGAAGAGGCGGGTCATCAGCGGACCTCTGCGAGGGGCCGGCCCTGGTCCGCGCCCCGGCCCTTGGACCGGTTCGCGAGCCACAGCATCAGCGCGGCGGACATGAGCATGAAGGCACCGACCAGGAACAGCGGCAGGTAGTAGTCGCCGCTGAAGTCCTTCAGCCAGCCGGTGACGTATCCGGCGGCGAAGCCGGCCACGTTGCCCGCGGTGTTGATCAGGGCGATACCGGCCGCGGCGGCGGCACCGGTGAGGAACTGCGAGGGCACGGACCAGAAGACCGGCAGCGCGGCGAAGATCGCGCAGGCCGTGACGGTGATGACGGCGACGGTCGCGGCGGGCGAGCCCATGTAGAGGGCGATCGGGATGGAGACGCCGCCGACGACGGCCGGGCCCGCGATGTGCCAGGTCCGCACCCCGTGCCTGGTGGCGTGGCGGGACCAGAAGTACAGGACGACCGCGGCCGGCAGATAGGGGATGGCCGTGATGTAGGCCTTGTCCATGACGCTGAACGTGGTGCCGAACTGCTCCTGGAAGCCGTTGATGATCGTCGGCAGGAAGAAGGCCAGCGCGTACAGGCCGTAGATGAAGCCGAAGTAGATCAGGGCGAGCGTCCAGACCCGGCTGTTGGTGAAGGCGGACTTCAGGGCCGCCTTGCCGTGGCTGGTCTTCTCGTCGGCACCGGTCTTGCCCGCGTTCTCGGCGGCCAGCTCCGTGGTCAGCCAGTCCTTCTCGGCCGGGGTGAGCCACTTGGCGTCGGCCGGCTTGTCGATCAGGTAGAACCAGGCGATGACACCGAGCAGGATCGCCGGGATCGACACGCCGAGGAACATCACCCGCCAGCCTTCGAGGCCGAAGAGCCCGTGCTGGTTGATGAACCAGCCGGCCAGCGGGGCGCCGATCACCGTGGTGAGGGGCTGCGCCAGGTAGAAGAGCCCGAGCACCTTCGTACGGTGCCGGGAGGGCACCCACTGGCTCAGGAAGAGGATCGCGCCGGGGAAGAACCCGGCCTCGGCGACCCCGAGCAGGAAGCGGAGCGTGTACAGCTGCTCGCTGTTCTGCACCCAGGTGAACAGGAGGGCGACGATGCCCCAGCTGATCATGATCCGGGCCAGCCAGCGGCGGGCGCCGAACTTGTGCAGCGCCATGTTGCTGGGCACTTCGAGAATGATGTAGCCGATGAAGAAGACGCCGGAGGCGAAGCCGAACTGCGCCGCGGTGAGCGCGAGGTCCTGTCCCATGCCGTTCGGCTCGGCGAAGGAGACGGCCGTCCGGTCCAGATAGTTCACGAAGAACATCAGGGCCACGAAGGGGACGAGCCGGATCGAGACCTTCCGGATGGCTGATCTCTCGACGGCTGATCCCGTGATGGCTGAATGCGCAGTGGCGCCCATGGGGAGACTCCTCGCTTGCGGACCGCTTTGTCCGGTTCTGTGTCTGCTCCGGCAGGCGAAGGCGAACCGCGGGGGTCGTGTTTCCAGCCGGTGAACAACTCCAAGCTAGCTCTGGATCGTAAATTGGTCACCAATTTACCAAAGTGACGTAGGTCGCTCCGCTGAGCTCTTCTCCTCGACCGATGAGCGCGTTATCTTCCGCCCCCTCCCGGCACCGGCCGCCCGGTCTGATGTACTGGTCAGCGTGTCCACGCAGCCCGAAGCGCCCGATTTCACGTCACTCCTGCGCCCCGTCGTCCGGGAGTCCTCGGTCAGCGAGGTGGCCAAGCGACTTCTTGATCATCTGTCCGAGGGAAACCTGAAGCCGGGTACCCGGCTGCCCGCGGAGCGCCAGCTCGCCGACGCGCTCGGCGTCGCGCGCTCCAGCGTGCGCGGGGCGCTCTCCGCGCTGGACGTCCTGGGGATCATCGAGATCCGCCCGGGTTCGGGCAGCTACGTGCGCGAGGGGACGAGCGAGTTCCTGCCCCGGGCGATCAACTGGGGGCTGATGCTCGGTCAGCGGCGTACGCAGGACCTGGTGGAGGTCCGCACCTTCATGGAGGGCATGTCGGCACGGCTGGCCGCGGACCGGGCCGGCGCGGAGGACATCGAGCGCCTCGAACAGCACCTGGAGCGGATGCGCGAGGCCGGGACGGACGTCAAGGCGTTCATCGAGGCCGATATCGCCTTCCACCTGGAGACGGCGAACATCGCCCGCAACACGGTGCTCAGCGACATCCTGCACTCCATCCGGGCCCTGCTCCAGGTGTGGATGGAGCGGGCCGGGGACATCGAGGGCACCGTCAGCGGCACCCTGTGCGAGCACCGGGCGGTGCTCGACGCGATCCGGGCGGGCGATCCGGAGGCCGCGGACGCGGCGATGGCCGAGCACATGCGGCTGGCCAGCGACCGGCTGCGGCTGTCGCTGCGCGGGGACGACGAGCGGGACACGGCCGCTTCCGAGGGGTAGGGGCGCGTCGCGGGTGGCGTCCGCGGGGACGGGCGGGTGCGCCGGGGTGCGAGTACGCCGGGGGCGTGGATGCGCCGGGGGTACGGGTGCGTGCGCGCCGGTGTACGAGTACGGGCGTGTACGAGTGCGGGCGCGCCGGGGGTGCGGGCGCCCTGGAGCCCGCGCGTGTGAGCGGGGCGCACAACACGCCTACGGGTTCGGCCGGTTGGCGCTCGGCGTGTGCTGCCCGGCGCTCCGGGAGGCGGGCAGGCCGGTGACCCGTGGTGTGGGCCCGGGGGTGCCGTCCGACGGTGCGGACTCGCCGGGCCCGCGCGACGGCCGCTCGCCCGCGTCGGCCGGGTTGTGCGTGTCGCTCGGGTCGGCCGGGTCGTCCGGGGCGCTCGGGCCGGGGGTGCGGCTGGATTCGCGGCCGGGCCGGTCAAGTGCCTCCGGGGTGCCCGAGGTGGCCTGCGTGTCCGGCGCGTTCACGGTGTCCAGGGTGGCCGCTGGGGCGTCCCGGCCGGCGTCCCACCCGGCGGTAGGGTCGGCGTCCCACCCGGCGCCCCGCTCGGCGTCGAGCAGGGCGGGCAGGTCCGTCAGGGCGCCGAGGTGCCAGTCCGCCAGCCGCGCCACGTCCGGGTGATCCGCCCACCAATACCCGTACGGGCCACGGCGGATGTGCGCGGCCCGCAGTCCCGCAGCCTTCGCCGGGAACAGGTCGTCGGCCGGGTGGTCGCCCACGTACAGCGTGGCGTGCGCCGGGGCGTGCGCGACCTCCAGGACGCGGGCGAAGAACGCCGGGTCCGGGGCGGCCACCCCCCACTCCTCGGAGGTGACCACCAGATCCGCCGGCAGGTCCAGGGCCCGCAGCAGTGCCCCGGCCCGCGCCGACCGGTTCCCCGCGACGACCACCCGCAGGCCCCGCGCCCGCAGTTCCGCCAGCACCGGGCGCACGTCCGGGTACAGGTCCGTCTCGTCCAGGTGCTCGCCCCGCCCGGCCGCCACCCGGGCGCCGTACGCCTCGGTGACGTCCATACCGGGCCGCAGGAGGCGCAGCGCGTCCTCGCTGTCCCGCCCCTGGGCGGCCGCGGCGCCGACCAGGGCGCTCACGGTGTGCGGAGGAACGCCCAGCCAGTCGGCCCAGGAAGCCCAGTGGCGGTCGTCGCGGACGAGCGTTTCGCCGATGTCGAAGACGATGGTTTCCATCACCGTCCCGACCCTAGGGTGCAATCGGGGCGTATCGGTCAAGGCGCCAGGGGAGATCGGCCGGTTAACCCGAGAGAGGCCCCGGTCCGGACGGCGGATGCCGCTCGTATGCTCGGATCATGACCGATCCTCAGCGCGGACGCCCCACGACCAACGCGATGCGGCGCGCCCTCCGGCGGGCTCGCGACGGTGTCACCCTCGACAGGGCCGAGGCCGCCGTCCTGCTCCAGGCGCGGGGGGAGGATCTCAAGGACCTCGCCGCGTCCGCCGCCCGGGTGCGTGACGCCGGACTCGACGCGGCGGGCCGTCCGGGAGTGATCACGTACTCCCGCAAGGTCTTCATCCCCCTCACCCGGCTCTGCCGTGACACCTGCCACTACTGCACCTTCGTCACCGTGCCGGGAAAGCTCAGGCGGGCCGGGCACGGCATGTTCCTGTCGCCCGACGAGGTCCTCGACATCGCCCGCAAGGGTGCCGAGGCGGGCTGCAAGGAAGCACTGTTCACGCTCGGCGACCGGCCGGAGGACCGCTGGCCGGAGGCGCGCGAGTGGCTGGAGGCCGAGGGGTACGACGACACCCTGGCGTACGTACGCGCCATGGCCATCCGGGTGCTGGAGGAGACCGGGCTGCTCCCGCACCTCAACCCCGGCGTCCTGACCTGGACCGACCTCCAGCGGCTCAAGCCGGTCGCCCCGTCCATGGGCATGATGCTGGAGACGACCGCGACCCGGCTCTGGTCCGAGAAGGGCGGCCCGCACCACGGCTCCCCGGACAAGGAACCCGCGGTGCGGCTGCGGGTGCTGGAGGACGCCGGACGTTCCAACGTCCCGTTCACCACCGGCATCCTGATCGGCATCGGGGAGGACTACGAGGAGCGCGCCGACTCGCTGTTCGAGCTGCGCCGGACCGCCCGCGCCTACCACGGCATCCAGGAGGTCATCGTCCAGAACTTCCGCGCCAAGCCGGACACGGCGATGCGCGGCATGCCGGACGCGGAGCTGGAGGAACTGGCCGCGGCCATCGCCGTCGCCCGCCACATCCTGGGCCCCTCGGCCCGTATCCAGGCCCCGCCGAACCTGGTGGACGCCGAGTACGCCCTGCTCATCGGCGCCGGCATCGACGACTGGGGCGGGGTCTCGCCCCTGACCCCGGACCACGTCAACCCCGAGCGGCCCTGGCCGCACATCGAGGAACTGGCCGCCCGCACCGCCGAGTCCGGCTTCGAGCTGCGCGAACGCCTCACCATCTACCCCGAGTTCATCCGGAGGGGTGAACCCTGGCTCGACCCGCGCCTCCTCCCGCACGTGCGGGCCCTCGCCGACCCCGGGACGGGGCTCGCGAAGGAGGGCGCGATCCCGGCCGGACTGCCCTGGCAGGAGCCCGACGAGGGCTTCACCTCCTCCGGCCGCACCGACCTGCACCGCACCATCGACACCGAGGGCCGCACCGGCGACCGGCGGAACGACTTCGACGAGGTGTACGGCGACTGGGAGGCGCTGCGCGAGGCCGCCGCCCCCGGCATGGTCCCGTCCCGCATCGACGCCGACGTACGCCAGGCGCTCGGCCAGGCCGCCGACGACCCCACGAAGCTCACCGACGAGCAGGCCCTCGCCCTGCTCCACGCCGACGGCGACGCCCTGGACGAGCTGTGCCGGATCGCGGACACGCTGCGCCGTGACGTGGTCGGTGACGACGTCACGTACATCGTCACCAGGAACATCAACTTCACCAACGTCTGCTATACCGGCTGCCGCTTCTGCGCCTTCGCCCAGCGGCGTACGGACGCCGACGCGTACACCCTCTCCCTGGACCAGGTCGCGGACCGCGCGGCCCAGGCCTGGGACGTGGGCGCGGTCGAGGTCTGCATGCAGGGCGGCATCCACCCGGACCTGCCGGGCACCGCCTACTTCGACATCGCGCGGGCGGTACGGGAACGCGTTCCCGGCATGCACGTCCACGCGTTCTCCCCGATGGAGGTCGTCAACGGCGCGACCCGCACCGGCCTGTCCATCCGCGACTGGCTGCTCGCCGCCAAGGAGGCCGGACTTGGCTCGATCCCGGGCACCGCCGCCGAGATCCTGGACGACGAGGTCCGCTGGATCCTCACCAAGGGCAAACTCCCCACGGCCACCTGGCTGGAGGTCATCAGGACGGCGCACGAGGTGGGCCTGCGCTCCTCGTCCACGATGATGTACGGCCACGTGGACCAGCCCCGCCACTGGCTCGGCCACTTCCGGACACTGGCCCGCCTCCAGCAGGAGACGGGCGGCTTCACGGAGTTCGTGACGTTGCCCTTCATCCACACCAACGCCCCGGTCTACCTGGCGGGTATCGCCCGCCCCGGCCCCACCGACCGGGACAACCGGGCGGTCACCGCGATGGCCCGGCTGCTGCTCCACCCGCACATCACCAACATCCAGACCAGCTGGGTCAAGCTGGGCACTCAGGGCGCGGCGGAGATGCTGCGCTCCGGCGCCAACGACCTCGGCGGCACGCTGATGGAGGAGACCATCTCCCGGATGGCCGGGTCGAGTTACGGCTCGTACCGGTCGATCCAGGACCTCGTGGCCATCGCGGACCTCGCGGGCCGCCCGGCGAAACCGCGCACGACGCTGTACGGCGAGGTCCCGGCCGAGCGCGTGGCGGCGGCGGAGGCCTCGGACGGACACCTGCCGGAGCTGCTGCCGGTGCTGGAGGGCTGAGCGCGGGCTACGTCGAACGCCTGGCGGGTCCCGGCGCGGGGGCCGGGACCCGTCAGCGGCGTACGGCGAACGCGACGAAGTCCGCCCAGGCGGACGCGGCCACGACGAGGACGGGGCCGGTGGGGTTCTTGCTGTCACGGACGGGGACGAGCCCGGGGAAGTCATGGGCGACTTCGAGGCAGTTGTTCGCCCCGCCGTCGCTGTAGCTGGACTTGCGCCACACCGCAGCGCCGAGGTCGGGGGTACGGCTCATGATCTGTGCTCCTCCAGGACACCCCTGATGAACCCGATGGACTCCGGCGGGGGTAACGCCCGGTCCCGAAGGCGATCGTAGGACAGCCGGTAGCGTGTCACCGCCGCCGGTTCTTCGATCAGCTCGGCGCAGCCGTTGCCCTCTGTATAGGCGATCGACGTACCGTCTTCCTGCCAGAGCAGGGTCAGTGAGCCGTCCATGAGGTGGTGGGCGCCCTCCGCGAAGGGGAGCACCTGGAGGACGATCGACGGCAGCTCCGCAGTGTCGAGCAGGTGTGTCAGCTGTTCCCGCCACGCCTTGGCTTCCGGCACGGGACGACGCAGGGCGTACTCATCGATGATGACCCGGACCGAGGGCGCCGGGGTTCGGCGCAGCAACTGCTGGCGACCCAGCCTCGCCACGACCTGTTCCTCGACCAACTCGGCGTCCACCGCCGTTTCCTGGGCACCGGACAACAGCTCTCGCGCCACATCCTCCGTCTGGAGCAGTCCCGGGATCCCGAGCGTGAAGACGTGCATGATGCGGGCCGTCGGCTCCAGCCGCATGAACTCCTTGTACCGGTCCTTGAAGACCTCGCGGCGGGCCACCTTCCACAGCCGTACCAGCAGGTCCCCGGACTCGTAATAGCGGTCCAGGTCCTCCATCACCGCCAGCTTGGACAGCCGTTGGCCCGCTTCCAGCCGGTACAGGTAACTCTTGTCGTACCGGGTCTCCCCGGCGAGCTGGCCGAGGGACCTTCCCGATCGCTCCCGTAGATACCGCAGGGCCCGCCCCAGTGCCGCGCGGCCCGACTCCTCGTCCGCGTGAGCCGGTTCTGCCGTCATCCCGCTCCTTCCGTTGTCCCCTGGTCAGGCAACCGTGCGCCTCTTCCGAGGCTACGGCCGGACCGTGATCATCGGAACACGAACGGTGACCACCGTCACCCGATGGAAGACATCCACATCGGAAGACACCCACGTCTGCGAGGCGCGCCCCATGAACGAGCTTCCCCTGCGACTGCTGCCCTGGAACTCCCCCGAGGGGAAACCTTGTTACCTCAGCACCGACGATCCAGGCAGCAGGCTGTCGCGGATGGCGGACGAGGTGGAGGCGGAGCTGATCGCGTCGGGGGAGGCGGTGCTGGCCGGGGCCGAGGCCGTGCTCGCCGATCTGGCGGCCGGTGAGGTGGCGGTGCGTTTCGCGCTCACGCGGGCCACCGAGTCGCTGCGGGACGCGCTGCGCGTCGCGGAGTGCAGGGGAGACCGGGTGTCCTGACCCCGCTTTGCCGTGTGAGACGCGAGGTCGGCCGGCGATGTCACATCGGGCGGGACCCGCTCCGTCGTAGGGGTGTCATCAGCGAGAGACCACGACACAGGAGCCCACCATGGAACCCCGTCTGAACGTCTACGCCAGCCCGCTCACGGGAACGTTCGTGAAGCACATCAACACGGCGGGCAAGGCGGTCGCCGACTCGTCGCTGCCGGCCGCGACGCAGGAGCTCGTCAAGATCCGCGCAAGCCAGATCAACGGCTGCGGGGGCTGCCTCGACATGCACACCAAGGAGGCCGTCCGGGCCGGTGAGACCGCGACCCGGCTTCATCTGGTCGCGGCCTGGCGGGAGGCCACGGTCTTCACGGACGCCGAGCGGGCCGCCCTGGAACTGGCGGAGCAGGGCACCCGCCTGGCCGACGCGGCCGGTGGCGTCACGGACGAGGCGTGGGCGAACGCCGCCAAGCACTACGACGAGGAGCAGCTCATCGCCCTCGTGGCGCTCATCGCCCTCATCAACACCTACAACCGTCTCAACGTCATCACCCGGCAGCCCGCCGGCGACTACCAGGCCGGCCAGCTCGGCTGACGGCCGCCCGCCCCGGGGCCGCCGGTACGGGCGGGGGACGAGCCCCCGCCCGTACCGGACGCGGGACTGGGCCGGGACTCACCGCCCACCCGTCCAAGCGCCCCCGAAACCCGCGTTACCAGCCGGTAAAGAGCCTATCCGCACATACCGTTCCGGCCCTGAGTTCGGCCATCTCGTTCGATTACAGTGCTTGCGCGGTCGCACACCGTAGGGCGGACGGACGGACGGAAGGGGCACGGTGAGCACTGGGACCACAGCTGTCTGGGGCCGCGCCCAGCAGCAGGACTTCCGCAGCCGGGTACGCGGCTCCCTGCTCGGCGGCGCCGTGGGCGACGCGCTGGGGGCCGGGGTCTCCGGGCTCGGCCTGGAGGCGATCCGCGAGGCCCACGGGGCGGACGGGCTGACGGATTTCGTCGCGGCGCACGGCAGACGCGGCGCCGTCACCGCCGTCACCCAGCTCACCCTCTTCACCGTCGACGGCCTCATCCGGGCCCAGGTGCGCCGGGACACCGGCGCCTGGCATCCGCCCACCGACGTGCACCGCGCCCATCTGCGGTGGGCGGCCACGCAGAGCGCCTGGGGGCCCGACGAACGCCGCGACGACAACGGCTGGCTGGCCGGTGAGGAGTGGCTGTACGCGCGCCGCGCCCCCACCCGCGAATGCCTCGTCGGCTTCGGCGACGCCACGATGGGCACCCTCGCCGTCCCCAAGAACCCGGCCGCGCGGGACTCCGCCGCACTCACCCGCTCCGGTCCGTTCGGGCTGCTCGTCGGCTGGGAACCGCAGCTCGTCCTCCAACTGGCCGTCGAGTGCGCCGCCCACACCCACGGGCACGCCACCGCCCAACTGGCGGCGGGCGCCTTCGCCCTCTTGATCCACGGCCTGGCCCGCGGCGAGACCCTGGACGGCTCGGTGCAGCACACCCTGGCGATGCTCGCGGACCGTCCGGGCAACGAGCAGGTCAGCGACGCGCTGCGGCAGGCCCTCGGCTCCGTACGGCAGGGCATCCCGGGGCCCGCCCTCATCGAGGCCCTCGGCGACACCGACTCGGCGGAGGAGGTGCTCGCCGTGGCCCTCTACTGCGCCCTGGTCGGTGAGGACGTACGGCACGGGCTGCGCCTCGCCGTGAACCACTCGGGGCCCTCGGCCGCCACCGGGGCCGTGTGCGGGGCCCTGCTCGGGGCGCTGCACGGGGAGACGGCGCTGCCACCGGCCTGGCTGGCCGAGCTGGAGGGGCGGGCGACCGTCCTCGAACTGGCCGACGACTTCGCCATGGAGATGACGCAGGGCCCCGCCCTGCACAGCCCGACCGCCGCCGCGCCGGGCTGGCTGGCCCGCTACCCGCGCGGCTGAGCCGCCCGCCGCTCTGCCGTTCTGTGAGTCCGTGACCGTGCCGTGCCCGGGGCCTGCCCGGCAGGTCAGTCCTTCAGGCCTTCCGGGACCCCCGTACCGTCCGGGCCGGTCCGCTGGCCGGGCACGGTCGCCGCGCCGCCCCGCGGGCCGCCACCGTCGGAGTTGATCGTCTCGATGAGGGCGTCGCGCTCCGGGGTGTCCTCGGGCTTGAGGAGTCCGACGACGACGTACAGCACCAGCGAGATCGCCAGCGGCAGCGCCACCTGGTATTGCAGCGCGACATCCGTCTTCACCGAACCGTGGAGGTCGTAGTTGGTGAAGTAGAACGCGAGCAGCCCGGCCGCCCAGCTGGTGAGCGCCGCCGTCGGCCCCGACCGGTGGAACGGGCGCAGCAGACCCAGCATGAACGGGATGGCGATCGGTCCCATCAGCCCGGCCACCCACTTGATGACGACCGAGATGATGTCCTTGAAGGCGGGCGAGTTGATCTGCGTGGCCAGGGCCATCGACAGGGCGAGGAACGCGAGCGTGGAGAGCCGCGCGGCCAGCAGTCCGGCGCGGTTGTCCCAGGAGCGGGCGGCCTTGGAGAAGACCGGCGCGATGTCCCGGGTGAAGACGGCCGAGATGGAGTTGGCGTCGGAGGAGCACATGGCCATCGTGTGCGAGAAGAAGCCGACGACCACCAGGCCCAGCAGTCCGTGCGGCAGCAGTTGCTCGGTCATCAGGGCGTAACTGTCCGAGGCGTCCGGCTTCTTGGCCTCGACGAGCAGCGGGGCCGCCCACATCGGGAAGAAGAGCACGGCCGGCCACACCAGCCAGAGGATCGCGGAGAGCCGGGCCGAACGGGTCGCGGAGCGGGCGGAGTCCGTCGCCATGTAGCGCTGGGCCTGGTTCCACATGCCGCCGTTGTACTCGAAGGTCTTGATGAAGAGGTACGCCAGCAGGAACGTCACGGTGTACGGGCCCGCCGTCGGCTCGGCGTGGCCTTCCGGGAGCTTGTCCCAGACGGTCCACAGCGCGCTGAGCCCGCCCAGTTCGTTCAGCACGATGACGAGCATGGTGAGCCCGGCGAAGAGCTGGATGACGAACTGCCCCAGTTCTGTGAGCGCGTCGGCCCACAGTCCGCCGACCGTGCAGTAGACGGCCGTGATGGCGCCGGTGATGAAGATGCCCTGGGTGAGGCTCATACCCGTGAAGACGGAGAGCAGGGTGGCGATGGCCGCCCACTTGGCGCCGACGTCCACGATCTTCAGCAGCAGGCCCGACCAGGCGAGGGCCTGCTGGGTGGGGACGTTGTAGCGGTTCTTGAGGTACTCCAGCGGCGAGGCGACGTGCAGCCGCGATCGCAGCCGGTTGAGCCGGGGGGCGAAGAGCTTCGCCCCGATTCCGATACCGATGGCGATCGGCAGCGACCAGGTGACGAAGGACGTCACGCCGTACTGGTAGGCGATGCCGGCGTACCCGGTGAACATCACCGCGCTGTAGCCCGACATGTGGTGCGAGATGCCCGACAGCCACCACGGCATCCTGCCGCCCGCCGTGAAGAAGTCGCTGACGTCGTCCACGTGCCGGTGCGACCAGAGGCCGATCGCGACCATCACGCCGAAGTAGCCGATGAGCACGGTCCAGTCGAGACTGTTCATGTGCCCCCTCCAGGGGTCCGCCTTGTGAACGGGAACGCACTTCGTCGGTACGGCCGTTCAGCGGGGCCCCGCGCGGGAAGGGGACTGCGGGGATTGAACCGTCCGCCCGCGCCCTCGGTCAAGGTGTGCGCGGTCAGGGATGTGAACACAGGTCAGTAAGCCGAACGATTTTACGGCTTCTTGACCCAGAGGCCCGTTGTCGTGAACGTGACCACGGCCACACGATGGGCGGGCACTTCGTCAGGCTGTGCGGAGACATGAACGACGGCGAGCACGACCGCGAGTCCACCGGGCGACCGGGACGCGACAGCGGCGGAGCGGTGGAGCGGAGGCGGCGGCACCGGGATCGACGGCGGTCGCGGCGCGACGGCACGAGAACGCGGAACGACCGCACGGGATGCGGGTCCCGTGCGGCCGGAGAAGGGCGAGGAGGGGTGAGCGATGAGGCTCTGACGGTGCGGACGCGCCGAGCGTACGGGCGGGTATCGCGCGGCGGGCGCCGGGCGCACGCGCGCCGGGTTCGGACGCCGGCGTACGCACACCGCTACCGGTGTGCGCCGGACGGGCCGAGCCCCCTCGGCCAGGACGGCGGACCAGTCGAGAGGGCTCCTGGCGATGGCGCGGGACGGACTGCCGTGCCGCGCACGGCCGTCAGCCCGTCAGGCGTCGACGGAACCCGTCGCGACATCGCGCACGAAGGCGTTCCACGCGCCGGGCACGAAGGTCAGCGAAGGGCCCTCGGGCGCCTTCGAGTCGCGTACGGCGATGGACCGGGTGACGGGAGACTTGACCTCGACGCACGCGCCGTTGCCGCCGGAGTACGACGACTTGGTCCACTTTTCGGTAGCGCCCTGAAGAATAGCCATGGTGACTCCGGTTCAGATAAGTGTGAGGGACACCAACTTCATTCCTGTTGGCGTGATCGACGCTACTAGCCAACTTCATGGCGTGGAGGTGCCGTTCACTCGACCGGATGGCATATTGCATACGGGTCTTCCGTCTGTAGCGGAGGCCGTGTATCTTTCCGCCCCGCCCCGCACTTATCAGCCCATACTCGGCTCTCGGTGACCCTCGGTGACTTTCCCCCGCCCCTCAGCGGGTGTACCCCTTGGCGATGTCGCTGATGAACTCGCGGGTCTGGTCCGCGTTGAGGGCCTGGGCCCGCAAATGCTCGTACATGACGCTGTAGCGCTGTACGTCATGGGCCTTCTCCAGATAGAGGTCGCTGGTGACCCCTTCGATGTACACGACGCTGGAGTCGGCGGCGTCGGGGAATTCCAGAATGGCGTACTGCCCGTTGATACCCGGGTGGGCGCCCATGTCGAACGGCAGTACCTGCACGGTGACATGGGGGAGTTCGGACTGCTCGATGAGGTGCTCCAGCTGCTCGACCATCACCTGCTTCCCGCCGACCCGCCGGCGCAGTGCCGCCTCGTCGATGACGGCCCACAGGCGCAGCGGGGCCTCCGGCGCGTTGACCCGGTCCTGCCGCCGGGCCCGGACGCTGACCCGCTTCTCGATGTCGGACGGAGGGGCCTCGGGGAGCGCGCCGCTGATGACGGCCTCCGCGTACCCGCGTGTCTGGAGAAGACCCGGGACGATCTGCGGTTCGTACACGCGGAGGGATTCGGCGTCCGTCTCCAGACCGATGTAGACGCTGTACGGGATGTCACCGAAGGCGTGCCACCAGCCCTGCTGACGGGAGTCCTTGGCCATCTGCATCAGCGAGTCGACGACCCGGTGGTCCTCGACCTCGTAGACGCCGCAGAGATCGCGCACATCACGCTGGCTGATGGAACGCCGTCCGTTCTCCAGGCGGCTGATCTTCGACTGCGAGACCAGCAGCCGCTCGGCCACCTCCTCGGCCGTCATGCCCTTGATCTCGCGCAGTCGGCGCAATTCCTGGCCCAACCGGCGTCGCCTGACGGTGGGATTGACGTTGGTCGGCACGGGAACGGCACCTCCGGCTATGCAGCTGTTGTAGCTGTGCGTATCTATCGCTCAGCAGATTGCCACCCATGACACCGGGCGCGCTGGGAAATGGCCAATACGCGCGAAACGCGGGGCAGCCGGTGGGTCCGGCTGCCCCGCGCCTGGTGCGGCTCCCGAACCGGGTCTTGGGGACGTCGGTGCGGCGGTTGGCAGTGCTGCGCGTAAGTGTCCGCGCGGTCGTGCGGTCAGTGGACGGCGGAGGTGTGTGCCATGCTGCCGCGGCGAGCTGGTGCTTGCGGCTGCAACGGCACTCCGGCCGCCTGCTGATGACGGCGTGGCTGGACTGCCACGCCGTTCTGGACGTCCATCACGGCGTGCGCGACGAGACCGCCCATCGGGTCGTGCCTGATCAGGTCCCGGAGCCGGGAGCGCGATGAACGCCCCTCGTTCCCGGGGTACAGGTGCTTGCCGAGTCCGACCGCGTGGGCCAGCGCGGCGAGCGCCGCGGTCCGCGGGTCCGGCGGTACGCCGGTGCGGATCGCACTGTCCAGCCGGGTTCTGATGTCCCGGCTGACCGCCGTGTCCGTCGCCTGGTAGCGAGTCGTCGGCAGCACTCCGCACATCTGGCCCGCCACGGCATGCACCATGCCGCACCGCTCCAGATGCGCGAGATAGATCTGGCGGAGCCCCAGCCGGGGTCCGCCGATCCAGTGGACGGCCCGGACCGGGCTGCCGCGACGGCGCAGCAGTTCCAGTGCGGAGTCCAGAGTCGGATCTCCTGTCGGCCGTGGCATCACCACGGCGATACGATCCCCGTCAGGGGCTATCCGTCCTGCCAGAGCCAGCTCCACTAGCTGTGCCCCGGCCAGGCCGAGGTCGAGCGACTGCGGCTGCGCTGTGGTACCCGTGGTCGGGTCCAGAGCGAGCAGCAGAAGCTCCTCCGGAATTGTTCTGCGGCTCCTGCCCATCCATGCCTCCCCGCGTGGATGAATGACAGGGTGACCCCTCTCACATTGGTCTGTCGAGGGTGCCTGGGTGCTTTGTAAGGGAACCGTTAGGTATGTCGTTCCCGTCTAGCAGCCCAGCCCAGGTTCCACACAGGACACTGGTAGATGGTTCGGACAGTGCGGGCATGTCCTCGCACGGCGTATGGAGGAGGCATCGGTGGCGGGCGAGTCCCCCGACAGGTCGAAGCAGCGGAAGTCGTCGGGGACGGCTTCGGGGACGGCCGAGGAACGTGATCCGCGTCTGGCCGTGTTCCGTGAACCGGCCGCCTCCGCGAGCACCGGGAGCACGGCGGGCGCCGCGACGGCGGTCTTCCGTACGGAGCGGCCCACGGACACCGATGACGACGCGTCGGACGCCCCGGCGTCCGGTACGGCGGACGCGGGGACCGGCGACGAGGGCGGCGGGGCCGCCGATGGGGCCGTGAAGGACGCAGGACGCCCGGAGAAGGCCTCGGCGCCCCGCGACGGGGACGGGGAGGCGGAGGACGCCGAGGGCGGCTCCGGGGCGAACGGGGCGCCGTCGGCGGAGCGGGACACCGACGCGGACGCCGACGCGGACGCCGACGCGGACGCCGGCGAGGCGGAGACCGCCGGGACCGGCCCCGCCGATACGGATTCCGCTGAGCCCGCGGGCTCGGCCCGTAACGGTTCGGCCCGTAACGGTTCGGAGTCGGAGGACTCCGAGACGAAGGCCGGCGAGACGAAGGGCCCCGAGACGAAGGCTCGCGAAACCGGAGACGGTGAGGCGAAGAGCCGGGGGCCGAAGGACGAAGGGGCGACGGTCGGCGAAGCCGAGGCGCCGGAGTCGGAGGCGCCGAAGGCGGATACGCCCAGGTCGGAGACAGCGTCCGCCGAGCCCGAGCCCGAGCCCGAGCCCGATCCCGGCTCCGGGTCAGGGCGTGCGGCGGGGTCCGGCGGCACGAAGGAGAGCGCCCCCGCCCCGCGCGTCCCGAAGACGCGCGAGGAGGTCGGCACCGAGGAGGTCGGCACCGAGAACGCTGACACCGAGAAGACCGGCACGGAGAAGGCCGACACCGAGGAGGCCCCCGCATCCCGCGAGGAGAAGCCCGCCTCGGACAAGGCCGAGCCCGCCTCGGACAAGACCGACGCCGAGCCGTCCGACTCCGAGCCGTCCGACGCCTCCGGGGACGGGCGAGGAATCGATCAGCCGACAGCCGTCTTCACGACGACACGGCGTCCCCAGGTCGATCAGCCGACGACGGCGCTGAAGCTGCCCCCGCGTGCGGCCGACACGAAGAGCGCGGCCGAGGCGGGCCCGAAGACCGGCCCTGCCAAGGACACCAAGGGGCCCAAGGACACCAAGGCCACCAAGGGGCCCAAGGGTGCCGAGGGATCCAAGGACACCCGCGACGCCGAAGGCACCGACGCCCCCGGGACCTCCGCCGAGCGGACCAGCAAGTTCGTCCCCCTGCGGTCGGACGACGTGCGGCCCGTACCGTCCCGTGAACCCGGTGCGCCGGGTGCGTCCGGCGCGTTCGGCGCGCCCACCGGCGCGGTCGGCCCCACCGTCGTCCAGGACGTCGGGGCCGCCGGTTCCACCGGCCTTGCGCCTGGATACGTCGAGGCCGAGCGGACCCGGCAGCAGCCGATGCCGCCCAAGCCGCCGCTGGACCTGCTGGCCGAGCTGACGAACACCCCGCCGCCGCCGGAGACCCCGGTCCGCACGGCCGTGCGGCGCGTCAAGATCTGGACCCCGCTGGTCCTGCTCCTGTTGATCATCTTTGCGATCGCGCAGGCCGTGCGCCCGCTTCCCGACCCCACGCTGACGCTCTCCGCCGCTCCCACGTACACCTTCGGCGGCGAGAAGCTGGCGATGCCGTGGCCCGAGGAGGGGCAGGGCGCCGTCGAGGTCGAGGGCGTCGGAGCCATCGGCTCGTACGGCAAGGAGAAGTCCGCGCCGATCGCGAGCATGGCGAAGGTGATGACCGCCTACGTGATCCTCAAGGACCACCCGATCACCGGCAAGCAGACCGGTGAGCGGATCGAGGTCGACGCGCAGGCGGGCAAGGAAGCCGACAGCACGGACGAGTCGATGGCGACGATCAAGGAAGGCGACACGTACACGGAGTACCAGATGCTCCAGATGCTGATGATCCCCTCCGGGAACAACGTGGCGCGTCTGCTGGCCCGTTGGGACGCCGAGACGGAGGAGGCCTTCGTCGAGAAGATGAACGCGGCGGCCAAGGACCTCGGCATGACCAAGTCGACCTACACCGACCCGAGTGGCCTGAAGTCCTCCACCGTGTCCACGCCCGCCGACCAGATCAAACTGGGCAAGGCGGTCATGCAGAACGACATCTTCCGCAGGATCGTGGACATGCCGCAGGCCGACATCCCCGGCGTCGGCAGGATCTACAACAACAACGACATCCTGCTGGAACCCGGTGTGAACGGCATCAAGACGGGCTCCTCCACCCCGGCCGGCGGCAACCTGCTCTGGACGGCGAGCACCGTCGTGGACGGCAAGACCCAGAGGATCATCGGTGTGGTGATGGGCGCCGACATGGAGGGCCGTCTGTACGACAAGCTCCAGCGCGCGGTGCAGAACAGCCTCAAGCTGATCCAGGCCGCCCAGAAGGGCGTCGATTCGGCCACCGTCGTCAAGAAGGGCCAGGTCGTCGGATACGTGGACAACGGGTTCGGTGCCCACACCCCCGTGGTCGCCACCAAGAACCTGAAGGCGGTCGGCTGGAGCGGGCTGGAAGTCGACCTCAAGCTGACGGACGGCGGCAAGACGCCCGGCCACCAGGCCGAGGCGGGCACGGTCGTCGGTGAGGTGACGATCGGCACGGGCACGGGCAAGGTCTCCGCCCCGGTCGCTCTCCAGGGCGCGATGACGGAGCCGTCCTTCGGCGACAAGCTGACCCGCATCTCCTGACCGCCCGGCCCGGCTGACCGCCCGGCCCGTCCATCCGGTCCCGCGATCCTCGACTCCAGGACGCGGGACCGGAGCGGCTCCCGGCACGGGGTCCCGCCCGGGGGCCGGGCAGGCGGAACGGACACTCCGCCGCATAAGCCCGGTGCCACGGAAAATGGCACATGCTAGCGTCCCGAAGAGCAACGGAAAGGTCACGGGCGCCGTCCTCACGGGTACGGACGAGCCCGTGCGGTACATCGACGGTTCGGCAGGCCCAGGGCAAGGACGGGGAGAGTCGCAGTGACCACGGCTGAACCGACACGGACGGGAGCCGCCGGTGCGTCGCCGCGGGCGGACGTCGGGATCCGGATCCCCCTCCAGCCCGACGGCGGCCGTGACCGGCGGGAACGGGCCGTACGCCGTCCCCTGTGGCGCCACCCGGTCGCTCTGACGACCGCGGCCGCCGCCGTCGTCCATGTGCTCTGGTTCTTCTTCTTCGCCAACAGCGGCGGGGACATCGCCGCCCAGGACGCCTGGGCCGAGTTCGTCGGGCGTCACCCCGGGACCGCGTACAACCTCGCCTGGTACGGCGGGATGCACCCGGTCTCGTACAGCGTGGTGTCGCCCTACCTGATGTCACTGCTCGGCGTCCGTACGACGATGATGATCGTCGGCACGGTGTCGTCGGCGCTGACCGCCCTGATCCTGGTCAGGGTGCCCGCCGTACGCAATCCGCTGGCCTGCTCGCTCGCGGGCGTCTTCGCCTACCTCTGCAACGCGCTGTCCGGCCGGGTGACCTTCGGGCTCGGCATGATGTTCGCCCTCGGGGCCGTCGCCGCCGTCTTCTGCTGGCCGCATCGCTGGCGTCGCCGGCGCTGGGCGAAGGCCGTCGTCGCCGCCCCGCTGGCGGGACTCGCGACCGCGGGCAGTCCGGTCGCCGGGCTCTTCCTCGGCGTGGTCGCGGCGGCGCTCTTCCTGAACAAACGGCGCCCCGGGGCGTACGCGCTCGGCCTGGCCCCCGTCGCGGTCGTGGTCCTGTCCGCGTGGCTGTTCCCCTTCTCGGGTACGCAGCCGATGTCGTTTGGCACGCTCTCGCTGCCGTTCGTCTTCGCCGTCCTGGTCTTCGTCCTCGTACCCCGGGACTGGCGCACCGTGCGCACGGCCGCCGCGGTGTACGGGGTGGGGACCCTGCTGACGTACGTCGTCGACTCGCAGATCGGCTCGAACGTCTCGCGGATGGCGATGCTGTTCGGCGGTGTGGTGCTGCTGGCGGCGCTGCCGTACACCGCGCCGCGTACCCGACGCTGGTACGCCCTGGTGCTCGCGCTCGTCGGGTTCAACTTCTGGATCGGCTTCAAGGGGGTGGACGACATCGTCCGTACCGCCCCCGCCGCCTCCTGGAGCCGTGAACTGGCCCCCCTGGTCCACCAGCTCCAGAAGGCCGGGGCGGAGCGGGGCAGGGTCGAGGTCGTGCCCGCGAGCAGCCACCGGGAGGCGTCCGCGCTCGCGCCGTACGTGAACCTGGCCCGGGGATGGAACCGCCAGGCCGACATGAAGCGCAACCCGCTCTTCTACGACGACACCCTGGACCCGGTGAACTACCGCGAGTGGCTCGACCGCTGGGCCGTGCACTACGTGGTGCTGCCGACCGGGAAGCCGGACTCCAGCGGGGCGGTGCAGGAGGCGGAGCTGGTCGAGAAGGGCCAGCCGTATCTGAAGGCGGTCTGGAGCGACGCCAACTGGAAGCTGTTCCGGGTCCTGGACCCGGTGCCGCTGGCCGACCCGCCGGCGACGGTGGAGAAGGCCGGCGCGGAGGAACTGACGATCCGGGTGCGGTCGGCGGGCCGGGTGCTGATCCGCGTCCCGTACTCGCGGTGGCTCGCCGTCGTGGACGACGAGGGCAAGAGCGTCGAGCGGCCGCAGGAGACCGAGGCGTCCAAACAGCGGTCGGAGGAGGACGAGGAAGCGCCCAAGGACTTCATCAACGCCCACGGCTGCCTGATCAAGGTGGAGGAGGACCCGGACGGCGACGAGTGGACCGAGCTCCTCGCGCCGCGTCCGGGCGTCTACCGGCTGGCCGCGCCGTACCAGCTCCAGCCCGGCACACCGTGCCCGGACGAACTGCGCTGACCGCATGAGCGACGACGACCGGACCGCCCCGCCCACCAGGAGGCCGTTCCTGTACGTGGTCGTGTGCGCGGCCGGGTTCGCCGGGGGCGTCGGCACGCTGATCACGGCCGCCCGGGAGGCCGGCTGGGAGGTCGGTGTCGTCGCCACCCCGCAGGGCCTCGGCTTCATCGACCCGGCGGCGGTCGAGGCGCAGACCGGTTACCCGATCCGCTCGGCGTCGCGGCGGCCCGGCGAGCCCCGCCCGCTGCCCCCGGCCGACGCGATCGCCGTCGCCCCGGCCACGTTCAACACGATCAACAAGTGGGCGGCCGGAGCCTCCGACACCCTGGCCCTGGGCATCCTGTGCGAGGCGTACGGCTCCGGCATCCCCACCGCCGTCCTGCCCTGCCTGAACGCGGCCCAGGCCGCCCACCCCGCCTACCGGCAGAGCCTGGACCGGCTGCGCGCGATGGGCGTGCTCATCGGGACACGGGAACCGCACGACCCGACGCCCGGCGGCGAGATCGCCCCCTTCCGCTGGGAGGAGGCACTCGACCTGCTCGCCCCCCGGCTCCAGGAGTTCCGCTGACCGCCGGGGCCGGGCCCCGAGTCAGTCCACGTCGATGCCGTACTCCCCGACCAGCTCCTCCAGGCCGCCCGGATAGCCCTTGCCGCCGGTGACGAACTCCCAGTCACCGTTCGCGCGGCGGCGGAAGGACCCCAGGACGAGGGCGGTCTCGCCGTCGCGGCCGTCGGAGACGTCCAACCGGTCGAGCGGGGTTCCCTCGGAGTCCAGCAGCCGGATACCCGCGTCGGCGAACCCGGACAGATCGGCCGCGGCGTTGACGACGGGATCCACCGCGGCGATGACGACGAGGCGGTCGGCCCGCGCCGGCAGGGCGTCGAAGGAGACCTGGATGGCGGCCTTGTCCGGCGCGACCGGGACGAGCGCGCGGACCGTACCGTCCGGTGTCCTGGGGTTGTTGTAGAAGACGAAGTGGTCGTCGTCCAGGACCTGGTTGCCCCGGCAGACGAGCGCGCACACGTCCAGGGCGACGCCGCCCGACCAGTACATGCCCAGGATGTTGTAGTCGTCCGCCCCCGCCGGGCCGTCCGCGTCCGGCGCCCCCGCGTCCGTATCCGCCGCACCGCTCGGCGTGGCCCGGCTGTCCGGCGCGCTGCGCTGGGCGGGCACCGAGCCCTCGCCGCCGCCCAACCGGCCCCGCAGACCGTGGCGGTGCAGCAGATCGACCAGTTCGGAACCGGCCACCAGCTCCAGGGGCTTGCCGTTGGCGAAGGTGTGCGAGCCGGGGCCGAACTTCGACGTCGTGACCAGCACGCCCTTGTTGGCACCGGCGTCCTGCACGGTGCCGTACAGATCGCGGACGGCGGTCGGGGGCACGGTGTTGCGGTAGCGCTTGACCTGGACGACGATCTTGCCGCCGCGGATGGGGGCGGGGTCCAGCGCGTCGACGTCCACACCGCCGTCGTTCGAACGCTGAGTGGTCACGGCCTGCATGCCCATGGCCCGGAACAGCTCGGCGACCAGCGATTCGAAGGCGATCGGGTCCATGTCGTACAGATCCGGCTCCTCATCGCCCCCATGGGTGACGACGCCGTCACCCACGTCTTCGGGGACCCGGCCGGGGCGTACCGTCGCGTACTGGTCGGGGCGGGACGACAACTGCCCCCGGAGCCCGTCCACCAGGCAGTTGACGGCGTTCACCTGCTCCAGGTGCAGCCCGGCGAAGTCCGCGCGCGAGACCATGACGGTGGCGAGGAACAGAGAGGCCCGGCGGCCGGTCACCGGGTCGTGGTCGTCCACGAAGCCGTTCAGCGCGACCGATTCCAGCGCACCGAACTCATCGGCGGCGAAGAGGTCGCGCAGGACCAGCAGGACACACTGCGCGAGCACGTCCCGGTACAGGGAGCGGCGCTGGGTGACGGGCCGGGGCGACTCCTTCTCCTGGTCGGCGTTGACCATGTAGCGCACCGACTTCGCCTCGGGGACGACGGCGTACGCGGGCAGCTCCCAGTTCAGTACCAGCTGGCGCGCACCGGAGTCGTACGCTGCGGACACCTGGCGCGGCAGGTCGTCCGGCCATCCGGTGGAGGCGTAGAGGGCGGCGGAGAAGTACTCCACCGCGGCCTCGGGGTCCCCGCCGCGCAGCCCGGCCGTCATCTCCGTGATCCCGGCGTTGTGCCGCCGGACCTCGGCGAGTTGGGCGTCAGACCACTGCTGGTACTGCGCCTGGTAGGTGGCCAGTTGCCGGAGGCGCTGGGCCTCGGCGGCCTGGGCGGCCTGCCAGTCACGCTCGAACCTGGACCGGGCCTCCGCCTGCGCCTGGGCCCGCCGCCCGGCGGTCCAACCACCCTGCGGCTGATACCGGTTCGGGTCCGGCATGGTGATCGGGTGGCCGAGCTGCCCCGGGGAGAACGCCTCGACCCGCTCGGGCCGGGTCAGCGCGTCGGCCCGGAACGCCGACGCCCGGCACCCGGCGGCCAGCAGCCCCTGCAACGCCTCCACCCGCGCGTCCAGCTCCTGGGTACGCCGCCGCGCCTCCGCCTCACGCTGCTCCCGGTACGCCGCCTTCTGCTCGCGGTGGCTGCGGGCGATCTCCCGTTGATGGGCGCGCTGTTGACGCTCCTGATCGCGCTGAAACCTGGCTTGCGCCTCACGTTGACGTTGCTGTTGGCGCTGCGCTTCCGCCCAGACACCGACCAACCCATTGGAGCGACGGCTCATGCTCTACAGGCCCTCCCCACCAGCGACCGGACGTGCGTGTACCCGGCCCTGGCCCCATAACCAGCAGTGATGAGGCGACTCTAGTCGGCCACCGGCCACACGCCTATGCGCGTGCCGCAGATGCCCCCACACCGCCCCGACCCGGTATACACGAGACGAAGCGACGGCGCCGGGGGTACGAGAACGCGCCGTACCAGTGGGGCGGACGGTTACGCCTCGGTGGGCCGCGCTTCGTGGGCTGCGGCGATCTGGTCGATGCGTGCGGCGAGGACGAAGTCGGCATCGGTGAGCCGGTGTCCGGCGTCGTGCGTCGTGATCCGGAACCTGACGTGATCCCACCGCAGGTCGATGTCCGCGTGGTGCCCGATGAGCCGCTCGATGTCCGCGACGTGCACGATCAGTGCTACGCCACCGTGGTACCGGATCCCGAAGGTGCGGGTGATGCCGTGCCCGTCACGCTCCCATCCCGGCAGCGCGGCCAGGCGTGCGGTGATGTCCGCGTCCGCCAACGGTTCCTTGCCCACAGCTAGCTCCCCTCGGTCAGCGGTGCCAGGATCTCGGCAAGATCCCGGCCGACCGGGGCATCGTGCCACGGGCGCATCGCCCGTTCCAGAGTGGCCAACTCCCGGCGCATGCGGGCCGACCGGGTCTCCACGGCGATCGTTGCCACCGTGGGGGCGATCTCCACCGCGTGGTCCGGCTCGCGGGCCGCGGCCGCTGCGGTCGCCTGCCGGGCCATGTACACCCCGCGGTCCCGACGGGCCGTCTCCGGTACTTCGGCCAGCACCTGCGCCCACAGCGAGCCCGCCTCCGTGCCAAGGCCGAGTCGTCCGTAGCAGGTGGCTCGCTGAACCTCCAGGTAGCCCGGTGTGCGGCGGCAGGCATTGCCCCACGGCAGGTCGTCATCGACCTGGGGAAGTAGCTGGTCGGCCAGGTCGAGCAGTTGGTCGACGGTCCGGCGCTCCCCGGTGAGGCTGGCACCGTGCGCCTGCTGCTGCATCGCCATGATCCGCACTTTCGGGTCAAGGCGGCCAGCGTCCTCCAGGGCAGCCTCGCACAGGTCGACGACCGCGCGTCCGTCACCGAGGTCGGTGCGGACCTGCGCCTGGTTCACCAGGGAGTAGCCGATGAGGTGCGGGTCGCGGGACCGCATGGCGATCTCCTGCGTGACCCCGCGCCAGAACGCGGCCCCGTCCATGTCGCCGGCGTCCTGGTACAGCCAGCCGACGAGCGCCGCGTAGGCGGCTCCGGCACGCAGCAGGCCCCGACGCGTCTCGCCCTTCGCGGAACGCACGAGCTTGTCGATCAGCTGGTACTGGGCGGAGACCGTGCCGATCAGGTCGTGCGGGCCGAGGAACATGTCGGCCCGGTAGTGCCCCTCCAACTGCTGCTGGAAGTAGTCGACCAGAGCGGGATCGACGTGCTGCGGTGTGATCGGCCCGGCGACGAGCGCGGCGGCGGTGACGGAGGTGAAGGCGCGGTTCACCCGTTCCTCTTCGTGGTGCTCGGGTCGGATCCAGCCAGGCGGGGTGGTGAAGCCGAGGTCTTCGGGCCAGCTGCCGAGAGCATCGTGAAGGACGATCGCCGTCTCTTCCGCCGGCCAAAGAGCCGCCGTCGTCGGGTCGTCCCGCTGCCCGCCCTCTGCATCGCGCCCCTGCGCTGGCACCGGATGAGGCAGGCAGCTGCGCGTGCCAAGGCGGGGGAGCGGTGGCAGGAGTCCGGCTACGTCTTCACCACCCGCACCGGCCGCCAGGTCGAGCCGCGGAACGTCTACCGCTCCTTCACCCGCGTCGCCGAGTCCGCCAGCCTCCGCGTGATCCGGTTGCATGACGCCCGGCACGGCACCGCGACCCTCCTCACGGCCGCCGGAGTCGCCCCCCGAGTGATGGAGATCCTTGGGCACTCTCAGATCAGCATCACCATGGACGTGTACACCCACGTCGTCCAGGACACCCAGCGAGAGGCCATGAGCCACATGGACCGGCTGCTCAGGAAGAGGCGCCCCGATCGTGGGTGACCGCCCGCGTTGATGTCAGACGTGGATGTCACGGACCTAGGAACGTTCCTAGGTCCCATGACGAAGGCCAGCTAGGAGCATGCTCCTAGCTGGCCTTTTCTCTTGTGCCCCCGGCAGGATTCGAACCTGCGACACCCGCTTTAGGAGTGGGATCGAATCCGTGCCGGGTAGTGCTCCGCCTTGCCGCAGGGCACTGTTCTGCCTGATCAACGCCCTGCGGCGTCGTACTCCATCCGGCTTGTGACGCCCTGTGCTGGCCCGTCTGCTCACGCATCGCGCACGCACGCTAGGCCGGTCGGGAATCCAGTCGCCGGGAGCTCGGCCATACATCGAACAGCTGAGGCTTGCCGCTGTGGACTCGCTCGTAGCAACACCCGTTATTGGAGCGGATGGCAGCCCGGCACGGCCGGGCGACTCCCAGTCGCAACCTCGATGACAGCTGCTTTCCGCTGGGGCTCCGAACGCGTCGACGTGTGGAGGCCATGGAGCGCATAGCCCCGTTGCGAGGCCCCGCGGCGCGTCACCGACACTGCTCGGCAAGCTCGTCAGTGGCCAGTGCGCCGCCTCCGCCCGGCTCCCTGGGCCACCTTCGAGGAACTGGTCGTTATCACCATCCCGAGCCTGTTGAGCAGGTTGCAACGTACAGAGATTTACGGCAGCATCGCTAGCCGGGTCGGATAGGCGGCCTGTTCCGGCACTGCGCTGCCCCGTCTGCAGTGCCAACAGAGGGACGAAGAAGCCAGCGCTGCACCTGTCGTGGTTGAAACCTGCTCTTGCACGCCCAAACTCGGGCGTACCGATCAGTTTTCGAGTGTTCAGGGGCGGCAGCGCTCGAGGACGGATCGCACTATGGCCGCTGGTGGTCGCCTCACCCGCCTTGCCCGCACCCGAAGCTGCTACTCCGGGGAGCCGTTCCAATATGCCTCGGAAGCCCTTCGAGCCCATCGCCATGCTCCATTGCTCCCGGACGCTCACGGCGGACAAGCACTCCTCGAAGCTCAGGTGATGAAGGAGCTTGGCCGCGGAGGGGAGTGGTGGGCGCATCCGGTCGGAATCGCTGGCATGCGTCTGACGCCTGGACAATCCGTGGTGGTCCTCGACAGTCACAGTGGGTCCCTTCCTGGCCGGAAGTTCCCGATGGCCGACTATGCGCTGGTGCATCTGCTTCCGTCTGCAGAACCCGGCGTCCAGGTCAGTGGTGTGATGCGGCTGCGTGTCGTTGCAGTACGCGACGCAGATCTTCATCTCGAATTGGCTGGCACCGAAAGTCGATTGGTCCTGAGGGGAGCCCCGGGTACCCGCTGGCATCTCTTGCTCGCACAACGAAGGCGCGACCTGGAAGAGGGTGGCTTCGTGCCCTTGTGGGGTGTGACCGGGCCGTCGCCCTACGAGCTGGAGGACGAGCGTCAGTTCGCCTCACTCATGCAAACGGGTCGGGATCTGGCGTGGCTCGGCTCAGGACTCCTTCGCCGCATCGCGATCTTCCAGAACTTCAGCACTGCCTACTCGACTCGAGCTTGGATCACCGGGGACGAGTGGATCTTCGAGCTGGATACGCATCGCGACGCACTTCTCAAACATGACGCGTTTCTCGACCGCCTTATGGACGATGTCTGGGGTCTGCCACTGAGGATCGGGCGCTGCTACTGCGACTGCAGTCTGCAGGGGACGGCGCGGGGCTATCAGTGCACGTTCTACCTGGAGCACCAGAGCCCCGACGTGCGAGGGGTGATGCAGATCCGCTTCAGGTGGGGGGACACTGTCTACGGCGACGATGTTCGGCAGAGGCTGGAAGACCTCAACGCCAATCGAGACTGGCTCGACAGAGTGCTGCCCCGCCGAACCGATCGGGCTAGTGGCCCGGCTGTCCGGAAGGGCGGAGCCCGATGAACTGGGACAGCCTTGCCCTGTTGATCCTGGCTCTGTCGGGTGCCTTGAGCCTGCTGCTGTCGCAGGCCCGCGATGTCTTGGCGAAGACGGCAGAGGTCATCCATGCCTGGCGTGAAATTCAGCAGAGCCTGAGGGCAGAGGACAGGCCGCCGAGTCGGCAGGACCTGCCGCGTGATTGAGGCGACTAATCGCCGGCGAGCCGAGGTGGCCTTGTCGATGCCCATCTGGAGAACGCCGTTGACAAGGCTCATCGCGCGGACGGAGCCCGTGCTCTAGGGCAGCAATGAAGGCATCGCCATCTGCTTCCAGCACTTCCCCGACGTCGAGGTCCTCTTGGACGACGGCTACCTCGGCCTGAGCCGCGACCACCGCGAGCAAGCGATCACACCACCCAGAAAACCCCGCCCGAGAGCATTGCCCGGCAGAGTCGAACAGTGGGAACGCGACCGCCACGGGCACTCCTCTGACCGCATCACCGTCGAACACGCCCTCGCCGATCACAAACGCTGGAAGCAACTGACGCGCTGGACCCATCGTCGCGACCGCCTGGCCGACACCTACCGCGTCATCGCCGGCCTCGTCTCCGACCGCACCGCTCACGCCTGAGCCAGCGTCCTCCAACGGACCAACACGCCTCACCCGCTATCACGCACCAACTCGTTAGCGACCGATTTACGTTCGCTCTGCAAAGTCATTTGTCGCTTCCGTGAAGTCGCGGATAAAGGGATCAGGGTGAGGTGGGCTATCTAGGCTTGCCCTTTGAGTGCGAAAATTCCGCCAACCTCACCGACCAGTCGGCGTACTTCAAGAGCCAGCTTGAGTACCGGCGTCTCGACGCTGTCAGCCACATATTCTGCCTCACACTTGGCAAGCAGAACCGGCCAGAGAAGCTTTGCCAACTCCACCTTGTCTTCAGCCACTCGCAATCGACCAAGGGGAACCTTGATATCGTAATGCTTAGCGCGAGCCTCCTGGAGTTGCGCCCGAAGATCCTGATCCCAACTCGGTGATTCAGTGCGCGGATTCGATTGTGTGGCGGCAATTTTCGTGATTGCTGGCACTAGTTCGTCATCCGAAAAATTGGCGAGCTCGTACTTGTCCTTACCCCAAACGCGGACATGTACCAGAGCGTCAAGTTCCCCTTGGCTGATGTCGGCATCCTGGTACTTCACTTCTTCGCGAATAGCCTCTTGGAGTTGACGCCGTACCTTATCCCGCTTGGCTTGGGTTTCAAAGTCGTTCTCGGCATCCATGGCAATCACAAGCGCAGTAAGCGACGCGTCAAGCATCCACCGATCATGAAGTCTACGTCCAACACGCGGTGTAACGCCATAGCGTGCGATGAGGTGCGCGTTAATCTTCGATCCCTTTGTGCGCTGCACTCGCACTTGTTGTGGCTGCGTGAGTCCGAATTCTGCCAGCAGTCGCGGAACATGGTAGAGCTCGGTTTCGCCTTCGACCAGCAATATTACTTTTGGGTGGGGTGAAATGCCCAATTCGGCGAGCGCCCGCTCCAAGGTTTTTGCCTCCTCGTATCGAGGAGTCAACCGGTCATGCTGCGAAGTCCACCATGTCGTTCCCGTGAGATCCGGCAATGGATCAACAGCACCATCCGCAGCAAGATCTTCATGAGCACGCAAGAGAATCTCCGAAGCAACGCGTCGCCACATGGCGTCAAGCGGTTCCCCCCGCAGTTTCGACCAACCCTTGTAGCTGGCGTAGCGCATAAGAGGCAGCCATTTGCCAAGCGGCTCGCTGTGGGCTTGCGCTAGCAGGGCATCGGCTTTCCCCTGAAGACGTGACAGGTCAAGACCTGCACGCTGAAGCAAATCGCGTACATCCGATACGGCTCGGTATCGTCGCAGCCCGCCTTCGTCCACACCAGTTGGCATGCTGAGCTCACCAAGAATACCTGGAAGATATCGTGTTGCCAGAGCCGCCAAGGCAAGGGTCATTTTCCGTTGGCGCATCCGAGCCGCATCACCAGAAGGACGAAAGTAGCCGTGTTTGACGAAGCTGTACCGACTCAAGGCTGTCTTCACGTCGAGCAACTGCCACGTTGAGTAGATGAATCCATTCCACCATCTGTCATGTTCTTCATCTGGTGGCCTCTTATACGGCCATGTCGCCGAGTAGCCCTCATCGGCTGGATCTCGGAGGCGCCCTTCAGCCGCAGCCTCCAGCACCCACCCTCGGGGGTTCACTGCATAACTGGGTTCGATAGCGATTCGACGCCCTTCGGCCGGTGTGTCGCTCACACGGTAGAGCGGCAGAAGCAAACGATGGCTGTGAAGCTCTTGAAGAATATCGAGCGTGAGCTTGTAGCCACGTTCTTTCGCCTTCTTGATGAACCCCTCGGCTGTTAGCAAATCGTCCTGGGTGAAGATGTACGGAACTGTGAGCAGAGCGAGGGATCCACCAAACGGCGGGAAGGTATCCTGCGGCGCGTTCGTCACCATCACATCATAGAAGCGGGGAACGGCTGATCCCCTTTGTTTCTGACGACTTCGCACCTGGTCGTCCGTCGGCTACGGCTTGCATCTCCTCCTCCAGCACCCACACAAGAGCTACCCCGCCCGTCGGGAACACCCAGCCCTCGTAGGCGACTTCGACGCCGGGGGACGGGGCGGAGGCTTCAAGATGGGGGCAGCCACGGCTGACGCGGGCCGGACAGGTAGTCGAGGACGTTCATGCGGCGGATTCCGCAGTCGCCGTGCCGGAGCTCTGCCCGGAAGTTCTTCGTCGGCTGGGCAAGATCGAGGTGCAACGTGTGGCCGTGACGTTGGAACAGGACGCGGCACGTGTAGCTGATGTGACCTCGTCCTTCGCGTTCGCCACGTCACTGAGGTTGCAGGTGAAGACCTGGCAGTCCTTGCGGACGCTACGCTTGGCCCTCAGTGGCTTACCGTTCTACGTTGCTTGATAACTCAAGCAAGTCCGTGAGCGTGTGGAGGACGGTATCAATGAGCTCACATGTGTGATCGGCGCTGCTGGTTCAGACGGATCTTTCGTGTGGCCGGCGCGGGATTGATGCCGCGATCTGTGCAAACTTCGCTCAGCCGTACGTCGGGAAGTTGTTACCCAAGATGATTCGCCACAGACGAATTGCTTCGCGATGGTCGCCTCGGTTCTCAGCGGCCAATGCCAGGTCTGCCCTGTCGCGAGCGGTTTTGAGGCTGTCGTTGACAGCAGTGCGATTCGCTTGGGTCAGGTATGTTGATAGATCCCCACTGTATCCAGCGGGGTCATTCACTGTCAGGAAGTTGTGGTTATAGTCAAAGAACAACCTCAACGCCGCACGTGAGTTGTTGTCCATTGTGGCGAAAGTCCGCGCGGCCAACATTTCCAGGTGGAACGAAGCGAGCCGCGAGCTGTGCGCACTGTTCCACTTCTTGGCGAACCGGATGACTTTCTTTAGATCGCCGGTCAACTTGGCGTTGCACTCATTGAGATGCGTCTCGTGCTTCACAGGATCGGTAGTAAGCCACCCACCCGAACCGTCAGGGATGCCGTACCCGCCAGTTGTGTACTTCACGACGGCTGCCACGTCCACATAGAGGCCATCGGCGTAGAAGAGGCGTACCGCCTGGCCTCTCGCACCGACCTTCTTGACGGTCGAGGAATTGTTCAGGCTGCGCCGGACCCGGTAAAGGAAATCCGAGGAGTCGTCGCGATAGCTTCGTGCCCAGAGGTCATCGTCGACATGAAGGTGAACCATCAGGTCAATATCAGCCACGGGGTTACTAGCTGTGTTGCGTCCAAGGGAGCCGATTAGCTTGTGCGACTGATATTGAACATTGGCCGTCGAGGGGAAGGTCGCCTTGATAACGGACGCAACAGCATCACGCCGCTGGTGCACCTTTTCCCAAGTCGAACTGGTTGGAGTGACTTTGGTGTTAAATTCATCAAAGGCGCTGGCCGTGGTCGTCGCCATTCCTACCCTTCCTCGTCCGTGGCGTAGCTCTGGCCACCGCCGCTGATGTTCTTGCTGGACTTCTTATAGGCGAGGCGCCCTGGCGGGTCGGACGTCTTGTTGAGCTCATCCCGAGTGCTGGTGAGATTGCGCAACGTGTCCCGCGCGTCCTCGCGGGTCATCTCGGCCAGGTCGATCGTGAGGAACTGGCGAGCAGCTGTCTGCAACTGAAGGTAGGCGCTCGCCGACGCCTGGGCCTGTGTCATGCGACGCGACGCGTTCACGGTAGTGAGGGTGGCGCTGAACGCAGCCGAGATAAGAGCCAACACCCCGGGCCAGACACCGAGGTCGCCGCCAAGGGCGGTTCCACCGGAGATGGCGGCGAGCGCTGCCGCCGGGACGCCAAGCGCCAGGTTGATGAGCCGCCACAACTTGGCCTGCTCGAACTGGCCTTGGGCGCTCCACAGTGAGCTCTCGTGGATGCGGTCGGCCTCCTGCGCAATGGCTCGGTGCGACTCAGGGATGTCGTTAGGGATCAGGGACACGAACACCTCATTTGACCAATCACCGCGCGAGGTGGGTGGAGGCGGACAAGAAGAGCGCGCGTCAGTGTAGATCCCCGGTTGCCTGTATCGCGAGGTGTTCGCCGGGCGAGGCAGTTGGTGGCCTGGTCCAGGAGGCGGGCTCCGCCCATCTGATCGTCGAGTACGCGGGTGAACGGCCCGTGGCTGCCATCGAGCGTCCCTCAGCCCACGCGTTCCTTCAGGCAGGACGCCAGGTGCTCGCGCGAATAGGTGAGGGAGGCTTCGTCGGTCCGCGTGGTCGATGCGCGGTAGCGTCGCCGGGGAGAACCCATCAGGGAAGGAACGATCGCCGGATGCCGCACAGGACTGATGTCGCCGACAGGCGCGGCCTGATCCTCGACTTCGCCGGGGTGCTTACTGCCAGCCCGATCGATGTCCACCGCGCCTGGTGTGCGTCAGAAGGGCTGGCTCCGGGCGCATGGCGCAGCACTCTCAACGATCACCCTGAGGGCCGGCGTCTGTACGCGGCTCTGGAGATCGGGGAGATCGGGCAGGCCGAGTGGAACGAGGGCACGGCCGCGCTGTTGGGTGCGCACGTAGATCCGGTGAACCTGATGGGGCGGGCCTGGGCCGGGGTGCCCGTGGCCCGCCGGATGGTCGCGCTCGCGCGTGCCGCGCGTGCCGCCGGCCACCGGCTTGCCCTGCTGTCCAACAGCTTCGGTCTCGACCCGTTCAACCCGTACGAACACGTCGGCATCTGGGACCTGTTCGACGTGCACGTCGTCTCCGAGCTGGTCGGGATGGCCAAGCCCGATCCGGCGATCTACGAACTCGCCCTGGAGCGGATCGGGCTGCCCGCCGAGCGGTGCGTGTTCGTGGACGATCACGCGGTGAACCTTCCGCCTGCCGCCGAGCTGGGCATCGCCACGGTCCACCTCACGGGCGAGAGTGAGGCCGTGACCGAGTTGGAGGCCCTCCTCGGTGTCACGGCGGTGCTCGCCGCGTGAACCCAACTGCGGTCTGATCAAAGGCTGTCGGCTCCACCGCTCCGGCCAGTACTGTCCGTTTGGGGCCCATCACGCGGAGGTTCGGGAGCATGCAGTGGTCGGAGTACACCACTCTGAGCGCTTGAAGGCGCTGCGCGGCGGCATGACACAGGAGCAGTTGGCGGAGGCGGCCGGCGTGTCCGTCGGCGTGGTCCGCAAGCTCGAACGTGGCGGAACGGCTTCCCTGCCATCCCTGCTGTCGATCGCCGACGCGCTCGGTACGGACATCGCCGTGCTCCTCGGCCAGCAGGCGCCACGGCGGTCCATGGACCGCGACGAGCGGGCCGCGCTGCGCCTGGTCTCCGCGGCCACCCACGACGCGGCTATCGGCATCCCCGCCGAGGTCGAGCCGGGCACCGTCGAAGAGCTCCGCGCCGCCGTCCGTCGTGCGGACGCCGCTTACTGGGGAGGCCGGTACACCGAGCTCGGCACTCTCCTGGGCCGGTTGCTCCCCGAAGCGCGGGCCAGGTTCGACGCGGCTGGCACCGCTGATCAGGAAGCCGCCGGAGGCGTCCTGATCGATACGTTCCAGACTGCGGGGCCGACCTCACGATGGTCTTCCTGATGCGCGAGGGCGACGACACGGCAGTCCGTGGACACCCTCGTCCACCTCACGTCGACGCCCGTCTGGCCGGCGACCTCGGGCAGGCGGTCCACGACCGCCGGACTGAGCTGGGCCTGTCCCAGACGGAGCTGGCGGAGCGGGCCGGGATGACCCAGCCCCAGGTCTCCCGGATGGAGGGGGGTGACACCGTGCCTACGCTCCCGCTGCTGCGGCGTCTGGCCAAGGCTTTGGACGGCACGCTGAAGCTGAGCATTGACGAAGGCGACTCGCACGTCACCTTCACTCCGCACGCCGCCTGAACCGACGAAGGGCACCTACGAAGAACTGTAGGTGCCCTTTCCTGTGCCCCCGGCAGGATTCGAACCTGCGACACCCGCTTTAGGAGAGCGGTGCTCTATCCCCTGAGCTACGAAGGCGGGGTCCCGGACACGTAGGTCCACCGATCCCGTGGTGTGCCTGTGGAGGGGCACGCCGCCGTCAGTGTAGCGGGTGAGGGCGGGCGGGCGTGGGGGTCGGCCCTGGCTCTGTCCGGCCCGGGTCACGGGCGGGTGATCCGTATGCGGTAGTTGTCGTCGGCGTCCTTGTCCAGCACGGATATGCGTATGCCGTTGGACCGGTCGTTGAAGGTCTCGCCCGGTTCGAACGGGGCGTCGGAGAGTTCGGCGTGGACGTTGGGGCGGCGGGTGCAGCCGCCGCTGTTCTCGGTGCTGTCCGCGACGGAGACCGGGCCCTGGCCGGTGTCGACGTCCGAGCTGACCTTGTAGATGAGGACGCCCGGCCGACAGACCGCCTCGTCGTTGCCGCCCGGCGTCCGTACCTCCACCGCGTACCCGGACTCGGCGGTCACCGGCACGAACGCCAGCTTCGGGCCGCCCGGGGTGGCCAGGGGGCCGAGGGTGTGCTCGCTGGTCCCGGTCGCCGAGGCGCAGCTGACCTGGTCGTCGGAGAGCCAGCCGAGCTTCCACTTGTGCCAGCCCAGCAGGTCGTTGTTGGCGCCCCAGTCCTCGGACATGATGTCCCAGTGCCCCACGGCCCCGCCGCCCTCCATCGTGTACAGGTCGGGGAGGCCGAAGACGTGGCCGTTCTCGTGCGGCAGTACGCGGTAGCCGGTCTCCTCGTACGAGCCGGAGCCGTCGTCCTGGCGGCTGTAGACGAAGGACGTGTTGGAGAGGGGTACGCCGTCGGCCGAGGGTGCTTCGTCGTTGCCGGAGAAGGTCACCGACAGGACGGTGTCCAGCGCGGAGGGGCCCGCGTTCGGGGTGACCAGCACATTGACCAGGTCGTACGCGGAGAAGTCGACCTTCGGGTCGGCGACGGTCACCAGGTCCTTGACGAGTTTGCGGTACCCCGGTTCGTACGGTGAGCCGCGCTCGATCCCGTACTCCGAGAACGGCAGCGGCATGCGCAGCCAGTCCTTCACCGGGGCCTCCGGGACGTAGTCGAGGCGGCCGTAGGAGCTGGTGTGGAACCAGTCGGACGTCTGCGGGAAGAACTCCGCGAGCCGGTCCGTCGCCGGTGCCTTCCCCTCGGCGTCCGGGAAGTCGATCATCAGGTTGAGGGCCCTGACCTGCCCGGTCGAGCGGGTGTAGCCGTGCGGGGTCGGTATGCCCTCCGACATCTGCACGCCCATGGTCGCGGGGATACGGCACGGGGCCAGGCCGGTACCCCGGGGTGCGGACACCGGACCCGCGGAGGCGCGGCTGGAGAGCGGGATCGTGGAGCTGGCCGATGCCATGGTCGCGATGACCAGGGCCGTCGCTCCGGCGAGCGCGAGGGGGCGGCGGAAGCTGCGTATCCGGTGGCGGGGATGGTGCATGAGGCTCGCCTTCGGGCTCCGCGGCAGCCGGCCGGCCCCGGGCTGCGCTCTGGCGATCAGCCTGTGCCGGGTCCTGTGTGCCCGCCCGTTGGGTGCGCCGTTGGAGGGGATTCCCGAGCCATGAGAGGTGATGCAGGTCACAATCAGGTGTGAAATAACCGGGGAGGGTCTCCCCGTTTACACCTGTGTTCCCGCGAACCGGGGACGTGTTCCCCGGTTGTGCGGGCATCGCACGGAGGGGATCACTCCGAACGAGAAGGAAGGTCCGTGTCGTGGAGACCGTCGACGAAACCGCCGCGTGCTCGGTGCCGCGCCGTGCGACCCGGCCGCGGGCCGACGCGCTGCGCAACCGGGAGCGGATCGTGACGGCCGCCCGTGAGATGTTCGTCGAGTTCGGGCCGGACGTGCCGCTCGACGAGGTCGCGCGCCGGGCCGGGGTCGGCAACGCCACGCTCTACCGGAACTTCCCCGACCGGGCCGCGCTGACCCACGAGGTCGTGCTCGCGGTCACCTGCCGTACCACCGACCGCGCGGAGGAAGCGGCGACGGGGGAATCCGACCCGTTCGCCGCGCTCAGCCGCTTCGTGCACGCGGCGGCCGACGAACGGATCGGTGCCCTGTGCCCGATGTTGTCCGGCGGCTTCGACAAGGACCATCCCGAACTGCTCGCCGAGCGCCGTCGCCTCGAAGAGGCCGTCGAAGGGCTCGTCGAGCGCGCCATGTCCGCGGGGCGGCTGCGCACCGACATCGCCGTCGGTGACGTACTCGTCGCTCTCTCCCAGCTCACCCGGCCGCTGCCCGGCATCGCCTGTCCAGGCATCGACCGGTTCACCCACCGCCATCTCCAGCTCTTCCTGGACGGCCTGCGTGCTCCGGCCCGTTCGGAACTGCCCGGATCGGCGGCGACCTTGGAGGATCTGCGCCGCGGACGCTGACTCGTGCCGCGACGCCCAGGATCAATCATCAGACGAAATCGAACCAGAACAGATCGGAACGGACTGGACCGGACCAGATCGAATCAGGTCAGACCGGATTGGATCGAATCGGACCGGATCGGACCGGTAGGCCGGTAGTCGTCCGGTCCGGCCGGTGGGCCCCTGCCGGACGGCAGGACTCCGGCCCCCGCGGCCGGTCCGGTCCGCACCCCGACGAAGCGCCGAGGCCCGACCAGCGGGTCCGGCTCTTGGCACCGCACTCCCTTTTCGCGGTTCCGCCGCGGGCTCGTACCCGGGCCCGGCGCGGAACCGGTCACGACTCTTCGCGTCCACGCGCGTCCCTAGGTGGCTACTCCCATGTCGAAAATCGCCGACACCTCACTTCCCGACCCCAGTCGCTGGAAAGCGCTGGCCTTCATCGCCCTCGCCCAGCTGATGGTCGTGCTCGACGCGACCATCGTGAACATCGCCCTGCCCTCCGCCCAGACCGACCTGGGGATATCCGAGGGCAACAAGCAGTGGGTGATCACCGCGTACGCCCTCGCGTTCGGCGGGCTCCTCCTCTTCGGCGGGCGCATCGCCGACCTCTGGGGGCGCAAGCGCACCTTCGTGGTCGGGCTGCTCGGCTTCGCCCTGGCGTCCGCGCTCGGCGGCGCCGCCCAGGGCCAGGCCATGATGTTCGGCTCGCGTGCCCTCCAGGGTGTCTTCGGCGCACTGCTGGCACCCGCCGCGCTCTCTCTGCTCGCGGTGATGTTCACCGACGCCAAGGAGCGCGCCAAGGCGTTCGGCATCTACGGCGCCATCGCCGGTGGCGGCGGCGCGGTCGGCCTCATCCTCGGCGGCTTCCTGACCGAGTACCTGAACTGGCGCTGGACGTTCTTCGTCAACATCCCGTTCGCGGTGCTCGCCGCCGCCGGTGCCTACTTCGTCATCCGTGAGCCGGCCGGCGGCCGCAACCGCTCGCCGCTCGACATCCCCGGTGTCGTCCTGTCCACGCTCGGTCTCGTCTCGCTGGTGTACGGCTTCACCCGCGCCGAGTCGGCCGGCTGGTCGGACTCGCTGACCGTCGGCATGTTCATCGCGGCCGGTGTGCTGCTGGTGGCCTTCGTCGCCACCGAGTCGCGGGTCAGGTCGCCGCTGCTGCCGCTGCGCGTCCTGACCGACCGCAACCGCGGAGGGGTCTACCTCTCGCTGGGCCTCGCCGTCATCGCGATGTTCGGGCTCTTCCTCTTCCTGACGTACTACCTCCAGGTGGTCCAGGGCTACTCGCCGGTCAAGACCGGCTTCGCGTTCATGCCGATGATCGCGGGCATGATCACCGGTTCCACGCAGATCGGCGCCCGCCTGATGACCCGGGTCCCGCCGAGGCTGCTGATGGGCCCCGGCTTCCTGGTCGCCGCCGTCGGCATGCTGCTGCTGACCCAGCTGGACCTCGACACCTCGTACGCGGGCGTCATCCTGCCGGCGCAGTTGCTGCTCGGCCTGGGGATGGGTACGGCGTTCATGCCGGCCATGTCGCTGGCCACGCACGGCATCGAGCCGCGTGACGCCGGGGTCGCCTCCGCGATGGTGAACACCTCGCAGCAGGTCGGGGGTGCCATCGGTACGGCGCTGCTCAACACCATCGCCGCCGGGGCCACCACCGCCTACATCGCCGACCACGCCGCGGGCGCCGGTGACCCGAAGCTGCTCCAGTTCCAGGCCATGGTCAGCGGTTTCGCCGCCGCGATCTGGTGGGCGGTCGGCATCCTCGTGGCCGCCTCGGCGATCGCGGTGACGCTCGTCAACACCGGGCGTCCCGGTTCGGGACCCACGGGCCCGGCCGGTGGTACGGGTGAGCGGGCGGACGGTACCGAGGACGAGTTCCGCATCCCGGTCGTCGCCCACTGACCGGCCGGTTCGCCCACCGATCGGCCGCCTGCTGAGGGTCGTCGCCCACTGACCGGCCGTTTCGCCGACTGGTCGGCCGTTCGGCCCGCTGACCGGTTCGTCGTCGCCCGTCGCTCACTGGCGGCTCGTGGCGTCTGCCCTGGTCGTCTGCCCTGGTTCCGCTCGACGCGGAGCCAGGGCAGATCCGTTTCCTGTCCGTCCGTCTTCCGTGTCCGCTCAGCGGAGCCAGGGCAGGTCCGCGTCCGTGCCCTCGGGCTGGAGCCCGGCGGCGACGACCCGCATGATCTCGCCGAGGTTCCGCACCTGTTCGGGGGTGAGCCGGGCGAACATCGCCTGCCGTACGGCGGCGACGTGACCCGGTGCGGACCGGACGAGCATCGCGTGGCCCTCGTCGGTCAGTACGGCGTTCTGCCCGCGCTTGTCGGAGGGGCAGTCCTCGCGGCGGACCCAGCCGTTCTTCTCCAGCCGGGCCACCGCGTGCGAGAGCCGGGACCGGGTGATCTTCGCGTCCTTGGCCAGCTCGGTCATCCGCTTCCGGTGCCGCGGCGCCCGGGAGAGCTGGACGAGCAGCCCGTAATAGATGTGCGGCATGCCGGCGTCGCGTTGGAGCTGGCGGTCGAGATGGTCCTCCATGAGCGTGGTGGCGTGCAGATAAGCACTCCAGACGCTCTGTTCTTCGTCGGTGAGCCATCGGGGCCCGCCGGTGGATGCCGTGGTCATGTACTTCACTGTACGACCTTTTCTTGAAAGTTGAACTAGATAGAGCTAAGGTCTGTGGACATAGGAACTTGAAGCTTCAAGCAAACGTCCGGGATCCAGTCGGGACGCACGCGAGATCCACGCGAGGCTTCGAGCAAGGTCCAGGAAGTCCAGGAAATCTCCGTCGCGAGAAGCCGTCCAGCCGGGGCCCGGTGGTCCGCGCAGGTGCCGATCGTGGTACCTGCACAGAACACATACCTTGGCCGGCGGAGGAATGGGAGTGTCATGACCGTCACCGCCGCACGCATGCCCGCCCTCTACCTCTCCCACGGCGCCCCGCCGCTCGCCGACGACCCCGTCTGGCCGGCCGAGCTGGCCGCCTGGTCCGCGGAGCTGCCGCGACCCAAGGCGATCCTGATGGTCTCGGCCCACTGGGAAGAAGCCCCGCTCGCGCTCGGCGCCACGGAGACCGTGCCCCTCGTCTACGACTTCTGGGGCTTCCCCGAGCACTACTACGGTGTCCGGTACGCCGCCCCGGGGGCCCCGGAGCTCGCCGAGAACGTCCGCAAGCTGCTACGCCGGGCGGGTACGCCGGTCCAGGACATCCCGGACCGCGGCCTGGACCACGGAGCGTACGTACCGCTCGTCGAGATGTACCCGGACGCCGGCATCCCCGTACTCCAGATCTCCCTGCCGACGCTGGATCCGCAGGCGCTGATGGACATCGGACGCAGGCTCGCCCCGCTGCGCGACGAGGGGGTGCTGATCGTGGGGAGCGGCTTCTTCACGCACAACCTGGCGGCGCTGCGCCACGCCGGTGGCACCCCTGGCTGGTCGGCGGAGTTCGACGACTGGGGGCACCGCGCGCTCCGGGCCCAGGACATCGACGCGCTGCTGGACTTCGAACACAAGTCGCCGGCCGGCAAGCTGGCGCACCCCCGTACCGAGCACTTCGCCCCGCTCTTCGTCACGCTCGGCGCGGCGGAGAAGGACCTCGACCAGGGGCGCAGCGTGATCGACGGCTTCTGGATGGGGCTGGCGAAGCGGTCGGTGCAGTTCGGCTGAGTGCGGGGAGCCGGGGAGTCCGGGGAGCCGGGAAGTCAGGGGCCCGGGGAGCCGGTGGCGGCGGGAAGGCGGCGGGTCGCGCGTCCGGGCCCGCCTGCCGCGCCGTCCGGCCGCCTGTCGTGCCGTCCGGTCCGGTGGTCGTGTCGGTTGGTCCGGCGGCTGGGGCGGGGCAACCCGTGGCCGTCGTGGACCGTCCTGGGGAGAGGAGGAGCGGGATCAGGGGAGCCGCTGCTCGGGTGAAGGCAACCGTGTCGACCGTGATCGCCGTCTCACCCACCACGGGGTGGCAGAGGTCGGCGAGGGCCGGAAGATCCGTCCCGGTTCCAGGTCTGACCTGGGCTTCCGCGGGTATCCGTGACATCTGGCCCCCGGAAGGGGCGGACAGGGTACTGCATGATCGCGAAAGTGAACGGCCGGTGTGGGAATTCTGTCCGGATTCCAGTCGTTGTTTCCAACGGATGCAGGGCACCCGGGAGGGTGTCGCGACCTACTCAGCAAGGGAGCACGCATGGCAACCCGTGCCGTCGCCCGTCGTTCGTCCGCCGAGACCGGTGGGACCGACCGGGCAAGCAGTGTTCGCGCCAAGGGCGTGGAAATCGCCGATCGCGACCTGGTCGGCATGTACCTCGACGAAATCGCTCGTACGCCCCTGCTCGACGCCGCCAAGGAAGTCGAGCTCTCGCAGACGATCGAGGCGGGCGTCTACGCCCAGCGGATCCTCGACGGCGAGGTGGAGAGCGAGGCCGGAGGGGCCAAGCGTGAGGAGCTGGAGGCGCTCGTCGCCGAGGGCGAGCGTGCCAAGGACATATTCATCCGTTCCAATCTCCGGCTCGTCGTCGCCGTGGCCCGCCGCTACCCGAGGGCAGGTCTGCCCCTGCTCGACCTGATTCAGGAGGGGAACGCCGGCCTGGTGCGCGCGGTCGAGAAGTTCGACTACGCCAAGGGCTTCAAGTTCTCCACGTACGCGACGTGGTGGATCCGGCAGGCCATCACCCGTTCCATAGCCGACCAGTCCCGCACCATCCGCCTCCCCGTCCACCTCGTGGAGGAGCTCGGCCGGATCCGCCGGGTCCAGCGCGAGTTCAACCGTGAGCACGGGCGCGACCCGGAGCACACGGAGATCGCGGCGGAGCTGGGATCCAACGCCGAGCGCGTCGGCAACGTCCTGGACTGGGCGCGAGACCCGGTCAGCCTCAACATGTCGGTGGACGACGACGGGGACACGCAGTTCGGTGATCTGCTGGAGGACACCTCCGCCGTGTCGCCGGAGCAGTCCGTGATGACGTTGCTGCGCAGCGAGGAGCTGGAGGATCTGATCGGCAAGCTCGACAACCGCACCGCCTCCATCATCAAGATGCGTTACGGGATCGAGGACGGCCGTGAGCGGACCCTCACCGAAGTGGGCAAGCAGCACGGCCTCACACGGGAGCGGATCCGGCAGATCGAGAAGCACGCGCTGATCGAATTGAAGAGAATGGCTCACGACACGGGCTTTGACGCTGCGGCGTGAGCCGTTGACCCCGTAATCTCCCCATCAAGCCGGTTCGCACCGGCCCGAAGACCGGTTCTTTCCGGTCCCTTGAGCTGAGCCCCGGCGCCCACCCCCCCCGGCGCCGGGGCTCTTCCATGTCCGCCCCGGTCCGGTCAGCCTCGGTCGGCCGGCCCGGCCCGGTCCGTTCCGGTCAGCCTCATCCGCCCGGTCCGGTCCGGTCCGTTCCGGTCAGCCTCATCCGCCCGGCCCGGTCCGGTCAGCTTCGGTCGGCCCGGTCATGCGTGGCCGGCGTCTGTGCCGGTACCGCCGTCCCGTCCGCCGCGCCGAGCCCCGCCGAGGAGGCGCGAGTCAGGCGGGCGCCCAGGGCGTGCAGGTGCTCCACCAGCTGCGGCGGCCCGTGCACCTCGAACTCGCAGTCCACCAGTGCCAGCCGCAGCGCCACCCACTCCAGCGAATCGGTGAGGGCCGCGCGCAGCCGGCAGCCGCCCCCGCCGTCCGGCTCCGCCGCGCCGAGCGAGCCGGGCAGCCGCGCGGTGACGAAGTCCGCCGGGGCCCGGAACGTCACGTCGACGCGCACCTCCGGCTGCCTCCGCGCCATCGACCGGGTGAAGAACTCGGCGGCGTCCCTGTTTCCCTCGGGCAGCTCGCGCGGGGTGAACCGGGCACCGGTGGCGTACGGCTCGGTCACCCGGTCCACCCGGAAGGTGCGCCAGTCCTCGCGGTCGAGGTCGTACGCGACGAGGTACCACCGGCTGCCTGTGCTCACCAGCCGGTACGGCTCGACCTGGCGCTTCGACGCGGTGCCGTCCCCCGCCCGGTACGCGAAACGCAGCCGCTCGCGCCCGGTCACCGCCGAGGCGATGACCGTGAGGGTGCCCGGATCGATGGTGGAGCCGTCGCCCCGGGTGAGCGGCACGGTGGCGTTCTGGAGGGAGGAGACGCGGTGCCGCAGGCGGGAGGGGAGCACCTGCTCCAGCTTGGCCAGCGCGCGTACGGACGCCTCGTCCACGCCCTCGATGGCGTGCCCCGCACCCGCCCTGAGCCCCACCGCGATGGCCACCGCCTCCTCGTCGTCCAGCAGGAGGGGCGGCATGGCGGCGCCCGCCACCAGCCGGTATCCGCCGACCGAGCCGCGTGACGCCTCGACCGGATAGCCGAGGTCGCGGAGCCGGTCGATGTCGCGGCGGATGGTCCGGGGGCTGACGTCGAGCCGTTCGGCCAGTTCGCTGCCCGGCCATTCGCGCGGTGTCTGGAGGAGCGACAGCAGATTCAGCAGGCGTGCCGGTGTGTCGGTCATGGGCCCAGCATGCGCCGTAAAGAGGTCGTGATCTGACCTAATGGCTGTCTAGCTTTCTCCCATGACTTCTCCCGCATCGCCGCGGCCCGCCGCGGCAGCCGCCCGTACGGCCTCCACAGAACAGGCGGACCCGCACTCCTCGGCAGAACCGGCGGACCCTCAGTCCTCGGCGGAACAGGCGGACCCTCAGTCCTCGGCCGACCGGCGCCGCTGGTTCGCGCTCGCGATCGTGATGACCGCGGCCTTCATGGACCTGGTGGACGTCACGATCGTCAACATCGCCATACCGAGCATCACCGAGGACACCGGTGCCTCGTTCTCCGCGATCCAGTGGATCACCGCCGGGTACGCCCTCGCCTTCGCCGCCGGTCTGATCACCGGTGGCCGACTCGGTGACATCTACGGCCGCAAACGGCTGTTCCTGCTCGGTATCGCCGGTTTCACGATCGCTTCCGCGCTCTGCGGCCTCGCGGTGAACCCGGAGATGCTCGTCGCCTCACGCATCCTCCAGGGCGCCACGGCCTCGCTGATGGTGCCTCAGGTGCTCTCGATCGTCCACGCCACCTTCCCGGCGCACGAACGCGGCAAGGTCTTCGGGCTCTTCGGGGCGATCGTGGGACTCGGCGCCGTCTCGGGCCCTCTGTTGGGCGCGTTGCTCACCGAGTGGAACCTCTTCGGCCTGGAGTGGCGGCCGATCTTCCTGATCAACCTGCCGGTCGGTGTCGCCGGGCTCGTCCTGGGGCGGAAGTTCATCAGCGAGTCCAAGGCCCCGAAGGCGCTCCGCCTCGATCTGGTGGGTGTCGCCCTGGTGACGCTCGGCCTGCTGATGCTGCTCTACCCGCTGACCCGTGGACGCGAGCTGGGCTGGCCGCTGTGGGGGTACGTGTCGATGGCCGGCAGCCTCCTGGTGTTCGCCGTACTGGTCGCGTACGAGGCACGGAAGGCGCGCCTGGACGGTTCGCCGCTCATCGAGCTGTCGCTGTTCCGGGTGAAGAGCTTCGCCGCGGGCATCGCCGTGCAGCTCACCTTCGGCGTCGGCCTCGGCATCTTCTTCCTGGTCTGGACGCTCTACCTCCAGATGGGGCTCGGCTGGAGCGCGCTGAAGGCGGGGACGACCGGGATCCCGTTCTCGGTCGCCGTCTCGGTCGCCGCGGGGCTCTCCGTGCAGAAGCTGGTGCCCCGCTTCGGCCGCAAGGTGCTCCAGGCCGGCGCGCTGCTCATGATCGTCGGGCTGCTGCTCTACATGGGCGAGGCCGGGCACTACGGCCAGGCCATCACCCCCTGGCAGATGATCCCGCCGCTGCTGTTCATGGGCGTGGGGATGGGACTGATCGTGGCCCCGCTGACGGACGCGGTGCTCTCCGGGGTGCCGAAGGAACACGCGGGGTCGGCCTCCGGGCTGATCAACACCGTGCAGCAGATGGGTACGGCGCTGGGGCTCGGCCTCGTGTCGGTCGTCTTCTTCGGGGCGATCGGTGACGATCTGGCGCCTGACGCGCTCGGACCGGCGTTCGTGGACGGGTTCCAGCGGTCGCTGTGGTGTGTCGCCGGGGTCCTCGCCGTGATCTTCCTGGTGATGTTCGCCCTGCCGGCCGCGCCGAAGGTGCACCTGGAGGGCGGCGGCGATGCCGAGGACCCGGAGACGGGCGCGGTTCCGGGGACGGGCACGGTTCAGGGGACGGGCACGGTTCAGGAGGATGTGCCCACCGAGGAGCCGGTGCTGACGCACTGACACCGTTGCGGCGGTTCGCGTGCGGCACCTGGGGCGGTTCACGGTCCACGGTCCGCGTGCGGCACCCGATGGTCCCGGTGCGTGTGCGGCGCCCCGTCGTCCACGGCGGCCCGTCCACCCCCGAACGGGGTGGGCGGGCCGCCGGTGTGCACGGGTACGGATCCTGCGCGGCGGGGTCAGCAGGTCAGCAGATCCGGGTGCGGTTCTCCATGGCCCGGCGAGCGGTCTGCTCGTCGCCGTACACCTCGCACATGTGGCGGCCGTCGGGCGTCGCCGTGTGCTCGACCTCCCACAGGCTCGTCTCGCTGCCGTCCAGCAGCAGGAACGCGTGCTCGTAGAGGGTGAACCCCGCGTCCCGGCCGTCGACGCGGCACTGGCGTCCGAAGATCTGGGTGATGTGGTGGGCGAAGGCGGCACGCAGGAGCCCCGCGGTCTCGGTACCCGGCCGGTCGACGTTCTCCGCGCGGCGCAGGACCCGGCGCGCGTGGTCCGCGGAGTTGTCCGGAGCGTACATACGGGGAAGCGGGGCCGGAGGGACGGCCGTCAGGAGGGTGAGGATCTCCAGGTCGTCCCGTGAGCCCTCGTCGGCGATGGCCCGGGTGTCCCAGAAGCTTCCGGACAGCCGGGCGGCGGCGACCTGGGCGTCGCCCTCGTCGTCGTACAGCTCGTGGCGCAGGGGCGCGTCGGTGTCCCGTGCGCCGCCGTGCACCAGCTCCCACAGGGTGAGCGCGGAGCCGTCCGAGAGCAGATAGGTGTGGCGGTAGGTCTCACGGTGGAGGGCGGCGCTGTGGTGGGACGAGTGCAGCGCGCTGCTGTGCGCCAGTGCCGTCCCGAGTCGTTCGATGGTGGTGTCGGACAGATCGAAGGAGTTGAGGGCGCATCGCAGGAGTCGCTCGAGGTGCTGCTCGGTTGTCTCGTACGGATCGCTCAAGGTGCTGTCTCCAGGCCGTCGCCGCGCGTTACTTGATGCGTGCATAACGTAGTCCCTGGTTCGGACATCGTGACCTGTGTTCGCTAAAAAACGTACCGCTGACGAGTAAAGTTCCTCGCCGTCAGGGCGCGCCGTTGTGATGATCGTTCCGGTCCCCGTGGGGCTTGCCGCGGAACTCGCCCTAGAGCTCGCCGTAGAGGTCGCTGTACGAGGGAAACGTTCCGCCCGGACCGTCCACGCCCCGGGCCGCCCTGACCGCCTTCACGACGGCTCGGGCCAGCGCGTCCGCGCCCGCCGCCAGGATGCCGTTCAGCGCGGACGTGGGCTCCTCGGGCAGCGGCGTACGGCCGGTGGCCAGGACGAAGACGGTGTCCCCGTCGGTCAGCAGATGGACCGGCCGGACGGCGCGTGCCAGCCCGTCGTGCGCCGTACCCGCGAGCTTCTGCGCCTGGGCGCGCGTGAGGCCGGCGTCGGTGGCCACGACGGCGATCGTGGTGTTGAAGTGTCCGGTCCCCCGTGCCGCGCGGAGCTCCGCCAGCCGTCGGCGGGCCGCCTCGTGGACGGCGGGAGCGGGACGCTCCGGGGGCTCCCCGGCGCCGTACGCGCCGTACAGGATGCCGGTCATCGGATCCACGGCCGAACCGGCCGCGTTCACCACGGCCAGGGCGGCGACCGTCGCCCCGCAGGCGGTCCGCACGCTCGCCGTGCCGACTCCGCCCTTCAGCTCCCCGGCGACCGCGCCGGTGCCCGCGCCCACCGTGCCCTCGGCGACCGGTGTGCCCGGTTCGGTGGCGGCGGCCGCCTCGACCGCGGCCCGGCCGGTCGAGGCGTCGGGGCGGGCCCGCCAGTCGCCGCCCCGGCCCAGGTCGAAGAGGCAGGCGGCCGGCACGACCGGCACCACCTGGCCGGGCTCCGGGCCCACGGGGACGCCGCGCCCCCGCTCCTCCAGCCACGCCGTCACACCGGACGCGGCGTCCAGGCCGAACGCGCTGCCGCCGGTGAGGACGACCGCGTCGACCCGCTGCACGAGATTGCGCGGGTCGAGGGCGTCCGTCTCCCGGGTGCCGGGGCCGCCGCCCCGCACATCGACGGCGGCGACGGCGCCGCCCGTGGGGGCGAGGACGACGGTGGTCCCGCTCAGGGCCCGGTCGCCGGGCACGCGCGCGTGGCCGACGCGGATCCCGTCCACGTCCGTCAGCGCGTCCAGGGGGCCGGTCGGAGGTACGTCGTCATCGGGCATCGCGGGCTCCTCGGTCGTGTGCGGCGGGGCGGCGGCGGGTCCCGTCCCCCGTTCTCCGTTCCCGGATCGTTGTGGTCGCTGTGTCCCGGTGAACGTACAGCGGCGGGGGCGTACGGGGACGCGCCCGGCGGAGCCGGTACGGGACCGTGCCCGCCGGGTGTCTGGCGGCGGGCACGGTCCCGCCGGGCGTCTGGCGGCGGGCACGGTCCCGCCGGGCGTCTGACGGGCGACGCGCTCACCCACCGAGGGTGCAAAACGGGGTCAAGCGTACTTTTCAGCCCTACGGTGGCGGGGTGACCGAGCCACCAGAAGCGCCGTCCGCGGCCGAACCGCCCGGCGCCGACGCGCGTACCGGACCCCCCGGGGGACCCGGCAGCCGGCGACGGGGCCGCGGCTCCCTCGTCGTCGCGAGGGCCGCCGAGGCCCTCCCACGGTCCGTCAACGGCCGGGCCGTCCTGGCCGGTACCGCCGTCTCCGCCCTCCTGGTCCTCGCGATCGTGTGCGGCAGCCGACTGCTGCGCGACTACGACTCCGCGCTCCTCCCGTACGCCGTGGCCAGCGTCTTCCTCGCCTTCGGCGTCGCCTACCGCTACACGGTCTGGGTCTCCGCTCCCGCTGCCCGCCGGCTCCTCGCCCGTGGCTGGGGCAGCTTCTTCTCCGCCGACAACTTCCGCCAGGCGCCCACCGCCGTGCCGAGGATGATCGCGACCTACCTGGGCTTCCAGAAGTTCCTCGGCGCCCGCTCGCACGCCCGCTGGGCCGCCCACCAGCTGATCTTCTGGGGCTGTGTCCTCGCCGCGCTGATCACCTTTCCGCTCACCTGGGGCTGGTTCACCTTCACCTCCGGCACCGGCTCGGGGCCGGGTTACGAGATGCGAATCTGGGGCGTCAAGATCCTCGGCTTCGACGCGCTGAGCGTCGTCGGCTGGGTGATGTTCCACGGCCTGGACCTGGCCGCCGTCCTGGTCATCCCGGGCGCCGCCTACTTCCTCCGGCGCCGGATGAAGGACCGCGGCGCCATGACCGGACAGCGTTTCGCCTACGACATGGTCCCGCTCCTCGCGTTGATCATCATTTCCGTGACCGGTCTGCTGCTCACCTTCTCCTCGCTCTTCCTGCACGGCGGCGGCTACGAGTTCCTGGCGATCCTGCACATGGCGTCGGTGGTCTTCACCCTCGTCTACATCCCGTTCGGGAAGTTCTTCCACATCGTGCAGCGGCCCGCCGCGGTCGGTATGCAGCTCTTCAAGTACACGGCACGGCGGGGTGACGAGATCTTCACCTGCCGCCGCTGCCACGAACCCATCGACACCGGGCCCTACGTCGAGAACCTGCGCGGCACCATGCGCGACCTCGACCTCGGCTTCGACCGATGGGCCGAGTACTGCCCGCGCTGCAAGCGGGTGCTGCGCGGCAACGCCTACCTCTCCCAGGTCAAGAAGGGCTTCCAGTGACCGCGGACCCACACGCGCCCGGCCGTCGTACGGTCATCCCCCTCGACCCCTCACTCGCGCCGCCGGGCACCCGGGGCTTCCGCGACGCGGGTGGCCTGCCGGCCGACCGGTGGCACGCCGACCAGTACGGCGAGACGCTCGTCCCCACCCACTGCTGCTTCTGCGGCGTCCAGTGCGGCATGTATCTGCGCGTGGACGGGGACGGCAAGGTCTTCGGCGTGGAGCCCCGGGACCACGACATCAACCGCATGCGGCTCTGCCCCAAGGGCATCAACGCCTACCAGCAGGTCAACCACCCCGAGCGGCTCACCGCCCCGCTGATGCGCCGCTCCCGTGACGAGGAACTGCGCGAGGTCTCCTGGGACGAGGCGCTCGACCACACCGTCTCCGAGATCAGACGCATCCAGGAGGCCCATGGCAACGACGCCGTCGGCGTCCTCGGCGGGGCCAGCCTCTTCACCGAGAAGACGTATCTGGTCGGCAAGTTCGCCCGGCTGGCGGTCAGGACCCGGCACGTCGACTACAACGGCCGGCTGTGCATGGTCAGCGCCGCGGGCGCCAACAAGCTCGCCTTCAACATCGACCGGGCCGGCAACCCCTTCGCCGACATCCTGCTCACCGACTGCCTGCTGCTGGCCGGTGCCAACGTCGGCGAGTGCTTCCCGGTGCTGACCCAGTACGTGTGGGGCGCGCGGGACCGCGGGGCCACGCTGATCGTGGTCGATCCGCGCGAAACCGCGGTCGCCCGCACCGCCGACATCCATGTCGCCCTCAGGCCGGGCACCGACTCGGCCTTCTTCAACGCCGTGCTGCACGTCGTGATCGAGGAGGGCCTCACGGACGCCTCCTTCCTCGCCGGGCACACCACCGGCTGGGAGGAGGTCAAGGCCACCGCCGCCCACTACCCGCCCTCCCGCGCCGCCGAGATCTGCGGCGTCCCCGCCGAGCAGGTCGTCCAGGTGGCGCGCGCCTTCGCACGGGCCCCCAAGGCGATGGCCTTCCACGCCCGGGGTATCGAACACCACACCCAGGGCGTCGAGAACTGCCTCGCCGTCATCAACCTCTGCGCCGCCACCGGCCACCTCGGCAAGCCCGGTGCCGGATACGGCACCCTCACCGGACAGGGCAACGGCCAAGGAGGCCGCGAGCACGGGCAGAAGGCCGACCTCCTCCCCGGCGGCCGCTCGATCCACGACCCGGAACACCGCCGGCAGATCTGTGAGATCTGGGGCATCAAGGAGTCCGAACTCCCGCCCGCGGGAACCTCGATGATGGAAATGGTCTGGCAGATGCAGCGCGGCGAGATCCGCGGCCTGATCGGTATCTGCAACAACCCGTTCGTCTCCCTTCCGAACTACTCCGTGGTCAAGGACGGGTACGACGTCACCGAGTTCCACGCCCAGTTCGACTTCTTCCTCTCCGAGACCGCCGCCAACGCGCACGTGGTCTTCCCCGTCACCGTCTGGGCCGAGGACGAGGGGGTGATGGCCAACTCCGAGGCGCGGGTCGTCAAGCACAACAAGGCCCAGGAACCCCCGCCCGGCGTCCGCACCGACACCTGGGTGATGTGCGAACTGGCCCGCCGCCTCGGCGCCGGTGACAAATTCGCCTTCGACGGCTCCCGCGACGTCTTCGACGAACTGCGCCGGGCCTCCGCCGGAACGGTCATCGACTACTCCGGCATCACCTACGAACGGCTGGAGGAGACCGGCGGGATCGTCTGGCCGTGCCCGTCCACCGACCACCCCGGCACCCCCCGGCTCTTCGAGGACGGCAGGACCTACCACGCCGACGGGAAGGTCCATATGCAGGCCGTGGAGTGGCACCCGCCGGCGGACCCGTACGACGACGAGCACCCCATGAGGCTGACCACCGGACGCACCGTCGCCCACTTCCTCTCCGGCAACCAGACCCGCCGGCTGGGCGGACTCGTCGAGCAGACCCCGCGCCCCTGGGCCGAGATCCACCCCTCCCGGGGGTTCCGCAACGGCGAACCCCTCCGGGTCGTCACCCGGCGCGGCAGCGCGGTCTACCCCGCCCTGGTGACCGAGGCGATCCGGCCCGACACCGTGTTCATCCCCTACCACTGGCCCGTCCCCACCGCGGCGAACGCCCTCACCATCGACGCCCTCGACCCCCGCTCCAAGATCCCCGAGTACAAGGTCTGCGCCTGCCGCGTCGAGCGCGCCGAACGGATCGACGAGGTCCCCTCGCCGCCGGTCGCCCCCGGCCAGGCCGCCTACCCCGAGACCCAGGTCTCCCGGACCGACCCGCTGCCTCCCACGGCCCCGCAGGGCCGCGGCACCTCGGAGAGGAGCTGATGCCCCGATGATGGGCCGAACGATGTTCATCGACCCGGGGCGCTGCATCGGCTGCCAGGCCTGTGTCTCCGCCTGCCGCGAATGCGACTCCCACCGGGGCAAGTCGATGATCCACCTCGACTACACCGACGAGGGTCACAGCGTCGCCTCCCTTCCCACGGTCTGCATGCACTGCGAGGACCCGGTGGCCCCCTGCGCGGAGGTCTGCCCGGCCGACGCGATCCTGGTGACCGCCGACGGCGTCGTGCAGCAGGCCGACACGACCCGCTGCATCGGCTGTGCCAACTGCGTCAACGCCTGCCCCTTCGGTGTCCCCAAGATCGACCTCCAGGCGAAGCTCCAGATGAAGTGCAACCTCTGTTATGACCGCACCGCCTACGGGCTCGCCCCGATGTGCGCCACCGTCTGCCCGACCGGCGCCCTCTTCTACGGCACCGCCGAAGAACTCCAGGCCGAGCGTCCGGGCGTCCAGATCGCCGACACCTTCGTCTTCGGCGAGAGCGAGGTCCGCACGGGCGCGGCCATGGTCGTGCCCGCGGAACGCGTCCGGTGGCCGGTGCCGGGCGGTCTTCCCGTCGTCGAGATCAACGGGGAGGACGTCCGCCGATGAGCGTCACCGAACAGCAGCGGCCGGGCAGCGACGACAACCCCGACGGTGACCCCCGCAACGCCTTGCGGGACAGGATCGCCGCCGACCCACCGACCACCCGGCGCGACTACCTCCGGATCGTCGCCACGGTCTCCGGCGGCCTCGCGGTGGGCGGCCTGGGCGTCGCCGGCGGGATTCTCCGGCGGCACGGGGAGGATTCGGGCGGCAAGGCACCGGAGCCGAAGCGGATCGCCCCGCGCCTGCCGCCCGGTGAATCCCTCGCCTTCCGCTACCCCGGTGACGAGGACCGGGCGCTGGCCGTACGGATGGACGACGGCACCCTCGTCGGCTACTCGGCCGTCTGCACCCACCTCGCCTGCGCGGTGCTGTGGCGCAAGGACCGGGGTGCGGAGGGGGAGCTGTACTGCCCGTGCCACGAAGGGGTCTTCGACGCCCGCACCGGAGAGGTGACCGCCGGGCCCCCGCCGCGCGGTCTGCCCAAGGTGGTGCTGGCCGAACTGGACGACGGCAGCATCTGGGCCGTGGGCACCACCCGCTCGGGGGAGAGCATCGAGGCGGGGCTCTGCCGCCAACTCGGCGACGACCCGGCCCTCGCCGCCCGGATCGGCTGCCCCGGCACCCAGGGCGGTGCGGAGGGCCCGCCCGCCCCGGCCCCCGGCGGCCCACCCGCCCGGCCCGGAGCGGCCCGCGCCCCGGTCGAACAGGTCCCAGCTCCGGTCGCACCGGTACCCGCTTCGGTTGTACAGGTCCCCGCTCCGCCCGCGCCGGTGCCGGCCCTGGCCCCGGCCGTGTCCGAGGCCGTGGCGCCGGGGAGGCGGGCATGACCGAGCCTCTGGACCCGGTAGAGCCGCCGCGCCCTCCCGACCCCGCCGGGACGCGGTATCCGGACTACCATCCGGGCAGCGCCCACCCCGCACTGAACCGTCCTGTCCACGAGCGCTATCCCCAGATCCGGCCGACCAGCGGCTGGGGCGACCCGAGGGTGCGTCACACTGGGCCGGGACCCGGAGCGGGAGCCGAGCAGGAACCCGAACGCTCGGCGAAGCTGACGGCCCGGCTCGTCCTGGCGATGAGCGTCGTCGTTGGCCAGCTCTGGGCGCTGACGGTGGTCGTCAACGTGTGGATGGAAGGCCGGACCGGGACGGCGTGGTGGGGTGCGGGATTTCTCTGCCTGTCCTTCCTCGTCGTCCTGGGACTGTGGCTGCTCGACCCGAAGGACCGCTGAGCGGTGCCGTCGTACCCCCGGAGACAGTTGCCCTGCCCCGTGAGGTGGACGCCCAGCCCCGGGAGGCAGCCGCCCTCCCCCGAGGGGTGGCGTCGGTGCCTCTGGAAGTGGCCTCCGCGCCCTTGGGGGCAGCCGCCGTACCCTTGGGCGTATGAGCACCGCCCCCGCCCCCGGACCGCGAGATCCGCAGCCGACGCAGACGCAGGAGCAGCCGCCGCCGGAGGCCGAGCCGAGGCAGGCGCTGATCTTCGATGATCCACTGGACCGGCAGTCCTCGGACGACACGGACCAGGGGTGGGGTGAGCGGGCTCCCTCGGGCGGTGGCGCCGCCGATCTGGCTCGCTTCCTCGACGAGAAGCCTCCCCACCACATCTGATCGCCCCGGCTTTCTGGACGAGCGCGCTCAGTGGCCATGGGACACCGCCACGGCGAGCCGTCCCGAGGCGCCCGCACCGGCCAGAGCCGCCGCGGTCTCACGCTCCACGGTGAGGACGACCAGGCCCCCGTCTCCGGCTTCCGCCCCGCCGTCCGGATCCCCGAGGCCCGCGTCCGAACCATCCGCACGCCCCGGCACCTGAGCCACCCGCACGTCCCGCGCCACCAGGCGGGCCCTCGCGGTGCTGTCCTGCCCGGCGTCCGAGGACCGTGCGTCCGCGTCCCGTGTGGAGAGCACGTCGACGCGGTCTCCCGGACGCAGCAGCCGGACGGTCGCCGCGTCGGCGATGCGCACCGGGGCGGCGACCAGCCGGACCGGACGCCGCTCGGGCTCGACAGGTCGGGCGTCGCCCGCGACGGCGGCTCTGCCCTCCTCCCCGGCCGGACCCGGGCCTCCCGGAGGAGGACCCCCGAGCCCCGACACGGCGAGTAAGGCGGAGGACAGGGCGAACCCGGCCGCCAACGCGCGGCGCTGCCCCCGCAGCACGCGGCGCAGGCGGCCTCTGCCGCCGCCACGCACCCGCAGGGGCGCGAAGGACGGCATCCCGCAGGGAGCGGGAGGCGCGGGACGGGTGTCGGGCACCGACGGGAACATGGGGCACCACCTGGCGTGAGCGGAGGAGGGGACGCGGACTCCCTCACCCTGCACCGGCGGCCGGAATCGTGCTGAGGCCTGTGGACGGTCCACACGATGTGGACAACTCGGGGACCCGTACGAGTGGTGACACCACACACGACGCGGGGACCTACGACGCGGCCGCCACACGAGTCAGCCGCGCCGGCTTACCCCAACCGCCCACACCCGAGCGCCAAGAGCGAGCGCCCACGAGCAGGCGCCCCACCCCGGCCCCCGCACCTCGGGCATCCCGGCCGCCGCACCTCGGGCCCCGGCCGCCGCACCGGGCACACCGGTCACCGCACCTCGGGCGCCCGGCCGCAGGACCACCGCCAGGCGGTGGGTTTCAGGGCAGCACCACGCCGGTCTCTACGCCGTCCAGCGCGTGCGCGCAGACGCAGTCGCGGTCCTCGGTCGCCGGCAGCGCCGCGACCGCGTCGAACAGCACCGAGCGGAGCCGGTCCACATTGGCCGCGAACACCTTCAGGACCTCGTCGTGGCTGACGCCCTCGCCTGCCTCGGCTCCCGCGTCCAGGTCGGTGACCAGCGTCATCGACGTGTAGCAGAGCTCCAGTTCGCGGGCGAGCACCGCTTCCGGGTGTCCCGTCATGCCGACGACCGACCAGCCCATCGCGGCGTGCCAGCGTGATTCCGCGCGGGTCGAGAAGCGGGGGCCCTCGACGACGACGAGGGTGCCGCCGTCCACCGGCTCCCAGTCACGGCCGCGCGCCGAGGCGAGGGCGGCCTTGCGCCCCTCGGGGCAGTAGGGGTCGGCGAAGCCGAGGTGCACCACCTGGGGGGCCACCCCGTCCGACCGGGTCTCGCCGTCGTAGTACGTCTGCACACGCGCCTTCGTACGGTCCACCAGCTGGTCGGGCACGAGCAGGGTGCCCGGTCCGTACTCCGGGCGCAGGCCGCCGACGGCGCACGGGCCGAGCACCTGGCGTACGCCCACCGAGCGCAGGGCCCAGAGGTTGGCGCGGTAGTTGATGCGGTGCGGCGGCACATGGTGGCCGCGGCCGTGCCGGGGGAGGAACGCCACCCGGCGGCCCCCCAGGTCGCCCAGGAAGAGTGAGTCGCTCGGTGGCCCGTACGGCGTGTCCACACGGACCTCGGTCACGTCGTCCAGGAAGGAGTAGAACCCTGATCCGCCGATGACCCCGATGTCCGCCGTAGCCGTGCCCGTGCCCGTAGCCGTGCCCGTAGCCGTTTCCGCGTTCGCCATGCGATCACCCTAAGGGCTGTCCCGCGTTCCCCGGCCGGACGCACGACCGGGACCCCGCGGTCCGGTCATCAGATCGGAAGCGGGGTCCCGGGGCGGAATCCTTGAACGGCTCCCGCGGAGAATTCTTGAACCGCTCCTGCGGAGGATTCTCGAACGGCTCCTGCGGAAGGCCGAGGGCTCAGGGGCTCAGGCTGCGGACGTGCCACCCGACGAGCCCGACGACGAAGACGTCGAGGAGGCGGCCGAGGCGGCGGGCTTCGCGTCCGAACCCGACGAGGACGACGAGGTGGTGGACGAGGAACCGGACGTCTTCGCGGACGACGCGGCCGGTGCGCTGCTCGACGAGGAGCCACGGCTGTCGTTCCGGTAGAACCCGGAGCCCTTGAAGACGATGCCGACCGCCGAGAACACCTTCTTGAGGCGTCCCTCGCAGCTCGGGCACACGGTCAGGGCATCATCGGTGAACTTCTGCACCGCCTCTAGGCCCTCGCCGCATTCGGTGCACTGGTACTGATAGGTCGGCACTTGCTCCTCCTGGCACTCTCACTCAATGAGTGCTAACGACGCTCCATACTGACGTATTCCGGCCCGTCAGTCCACCGTGACCGGCCCGCGGTGACCGATCCCACGTGCCACCGTCTGCCCCTCGGACCGCGGTACCAGCCGTGAACGCAGGGTCAGCAGGGTCGCCAGGGCCAGTACCGTACCGGCCAGCGGCACCAGGAATCCGGTGCTCGCCCCCTTCGCGTCCGCGAGCTGTCCGGCCACCGTGACGGCGGCCGCCTGGCCCAGTGCCACCGCGCCCGTCAGCCAGGTGAAGGCCTCGGTCCGGGCGGACGGCGGAACCAGGGCGTCGACCAAGGTGTATCCGCTGATCAGAGCGGGTGCGATGCAGAGCCCCACGAGCAGTCCGAGCCCGGCCAGCAGCACCACGGAGTGCATCGCCCAGAGGCCGGACGCGGTCACGGTCAGGGCGATGTATCCGATGATCAGACGACGGCGTGGGCTGCTCTTCCAGGCGATGGCCCCGCAGGCGATCCCGGCGAGCATGTTGCCGGCCGCGAAGACCCCGTACAGCAGTCCGTTCACCCCGGGACGGCCGATCTCCTCGGAGAACGCGGTCAGGGAGACCTGCATGCCCCCGAAGACGGATCCGATGCCCAGGAAGGTGACCGCCAGGACCCGGACCCCCGGGACGGCGAGTGCCGAGCGGTGCGGCGCGGCGGCGGTCGAGGCGACCCGGACGGCGGGCTGGGTGGAGCGCCGGGCGGCGAAGACGAGGCCGCCGACGAGGGTCAGCACGCCCTCCGCGACCAGCCCGCCCGCCGGGTGCACGCCGGTGCACAGTGCCGTCGCGATCACCGGTCCGACGACGAACGTGAACTCGTCCGTCACGGACTCGAAGGCGGCGGCCGTCGCCATCAGCGGGGAGGCCGGACGCCCCGGGGCGGCGCCGAGCCGGGCCGCCCAGCGGGCCCGGACCATCGGCCCGATCTGCGGGATCGACGCCCCGGTGGGCACGGCCGCCAGGAACAGCGCCCACAGGGGCGCGTGGGCCAGGGCGAGTGTCGTGAGCACCCCGACGGACGCGGCGTGCACCAGGACGCCGGGCAGCAGTACCGCGCGCTGGCCGAACCGGTCGGCGAGCCGGCCGGTCTGCGGCGCGAACAGGGCCATCGAGACACCGGAGGCGGCGGCGACGGCGCCCGCGCTGCCGTACGAGCCGGTGGTGTGCTGCACCAGGAGCACGATGCTGATGGTCAGCATCGCGAAGGGCTGCCGGGCCGCGAAGCCCGGGAGGAGGAAGGTCCACGCACCCGGGGTGCGCAGCAACTGCCCGTATCCGGGGCGGTCGGAGACCGTGGTCGCCACGGTCCATGCCTTTCTGCCGCCTGGTGGCCGTGCCCCCGGGGGATGCCGGCACCGGGGTGCCGAGCTCGTCCGGAAGCTGCCGAGAGCTGTCCTCTTCGCGCGGGACTGCGGTAGATGCCGGGCGCTCGCTCCAGAGGCGAAAGGACGCCACGACCGCCATACGGTCGCGCCAGCTCTGCGTCAGGCAGAGTTGGTCGATCTCGATCAGATCGAGTAGATCATGTAGCAATCCTTCATGTTACAGGTACGCGACCCGGGACGCCTGTGATCGCGTACGGGCCGGCCGGGCCCGCCTCCGATCACCGGGTCACGCCGCCGCTCACCGACCGGCCCCGCTCCCGCTCACCGATGGGCCCCGCTCCGGTCACCGGCGGGCCTTGGTGCCGTCCGGACGGCCTTCGCCGCCCTTGCCGAGCTTCTTCGCCAGCCTGACCACGTGCGGTACGTCCACGAGCGGGGTGACGTCCGGCCCGGTGTCCTTGCCGGTGCCCAGCCAGCCGGCCAGCTTGCCGCCCTCGGCGACCGCCCGCAGCCGCGCCTCGGCGGAGTCGCGTACCGGGTCGGTGGCGACGACCAGTAGTTCGTCCCCGCGCCGGAGCACCGTGGCGGGCTCGGGTACGAAGCTCGTGCCGTCCCGTACGACGAGGGTGACGGCCGCTCCGGAGGGCAGCCGCAGTTCGCCGACCTCGACGCCGTGCATCTTCGACTTCCCCGGGATCGCGACGGACAGCAGGTGCCCGCGCAACCGCTCCAGGGGTGCCGACTCGATGCCCAGGTCGGATGCCTCGGACTGGTCGTCCGCGATCCGGAGCGCCTTCGCCAGCCAGGGCAGGGTGGGCCCCTGGATCAGCGTGTAGACGATGACGAGGACGAAGACGATGTTGAAGACCCGGGTGCTTCCTTCGATCCCGGACACCATGGGGATGGTCGCCAGGATGATGGGGACCGCGCCGCGCAGCCCCGCCCAGGACATCAGGGCCTTCTCGCGCCGTGGCAGCCGGAACGGCGCGAGGCTGAGGAAGACCGACAGCGGCCGGGCCACGGCGGTGAGGACCAGCCCCACGACCACGGCGGGCCAGAAGTCGTCGACCAGGTCGTGCGGGGTGACCAGGAGGCCGAGCAGGACGAACATGCCGATCTGCGCCAGCCAGCCGAGCCCGTCGGCGAAGCCCCGGGTGGCCGGCCAGTGCGGCAGCTTGGAGTTGCCGAGGATCATCGCGGCCAGGTAGACGGCGAGGAATCCGCTGCCGTGGGCCATGGCGCCCGCCGCGTACGCGGACACCGCGATGGCCATGACGGCGATCGGGTAGAGCCCGGAGGCGGGCAGGGCGACGTGGCGCAGCCCGTACGAGCCGAGCCAGCCGACCGCGAGCCCGATGGCCGCGCCGATGGCCAGCTCCAGGGCTATCTCGCCGATCAGGACGTACCAGTGCTCCACGGGGCCCACGGCGGAGAAGGCGACCACCAGGATGACCACGGGGGCGTCGTTGAAGCCGGACTCGGCCTCTAGGACGCCCGTGATGCGGGACGGGAGCGGGACCTTGCGCAGGACGGAGAAGACGGCCGCGGCATCGGTGGAGGAGACGACGGCGCCGATGATCAGTGCCTGACGCCAGTCCAGACCGACGAGGTAGTGTGCCGCGCTCGCGGTGACGCCCACGCTGATGCCCACGCCGACGGTCGACAGCAGGGCCGCCGCCGGGAGAGCCGGCCTGACCTCTTTCCACTTCGTGCCCAGACCGCCCTCGGCCAGGATGACGACCAGGGCGGCGTAGCCGATCACCTGGGTCAGTTCGGCGTTGTCGAACTTGACGTCGAAGAGGCCGTCCTGTCCCAGGGCGATGCCGATGCCGAGGTACAGGAGCAGGCTGGGAAGCCCGCTGCGCGACGAGAGGCGCACCGCCACGACGGCGACCAGCAGGACGAGCGAGCAGGCGAGCAGAAGCTCGTTGAGCGTGTGGACAGTCAGGGTCCGTTCCTTCCCTGCGTGCGCCTTCCGGATCGGCCTCCGGCGGCCAGTACTTCGTTACCTTACCTAATCTTTAACGCTTTCTTGACGCCTTCGAGCGTTCGTACGACCACGGCGCAGATGGGTGCATCCCCGTACCGCGTCCGAGTGGCTTCTGCGGGGCGCCTATGGTTGCTCCTGCACTCCCAGGACCGCCCTGCCCCTCGAAGGACAGCGATGCCCGCCAACACAACCGCCCCTTCCGGTTCTTCTGATGCGAAGAAAAAAGGCAGGAAGAAGGGGCGACGCGCTCGCCTGCTCGTGATCGTCCTGGTGCTGGCGCTCGTCGCGGGTGTCGGATATGGGGCGTACTGGTCCGTCTCCACGGTCCGTGCCTCCTACCCGCAGACCACCGGCACGCTCGAACTCAAGGGCCTGACCGGTGACGTCGACGTCAAGCGCGACGCCTACGGGATCCCGCAGATCTACGCGGACTCCGACGCCGACCTCTTCCGCGCCCAGGGCTTCGTGCAGGCCCAGGACCGGTTCTGGGAGATGGACGTCCGCCGCCACATGACGTCCGGACGGCTCTCCGAGATGTTCGGCTCGGGCCAGGTCGACACCGACGCCTTCCTGCGCACCCTGGGCTGGCGCAAGGTCGCCCAGGAGGAGTACGACAAAGTTCTGGACAAGGACACCAAGAAGAACCTCCAGGCGTACGCGGAGGGCGTGAACGCCTACCTGGAGGGCAAGGACGGCAAGGACATCTCCGTCGAGTACGCGGCGCTCGGCCTGACCAACGACTACAAGCCCACCGAGTGGACCCCGGTCGACTCGGTCGCCTGGCTGAAGGCGATGGCCTGGGACCTGCGCGGCAACATGCAGGACGAGATCGACCGCTCGCTGCTGACCAGCAGGCTCACCGAGAAGCAGATCGGCGACCTGTACCCGGAGTACCCGTACAAGAAGAACAAGCCGATCGTCGAGAAGGGCGCCGTCTCCCCGGTCACCGGTGAGTTCGACCCGGAGGCCGAGCCGTCGGAGAACATCGGCGGGGACACCGCCACGGACGCGGCAGAGGGCCTGAACACCCAGCTCTCCGCCCTCTCCCGCACCCTGGACGAGATCCCCGCGCTGCTCGGCCCGAACGGCAACGGCATCGGGTCGAACTCCTGGGTGGTCGACGGCAAGCACACGACCACCGGCAAGCCGCTGCTGGCCAACGATCCGCACCTGGCGCCGATGCTGCCCTCCCTCTGGTACCAGATGGGGCTGCACTGCCGGGAGGTCTCCAAGGACTGCCGGTACGACACGGCCGGTTACACCTTCTCCGGGATGCCCGGTGTGATCATCGGTCACAACCAGGACATCGCCTGGGGCTTCACCAACCTGGGCGCCGACGTCACGGACCTCTTCCTGGAGAAGGTCTCGGCCGACGGCTACCAGTACGAGGGCAAGACCAAGGCCTTCGTCACCCGCGACGAGACCATCAAGGTCGCCGGCGGCAAGAGCCGTAAGATCACCGTCCGCGAGACGAACAACGGGCCGCTCGTCTCCGACCGCAGCAGCGAGATGGCCAAGGTCGGCAAGAAGGCCCCTGTCGCCAACGCGGCCCCCGACCGGGGCGACGGTTACGCGATCGCCCTGAAGTGGACCGCGCTGGAGCCCGGCAAGTCCATGGACGCCGTCTTCGAGCTCAACCGCGCCAAGGACTTCAAGAGCTTCCGGGCCGCGGCCTCGCACTTCGAGGTGCCCTCCCAGAACCTCATCTACGCGGACACCGAGGGCAACATCGGCTACCAGGCCCCCGGCAAGATCCCGGTCCGCCTGAAGGGCGACGGCACGATGCCGAGTCCCGGCTGGTCCTCGGAGTACGGCTGGGAGAAGGACCCGATCCCCTTCGACGAGCTGCCGTACGAGTACAACCCGAAGCGCGGTTACATCGTCACCGCCAACCAGGCGGTCATCGACGACAGCTACCAGCACATGCTCACCAAGGACTGGGGCTACGGCACCCGGAGCCAGCGGATCAACGACCTGATCCAGAAGAAGATCGACGACGGCGGCAAGGTCTCCACGGACGACATGCAGTCGATGCAGATGGACAACCAGAGCGCGATCGCCGCGAAGCTGGTGCCGAAGCTGCTCAAGATCAACATCTCCGACACGAGCATCCGCGAGGCGCAGAAGCTTCTGGAGGGCTGGGACTACACCCAGGAGTCCGACTCGGCCGCGGCCGCGTACTTCAACGGCGTCTGGCGCAACATCCTCAAGCTGGCCTTCGGCAACAAGCTCCCCAAGGAGCTCCGCGCCAAGGGCGACTGCATCTACGTGCGGCCCGCCGCCGGCAGCGGACCCGTGGACGAGCAGGACAAGTTCGTACGGGAGTGCGGTCAGCGCGCACCGGACGCGGCGCAGCCGGACGGGGGCGACCGCTGGTACGAGGTCGTCGAGTCGATCCTCGACGACACGGACAACGAGTGGTGGAAGGCGCCCGCCCAGGGCCGCGAGAAGGCCATCGACGGCCGTGACGAGCTCTTCGCCCGCGCCATGGAGGACGCGCGCTGGGAGCTGACCGCCAAGCTCGGCAAGGACATCAGCACGTGGAGCTGGGGCCGGCTGCACCAGCTGACCCTGCGCAACCAGACGCTCGGCACCGAGGGCCCCGACCTGCTCCAGCGGGCGCTCAACCGCGGCCCCTGGAATCTCGGCGGCGGCGAGGCGGCGGTCAACGCCACCGGGTGGAACGCGGCGGGCGGCTACGGCGTCATCTGGGTCCCGTCGATGCGGATGGTCGTCAACGTGGGGGACTGGGACAAGTCCCGCTGGATCAACCTCACCGGCGCCTCGGGACACGCGTTCAGCGCGCACTACACCGACCAGACCGACAAGTGGGTCAACGGCGAACTGCTCGACTGGTCCTACGGGACGGGCGCGGTGGACTCGGCCACGATCGACACACTGACGCTGAAGAAGCCGTAGGGCTTCGCGGGACCGCGAGACGGCAGGACGGCGGCACCGCAGGACCGCAGGAGGCCCCGGGGCGCGATGCCCCGGGGCCTCCTGGGTCTCTCAGGTGTCCTGGACTTCTCAGGTGTCCTGGGTCTTTCAGGCGTCCTGGGCTTCTCCGGCGTCCTGGGTGTCCGTGCGGCCCCGGGGCAGGAAGCGCCGTACGGCGGTCGGCGTGATCACGGCGTCCACGGGGTGGTCGTGCGGTTCCTCCGGGACCCGGGTGACCACCTCGTCGTCGTAGAGCAGGACGACCAGGGCGGGATCCGCCCCGGCGGCCGCCAGCCGGGCCAGTACCCGGTCGTAGCTCCCGCCGCCGCGTCCCAGCCGCATCCCGCGCCGGTCCACGGCGAGGCCGGGCAGCAGGACCACGTCGGCGGCGAGGACCGCGTCGGGGCCCAGGCGCTCGCCGTGCGGCTCCAGGAGGCCGCGTCCGGCGGGCAGGAGGTGCTCCGTACCCTCGTAGACGGCCCAGTCCAGGTCGTTGTCGGGCAGCAGGACCGGCAACAGCACCCGGACGCCCCGGGCGCGCATGTCGTCCAGCAACGCGTGCGTCCCCGGCTCGCGCCCCACGGACACATAGGCGGCCACCGTCCGGGCGCCGGCCAGTTCCGGGAGGGCCGCGGCGGCCGAGGACATGAGCTCGGCCGCATCCCGGACGTCCCGGGACGTCAGGAGGCGCCGGGCGGCCAGCAGTTCGCTCCGCAGCAGCGCTTTTCTGGACATGTCGTCGTTCAACGGGTGCTCACATACCTCGTGTATCGGGTTGTATGAGTGCGAAGTTAACCGGACGCTCATCTTCCGCCCATAGGCACCCGTTACAGTTCTGCGCATGACTCAGTCGCGCCCCAGGATCAGCAAAGCTGTCATCCCAGCTGCAGGTCTCGGCACCCGGTTCCTGCCGGCCACCAAGGCCACTCCCAAAGAGATGCTGCCTGTCGTCGACAAGCCCGCCATCCAGTATGTCGTCGAAGAGGCGGTCGCGGCGGGCCTCTCCGATGTGCTGATGATCACCGGTCGCAACAAGCGTCCCCTGGAGGACCACTTCGACCGGAACTACGAGCTGGAATCCGCGCTGACCCGCAAGGGGGACGCCGAACGGCTCTCCAAGGTCCAGGAGTCCAGTGACCTGGCCACCATGCACTACGTGCGGCAGGGCGACCCGCGCGGACTCGGCCACGCCGTCCTGTGCGCCGCCCCGCACGTGGGCGACCAGCCGTTCGCCGTCCTCCTGGGCGACGACCTGATGGACCCCCGGGACCCCCTGCTCGCCCGGATGATCGAGGTCCAGGAGCGGGAGGGCGGCAGCGTCGTCGCCCTCATGGAGGTCGACCCGGCGCAAATCCACCTGTACGGATGCGCCGCCACCGAGGCCACGGCGGACAGCGACGTCGTACGCGTCACGGGGCTGGTGGAGAAGCCCGACCCGGCCGACGCCCCCAGCAACCTCGCCGTGATCGGCCGTTACGTCCTCGACCCCGCCGTCTTCGGCATACTGCGGCGGACCGGGCCCGGCCGCGGCGGCGAGATCCAGCTCACCGACGCGCTCCAGCTGCTGGCCGAGGACGAGGAGATCGGCGGACCGGTGCACGGCGTCGTCTTCAAGGGCCGCCGCTACGACACCGGCGACCGCGGCGACTATCTGCGTGCCATTGTCAGACTGGCGTGCGAACGTGAGGACCTGGGACCGGACTTCCGGACCTGGCTGAAGCGGTACGTCGCCGAGGAGTTGTAGGAGCGTGAGCACCATCTGGTCGGTGGACGAGCACCTGGAGGACATCCTCGCCGCCGTGCGGCCGCTGGAGCCCATCGAGTTGCAGCTGCCCGACGCCCAGGGCTGCGTCCTGGTCGAGGACGTCATGGTGGAGGTCGCGCTGCCGCCCTTCGACAACAGCTCGATGGACGGCTACGCGGTCCGGGTCTCCGACGTCGAGGGCGCGAGCGAGGAGTTCCCGGCCGTCCTCACCGTCGTCGGCGACGTCGCCGCGGGTGCCGGGGGTCTGCCCGGGGGCCGGGCCGTCGCCCCGGGTGAGGCCGCCCGCATCATGACCGGCGCCCCGCTGCCGGAAGGCGCCGAGGCGGTCGTCCCGGTCGAGTGGACGGACGGCGGCACCGGCGGCGGCCCCGCCACCGCCATGCGCGCCCACAGCGACGCCCCGGAGGGGGCGAGCGGCGAGGTCCGCGTCCACCGGCCGGTGAAGGCCCGCGCCCACGTCAGGGCCCGGGGCAGCGATGTGCGCCCGGGGGACCTGGCGTTGGCGGCGGGATCCGTCGTCGGCCCCGCGCAGATCGGGCTGCTCGCCGCGATCGGCAGGGCGTCGGTGAAGGTCCGGCCCCGTCCGCGTGTCGTCGTCCTGTCCACGGGCAGCGAGCTGGCGCAGCCGGGGGAGGAGCTGACCGGCGGCCGGATCTACGACTCCAACAGCTTCGCGCTCACGGCCGCCGCCCGGGACGCCGGGGCGATCGCCTACCGGGTGGCCGCGGTCGCCGACGACGTTGAGACCCTGCGCGCCACCATCGAGGACCAGCTGATCCGCGCCGACCTCGTCGTCACCACGGGCGGGGTGAGCGTCGGCGCGTACGACGTGGTCAAGGAGGCCCTGTCGTCGGTCGGGCACGCGCCCCGGGACGAGGAGGGCGACCCGGACACCGAGGAGGACGCGCCGGGCCCCGGGGTGGACTTCCGCAGGCTCGCCATGCAGCCGGGCAAGCCGCAGGGCTTCGGTTCGATCGGCCCGGACCACACGCCGCTGCTGGCCCTGCCGGGCAACCCGGTGTCCTCGTACGTCTCCTTCGAGCTGTTCGTCCGGCCGGCGATCCGCACCCTGATGGGCCTGGACGACGTCCACCGCCCCACCGTCCGGGCCACGCTGAGTGTGGACGAGGCGCTCTCCTCGCCGTCCGGCAAGCGCCAGTTCCTCCGCGGGAGGTACGACGCCGAGGCCGGCACCGTGACACCGGTCGGCGGTCCCGGGTCGCATCTGGTCGCCGCCCTGGCCCAGGCCGACGCGCTGATCGTCCTGCCCGAGGACATGACCTCGGCCGGGCCCGGCACGGAGACCGAGGTGATCCTCCTCCGCTGACAGGCCCGTGGTGGCGGTACCGTATCTCGCGCCGTGCCCTCCCGGGGAAGCCCCCGGACCCCCGGCCCGCACGCCCGTGCGGCCGGTGGGGGCGACCGGCGCCCTACCGCTAGGCGGAGTGAGTTGAGTACGCAGAACAGGCTGACGCACATCGACGAGGCGGGCGCGGCCCGCATGGTCGATGTGTCGCAGAAGGACGTCACGTCCCGGGTGGCGCGGGCGAGCGGCCGGGTTCTCGTGTCGCCGCGTGTCGTTGAACTCCTGCGGGGAGAAGGCGTTCCCAAGGGCGACGCGCTGGCCACCGCGCGGATCGCCGGGATCATGGGGGCCAAGCGGACGCCGGAGCTGATCCCGCTCTGCCATCCGCTGGCCGTCTCGGGTGTGCAGGTCGATCTGGGCGTCGCCGACGACGCGGTGGAGATCACGGCCACCGTGAAGACCGCCGACCGTACGGGCGTCGAGATGGAGGCCCTGACCGCCGTCTCGGTCGCCGCGCTCACGGTGATCGACATGGTCAAGGCGGTGGACAAGAGCGCGGTGATCACGGACGTCCGGGTCGAGGCGAAGTCCGGCGGCGTGTCCGGCGACTACCGGCGCCCGGCGCCGGAGGGGGCCGAGGCGTGAGCGGCCCCGGAGGCGTGGCGGCGGTTGGCCCTTCGGCGACCGGCCCCGGAGGCGCTTCGGCAGGCGGTCCTGGGGGCGCTTCGGCGGCCGGTGGATACCGCGCCCTCGTCGTGACCGCCTCCAACCGCGCCTCGGCCGGTGTCTACCCCGACAAGGGCGGCCCGCTGGTCGCCGAAGGTCTCACGGCCCTCGGGTTCGCCGTCGAGGGCCCCCAGGTCGTCCCGGACGGCGACCCGGTCGAGGCCGCCCTGCGGGCCGGTGTGGCGGCCGGCTACGAGGTGATCGTCACCACCGGCGGTACGGGCGTCTCGCCCACCGACGGCACCCCCGAAGCCACCCGCCGTGTCATCGACCGGGAGATCCCGGGCATCGCGGAGGCGATCCGGGCGGAGGGGCGCGACACGGTGCCCACGGCCGCCCTGTCCCGGGGCCTCGCGGGCACCGCGGAGGGCACCCTCGTGGTGAACCTGCCCGGCTCGACCGGAGGCGTACGCGACGGGCTCGCGGTCCTGGGCCGTCTGCTGGTGCACGCCGTCGACCAGATGCGCGGCGGCGACCACCCCCGACCGGGGAGCCCGAGCTGAACGTCCCGACCTGGCCGGTGATCCTGACCGACGGCGAGATCACCCTCCGCCCGATAAAGCTCCGGGACCAGCGCGCGTGGCGCGAGGTCAACCGGCGCAACCGCGACTGGCTGCGCCCCTGGGAGGCGACGGTGCCGCCGCCCGCCCCGGGCGGCCCGATGGCCCAGCGCCCCACCTACCGTCAGATGGTCCGGCACCTGCGCTCCGAGGCCAACGGTGGCCGGATGCTGCCCTTCGCCATCGAGTACCAGGGACGCCTCGTCGGGCAGTTGACGGTGGCCGGGATCACCTGGGGCTCCATGTGTTCGGGGCATGTCGGCTACTGGGTCGACCAGGGCGTGGCGGGGCGCGGGGTCGTACCGACCGCGGTGGCCCTCGCCGTCGACCACTGCTTCCGTACGGTCGGACTGCACCGGATCGAGGTGTGCATTCGCCCGGAGAACCGGCCGAGCCGCAGGGTCGTGGAGAAGCTCGGATTTCGCGAGGAAGGGCTGCGGCCCCGCTATCTCCACATCGACGGTGCGTGGCGGGACCACCTGATCTACGCCCTCACCGCGGAGGAGGTGCCCGACGGGCTGCTCCGTCGTTGGCGCAGGGCGCGCCAGGACAGCCCACAGACATCACAGACACCGCCGACCCCGCAGACCTCGCACACTCCGCGATCCTCCGGGGAAATGCAATAAGTGTTCGAATTTGATCGCACAATGACCCTGATTCGCCTCGCGCGCGTCGGCAGCTGATCGGAAGAATCGCAAAAAAAGTCCGAGATATCTGCCGGATCGTGCGACACACCGGGCCAATTGGCGGATGCCGCCGTGCAAACCCCTCTACGGTGTGAGCGTGAGCAGCAGCGGCCTCATCTACGCAGTCATCGTCGGTGCCTGGGCCGCCTACCTGGTGCCGATGTGGCTCCGCAGGCAGGACGAGCTCAATGAGGCCCGTCCGACGGAACGCTTCAGCACTGCCATCCGGCTGCTGTCCGGACGGGCAGCCATGGAGCGCCGGTACGCCAAGGAGCTTCAGGGGCGGGAGGCCGGGGAGGCGCCTGGTGACGTGGACCCGGATGCCGTCACGGACCGACTTGAGTCCGTCGACGTCCGGGCCTTTTCCGCGCCCCCGGCACACACGGAAGCCCGGTTGTACGACCCGGCGCACGGCGGCGCACCCGAATACCCCGAATATTCGGCCGACGCACGCCCGCGCGAGGAGGAGCGACCCGCGCCTGCCCGGCGCCCGCGTACGCCCGGCGGGGAAGCGGAGCGTGAGCGACGCGCCCGGCGCTCCCAGGTCCTGGCACGCCGCCGGCGTACGACCACGGTCCTGTTCATGGCGTTCACGCTGGGCGCGATCGTCGCGGCGGTCGGCGGGCTCCGGTTCCTGTGGGCCCCCGCCGTCCCGGCGGTCCTGCTGAGCGCGTACATCGTGCATCTGCGGGGGCAGGAGCGCCGCCGGTTCGTCTTCACCATGGACCGGCGCCGGGCCGAGGTCGCCGCCCAGCGGCTCCGTGAGAGCCGCCCGCGCAGGCACCAGCCCACGGCGACGGCTCCCGCCGAGCCCGACGAGGAGCCCGAGGCGGGGCACCCCGCCCCCGCTCCCACGGTCTCTCCGCAGGAGGCGGGCCGCCGTGCGCTCGTCGAGCAGACGGACCACGCGGAATGGGTGGACCAGCAGCGCGAACGCGGCCCGGCCCAGGGCGACAGCTGGGAGCCGGTCCCGGTCCCGCTGCCGACCTATGTCACCGCCCCCGTCGCCCCGCGCGCCACGGGCGGGGTGGAGGTCGGTGACCCGGAGACCTGGAGCGCGGCCCGCTCCAGCACGGCGGAGCCGTCCCAGACGGGCACCTCGCACCCGGTACAGCCCGAGGCGGACCCGGCACCCCGCCGCCGCGGCCCCCAGTCCAAGCGAGCCCGCGAGCGCGGCCGGACCCCCCTCTTCGACCAGTACGACGACGAGGACCGGCCCCGCGCGGCCAACGAGTGAGACGGCCACCGGGCCCGACTCGGTGACCTGCCGGGATACGGATTTCCGGGCACCCCGGTGAGGGTGCTAGAGTTTCACTCGTTGCAAGGGCCTGTGGCGCAGTCTGGTAGCGCACCTCGTTCGCATCGAGGGGGTCTGGGGTTCAAATCCCCACAGGTCCACCGCACGACTGTTCTTGAGTTCGCTCAGGAATGGTGACGAGATCCCGTCCGATCGCAAGATCGGGCGGGATCTTCGTCGTTTCAGGGGTCGTTCAATGCCTGTTCCGGGTGGTGGATGGCGGCGTACCGGGTCTGGCGGGCTGTTGGGCGGGCGCCTGGCCGTTGCCGGGGCATGCGAACCGGCCCCGGTCGCCGGGGGCCGGTGGCCGTGATCTGCGGCTGTGGCGCTGCTCGAGATCAGAGGCTGGCCGGTGGGTGCCGCCCCATGTCGAGTGGTGCGGGGATGAACGTCCGGTCGCGGTCTGGGGCAGCCGGAATGGAGTCGAAGCCGGCGTCGGAGATTCGGCTGCCGGTGCGCTCGTGGAGCCAGAGGAACTCGCCCGTCGCCCCATAGGGCTCGCCGAACGCGAACTCCTCATCGCGCAGCCACCCCACGGCACCTGGAACGTTCTCCGCGCTGCCGTACATGCGCTCTGCAACCGCCACCACGGCCTGGCCCGGCACGGTGGGCTCACCTACCTCACTGATCTTCCACGGGGGTACGGGGCGAGAGCCATGCGCTCGTAGTTCGGTCTGCCGACGTGCACAGTGAATGCCCCTCCGCCTCCAGACGGCACCAGGCGCCGTTGTCGCGGAGCATGGAGTGATTCGGTGGGCACCGTACGGTCGTCCGCCTGTACGGGCATGGGTGTGCAACCGACTGCGCGCCGGACACCGCACCCCGCTTGCGCAACTCGCGAGCGGGCACCGGGGGATCGAGGTCCCGTGCAACGTCGGCGCACCGCGCTTGCCGAGTGGGCCACGGAGATCCGCACCGGGAACGCATCGCGAGCGATGGTCACCTTCCGCAATCTCGAGATCGCCCTCGCCCGCCTCGTCGGCTGGAACAATCAGGGCGTCGCAATCGATCATTACAGGTCCGACCCAATACACGTTCTGCCGCATCACGCCCAATGGCTGAAAGAGCCCGCGTCCTGGTAATACCGGGCGGTAGGGTTCGGCCGTAAGCTGGAATCGTGAAAACCCCGTCGGCGCAGGGATGTTCCCCCTTTCGATTTTCGATTTGGCGTGGGAATGGCTACCCGGGAAATACGCTGCCACGGACGGTAGGTGAGGGGGAGATCGTGACCACAGGACGTGAATTGGCGTTGCGACCGGGGAGCACCCGGTTCGATCCGGAGGATCAGGCGTGGCACGACCAGGTCGCGACCTTGTACGCGGCGCTGCGCGAAGAGGTGGAGACAGTCGGCCGGAGCGAGGCGCCGACGGCGGGTTACAAGGGCGCCGTCGAGGCGACACTGCTCGCGGTGGGGTCGTCCGGGGCGCTGACCGCGGCCGTGGCGTGTTTCAAGGCCTGGCTGGCCCGGGACAGGACTCGGACGTTGACCGTGACCTGGACCGACAGTACGGGAGCCGAGCAGCGGTTCCACGTCACCGGCGACAACATCGACCTCCAGACACTCACCAAGGCTCTTGAGAGGGACAGCTGATGGCGGAAGACCGGCGTTATCGGGGCCTGCTGATCGGCAACGCCGTCTTTCCCGGCGACCCGCACGGCCTTCCCGCCCTCAACGGCCCCCGGGACGACATCGCGCAGCTCAAACAGGTACTCACCGATCCGCAGGTAGGGCTGTTCGACTCCGCCGATCTCGAAACTCTTTCCGATCACGAGATCCAGGACGTCCGGGAAAGGGTGGATGACCTTTTCACCAAGGCCAGGCGCGGGGACGTGGTGCTCCTCTACTACAGCGGCCACGGCCTGCTCGACGAGCGCGGCACCCTTTATCTGTGCGCCAAGAACACCCGTTCCAGCGCCCTGCGCTCCACGGCGCTGAGCGCCATCGAGATCAACAACATCGTCGACGGCTCAGCGGCGTCCAGCACGGTCATCATCCTCGACTGCTGCTACAGCGGTGCGTTCAAGGGCGCCGCCGCCGAGGCTCCCCTCTCGGGCCGGGGCCGCTATGTCCTCACCAGCAGCAGATCCACCCAACTCACACGGGCGGCGGACGGCCCTGGCCGGCCCAGCCCGTTCACCGGCCAGCTCGTGCGTGCCCTGCGCACGGCACAGCCCGGCAAGGCCGGCGAGCACCTGACCGTCGCCGAGATCTACCACCAGGTGCACGACTGGGTGACAGCGGGCGCCGTCATCGCCCCACAGCTGAGGTTCACCGGGGAAGGCGACGTGGCCTTCGCCCGCCGCCCAGCCCAGTTCCTTCCCGAGCAAGGGCAGAAAGGCACGGTGGTCCCAGGTGGGGAGGGGGCTGGGCAGAAAGGCACGGTGGCCCCAGGCGGGGAGGGGGCTGGGCTTCCTGGCCCCACGCCAGAACTTCCGTTGCGGGCAGAGCGGTCTCAGGCTCGACCGGCTGCTCCGACGATGAATCGACGCCGTGCGCTGGCCGCGCTCTCCTTCGCCGGGGTCGCGGCCGGAGGCGGGGCGCTTTCCTGGGCCCTGTGGCCCAAGGGCGCTCGGAGTGGGGCCGACTCCAAGAATTCCGTGTCCGACCGCTTCGACGTGCCGCGCGGCAGAAAGAAGATCGACGCGGTCATGCCGGTGCCGGCACGGGACGGCGCGCAATCGGACGCACCGCGCGACTACTGGCTGTTCGCCGGCACCGACTACCTCCGGGTCAGTATTTCCGCCACCGCGCAATATCCCGTGCATCGGGTTCTGAAGGGGCCCGCGCAGCTGAAGTCATGGGGCGACACCATCGGGAAGGTGGAGGGGTTCGAGGAGGGAATCGACACAGTACTGCGCGTTCCGGGGGAATCCGATCAGCACTGGGTGTTCTCCAAGGACCAGTACATCTGTATGAAGGTGTCCCCTGAGGGGAATTATGAGGACAAGCTGGTTTCCGGACCCAGTCCCATCAGCGACTGGAGCGATGCCTTCGACGGGTTCACCAGCATCGATGCCGTGATTCCGGTGCCAGGTAGTACGAACCAGGTCTGGGTGTTCTCGGGCGACAAGTACGTACTGACCGAACTGAAGGGCGGCGCCGAGGCAGGAGGAAGGCCTTGGAAGGTCGGGACCATTCCCGTCCAATGGAAGGGCAGCATCGGCTCGCGCGAAGGTTTCTCCACCGGGATCGGCGCGGCGATTCCTCTGCCGGGGGAGCCCCATCAGTACTGGGTGTTTTCTGGGATGCGGTACATGAAGATCAGGATCTTGACGGACGGCGAGCACACCGACTCAGTGCGCCAGGGGCCTGGAATTCTGCGTACCGGGTCCGCGTGAGGGGCAGTCGGAGTCTTTGAGCGGTTGCCCCCTTGAGGCGACGGATCTCTTCGCGGCCGCGGCCGCGTGCCCGGCCCAGCGGAGGGATGTCCCGCCAGGGACGTTGCTTCAACCGGGCCTGGAGGCACGCGAACCGGCCCCGGGCGCCCGGGACAGGGGGTGGCTGGAACGTCCGTAGGGTGAGGGCCGGAGCCGAAGCCCTCGGACGTTCTTCAGGGAGATGATCGCGGCGTGATCTCGCACACGGGCGCCCTCTTCAACGACGGGCCGGTCAGACGCGTGGTCGAGACAGCACTGCGTGCCCAGCAGTCGCAGGGCGCCCTCGACCTGGGCGACGAGCTGAGGCGCTTCGTCCGCACCACGTGTGCCGCCGACACCTCGCGCTGGCTGCTTCCCGTCGCGTCCGTCGCCGCCCTGCTGGACCACACGGCCGACCTGTTGAGGTCGGAGGGTGCGGCATTCTTCCCACGTACGTTCACCGAACGGCTGGACACGGCGCGAGACGGTGCTCCGGGGGATGAGTATCTGCGCACGCTTGCCGGTCTGATCAGGGCGGTCGAGCAGGAACCGGACGCAGGATTCGCCGATCTGCCCCTGGCGGACTGGGAGGCGGCAGTGCGCTTTCCGGAGCTTTTCGGTTTCGGCGCCAACTGGATCTATGACGGCGAGTACCCTTCGCTTCCCGATTCGCTCATGGCTTTCGTGGAAGCGGAGCATCCGTTCTGCACCGAGACGTTCTCCCGCCTGGCAGCCGATGCCCAGTCGGTACTCGCGATCTTTCCGCAGCCTGCGGCGCTGTCCACCCATGTGACGCGTTGGATTCCCTGGGTTTCGCACGACGCGCTGCGCGAGGTCATCCGGAGTGTCGACGACCACATGCGGACCGAGCATTCCGGTTCCTGAAGCACGTGCCGGCTCCCGGGACAGCCCTTAGGCTGTTCCTGCTCATCCGCCTTGTCGGTGACCGTAGTTGAGGGTTGACGGGCAGGTCGGGTGTGGCGTCTCTGCCCGTGGTTCCTTCGGAGGAGCGTCCTGTGACGGCCGGTTCCGGTATGCCCAGCCCACCCATCGACACCAGCAAGCCGCATCCGGCGCGCGTCTACGACTGGTTGCTGGGTGGCAAGGACAACTACCCGGTCGACCAGGAGGTCGGGGAGGGGCTGCCGGCGGAGGCGCGGGCCAACGCGGGGCGGAACCGGGCGTTCATGCATCGCGCGTCCGCCTGGCTGGCGGGGCGTGGGGTCGATCAGTTCCTGGACATCGGTACCGGGATCCCGACCGAGCCCAACCTCCACCAGGTCGTCCAGGCCGTCGCACCGCACGCCCGGGTCGTCTACGCGGACAACGACCCCATCGTCCTGCGACACGCGGAGGCGTTGCTGGTCAGCTGCCCGGAGGGGCGGACCGACTACATCCACGCCGATGTGCGCGAGCCCATGGCCATCGTCGAACGGGCCTCCCGGACGCTCGACTTCGGCCGGCCCGTCGCGCTGTCCCTGATCGCGCTGCTGCACTTCCTGCCCGACGACCAGGACCCGTACGGCATCACCCGCACCCTGGTCGACGCCCTTCCGCCGGGCAGTTACCTGGTCCTCTCGCACGGGACCGCCGACCAGCACCCGGAGCTGAGGCGGGAGACCGAGTCCGCGTACAAGAAGGGGGCCATCGCGCTCCGGATGCGTACGCGCGCCGAGGTCGAGCCGTTCTTCGAGGGGCTGGAACTGGTGGATCCGGGGCTGGTGACGGCGCCCGAGTGGTACCAGGAGCAGCCCGCGCCCGTGTACGAGCGCAGCGGCTTCTACGTGGGGGTGGCCCGGGTTCCCTGACGGAAACCTCAGCCCAGCGGCTTGGCCATGCAGATGCTGCTGTCGTACGTCCGGTAGTAGCCGAACTTCGTGCAGACCTCGTAGCCGCAGGAGGTGTAGAGGGCGACCGCCTCCGGCTGCTGGTCGCCGGTCTCCAGGACCATGCGGGTGCGGCCCGCCGCCATGGCGTCGGCCTCCAGGGCCGCGAGGATGCGGCGGGCCAGGCCCCGGCCCCTGCCCTCGGGGATCACGAACATGCGCTTGATCTCGGCGTCGCCGTCGGAGTAGCCCTCGGCGTTCGCGTCCTGGGAACGCCAGCCACCGGTCGCCACCGGGCGGTCCTGCTCGTCGTAGGCGAGCAGATACAGGCCGTGAGGGGGATCGAACATGGTGGGGGCGAGCGGTGTGAGATCGCCCTCGTCGCCGTAGCGCGCCGCGTATTCGAGCTGCACCTGGTCGTTGAGTTTGACGGCGTCGGGGTGGTCGAAGGGGCGAGGCTGAATAATCATGCGAATCATCGTACGTCTATGCGTGGGGTGATGTAGGTACTGTTTCGGGATGCTGACTGTTACTTCCGCAAATGTTAACGGGCTCCGCGCCGCCGCGAAGAAGGGTTTCGTGGAATGGCTGGCGCAGTCCGAGGCCGACGTGGTCTGCCTCCAGGAAGTGCGCGCCGAGCCGCACCAGCTGCCCGACGAGGTGCGCGATCCCGAAGGCTGGCACACCGTGCACGCTCCGGCCGCCGCCAAGGGGCGTGCGGGGGTGTCCCTCTATACGCGGCTCGCGCCGGAGCGCGTGCAGATCGGTTTCGGCGGTTTCGGCGTCCCCGGGAGTGAGGAATTCGACACCAGCGGGCGCTATGTGGAGGTGGACCTCCCCGGAGTGACCGTCGCCAGCCTGTACCTGCCCTCCGGTGAGGTCGGTACGGAGCGGCAGGAGGAGAAGGAGCGCTTCATGGCGGCCTTCCTGCCGTACCTGGAGGGGCTCAAGGCGCGGGCCGCCGCCGAGGGGCGTGAGGTGCTCGTGTGCGGTGACTGGAACATCGCCCACCAGGAGGCCGACCTCAAGAACTGGAAGGCCAACAAGAAGAACTCCGGCTTCCTCCCCGAGGAGCGCGCCTGGCTCACCCGGGTCTTCGGGGAGGCGGCGTACGTGGACGTGGTCCGCGCGCTGCACCCCGACCAGGAAGGGCCGTACTCGTGGTGGTCCTACCGTGGGCGGGCGTTCGACAACGACGCGGGCTGGCGGATCGACTACCAGGTGGCGACCGAGGGCCTCGCGGGGCGCGCGGTGAAGGCCTGGGTGGAGCGGGCCGCCACGCACGGCGAGCGGTGGAGCGACCACGCGCCGGTGACGGTCTCGTACGAGCGCTGATCGTTACGGGGCGTCTGTCTCGGGGCCGGGGCCGGGGTCGGTGCCGTCCGGCTGTGCTCCGTCGCCGGCCGCCGGTGTGCGCCCCTGGGCCGGGGGCGCTTCGGTCGCCGGCGTGTGCTCCCCGCGTGCGGTGCCCGGGTCCGCGCTCTTGTCGCGGAGGCGGCGGTCCAGGGCCATCGACAGCTCGGCGTCCACCACCGCGTGTGCCAGCGTGCGCAGTTGGTCCTGGTCGGTGTCCGCCGTGTGGGCCCGCAGGACGCGTACGCACAGCTCGGCCAGGGCGTCGGCGTGTTCGCGGACCAGGCGGCCCGCCGAGAGCACCGAGGCGAGCGGCACCCCCGTCCGTACCAGCTCCGACGACGCGTCCAGCAGGCGGCGGCTGATGTGCACGAGCGTGTCGCCGTCCGTGCCGAGGTAGCCCAGCTCCATGGCGGCGGCGAGGTTGTCCGCGGTGGCCTCGCCCGCGAAGTAGTCGGCGAGCTGCTCCGGGGTGAGGCGTACCGGGGTCTCCTCCGTCGGTTCGCCCAGGCCCAGCACCTCCGCCACGTCGCGGCCGCTGTCGAAGGTGGCGGCGAGATCGGCGATCCCGTTGAGGGTGTGGCCGCGTTCCAGCAGGCCGGTGATGGTGCGCAGTCGGGCCAGGTGGTGGTCGTCGTACCAGGCGATGCGGCCCTCACGGCGTGGTGGCTGGATCAGTCCCCGCTCGCGGTAGAAGCGCAGGGTGCGCACGGTGATGCCGGCCCGTTCGGCCAGCTCCTCCATGCGGTACTCGCGGTGCTCGCGTCTTTCGGCCACAGCCGAACCCTATGTTGTACCGCCGGTAACTTTCCTTGGTACGCCCCCTACCCATCGGTACGACGCTGCTCTACCCTCCCAACCATGCCAGTGATTGCTGGCAGAGTCGTGTGACGTACCGCGGGGAGGCGGCAGCATGGCCCAGCACGAGCACGTACGAGTGGCGGTGATCGGATCCGGATTCGGGGGCCTCGGGGCGGCGGTCCGGCTGCGCCGCGAAGGCATCACCGACTTCCTGGTCCTGGAGCGCGCCGCCTTCGTGGGCGGCACCTGGCGTGACAACAGCTACCCGGGCTGCGCCTGCGACGTACCGTCCCACCTCTACTCGTTCTCGTTCGCGCCCAACCCCGACTGGCCGCGCACCTTCTCCGGGCAGGAGCACATCCGCGCCTACCTGGAGCGGGTGGCCGACACCTTCGGGCTGCGCCCGCACATCCGGCTGGAGCACGAGGTCACCCTCATGCGCTGGGACAACGACGCGCTGCACTGGGTGATCGACGCGGCGAACGGCACCACGCTCACCGCCGACGTCGTCGTCTCCGCGACCGGCCCGCTCTCCGACCCCAAGCTGCCCGACATACCGGGACTCGCCGACTTCCCCGGCAAGGTCTTCCACTCGGCGCGGTGGGACCACGGCCACGACCTCGCGGGCAAGCGCGTCGCCGTGATCGGCACCGGCGCCTCCGCCATCCAGATCGTGCCGGAGATCCAGCCGCGAGCCCGCAGGCTCACCCTCTTCCAGCGGACCCCGCCCTGGGTGATGCCGCGCATGGACCGCGCCATCAGCGCCCCCGAGAAGTGGCTGCACCGGACGCTGCCCTTCACCGGCACCGCCCGCCGCGGACTGCTGTGGGCCATCCGGGAGTTGCAGGTGGGCGCCTTCACCAAGCACCCCGACCAGCTCGGGCTCGTGGAGAAGATAGCCAAGGCCAACATGGCCCGGGCGATCAGGGACCCGCGGCTGCGGGCCAAGCTGACCCCCTCGTACCGCATCGGCTGCAAGCGCATCCTGCTCTCCAACGCCTACTATCCGGCGCTCGCCGAGCCCAACGTGGACGTGGTCGCCTCCGGCCTCGCCGAGGTACGCGGCACCACCCTCGTCGCCTGTGACGGTACGGAGACCGAGGCGGACGTCATCGTCCTCGGCACCGGCTTCCACGTGACGGACATGCCCATCGCGGACCGGGTCGTCGGAGCCGAGGGCATCACGCTCGCCGAGTCCTGGAAGGACGGCATGGAGTCGCTGCGCGGCGCGAGCGCGGCAGGCTTCCCCAACTGGATGACGATCATCGGCCCCAACACCGGGCTCGGGAACTCCTCGATGATCCTCATGATCGAGTCGCAGCTGAACTACATGGCCGACTACCTGCGCCAACTCGACGTCCTCGGCGGCCGCGTGGCCCTCGCCGCCCGGCCCTCCGCCGTGGGCGCCTGGAACCGGCGGGTCCAGGACCGGATGAAGCGCACGGTGTGGAACACCGGGGGCTGCACCAGCTGGTACCTGGACGCAAGCGGCCGCAACACGACCGTCTGGCCGGGCACCACCGCCGAGTTCCGCCGGGCCACCCGCTCGGTGGACCTCTCGGAGTACGAGGTGGTGCGGTCGCCCGTGCCGGACGGCGGGCGCAGGGCCCTGGCCGAGGAGTCCGTCCGATGAGCCGGCGGACGCGCCGGGCGGACGCCCCGCCCGTGCCCGCGCGCGAACTGGCCGTCACCTCCGCCGACGGCTCGCGCATACACGTCGAGCTGTACGGCCCCGAGGAGGCCCCCGCGGTCGTCCTGGCGCACGGCTGGACGTGCAACACCCGCTTCTGGGCAGCGCAGATACGCGACCTGGCGGCCGACCACCGGGTGATCGTCTACGACCAGCGGGGCCACGGACGTACGCCCGGGGCGGGGCCCGGCGGGTACAGCACCCGGGCGCTCGCCGACGACCTCGAAGCCGTGCTGCGGGGCACCCTCGCGCCCGGCCGGAAGGCGGTGCTCGCCGGGCATTCCATGGGCGGGATGACGCTCATGGCGGCGGCCGGCCGGGACGCCGTACGCGAGCACGGCGCGGCAGCCCTGCTGTGCAGCACCGGCAGTTCGCGGCTGACCGCCGAGGCGCGGGTGCTGCCGATGCGGGCCGGTGCGCTGCGGACCCGGCTGACCGCGGCGATCCTCGGCGCGCGGGCACCACTCGGACCGGTGAACGCGGTTTCCAGGTCCGTCCTCAAGTACGCGACCATGGGGAGGGGTTCCGCCCCGGACCGGGTGGACACCTGCGCCAGGATCGTGCACGCCTGCCCCCGCAAGGCGCGCGTGGCCTGGGGGCAGGTGCTCGCGGAGCTCGACCTCCGGGCGGGCATAGGGGAGTTGAGGCTGCCGACCGCGGTCATAGCGGGCACGGACGACCGGCTGACGCCCCCCGTGCACGCACGGGCCATAGAGGCCGCGCTGCCGCACAGCCTCGGTCTCACCGAGCTGACGGGAACGGGGCACATGACGCCGGTCGAGGCGCCCGAAGTGGTCACCGCGAAGCTCCGCGAGCTGGTGGCCCTGTACGTCACTGTGGACAGTGCGGCCGAGGCCGTGAGCGAGGAGGAGGTCGCATGAGCGGCAGGCGAAGTCTCGAAGGTCAGGTCGTCGTCGTCACGGGCGCGGCGCGCGGTGTGGGCGAACTGCTCGCCCGCAAGCTGTCGGCGCGGGGCGCGAAGCTGGCCCTGGTCGGGCTGGAGCCCGACGAGCTGAAGAAGGTCTCCGAGCGGCTGCACGCCGACAGCGACCACTGGTTCGCGGACGTCACCGACCACGAGGCGATGGTCCAGGTCGCCCGCGAGGTCAAGGAGCGCTTCGGGAAGATCGACGTCGTCGTCGCCAACGCCGGTGTCGCCATGGGCGGTCCGCTCGTGGACTCCGACCCCGTCGCCTGGCGCCGGGTCATCGAGGTGAACCTCATCGGCGGCGCGGTCACCGCGCGGGCGTTCCTGCCGATCGTCATGGAGAGCCGCGGTTACTTCCTCCAGATAGCGTCGCTGGCGGCGATGACCCCCGCGCCGATGATGAGCGCGTACTGCGCCTCCAAGTCGGGCGTGGAGGCGTTCGCGCACAGCCTGCGGGCCGAGGTGGGCTACCGGGGGGTGAAGGTCGGGGTCGGCTATCTGTCCTGGACCGACACGGACATGGTGCGCGGCGCCGACGAGGACGACGTCATGCGGGAGTTGCGGCAGCGGCTGCCCTGGCCCGCCAATCGCACCTACCCGCTCGGCCCGGCCGTGGACCGGATCGTGGCCGGTGTCGAGCGGCGCTCCGCGCATGTGTACGGGCAGTGGTGGCTGCGCGGGATGCAGTCGGTGCGCGGGTACCTGCCGTCGGTGATCGGGGTCGTCGGGCAGCGCGAGATGCACCGGTTCGGGGGGCGCCTGGACGGCGTCGGCAAGGGGCTCGTGGGGGCCGGCGGCGCGGCGGACCAGGAGGCGCGAGCGCAGCGTAACTGATCGAAATGCGGCGGATGTCCGGGTGTGTAAGTCTGGGCGAGGTCCTTCCGGGGGCCGTCCCACGCACCCACATAGGAGTGAACAGCATGGGCATCGCAGACCAGTTCAAGGACAAGGCGCGGGAACTGGCCGACCAGGCCAAGCAGCGGAAGCGGCAGGGCGGCGGCGAGCGGGACGCTCCGCGCGAGCGGTCCGACCGCGGTGGCGAGCGGCCGGCGGACCCGCGTGAGCGGGGTCGGGACGCGGCTGAGGGGGCGCGGGAGCGGTTCGATCGCTGACGGTTGGGTCGCTCGCGTCCGCGGGTGGCAGGGGTGCGTCCTGGGTTGGGGCGCGCCCCTTTCGCGTGCCGGGGGTGGGGTGCGGTGTGCGTGTGCGTGTGCGGGGTGCGGTGCGTGTCGGGTGGGGGCCGCTGCGCGGGGCTTGTCCCCTCCCCGCCCCTTCCCGTAACCGGGGCTCCGCCCCGGGCCCCGGTCCTCAAACGCCGGACGGGCTGAGATGGTGCCCCTGGGACGTGAGGGTGCGGGACGGGCCGAGGTGGTGGCCCTGGGTGTGAGGGTGTCGGACGGGGTGAGGTGGTGGCCTTGGTGGTGAGGGTGCCGGAGGGGCTGAGGTGGTGGCCTTGGTGGTGAGGGTGCGGGACGGGCTGAGGCCGTGGCCTTGGGTGTGAGGGTGCGGGACGGGCTGAGGTGGTGGCCCTGGGTGTGAGGGTGCGGGACGGGGTGAGATCGTGCCCCCGGGCGTGAGGTGTGGGGCGTGGCCCGCCGGGCGGTCAGCGTGGGGGGAGTGGGGGGCGGCGTAGGTTCGGGGCCGTGGCGTAGGTGGGGGGTGTGGCGGCCGGGTGGGCGGCCAGGAGGTCCAGGGCCACCGTGACCGCGTCGTCCAGGACCGCGTGCCGGCCCTCGGCCCAGTCCAGGGGGGTGCGCAGGGCCTCCAGGTCCGGTTCGACCCCGTGGTTCTCGACGGACCAGCCGTACGTGTCGAACCAGGCCGCGTTCATCGGCACCGTGATCACCGTGCCGTCGCCGAGCCGGTGGCGTCCGGTCATGCCCACCACCCCGCCCCAGGTGCGCTGCCCCACGACCGGTCCCAGCTTCAGCAGCCGGAAGGCCGCCGTGATCATGTCGCCGTCCGAGGAGGTCGCCTCGTCGGCGAGGGCCACCACCGGGCCCCGGGGGGCGTTGGAGGCGTACGAGACCGGCTGGGCGTTGCGGGTCAGGTCCCAGCCGAGGATCGTGCGGGTCAGCTTCTCGACGACCAGTTCGCTGATGTGTCCGCCCGCGTTGCCGCGTACGTCCACGATCAGGGCGGGGCGCGACACCTCCAGGCGCAGGTCGCGGTTGAACTGGGCCCAGCCCGAACCGCCCATGTCCGGGATGTGCAGGTATCCGCAGGTGCCGCCGCTCAGTTCGCGTACCACCTCACGGCGTTTGGCGACCCAGTCCTGGTAGCGCAGCGGGCGTTCGTCGACCAGGGGGACGATCGCGATGCGGCGGGGCCGGCCGCCCTCGCCGCCCGCCGGGCGGAAGGTCAGCTCGACGGTGGTCCCGCCCGCCGCCGTGAGCAGCGGGTACGGTCCGGCCACCGGGTCCACCGGGCGGCCGTCGACATGGGTGAGGACTGCGCCCTCGCGGATGCCCGTACCGGCCAGCGGGGACCGTGCCTTGGAGTCCGAGGAGTCGCCGGGCAGGATCCGCAGAACGGTCCAGTCGCCGTCCCGGCAGGCGAGGTTGGCGCCGAGCAGTCCGATCGCCCGCTGGTAGTGCGGCGGTCCCTCGTTGCGGCGGGCGGGGGCGACGTAGGCGTGCGAGGTGCCCAGCTCGCCCATGAGTTCACGCAGCAGGTCCGCGAACTCGTCGGGGGAGGCGACCCGTTCGACCAGCGGACGGTACTGGTCCAGGACACCGGCCCAGTCGATGCCGCACATGTCCGGCTCCCAGAAGTAGGACCGGACGATGCGCCCCGCCTCGTCGTACGCCTGGCGCCATTCCGCCGCCGGATCGACGTCGTGCAGGATGCGGCGCAGGTCGAGGAAGACGGTGGAGTCGCCGTCCCCGGGTTCGTCGGAGGGGACGGCGCGCAGCTCGCCGTCGTCCATGACCACCAGCCGGGTCCGGTCCCCGCTGACCGCGAACCAGTCGAGGTGGGCGACCAGTTCGGTCCTGCGGGTCTTGGCGATGTTGAAGTACTCCAGGGTCGGCCGGCCCGACATGTCCGCCGGGTTGGCGAACGTCTCGCCCAGGGCGCCGGAGATGGGCCAGCGCAGCCAGACCAGCCCGCCCCCGTTGACCGGTTGGAGCGCCGAGTACTTCGACGCGGAGACCGGGAACGGCGTCACCCTGCTCTCCAGTCCCTCGAACTCCACGGTGACCGTGGGCCCTTCGACCGTGCCCGGGGGGATGTCCACCGGGTCCAGGCCACCCGCCGCGGGCCGCCCGTCCGGGAGCAGCGCGAAGGGGGAGGGCGTCGCCGAGGAGAGCGGTACCAGGTAGGGGCGGCAGCCCAGCGGGAAGGAGAGGTCGCCGGTGTGGACGTCGTACACCGGGTCGAAGCCGCGCCAGGAGAGGAAGGCGAGGTAGCGGCCGTCTCCGGTGAAGACCGGGTTCTCGTCCTCGAACCGGCCGTTGGTGACATCGACGGTCACCGGGGCGCCGGGGCCGCTGATCCTGGCCAGTTTGATCTTCCGCAGCGAGCGCCCGACTCCCGGGTGCGACCAGGTCAGCCAGGCGCCGTCGGGTGAGAACGCCAGGTCGCGGACGGGGCCGTTGACGGAACGGATCAGCTCGGTGACCTCGGCCTCGGCGGGCGGCGGCGGAGGGGGCGGGGCGGCCTCCCGCGCGTCCGCGCCCAGGACGGCGGCCCCCTGCCCGGTCACGTCCAGGACCGGGGGCTCCTGCGCGGTCGCGTCCGGGGCGGGGGGCTCCTGCGCGGCGGTCCGTTGTGCGTTTCCGTCCGGTGGGGAAGCCGCGTCCGGCGGGGAAGCCCCGTCCGGCGCGGGGATCTCGTCCGGTCGCGTGGCCTCGCGTTCGGCCAGGTCCAGGACGGCCGCCTCCTGTGCGGCCTCGTCCTCCGCGGTGTCCAGCAGCAGCAGACGGCCGTCGTGGGAGGCGATGGCGAGGCGGGTGCCCTCCGGGTCCGCGACCATCTCGTGGACCCGGCCCAGCCGTCCGGAGGCCAGCCGGCGCGGCCGCCGGTCGCCGCTGGCCCGCGGCAGGTAGGCGATCTCGACCGCGTCCTCCCCCTCGGCGTCGGTGACGTACGCGACCTGCCCGCTGCTGCCCAGCATCTCCGGCAGCCGTACGCGCACCCCGGGGTCGTCGGCGATGGTGCGGGCCGGGCCGTCGCGGTGCGTGAGCCAGTACAGGCTGCCGCGTACGGAGACGGCGCTGGCCCGGCCCGTCTCGTCCACGGAGAGCGCGTCCACGTGGCTGGCGGCCGGCACCTGGTGGGTGCGCCGCCCGGTCCTGGGGCCGCCGAGCCGCACCTCCAGCTTGCGCGGGACCGCGTCCGGGTCCTCCAGGTCGTCGACCAGCCACAGGTCGCCCGCGCACTGGTAGACGACGCGTGTGCCGTCGCTGGAGGCGTGCCGGGCGTAGAAGGCGTCGTGGTCGGTGTGGCGGCGCAGGTCCGTGCCGTCCGGCCGGCACGAGTAGAGGTTGCCGACCCCTTGGTGGTCGGAGAGGAAGGCGATGCGGCGGCCGACGAACATCGGCGCGTCGAGATGCCCGCCGATGTCCGGCAGCAGCCGCTCGCCGTGCAGCCAGAGCCGGCCCATCGCCCCGCCGCGGTAGCGCTTCCACGCCGCGGGCTCGTGCGGCGGCTTGCCGGTGAGGAGCAGGGTGCGGCGGTCGCCGTCGATGTCGGCGACCGCGATGTCGGCCACCGGGCCCCAGGGGAGCTTGCCGCCGGGGCCGCCGTCGGTGGGGACGCTGTACGCCCACGAGAAGTAGGAGAACGGCTGGTTGTGCGAGGACACGGCGAGGATCTGCGCGCTGTCGCCGGGATCGGGGGTCCAGCCGCAGACCCGCGCGTCGGTCGAGCCCCAGTAGGTGAGTCTGCGGGCGGGCCCCCCGTCGACGGGGGCCAGGTGGATCTCCGGATCGAGCGTGCGCCAGGTCGTGTAGGCGATACGGCTGCCGTCGGGCGAGAAGCGCGGGTGGCTCACCCGGGTGCGGTCGACGGTCAGCCGCCACGCGCGGCCCGGCCGCTGCCCGGCGGGGGCGAGGGGGGCGACCCAGAGGTCGTCCTCGGCCGCGAAGCAGAGCAGGTCCTGGTGGAGGTGCGGGAACCGGAGATACGCGACGTCGTCACTCACCCTCCAATGCTTTCCGCGTGCGGGGCCGGTGGCAACTTGTGTCGCACGACACAGCGAAACGATTTCGTTTCGCGGGGAGCGGGGAGTAACGTCGAAGTGTACGAAACAGTTTCGTTCGGTTGTTGATCATGCGCGACGATCACACGTCCGGGCGTGATCGGCGTACGATCCAGCGGATACCAGGTGGAGGAGGTCGACAGGTGGCACGCTCACGGCTCACGCCGGAACGCGAGAACGAGCTGTACACCGCCGTGCTCGACCTGCTCGGCGAGGTCGGGTACGAAGCCCTGACCATGGACGCCGTCGCCGCGCGTACCCGCTCCAGCAAGGCCACCCTCTACCGCCAGTGGGGGAGCAAGGCCGAGCTGGTCGTCAGAGCGCTCCGGAACGACAAGCCGGTGCATCTCGACGAGGTGGACACCGGTTCGCTGCGAGGCGACTTCCACGCCGTCCTCCGGCGCAGCGACGACTGCCAGATGGAGAAGAACTCCGCGCTGCTGCGGGGTCTGAGCCATGCCGTCCACACCAACCCCGATCTGTTGCAGGCCCTGCGCGCCCTGCTGATCGAGCCGGAGATGACCGGCCTCCAGAAGCTGCTCCAACGGGCGGTGGACAGAGGCGAGGTACGTCCGGACAACCCGGCGCTGTCCTATGTGACACACATGATGATCGGCGCCTTCGCGGCACGGGAGCTCGTCGAGGAGCGCCCGGTCGACCGTGAGTTCCTGATCGACTACGCGGAAGCCGTGGTGTTCCCCGCCCTCGGTGTCTGACCTTCCCACCCCCTTCCGTACGACCTCTCCCCGACGCTCCACCTGACACGCCGCTCTCGTCGTCGGGCTGGTTCCTCACGCCCATTTCCACTCCACGACCTGACCGGGAGTTCCTCTCCGTGGCCACTTTCCTGTACAAAGTCGGGCGCCTCGCCTTCCGGCGCCGCCGGTACGTCGCCCTCGTCTGGGTGGCGCTGCTGGCGCTCGTCGGATTCGGCGCCGCCTCCGCGTCCACCGCCACCTCCAGCTCCTTCTCGATTCCCGGCACGGAGGCCCAGAAGGCCTTCGACCTGCTGGAAGAGCGTTTCCCCGGCGGCAGTGCCGACGGTGCGACCGCGCGGGTCGTCTTCAAGGCCCCCGACGGCCAGAAGATGACCGACGCCGACAACAAGGCCGAGGTCCAGAAGATCGTCGGCCGGCTGGAGGCCGGTTCGGACCAGATCGCCTCCGTCGCCGACCCCTACGAGGCGGACGCCGTCAGCGAGGACGGATCGACGGCCTACGTCTCCGTCTCCTACAAGGTCAATGCCATGGAGCTGACCGACGCGACGCGCGACTCGCTGGAGGACACGGGGGAGGCCGCGCGGAGCGACGGGATGACCGTGGAGATCGGCGGTGACGCGCTCCAGGTCATTCCGGAGACCGGAGCCACCGAGGTCATCGGGGTCGCCGTCGCCGCGGTGGTGCTGGTCATCACCTTCGGCTCGCTGGTCGCCGCGGGGCTCCCGCTGCTCACCGCGCTGGTCGGCGTCGGGATCGGGGTGTCGCTGATCACCGCCCTGGCGAACGTGCTCGACCTGGGCTCCACCACCTCCATCCTCGCCATGATGATCGGGCTCGCGGTCGGCATCGACTACGCCCTGTTCATCGTCTCCCGCTACCGCGCCGAACTGGCCGAGGGCCGCGAACACGAGGACGCCGCCGGGCGGGCCGTCGGCACGGCCGGGTCCGCGGTGGTCTTCGCCGGTCTGACCGTGGTCATCGCGCTGGTGGGCCTCGCCGTCGTCAACATCCCGATGCTGACGAAGATGGGCTTCGCCGCCGCCGGTACGGTCGCCATCGCGGTCCTCATCGCGCTCACCCTGGTCCCCGCGATGCTCGGCTTCGCCGGCAAGCGGATCATGGGACGCAAGGCGCGCAAGGCCGCGGAGGAGGAGAACCGGCCCGACGCCAAGCCGAACATGGGCACCCGCTGGGCACGGTTCGTCCTGCGCAAGCCGGTGTGGGTGCTGCTCGCCGGGGTCCTGGGGCTCGGGGTCATCGCCGTCCCCGCCGCCTCGCTGGAGATGGGTCTGCCGGACGACGGTTCACAGCCGAAGAGCACCACGCAGCGCCAGGCCTACGACCTGCTCTCCGACGGCTTCGGCCCCGGGTTCAACGGTCCGCTGCTGGTCGTCGTGGACACCAGGAACAGCGACGACGGCAAGGCCGCGGTCGCCCAGGTCTCCCAGGGGATCGAGGCGAGCGGACACGTCGCCGCCGTCACCCCGGCCACCTTCAACAAGGCCGGCGACGCCGCGACCATCACCGTCATCCCGAAGGACCGGCCGAGCTCCACCGACACGGAGAACGTCGTCCACGCCATCCGTGACGCGGGCGCGGACATCAAGAGCGACACCGGCGCCGAGGTGCTGGTCACCGGTGCCACCGCGATGAACATCGACTTCTCGCAGAAGATGAACGACGCGCTGCTGCCCTACCTGGCCCTCGTCGTCGGACTCGCCTTCCTGCTGCTGATGGTCGTCTTCCGCTCGCTGCTGGTGCCCCTCAAGGCGGCCCTCGGCTTCCTGCTCTCGGTCGTCGCGGCCCTGGGCGCGGTCGTCGCGGTCTTCCAGTGGGGCTGGCTGGGCTCGCTCTTCGGGGTCGAGCAGACCGGTCCGATCATGAGCATGATGCCGATCTTCATGGTCGGTGTGGTCTTCGGCCTCGCGATGGACTACGAGGTCTTCCTGGTCACGCGGATGCGGGAGGCGTACGTCCACGGGGAGACGCCCGGCCAGGCGATCGTCACCGGCTTCCGGCACGGGGCCCGGGTGGTCACGGCCGCCGCGGTGATCATGATGGCCGTCTTCGCGGGCTTCATCGGCTCCAGCGAATCGATGATCAAGATGATCGGCTTCTCGCTGGCCATCGCCGTCTTCTTCGACGCCTTCGTGGTCCGCATGGCCATCGTGCCGGCGGTGCTGGCCCTGCTGGGCCGACGCGCCTGGTGGCTGCCGCGCTGGCTGGACCGCGCGCTGCCCAGCGTGGACGTGGAGGGCGAGGGGCTCCGCCGGGACCAGCCGGCCGACGGTCCGGGCGACGGCCCGGCGGGCGGGGAGCGCGAGCTGAGCCGCGTCTGATCCGAGAGAACCCCGGGGTCCGCGCCTGAGCGGGACGTGGACCCCGGAGCGCCGGTCATCCTGTGGGGACGGGGGACCGGGGCGGCCCATGGGTCCCGTGCACGCGGCGCGGGGCCCATCGGCGTGCCCGGGGCGGTCGTGTGTCCGGGCGGGTTCCGGTCAGGGCGGGCGTGTCCGGGCCGGGCGTGTTCGGGCCAGGCCAGGGCGGGCCAGGTCTGGCCAGGTCTGGCCGGGTCAGGTCAGGGTGGACGCCGGGTCAGGTCAGGGTGGACGAGGTGCCCGCGGCCGGGCGGGTTCCGGCCGCTTCGGCCTCCTCGTAGGTGCGGCGCAGGAAGCGGATCAGCGGCGCGTTGTCGAACTGGAACACGGTGACGCCGTCCGGCGCGTGCAGCTCGACCACGAGCTGGGCCCGGCCGCACGGCCAGATCCGCAGATCGCCGCAGGTGACGGGGGAGCGCAGGCCGCCCTCCAGGACGTCCCGGCCGATGCTCCGGTCGGCGCCGCCGGGAAGTCGCAGGAGCACGGTCCGCGGGGCCTCGGTGTCGCAGCTCAACCGGACGGGGACGAGCCGTGGTTCGGGGCCGTCGGTGACGAGCCGGGCCCTGACGTGTTCATGAATCACGAGAGACATGCCGGCTCCTCCGGTGTGAATGTATCTTCCACCCCAATGTCCCATATGTCGCGCTTACGGCATGTTGGGAAGCGCCACGCAGTTGTCACGTCTGCGCTCTTGCGAATGATTCGCAAAAGGGTCCTATCATGGAGCGTTTGCCCGAGCCCGCCCCCTCGCCCGAAGCGGAGCCATCCATGCATGTACCCGACGGATTCATCAACGCACCCGTCTCCGCCGTGGCCGGTGTGGTCGCCGCCGGGGCGGTCGCGGTCAGCCTCCGGGGCGCGCGGCGCGAGCTGGACGGGCGCACGGCGCCGCTGGCCGGGCTCGTCGCGGCCTTCATCTTCGCCGTGCAGATGCTCAACTTCCCGGTCGCCGCCGGTACCAGCGGCCACCTCCTGGGCGGGGCGCTCGCGGCGATCCTGGTCGGGCCGTACACCGGGGTGCTCTGCATCGCCGTCGTCCTGCTGATGCAGGGCATCCTCTTCGCCGACGGCGGCCTCACCGCGCTCGGCGTCAACATCACCGTCATGGGCGTCGTCACCGTCGTCGTCGCCTATGCCCTCTTCCGGGGGCTCACCGGGGTGCTGCCCCGTACCCGCCGCTCGACCACCGCGGCGGCGTTCGTGGCCGCGCTGGTCTCCGTACCGGCCGCCGCCGTCGCCTTCACCGCCCTCTACGCGATCGGCGGGACCACCGACGTACCCCTCGGCAAGGTCCTCACCGCGATGGTCGGCGTACACGTCCTCATCGGCATCGGCGAGGCCGCCATCACCGCGCTGACCGTCGGCGCGGTGCTCGCGGTACGCCCCGACCTCGTCCACGGTGCCCAGGGGCTCGCCGCACCGCTGAAGCTGCGTGTCGACGGTGCGCTCGTCGACGTCCCAGCCGCCCCGGCCGCCGAGCCCGCCCCGGCCGCCCGCGGCCGCTCCACCCGCGGGGTCTGGGCGACCGGCCTGGTCGCGGCGCTCCTGCTCGCCGGGTTCGTCTCCTACTACGCCTCAGCCAGCCCCGACGGCCTGGAGAAGGTCGCCGCCGACAAGGGCATCGACGAGAACGTCAAGGAGCACGGCGCCGCGGACTCCCCGCTCGCCGACTACGGCGTCAAGGACATCAGCGACGCCCGGCTCTCCGGCGGCCTGGCCGGAGTCATCGGGGTCGGCGTCACCGTGGCGGTCGGCAGCGGTGTCTTCTGGGCCGTGCACCGGCGCCGCAGGCCGGAGCCCGTCGCCGGCGCGCTCGGGTCCGACTGACATGGGCGCGGGCCACGCCCACAGGCTCTACCGGCACGGCCACTCCCCGGTCCACCGCCTGCCCCCGCACTGCAAGCTGGTCGCCGTCCTCGGCTTCGTGGTGGTCGTCGTCTCCACCCCCCGCGAGGCGCTCTGGGCCTTCGCCCTGTACGCCGTGCTGCTCGCCGCGGTCGCCGCGGTGGCCCGCGTCCCGGCCGGCTTCCTGCTGAAGCGCCTGGCCATCGAGGTGCCGTTCGTGGCGTTCGCGCTGCTCATGCCGTTCGTCGTCCCCGGCGAGCAGACGGAACTCCTCGGCCTGACCGTCAGCGTCCCCGGCCTCTGGGGCGCGTGGAACGTCCTCGCCAAGGGCACGCTCGGTGTGGCCGCCTCCGTGCTGCTGGCCTCCACCACCGAACTGCGCTCCCTGCTGCTCGGCCTCCAGCGGCTCCGGCTGCCGCCGCTGCTCGTCCAGATCGCGTCCTTCATGCTCCGCTACGGCGACGTGATCACCGACGAACTGCGCCGGATGTCGATCGCCCGCCGCTCGCGGGGGTTCGAGGCACGCGGCGTACGCCACTGGGGCGTGCTGGCCAAGACGGCGGGCGCCCTGTTCATCCGCTCCTACGAACGCGGCGAGCGCGTCCACCTCGCGATGGTCAGCCGGGGCTACACCGGCACCATGCCGGTGATCGACGAGGTGACCGCCTCCCGCGCCCAGTGGGCGTACGCCTGTGCCCTCCCCGTACTCGCCCTGGGCGTCTGTCTGCTGGGATGGACCGTATGAGCCGACCTGCCCGCCCCGCGCCGTCCCCCGAAGCCGCGCCGTCCTCCGGGGTCGCGCCGTCCCTTGAGGTCAGCGGCCTCGCCTACGCGTACCCCGACGGCCACCAGGCCCTCTTCGGGGTCGATCTCACCGTGCGCCGGGGCGAACGCGTCGCCCTGCTCGGCCCCAACGGCGCGGGCAAGACCACCCTCGTCCTGCACCTCAACGGCATCCTCGACGCGGGCGCGGGCACCGTCCGGGTCGCCGGACTGCCCGTGGAGAAGCGGAACCTCGCGGAGATCCGGCGCCGGGTCGGCATCGTCTTCCAGGACCCCGACGACCAGTTGTTCATGCCGACCGTCCGGGAGGACGTCGCCTTCGGACCCGCCTCGGCCGGACTGCGCGGTGCCGCGCTGGAGGAGCGGGTCATGGCCGCGCTCAAGCGGGTCGGCATGGAGGAGTTCGCGACGCGGCCCCCGCACCACCTCTCCTTCGGGCAGCGCCGCCGGGTCGCCGTCGCCACCGTCCTCGCCATGGAGCCGGAGATCCTGGTGCTGGACGAACCCTCCTCCAACCTGGACCCGGCCTCCCGCCGCGAACTCGCCGACATCCTGCGGACGCTGGACGTCACCGTCCTGATGGTCACCCACGACCTGCCGTACGCCCTGGAGCTCTGCCCGCGCGCCGTCATCCTCAGCGACGGGGTCATCGCCGCCGACGACCACACCCAGGAACTCCTGTGTGACACCGGGCTGATGCGCAAGCACCGGCTGGAACTGCCCTTCGGGTTCGACCCGCGTTCCGTCGCCGTTCCACGTCCGTGAACAGACGGTGACCCGGCAGCCGCTCCGCCCGCCCGGCGATGCACCATGGGGGGATGAGCGGGAGTGCGGGAGCAGGCGTGGACGTACGAGGCACGGTGGCACCAGGGTTCGAGGCGGTACGGGACGCGTTCGTCCGTAACTTCGAACAGCGCGGGGAACGGGGGGCGGCCGTGGCCGTCTACCGGCACGGGCGCAAGGTCGTGGACCTGTGGGCCGGCACCCGGGACGTGGACGGCACCGAACCGTGGGCGGTGGACACCACCCAGGTCGTCCGCTCGGCCGGAAAGGGCGTCGCCGCCGCCGTACCGCTGCTGCTGCACCAGCGCGGACAGGTCGACCTGGACGCGCCCGTCGGCACGTACTGGCCGGAGTTCAAGGCCAACGGCAAGGAGCGCGTCCTCGTACGCCACCTCGTCGCCCACCGGGCCGGACTGGCCGCCCTGGACACGCCCCTGACACCCGAGGAGGCGGCCGACGGGGTCAGCGGGCCACGGGCCGTCGCCGCCCAGCGGCCCCAGTGGGAGCCCGGCACCGACCACGGCTACCACGCCCAGACCTACAGCTGGCTCGTCGGTGAGCTGGTGCGCAGGGTCACCGGACGCACCATCGGGCGCTGGATCGCGGAGGAGATCGCCCGCCCGCTCGGCCTGGACTTCTGGTTCGGGCTGCCGGAGGACGAGGCGCACCGCGTCGGCCGCGTCGGGCCCGTCGAGCCCCCGGCGGTGGACGGCAACGGCGGCACGCTGCGCATGCGCCCCAAGCGGAACGTCGTCGAGGCCTACGCCGACCCCGGCTCGCTGACCCGGCGGGCCTTCGGGGCGATCGACCCGTTCCCCGACGAGAACGCCCCCGCCTACCGCGCGGCCGAACTCCCCGCGTCCAACGGCGTGGCCACCGCACGCGGACTGGCCCGCTGCTACGCGGCGATGATCGGCGAGGTGGACGGCCACCGGCTGTTCGCCCCGGCCACCCTCACCCTGGCCCGTACCGAGGAGTCCGCGGGCCCGGACCGGGTGCTGGTCGTCTCCACCCGTTTCGGTCTCGGCTACATGCTGCACGGTTCCGCCGCCCCGCTGCTGGCCCCCGGCTCCTTCGGCCACCCCGGCCGGGGCGGGTCGCTCGGATTCGCGGACCCCGAATCGGGCATCGCGCTGGGCTACGTGACGAACGGTCTGCAGAAGGGGGTCACCGCGGATCCCCGTTCCCAAGCGCTGGTCCGGGCGGTACGGTCGGCGCTGTGACAGCCGACATCAGCACACGTCTCGACGGACACACCGCCCTCGTCACCGGAGCGGGCCGGGGCATCGGCGCCGCCACGGCCCGCCGCCTGGCGGCCGAGGGCGCGGCCGTCCTCGTCACCGACCTGGACGCCGCACGGGCCGACCGCGTCGCCCGGGAGATCCGGGAGAAGGACGGCGGCACCGCCGAAGCCCTGGCCTGCGACGTCGGGGACCGCGCCGCCGTGGAGGCGGCCGTGGCCCACGCCGTCGCCACCTTCGGCGGGCTCGACGTCCTCGTCAACAACGCCTATGCCAACCACGAGGACGCCGCCCTCTTCGAGGACGAGGCCGACGAGTCCTGGGCCCACACCCTCGACATCACCCTGTCCGGGCCCTACCGGTGCTCCCGGGCCGCGCTGCCGCACCTGGCCGCCTCCGGCCGGGGCGCCGTCGTCAACATCGGCTCGGTCAACGGCGAGCAGGACTTCGGCGGGCACGCCTACAGCGCCGCGAAGGCGGGCCTGGCCAGCCTGACCCGCACACTGGCCGGCCACGCGGGCCCGCGCGGGGTCCGGGTCAACCTGGTGGCCCCCGGCACCATCCGCACCGAGGGGTGGACCGGCCGCGACGGCGACCTGGCGCGGGCGAGGGCCCTCTACCCGCTGGGACGGCTCGGCGAACCGGACGACATCGCCGCCGCCGTGGCCTTCCTGGCCTCCCGCGACGCGGCCTGGATCACCGGGACGACGCTCCGGGTGGACGGCGGCCTGATGGGCGTCAACAAGGGCTTCCGCGACGCGATGCGGGGCGGAGCGGACAAGCGGTAGCCGACGCGGCCCGGCCGGACGGGGGCGCGTACGGCCGTGCGGCGCTTCAGCGGGTCGCCACCGGAGGCCGGCTGAGCGCGGTCAGGCGGGTGTACTCGTCGTCCCGGAAGGTCTGTACCTCGTGACAGAGCCGGCTCATGACGAACTGGCCGAGTGGCACACACAAGTCCATGCGCCGGATGCAGACCCCGACCATGAAGGGCCCGTCCTGCTCACGGTAGAGGCGGACCCCGTAGTACCCCTCCTGACAATCACGTTCGTTGTTGAACCGGCAGCCGGAGCACGTTTCCGGCAGCCGTACCGGACGGATGGATTTGGCGTACAGGGTGCGGCCGTCCGGAAGCCGGTAGCGGGTGCGCTGGTCGGAAGCGCCCGCTGTGACGACGTGCCGTTCGGGAACCGCCCCGAGGTGATTCAGGACCTGTCGCATCGCACTCAGTGACGTGCCCTCGTCTCCAAGGGACACGAGCATGCGTACCGCGACGTCTCGACCATGCTCCTCGATGATCCGTAACACGCGGGGAATGTGTGTCTGATCAGGAACGACGATGTTCGCCGAGACCTTCACCCCGTTCAGGAGCGCCGATTCGATCGTCTCGTGGAGAGCGCGGAGTTTGTGTTCGGCGAGTCTCACGGAGGCGTAGCGCGGGGCCTGTACGGCGGCGAGTTCGTCGGCCGTGGTGCCGAAGACGGACAGGTTGACGCGATCCAGTCCGGCTTCCGCGCACTCCTTCAGCACGGCCGCGCCGTTCTCTCCGTTGGAGGTGAGGCCGACGGTGAGCCCGAGCCGGTGAGCGATGGAGACGAGTTCGGGCAGCTTGGGGTGGAGGGTGGGTTCACCGCCGGTGAAGTGCACTTCACCGGTGTCGATGCTGCCTCGGACGGCGGCCAGAGCGAGCGCGAAATCAGGGTCCGGCTCCACCCTTGTGGGCAGGAACGCGGCCCCGTTGGTACGCAGGTAGATGGAGACCCGTCCCGAACGCCCGGGGGTACCCGTGTACTCACCTGCCTGCCTGCCGAGATTGTCGGACGTGACCGGTGTGCCTTCGTTGTGGCAGAAGGTGCACGCCAGTCCGCAGGCGTCGATGATCTTCACTCGGACTGTGCGGTCGGGACGGACGTCCACGGGTAACCGTTCTTCGCCGTGCATCGGCGCACCTCTCTGGGAGTGAACACGCTTCTGGCCGGAGCGGGACCATCGGGGGTGATCAGGCCGTGAACCGGAGGTCGGTGACCTTCTCCAGTTCCAGCCCGTACCGGGCATAGACCGCGGTGGTGTTCTCGCTGGTCAGTTCGGCGCGGGCCAGGCCCAGCCGACGGGCCGCCTTCCAGACCTGCTCCGCGTCGTCCCCCTCGATCTCCAGATAGGGCGGAATCAACGGCCACGAGTCGATCTCCAGGCGCACACCGTCCAGTTGCCATGACGAGCGGCGGTTCTCCTGGTACGCCTTGGCGTGGAATCCAAGTCGTTCGAGCAGGACGTGCGTGGCCTCGAAGTCGCCCACCTCCACCTCTGTCTCACGCGTGCCGTCGACGGAGTCGGAGGTGATCTCCTTGAGGCACAACGTCACCTCGGATCCCGTGTCCCGCAGACGGACCCAGCGGCCTGGTTCGGCGGGCCGGACGTCGTACACGTAGCGGCGCATCATTCGGTCGGCGACATGGGTACCCCCGTTGCCGGCGATACGCCCGGCCATCTCCGCGGGGTCGATCCCCAGCGCCTTCGCCTCGTACTCGATCAGGGTCGCCATCGTGCGTCATCTCCTCGCCGTCGGCTGTCCGGTACCGGCCGGATGTCCCGCACCGGGGCAAGCTTGCGGCACCCGGGCACGCGGATGGGTGGTCACCCGTCACGAATCACCCGCCCGTGGCCGGCACGGCGTGATCCGTGGGCCGGGGCGCTGAGCCGCCTCGGCTTCCGTGTCCCTGGCACGTTAGGAACCAGCCAGGGAGGGCGGCCACAGAGTTCTACGGAATTGCACGCCGGTTCAACGCAGCGCGTCGATGGCCGCGGTGATCAAGGAACGGGCGTCGGCTCCATGGACGGCGAGCCGGCCGACCCGGGCGAATGCCCGAAGGTACTGGTCGACCTCTGACGGGGACGTGACCGTGACGGCTGCGGTGAGCAGCTCCACCTGTGCCCGATCGGTGTCGTAGACGGAGAAGGTCTCCAGTGGCCACATGCCCCGCTGAGCGTCCAGCGGGACGACCCCGAGCGAGACGGACGGCAGAGACATGACGGCCAGCAGGTGGCCGAGTTGCCCGGCCATGGTGGCGGCGTCGCCCATGCGGTACCGCAAGACGGACTCCTCGACCAGGAAGGCGAACCGGTGGTCGCCCTCGCGCAGGAAGCGGGCTCGGCCCATGCGGGCGGTGACGGCTTCGGCGACGTCGTTCGGTGACTGCCGGAAGCCGGCGATCTCCGTGAGCAGTGCCGTGGCGTAGGCGGGTGTCTGCAACAGGCCGGGGACGACGTTCGAGCAGTAGACCCGGAGCGCCCGGGTGCGCTCGAAGAGGGGCTCGTAGGACTCCTGGAGCCTGCGCAGACCGGTCCGTTGCAGTCGTTTCCATTCGACGTACATGGATTCGGTGGACCGGGAGGCGGCGATCAGGTCGTCCGCTTGCCCATCGGCCCCGCAGGCCGAGCACCAGGCCCGGATGTCGGCATCCGAAGGCGGCGTCACCGCGTTCTCGATACGTGAGGACTTGGAGGCGTGCCATCCGGCCCGCGCCGCCACCCCACGGCCGGTCAGCCCGGAGTCCAGACGGATCTCGCGCAGGCGCGTGGCGAGAGCCTCACGGGCGGACTGGACGCTGGACGAGGGGTGACGGGACATGGATGGTGCGTGTGTCTCAGATCGTGTACGCGGAATGTGGGGTGGCCCGGTCCCAGACGGCCTCGAACGCCGACGAGCACAGCTTCACGACGTCGGGGGCGTCCTCGACCTCGTCACCCAGGTACGCGCCTTCGCCCGAGAAGTGTCCGAAGCGGACCAACTGCCCGTCGAACACCCAGAAGTCGTTACCGGGCAGACAGAGGTCTGATGCCCTTCGGCGGGGCAGCCAGCGAATTCTCTCTCCGGCGGCGATGTTCGCGAACGAGCCGTCGTAGAGATACCGGGTGTACTCGCTGACGGGCTCGGACACGATGCGGGCCCGACGGAACTCGACACCGCGGTCGACCGATTCGGCCACCATGTCGAGCCAGGGGCGCCACCACGTCGCCCGGTCGTCCGGGTCCGGGCGGTACCCCGCCTTCCAGGCCGCTACGCGCGGAGCTTCGTCGGGGTCGTCGTAGTGGTCGCGCATCTCCAGATGCACCGCCGAGTGGCGGCAGTTGGCGAGCAGCTCAGCGAACGGCGGTGCCGTCTGCGGCATCGCAAGCCTCCCGGACCGCGGCGGCCATGCGCAGCGGTAGTCGAACGACGGCTTCGGTGTCCGGGATCGGGCCCGTCCTCAGGCAAGCCGTCCGTGTCTCCTCGTCGGCCTTCCAGCCCTGGAGCACGATCTCCTGATTCTCGTCGTCCACCCATACCGTGGGACAGTTCGCCCCGTCCGTGTCGGGGTCTTTGGCGACGAACCGCAGCGACACAGCAGCCTCCCTGGGCTACGTGGATTGCACCAGCTTCTACGTCAGACCTTTCCGAGCGCGCGGTCCGTCGTCAAGAGGGCGGTTCCGGCCACGTGCGACGCGTGTGGAACGTATGCCGAGACCGGACGGGCTTTCGTACGGTCCGGCCCGCCGCCCCGCCCCGTTCAACCGGTGTGCAGCATCAGGCCGATGCCCACGACCATCAGTCCGGCCGCCGCGATCCTGGGTGTGCCGAATCGTTCCTTGAAGAACAGTGTCCCGATCGCGGCGCCCACGATGATCGACGACTCCCGCAGCGCTGCGACCGGGGCCAGGGGGGCTCTGGTCTGGGCCCACAGGACGAGGGCGTACGCGGTGACCGACAGGGTCGCGCCGAGCAGGCCGCGTTTCAGGTACGGGGACAACTCGGCGGCCAGCGCGCCGCGTCGGCGCCAGAAGGCGTACGCCGGGATGACCAGGCCCTGGATGATCATCAGCCAGCCGATGTAGCCGAGCGGGGTGCCCGAGGCGCGGACGCCGACCCCGTCGACCGTGGTGTACCCGGCGATCGCCAGGCCCGTGGCCAGGGCCGCCAGGATCGCCGGGCCGTGCGGGCGGCTGCCGGTGCCGCGGATGCCCCACAGCGCCAGGCCCACCAGCCCGGCCGAGGCCACCGCGACGCCCGCCGTCGCCCAGCCGTCGGGGCGTTCGCCGACGAAGACGGCGGCCAGGACCGTCACCACGAGCGGGGCCGTGCCCCGGGCGATCGGGTACATCTGGCCGAAGTCGCCCAGCGTGAACGAGCGCATCAGCAGTGCCATGTAGGCCACGTGCAGGCCCGCGGAGAGCAGCAGGTACGGCCAGGCGCCGGCCGCCGGGAGCGGTGCGGCCGAGGCCAGGACGGCCCCGATCAGCGCGCCGCCCCCGGAGATCAGGGTGAAGGACAGGAGCTGGTCGCGTATCGCGTGGGCGATGGCGTTCCAGCCCGCGTGGGTGATCGCGGCCGCCAGGACGGCGACCGCCACCAGCGGGGTCACGCCGTCTGCTCGCGCACGTCCACCAGGGTGCCGCCGGCGTGCGCGATCAGGGCCTTCGGGTCGAGCGGGAACACGGTGTGCGGGGTGCCCGCGGCCGCCCACACCACCGGGTGGTCGAGCAGCCCCCGGTCGGCCAGCACACGGGTCCGCGTGCGGTGGCCGAAGGGCGGGACGCCGCCGATCGCGTACCCGGTGGTCTCCCGTACGAGGTCGGCGCCCGCCCGCTTGACCTGGGCCGCGCCGAGCTCGGCCCGTACGCGCTCCACGTCCACCCGGGACGAACCGTCCATCAGGACGAGCACCGGGGTGCCGTCCGCCTCGAAGATCAGCGACTTGACGATCTGGCTGAGCGCGCAGCCGATCGCCGCGGCGGCCTCGACGGCGGTGCGGGTGGCGTCCGGGAAGCGGCGCACCTCGACGTCGAGGCCCAGCTCACGCAGGGCCTCGGCGAAGCGGGGGTGGGCGTCGGAAGGGGTCGCGGCGGGGGTGGTGTCCGATGTGCTCATGGCCGCACGCTACTGAACGTCCCGCGCCCGGCACCAGGGAGTTCGGGGGCGGCGGCGTGAAACCAGGGGCGTCCGGCGAACCGCGCCCCGGGGGCTGCGGCGTGAAACCGGAGCACGTTCACGCACCCCGCTCACGCACCCCGCTCACGCACCCCGCTCACGCCCCCGCTCAACGCCCCCGCTCACGGACCGGCGCGCAGCACCGTCGCGACCACCGGGCCGGCCGCGTCGCCGCCGTGGCCGCCGGACTGGACGACCGCCGCCGCCGCGAGGTCGTTGCTGAAGCCGACGAACCAGCTGTTGGACGTGCCTTGGCCGTCCACCTCGGCGGAGCCGGTCTTGGCGCCCTTGTCGCCGCCGACCGAGGCCATGGCCTTCGTGCCGCTGCCGGTCGGGCTGGTCGCGGTGAAGCGCATCATGTCCCGCAACTGCTGTGCCACGTCGCCCGGGAGCGGGCGGGCGGTGGCGAACGGCCGGTCGTCCAGGTCGCGGGCGACGACGTAGGGCTGCTTGAAGGCGCCGTTCTTCGCGGTCGCGGCGACCGACGCCATGTTCAGCGGGCTCATCAGGATCTTGCCCTGGCCGATGTAGGAGGCCGCGGTCTCGGCCCCCGAGGACTCCGGGACGCTGCCGTCGAAGGACTCCACCCCGGTCTTCCAGTTGTCCTGGCCCAGGCCGAAGTAGTCGCGGGCCTCCTGGCCGAGCGCCGTGCCCGCCCGGTCGCCCAGCGGCTTGACCGGCTTGATGAAGGCCGTGTTGCAGGACTGGCCGAAGGCGTCGCGCAGGGTGCCGTTCGCGATGGAGAAGTCCTTGAGGTTGTGGAAGGTCACGCCCTCCCACGACACCGTGGAGGGGCACTCCACCGGGGAGTTGATGTTCCCCAGCCCGTTCTGGATGATCATCGCGGCCGTCACGATCTTCATCGTGGAGCCGGGGGCCAGCGTGCCCCGCATGGCCGCGTTGTACCCGTCCGCCCGGTTGTTGGCTATCGCCTGTATCGCGCCGGTCGAGGGCTGGATCGCCACCACGGAGGACTCGCCGTACTGCTTGACCGCGGCCTCGGCCGCCGCCTGGACCTTCGCGTCGAGCGTCGTGCGCAGCGTGCCGGGCTTCCCCTTGGCGAGCGTCAGCAGGGTGGTGTCCGGCTTCTCCGCGTCGTCGGACTCGATCCAGGTCTCGATGCCGGGCGAACCGCCGACGGTGTCGCCGTACTTCTCACGGAGGCTGTCCAGGACCGGCCCCAGCGACGGGTAGGTCTTCTTGTCCAGCACCGTGCCGTCGCGGTCCACGGCCTCGATCGAGGCGGCGGAGGACTCGCCGGTCTTCAGGACCGCGCCCTCGGTCAGCTCGGGGTGGATCACCGCGGCGTCCCAGTCGACGAGGGCCTTTCCGGTGGTCAGGCCGCGCACCACGGTCAGCTCGGAGGCGTACGACCAGGGCTTGGTCTTCCCCTCGTAGGAGACCGTCGCCTTCACCGTGTACGGCACCCTGGCGCCGGTGGCCGGGCCCGGGGTGATCACCGCGTCGGTGACGTAGGCGTCCTCGGCGTACCCCGCCAGCAGGGGTTCGGCCGCCGTGGCGTTGTTGGTGAGCTGGGCGGCGGTCGCGGCGTCGCCGGACGCCCACGCCGCCAGGAAGTCCTTCGAGGTCTGCTCGATCTCGGTCTCGCTCGGCGGGCCGGTCTTGACCTCGGTGGACTCGGCGACCGTGTCCGTGCCGCCGCCGGTGTCGTCCGAGATCACGCTGTACGCGCCGTAGCCGATCCCTCCGGCCGCCAGCACGAACACGCCGCCGACCACGGCGACCTTCGCTCCACTGCGCATCGTTGCGGTCCCCTCCCCAGGAGTCCCCCTCCGGGTGTTCTGAACGTGTTCAGAAACCGGGGGATTTGATGGGGACTCTACGGGACGGCTCTGACATGTGAAGCGGTTGTTACCGGACCGCGACGCATCGAGAGAGAGCGCTTTCCAGCCGTTTTCCCGGCGTTCTCAGACCCAGCTGTCCAGCCACATCCGGTCCCGCCAGGCGTTCTCCGGGATCGACGTGCCCGTGTACAGCGGCCAGAAATAGACGAAGTTCCACACGATCAGCAGGATCAGCACACCCGCCGCGATCGCCCCCAGCATCCGTCTGCGCTCGCCGGACGGATCACCGCCGGGCAACGGGCGGGCCGCCGGGCCGAGCAGCGCGCCGATCAGCATCGTCACCGCCAGACAGAGGAACGGCACGAACACGACCGCGTAGAAGAGGAAGATCGTCCGCTCCTGGTAGAGGAACCAGGGCACCCAGCCCGCCGCGACCGCGCAGGCGATCGCGCCGGCCCGCCAGTCGCGCCGGAAGAACCAGCGCCACAGCACGTACAGCAGCGCCACACAGGCCGCCCACCACAGCAGCGGGGTGCCGATCGCCAGGACCTCGCGGGCGCACTTGCCGGTCTCCGACGCGGCACAGCCCGGCTCCTCCTCGTAGAAGTACGAGACCGGGCGGCCCAGCACGATCCAGCTCCACGGATTGGACTGGTAGGTGTGGCCGGAGGTCAGGCCGACGTGGAAGTCGTACACCTGGTTCTCGTAGTGCCACAGGCTGCGCAGCCAGTCCGGCAGCCAGGTCCAGTTGCCGCCCTTGCCCTCGGTGGCCGCCCAGTCGCGGTAGTAGCCCTTGTCCGAGAGGATCCAGCCGGTCCACGAGAGGAGGTACGTGCCGATCGCGACCGGCACCGTGGAGGCGAACGCGGGCAGCAGGTCCCGCAGCAGCACCGCGCGGTAGGGCCGCACCGCACCCGCCGTACGGCGCGCGCCGACGTCCCAGAGCACCGCCATCACCCCGAACGCGGCCAGGATGTACAGCCCGTTCCACTTGGTGGCGAAGGCCAGCCCGAGCATCAGGCCCGCGGCGATACGCCAGGGGCGCCACCCCAGCCGCAGCGTCTCGGCGGTCCGGGCGTCCGGGCGCAGCCCCCCGTCCTCGCCGGCCGGCAGCGCGGCGGCCAGCTTGCGGCGGGACCAGTCGCGGTCGATCAGGAGGCAGCCGAAGGCCGCGAGCACGAAGAACATCAGGACGAGGTCGAGCAGGGCGGTCCGGCTCATCACGAAGTGCAGGCCGTCCACCGCCAGCAGGGTGCCCGCCAGACAGCCGAGGAACGTGGAGCGGAACAGCCGCCGGCCGATCCGGCACAGCATCAGGACCGAGACGGTGCCCAGCAGGGCCACCATGAAGCGCCAGCCGAACGGGGTGAACCCGAAGAGCTGCTCACCGAGGCCGATGATCCACTTGCCGACCGGCGGGTGCACGACGTACCCGGGATCGGTCGGGATCTCCACCGCCGACGGGTTGCTCAGGATCAGCTTGTCGACGTCCTTGGGCCACGCGCCCTCGTATCCCTGGTTGACCAGCGCCCAGGCGTCCTTGGCGTAGTACGTCTCGTCGAATATCACCGCCTTCGGGCTGCCCAGGTTCCAGAACCGCAGCACCCCGGCGACCAGCGCCACCAGCAGCGGCCCGCCCCAGGCGGACCAGCGCACCAGGCGGTCGGCCGCCGCCGGCGGCACGGCGAGCACCTCCCAGAACTGCCGTCCGGGCCGGGTGTACGGCGGCACCAGGCGCTCGCGCAGCCCCGTCTCCGGCCGTGCGGAACGGCCGAAGCGGCGCAGCCGCCGCTGCCAGGAGGGCGGCTGGTCGCGGGCGGGATCCCCGGCGTCGTTGCCCTGATGGGCCTCGGGCGCAGTACTCGTCACCGCGCCATCGTAGGGAACGCGTCTGTGCGAGGGGCGCCGCCCGTGCTGGGAGGATGGCCGATGTGACTGGAACGACTGGAACGCTCGTACTCGCAGGGACCCCCATCGGCGACGTGGCGGACGCCCCGCCGAGGCTCGCCGCCGAACTGGAGACGGCCGACGTGGTGGCCGCCGAGGACACCCGGCGGCTGCGCCGTCTCACCCAGGCGCTGGGCGTCCGCACGACCGGCCGGGTCGTCTCCTACTTCGAGGGCAACGAGGCCGCGCGGACGCCCGAGCTGGTGGAGGCGCTGGCCGACGGGGCACGGGTCCTGCTGGTCACGGACGCCGGGATGCCGTCCGTCTCCGACCCGGGCTACCGGCTCGTCGCGGCGGCCGTCGAGCGGGACATCAGGGTCACCGCCCTGCCGGGGCCCTCGGCCGTGCTGACCGCCCTCGCGCTGTCCGCGCTGCCCGTGGACCGCTTCTGCTTCGAGGGCTTCCTGCCGCGCAAGGCGGGCGAGCGGCTGGGCAAGCTGCGCGAGGTCGCCGACGAGCGGCGCACGATGGTCTTCTTCGAGGCGCCGCACCGGCTGGACGACACCCTGGCCGCGATGGCCGAGGTGTTCGGCGCGGACCGCCGGGCGGCGGTCTGCCGGGAGCTGACGAAGACGTACGAGGAAGTGCGGCGCGGACCCCTGGGTGAGCTGGCCGCCTGGGCCGCAGAAGGCGTACGGGGCGAGATCACCGTCGTCGTCGAGGGCGCGGCGGACACCACCGGCGAGCGGCCGGACGCCGCCGAGCTGGTGCGCAGGGTGCGGGTGCGCGAGGAGGCGGGGGAGCGGCGCAAGGAGGCCATCGCGGCCGTCGCCGCCGACGCCCACCTGCCCAAACGCGAGGTCTTCGACGCGGTCGTCGCGGCGAAGAACGCGGCCGGGACCACCCCGTCGGACGGCAAAGACCCGGCCTGAAACGTAAAGCGGGCACCGGGTGGAAGGCCCTGTTCCGGGCCTCCGGCCACAGAAGGGCCAAGACCTCTCCAACACTCGGCAGAGCTGGTGCGCCGCCGCCCGGGAAGGCGTCCACTGGAACGTGGAACGCATGTCCGGGGCACGGCCGGAGCACGGGGCCGGAGCGCCTGCCGGAGTGCTTGTCCACGGACAGGAGGAACAGGCATGAGCGAGAGCGCGGCAACCACGGTCCACGAGGCGTACGCCTTCGCGTGCATGAGGTGCGGACACGGCTGGGAACAGGCCTACGAGATAGAACACCACGTCGACGGCTCGGGACACGCCTACGTCGTCTACCGGGCGGACGGGGAGCGGGTGCCCTCCCCGCTGTCCACCCCCACCTGCGCCAACTGCGGCGGGCACGTGGTCCGGATCATGCGGTCCGGCCGGGTCTCCGGCGCCCAGGCCCTGCTCCGGCCCGCGAAGGGCGCGCGGTCGTCGCGGGCCAAGGACGCGGAGAGCCGGGAGGGCCAGGAGGGCCCCGGGGTCCCCGAGGGGGCCGTGGACGGGGGACCCGTGCCCGCGGCCGCCCTGGCCCCGGCGTCCGCGACGCACCACTGGCACCTCTCCGACCTGCTGCGCCCCTTCCACCGCGGGTGATCCCGCCGCCCCGGACGGCCTGCGGGTGCCTGCGCGCGGGGGACCTTTCGTAGAGTCGGGGCATGAGCCGTACCGAAGCCCCGCCGCTGCCCGAACCCCTGCGCGTCCCGGTCGCCGACTCGCACACCCACCTGGACATGCAGGACGCCACCGTCGAGGAGGGCCTCGCCCGCGCCGAGGCGGTCAACGTGACCGCCGTCGTCCAGGTCGGCTGCGACGTGAAGGGCTCGTACTGGGCCGCCGAGACGGCCGCCGCCCACCCCTCCGTGCACGCCTCCGTCGCCCTGCACCCCAACGAGGCGCCCCGGATCGTGCACGGGGACCCGGACGGCGGCGCGCGCCAGGGGGCCAGGGAGCCGGGCGGGACGGCGGCCCTGCACGAGGCGCTCGCCGAGATCGACGCCCTGGCCGCCCTCGACCACGTACGCGGCGTCGGCGAGACCGGCCTCGACCACTTCCGTACGGGCCCCGAGGGCATCGCCGCCCAGGAGGAGTCCTTCCGGGCCCACATCGAGATCGCCAAGCGGCACGGCAAGGCCCTGGTCATCCACGACCGGGACGCCCACGCGGACGTGCTGCGCATCCTCGCCGAGGAGGGCGCGCCCGAGCGGACCGTCTTCCACTGCTACTCCGGGGACGCCGAGATGGCCCGGATCTGCGCGGCGGCCGGGTACTTCATGTCGTTCGCCGGCAACGTCACCTTCAAGAACGCCCAACCGCTGCGTGACGCGCTGGCCGTGGCGCCGGTGGAGCTGGTCCTCGTGGAGACGGACGCCCCCTTCCTCACCCCCGCCCCGTACCGGGGGCGGCCCAACGCGCCCTATCTCGTCCCCGTCACGCTCCGGGCCATGGCCGAGGTGCGGGGCACCGACGAGGACACCCTGGCCGCCGCGGTCTACGACAACACCGCGCGCGCCTTCGACTTCTGAGCCCTCCTGAGCGGCCGCCGGAGCCGGCGGGCGGTTCCGGACGGCGTCCGCGCCACCCGGCGGGCGTCCGGCGTACGAGGCGGGCGGGGGCCGGCGCGGCCCCCGCCGGGCGGGCCGGGCCCCGCCGCCGCCGTACGCTTACCGGGTGAGCACCACAGAGCCCGACGCCCTCCTGGGCCCCGCAGACATCCGCGAACTGGCGGCGGCGCTGGGCGTACGCCCCACCAAGCAGCGCGGCCAGAACTTCGTCATCGACGCCAACACGGTCCGCCGCATCGTCCGGACCGCCGAGGTGCGGCCCGACGACGTGGTGGTCGAGGTCGGCCCCGGGCTCGGCTCGCTGACCCTGGCCCTGCTGGAGGCGGCCGACCGGGTCGTCGCCGTGGAGATCGACGACGTACTCGCGGGCGCCCTGCCCGCCACCGTCGCCGCCCGGCTCCCGGAGCGCGCGGACCGCTTCTCCCTGGTGCACTCCGACGCGATGCTGGTGACGGAGCTCCCCGGCCCGGCGCCGACCGCGCTGGTCGCCAACCTCCCGTACAACGTCGCGGTGCCGGTGCTGCTCACCATGCTGGAACGCTTCCCGTCCATCGAGCGGACGCTCGTGATGGTGCAGGCCGAGGTCGCCGACCGGCTGGCCGCCCGGCCCGGGAACAAGGTCTACGGCGTCCCCTCGGTCAAGGCCGCGTGGTACGCCCACGTCAAGCGCGCCGGGTCGATCGGGCGCACGGTGTTCTGGCCCGCCCCGAACGTCGACTCCGGGCTGGTGTCCCTGGTGCGCCGCACCGAGCCGGTCCGCACCACCGCGAGCCGCGCCGAGGTGTTCGCCGTCGTGGACGCCGCGTTCGCCCAGCGCCGCAAGACGCTGCGCGCCGCACTGGCCGGCTGGGCGGGTTCCGCCGCCGCCGCCGAGACCGCCCTCGTCGCGGCGGGTGTCTCCCCACAGGCGCGGGGCGAGTCGCTGACGGTCGAGGAGTTCGCCGCCGTCGCCGAGAACAAGCCGGTGCACCAGACGTCCGGGAGCAGCGCATGAGTGTCACCGTCCGTGTCCCCGCCAAGGTCAACGTGCGGCTGGCCGTGGGTGCCGCGCGCCCCGACGGCTTCCACGACCTGGCCAACGTCTTCCTCGCGGTCGGCCTGTACGACGAGGTCACCGTCACCCCCGCCGAGACCCTGCGGATCACCTGCTCCGGGCCGGACGCCGCACAGGTCCCGCTGGACACCACCAACCTCGCGGCCCGCGCCGCGACCGCGCTGGCCGAGCGGCACGGCATCAGCCCCGACGTCCACATCCACATCGCCAAGGACATCCCCGTCGCGGGCGGCATGGCGGGCGGCAGCGCGGACGGGGCCGCCGCCCTGGTGGCCTGCGACGCGCTGTGGTCCACCCACGCCTCCCGCGACGAACTGCTCGCCATCTGCGCCGAGCTGGGCAGCGATGTGCCGTTCAGCCTGACCGGCGGTGCGGCGCTGGGCGTCGGCCGTGGGGAGCGGCTGACCCCGATCGAGGTCGGCGGCACCTTCCACTGGGTCTTCGCGGTCGCCGACGGCGGGCTGTCCACCCCGGCCGTGTACGCGGAGTTCGACCGGCTCACCGCGGGCACCCCGGTCCCCGCCCCCACCGCGCCGCCCGCGCTCCTGGACGCCCTGCGCAAGGGCGACACCGCCGGGCTCGCGGACGCCCTCGGCAACGACCTCCAACCCGCCGCGCTCTCCCTGCGCCCCTCGCTGGCCGACACCCTCGCCGCCGGTACGGCGGCCGGTGCCCTGGCCGCGCTGGTCTCGGGGTCCGGGCCGACCACGGCGTTCCTGGTGGCCGACGCGGAGGCGGCCCGGAAGGTGGCCGACGCCCTGGCGGCCTCGGGCACCTGCCGCGGCGTCCGCACGGCGGTCTCCCCGGCACCGGGGGCGACGGTCCGGGAGCCGTAGGCGTCCCGGGGGCGGCGGGGGCCACCGCACCCCGCACGCCGTACTCCGCGCGGCGACTACCCTGGGACGTCGAGCGGTCCCCGACTCCGGGACCCCCGAGGCAGGAGTGAAATGGCCGTCAATCTGGTCAATGTCGAGCAGGTCAGCAAGGTGTACGGCACCCGTGCCCTGCTCGACGGTGTATCCCTCGGGGTGTCCGAGGGCGACCGGATCGGCGTCGTCGGCCGCAACGGCGACGGCAAGACGACGCTCATCCGGATGCTCGCCAAGCTGGAGGAGGCTGACACCGGGCGTGTCACCCACAGCGGCGGGCTGCGCCTGGGCGTCCTCACCCAGCACGACTCGCTGGACCCGCAGGCCACCATCCGGCACGAGGTCATCGGTGACCTCGCGGACCACGAGTGGGCGGGCAGCGCCAAGATCCGCGACGTGCTGACGGGCCTCTTCGGCGGGCTGGCCCTGCCCGGCTTCGAGCACGGTCTGGACACCGTCATCGCCCCGCTCTCCGGCGGTGAGCGCCGCCGGATCGCCCTGGCGAAGCTGCTCATCGCGGAGCAGGACCTGATCGTGCTCGACGAGCCCACCAACCACCTCGACGTCGAGGGGATCTCCTGGCTGGCCGCGCACCTGCGGGCCCGGCGCTCCGCACTGGTCTGCGTGACCCACGACCGCTGGTTCCTGGACCAGGTCTGCACCCGCATGTGGGACGTCCAGCGGGGCTCGGTCCACGAGTACGAGGGCGGCTACAGCGACTACGTCTTCGCCCGCGCCGAGCGCGAGCGGATCGCCGCGACGGAGGAGGTCAAGCGGCAGAACCTGATGCGCAAGGAGCTCGCCTGGCTGCGGCGCGGGGCCCCCGCCCGTACGTCCAAGCCGCGCTTCCGCATCGAGGCGGCCAACGAGCTGATCGCCGACGTGCCGCCGCCGCGTGACACCAGCGAGCTGATGAAGTTCGCCAACGCCCGGCTCGGCAAGACCGTCTTCGACCTGGAGGACGTGACCGTCCAGGCCGGTCCCAAGACCCTGCTCACCCACCTCACCTGGCAGCTCGGCCCCGGCGACCGCATCGGCCTGGTCGGGGTCAACGGCGCGGGCAAGACCTCGCTGCTGCGGGCGCTCGCGGACGCGGCCCGCAGCCAGGGCGAGGTGCAGCCCGCGGCCGGGAAGATCGTCGCGGGCAAGACCGTCAAGCTGGCCTACCTCTCGCAGGAGGTGGCGGAGCTGGACAAGAACCTGCGCGTCCTCGAAGCGGTCCAGCAGGTGCGCGACCGGGTGGACCTCGGCAAGGGCCGTGAGATGACCGCGGGCCAGCTCTGCGAGCAGTTCGGCTTCTCCAAGGAGAAGCAGTGGACCCCGGTCGGGGACCTGTCCGGCGGCGAGCGGCGGCGGTTGCAGATCCTCCGCCTGCTGATGGACGAGCCCAACGTCCTCTTCCTCGACGAGCCCACCAACGACCTGGACATCGAGACCCTGACCCAGCTGGAGGACCTCCTCGACGGCTGGCCCGGGTCGATGATCGTCATCTCCCACGACCGGTTCTTCATCGAGCGGACCACGGACCGGGTGATGGCCCTGCTCGGTGACCGGTCGCTGCGGATGCTGCCGCGCGGTGTGGACGAGTACCTGGAACGCAGGAAGCGCATGGAGGAGGAGGCCGTACCGGCCTCCGCCGCCGCCGCGCCGAAGGCGGCACCGGCCGCCTCGGTGTCGCCGCAGGCCGCGCGGGCGGCCAAGAAGGAGCTCCAGAAGGTGGAGCGGCAGCTCGACAAGATGTCGACGCGGGAGACGGAGCTGCACGCCCAGATCGCCGCGCACGCCACCGACTTCGAGAAGGTGGCCGCCCTCGACGCCGAGCTGCGTGAACTGGTCGCTGAGCGCGACGAGTTGGAGATGCGCTGGCTGGAGCTGGCCGAGGACGCCTGAGGCCAGGACCTTTTCGGCCGGGTGTTACGGCGGGCGTGCGGTGGGCGGCCGTACCGGCGGTACGGCCGCCCGGCGGGGGATCCGCGGGGGCCGGAGGGTTTGCCATGGTGAAGTGGGCGCCCTGCGCGGCATGGTGACGCCCCGTCACCCGAGAGTGGTGACGGGCGCCCGGCGGAACCGGGTAACGAGGGCATCACGGCCCGGTCCTCCCTTGGGAACAGGGCATGGCCCGAACCGGTGGCCGAAGTGATACGGGTGGTACAAAGAAGCCCCGCTCGACTGTCGTAACGCCGCGCCATCCGTGCCCGATTCGCTCCTTTCCGAGGGGAATTCCGCCCCACGGAATCGCGGGGGAGAACGAACCGGGCAACGGACCGCACCGCACGAAGGGGGACGTGCTGATGACCCAGCCGCCCAGCCAGCAACCGCCGCCGGGAGGCTTCGGGGCTCCGCAGGAGCCGCCGCAGGGAACTCCTCAGCCGCCGCCCCAGCCGCAGACCCCGCCCCCGGCCGGTCCGCCGCAGACCCCGCCGCCCGCCGGTCCGCCCCCGGCCGGCCCGCCCCCGGCACCGGGGCAGCCGCCCGCCGCCCCGCCGGTGCCTCCGGGCGCCCCGGCCGGCCAGCAGCCGCCCACCCAGCCCGGGTACGGCTACCCGCAGCCCCCGGCCGGACAGCCCGGATACGGCTACCCACAGGCCCCCGGCCCGTACGCCCAGCAGCCGGGCCCGTACAACCAGGCCCCCGGTCCGTACGGCCAGCAGCCGGGCCCGTACAACCAGGCCCCCGGACCGTACGGGCAGCAGGTCCCGCCCGGCGGCTACGGCTATCCGCAGCAGCAGTACCCCGGGGCGCCCGCACCGGCCGGCGGTCCGAAGCGCGGCCTGTTCACGGGCAAGCCCGCCGTCCTCATAGGCGCGGCTGTCGCCGCGCTGCTCGTCGTCGGCGGTGGCGTCTACTTCGCCCTCGGCACCGACGGTGACCCGGAGAAGCCCGTCGCCAAGGAGAGCACCGACACCGAACCGCCGAGCGCCTCCCCCTCCGTGGACGAGGGCGACGGCAAGGGCGGCGGCCGGGAGGCGAACGACGACCTCAACGCCGGGCGCAAGGAGGGCGAGGCGAAGGTCCTCTGGCTGACGACGAACGACATCGACGTCCCCCGCAACGGCGCCGACGTGTACGGCCCGTGGATCGTCGGCGACACCCTCGTCAAGGGCATGTACCGCTCGGTCGTCGGTTATTCGGTGACCGACGGCAAGCCGAAGTGGACCGTCCCGCTGCCCGCCGACATGTGCGCGGCCCCGAACAACCCCACCGAGGACGGCAAGATCGTCATCGGCGTGATGAACGGCACCAGCGAGAAGGCGAACTGCGCCGATCTCCAGATGATCGACCTCACCACCGGCAAGGCCGGCTGGAAGAAGTCGGTCAAGAAGAACGGCACCTGGGACATGCTGTCCGACATCCAGCTGGCGATCAGCGGGGACACCGTGACCGTCGGCCGGACCGGCAACTCCAACGCCTACCGGGTCAGCGACGGCAAGGACCTGTTCGCGAACCCCTCGGGCACCTGCCAGCCGTTCGCGTTCGCCGGCGGCCCCAAGCTCATCGCCGCGGTCAACTGCCGCACCGACGACGTGGACAACCCCCAGCACCAGATCCAGGAGCTCGACCCGGTCACCGGGAAGGCCAGGTGGACGTACGTGCCCAAGCGCGGCTGGGAGATCGACAAGGTCTACTCGGTGAACCCGCTGGTCGTCTCGCTGACCAAGGACAAGGAATGGTCCATCCTCGCCCTCAACGGCAACGGCACCAACCGTTCCGGGCTGGTCAGTGACAAGGGGGACGGCTTCTCGGTCGACTGCGGCCACGACTTCTCGGTCTTCGGCCAGGAGCTCGAAGGCTGCACGGGTGTCGCGGCCGACGCCGACACCTTCTACATGGCGACCAAGGACGACACCAGCGGCGAGAGCCGCACCAACAAGGTCGTCGCGTTCGACCTGGACACCGGCAAGACCAAGTGGAAGGCCCCGGCTCCGGACGGACGCGTCGTGAAGCCGATCGGCATGGAGGGCGGCAAGGTGCTGCTCTACATGGAGCCCACGTACGACAAGGGCGGGGCGATCGCCACGCTCGCGCCCACCGGCGGCGCCCCGTCCGTCGTGCTCCAGCACCCGGACTCCACGAACCGGATCGAGGGCGGCTTCTTCACGTCCAAGACCGCCTACGCCGGTGGCCGTTCCTTCGTCGTCAGCGGACGCGTCAGCGCCTCCAACGACGCGGAGGAACTGGAGCAGACGACCATGATGGCCTTCGGCGAGTGACGGCCCACCGCGTCACCCACCGCCCCTTCTCTTCGCACCCCCCAGAGGTACGCACGCCATGACGCAGCCGAACGACGAATCGCCCCAGGGCGGTTTCGGCGCCCCGCAGGACCCGCCCCCCGGCGGCTTCGGCGCGCCGTCCACCCCGCCGCCGCCCCCCGCCGACCCGCTCGGCAAGCAGCCCCCGGCCCAGCCCCCGGCCGCCCCGGCGGGCCCGCCCACACCTCCCGCCGGCGGCTTCGGCGCCCCGCAGGACCCGCCCCCCGGTGGATACGGCACCCCGCCGCCCCCCGGGCAGACCCCTCCGCCGCCGCCCGCTGGTTACGGCTACCCGCAGGCACCCCCGCCGGGACAGCCGGGTTACGGCTACCCGCAGCAGCCCCCGCCCGGCCAGCCCGGCTACGGCTACCCGCAGCAGCCCGGACAGCCCGGCGCCTATCCGCCGCAGGCCCACGGATACCCGACCGCGCCGATGCAGCCGCAGTACGCGGCCCCGCAGCCGGGCGGCGGCAAGAAGATCGGCACCCAGACGAAGATCATCATCGCGGCGGTGGTCGCCGTGGCACTGATCGTCGGCGGTGGCGTCATCTACGCGGCGGGCGGTGACGACGGGGGCTCCAAGAAGAACGAGGCGTCCTCCGCCGGTACCACCGGCGGCGAGGGCAAGGACGGCAAGGGCGACGGCCTCGCCGGCGGCAAGGAGAAGGCACCAACGAACACCGCGTCGAAGGTCGGCTTCCAGCTGGAGCAGCCGAAGGTGGACGACCGGATGACGGTCGTCGGTTCCTGGATCACCGACAAGGCGTACGTCAAGCCCGGCGTGTACGAGATCACCGGCTTCGACATCGACAAGGGCACCAAGCTCTGGTCCGTCCCGCTCAAGGGCCAGATCTGCGCGGCCTCCCGGCACATGAGCGAGGACTACAAGACGGCCGTCGTCTTCGAGGAGGCCAAGCCCACCAAGGAGGCCAAGTACCCGTCGTGCAACCAGGTCGGCGCGCTGGACATGAACACCGGCAAGCTCCTGTGGAGCAAGTCGGTCACCTCCTCCAGCAGCGGTGACAAGCCGGTCAGGTTCGACGAGGTCACACTGAGCGGCACCACGGTCGCCGCAGGCGGTACCGGCGGCGGCGCCGCGTTCGACCTGGACACCGGAGCCGAGCTGTGGAAGCCGAAGACCGACGCCCAGGGCTGCTACGACCGCGGCTACGGCGGCGGTGAGGCCCTGGTCGCCGTCCGCGCCTGCGGTTCGTACGACGACCCCCAGGTCACCATCCAGCCGCTGGACGCGACCACGGGCGCGCCGGTGTCCTCGTACACCATGCCGGCCGGGGTGGACTACGCCCACATCGTGTCCACGAAGCCGCTCGTCGTGGCGGCCGACGTCGGCGACACCGCCGGGGACGGCAGCAGCATCTCCGACTTCTTCTCGATCGACGCGGAGACCGGCAAGCTGATCGTCAGGATCTCCGCGGACGCCGACAAGTACGCCGGTGACTGCGGGTCCACCGAGGTCGAGAAGTGCACGGCCCTCGCGGTCGGCAACAACCGGATCTACGTACCGACCGAGGAGCACGAGGGCGGCGGCGAGTACGGCCGGACCAACGAGATCGTCGCGTTCGACCTGACCACCGGGAAGCTCGTGGGCGGCAAGGCGGACGCGGGCGACCGCCACCATCTCGTCCCGCTGCGCATGGACGGCACCAACGTGATCGCGTACAAGGCGCCCCCGTACGACGAGGGCGGGCAGATCGTGTCCGTCGACGGCTCCACCTTCAAGGAGACCGTGCTGATGAAGAACCCGGGCGACGAGACGGTCCGCAAGACGGAGAGCAGCTTCTCCGCGTACTTCGAGGACATCCTCTACGGCGAGGGCCGGATGTTCCTCTCACCCAGGTCGCTCTCCAAGCCCAGCTCCGCGTTCCCCGACGAGAAGCAGTACCTCGCGGTGTCCTTCACCACCCGCTGACCCGTCCCACGGCTGAGCGGCGGCCCTGCCGGGCGATCGGCAGACCGGCAGGGCCGATCGTTTTCCGCCCGTCAAGTAACCCTGAACACAGCAGAATTCGGCATTCTGGGGGCTCCTGGCCGGTAGAGGGCACATCGCGTCGAACAAGCGTGTAACTTGCCGGGTCCAGGGGGGCGGCCGGGGGGCCTGTTCCAGGACACACAACAGCACAGGGGGGTTGCTCGCATGGGTGTGCGGCTCATGGTGGTCGATGACCACCGTCTGCTCGCCGAGGCGCTCGCCTCGGCACTGAAACTGCGCGGGCACCGGGTACTGGCGGCGGCCGCGCCGACGGCAGGGGCCGCCGAACTCGTGGTCAGCCGGGCGCCGGAGGTCTGCCTCTTCGGGACGGCGACGCCGGCCGAACCGGGCGCCTTCGACCCGATCGTGCGGATCGGGCGCGAGCGCCCCCAGGTGGCCGTCGTGGTGCTCGGCCCGGTCCCGAGCCCGCGCGGGATCGCCGCGGCCTTCGCCGCCGGGGCGGCCGGATACGTCCGCCACGACGAACGGATCGAGGGCGTCGAGCGGGCCATGGCCAAGGCCCGCGCGGGCGAGGCCGCCATCGCCCCCCAACTGCTGCGGGGCGCCTTCGCCGACCTCCTCCACCCACCGGTCCAGCCCGACGACGAGGGCCAACGGCTGCTGCGGATGCTCACCCCGCGCGAGGTCGAGGTGCTGTTACGGGTCGCGGAGGGCGACGACACCCGGCTGATCGCGGCCGGGATGGGCATCGCACCGAGCACCGCGCGCACCCATGTGCAGCGGGTCCTGATGAAGCTGGGAGTGGGCTCCCGGCTGGAGGCGGCGGCCCTGGCCGCCCGCACGGGGCTGCTGGACCGGGCCGCCGCAACGCGGAAGGGGCCGGGCCGCCCCGCGTGAGAACGGCGACGGCCCCGGCCTCGCGCGGGCGAGGCCTGACCCGTGCGGACCGGGCCCGCCCGCGCCGCGGAGCGGGGCCCGTACCAGCGCCCCGACCTCGCGCGGACCGGCCCGTGGGCCGACCGGCTACAGGGGCCGGCCCGGCTCGTCGAGCCAGGCGTACTCCCCGGCGGCACCGACCGTGAGGCCGAACCGGGGCCACTTTGGGCGGCCTTGGGCGCACCACCACGCGTGAGCGGCGCGCACCTCGTCCCAGAGCCTCCGTGGACCGTGCTGCCAGACCCTCGCGTTCTCTCCTTCCCGCAGGAAGACGCAGGCCCACGAATGGTCGTCGCGGCTGTAGAACCAGAGCGGCTGAGCGCCGTCCCGTGCCTCGGCCGGATTGAAGGTGCAGTCCGGCACCCGGAGGCCGAGAGCGAAGTTCAGCGGACTGAACCGACCACCCGACGCGATCTCCGAGGCGACCTCCGGGGACTCCTCGACTGCCGGGAAGTCCGTGTGAGGGGCGTACGCCTCGTGGGAGACCGGCGTGATCCGGTGGGAACGCAGCTTCATGAACTCGACGGGGCCGACGAAATTGCCCTGCGCGATCTGCCCGTTCGGCTGGACCTGAAGACGTACGAGCGCGTCGTCATGGGTGAAGCCGGTCCCCCACGGGGCCACGATCACCCCCAGGGGTCGGGTCTGGGCGACCCAGTCGAAGGGGATCTTCCGGACTCCGCAGGTGGCGAGGGTCCGGTCGTAGGGCGCGTGGCCGGGCACTCCCCGGGATCCGTCTCCGTGCACGACCTCCACGAGCGCGCCGAACCGGTCCAGGGCTCTTTTCGCCTGGTCGGCGACGGACCGGTCCACTTCCACACTGACGACGTTCTCCTCACCGGCGCGGTGAGCCAGCAGGGCGGCGTTCCACCCCGTCCCCGTGCCGATCTCCAGGACCTTGGAACCCTCGTCCACGGTCAGGAGGTCGAGCATCTGGAACACGAGACTCGGCATGGAAGCCGAGGAGGTGGGGAGACGGCCCGGCTGATGGCCCTCGTGCTCTCCGTCGTCCCACTGGGTCACGATCGGGAGGTCCGCGTCGGCGTACTCCTGCCAGCGCTTCTCGTCGTCGGCCCGCGAGACGTGAACGACCTGTCCCGTCTTCATGTCGAAGGGCCAGATGCCGTCGGGAAGGAACGCCCGGCGTGGCACCAGGGCGTAGGCGTTGAGCCATTCCGAGGTGAGGACACCGGCGGACACGAGGGCGAACCCCACCTCTTTACGGGTGGGGCAGGCCTTTTCCTCTTCTGTTTCCTTCATCTGGCTGTGACTACTCCTGCGGAGGGTTGGGGACTCCCGGACCGCCGTCCGGTGATGGCGGGGTGGAAGGGCCGGGCCACGGGGTGCCGGGCAACTTGTCCTCGCCGTCCCCGCCGTGCGCGTTCGTGTACACGAAGGTGTTCATGTTCTCTTCCTCTCGATCTGGGCTTCCTCGGCCTCCCCGTGCTCGGGACCCATGCCACCGGGCGCGGGGGAAGTCTGGGGGTTCGTGTTCTCCTCGGGGCGGTCTGGGCAGACCTTCGCTCCACAGGCGCAGGGCGGGAACAGGGACGGGGACGCGTAGTGAGACGTGTCCACGCGCTTCCGGAACCAGAGGCTTTCGGCGGCGGGCTCCGTCCCCCTGCCGGGCCGGAGATGGATGGATGTGCCCGGTGGGGGCCTTCGAGGGTCGTCAGGCACGCACCCGCTCCTCTGTGTAGCTGTTTCACTACCAAGGGTGCTCAGCGTGGCCTAGGCTGAAGGTGTCTGCAACGTGGCATATAGGGAGGGCACGTTGGTAAACCGCAAGGAGTTGAACCCGGACAGCTCGCCACAGGCGGCCTTCGGTGCCCGTCTGCGCAGGCTGCGAGAGGAGCGTGGCTGGATCCAGGACCACCTCGCCGGACTGGTCGGCTGTACGGGGAGGCATGTCTCCGCAATCGAAACTGGGCGCAAGCCGCCAACCCTGCCGTTTTCGCGCCGGGCTGACGTCGCGTTAGGTCTCGCGGGATCCCCTGCGTCGTTCGAGCGCGAATGGCGGGAGATGAGGCACGGCAGCCCGCTGGAGGGCTTTCCCGAGTACGTGGGCTATGAGGGTCGTGCCGTAGAGATCAGGCTGTTCGAGATCGGGCTTGTTCCTGGCTTGCTACAGACGCCGGAGTACGCGCGGACTCTGGCCGACGGTGATGTGCGGCGAGGGGCCATCACCCCTGAACAGGCTGAGGAACGCGTCTCGTTCCTGATGGAACGGCAAGCGGCGCTGGTGCGGCCACGGCCCCCCATGGTGCTCGTCGTCATGGATGAGAGCTGCCTCCATCAGGCTGTCGGCGGTCCGGAGATCATGAAGGCTCAGCTTCAAGGTCTGGTGGAGGTGGCCTCGCTCCCCAACTGGATTATTCAGGTTGCCCCGTTCGGCATCGGCGCGCGGCGAGCGTTCAACCTGCCGGTCAACTTGCTGACCCTGGCCGATCGGTCCGTCGTCGCGTACGCCGAATCGCAGGCGCAGGGGCACGTTGAGCGGGAAATGTCGTCCGTCGTGCCCATGCTCACGGCCTACCATCAACTACAGGGCGAGTCGCTGTCGCAGGCAGCGTCAGTGGCCAAGATCAGCCAGTTGTGAAAGGGCATCCCGTGACGACCGAATCCCTCCGTTGGTTCAAGTCCTCGTACAGCTCGAACGGCGGCAACTGTGTCGAGGTCGCCGCCGGCTTCGCCGCCACGCGCGGGGTCGTTCCCGTCCGTGACTCCAAGCAGGTGAGCGGCCCGGTTCTCAACGTCTCCGCCGATGCGTTCTCCTCGTTCGTGGCGGGCGTCCGGGCGGGAGACCTCGGCACCGTCTGACCGGACGTTCCGGCCTCGCCCCACCGTGCCCCGCGCGCGGTGGGGCTTTTCGTTGCCCGTGAGGCGTCCCGGACCAGGCGTCGTTGACGCTCATGTTGAGTTGTGATTAATTGTGTGCGGTTATGTTCGGAGGGCGGTTTCATGGAGGACCCTGGTGAAGAAGACGGTTACGACCCTCGCGGACGGCCGTGAGCTGATCTACTACGACCGCGTGGACGACACCGTCCGGGACGCGGTCGACAAGCGGCCGCTGGACGCCGTCTCGACCTCCTCCGAGATCCGCCGCGACCCGCTGCTCGGTGACAGCGTGGCCATCGCCTCGCACCGGCAGGCGCGCACCTACCACCCGCCGGCCGACGAGTGCCCGCTCTGCCCGTCCCGGGACGGACGGTTCAGCGAGATCCCCGACGCGGAGTACGACGTCGCCGTCTTCGAGAACCGCTTTCCCTCGCTCGCCGGTGACTCCGGGCGCTGCGAGGTCGTCTGCTTCACCTCCGACCACGACGTGTCCTTCGCCGGGCTCACCGAGGAGCAGGCCGCGCTCGTCCTCGCGGCCTGGACGGACAGGACCGCCGACCTCGCTGCGCTCCCGCAGGTCGAGCAGGTCTTCTGCTTCGAGAACCGGGGCGCCGAGATCGGTGTCACCCTCGGCCACCCGCACGGGCAGATCTACGGCTACCCCTTCGTCACCCCGCGCACCGAGCGGATGCTGCGCTCGGCCGCGGCCCACCGTGCGGAGACCGGCGGCAACCTCTTCGACGCCGTCGTGGCCCGCGAGCTGTCCGACGGCGACCGGATCGTCCTGGAGGGCGAGCACTGGGTCGCCTTCGTGCCGTACGCCGCGCACTGGCCCTACGAGGTGCACCTCTACCCGCGCCGCCGGGTCGCCGACCTGCGGGAGCTGGACGAGGCGGCACGCACGGAGTTCCCACAGGTCTATCTGGAACTCTTGAGGCGATTCGACCGGATCTTCGGCCCCGGCGAGCCGCCGACCCCGTACATCTCCGCCTGGCACCAGGCGCCCTTCCGGGCACCCGGGCGGGAGGAGTTCGGGCTCCATCTGGAGCTTTTCACCATCCGGCGCACCTCCGGCAAGCTGAAGTTCCTCGCGGGCTCCGAGTCCGGCATGGACGTGTTCATCAACGACGTGCCGCCGGAGGCCGCGGCCCAGCGACTGCGAGAGGTAGCGAGCAAGTGAGCAACCCGGGGAAGAAGTACCTGGTGACGGGCGGCGCGGGATACGTCGGCAGTGTCGTCGCCGCGCACCTGCTGGAAGCCGGTCACACCGTGACCGTGCTGGACGACCTGTCCACCGGTTTCCGTGAGGGCGTCCCGGCCGGGGCGGAGTTCGTCGAGGGCCGCGTCCAGGACGCCGCGAAGTGGCTGGACGCCTCCTACGACGGGGTCCTGCACTTCGCCGCGTACTCCCAGGTCGGTGAGTCCGTCACCGACCCCGAGAAGTACTGGGTGAACAACGTCGGCGGCACCACCGCCCTGCTCGCCGCCATGCGGGACGCCGGGGTGCGCACCCTGGTCTTCTCGTCCACCGCGGCGACCTACGGCGAGCCGGTGTCCAGCCCCATCACCGAGACCGACCCGACCGCGCCGACCAGCCCGTACGGCGCCTCCAAGCTCGCCGTCGACCACATGATCAGCGGCGAGGCCCGCGCCCACGGCCTGGCCGCCGTCTCCCTGCGCTACTTCAACGTCGCCGGGGCCTACGGCGCCTGCGGTGAACGCCACGACCCCGAGTCCCACCTCATCCCGCTGGTCCTCCAGGTCGCCCTCGGCCGCCGTGAGTCGATCTCGGTGTACGGCGACGACTACCCGACCCCCGACGGCACCTGTGTGCGTGACTACATCCATGTCGCGGACCTCGCCGACGCCCACCTGCTGGCACTGGACGCCGCCACCACGGGCGAGCACCTGATCTGCAACCTCGGCAACGGCAACGGCTTCTCCGTGCGCGAGGTCATCGAGACCGTCCGGCGGGTCACCGGGCACCCGGTCCCCGAGACCGCGGCCCCGCGCCGCGCCGGGGACCCCGCCGTCCTGGTCGCCTCCGCGGCCACCGCCCGGCAGCGGCTCGGCTGGCGGCCGTCGCGCGCCGACCTGTCCGCCATCGTCGCCGACGCCTGGACGTTCGCCCGCCGAGAGGAAACCGCCACCCCATGACCGACCACGCCGGAACCGGCCACGCCGAGCTGACCGCGTCGTTCACCGCGCTGTACGGACACGCCCCCGAGGGAGTCTGGGCAGCACCCGGACGAGTGAACCTGATCGGTGAGTACACCGACTTCAACGACGGCTTCGTCATGCCGCTCGCCCTGCCGCACGCCGCGCGGGCGGCCGTGGCCCGCCGCACCGACGGCGAACTGCGCCTGCACTCCACCGACGTACCGGGCGGTGTCGTCTCCCTGCGCGTCGAGGAGCTGGCCCCGCGCTCCGGCCACGGCTGGGCCGCCTACCCGGCCGGAGTGGTGTGGGCGCTGCGCGAGGCCGGGCACCCGGTCACCGGCGCGGACATCGAGCTGACCTCGACCGTCCCGGTCGGCGCCGGGCTCTCCTCCTCCGCCGCCCTCGAAGTCGTCACCGCCCTCGCTCTGAACGACCTCTTCGAACTGGGCCTGAGCGCCCCGGAGCTGGCCGTCCTCGGACAGCGCGCGGAGAACGACTTCGTCGGCGTGCCGTGCGGGGTCATGGACCAGATGGCCTCGGCCTGCTGCACCGAGGGCCACGCCCTGTACCTCGACACCCGCGACCTCACCCAGCGCCAGGTGCCCTTCGACCTGGCCGCGCACGGTCTGCGGCTGCTGGTCGTGGACACCCGCGTCAAGCACTCGCTGGGCGACGGCGCGTACGCGGAGCGGCGGGCCGGCTGCGAGGCGGGCGCGCGGGCGCTGGGCATACCCACCCTGCGTGATCTGCCGTACGACGGTCTGGGCGACGCGCTCGCCGCGCTGGAGGCGGCGGGCGTGGACGAGTCCGTCGTGCGCTACGTCCGCCATGTGGTGAGCGACAACCACCGGGTGGAGCGGGTCATCGAACTGCTCGACTCCGGTGACGTACGGGCGGCGGGCCCGGTGCTCGACGACGGGCACCGCTCGCTCCGCGACGACCTGCGGGTCTCCTGCCCCGAGCTGGACCTGGTGGTCTCGGCGGCGGGCGCGGCCGGGGCGCTCGGTGCCCGGATGACCGGCGGCGGCTTCGGCGGCTCCGCGATCGTACTGGTGGAGGACTCGGCGGCGGACACCGTCACCAAGGCCGTGACGGAGGCGTTCACCTCGGCCGGACACGCCGCCCCAGGAGTCTTCCCCGCAGTCCCCTCGGCCGGTGCCCGGCGTCTGGTTCCGGCTGGTCCAGCCGCTTGACCAGGGTGAACTCATGGACGCCCGGCGGGTAGTCCGCGACCTCGCCGGCCACCTCGTACCCGTGCTTCCGGTAGAAGGCGGGGGCCTGGAAGTCCCAGGTCTCCAGCCGGGAGCGGGTACAGGCCCGGTCCTCGCGGGCGGTCCGCTCCGCCTGGGCGAGGAGCCGGGCCCCATGGCCCTCGCCCCGGTGCCGGGCGTCCACCCACAGCAGGTCCACATGGAGCCAGTACGCCCAGGTGCGCCCGGCCAGTCCGCCGGCCAGGGCCCCGTCCTCGTCCAGGAGCCAGACGTCCAGGGGGAGTTCGTGCTCGGCGGAAGTGGAATGCAGGGCCCGCAGGCCGGAGGATCCGTCCCAGTCCTCGTCGTGCAGCCGACGGCCCAGCAGAATACGACGTTCCTTGTCCACTTCTGTCTCAAGACGGAACATGAGGCACACCCTAAACACGTCGGACGGTCAGTTCTGCGAATTGCTCTCCGCCGCCCCCTACCCGCCGTACGCTGATGCACAGCACCGGTGGGGGCCGGTGCCGATTCAGGGGACGAGACAGTCGGATGCGACGCCCGGGTGGGCGCCGGCCCGGCACGGCGGCGGCCGTGCGGACCGGTCGCCTCGAACGGTCCGGGCGTCGTATCCGCGGTGGTCCGTCCACCATCGGGGCCGACCGAGCAGAGGCGCCCCAGGAGCAAACGCAGCATGGGGGTGCCTGTGGCTCGTATCCGGGTTCTCGTGGTCGACGACCACCGCATCTTCGCCGAGTCGCTGGCGGCGGCCCTCGCGGCCGAACCGGACGTGGACGTGGCCGCGGCGGGCAGCGGGCCCGCCGCCCTGCGGTGTCTGGAACGCGCGGCCGCCGAGAACCGGCACTACGACGTGATGCTGGTCGACGCGGATCTGGGCGCGGCCGCCCCCGGCGCGCGCGCCCCGGCCGCACCGGACCGCAACACCCCGGTGGACGGCATCTCGCTGGTGGCCGGGGTGCGGGTCAGCAGGCCCTCGGTCCGTACGGTGGTGCTCGCCGAGAAGGACGACCCGGCCCGCGCCGCGCTGGCGCTCCAGGCCGGCGCGTCGGGCTGGGTCGCCAAGGACTGCTCCCTGCAACGCCTGCTGGCGGTCATCCGGGGGGTGCTGCGCGACGAGACGCATCTGCCGCCCGCGCTGCTCACCGGGGTGCTGCGGGAGCTGACCACCGCGCGCCGGCACCGTACCGAGAGCGAGCAGCTGGTGGAGTCGCTGACCCCGCGTGAGCGAGAGGTGCTGCGCTGCATGGTCGCGGGGCTCGGCCGGAAGGCGGTCGCGGAGCGGCTCTTCCTCTCCCCGCACACGGTGCGCACCCATATGCAGAACGTCCTGGGCAAGCTGGGGGTGCACTCGACGCTGGCCGCCGTGGCCCTGGCCCGCCGGGCGGGGGTCGGCCCGGTCGCCCTGGGGGCCGCCCCGTGATCCGTGGTGGATCGGCGCGCGGCGTCAGAGGGCGGCGGCACCCCCCACGCCGTCCAGGCCGTGGGGGAGCGTCGCCCAGCGGACGTCCGCGTACGGGATGTGGTCGGGCGTTCCGGCAACGCGGAGAGCCGTAGCTGTCGTCGTGCGCCCGCCAGGGTTACGGGGCGGCCCTCAGCCGGGGATGTTGTCGAACGGGGCGGTCAGCCGGCGTAGCAGACCGGCCAGTTCGGAGCGCTGCCGGCCGGAGAGCTCGCCCAGGATGGCGCGCTCCTGGTCGAGCAGGCCGGCCAACGACTGGTCGGCCTTGTCACGGCCCTCGGCGGTCAGCCGGACGAGCACCCCGCGGCGGTCGCTCGGATCGGGCAGCCGTTCGACCAGGTTCTTCTTGGTGAGCCGGTCGATGCGGTTGGTCATGGTGCCCGAGGTGACGAGCGTCTGCGTGAGGAGCTGGCCGGGGGAGAGCTGGTACGGCGCGCCGGCGCGGCGCAGCGACGTCAGGACGTCGAACTCCCAGGGCTCCAGTTCGTGCTCCGCGAAGGCGATCCTGCGGGCCCTGTCGAGGTGGCGGGCCAGGCGGGAGACACGGCTGAGGACCTCAAGCGGTTCCACGTCGAGGTCCGGGCGCTCTCGGCGCCATGCAGCGACCAGCCGGTCGACCTCGTCCTCCATACCGATCAGTGTAGAGGGTCCCTCGACATGAAGTCTCTTGATTTCGAGTATCTTGACATCGAAACAAGGCTGGTGATGCTGGAACCATGACCTCACCCGTCTGGGACCCTCAGCAGTATCTCCGCCACGCCGACCACCGCACCCGCCCTTTCCACGATCTGCTGGCCCGTGTCGGCCCCCTGCCGCACCCCGCCCCACGCATCGCGGACCTCGGCTGCGGCGCGGGCAACGCCACCACTCTCCTCGCCGCACGCTGGCCAGGTGCCCGCGTCACCGGCTACGACAACTCCCCCGGAATGCTGGAGCGGGCCCGCGCCCACACCGGACCCGGCCTCGACTTCGCCGAGGCCGACGCCTCGACCTGGACACCCGGCGAGACGTACGACCTGATCGTCTCCAACGCGCTGCTCCAGTGGGTGCCGGACCACACCGCGCTCTTCCCCCGCTGGCTGGACGCCCTCGCCCCCGGCGGCATCCTCGCCTTCCAGGTCCCCGGCAACTTCGACGCCCCCAGCCACACCCTGATGCGCGAGCTGGCCGCGTCACCCCTCTGGCGCGACCGGCTGGGCGGGGTGCTGCGCCACGGCGACGCGGTGGACACCCCTGCGGACTACCTCGCCCACCTCACCGGCCTCGGCTGCGAGGCCGACGTCTGGGAGACCACCTATCTGCACCTCCTGACGGGCGAGGACCCCGTCCTGGACTGGGTGAAGGGAACCGGGCTGCGCCCCGTACTCACCGCCCTGGCCGACGACCCCGAAGCCCGCGACGCCTTCGTCGCCACCTACCGCGACCTGCTGCGCACCGCCTACCCGCCGGGCCCGCACGGCACGGTGCTGCCCTTCCGCCGCGTCTTCGCGGTGGCCCGCACCCCCGAGTAGTGCCCCGGCCCGGCGTCGCGCCGCGCGGGGACGGCGGACGCCGGGCGGCAACGGCGGGGCGGCGGGGCCGGTGAGCGGCCGGCGGGACACGGGAGCCGGTGGGCGGTCCGTCAGTTCTTGCGGTGGCCGATCAGACGCGGCTTCGACTCCAGGTTCTCCAGACCGTGCCAGGCCAGATTCACCAGATGGGCCGCGACCTCCGCCTTCTTCGGCTTGCGGACGTCCAGCCACCACTGCCCGGTCAGCGCCACCATCCCGACGAGGGCCTGCGCGTAGAGCGGCGCCAGCTTCGGGTCGAAGCCGCGGGCCTTGAACTCCAGGCCCAGGATGTCCTCCACCTGGGTGGCGATGTCGCTGATCAGCGACGCGAAGGTGCCCGTGGACTGGGCGACGGGGGAGTCCCGCACCAGGATGCGGAACCCGTCCGTGTACGTCTCGATGTAGTCCAGCAGGGCGAACGCCGCCTGCTCCAGCAGCTCGCGCGGATGGCCCGCGGTCAGCGCGCCCGTCACCAGGTCGAGCAACTGGCGCATCTCGCGGTCCACCACGACGGCGTACAGGCCCTCCTTGCCGCCGAAGTGCTCGTACACCACCGGCTTGGAGACCCCCGCGCGGGCCGCGATCTCCTCGACCGAGGTGCCCTCGAAGCCCCGGTCCGCGAACAGGGTGCGACCGATGTCCAGCAGCTGCTCGCGGCGCTCCTTACCGGTCATCCGGACCCGCCGGGCCCGTCGGGTAGGGGAAGTCCTGCTCTTCTCGCCGTTGCTGCTTGAGTCGGTGACCACGTCCTCAATCATGCCGGGTCGGCGCCCACGGGCTTGCGGCGGGAGGCCATACGCGAGGCGTCCGGCCAGCGCACGTCGCGCGCCCAGCCCGCCTGCTCGAACCAGCGGATCAGCCGGGCGCTGGAATCGATCTGGCCGCGCAGCACCCCGTGCCGGGCGCACGTCGGGTCCGCGTGGTGCAGGTTGTGCCAGGACTCGCCGCACGAGAGGACCGCCAGCCACCACACGTTGCCCGAGCGGTCACGGGACTTGAAGGGGCGCTTGCCGACCGCGTGGCAGATGGAGTTGATCGACCAGGTCACGTGGTGCAGCAGGGCCACCCGGACCAGCGAACCCCAGAAGAACGCGGTGAACGCGCCCCACCAGGACATCGTCACCAGCCCGCCGACCAGCGGCGGGATCGCCAGCGAGAGGACCGTGAAGCTCACGAAGTGGCGGGAGATCGCGCGGATCGCGGGGTCCTTGACCAGGTCCGGCGCGTACTTCTGCTGCGGTGTCTGCTCCTCGTTGAACATCCAGCCGATGTGGGCCCACCACAGGCCCTTGAGGAGGGCCGGGAGGTCGTCGCCGAACCGCCACGGCGAGTGCGGGTCGCCCTCGGCGTCGGAGAAGCGGTGGTGCTTGCGGTGGTCGGCCACCCAGCGCACCAGCGGGCCCTCCACCGCCATGGAGCCCGCGACCGCCAGGGCGAGGCGCAGCGGCCGTTTCGCCTTGAAGGAGCCGTGCGTGAAGTAGCGGTGGAAGCCGATCGTCACCCCGTGGCAGCCGAGGTAGTACATGAAGACCATCAGGGACAGGTCCAGCCAGCTCACACCGCGGCCCCAGGCCAGAGGCACCGCGGCGACCAGGGCCGCGAAGGGCACCACGATGAACAGCAGCAGCGCGATCTGCTCGATCGAACGCTTGTTGTCTCCGCCGAGTGTGCCGGAGGAGGGTGCGGGATCGGGGACGGCGGACGGCAGGCCGTCGTCGAGTACATCGGGGCTGGTGGTCATAGGGGAGTCCCCCGTGAGGTGAGGAAATATGACGGTATGACCGGGCTACGCTTCCGTAACCTACGGCAACGTAAGTATGGCAGCGAAACCACCCGCGACACGAGACCGCCCACGCCACCACCCCGGTGACACCCACCCCTGGCCCCACCGTGAACCACTCCCCAGGGCTGCCCACACGCCCGTCCCCCGGCCACCTATCCTGGGAGGGTCGGACAGCGCGGTCCGCACTCTGCGTTCACCCGGGGTGGCGTGAGTACCGCGACGACCCCGGACCCCTGTGACAGACGTGCTCACCGGTCTCCCGCCGCCACCTTCCAGGGAGACGCTTACGCGACGCACCTCTTCCCACCACTGCAAGGAGCCGCACACTGTGAGCAGTGCCGACCAGACCCCCGCCGCGACCACCGAACTGCGGGCCGATATCCGACGCCTCGGCGACCTGCTGGGCGAGACCCTCGTACGGCAGGAGGGCCCCGAACTCCTCGACCTCGTCGAACGCGTCCGTGCCCTCACCCGCACCGACGGCGAAGCGGCCGCCCAGCTCCTCGGCGACACCGGCCTGGAGACCGCCGCCCAGCTCGTCCGCGCCTTCTCCACCTACTTCCACCTCGCCAACGTCACCGAGCAGGTCCACCGCGCCCACGAGATGCGCGACCGCCGGGCCGCCGAGGGCGGAGTCCTCGCCCGTACCGCCGACCGGCTCAAGGACGCGGACCCCGAACACCTGCGCGAGACGGTGAAGAACCTCAACGTCCGCCCCGTCTTCACCGCACACCCCACCGAAGCCGCCCGCCGCTCCGTGCTCAACAAGCTCCGCCGCATCGCCGAGCTGCTGGAAACCCCCGTCATCGAGGCCGACCGCCGCCGCCACGACCTGCGGCTCGCCGAGAACATCGACCTCATCTGGCAGACCGACGAACTCCGCGTCGTACGGCCCGAGCCCACCGACGAGGCCCGCAACGCCATCTACTACCTCGACGAACTCCACGCCGAGGCCGTGGGCGACGTCCTGGAGGACCTCGCCGCCGAACTCGAACGCGTCGGCGTCGAACTCCCCGCCGGCACCCGCCCGCTCACCTTCGGTACCTGGATCGGCGGCGACCGCGACGGCAACCCCAACGTGACCCCCAAGGTCACCTGGGACGTCCTGATCCTCCAGCACGAACACGGCATCACCGACGCCCTCGAACTCATCGACTACCTGCGCGGACTCCTCTCCAACTCCATCCGCTACGCCGGAGCCACCGACGAGCTCCTCACCTCCCTCCAGACCGACCTGGAACTCCTCCCGGAGATCAGCCCCCGCTACAAGCGCCTCAACGCCGAAGAGCCCTACCGGCTCAAGGCCACCTGCATCCGCCAGAAGCTCGTCAACACCCGCGAACGCCTCGCCACCGGCACCCCGCACCGCCCCGGCTGCGACTACCTCGGCACCTCCGAGCTCATCCACGACCTCACCCTCATCCAGACCTCCCTGCGCGAACACCGCGGCGGACTCTTCGCCGACGGCCGCATGGACCGCACCATCCGGACCCTGTCCGCGTTCGGCCTCCAGCTCGCCACCATGGACGTACGCGAACACGCCGACGCCCACCACCACGCCCTCGGCCAGCTCTTCGACCGACTCGGCGAGGAATCCTGGCGCTACGCCGACATGCCCCGCGACTACCGCCAGAAGCTCCTCGCCAAGGAACTGCGCTCCCGCCGCCCCCTCGCCCCCACCCCGGCACCCCTGGACGCCGCCGGCGAGAAGACCCTCGGCGTCTTCCACACCATCAGCCAGGCCTTCGAACGCTTCGGCCCCGAAGTCATCGAGTCCTACATCATCTCCATGTGCCAGGGCGCCGACGACGTCTTCGCCGCCGCCGTCCTCGCCCGCGAGGCCGGACTCATCGACCTGCACGGCGGCTGGGCCAAGATCGGCATCGTGCCGCTCCTCGAAACCACCGACGAGCTCAAGGCCGCCGACGTCATCCTCGACGCCATGCTCGCCGACCCCTCCTACCGGCGCCTCGTCTCCCTGCGCGGCGACGTCCAGGAGGTCATGCTCGGCTACTCCGACTCCTCCAAGTTCGGCGGCATCACCACCTCCCAGTGGGAGATCCACCGCGCCCAGCGGCGCCTGCGCGACGTCGCCCACCGCTACGGCGTACGCCTGCGCCTCTTCCACGGCCGCGGCGGCACCGTCGGCCGAGGCGGCGGCCCCTCCCACGACGCCATCCTCGCCCAGCCCTGGGGCACCCTGGAAGGCGAGATCAAGGTCACCGAGCAGGGCGAGGTCATCTCCGACAAGTACCTCATCCCCGCGCTCGCCCGCGAGAACCTGGAACTCACCGTCGCGGCCACCCTCCAGGCCTCCGCCCTGCACACCGCGCCCCGCCAGTCCGACGAAGCCCTGGCCCGCTGGGACGCCGCCATGGACACCGTCTCCGACGCCGCCCACACCGCCTACCGCAAGCTCGTCGAAGACCCCGACCTGCCCGCGTACTTCCTCGCCTCCACCCCCGTGGACCAGCTCGCCGACCTGCACCTGGGCTCACGGCCCTCCCGCCGCCCCGGCTCAGGCGTCTCGCTCGACGGACTGCGCGCCATCCCCTGGGTGTTCGGCTGGACCCAGTCACGCCAGATCGTCCCCGGCTGGTTCGGCGTCGGCTCCGGACTCAAGGCCCTGCGCGAAGCCGGACTCGACACCGTCCTGGACGAAATGCACGAACAGTGGCACTTCTTCCAGAACTTCCTCTCCAACGTCGAGATGACCCTCGCCAAGACCGACCTGCGCATCGCCCGCCACTACGTGGACACCCTCGTCCCCGACCCGCTCAAGCACGTCTTCGACGTCATCCAGGCCGAGCACGAACTCACCGTGCGGGAAGTCCTCAAGGTCACCGGCGGCAAGGAACTCCTCGGCACCAGCCCGGTGCTCCAGCAGACCTTCGCCATCCGCGACGCCTACCTGGACCCCATCTCCTACCTCCAGGTGTCCCTGCTCGCCCGCCAGCGCCAGGCCGCCGAACGCGGTGAGGAACCCGACCCGCTGCTCGCCCGCGCCCTGCTGCTCACCGTCAACGGCGTCGCCGCGGGCCTCCGCAACACCGGCTGACCCGCACCCGGAACACCCGCGGGCGCGGTCCTGTCACAGCGCGAAGAACGTCGCCGCCAGCAGGACCGCCCCCGCGGCCCCCGTGCCCCACGCCGTCCGCGTCAGCCGCAGACCCCCCGCGATCAGCAGCGACGCCAGCACCAGCGCACCGCCCAACGGCACCCAGGCGTGCAGGAACCCCGGCACCCCGGTCCGCACCACCTCTCCGGTCCCCGGCTTCACCACCACCGGGAAGCGGTCACCCTTGCGCACCGCCACGGACCGCTCGATCGTCACCCCGGACCGCCGCTCCGACTGGGCGTCCGGCGCGAACGACCCCGTACACATGTCCTCGCCGCACCCCGTCACCGACATCGTCCCGTGCTCACGGCCCTTGGCCAGCACGATGTGGTGCGCGGTCTCCCACGACGCCCACACCCCCGCCACGAGCAGCAACAGGACGACACAGCCGGCCGCGAACGTACGGCCGTGGTCCAACAGCCGGTGGGACGTGCTCCGCTTCATGGGGGCAGATCTTTGGCGAGAGCCGGACCCTTGGTCAACTCGTGGCCGGAAAACACCCAGGAAGCGACAGGAATGTCAGGAGTTGTACGCCGACTGCGCCCGCTCCAGCCCGTCCGCCACCAACGACTCCACCGCGTCCGCCGCCCGGTCCACCAGATAGGCCAGCTCCTTGCGCTCGGCGGACGAGAAATCCTTCAGCACGAAGTCCGCCACCTGCATCCGGCCCGGCGGCCGGCCGATCCCGAACCGCACCCGGTGGTAGTCCGGACCCATCGCCTTCGTCATCGACTTCAGCCCGTTGTGCCCGTTGTCGCCGCCGCCCCGCTTCAACCGCAGCGTCCCGTAGTCGATGTCCAACTCGTCGTGCACCGCCAGCACATGATCCGTGGGCACCTTGTAGAAGTCCCGCAGCGCCGTCACCGGCCCACCTGACAGGTTCATGTACGACATCGGCTTCACCAGGACCACCCGGCGGCTCAGCGGACCCGGCGGACCCATCCGCCCCTCCACCACCTGGGCCTGCGCCTTCTGCGCCCGTTTGAACGTCCCGCCGATCCGCGTCGCCAGCAGATCGGCGACCATGAACCCGACGTTGTGCCGGTTCGCCGCGTACTCGGGGCCGGGATTGCCGAGGCCCACGATCAGCCAGGGGTCGGTGGCGTCGGACATCTGCGTTCGGTCTCCTCGCGCATGGGACGGACAAACAGCGGAACGGCTCGCACAGCGCACACGCGCGCACCGCGACAACGGATCGGACAGCGGAAAACGGATCGGACAGCGAAAAACGGGGCGGCGCAACCCCCGTGAGGGACACGCCACCCCGTCAGTCAAGCAGGTGCGGCGAGGCTCAGGCCTCTTCGCCCTCGCCGTCCTCGTCGGACGGCTCGGCCTGCGCGGTGACGACCGACAGCACGACGGCCTCCGGGTCGTCCACCAGCACCGAACCGGTGGGCAGCGGGATGTCCTTGGCGAAGACCGACTGACCGGCGTCCATGCCCTGGACGGAGACCGTCACGGACTCGGGGATGTTGGTCGCCTCGGCCTGCACGCGCAGCGTGTTCATGACGTACTCAAGCAGGTTCGAACCCGGGGCCAGCGCGCCCTCGACGTGCACGGCGATCTCGACGTCCACCTTCTCGCCGCGCTTCACGGTGAGCAGGTCGACGTGCTCGATGTCACCGCGGAGCGGGTTGCGCTGCACGGCCTTCGGGATGACCAGCGCGTCCTTGCCGTCGATCTCCAGACCGATCAGGACGTTCGCGGTACGCAGCGCCAGCAGCAGGTCGTGGCCCGGCAGCGTGATGTGGACCGGCTCGGCGCCGTGGCCGTAGACCACGCCGGGAACCTGGTTGGCACGACGGATACGGCGGGCGGCGCCCTTGCCGAACTCGGTACGGGCCTCGGTGGCGAGCTTGATCTCGGCCATGGTGCACTCCTCGCAAGGTGACGAACGTTCGATGGTCACCCGGCCTACGACAGGCCTGCTACGAAGAGCGCGTCGATAACGGACCGCCGGCCCCCATGATCACTCATGAGAACGGCCTCCCTCGCCGAGCAACTCGTTGAGTCTACCCGGCGGGGAGGCCGCGCCCCAAGTGGATCACCGGTCCCGGGGATCAGACCGGGACCAGCCCGGGGATCAGACCGGGATCAGCCCTGCTCCTCGAAGAGGCTCGTGACCGAACCGTCCTCGAACACCTCACGCACCGCACGCGCGATCGTCGGCGCGATCGACAGCACCGTGATCTTGTCGATCTCCAGCTCACCCGGCGTCGGCAGCGTGTCCGTGAACACGAACTCGCTCACCTTCGAATTCTTCAGACGGTCCGCCGCGGGGCCCGACAGCACCCCGTGCGTCGCCGTCACTATGACGTCCTCCGCGCCGTGCGCGAACAGGGCGTCGGCGGCGGCACAGATCGTGCCACCCGTGTCGATCATGTCGTCGACCAGCACACACACCCGGCCCTCGACATTGCCCACGACCTCGTGGACGCTGACCTGGTTCGGCACGTCCTTGTCACGGCGCTTGTGCACGATCGCCAGCGGCGCGTCCAGCCGGTCGCACCAGCGGTCCGCGACCCGCACCCGGCCCGCGTCCGGCGAGACGACCGTCAGCTTCGACCGGTCCACCTTCGCACCCACGTAGTCCGCCAGGATCGGCAGCGCGAACAGGTGGTCCACCGGACCGTCGAAGAAGCCCTGGATCTGGTCCGTGTGCAGATCCATCGTGAGGATGCGGTCCGCGCCCGCCGTCTTCATCAGATCCGCGATCAGCCGCGCCGAGATCGGCTCACGGCCGCGGTGCTTCTTGTCCTGGCGGGCGTACCCGTAGAACGGCACGATCACCGTGATCGACCGGGCGGACGCGCGCTTCAGCGCGTCCAGCATGATCAGCTGCTCCATGATCCACTTGTTGATCGGAGCGGTGTGGCTCTGCATCAGGAAGCAGTCGGCGCCACGCGCGGACTCCCGGAACCGCACGTAGATCTCACCGTTGGCGAAATCGAAGGCCTTCGTCGGCACGAGGCCCACACCCAGCTGGTGCGCGACCTCCTCGGCCAGCTCGGGGTGGGCGCGGCCGGAGAAGAGCATCAGTTTCTTCTCGCCGGTCGTCTTGATCCCGGTCACAGCACAGTCTCCTCAGACGTGTATCTGGCACCGCGCGCATGTGTCCCGATGTGCGACGAGCCAGCCGAAATGGGTGAGCACCTATCACGGTACGCCGCCTGGGGCGCACCTGTTTCCGGTCAGCTTTCGCGGCCGGACTCCTGACCGGCCGCCTGGGCCGCCTGGGCTGCCGGGCTTCCGGGACGCTTCCGGGCCACCCAGCCCTCGATATTCCGCTGCTGGCCCCGCGCGACGGCCAGGGAGCCGGCCGGCACGTCCTTGGTGATGACCGAACCCGCGGCGGTGTAGACACCGTCCCCGACCGTGACGGGTGCCACAAACATATTGTCCGAACCGGTCCGGCAGTGGGACCCGATCGTCGTGTGGTGCTTGGCCACACCGTCGTAGTTCACGAAGACGCTCGCCGCGCCGATGTTGGTGTGGTCACCGATGGTCGCGTCACCGACGTAGCTCAGGTGCGGGACCTTGCTGCCCTCGCCGATCGTGGCGTTCTTCATCTCCACGTACGTCCCGGCCTTGGCCTTCACGCCCAGCCGCGTCCCCGGACGCAGATAGGCGTACGGGCCCGCCGTCGCCCCCGCGCCGATCTCAGCGCCGTCGGCCGTGGTGGTGTCCAGCCGCGCCCCGGCGCCGACCGCGGTGTCCTTGATCCGCGAGTTCGGGCCGACCTCGCAGTCCTCCGCCAGATGCGTCGTGCCCAGCAGCTGGGTGCCCGGGTGCACGACCACGTCGCGCTCGTACGTCACCGTCGCGTCGATCAGCGTGGACGCGGGGTCCACGATCGTCACCCCGGCGAGCATCGCGCGCTCCAGCAGCCGCTCGTTGAGCAGCCGCCGGGCCTCGGCGAGCTGGAGGCGGTTGTTGATGCCCAGGATCTCCCGGTGGTCGTCCGCCACCGAAGCGCCCACCCGGTGGCCGTCCTCGCGCAGGATCGACAGCACGTCGGTGAGGTACTCCTCGCCCTGGCTGTTGTCCGTCCGCACCTTGCCGAGCGCCTGGTCCAGCAGCCGGCCGTCGAACGCGAAGACGCCGGAGTTGATCTCACGGATCGCGCGCTGGGCGTCGGTGGCGTCCTTGTGCTCGACGATCTCGGTGACGGCGCCGGTGGCCGCGTCGCGGACGATCCGGCCGTAACCGGTGGAGTCCGGGACCTCGGCGGTCAGCACGGTGACGGCGTTCGCGTCGGCGGTGTGGGTGGCGGCGAGCGCGGAGAGGGTCGCGCCGGAGAGCAGCGGGGTGTCGCCGCAGACGACGATCACGGTCCCCTCGACGGCCCCGCCCAGCTCGTCGAGCCCCATCCGGACGGCGTTCCCGGTGCCCTTGCGCTCGGCCTGGAAGGCGGTGCGTACGGGGGTCTCGTCGGCGGCCAGATGCGCGGTGACCTGCTCGCTCGCGTGCCCGACGACCACGACGAGGTGCCGCGGACCGAGCTCCCGGGCGGCGGCGACGACATGACCGACGAGCGAACGGCCGGAGATCTCGTGCAAAACCTTGGGAGTCTTCGACTTCATACGGGTGCCCTCACCCGCTGCGAGGACGACGACGGCTGCCGGGCTTGTGGTGCTCACGGATGTGCCCTTCGGCTTCGGGTGATGGACATCCGCAGGATACCGGGGGTGTTCGGGCCCGAAACGAGCGCGGGCCCCGACCGGTTGGGTCGGGGCCACGACACGTGGGCTCCGCCGGCTGGATTCGAACCAGCGTCTCAAGGCTCCAAAGGCCTGCGGGATGCCGCTACCCCACGGCGGATCACCCGTCAGACCCTACCTGAGGCGAAGTTGGGCCTGTTCCGCGATGCCGCTCCACCAGCCCTCGATTCGACGATACAACTCGGCGCCCTGCGGAACCCGGATGACGAGACAGCCCCGGTAGCCGCTGCCCACATTCTTACGGACGGTCTTCGGATTGTGTTTCTTCAGTGTGGTCTTCTGGAAGGTGGAAACGTCGATCCCGATCAGGTCGGCCCAGTACGACATGGCGGATTCGGCGTCCGCGGTTTCGTGAATCATGAGGCGGTAGCGCAGCTGTTCCCGGGGAAAGCCGAGGAGGGCCAGCCATGCGAGATACACCTCGACCATTCCGGGATCGCTGTTGATGAAGGTGACGCTCTCGCGGCGGTCGTAAGGCTTGTCCTTGGTGCCCTCCGACCAGTAGAGAGCGGTACCGACAAGGAAGAGGTCCCGGTCAGACATGGCGCCGATCTCCTTCTTGGCGACCGCCTTGGTGCGCTGTCGTTCGGTATCGCGCAGGGCCAGTTCGTGATCCCACCGCTTTCGCCCGGCGAGCCGCGCCTGCTCGACGGCCGTCCGGCTTCGTTCAGGCTTCGGCAGGTCCCGCACCCACAGCGAGATCGAACTCTTCGAGCACCCCAGCTCGACCTGGATCGCGTCGTACGTCAGTCCCCGGCGCCGCAGCTCCCGCGCCTTCGCCCGCAGGTCGTCCTTGGCGTTCGGCCGCTTCGTCCACTCCGGGGCGGGCTCGCCGTTCACGAGGCGCTGGAGGAGGTCGTTGTTGTGGACGTGGAGCCGGTCGCGGATCTGGCGCAGGCTGAGCCCCTCGCGGCGCAGCGCCACCGCCTTCTCCCGTAGGCCCTCGAAGTCCGCGTACCTGGTGCCGGGCTGTGTCATACGGACACGATCGTGCGGAATGCGGACGTCCGGTCGAGGAGGCGCGCGGTTCACCGGATCGGGGGGACCGGGTGCGTTCCTGTCCTGGGCGCTCCCTTCCTGTGCTGCCGGACTCTCCGGAAAAACGGATGCGGCCGCCCGTACGCTGGATGCCATGACCGCAACGGGGGCAGACCAGGAAGCGCCGGGTGGGACCACCCGCGCGTACTGGTGGTGGGAGCGGCGGCGTGGTGTCGCCCTGGACGTGGGGCTGGCGCTGGTCTCGGCGCTGGAGTGCGCGCTGGAGGGGGTGGAGTTCGCCGGGGACGCCGGGCTGCCGGTGCCGCTGGGGGTGCTGTTCGGGCTGCTGGCCGGTTCGGTGCTGGTGGTGCGCCGCCGGTGGCCGATCGCGGTGGTCCTGGTGTCGATCGCCACGACGCCGGCTGAGATGGGCTTCCTGATGGGGCTCGTCGGCCTGTACACGCTGGCCGCCTCGGACGTGCCGCGCAGGATCACGATCGTGCTGGCGGGGATGACCTTCGTCGGCTCGTTCGTCGTGGGGTACGTGCGGCTGCGGCAGAGCGTCAGCGCGCACGCCGACGTGGATTTCGGTCCGGGTGACTGGTACATCCCGCTGATGTCGTTGTTCATGGCGCTGGGGCTGACGGCGCCGGCGGTGCTGTTCGGGCTCTACATCGGGGCGAGGCGCCGGCTGATGGAGAGCCTGCGGGAGCGGGCGGACTCGCTGGAGCGGGAGCTGTCGCTGCTGGCGGACCGGGCCGAGGAGCGGGCCGAGTGGGCGCGTACGGAGGAGCGGACCCGGATCGCCCGGGAGATGCACGACGTGGTGGCGCACCGGGTGAGTCTGATGGTGGTGCACGCGGCGGCGTTGCAGGCGGTGGCGCCGAAGGACCCGGCGAAGGCGGTGCGCAACGCGGCGTTGGTCGGTGACATGGGCCGGCAGGCGTTGACGGAGCTGCGGGAGATGCTGGGGGTGCTGCGGAGCGGGGACGCGCTGGTGGCCGGTCCGGTGGGCCGGGTGCCGTTGGCGTCGGTGGGCCGGGTGGCGGCCGAGGCGGTGGCGGTGGCTTCGGAGGACGGTCCCCGGCTGCGCGAGGTGGAGGCGTTGGTGGCGCAGTCCCGGGACGCGGGGATGGCGGTGGAGCTGTCGGTGGACGGTGAGACGCGTGCGTACGCGCCGGAGGTGGAACAGACGGCGTACCGGGTGGTGCAGGAGGCGTTGACGAACGCGCACAAGCACGCGGCGGGGGCGAAGACGTGGGTCCGGCTGGCGCACCGGGGCGCGGAGGTGGCGATGCAGGTGGAGAACGGTCCGACGGACGGCGCGACGGCGGACGCGGGCCTGCCCAGTGGGGGGAACGGGCTGGTGGGGATGCGGGAGCGGGTGTTGGCGCTGGGGGGCGTGTTCGTGTCGGGGCCGACCGACGCGGGCGGGTTCCGGGTGTCCGCGGTGCTGCCGGAGGGCGGGACCGCGGTGTGAGTCCCGGGTGGTCCGGCGGTGGGGCCGCCGGTCTTCGTGTCACATGGTGTTGACGATGAGGCCGATGTGGGTGAAGTAGTTGAGGCCTCCGAAGAGGAGGAAGATCACTCCGGCCAGGGCCCAGACGGCGCCGACGACGAGGGTCAGGGGGCTCCTGGGGCGGTGGAGCGCGAAGGGGAAGAGCAGCGCTCCGATGCCGACGAGCACGTAGAGGCTGGACATGAAGCTGGCTTCGAGCATGGGCATGTCCGCGAACTCGCCGGAGATGGGTTCTTCGGGCGGTGCGGCGAAGAGGGTGTACTTCCAGCCGGCGGCGGCGATGCCGAAGCAGGCGAGTCCGAGTCCGAAGACCAGGACGGAGACGGGGGAGGCGATGTGTGCGATGCGGCGGGTGCGGTCGGGGGCGGCGAGGAGGGTGTCGCCGCGTTTCCAGAGGTAGAAGGCGGCGAAGGCGAGGAGTGTGCCGAAGCCGAGGGCGGGCTCGCCGAAGATGATGTTGTCGAAGGGGAAGCCCTGTCCGGCGAGTGGCCAGGTGAGGGTCATGTGGAGGCCGGTGGTGACGAGGATGAAGCCGAGTGCGCCGAAGGCGAGTACCCAGCCGTCGAGGTTGACGGTGCCGGCGGGGCGCAGGAGCCGGTAGCCGAGGGCGACGACGAGGATGAGCCCGGCTCCGGCGGCCAGGGACATGATCGTGTTGTACGTGGGCATCTTGGTCCAGTCGATCTTGAGACCTGATGCCGCGAGGGGCAGGGTGTGGCTGATCATGCGCGGAGCGTAGGGGCGTACGGGGGTGAATCGGCGTAATGCGGTGCGCGTGCGGGCGTTTTGCGGCTGTTCGGGGGTCCCGGGGCGGGTGAACCGGGCGGGTGGGCGGACATCGGGGCCCGTCGGGTCCCGGCCGGGTCTCCCGGACGTCAGGCGGTCTGGCTGAGGCGGGCGGGTCTCCCGGACGTCAGGCGGTCTGGCTGAGGCGGGTGGGCTGGACGCCGGTGATCAGGGTGCCCAGCGCCCGGTCGATGTCGGAGCCGAGGTACCAGTCGCCGGTGTGGTCGATGGAGTAGACCCGTCCTTCGTTGTCGATGGCGAGGACGGCCTGGCCGTCGCCCTCCTCGCCGAGGGGGGCGACCTCGGTCTCCAGCGCGCGGCCGAGGTCGCCGAGGGTGCGGGCGAGGTGGAGTCCGCGCAGGGGGTCGACGCGCAGGACGGCGGGGGCGATCTGCCGGCCGGGCGCGGAGGCCGTGATGCGGAGCCGGCCGAATTCGGCCCAGGCCTCGACGGCGGCCGGGAAGACGGCGTGCTGGTGTCCGGCGGGCGAGGTGTGCGAGCGCAGGGCGTCGGCCCATTCCTCGGCCTGGCGGATGTCCCAGCGCCCCGGTTCCCAGCCCGCCTCCCGCAGGGCGGCCTCGACGGGGCCCGGGAAGCGTGCCGAGGGGGCGTGGCCCTGCTGGGCGGGGATGTCGCTTCGTTCGCGCATGGCTGGCGGCTCAGCTCTTCTCGGCGGCGGTCGCCGCACCGGTGGTGAGGTCGACGGGGCGTACGCCGAAGTGGGCGAGCATCACGGCGCAGGAGCGGCAGGGGGGTGCGTAGCCGCCGTGGAGCGGGTCGCCGTCCTCGCGGATGTGCCGGGCCGTGATCCGGGCGTGCTTGAGGGCGCGGCGGGCCTCGCCGTTGGTGAGGGGCTTGCGCTGGGCCCGCTTGGAGCGGCTGCTGTCGGCGGCGGTGAGCTGACGGGAGAGCAGTATCGCCTCGGGGCAGCGCCCGGTGAAGCGTTCGCGCTGGTTGCTGGTGAGGGTGTCGAGGAAGTCCTGGACGAGCGGGTGCAGGACGGGTGGCTGGTCGCCCTTGCCGGCGGTGCAGGTGAGTGTCTCGCCACGTACGGACAGGGCTGCGGCCACGGCGGGCAGGATGCCGTCGCGGCGGTGGTGGAGCTGAGGTGTGCGGCTCGGTTCGGTGCTGCTCCAGCTGAGTCGCGGATCTCCGGACGTGACTGTTTGTGCAGGGTGCATGTTGTGGACTTCCCTCCCGCAATCCCCCGAGTTGCGGGGGACAGCCTGCCAAATGTGCAGCGTGGTGGGAAAGCTGGGTGGGGGAAACGTGTCTGCGTGTCGCGGATTTGTGGCGGTGGTGTGGTGCGGCCGTCACCTGATGGTGACGGTGCGTGACGAGTGGTTCCGGGGCGGGGGTGGCCGTCGTGCCACCGCATAGGCTGTGCGGAACACCAGACGCAGCAGGGGGCAACCGCCATGACGACAGGTCGGCTCGGGCAGCAAGCCGCGCCACCGAACGCGGCCTATGCCGGGCAGGTCGTGCACTTCCCGGACCCCGTCCGGGCGTCCCGTCACCCCAGGGGTGTGCGCGTGGACGAGAACGGCCGCCCGGACTTCTCGCCGTACGCGCGTGCGGTCGCGGAGATCGCCGAGCCGCCGCCGGGGTTCGGCATCGACGAGCTGCGGCTGACGGACGTGGTGTCGGCGAACGCGGCGATGGCGGCGGCGGGTCACGAACTGTGGGACACGATCGCCCCGGTGGCCACTCCGCACGGCTGGACCTGGCACCACGTGGCGGGTGGCCGCCGGATGGAGCTGGTCCCGGTCGAGGTGAAGGCGCTGCTGCGCCACCACGGTGGTCTGGCGACGGCGTCGGTGGACCAGACCCGGCGGGGTACGCGCCCGTTGCAGGAGACCCGGCCGGCGCACTTCGGGCTGCCGAAGGGTGCCGTGGCGGTGGCCGAGCAGCAGATCCTGGGCGTCGAGGAGGATCTGGGGTACCGGCTTCCGGGCGCCTACCGTTCCTTCCTCAAGGCGGCCGGCGGCTGTGCCCCGGTGGGTGTGGCGCTGGACGCGGAGCTGGGTCTGCTGGTGGACCAGCCGTTCTTCACGGTGCGCGAGGAGGCCGCCGTGAACGACCTGGTGTACGTCAACAAGTGTCTGCGGGACCACTTCACCAAGGACTATCTGGGCGTCGGTTTCGTCCAGGGCGGGATCGTCGCCGTGAAGGTGCGGGGCGGTGACGTGGGGTCGGTGTGGTTCTGCGCGTACGACGACGCCCGGGACCAGGACGGCTGGAGCGTGGGGGAGCGGGTGGAGCGGCTTCTGCTGCCGTGCGGTGCGGACTTCGACGCCTTCCTCCAGCGACTGGCGGGCAACCCGCCGGAGTTGGAGACGGTGGCGAACCTGATGGTGGACGGCGGCTTCGCGCGGGCCGTCCCGGTGGAGGGGTGAGCGCGGGATGGTGACGTTCGCGCAGGCGCAGGAGCGGGCGGACGAGTGGGTCAACGGTGACGTGCCCGCGTATCAGCACCGTGAGGTGCGGGTCCGTGAGTTCGAACTCGGGTTCGTGGTGTGGGCCGAGGACCGGCCGGAGGGTCCGGTGTCGGACGGGGGCCGCCAGCGGCTGGTGATCGCCCGGGACAGCGGTGAGGCCACGCTGTGGCCGGGGCTGCCTGTGGGTGAGGTCATCCGGCGGTACGAGGAGGAGTACGGGGCGCGTGGCACGGCCCCGGCCGCTCCGGAGCCGCCGCGGCGCATCGATCTGAACCAGACGTCGTTCCTGCTGACTCCGCCGGAGTGGCTCCAGGAGGCGGCGGACAAGCTGGGCATCCCGGACCGGCGCGCCGAGTCGGAGCCCGAGGGAGCGCCGCCGGTGCCGGGCGGGGCGTCTTCGGGCGGCACCGGCGACGCCCCGTCGGGCGGCGTTCCCGCTCAGGGGGCCGCCCGCCCGGAGCCGTCCGACGCGGCGGCATCCGGTACGGCGGCGTCGGGCACAGGGGCGTCGTCGGGTGGTTGGCCGGCGGCCGGTGGCGAGGAGGACCACGAGCCGACGGCGTCGGACGGGGTGCCGGCCGGGGCCACCCCGTGGGCGGGCACGGACACGAACGCGGGCTCGGACGAGGGCGAGGTGGGGCTGCCGGCGACGGTGTTCGCACCGCCGCTGTCCGGGTCGGACGACGACGACACCCCGCCCCCCGGTGTGTCGGCGGAGGCGCCGACCGCGCTGATGTCGGGCGGGAGCCAGCTGCCCAGGACGGCGGTCGTCCCGGGGCTCGACCCGCAGCCCGGACCGGGCACCCCGTCCCCCGGGGCGCCCGCCGCTCCCGGGGCGCCGACGGGCCCGGCCTCGTCCGGGACGTCGGGTTCCTCGGCCGCGGACATCGCGGACGCGGCCACCAGCAAGGCGACCGTGTCGCCGCGTGGCGCGCGGGGGACGTGTCCGACGACCCCGCCGCCACCGGGCGCGCCCGGTACGCCGGGTGGTGCCGTGCCCCCGCCGGGTGCTCCGGGGGTGCCCGGCGCTCCGGGGGGTTACGTACCGACGCAGTTGGTGGCGCAGACGGGTCCGCCCGGCGGCACCCCGGCCCCGGGCGCGTCGACGCCTCCGGGTCCGCCCCCTGCCCCTGGAGCGACTCCGCCGCCCGGTCCGCCTGGTCCTTCTGGTCCTCCCGGCCCTCCTGGTGCGACGCCGCCTCCCGGTGGCGGGGTGCACCATGCCGCGACGGTGTTCGCGGACGCGAGTATCGGCGGCCCGAACATGCCGCGTCCTCCGGGTCCGCCCGGTCCGCCGGGTGCGACCCCGCCGCCCGGTCCGCCGGCTCCGCCTGGCGCGACGCCGCCGGGTGGAGGGGTGCACCACGCCGCGACGGTGTTCGCCGACGCGAGCCTCGGTGGCCCGAACATGCCGCGTCCTCCGGGTCCGCCCGGGGCGCCGGCCGGTCCGCACACCCCGCCGCCCCCGGCGTACGGCTATCCGCAGCAGCCGGCCGGGCAGCCCACGGTGGGCCCCGGCTACCAGGCGGTGCTGAGGTTCCGCGCGCCCGACGGCAGCGAGCAGCGGTTGATCCGCCGCTCCGCGCCGGGTACCCCGCACCCGGAGTGGCAGATGCTGCACGAGCTGCGCGCGATGAACGTGCCGCCGCAGCAGGTCATCGAGCTGCACACGGAGCTGGAGTCGTGTGAGCTGCCGGGCGCGTACTGCGCGCGGATGATCCGGGAGATGTGGCCGCAGGTCCGGATCACGAGCGTCGCTCCGTACGGCACGGACCACGCGAGCCGGCAGCAGGGCATGCGCGCTCTGCTGACGCATCAGGGCGAGCTGCACCAGGTGGCGGACGGTCCGGCGCGGCCGGCCCCGGTGCGGGCGCCGCTGCCGCAGGTGGCGCCCGCGCCGCCGCTGCCGCCGGAGGCGCTGGCCGAGGAGATGCTCGGCGCGTTCGGCCCGCAGGGCGTACTCCGTTTCGACCAGCGGGCGGTGTCGCGCCAGGGCGTGCCGGAGAGCGTGGCGCGGACCCTGGTGTGGGCGGGGCTGCCCGCCGATTTCGGGCCGTTCTTCTGGGGGCAGCCGGGGCAGCCGGTGGTGCCGACGCTGGGTGAGCTGGCCGCGCAGCGGCAGGTGCGGGCGGCGTCGGACGCGGGTTCGTATCTCGTGATGGGGTCGGACTTCGGCCGGGCGGTCTGTGTGCAGTACGGCACGGCGAACATCGTGGCCGTACCGGTCGAGGCGGGTCCCGGCGGGCAGCCGGTGCCGCCGCAGTTCGTCAACACCGGACTGGCCGAGTTCGTACGGTCGATGGCGTTGCTGGGCCGGATGTGGCGGCTGCGGTACGGGCTGAATCCGGAGCAGGCGGGCCGCTGGACCGTCGATTTCCAGGCGCAGTTGGCGGCGCTGGACCCGGCGGCGCTGGCGTCGCCGGAGAGCTGGTGGTCGGTGCTGCTGGAGCAGATGTGGGACGGGCTGTTGTGATCTGACCCGTCGAAGGAGTGGCGCCCGGACCCGTCGAGGTCCGGGCGCTTTCCTTTTTGTGCGTTCTGTGATGCCGATCGCTTCCGTCTTGAAAACAGCTGATCGATTCCGACTTCCGGCATCATTTGCCGCATCCTTGACGTATTGCTGGGTGACCGGGGCGTCGACGAGCGGGAATGGGGCTTCAGGGATGAGTGGTGGACCGGTGTCCGCGTTCGACGTCGTCGGTATGCGGGGGCGGGGTTACCGTCCGGAGCAGGTGGACCGGACCGTGGCCGCGCTCCTCGGTGAGCGGAACGGGGCTCTGGACCAGATGTCCCGGCTGACGGCCCTGGTGGAAGAGCGGTCGGCGGAGTCGGCGCGGCTGCGCGAGGTGGTCGCGTCGCTGGCACCCCAGACGTACGCGTCGCTGGGGGAGCGGGCCCAGCGGATCCTCGCGCTGGCGGAGGCCGAGACCGAGGCGGTCCGCGCCGCGGCGGCCGAGGAGGCGCAGGCGCTCCTGGACGGTGCCGAGGCGGCGGGCCGGGAGGTGAAGGAGGCGGCCCGCGCGGAGGCGCGGTCGGTGCGGGCCGCCGCCGAGGAAGCGGCCGGGACGCTGCTGGAAGCGGCCCGTGACGCGGCCGGGACGGTGGTGCGGGAGGCGCTGGAGGAGGCCGGCCGGATCCGTGGGGAGGCCGACGCGGACATGGCCGAGACCCGTCGTCGTACGGCGGGTGTGCTGGCGCATCAGGAGCGGGAGCACACGGAGCGGGGCAAGGCGGCCGAGGAGGAGACCGCCGCGGCGGAGGCCCTGGTCGTGGCCCGCGAGGCGGAGTTGGCGGAGCGGGGCGAGGCGCTGCTCGCCCGGGCGCGCCGGGAGCTGTCGGAGGCCGAGGAGGCCGCCCGGCACCGCCGTGAGGACACGGAGGCGCAGGCGGCGGGGATGCTCGCCGAGGCGCGGGTGGCCGAGGAGCGGGTCGGCCGGGAGACGGACCGGGTGCTGCGGGAGCACGAGGAGGCCCGCGAGGAGGTGCGCTCGCACATGGCGCACGTGCGGACGGCCCTGGCGGCGCTGACGGGCCGCACCCTGCCGGACCGGGAGCCGGCCGGGGGGTGACGGTGGCGTGCACCCGTCGGGCGGGCCGGGGCGTTCGGGGGAGACCGGTTCGGCCTCGTACGGTCCGCCGGGGCGGGCGGCTCACGTGCCGTCCGGGCGGCCCCGGGCGCCGTCGTCGAGGACCGGGAAGCGGCGCGGCGCCATGACGAGGAGCACCAGCAGGGCGAGTACGGCGGCGCCCGCCGCACCGACGAAGACATGGTCCGTGGCGGTGGCGACGGCGCGGCGCAGGTAGTCGGTCGCGGCGGACGAGAGGGCCGCAGGGGACTGGAGGGCGCGGGAGACGCCGTCGAGGTCGCCGGGCAGCCCCGGCATCGGGGCACCGGCCAGCCGGGAGGCGAGGGTCGCGTTGGCGACGGCACCGAACAGGGCCGCGCCGAGGCTCTGGCCGACCTGCCGGCAGAACAGTACGGAGGCCGTCGTCGTGCCCCGCTCGGACCAGCCGACGGTCGACTGGACGCCCACGATCAGGGGCAGTTGGAAGAGGCCGAGGGCCGCGCCCAGCAGCAGCATCAGCAGGGCGGGCTGCCAGGCGGCCCCCGGGAAGGGCAGCAGCGGGAAGGCGAGCAGGACCAGGAGCGCGGCGCTCATGCCGGTGATCGCGGTGTTCCGGAAACCGACACGGTTGTAGACGCGGTCGGAGAGCGCCGCCGCGACCGGCCAGCTGAGTGTCATGACGGAGAGGACCAGACCGGCGGCGACCGGGCCGAGTCCCAGGACCGACTGGGCGTAGGTCGGCAGGAAGACGGTGGGGGCGACCATCAGCAGCCCCATCGCTCCCAGGGCGAGGTTGACCGAGGCGATGGGGCGGCGCCGCCAGACCCAGCCGGGGATGACGGGTTCGGCCGCGCGCCGTTCGATGACGACGGTCAGGGCCGCGAGGGCGCCGCTCGCCCCGAGCAGGGTGAGGGAGGGGGCCGAGAGCCAGGGCCAGGCGACCCCGCCCTGGACGAGCGCCGTCAGCAGGAGCGCGCCGGTGGCGAACACGGTGAGGGCTCCCGCCCAGTCGACGCGCGGGCGGGTGGCGGGGCGGGGGCGGGCCGGTTCGTGGAGGTGCCGGACCACCAGCCACAGGGCGACCGCGCCGACCGGAAGGTTGACGAGGAAGATCCAGCGCCAGTCGGCGTACGTGGCGAGCAGCCCGCCCAGCGCGGGCCCGGCCACCGAGGAGGTGGCCCACACGGTGGACAACTTGGCCTGGATCCTGGGGCGTTCCTTCAGCGGGTACAGGTCGGCGGCGATGGTCCGCACGGTGCCCTGGAGGGCGCCGCCGCCGAGGCCCTGGACGACGCGGAACGCGATCAGGGCGGCCATGTTCCAGGCGGTGGCGCAGAGCAGGGAGCCGGCCAGGAAGAGGATGATGCCCGCCACCAGGACGGGCTTGCGGCCGAAGGTGTCGGAGAGCTTTCCGTACACGGGCAGGGTGACGGTCACCGCGAGCAGATAGCCGGAGAACAGCCACGAGAACACGGCGAACCCGCCGAGGTCCCCGACGATCTGCGGGACGGCGGTGGCGACGACGGTGCCGTCGATGGCCGCCAGGCCCATGCCGAGCATGAGGGCGGCGACCACGGGGCGCCGGGCCCGGTCGGCCCGCGCCGCGGCCACCGCGTCGTCCTCGGCCCCGGCCCCGGCTCCGGGTGCCGGGGCGTCCGCGGCCCCGTCCCGGGCCCCGGCGCCGGAGGGGCCAGAGGTGCCAGAGGTGCCAGAGGTGTCCGGGGTGTCCGGCGCGGCCGCGCCACCCGAGCCGCCCGAGACCCCCGCGCCGCCCGCGCCGCCCGAGACCCCCGCGCCGCCCGAGACCCCCGCACCACCCTTGGCCACCGTTGCTTTTCGGCCGCTCGGTATGTCTCCGGTCCCTGACGCCTCACCGGTCTCCGCCGTGTCCGCGCCGCTCCCCGCGGGGGTGCGCTCCGCGGAGCCGGCCGTCCCCGCGGCCTTGGTGCCGTCCGCGCCGTCCACCGTAATTCCTTCCCTACGCATGCGGTTTCCCGGTTCACTGTCCCACCGGGAGCCGCCGGGCGGGAGGCGGAGCCCGAAGACCGGGATCCCCTACGCGGGGCGGTCCGAAGGGGCCGCTTCCCCTAGGGGTGGCACCGCATTTCGGCCTGGGGCGCGTTCCTCCCGGCGGAGGACGTGCCGGGGCGGGCCCGTTCCTTAGCGTGTTCTCAACACCGCCGTTGCGGCTGCCCGCAGAGAACGGGGTGGGGAAAACCCCACCCGAAGACTGCGCCGGGCACCAGCGCGCCGGACCCCTCTTCGACCCGAGACTCGGAACGTACACAGAGACGTCCGAGGATCGACCGACATAGGAGAATTACCGTGACAACGGCTGTGACCATTCCCAGGCGCGGGGACACTGGAGGGCGTACGGCCGTAGCTGCGCGAGCGCGGCAGGTCGTCAAGGCGTACGGCGCGGGCGAGACCCGGGTCGTCGCCCTCGACCATGTCGACGTGGACATCGTTCGCGGGCAGTTCACGGCGATCATGGGCCCGTCCGGCTCCGGCAAGTCCACCCTGATGCACTGCCTGGCCGGCCTGGACACGGTGACGTCCGGTCAGATCCACCTCGCCGACACCGAGATCACCGGGCTCAAGGACAAGAAGCTCACCCAGCTGCGCCGGGACCGGATCGGCTTCATCTTCCAGGCGTTCAACCTGCTCCCGACGCTCAACGCGCTGGAGAACATCACGCTGCCGATGGACATCGCGGGCCGTAAGCCGGACGCGGGCTGGCTGGACCAGGTCGTCGAGACCGTGGGCCTCGCCGGGCGGCTGAAGCACCGGCCCACCCAGCTCTCCGGCGGTCAGCAGCAGCGCGTCGCGGTGGCACGGGCGCTGGCCGCCCGCCCCGAGATCATCTTCGGTGACGAGCCCACCGGGAACCTCGACTCGCGGGCCGGGGCCGAGGTGCTGTCGTTCCTGCGCAGGTCGGTCGACGAGCTGGGCCAGACCATCGTCATGGTCACCCACGACCCCGTCGCCGCCTCCTACGCGGACCGGGTGCTCTACCTCGCGGACGGGTCCATCGTCGACGAGATGCGCGACCCGACCGCCGAGCAGGTCCTCGACCGCATGAAGGACTTCGACGCGCGCGGGCGGACGTCATGACCGTGTGGAAGACCTCGGTGCGCAACTTCCTCGCGCACAAGGGACGCATGGCGCTCTCCGCCGTCGCGGTCCTGCTCTCGGTGGCCTTTGTCTGCGGCACGCTCGTCTTCACCGACACGATGAACACCACCTTCGACAAGCTCTTCGCGGCGACCTCGGCCGACGTCACCGTCGGCCCGAAGAGCGCCAAGGGTGCCGACGAGATGCCGGAGAACGGCCGGCCCGAGTCGCTGCCCGCCTCCGTCCTCGCCCAGGTGGAGAAGGCCGACGGGGTGAAGGACGTCGAGGGCGCCGTCTCCAGCATGTCCGTCACGGTCGTGGACCGGAACAACACCAACATGGGCTCCGAGACCGGCGCCCCCACGATCGCCGCCAACTGGACGCGCAACGACCTGCGTTCCATGGAGATCAGCTCCGGTCACGCCCCGCGCGGCCCCACCGAGGTCATGGTCGACGCCGACACCGCCGACAAGCACCACCTGAAGATCGGTGACGAGCTGCGGACCGTCGCGGTCACCGGTGACGTCAAGGCGAAGATCAGCGGCATCGCCTCCTTCACCGTCACCAACCCGGGTGCGGCGGTCGTCTTCTTCGACACCGCCACCGCCCAGCGGACGCTGCTCGGCGCCCCCGACGTGTTCACCCACGTCAACGTGACGGCCCGGCCCGGCGTCGAGGACACCGAGCTGAAGAAGAACGTCGCCGCCGCCCTGGGCGACACGGGCGCGTACAAGCTCCAGACGCAGCAGGAGGCGGCCGACGCGAACAAGGACTCCATGGGCTCCTTCCTGGACGTCATGAAGTACGCCCTGCTCGGCTTCGCCGGGATCGCCTTCCTCGTCGGGATCTTCCTGATCGTCAACACCTTCTCGATGCTGGTCGCGCAGCGCACCCGGGAGATCGGCCTGATGCGGGCCATCGGGTCCAGCCGCAAGCAGGTCAACCGGTCCGTGCTGATCGAGGCGGTGCTCCTGGGCGTCGTCGGGTCGGTGCTCGGTGTGGCGGCCGGGATCGGGCTCGCGGTCGGGCTGATGAAGCTCATGGGCGCCGTCGGCATGGAGCTGTCCACCGGGGACCTCACCATCGCCTGGACGACCCCGGTGACCGGGCTGGCACTCGGCGTCGTCGTGACCGTCCTCGCCGCGTACATCCCGGCGCGCCGGGCCGGCAAGGTGTCCCCGATGGCGGCCCTGCGGGACGCCGGGACCCCGGCCGACGCCAAGTCCGGCTGGGTGCGGGCCGGCCTCGGCCTGGTGCTCACCGGTGCCGGTGCCGCCGGGCTGTGGGCGACGACCCGGGTGGACAAGGCGAGCGAGGGCTCGCTCTACCTCGGCCTGGGCGTGGTCCTCACCCTGATCGGCTTCGTGGTGATCGGCCCGCTGCTCGCCGGAGTGGTCGTACGGGGGCTCGGCGTCGTCGTCCTCAGGCTGTTCGGCCCGGTCGGACGGCTCGCGGAGCGCAACGCGCTGCGCAACCCCCGCCGTACCGGAGCGACCGGCGCGGCCCTGATGATCGGCCTGGCCCTGGTGGCGTGCCTCTCCGTCGTCGGCTCGTCCATGGTCGCCTCGGCCACCGACGAGCTGGACAGGTCGGTCGGTACGGACTACATCGTGCAGTCGAACACCGGCCAGCCGGTGGTGCCGCAGGCCGCCGAGGCGGTCAAGAAGGTGCCCGGCATCGAGCGCGTCACCGAGTACAAGGTGCTCGCCGCGAAGCTCACCAACCCCGACGGTACGACGGAGGAGCGGCCCGTCACCGCCGCGGACCCGACGTACCCGAAGGACCTGCGGCGCACCACCGTCGCCGGTGACCTGGCGAAGGCGTACGGCGAGAGGTCCATGTCGGTCGGCTCGGACTACGCCGCCCAGCACGGGATCGAGGTCGGGGACGAGCTGACCGTCGCGTTCAAGGCGGGGAAGACGGCGAAGCTGACCGTCGAGGCGATCACCTCGGACGACACCAGCGTGGACCAGGGCGCGATGTACACGAGCATCGCGACGGCCGGGACGTACGTCTCCGCCGACCGGATGCCCGGCAACATGATCATGTTCGCCATGGCGGAGGACGGCAAGGAGAAGGAGGCGTACGCCGACCTCAAGACCGCGCTGGCGCCGTACCCGCAGTACAAGGTCCAGAACCAGGCCGACTTCAAGCAGGACCTGAAGGACCAGATCGGCCAGCTGCTCAACATCGTGTACGGCCTGCTCGCCCTGGCGATCGTCGTCGCGGTGCTGGGTGTGGTGAACACCCTGGCCCTGTCGGTGGTCGAGCGGACCCGGGAGATCGGCCTGATGCGGGCGATCGGCCTCTCCCGCCGCCAGCTGCGCCGGATGATCCGGCTGGAGTCCGTGGTCATCGCCCTGTTCGGCGCGCTGCTCGGGCTCGGGCTGGGCATGGGCTGGGGCACCTCGGCCCAGAAGCTCCTGGCCCTGGAGGGTCTGGGGGTCCTGGAGATCCCGTGGCCGACGATCGTCACCGTCTTCGTCGCCTCGGCCTTCGTCGGACTGTTCGCCGCGCTGGTCCCGGCCTTCCGGGCGGGCCGGATGAACGTCCTGAACGCGATCGCCACCGACGGGTGAGCGATCACCACGGGCGGGCGGGGGCGCGCGCCGTAGGATGACTGATCCGGCCCCGGGACGTTCCTCCAAACGCCCCGGGGCCGGTTCGCGTCGTCGCCGGCGGGCCCGTACCGCTGCCCGGTGGCCCCGTACCGCTGTCCGGGCATCGACGTTCCCTCGCGCGGGTGACAGACCGAAGTCGTACGCTGGATACCCCGGCCCGTCCTACGTGTCGGGTCCTTCGCGTTGTTCCCCTGCCCGTTTACCCCTTGCCTTACCGGACGGAAGCCCTTCATGAGCCTGCACGGTCTGCTGGATGTCGTCGTCACCGATCCGGCGCTCGCCGAAGCGGTGAAGGCCGCCGCCGACGGTCACCGCTCGCACGTGGACCTGGTCGGTCCACCCGCCGCCCGCCCCTTCGCGGTGGCCGCCCTGGCCCGTGACGCGGGGCGGACGGTCCTCGCCGTCACCGCCACCGGGCGCGAGGCGGAGGACCTGGCGGCCGGGCTGCGTACGCTGCTGCCGCCGGACACGATCGCCGAGTTCCCCTCCTGGGAGACCCTGCCGCACGAGCGGCTGTCGCCCCGCTCGGACACCGTGGGACGGCGCCTGGCGGTGCTGCGGCGCCTCGCGCACCCCCGCGAGGACGACCCGGAGACCGGACCGGTCAGTGTGGTCGTCGCCCCGATCCGCTCGGTGCTCCAGCCGCAGGTCAAGGGGCTCGGAGACCTGGAGCCCGTGGCGCTGAGCAGCGGGCAGACCGCTGATCTGGGCGAGGTCGTGGACGCCCTCGCGGCGGCCGCGTACGCCCGGGTGGAGCTGGTCGAGAAGCGCGGCGAGTTCGCCGTGCGCGGCGGCATCCTGGACGTCTTCCCGCCGACCGAGGAGCACCCCCTTCGAGTGGAGTTCTGGGGCGACGACGTCGAGGAGATCCGCTACTTCAAGATCGCCGACCAGCGGTCGCTGGAGGTCGCCGCCCACGGACTGTGGGCGCCGCCCTGCCGTGAGCTGCTGCTCACCGAGGACGTACGCCGGCGGGCCGCCGTCCTTGCCGAGGCCCACCCCGAGCTGGGCGAACTGCTGGGCAAGATCGCCGAGGGGATCGCGGTGGAGGGCATGGAGTCCCTGGCCCCGGTCCTCGTGGACGAGATGGAACTGCTCCTGGACGTCCTGCCGAAGGGCTCGATGGCGCTGGTCTGCGACCCGGAGCGGGTGCGGACCCGGGCGGCCGACCTGGTCGCCACCAGCCAGGAGTTCCTCCAGGCGTCCTGGGCGGCCACCGCGACCGGCGGTGACGCCCCGATCGACGTCGGCGCGGCCTCGCTCCGGGGCATCGCGGACGTCCGGGACCGGGCCCGTGAGCTGGGCATGATGTGGTGGTCCACGTCCCCGTTCACCGCCGACGAGGAGGTGGACGAGGACACCCTCAAGCTCGGGATGCGCGCCCCGGAGGCGTACCGGGGCGACACCGCGCGGGCCCTGGCCGACACCAAGGGCTGGCTGGCCGACGGCTGGCGCACGGTGTACGTCACGGAGGGGCACGGGACGGCGTCCCGTATCGCCGGGGTGCTGAGCGGGGAGGGCATCGCCGCCCGGGTCGAGACGGAGCTGGGGGAGATCGGGCCGTCGCTGGTGCACGTGGCGTGCGGGGCGGTGGACCACGGTTTCGTGGACCCGGGCCTGAAGCTCGCCGTACTGACCGAGACGGACCTGACCGGGCAGCGCACCGCCAGCAAGGACCTGGGGAGGATGCCGGCCCGCCGCCGCAAGTCGATCGACCCGCTGACCCTCCAGGCCGGCGACTACATCGTGCACGAGCAGCACGGGGTGGGCCGGTACATCGAGATGGTGCAGCGCACCGTGCAGGGGGCGACCCGCGAGTACCTGCTCGTGGAGTACGCCCCGGCCAAGCGCGGCCAGCCCGGTGACCGGCTGTACATCCCCACGGACCAGCTGGAGCAGGTCACCAAGTACGTCGGTGGCGAGGCCCCCACCCTGCACCGGCTGGGCGGCGCGGACTGGACGAAGACCAAGCAGCGCGCCAAGAAGGCGGTCAAGGAGATCGCCGCCGACCTGATCAAGCTGTACTCGGCGCGGATGGCGGCCCCGGGGCACACCTTCGGCCCGGACACCCCGTGGCAGCGGGAGCTGGAGGACGCCTTCCCGTACGCGGAGACGCCCGACCAGCTGTCCACGATCGCCGAGGTCAAGGAGGACATGGAGAAGTCGGTCCCGATGGACCGGCTGATCTGCGGTGACGTGGGGTACGGCAAGACGGAGATCGCGGTCCGCGCGGCGTTCAAGGCGGTGCAGGACGGCAAGCAGGTCGCGGTCCTGGTGCCGACGACCCTGCTGGTGCAGCAGCACCACGGCACGTTCACCGAGCGGTACGCCCAGTTCCCCGTCAACGTACGGTCGCTGAGCCGCTTCCAGTCGGACACCGAGTCGAAGGCGACGCTGGAGGGGCTGCGGGACGGTTCGGTGGACCTGGTCATCGGCACGCACCGGCTGTTCTCGTCGGAGACGAAGTTCAAGGACCTCGGTCTGGTCATCGTGGACGAGGAGCAGCGCTTCGGCGTCGAGCACAAGGAGCAGCTGAAGAAGCTCCGGGCCAACGTGGACGTCCTGACCATGTCGGCGACGCCGATCCCGCGCACGCTGGAGATGGCGGTCACGGGTATCCGCGAGATGTCCACGATCACGACGCCCCCGGAGGAGCGGCACCCGGTCCTGACGTTCGTCGGGCCGTACGAGGAGAAGCAGATCGGTGCGGCGGTGCGGCGCGAACTCCTGCGTGAGGGCCAGGTGTTCTACATCCACAACCGGGTCGAGTCGATCGACCGGGCGGCGGCGCGGCTGCGGGAGATCGTGCCGGAGGCGCGGATCGCCACGGCGCACGGCCAGATGAGCGAGGGCGCGCTGGAGCAGGTCGTCGTGGACTTCTGGGAGAAGAAGTTCGACGTGCTGGTCTCCACGACGATCGTGGAGTCGGGCATCGACATCTCCAACGCCAACACGCTGATCGTGGAGCGCGGCGACAACTTCGGCCTCTCGCAGCTGCACCAGCTGCGTGGCCGGGTGGGCCGTGGCCGGGACCGGGGATACGCCTACTTCCTGTACCCGCCGGAGAAGCCGCTCACCGAGACCGCGCACGAGCGCCTGGCGACGATCGCCCAGCACACCGAGATGGGCGCGGGTATGTACGTGGCGATGAAGGACCTGGAGATCCGCGGCGCGGGCAACCTGCTCGGCGGCGAGCAGTCCGGGCACATCGCGGGCGTCGGCTTCGACCTGTACATCCGGATGGTCGGTGAGGCGGTCGCCGACTACCGGGCGGCCGTGGACGGCGGGGTGGAGGAGGAACCGCCGCTGGAGGTCAAGATCGAGCTGCCGGTCGACGCGCACGTCCCGCACGACTACGCCCCGGGTGAGCGGCTGCGCCTCCAGGCGTACCGGTCCATCGCCTCGGCGAACACGGAGGACGACATCCGGGCGGTGCGCGAGGAGCTGACCGACCGCTACGGCAAGCTGCCGGAGCCGGTGGAGAACCTGCTGCTGGTGGCGGGCCTGCGGATGCTGGCACGGGCGTGCGGGGTGGGCGAGATCGTGCTCCAGGGGCCGAACATCCGGTTCGCCCCGGTGGAGCTGCGCGAGTCGCAGGAGCTCCGGCTGAAGCGGCTGCACCCGAAGACGGTGATCAAGCCGGCGGCCCATCAGATCCTCGTCCCCCGCCCGACGACGGGCCGCATCGGCGGCAAGCCGGTGGTGGGCCGGGAACTGCTGGCGTGGACGGGGGAGTTCCTGACGACGATCCTGGGGTCGTAGCTCCCGGACCCCGTCGCGCGTCGGCCCCGCCGGTCCGTCCGGGCGGGGCCGACGCGTGTGCGGTACGGGGGCAGTCCTTACCGTGGGCCCGGCAGGGTCCGCGGCGGCGACTTCGAGGAGGAACCATGGCGGGAACCACGGCCGGGGAAGAGCCGGTCAGCACGTCCGCCCGCTACCTGGCGTCCGGGCCCGGAGCCGGTGACGTGTGGGCTGCCGAGGCGGCGGCCGACGGGCGCCACGGAACGCAGAAGATCGTGCGAGCGGGGGAGGCGGACGCTCCCGACCGGGTGGCCGCGACGCTCGGCCTGGGCCGGGGCGCACGGGTCGTCGAGCGGCGCAGGATCATGTACCTCGACGGTGTGCCCAGCGAGTTGACCGATACCTACTATCCGCTGGAGATCGCACGGGGCACGGCGCTCGCCGGGACCGCCAAGATCCGTGGAGGGGCCGTGCGGCTGCTGGCCGAGCTGGGTCACGCGGGCGTCAGGGCCCAGGAGGACGTGGCCGCCCGGATGCCCACCGAGGGCGAGCGGGCGGCCCTGGCGCTGGACGAGGGCGAACCGGTCCTGGAGCTGTTCAGGCTCACGCTGGGCGCGGACGGCAGGCCGGTGCAGGCTGACCTCATGGTCATGCCACCGCGCGCCCGGGGACTGCGCTACGAGATCGGGATCGGGCCCGGCACCGGGTGACCGTGTCCGGACCCGAGGGGGAAGCGCCAGGCGCCGTACGCGTGCGCCTCCGGGCCTGACCGACGGTCACGCTGTCGCGCTCCTTCCCGTCACGGCTCCTCGGCGGCCCCCGGTGCGAAGACCAGCCCGGCGAGTGCGCGGAAGGCGTCTTCCGGGGCGCGGCCTTCCAGGGCGTCCGAGAGGTTGCCCGTCAGGAGCAGGGTGGCGAAGCCGTGGGCGAGGGACCAGGCGGCGACGCCGGTGAGCCGGGGGTCCTCGCCGTGGGCCGCGTCGGGCAGGGTGCTGATTCCGGCGCGGAGGGTTTCGGTGGCGCGGGCCTTGGCGGTGAGCAGGGCGGGGTCGTCGGCGCGGTACAGCTCGGGGCGGAACATCACCTGGAAGTGCGCCGGGTGCCGGGTGGCGAACCGTACGTAGGCGACGCCCCGTTCGCGGAGGTCGGGGGCGTCGGCCAGGGTGTCCGCGAAGAGCGCGTACCCCTCGGCGGCGACGGCGGTGAGCAGGCCGGCACGGTCCTTGAAGTGGTGGGCGGGCGCGGCGTGCGAGACGCCCGCGCGGCGGGCCAGGTCGCGGAGGGACAGGGCGTCGGGGCCGTCCGCCGCGACGACGTCGAGGGCGGCGGTGAGCAGGGCCCGCCGCAGGTCGCCGTGGTGGTAGGTGCGCTCGCTGGTCATGGGCCCCACCGTACGCCGGATCTAGCCATTGACAAGATACCGGGCGAGGTGCACCCTGGGAATCTAGTCAGCGTCAAGATGGTGCGACGAGGGAGACCGGGATGTCCGACGAACTGGGGCAGGTGCGCCGGATGTGGCACCTGCTGGAGCCGCTGCACGCCGTCTTCTACTACGCGCCGGAGGTGTTCGAGGAGGCCGCCGCCCTGGGGTACGCCACGGACGAGCGGTGGCCGAGCTACTTCGCGTGGCGCGCGGCGCCGCTCGGGCCGGTGGGGGCGGAGGAGGTGACCGCCGTCTTCCACAGCTTCAGCCCCGCGACGGTCGGCGGGCACGTTCCGTCCGCCTGGGAGGTGGCCGGGCCACCGGCGGTGCTCGACGCCCGGACGCGGGCGGTCGACCGGGCGTACCGGGCGCTGTTCGGGGACCGCGTGGACGGCCCGGAGCTGGCCGAGGCCGCCGCGCTCGCCCGGCGCGCCGCCGAGGCCGCCGACGTCACCGGGCGCCCGCTGGCCGGGGCCAACGCGGCCCTGCCGTGGCCCGAGGCGCCGCATCTGGTGCTCTGGCAGGCCGCCACGGTCCTGCGCGAACACCGGGGCGACGGTCACATCGCGGCGCTGACCGGGGCGGGCCTCGACCCGGTGGAGTCCCTGGTGTCGTTCGCGGCGATCGGCGCGGCCCGCCCGGGGGTGTTCGCGAGCCGGGGGTGGAGCTCGGCCGAGTGGGGCGCCGCCCGCGAACGCCTCGCCGCGCGGGGGCTGCTGGAGGCGGACGGGACGGCCACGGACGCCGGACGGGCGCTGCGCGCGGAGGTGGAGCGGCGTACGGACGAGAGCGCGGCGGGCCCCTGGGAGGCGCTGGGCGACACGGACCGGGAGCGGCTCGCGGAGTTGCTCGGACCGCTCTGGGTGGCGGCGATCGGCTCGGGGCTTCTGCCGGGCGAGACGACGCTGGGCATCGGGAAGGTGTAACGGCCCGGGTGGGGCGGGTGGTTGGTCCCAGCGGGTGGTTGGCCCCAAGTCAGGGCGGCCGGTCCGGGCAGGGCGTCCCGTCCCGGGCGGTCCTGGCGTACGGGTGGGCCGTGCGCCCTGACGCCCCGTACCGGGCGGCGCGCCCGGCGTTCCCGCGTGCGCCGGTAACACCCCCTGTACGGCCGGATTTCGGGCCGTTTACGCTGGTCGGCTGTGACGCCACCTCAAGCCGTACGCCGCCGCGCCCCGTTGAGCCCCCGACGCCGCGCTCTTCCGTTTCTGACACTGGCCCTCGCGGGCACGCTCGCCCTGACCGGGTGCGACGAGCTGGGCAGTGCGCTGGAGTCCACGCCGTCCCCGGCCGGTCCCGCGGCGTCCGGCTCCGCGTTGCGGGCCGCCGAGGGCCTGCCCGTGAAGGGCGCCGCGTCCAAGGAGGGTTACGAGCGGAACGCGTTCGGGTCCGCCTGGCTGGACACCGACCGCAACGGCTGCGGCACCCGCGACGACATACTCGCCGCCCAGCTCGACGACCTCGACAGGGACGCCGACGGCTGCAAGGTGCTCAGCGGCGTCCTGGACCCCGACCCGTACACCGGGACCCGCATACCGTTCCAGCGCGGGCGCAGCAAGATAGACATAGACCACCTCGTCGCCCTGTCCGACGCCTGGCAGAAGGGCGCGCAGAAGTGGAATGACGCCAAGCGCCGGGCCTTCGCGAACGACCCGCTCAACCTGGTGGCGGCCGACGCGTCCGCCAACCGCCGCAAGGGCGACGGGGACACCTCGACCTGGCTGCCGCCGAACGAGGCGTACCACTGCACGTATGTGGCGGGGCAGGTCGCCGTCAAGCAGAAGTACGAGCTGTGGGTGACGCGCGCCGAGCGGAAGGCGATGACGGACGTCCTGGCGGGCTGCCCCGACCAGGAGCTTCCCACCGGCGGCAACCCCACGGAGGCGCCCACCCGTTGAGCGACGGGCTGCCCGCCCGCACGTCCGGTCCCTCGCGCGGGGATGTGCACGACGAGGCGGGGCATGGGAGGGACATCCCATGCCCCGCCCCGACCACCGGGATGTCGGTGCTACATGGGGACGATGCCTGACAGCGGCAGTAGCCCGACCAGTGGAAGCTGGAAGAGGAGAAGATCGGCGGGAATGAATTCCCACTTCTTCTCGGTCACTTCTCTGTCCCGGAGGGATTCCGGTGTCGCGTTCTCGCGTCCCTCCCGAAGAGCCGCAGCGGCTTCGAGGACGCGGCCGCGTCCTTTGCGCCGCAGAAAACCCTCGATGAGCGAGTCGCCGAGAGCTGACGGCGAGTACACCTTGTCACCCCGGACGGTGAGGGTGATCCCCTCTCCGGAACTCACCATCACATAGGCACCCCAGGGGACCCAGGTCCGGCTCCACCAGTCGACCATGTCTACGCCACTGGCACGGACTTCCACGCGGGACCGGCCGATACGGATCAGGGCCCAGCCGATGGCCAGCCCCACCGACGACACCATCAGGGTGTCGCCCGTGGGGTCGTCTCCGCCGATCAGCCATACGCCGACTGACAGGGCGAATGAACCACAGGTGGCCAGTACGCAGAAGATCCACAGACTGGGCCGCCTCAGTACGCGCGGTTTCATCTCCTTCACGCCCTTTCGTCCGGTCCCGTCCGGGGACCACCGAATCATGGATCAGCGGGATACGGCTTTCCTCAGGCTCCCCTTGCCGCATCCGGCCTCGATCAGGCCGGCCCCGCTCTTCGCGGTCCCGCCGACGAAGCCGCGTGCCGGGCCAGGGGACCGCGACGGCCGTATCTCGGTTGGCAGGCGGCTACGGCCTCCCTAGCGTGGCGGCATGGAACTGGAGATCACCACGCTCGCCGAACGTCCGGAACTGGCCGAAGCGATGGGAGCCATGCCGGACACCTGGCCCGCCTTCGTGCTCGAAGATCTGGTCGGCTGGGCGAACTTCCCCCGTATCACCGTGGAGTTCCCCGAGTACGTGCTCGTCGCGACCGACTCCGAGGGCACCGTCGTGGCTCGGGCGTACAGCGTGCCGTTCGCGCTCGGCGGGCCGGGGCGCGGGGCGTTGCCCGAGGGCGGGTGGGACCAGGTGCTCCTGTGGGCGTTCTCCGACCTCCGCCACGGGCGCACCCCGGACACGGTCAGCGCGATGGAGATCACCGTCGCGACCGGACGGCAGGGGCGGGGGATCTCCGGGCGGATGCTGGCCGCGCTGCGGGACAACGCCCGGCGCCTCGGGTTCCAGGAGGTCGTCGCCCCGGTCCGGCCGAGCGGCAAGCACCGGGAGGCGGCCGCCCCGATGGAGGAGTACGCCCGGCGGACCCGGGAGGACGGACTGCCCGTGGACCCGTGGCTGCGCGTCCACGTCCGGGCGGGCGGGGTCGTCGAGTCGGTGGCACCGGCGTCCATGACGGTGACCGGTTCGCTCGCCCGGTGGCGGGCGTGGACCGGGCTGCCGTTCGACACGGAGGGGCCGGTGGAGGTGCCCGGCGCACTGGTCCCGGTGCACTGCTCGGTCCGGCACGGCTATGCCGCGTACGTCGAGCCCAACGTCTGGGTGCGGCACCGGACGTGACGGCACGGACGAGGCGCCCCGCTCCGGTGGCCCGGTGGGGCGGTGGGAAGGGGCCGGTGGGGCGGCCCCCCGGCCGTCAGAGCTTCAGGTCCCACTGGCTGGCGTCCCAGTCGAAGCCGGGGCTGACCTCGACGGTCAGGTTCTTCGCGTCGGCCGGGGCGTCGAAGGCGTACTGCACGGTGACCTTCTTGCCCGGCAGGACCGTGCCCGTGAACCCTTCGCCGACCGTGCCGTCGAAGATCTGCTCGGCGTTCACCCCGTCCGCGCCGGCTCGCGCGTCGACACTGGCGAGCACGCTGTCGTACTTCTTCTTCGTCTTGTTCTCGATGACGACGGAGACCTTGTAGGCGCGATTGCCCTTGGTGTGCCCCGCCGCGTAGGCGTCGGGTGTGTACGCGGCGGCGTTGCTGACCGTGACCTCCAGGCCGTCGTCGTACGCGGCGGTGTCCCGCCCCTCCAGGGTGCCGGAGTCCGCGCCGCCCTTACCGGAGTCCTTCGGGGAGTCCTCGGAGCCGCCCCCCGGCTTCGCCGAGGCCGAACTGCCCGACAGCTCCTTGTCGATGTCCTTCACGACGTCGTCCACGGCCTTGAACATGATCACCGCGCCGACCACCGACAGGATCAGCGCGACCAGCCCCAGCACGGCGCCGAAGGTGGTCACCCCCTTGTTCGTCGCCTCGCCGCGCTTGACGCGGCCCCGGCCCGACAGACCCAGGATCAGGGCGATGAGGCCGAGGATGCCGGCGAGCCAGAAGAGGAGCGGGACCAGCCCCGAGAGCGTCCCGATGATGCCGAGGACGAGGGCGGCGATGCCGAGGCCGTTGCGGGCGGGGCGCGTCCCCGGGGCGTGCGGCGGGGCGTAGGGCTGCTGGGGCTGCGGCGGCTGCGTGTACTGGGACATGGGTGTGCCCTCCGAAGAGCAACGGGGAACTGTGAGCGGTGAGATGCACCGAGTGCTGCGGTGACGGGTCAATCACAGCAGAGCTTGTGAATCGAGTCAACACGGTTCACGCGAAAGTCGATGCATGCGAGTGTGAACCGGTGTCGCCGTGTCAGTCGGTATGCTCACCGGCACGACGGATCTCACGACGGATCTACTGGGGAGACAGTCAGTGCCGGAGAACTCGACCGAGGTGACCGCCGCCGGGATCGCCCGCCTCGCGGGCGTGGGGCGCGCGGCCGTCAGCAACTGGCGCCGGCGCCACCCCGACTTCCCCCGCCCCGTCGGCGGTACCGACACCAGCCCGTCCTTCGCCCTGCCCGAGGTCGAACAGTGGCTCCGCGACCAGGGAAAACTGGCCGAGGTGCCCCTCCGCGAGCGGATCTGGCAGCAGGTGGCCGGCCATCCGGCCGGAGCCGTCACCGCGCTGATCCACGCGGGCTGCGCGCTGCTGCTGATCCGGGACCGGCCCACCGCGTGGCTGGAGATCACCGCCGTGTCGGACGCGCGGATGGCCGAGGTCCTGCCGGCCGCCCTGGACGAGGTGCTCACCGCGCGCCTGGGCCCCGAGCGCGCGGTTCACACCCCGGCCGGCCCGGAGCTGCTGCCCTCCGTCCCGCTGCTGCGCGCCACCGCCGAGCTGGCGGCGGAGACGGGAGCCCGCAGGGCCTTCGAGTTCCTGTTCGTCCGCCGGCTCGACGCCAACCCGCGCCAGTACACGCTGACCCCGCCGGACCTCGCCGCCCTGATGACCGCCCTGGCCGAGCCGGACGCCCCGCGGGCGGGCGGAACGGGCGCGGGGCGGCCCGCCGTCCGCACCGTCCTGGACCCCGCCGCCGGGACGGGCGCCCTGCTGCGCGCGGTCGGCGGCCCCGCGGCCCTGTACGCCCAGGAAGCCGATCCCGACCTCGCCGCCCTCGCCGCGCTCCGCCTCGCACTGCACGCGGAGAACCCGGCCGGCGAGTCCGCGACGCCCCCCGCCGACGGCCCGGCCCGGGGCGCGATCACGGTGCGGGCCGGGGACACCCTGCGTACCGACGCCTTCCCCCGGCTCGCCGTGGACACCGTGCTCTGCCACCCGCCGTTCAACGAGCGCAACTGGGGCCACGACGAGCTGGCCTACGACACGCGCTGGGAGTACGGGGTCCCGGCCCGCACCGAGTCCGAACTCGCCTGGGTCCAGCACGCGCTGGCCCGTCTGCGGGAGGGCGGCACCGCCGTCCTGCTGATGCCGCCGGCCGCCGCCTCCCGCCGCTCCGGCCGCCGGATCAGGGCCGACCTGCTGCGCCGGGGCGCCCTGCGTGCCGTGATCGCGCTCCCGGCCGGTGCCGCGCCCCCGTACGGCATCCCGCTCCACCTCTGGGTGCTGCGCAGGCCCGGGGCAGGCCGGCGCCCCGCGCCCGAACTCCTCGTCGTGGACACCGCCGAGTCCCCCGAGACCTCACCGGCGGCGGGCGGCCGCGACCGGATCGACTGGACGGCCGTACGGGCCACCGCGCTCGACGCCTGGCACGCCTTCGACCGGGCCGGCGGCCCCGACGGCGAGGACGCCGCCCAGGCGCTCCGCGCCCCCGGCACGGACCCGGCGGAGGCGCCCGTGGACCGGCCCGGCGTCAGCCGCGCCGTCCCCGTCATCGAACTGCTCGACGACGACGTGGACCTGGCCCCCGCCCGCCACCTGCCGTCCCCCGCCACGGGAGGCGGCGCCGCGGAACTCGCCGACGTACGGGAGAGGCTGGACGACACCCTCAAGCTGACCGCCCGCCTCACCCCGCCGCCCGCCGCCCCCCGGGAACCCTCCCGGCGCACCCTGACCACGGTCGGCGAGCTGGCCCGTTCCGGGGCGCTGCGGCTGCGTACCGGCTCCGGGGCGGGCGGCGGGTCCGCCCCCGTCCTCACCGAGCACGACGTCCTGGCCGGCACCGCGCCCAGCGGCGCGCCGGCCGGCGCGCCCGCCCCGGGGGAGGAGGCGCTCCTGCTGGAACCCGGCGACGTCGTCGTGCCCGTACTCGGCGGGGTGACCGTCACCCGGGTCGTGGACGACACCACCGCCGGTGCCGTGCTCGGCCGCAACCTCCAGCTGCTGCGCCCGGACCCGGCCGCCCTGGACCCGTGGTTCCTCGCCGGGTTCCTGCGCGGCACCGCCAACAACCGGCAGGCCAGCAGCTACGCCTCGACCGCGACCCGGCTGGACGCCCGCCGGCTCCAGCTGCCCCGGCTGCCCCTGGACGAACAGCGGGGCTACGGGGAGCGGTTCAGGGCCCTGGCGGAGTTCGAGGACGCGCTGCGCACGGCCGGGCGGCTCGGGGGACAGCTGGTCCAGGGCCTGCACGACGGGCTCACGGACGGGACCGTCGCCCCGAAGTGACGGGTGGCACAACGGTTGTGCACGGGGTGGCGCAACGGTTGTGCACAAGGGGGGAACGGTTGTCCGCGCGGGTGTATACGCTCACAGCACACATCCGGCCCCCCCACGCCATCCCCAGGAGCAGCACATGCACGGCTACGGCTACCCGCCGCAGCGGCAACCGACGGGTCGCCCGTCCCCCACGACCCTCATTCTTCTGCGCGTGCTCTTCGCGGCGTTGACCGTGCTGAGCTGCGGTTTCCTCTCCTGGGCCGCGCTGTTGCGGCTGGCCGTCGTCACCCGCGAGGTGCGGGACTGGGTCCTGCTGGCGGTGGCCTTCGTGGCCAGCGGGGCGATGTTCGCCTACATCATCAGCACGCCCGACGACCAGGCGGAGCTGACGGACGGGCAGGCGATCGTCTTCCTCGTCTGGATGGTCTGCTCGCTCGCGGGCGCGACCGCCTACTACCTGTGGGCGGAGATCCGGCACTTCGGCCGGGGTCCGGGGGCTCCAGGACCGGTGCCGTACGCCGGGCAGGTGCCACCGGCCGCGACCCCCGCCCCCCGGTACGGCTACCCGCCCGGCCCGGCCCCCTCGGCCGCCCGGCCCCACACACCCGCCCCCTCGCCCGCGCCCACCGGCCCGGCGGTTCCGGCGCCCCCGCAGCCCGCCTCCTCGCAACGCCTGGACGAGGTGCGGGCCGAGCTGGACGAGCTGAGCGACTACCTCCGCAAGGAGGGCGGTGACCGGTGAACGGGCGGGTCATCGCCGAGCGGTACGAGCTGGCGACCATCCTCGGCCAGGGCGGCATGGGGCAGGTCTGGACGGCGTACGACCGGCGGCTGGACCGGCGGGTCGCGGTGAAGCTCCTGCGGCCCGACCGGGTCGCGGGCCCCACCGGCAGCGACGCCGCCGAGGAGCTGCGCCGCAGGTTCGTCCGGGAGTGCCGGGTCACCGCCCAGGTCGACCACCCGGGCCTGGTCACCGTCCACGACGCGGGCGGTGACGGCGACGACCTCTACCTCGTCATGCAGTACGTCGAGGGCGCCGACCTCGCCGACCACCTCGCCGAACACATCCCCTACCCCTGGCCCTGGGCCGTCGCGATCGCCGCCCAGCTCTGTGCCGTGCTCTCCGCCGTGCACGCGGTGCCGATCGTCCACCGCGACCTGAAGCCGCGCAACGCCATGGTCCGGCCCGACGGCACGGTCACCGTGCTCGACCTGGGCGTCGCCTCCGTCCTCGACTCCGACACCACCCGGCTCACCCACACCGGCTCACCGATCGGCTCCCCGGCGTACATGGCCCCCGAGCAGGCGATGGGCGGTGCGGTCGGCCCGTACACCGACCTGTACGCGCTCGGCGTGCTGCTGCACGAACTGCTCAGCGGCGACGTGCCGTTCGCCGGGTCCACCGCGCTCGGCGTCCTGCACCGCCACCTCTACGAACCGCCCATCCCGGTCCGCCACCTCAGGCCGGAGGTCCCCGAGGCGCTCGAAGCGCTCGTGCTGCGGCTGCTCGCCAAGGACCCGCAGCACCGCCCGGCCTCCGCCCAGGAGGTGTACGAGGCGCTGCGCCCCCTGCTGCCCGCCCAGGGGGATCCGGCCGGGCCCCTCGACCCGACCCGCCCCTTCCTGCGCCCGCAGGCACCCTGGCCGGACCGGGCGAGCGCGCCCCACCCCGGCCCGCCGGTGCCCGCGCCGCGCGCCGACGAGAGCCGGCAGACCTCCGCGCCGCCCGCCAAGCCCGATGTCGCGAAGGCGGTCGACGAGGTCAAACGGCTCCTGAGCGAGGGCCGGATCACCCAGGCCGTGGACATCCTGGGCGGCATCCTCCCGGCGGCCGCCGCCGAGCACGGTGAGCGCTCCCCGGTCGTGCGGATCCTGCGCAAGCAGTACGCCGCCACGCTGATGGACGACGGCCAGTACCGCCGGGCGCTGCCCGAGCTGCGCCGCCTCGCCGACGACCGCGCCGCCGAGGCCGGGCCCGCCGACACCCAGACCCTGCGCTTCCGCTACGACGCCGCGCAGTGCCTTGAGCAACTGGGCGAGGCGGCCGCCGCGCTCGCCGAGTACCGCGCGGTCCTCCCCTTCTACGAGAACGCCTACGCGGCCCCGGCGAACGACCCCCAGCGCGCCTTCGACATCCGCCACCGCATCGGCCACCTGCTGCTCGCGGTCGGGGACCACGCGGCGGGCCGCGCCCAGTTGCAGGCCCTGCTGTACGACACGGAGCGGGCCTACGGGCCGCACCACCCGCTGCCGGTGGAGCTGCGCAGGCAGCTCAGCCACCAGCAGGTCGTCCGGGGCGGATGACCCGGGTCCCGGGGCGTCCGGTACCGGGTGTCCGGGGCCCCGCATCCCCAACTCCTCCCGAATCGTTGGTCGAATCGGTGGCCCCAGCCACCTCCACTGCCTAACATCGATCAACGCAAGGCCTTGTGCACCGATGCACAATCTCTTTCCGGGAGGCTCCTTTGCACCGCCGCCGTCGTACCGCGCTCGCCGTCACCGCCGTATCGCTCGTCGCGGCGCCGCTCCTGACCGCCTGCGGCGGTGAGGCGCATCCAGGGGCCGCGGCCGTGGTCGGCGGTGAGCGGATCGAGGTCTCGACCGTCCAGGCGCAGACGGCGGACGTGCGGAGCGCCCAGCGGGACTCCGAGCACTCCGAGGAGCTGGTGAAGAAGTCCGGCCAGCTCACCCGGGCCAAGCTGCACAGTCTGATCTTCGGGCAGGTCCTGGACCGGGCGGCGAAGGACGCCGGGGTGAGCGTCAGCCGCAAGGAGGTCCAGCAGGTCCGCACGGCCGCCACCGCGCAGTCCGGCGGCGACGAGGGGCTGCGGACCGTGATGCTGGAGCAGCGCTGGGTCGCCCCCGGCCAGATCGAGGAGGACCTGCGCAAGGAGGTCCAGCTGCCCAAGCTGGCCCAGGCGCTCGGCGCGGACCTCCAGAGCCCCGAGGGCCAGCAGGTCGTGGGGGACGCGCTCACCAAGGCGTCGAAGGCCCTGCACATCGACGTCAATCCGCGCTACGGCACCTGGGACGACGCGAAGGTGCAGCTCAGCACCTACCAGGCGCCGTGGATCAGCCAGGTCACCGCGGTGCGGCCCGAAGAGGCCGAGGCGGGCGCCTGAGTCCGGTCCGGGAGGCACGGCGGCGACCGGGCCGGTCGCGGTAGGTTCGGTGTGTGAACGCTGAAGATCCCGGCCGTGTCGTCCTGCTCACCGCGAGCCACCGGGTCGCGCCCGGCCTGCTGTCCTGGCCCGCCTGGCAGACGCTGCACGCGGCCGACCGGGTGCTGTGCGCCGAGCTGGACCATCCGCAGCTGCCGTACCTGCGGGAGGCGGGCGTCGCGGTCGAGCACACCGCGCCGACGGCCGAGGAGCTGGTGGACGACTGCGCGGGCGGCCGGACCGTGGTGGTGCTGGTCGGCGGCGAGGGCAACAGGCCGCTCACCGACGGACTGTCCCGGCTCGGCGGGTCCGGCCGGGTGCGGATGCCGGATCTGGAGCTGCTGCCCGGTTCGTACGACCTGCCGGGCGCCCGGTTCCTGGACCTGGTCCAGGTCATGGACCGGGTCCGCACGGAATGCCCGTGGACCTCGGGCAAGACGCACCAGGGTCTCGCGAAGTACGCCATCGAGGAGGCGTACGAGCTGGTCGAGGCCATCGAGGCCGGGGACCGCGAGGAACTGCGGGAAGAGCTGGGGGACGTCCTGCTCCAGGTGGTCTTCCACGCCCGGATCGCCGAGGAGGACCCGGACGAGCCCTTCGCCGTGGACGACGTCGTGGCCACCATCGTGGACAAGCTGATCCGCCGCCACCCTCATGTCTTCGGTGACGAGACCGCCGCGACCCCGGAGGACGTCCACGCGCACTGGCTGCGCACCAAGGCCGTCGAGAAGCGGCGTGATTCGGCCACCGACGGGGTGCCGCTGGGACAGCCGGCGCTGGCCCTGGCGGCGAAGCTCGGCAGCCGGGCCCGGCAGGCCGGGGTGGACGTGCCGCTCCCGGCCGGTGACTCCCTCGGCCACCGGCTGCTCGCCCTGGCCGTACGCGCGGAGGCGGACGGCACCGACCCGGAGGCCGCGCTGCGCGCCGCCGCCCGCGCCTACCGGAACGCGATCCGGGCGGCGGAGGGCCTCGACACCGCTCCGGATACCGTCGAGGGGTGAACGACTGCCCCGCCCACCCCTCAGCCGGGGGCGACAGCCCCGCCCGCCCCGCAGCCGACGCCACGAGCGCAGGCGGCTCCCCGGGCCCCGCCCCGGACGGAACCGGCGGAACCGGAGGAACCGGAGGGAGCGCTTCCGGCCACCGCGCCGCTGAGGCGGACCCCGAAGCCGCCCCCGGAACGAACCCCGGAGCCGCCGAGCCCGGCGCCGCCCCGGCCGCGGAGGCGGGACCCGCCCCCGACGCCGCCCCCGCGCTCTTCACCTGGGAGTTCGCCACCGACCCGTACCCCGCGTACGCCTGGCTCCGCGCGCACAGCCCCGTGCACCGCACCACGCTGCCCAGCGGGGTCGAGGCCTGGCTGGTGACCCGGTACGAGGACGCCCGGCAGGCGCTCGCCGACGCCAGGCTCTCCAAGGACCCGGCGCACCACGCCGGTCCGTCCGACGCCAAGGGGAAGACGGGCATCCCGGGGGAGCGCAAGGCGGAGCTGACGACCCATCTGCTGAACATCGACCCGCCCGACCACACCCGGCTGCGCCGGCTCGTGTCGAAGGCGTTCACCCCGCGCCGGGTCGCCGCGTTCGCGCCCCGGGTCCAGGAGTTGACGGACCGCCTCATCGACGGCTTCGCCGACCGGGGGCAGGCCGACCTCATCCACGACTTCGCCTTCCCGCTCCCCATCTACGCCATCTGCGACCTGCTCGGGGTGCCGGAGGAGGACCAGGACGACTTCCGGGACTGGGCCGGGATGATGATCCGGCACGGCGGCGGCCCGCGCGGCGGGGTGGCCCGGTCGGTGAAGAAGATGCGCGGCTACCTCGCCGAACTCATCCACCGCAAACGGGAGAACCCGGGCGACGACCTGATCTCCGACCTGATCCGCGCGAGCGACCACGGCGAGCACCTCACCGAGAACGAGGCCGCCGCGATGGCCTTCATCCTCCTGTTCGCCGGATTCGAGACCACCGTCAACCTCATCGGGAACGGCGTGTACGCCCTGCTGTGCCACCCGGAGCAGCGGGAGAGGCTCCAGCGCTCCCTCGCGGCCGGTGAGAGCGGACTGCTGGCCACCGGGATCGAGGAGCTGCTGCGCTACGACGGCCCGGTGGAGCTCGCGACCTGGCGCTACGCGACCGTGCCCCTGACGCTGGGCGGGGAGGAGATCGACGCCGGGGACCCCGTCCTGGTGGTCCTGGCGGCCGCCGACCGCGACCCGGAACGGTTCCCGGACCCGGACCGGCTGGACCTTGCGCGGAGTGACAATCAGCACCTCGGGTACGGGCACGGCATCCACTACTGCCTGGGTGCGCCGCTGGCCCGGCTGGAGGGGCAGACCGCCCTGGCGACACTGCTGGGACGCCTTCCTGACCTGCGCCTGGCCGTGGAACCGGGCGAACTGCGCCGACGGGGCGGGCTCATCATGCGGGGACTGCGGACCCTTCCCGTGGAGTTCGGTCCCGGGCGGCCGCCCGCCGAAGGTGACACTCCGTCAACTCTGTGACTTTCGCGTGATCTCCGCTGCATCGACTTGTGACACGCGTTCGAGTCCCGCTAGGTTCACCGTTCGACCCACTCGACATCTGTCAGTCACACGGAAGGCAATGCCCATGGGCTCCGCGAACGGCAGACACCGCCGGCCTCGTCAGGCACCCGCCATCGTCGTCACCGCCGGTGTGACGGGATCGGCCATCGCCATCCCGCTGCTCGGTGCGACGGGTGCGCACGCCGCAGACGCCTCGACCTGGGACCGGGTCGCCGAGTGCGAGAGCGGGGGCATGTGGAGCGCCGACCTCGGCAACGGCTCCTACGGTGGCCTCCAGTTCTCGCAGGACACCTGGAAGGCCTACGGCGGCACGGCGTACGCGGACCGTGCCGACCTCGCCAGCCGGTCGCAGCAGATCGCCGTCGCCGAGAAGGTGCTGGACGCCAAGGGCCCGCAGGCCTGGCCCAGTTGCGCGGTGATATCCGGGCTCGCGGTGGACGGGGTGCTGCCGGGCGTCGACCCGGGCGACGACCCGGCGGCCGACGAGACGGCCACGCCCTCGCCGGAGGCCACCGAGGGCGCGTCCGACGAGGCGTCGGACGACGCCGAGGGCAGGACGACGAAGAAGCCGGCCGGCGACGCCACGGGCTCCCCGGAGGCCGGTTCCCCGAGCGCCGGCGCGGACACCCCGGGCCGGAGCGGCGCGACCCCGGGCGCGGACGGGACGTCCTCCTCGCCCTCCGCCACCCCCTCGTCCGAGGGCTCGCGGACGCCCGGCGCCTCGCAGGGCGCCGAGGGCGGGAAGCACCGGGGCGCCCCCGCGCCCGAGGAGAGCGCGGGCACGACCGGGTCGGACGGGCGCGAGTCCGGCAGGCACGCCTCCCGGGGCGACTCCGCCGTGCGCGAGGGCGCCCCGGCGGACGCGGACGGCACGTACACCGTCCAGGAGGGCGACAACCTCTGGTCGATCGCCGAGGCGCGGGAGTTGCCCGGCGGCTGGCCCGCGCTCTACGAGGCCAACAAGAGCGAGGTGGGCGCCGACCCGGACCTGATCCTCCCCGGCCTGAACCTCGACCTGACACAGCCGTCCGGCACGGCGGCGGGTGTCGCGTCGTCCGGGGCTGCGGCCGTCACCGGCGAGTGATCAAAAGCGGGAAAACACCCCGAAACCAGGGGTAGTTCAGAGGCCTATGTCCACTTATGCGTAAGTGAGACATGGGTCTCTTTGCTGTGACCGGCGCGTCCCGGCCCTCCGGTCCGCCCGTATCGGCTCCGACCTGCGGAAACGATCCACCCCGCCACACCGGTAAGCGCTGATTGTTCGTTATGTCCATCTTTGAATGTCGGGGTTGGGTGTGTTTACGGTCTAAGCCGCTCGCACCGCGGGCCCCTTCGACCGTCACGCCGAATCCTGCCGTCGGCCGAAGGGCACAGACGCGTAAAGCGCCGTAGGCAGGAGCGGGGGACCCAGGTAAGTGCCGGACCAGGCCGTCCACGGACGGACGGGGCCGGCTCGGGGTGAAGCCGCTCGCGAGTGCGAGTGGCCGGGCGACTCACAGCCCGAACCCGACAGCTCACCTCGTAGGCGTCGGTGAGGAGAACCATGCTGCTTTCGAGCAAGGGCAAGCACCGCCGTCCCTCCAAGGCCGTCCGGATCGCCACCCTGGCGGGTGTCGCCGGTGCCGCCGTCGTCGTCCCGCTGATGGGCGCGTCCAACGCCTCCGCCGCGTCTGTCGCCACCTGGGACGCCGTCGCGCAGTGCGAGTCCGGTGGCAACTGGTCCATCAACACCGGTAACGGCTACTACGGTGGCCTCCAGTTCTCGCAGTCCAGCTGGGCGGCCGCCGGCGGTACGCAGTACGCGGCCCGCGCCGACCTGGCCACCAAGGAACAGCAGATAGCCACCGCCGAGAAGCTCCTCGCGCTCCAGGGTCCGGGTGCCTGGGCCTGCGCCGGTGCCGGCGGCCTGAGCAACGACGGTGTGGACCCGGGCGTCGACACCGGCTCCGCCTCCGCCTCCACCACCGGCAAGAACGGCGACTCCGCTCCCGCGGCCCAGCCGGAGCGCAAGGCCGAGCAGCCCACCACCCGCAGCGAGAAGCGCACGGCCCCCACCGGGACCGTCACCACCCCGACCGGCCAGAAGGTCGAGAAGGGTGACGGCGAGTACAAGGTCGAGGCCGGCGACACCCTCAGCAAGATCGCCGAGGCCGAGCACGTCAAGGGCGGCTGGCAGAAGCTCTTCGAGCTGAACGACGACATCGTCAAGGACGCCGACCTGATCTTCCCGGGTCAGCAGCTCCACCTGAAGTAGTCCTGGGACCCTCCTCCCCCAAGGGCGTGTTTCGAAAGTCCCGCCTGGCCCGCGACGCCCGGCACGCACGCTCGCCGCGTTGTCGGAGTCGCCCACGTACGTTCAGTACGAGGGCGATCCTCCGCCTTGCGATCGCACGCACCGGACGCCGCGGGCCCCGCCCTCCGGGCGGACGGCGCTACTTTCGAAACACGCCCCAGGGCCGCCCCGGCCCGGCGCGCCGCCCCCGTGCGCGCCGGGCCGGGGGCGTGTCCGGCGGCCGGTTCGGGGGTGCCTCCCGTGGCGCGCCAGGGGCGCACGTGTTCAACACTTGTGGTTACCCGTCAGTAAAATTCTGAAGCTTTGCCCGTAATGCGGGCCCTTGGGTCCTTTTTCGTCCCAGGGGACGGGCGGCGGGCCGACGCAGCGGGCCGGGCCGGTTAGGCTCGTGTCGCAAGGCCACAGTGACCCTGCCCAACCAGTGTCAGATCCCAGAAGGAGATGCCTCGTGCCGTCCATCGACGTCGTCGTAGCCAGGGAAATCCTCGACTCCCGGGGTAACCCCACGGTCGAGGTCGAGGTTGGTCTCGACGACGGCAGCACGGGACGTGCTGCTGTTCCGTCCGGCGCCTCCACCGGTGCGTTCGAGGCCATCGAGCTTCGTGACGGCGACCCCAACCGCTACCAGGGCAAGGGCGTCGAGAAGGCCGTCCTCGCCGTGATCGAGCAGATCGGCCCGGAGCTCGTCGGGTACGACGCCACCGAGCAGCGCCTCATCGACCAGGCGATGTTCGACCTGGACGCGACCGAGAACAAGGGCTCGCTCGGCGCCAACGCCATCCTCGGCGTCTCGCTGGCCGTGGCGCACGCCGCGTCCGAGGCCTCCGACCTCCCGCTCTTCCGCTACCTCGGCGGCCCGAACGCGCACCTGCTGCCCGTTCCGATGATGAACATCCTCAACGGCGGCTCGCACGCCGACTCCAACGTGGACATCCAGGAGTTCATGATCGCGCCGATCGGCGCCGAGTCGTTCTCCGAGGCCCTGCGCTGGGGCGCGGAGATCTACCACACGCTGAAGAAGGTCCTCAAGACCAAGGGCCTGTCCACCGGCCTCGGTGACGAGGGCGGCTTCGCCCCGAACCTGGAGTCCAACCGCGCCGCCCTCGACCTCATCCTCGAGGCCGTCAAGGAGGCGGGCTACGTCCCCGGCCGTGACGTGGCACTCGCGCTCGACGTCGCCGCGTCCGAGTTCTACAAGGACGGCGTCTACGAGTTCGAGGGCAAGTCCCGCTCGGCCGCCGAGATGACCGAGTACTACGAGGAGCTGGTCTCCGCGTACCCGCTGGTCTCCATCGAGGACCCGCTGTACGAGGACGACTGGGCGGGCTGGAAGGTCATCACCGACCGGCTCGGCGCCAAGGTGCAGATCGTCGGTGACGACCTGTTCGTCACCAACCCCGAGCGCCTCTCGCGCGGCATCGAGGAGGGCTCCGCCAACGCCCTGCTCGTCAAGGTCAACCAGATCGGTTCGCTGACCGAGACCCTGGACGCCGTCGAGCTGGCTCAGCGCAACGGCTTCAAGTGCATGATGTCGCACCGCTCCGGTGAGACCGAGGACGTCACCATCGCGGACCTCGCCGTCGCCGTGAACTGCGGCCAGATCAAGACCGGCGCCCCGGCCCGCTCGGACCGCGTCGCCAAGTACAACCAGCTGCTGCGCATCGAGGAGATCCTCGACGACGCCGCGGTCTACGCGGGCCGTTCGGCGTTCCCGCGCTTCCGCCACGAGGGCTGACAGCCGGCCCGGAGCCGCAGCCTCCGTCCGTCCCCGCACTCGGTCCCGTACCGTGTGCGGGGACGGACGTGCGTAACGGGGAGGCGTGAGAGATGGCCGTGAAGGACCGCGACCGGTTCTCCACCACGACCAGGCTGCGCCTGCTCGGCGAGCAGACCGCGGCCCGCGTCTACCGCTCCCAGAACCGCCGCCAGGCACGCCGCTCCCGGCTCACCGGCCGGGCCGCGTTCCTGGCGCTGGTCGTCTGCTCGCTGGTGGTCGTCCTGGCGTACCCGATGCGGCAGTACATCTCCCAGGGCGACCAGATCGCCGAGCAGCAGCGGCTCTCGCGGGACGCGCGGGCGCGTACCGAGGAACTGCGCGACGAGAAGGCGCGCCTCAAGGACGACGCCTACATCCGCCGCCTCGCACGCGAGCACCTGCACTACGTGATGCCCGGGGAGACCAGTTACACGGTGATCGACCCGGACGCGGCCGACGCGCGCCGCGGCGGACCGGGCGCGGGCGGCAAGCCCTGGCACTCCAACCTCTGGGACGGCGTCGACAGCGCGGACCGCGAGTGACCCCGTCCCGTACGCACACCGATACATGACGACTGAACGATGACATTCAAGGCAGGCATGGACACGCCCCCTCCGCAGACCGAACCCACCGCGCCCACCGCCGCGGACGTCGCCGCGTTCGAGCAGCAGCTCGGCCGGCCGCCGCGCGGTCTGCGCGCGATCGCGCACCGCTGCCCGTGCGGCAACCCGGACGTGGTCGAGACGCAGCCCCGTCTGGAGGACGGCACGCCGTTCCCGACGACGTACTACCTGACGTGTCCGCGTGCCGCCTCCGCGATCGGCACGCTGGAGGCGAACGGCGTCATGAAGGAGATGACCGAGCGCCTGGCCACCGACCCGGAGCTGGCGGCGGCCTACCGCGCGGCGCACGAGGACTACCTCGCGCGCCGGGACGCCATCGAGGTGCTGGAGGGCTTCCCGAGCGCGGGCGGTATGCCGGACCGCGTCAAGTGCCTGCACGTCCTGGTCGGCCACTCGCTGGCGGCCGGTCCCGGGGTCAACCCGCTGGGGGACGAGGCGATCGCGATGCTGCCCGAGTGGTGGGCCAAGGGCCCCTGCGTCACCCCGTGCGGCGAGAGGGAACCGTCCTGACCGGACCGGTGCGGCCGGGGCGCCTCCCCGGCCGCACCGCCCCGCTCGCGGGTTCCTCCCCGAGCGTCCCGGCGTCGTCCGTACCATCCCAGGAGTCAGCCCCATGACCCGTGTTGCCGCCATCGACTGCGGTACCAACTCCATCCGCCTGCTCGTCGCCGACGTCGATCCGGCCACCGGGCGGCTCACCGACCTGGACCGCCGGATGGAGATCGTCCGGCTCGGCCAGGGCGTCGACCGCACCGGGCGGCTCGCCCCGGAGGCGCTGGAGCGGACCCTCGCCGTCTGCCGTGAGTACGCCGCGGCGATCGAGGAGCTGGGCGCCGAGAAGGTGCGGTTCGTCGCCACCTCCGCCACCCGCGACGCGGAGAACAGCGACACGTTCGTACGGGGGGTCCGCGACATCCTCGGCGTCGTACCCGAGGTCGTCAGCGGCGACCAGGAGGCGCAGCTCTCCTTCGACGGCGCCACCAAGGAACTGGCGGGCAGCGACCGCCTGGAACGGCCGTTCCTCGTCGTGGACATCGGCGGCGGCTCCACCGAGTTCGTCCTCGGCGACGACACGGTCCGCGCGGCCCGGTCCGTGGACATGGGCTGCGTCCGCATGACGGAGCGTCACCTCGTGGTGGACGGGGCGGTGTCCGACCCGCCCGCGCCCGACCGGATCGACGCGGTCCGCGCGGACATCGCCGCGGCCCTGGACCTGGCCGGGGAGACGGTGCCCCTCGCCGACGCGGCGACGCTCGTGGGCCTCGCCGGGACGGTCACCACGGTCGCCGCCATCGCGCTCGGGCTCCCGGAGTACGACAGCGAGGCGATCCACCACTCCCGGGTGTCCCTGGAGCGGGTACGGGAGATCACCACGCGGCTGTGCGCCTCGACGCACGAGGAGCGGGCGGCGATCCCCGCGATGCACCCCGGCCGGGTCGACGTGATCGCCTCGGGGGCGCTGGCCCTGCTCGCGGTGATGGAACGCACGGGCGCCCGCGAGGTCGTCGTCAGCGAGCACGACATCCTGGACGGGATCGCCTGGTCCCTGGCCTGACCGGCGCGCGTGCCGGGGCGGGGTGCGGAGGCTCCGGGCCGCCCGCCCCTCAGATGCTGCGGTAGACGTCGCGCCGGTCGCCGATCTTGACGACGAGGACGACGAGTTCGCCGTCCTCGACCTGGTAGGCGACCCGGTAGCTGCCGACCCGGAGCCGGTAGAGGCCCGAGGGGCCGGTGAGTTTCTTGATGTCGGCGTCCTCGCGGTACGGATCGTCCCCGAGCGCGGTCAGCGCGGCCAGGATGCGCATGGCGGCAGGCCGGTCGATGGCTCGAAGCTGCCGCTGTGCCGCTGTGGTGAACCGGAACGCGTACTTCATGCCGCGCTGTCGGGGCGCTCGGTGAACAGGTCCGCCAGCAGCTCGGCCATGGTCGCCGTCGGGCCTCCCTGGGCCAGGACCGCCTCGGCCTCCCGGGCCAGCAGTACGTCGGCCGCGTCCTCCAGCGCGTCGAAATCCGCGATCGGCACCACGGCCGCGACGGGTTCGCCGTTGCGGGTGATCACCGTGGGCGTGCCCTCCTCGGCGCGGTTGATGTGGTCCGCCAGGTGCGCGCGGGCTTCTCGTACAGTCACCGTGTTCTCGGCCATGAGGGAAGTGTACGCGTGATTGTGTACACGCGTCGGGAGGTCCGGTTCCGGAGATGGCGCCCGACGGGATCGCCTGGTCCCTGGCCTGACCGGCGCGCGTTCCGGGGCGGGGTGCGGGGGTGTGCTCATGCGCACTCCGGCCTGCACCTTTGAGCCTTTCGGGCCCTCCTCGGGGCCCTTCCGGGAGGGCTTTCGCGGGGCGCCGCGAGCAAGTTCGTGAACTTCTTCACAAGAGAATCGGCCCCTCTGGGCGAAGTTCCACCCCCGAGCGGCCGCCCGGGTCCCCGCAGGGGGTGTACGGCGGTGCGGCGGGAAGGTTTCGGGGGCGTGGCGCCGGTGTGTCCCGGAGGGCCGGTTCACCCGTCCCGGAGGCTCAAGGGCCAGCTCACAGCGGTGAACAACGTGCGCGGCGGCGTCCGGGTTCCCCAAAGGGATCATGACATGGGTCACGGGGGCGGCGAAGTGTAGCAGAGGGGGGCCACTACCTTGTGAAGGGGCTCACGAGCACTGCCCTCCAGGGGGGTGGATACTCGATGGCATGAGCACCACGGAGCGTCCCAGGATCCTCGTTGTAGGCGGTGGGTACGTAGGCCTGTACGCAGCTCGTCGCATTCTGAAGAAGATGCGGTACGGGGAAGCGACCGTCACGGTCGTCGACCCGCGCTCGTACATGACGTACCAGCCCTTCCTCCCCGAAGCTGCTGCCGGCAGCATCTCGCCCAGGCATGTCGTCGTCCCGCTGCGACGCGTCCTGCCGAAGGCCGAGGTCCTCACCGGCCGTGTCACGACCATCGACCAGGACCGCAAGGTCGCCACCGTCGCGCCGCTCGTCGGCGAGGCGTACGAGCTGCCCTTCGACTACCTGGTCATCGCGATGGGCGCGGTCTCCCGCACCTTCCCGATCCCCGGCCTCGCCGAGCAGGGCATCGGCATGAAGGGCATCGAGGAGTCCATCGGGCTGCGCAACCACGTCCTGGAGCAGCTGGACAAGGCCGACTCCACGACCGACGAGGAGGTCCGCCGCAAGGCGCTGACCTTCGTCTTCGTGGGCGGCGGGTTCGCCGGTGCCGAGACCATCGGCGAGGTCGAGGACATGGCCCGCGACGCGGCCGCCTACTACTCCAGCGTGAAGCGCGAGGACATGCGCTTCATCCTGGTCGACGCCGCCGACAAGATCCTCCCCGAGGTCGGCCCGAAGCTGGGCGCCTACGGCAAGGAGCACCTGGAGAGCCGCGGTGTGGAGGTCTACCTCTCCACCTCGATGGACTCCTGCGTCGACGGCCACGTGGTGCTGAAGAACGGCCTGGAGGTCGACTCCGACACCATCGTGTGGACGGCCGGCGTGAAGCCGAACCCGGCGCTGGCCCGCTTCGGTCTGCCGCTCGGCCCCCGTGGTCACGTGGACACCTCCGAGAAGCTCCAGGTGCAGGGCACCGACTACATCTGGGCCGCGGGCGACAACGCCCAGGTCCCGGACATGGTCGGCCGCCGCGCGGGCAACCCCAACGCCTGGTGCCCGCCGAACGCCCAGCACGCGCTGCGCCAGGCCAAGGTCCTCGGTGACAACGTCATCTCCGGCATGCGGGGCTTCCCGCAGAAGGAGTACAGCCACGCCAACAAGGGTGCGGTCGCCGGTCTCGGCCTGCACAAGGGCGTCGCGATGATCGTCGTCGGCAAGATGAAGATCAAGGTCAAGGGCCGTCTCGCCTGGTACATGCACCGTGGCTACCACGGCATGGCGATGCCGACCTGGAACCGCAAGATCCGGATCTTCGCCGACTGGACGCTGGCGATGTTCCTCAAGCGCGAGGTCGTCTCGCTCGGCGCCATGGAGACGCCCCGCGAGGAGTTCTACGAGGCCGCCAAGCCGAGCCCCGCGCCGGCCGCCGCCAAGCCCGAGGGCGAGAAGGCCAAGGCCTCCTGACCCGGGCGTCCTGACCGGGTCCGCCCGGTCCGGCCGCCACCCGCAGGTCCCGTACTCGTCGAAGGGGCCGTCCGCCATCCGTGGTGCGGACGGCCCCTTCGGCGTGCTCCGGCACCGAACTAGGTGGTGAGTGCAGGTATTTTGCCGTTCCGTTGCGTGCGAGCGGGATGGCTCAGGGGCAGGATGGCGTTGACATCAGGGCAGCTCGTCGCGGCACCGAGGTGTCGCGACGATGTTTGAGCATGTTTATGCGAATTTGGGCATGTTGGGAAACACCACCACGGAGGTGTGCGCCATGGCAGACGCCGCGTCGCGGCTGACCGCTCTCGCCGAGGAGTTGCTGGGAGAACCCCTGTCGGTCCGGATCCGGGCCTGGGACGGCAGCGAGTCAGGGCCCCCGGGCGCCCCCGTGCTCGTCCTGCGCCACCGCCGCGCCCTGCGCAGGCTGCTCTGGAAGCCGGGCGAACTGGGCCTGGCCCGCGCCTGGGTGGCCGGTGAGATCGACGTCGAGGGCGACCTGTACGAACTCCTGGACGCGCTGGCCTCGCTGCTCTGGGAGCGCGGTTCCGACGCCGAGGGCACCCCGCACCCGGTCCGTGACCCCAGGGTACGGGCGTTCGCCCGCGGCCTGGTCCGGATGGCCGGCCCCCTGCCGCCGCCGCCCCCGCCGCCCGAGGAGGTACGCCGCCGGTCCGGCGCCCTGCACACCAGGCGCCGGGACAAGGAAGCCATCAGCCACCACTACGACGTGGGCAACGACTTCTACGCGATGGTCCTCGGCCCCTCCATGGTCTACTCCTGCGCCTACTGGCAGGAGGGCTCCACCCTGGAGGAGGCCCAGCGCGACAAGCTCGACCTGGTCTGCCGCAAGCTCGCCCTCAAGGAGGGCGACCGCCTGCTGGACGTCGGCTGCGGCTGGGGCTCCATGGCCGTCCACGCCGCCCGTGAGTACGGCGCCCGGGTCACCGGCGTCACCCTCTCCACCGAGCAGGCCGCCTTCGCCCGCAAGCGCATCGCCGAGGAGGGCCTGACCGACCGGATCGAGATCCGGGTCCAGGACTACCGGGACGTACGCGACGGGCCGTACGACGCGATCTCGTCCATCGGGATGGCCGAGCACGTCGGCAGCGTGCGCTTCCGTGAGTACGCGGACGACCTCTACGCCCTCCTGAAGCCCGGCGGCCGGCTGCTCAACCACCAGATCGCCCGCCGCCCCGAGAAGGACGAGTCGGCCTACCGGATCGACGAGTTCATCGACGCCTACGTCTTCCCCGACGGCGAACTCGCCCCGGTGGGACGCACGGTGTCCACCCTGGAGCAGGCCGGCTTCGAGACCCGGGACGTCGAGGCGATCCGCGAGCACTACGCCCTGACGCTCCGGCAGTGGGTGGCCAACCTGGAACGGCACTGGAAGGAGGCGGTCCGGGCCACCTCACCCGGCCGCGCCCGGGTCTGGCGGCTGTACATGGCCGCCTCCGCGCTCTCCTTCGAGCACAACAAGATCGGTGTCAACCAGATCCTCGCGGTCCGCCCCGGCGAGGGCGGCCGGGCCGGTATGCCGCTGCGCTCCCGCGACTGGACGGCGTCGGCGCCCGGCTGACCCCGGGAACGCGCGAGGGCCGGTACCCGCGGGTACCGGCCCTGACGCGTCGTCGTCGTGCCTATTCGGTGGTGCCTACTCGGTCTTGATGGCCGTCAGCATGTTCAGCTTCGCGCCGCTGCGGGCCGGCCACAGCGAGGCCAGCACCCCCACCAGGCCCGCGAGCACCAGGAAGACGGCGAGCCGGTCCCACGGGACGACCAGGGCGTACCCCTGCACGTCGTCGGAGAGGGACTCCCCGATCGCCCAGCCCAGGAACGTACCGAGGGCGACACCGACCACCGCTCCGAAGAGCGAGATGACCACGGCCTCCAGCCGGATCATGCGCTTGACCCTGCGCCGGTCCAGGCCGATCGCCCGCAGCATCCCGATCTCCTGCTGACGCTCGAACACCGACATCGCCAGGGTGTTCACGACGCCGAGGACCGCGATGAGCAGGGCCATCGCCAGCAGGGCGTACATGATGTTCAGCGCCGTGTTCACGAAGCCGCCGAACATGTCCCGGATGCCCTGGCGGTCCACGATGCTCATCGCCGGGTTGTCGCCGAGCGCGTCGACCAGGGCCTGCTCGTTGGCGTCCGTCTGGCCGCCGTCCATGGTCAGCCAGACGTCCTGGATGCCGGGGACGCTCTCGTGCGGATCGGAGACGGCCCTGGAGATCAGGACCGGGGACAGCAGCTCGTTGCCGCCGAAGACCGCGCCGACCTTCAGGGTCTCCGTCTTCTCGTCCTCGAACTCGACCTTGACGCTGTCCCCGGCCTTCCAACCGTGGGCCTTCGCGGTCTCCTGGTCGACGGCGATCGCACCGTCGCCCAGGGTGTCCAGCGAGCCGGACACCGCCTTCAGCGTGAAGACCTTCTGGATGTCGCCCGCGGTGACCGCGGAGGTCGAGACGCCCTCGCCGTCCACCGTCAGCCAGGTGGACTGCTGCGGGGAGACGGCCGTGACGCCGTCCGCCTTCGCCAGGGCCGTCAGCGCCGACTCGTCGAGCAGGCGCCCGCTGGCCATCGAGACCATGTAGTCGGCCTTGATGTTGTCCGTCGTCATCTTGTCGATGGCCTGGCCCAGCGAGATGCCCAGCACCGAGATGCCCGTGACCAGGGTGAGCCCGATCGCCAGGGCGGAGGCGGTGGCCCCGGTGCGCCGCGGGTTGCGGACCGCGTTCTGCGCGGCCAGCTTGCCGGAGACGCCGAACAGCCTGAGCAGCAGCGGGCGTACCAGGGAGATCACCGGCCGCGAGAGCAGCGGGATCAGCACGATGACACCGATCAGCGCCAGGAACGCGCCGGCCCCGATGAGCCACCTGCCGTTCTCCGTGCCCTGGAGGGCACCTCCCACGATCGCCGCGGCGCCGAACAGGGTGAGCGCCCCGCCGATCGAGTTCCGTACGACCAGCGACTTGGTGGTGGCCACCGCGTGGACGCTGCTCATCGCCGCCACCGGCGCGATCTTCGCGGCACGGCGGGCCGGCAGCCACGCGGCGAGCACGGTGATCAGCACGCCGACGGTGAACGCGGAGACGACGGCGGTGGGGGAGACGACCAGCGGGCCGGCCGGGATCTTCCCGCCGAACGCGCCCATCGCGGAGCGCAGTCCGACGGCGAGGCCCACGCCGAGGACGAAGCCGACCACCGAGGCGATCAGGCCGACCACACCGGCTTCCATCAGGACGGCCCACTTGACCTGCCGGCGGGAGGCGCCGACGGCCCGCATGAGGGCGAGTTCCCGGGTGCGCTGGGCGACCAGCATGGTGAAGGTGTTGGCGATCAGGAAGACGCCGACGAAGAGCGCGATACCGGCGAAGACCAGCAGGATGGTGTTGAGGCCCTTGAGCCCGGCCTCGGTGTGCTTGGCCTCCTCGTCCGCGAGCGCCGCGCCCGTCTGGGCCTCGGCGTTCTCGGGCAGCAGGGGCTTCACGGCGTCCAGCAGCTGCCGGTCGGAGGCGCCGGCCTCGGCGGTGACGGTGACGTCCCTGAACTGGCCGGGGTTCAGGAAGAGCTGCTGGGCGGTCCCGGTGTCGAAGAGGACCAGGCTGCCGCCCGCGTTGACCGCGCCGTCCTCGGTGGTGAAGACGCCGGAGAGGGTGTACTCCTTCACCGGCCCGGTGGTGGCGACCCGCACCGGGTCCCCGACGCGGTACTTGCCCCGGTTCGCGGTCTCCTGGTCGAGGGCGACCTGTCCGTCCTCGGCCGGGCCGCCGCCCTCGGTGAAGACGTACTGCCGGTCCTTGCCGTCGGTGCCGGGGGCGAAGTTGGACCCGGTGTTGGACCAGCCGTTGCCGATGAGCTTGCCGTCGGGGTCGGCGACCCCGGCGAATCCGGAGACCCGGCCGGTGGCGTCCGCCACGCCGTCGAGCTCCCGGATCTTCCGCAGGGTGGCCTCGTTGATGGCGGAGGTCTCCTCGTCGCCCCGCTCGGCCCAGGTCGTGACGGCTACGGCGACCTGGTCGTAGCTCTTCTTGGACTGGTTGCGGAAGGCGTTGCCGAGGGTGTCGGTGAAGACCAGGGTGCCGGAGACGAAGGCGACGCCGAGCATCACGGCGAGCACGGTCATCAGGAGCCTGGCCTTGTGCGCGAGGACGTTGCGCACAGCGGTACGGAGCATGTCGTCAATTCCTGGGGGGTGTTCGGGGGACGGAGGGCGGGAGCACCGGCCGACCGGTCAGCTGGTGCGGCCCTTGGCGTCGAACGCCTTCATCCGGTCGAAGACCCCGTCGGCGGTGGGGTCGATCATCTGGTCGACGATCGCGCCGTCCGCCAGGAAGATCACGCGGTCCGCGTAGGAGGCGGCGACCGCGTCGTGGGTCACCATCACCACGGTCTGGCCCAGCTCGCGCACCGAGTTGCGCAGGAAGCCGAGCACTTCGGCGCCGGAGCGGGAGTCGAGGTTGCCGGTCGGCTCGTCACCGAAGATGATCTCCGGCTGGGCGGCCAGGGCGCGGGCCACGGCGACGCGCTGCTGCTGGCCTCCGGAGAGCTCGGTGGGGCGGTGCTTCAGCCGCTCGGAGAGGCCCACCATGTCGATCACCTTCTGGAGCCAGGCGGCGTCCGGCTTACGGCCGGCGATGTCCATGGGCAGGGTGATGTTCTCCAGCGCCGTCAGGGTGGGCAGCAGGTTGAAGGCCTGGAAGATGAAGCCGATCTTGTCCCGGCGCAGCTGGGTGAGCTGCTTGTCCTTCAGCGTCCCGAGCTCGGTGTCGCCGATGCGGACCGAGCCGCTGCTGAAGCTGTCGAGCCCGGCCACGCAGTGCATCAGCGTGGACTTGCCGGAGCCGGAGGGGCCCATGATCGCGGTGAACTCGCCCCGCGGGAAGTCCACGGTCACCCGGTCCAGGGCGACCACCTGGGTCTCACCCTGGCCGTAGACCTTCGACAGCTCCGTGGCTCGGGCGGCGGCCGCGGTGGTGCGGCGGACGGTGGTGGTGGTCACGGGTTACTCCTGGGTCGGAAGGCTTCGGGCGGTGCGGGCCCGATCGGGAACTCCTCCATCCTCCCGGCCGTTTTCCCTCCGGTCGTCAGCCCCCGTACCCGTTCCCGGGGCCCTCTTGAGTCGCACGGTCACGGCCGCGGCGTACGTCTCGGGTAGGAGAGCGACCCTGAGGACCGTCCCTCCCCCGGCGGGGTCCGCGCGGCCCTCAGCGGGGCGGCGCGGTGGATCCGCGCGGCACCAGCCGGGCGGTGGCGTCCTGGAAACCGGGTGCCGACCCGTCGTCCACCATCGCCAGCAGGGTGCGGGCGGCGTGCGTCCCGTACGCCGGGATGTCCCGGCTCAGCGCCGTCAGCGCGGGCCTGACGACGCGGGACAGCTGGGAGTCGTCCCAGGCGACGAGCGAGAGGTCGGCGGGCACGTCCAGGCCCATCTCCTGGGCGACGGAGAGCCCGGCGACGGCCATGATGTCGTTGTCGTAGATGACGGCGGTCGGCCGGGCGGTCGCGCTGACGAGCCGGCGGGTGGCGTGCGCGCCCTCCTCGCCCGAGTAGTCGGTGTGGATCACCACCGGTTCGTCCAGGCCGAGTTCGGCGCTGATCTCCCGCTGGGCCCGGTCGCGCAGCTGGGTGTGGATCAGCTCGGGCAGGCCCGCGACCCGGGCGACGGACCGGTGGCCGAGCGCCGCCAGATACGTCAGGGTGTCCCGCAGCGCCGCGGAGTCGTCGGACCACACGGGGGTGAGGGAGCCGGCGGCCGAGGGGTGGCCGATCACCACGGCCGGCAGGCCCAGTCCGGCGACGCCCTCGATGCGCGGGTCGGGGGAGCGCACGTCGGCGAGGAAGACCCCGTCGACCCGTCCCTCGCCCCACCACCGGTCGTACACCTCCACCTCCTGGACGGGGTCGGTGACGACCTGGAGGAGGAGCGCGCAGCCACGGGTGGCCAGCTCGGTCTCGATGCCGCTGATCAGCTCCATGAAGAAGGGTTCGGCGCCGAGCATCCGGGCCGGCCGGCACAGGGCCAGACCCACGGTGTCCGCGCGGGCGCGGGTCAGGGCGCGGGCGGCGCTGTTGGGCCGCCAGCCGATCTCCCGCGCGATGGCCTTGATGGAGGCGCGGGTCGCGGGGGAGACGCCGGGCCGGTCGTTGAGCGCGTACGACACCGCGACCTTGGAGACCCCGGCGCGGCGCGCGATGTCGGCGATCGTGGGGCGGTGTTTGGACATGCGACCTCGCTTAACCGGTTCCTCTACTTCGGTGATCCTAACGCCAGACCTGCGCTTTCCCGCCCCTTTCGCTGTCGCCCCGGTGGTCCAGACCCTTACGGCAGGCCCGGGAGGAGTTGGATGGGAGCGCTCCCGTTCTCTTGACAGCGTCTCTGGGCGCCCATACCTTCACGGCACTTACCCGGTTCAGTAACTCCGCTCGGCAGGGACGGCGGGGGAAAAGGAGGGGCTATGGGTACGCGTACCCGGGTGCGGATCACCGCGGCGCTCGCCGTGTTCGCGTTCGCCGCGACCGCGTGCACGGGGGGTGGTTCGGCGTCGGGCGGTTCCACCGGGGCCGGCGGCAAGGGCGGTTCGCTCCCGCGCGACGAGACGCTCTACACGACCGGCACCCAGTGGGGGCCGCCCGCCAACTACAACCCGCTGCGCAACTGGGACCACGCGACGGGCACCAAGGGCCTGGTGTACGAGACGCTGTTCCACTTCGACCCGAACGAGGGCAAGCTGACGCCCTGGCTCGCCGAGTCGGGCGACTGGACCGGGGACACGACCTACGACGTGAAGCTGCGCGCGGGCATCACCTGGGCCGACGGCGAGCCGCTGACCGCGAAGGACGTGGCGTACTCCTACGGGCTCGGCAAGATCGAGGCCTCCTCCTTCCACTCGCTGTGGAGCTGGCTGGCGGACGCGAAGGCCGTGGACGACACGACCGTCCGCTTCACCTTCAAGGAGGCGCGCTACCAGGAGTGGGACTACACCCTCTTCGGCCAGCCCGTCGTGCCGGAGCACATCTGGGGCACGCGCACCGAGGAGGACATCCTCAACGGCGTCAACGACAAGCCGGTGGGCACCGGGGCGTACACGCTCAAGAGCAAGTCCCAGGACCGGGTCGTCTGGGAGCGGCGCGACGACTGGTGGGGCACGAAGGCGCTGAGCATGACGCCCGCCCCGCGCTACATCGTGGACGTCTCCAACCCGAGCAACGAGGTGGTCATCGGCCAGCTCGGCCAGGGGCAGCTGGACCTCAGCAACAACTTCCTGCCGGGCGCCTCCTCGCTGGTCAAGAGCAAGAAGGTCGTGTCGTACTACGACGAGGCCCCGTACATGCTCTCCGCCAACACCGCCTGGCTGGTGCCCAACACCACCAAGAAGCCGATGGACGACGCCGCCTTCCGCAGGGCGCTGGCGGCCTCCGTGGACACCGCGAAGATCGTCAAGGGCGTGTACGGCGAGCTGGTCAAGCCCGCCTCCCCGACCGGACTGCTGCCGCAGTGGGAGCAGTTCGACGACAAGGCCCTGATCGCCGAGAAGGGCTTCACCCACGATGTCGCCGCCGCGAAGAAGGAACTGGCCGAGGCGGGCTACCGCGACAAGGACGGCGACGGCTTCGTCGAGAACAAGGACGGCAAGCCCCTCAGCCTGAAGCTGGCCGTGCCCTCCGGCTGGACCGACTGGATGGAGGCCGCCAAGGTCGTCGCCGCGGGCGCCAAGGACGTCGGCATCAAGATCACCACGGAGTTCCCCGACCAGAACGCCCTCAACGAGCAGCGCGCCAAGGGCGACTTCGACCTGGTCGTCAACAACGAGCGCCAGCTGTCCAACACCCCGTGGACGTACTACGAGTACATCTTCCAGCTGCCCGTCCAGAAGCAGCAGAACACGGTGAACTTCGGGCGGTACGAGAACGAGGAGGCATGGAAGCTGGTGCAGAAGCTCGGTGGCGTCAGGACCGACGACACCGCGGGCATGAAGAGCGTGATCTCCCGGATCCAGGACATCCAGCTCACCGAGATGCCCATCATCCCCCTCTGGTACAACGGCCTGTGGGCCCAGTCCACCACCGGGAGCTGGACGAACTGGCCCTCGGACGCCGCCGGAGCCCCCAAGAGCGCACCGGCCCTGTGGCGCAACTGGCTGGAGATGGGCGGCTTCGAGACGCTCACCCAGATCAAGCCCGCCAAGTGACCCGGCCGTCGCCGACTCCATGACCGCCCCGCCGCGCACGCGTCGACCTGACCGGTGCGCGCACGGCGGGGCCCTCCACTCCCGGGGGCACCCTTGCGCCGCTACTTCGCCCGCAAACTACTCGTCTACGCACTGACCTTCGTCGTCGCCGTCACCGTCAACTGGATGATCCCGCGCTTCATGCCCGGCGACCCGGTGGCGGCCATGGTGGCACGGGCCCGCGTCTCGCAGCCCGAGGCCGCCGAGGCGATGCGCACCTACTACAACAACCTGTTCGGCTTCGACGAACCCCTGTGGCAGCAGTACCTGCACTTCTGGGGAGCGCTCCTCCAGGGCGACTTCGGGATCTCGATCTGGGTCTTCCCCACCCCCGTCGGTGACGTCCTGCTCGACGCGCTGCCGTACACCCTGGGGCTGATGATCCCGTCCGTGCTGCTCAGCTGGTTCGTGGGCAACTGGATCGGCGCGCTCTCCGCCCGCCGGAAGGTGCTGGACAACACCGTGCTGCCGGTCGGCTACGTGCTGACCGCGATGCCGTACATGTGGATCGCCGTGATCCTCGCCTGGGCGCTCGGCGGGCAGGCCGGGTGGTTCCCGCTGTCGGGCGGCTACAGCCTGGACATCCAGCCGGGGTGGAACACCGCCTTCGCGCTGGACGCCCTCCACCACTGGGTGCTCCCGTTCCTCTCCCTCTTCCTGGTCGCGCTCGGCGGCTGGGCGATCGGGATGCGCAACATGATCATCTACGAACTGGAGTCCGACTACTCCTCCTACCTGTCCGCCCTCGGCGCACCCCAGCGGCTCATCCGCCGCTACGCCTTCCGCAACGCCGTCCTGCCCCAGGTCACCGGGCTCGCGCTGCAACTGGGCGTGCTGGTCGCCGGAGCGCTCGTCACCGAGATCGTCTTCGCCTACCCGGGGCTCGGCTCACTGATCCTGGCGTCGATCCAGAACCAGGACTTCTTCCTGCTCCAGGGCGCGTTCCTGTTCATCGTCATCGGCGTACTGATCGCCAACTTCCTCATCGACGTCGTGTACGTGGTCGTCGACCCCCGCACCCGTACGGGCATGGCAGGAGGCACGTCATGAGCACGCGGCCCGAACCGGCGCCGGAGCCCGCCGCGGCTCCTTCCACGCCTGCGGCCCCTTCCGAGCCCGCCGCTTCTTCCGCGCCCGCGGCCCCTTCCACGCCCGCGGCTTCTTCCGCCGCGCCCGCGGCCAAGCCCGGCGGCGAGTGGCTGCACTACGCGGTGCGCAACCCCAAGCTGCTCATCGGCTCCTTCCTCGTCGTCGTCCTGCTCGCGATCGGCCTGATCGGCCCGGTGCTGCTCGACAACGGCAACCCCAACGAGTACGTCGGCCCGCAGGCCGCCCCGCCCGACGGCACGTACTGGATGGGCACCACCACCTTCGGCCAGGACGTGTACGCGCAGTTCGTGCACGGGCTGCGCGCCACCTTCCTGGTCGGCGTCGTCGGCGGGGCGATCGCCGCCGTCATCGCCATGCTGGTCGGCTTCCTGGCCGGCTACCGGGGAGGCCTGGTCGACGAGGTCCTCACCATGCTCACCAACGTCGTCCTGGTGATCCCCGCCCTCGCCGTCCTGCTGATCATCAACGCGTACATGGGGGTGCGCAGCGTCGCCGTACAGGGACTGTTCATCGGGCTCACCTCGTGGCCCTGGGCGGCGCGAGCCATCCGGGCGCAGACCTTCTCGCTGCGCACCCGGGAGTTCGTGGACCTGGCGCGGCTCAGCGGCAGCGGCACCTGGCGGATCGTCTTCCGCGAGATCGCGCCCAACATGAGCTCGTACCTCTTCATGATGTTCATCCTGCTCTTCGGCGGCGCCATCCTCATCGCCTCCTCGCTGGACTTCATCGGGCTCGGCCCGACCGAGGGCGTCTCGCTCGGCCTGATGCTCCAGAGCGCCCAGCAGTGGAGCGCGCTCCAACTCGGCATGTGGTGGTGGTTCATCCCGCCGGGCGCCGGGATCACCGCGATCGTCGGGGCGCTCTACGTCGCCAACGTCGGCCTCGACGAGGTCTTCAACCCGAAGCTGAGGGAGTCCTGAGCACATGACCCTGACCGTCGACGACCTGCGGGTCCACTACCGCACCCTGCGGGGCGAGGTCCGGGCCCTGGACGGCGTCAGCTTCGGCCTCGCGGACGGCGAGATCCTGGGCCTGGCGGGCGAGTCCGGCTGCGGCAAGACCACGCTCGGCAAGTCCCTGATCCGGCTCGACGGCCGGATGCGGCACGCGGGCGGCACCGTCACCCTGGACGGCGACGAGCTGCCGCTCGCCGACGACCGCGCGATGAACGCCTACCGCTTCCACAAGATCTCGCTCGTCCCGCAGTACTCGATGAGCGCCCTCAACCCCACCCGGCGCGTCGGCCGCATGATCCGCGAACTCCTCGCCTCGCGCGGGGTCAGCGTGGACACGGACGAACTGCGCCGCAGACTCGATCTGGTGGGCCTCGCCCCCGACGTCCTGGACCGCTATCCGATCGAGCTGTCCGGCGGCATGAAGCAGCGCACCGTCATGGTGATCTCCACGCTCCTGGACCCCTCCGTCCTCGTCGCGGACGAGGTCACCTCGGCCCTGGACGTCTCCAACCAGCAGGCCGTCGTCGGCGCCCTCACCGGGCTGCGCGACAAGGGCCTGGTCACCAGCATGATCTTCGTGACCCACGACCTCGGGCTGACCTCCCACATCGCCGACTCGATCATGGTGATGTACGCGGGCAAGCTCGCCGAGAAGGCGCCCACCACGGTGCTGACGACCGCACCGCGCCACCCGTACACCCGGATGCTGATCGGCTCGCTGCCCCAGGTGGGCGCCCGGTACAAGGACAAGCCGCTCAGCGGCATCGAGGGCTCCCCGCCCTCCCTGCTGAACCCCCCGGCCGGCTGCCGCTTCCGCGACCGCTGTCCCCTCGCGGACGCGCGGTGCGCCGAGGAACCGCCCGCCGTCGAGGTCGCCCCCCGCCACACCGTCGCATGCTGGAAGGCGGCCTGATGCTCACCCTCGACCGTGTCACCAAGACCTTCCGGGCCGGTGCCTTCGGCGGCGGCTCCACCACCGCCGTGGACCGGGTCTCCTTCTCGGCGGCGCCCGGCGAACTCGTCTCACTCATCGGGGAGAGCGGCAGCGGCAAGTCCACCATCGGCCGCATGGTGCTCGGCCTCACCCCGGTCAGCTCCGGCAGCCTCACCCTGGACGGGGAGCGGGTCCGGCCCGGCAAGGACTTCTACCGCCGCGTCCAGGGCGTCTTCCAGGACCCCTTCAGCTGCTACAACCCGGTCTTCAAGGCCGACCGCGTCTTCGCCCTCGTCCGCCGCGCCTACCACCCGGGCGTCGGGGACACGGAATGGGCCGACCGCGTCGAACGGGCCGTACGGGACGTACGCCTGGACCCCGGCCAGGTGCTGGGCCGCTACCCGCACCAGCTCAGCGGCGGCCAGCTCCAACGCCTGCTGATCGCCCGTGCCCTCCTGCTCGATCCGCGCTTCCTGGTCGCCGACGAGATCACCAGCATGCTCGACGCCTCCACCCGCATCGATGTGCTGAACCTCCTCGCCGGCCTCAAGGACCGCGGCCTGGGCGTCCTCTACATCACCCACGACCTCTCGCTGGGCACCTATCTCGCCGAGCGGACCGTGGTGCTGCGCGGCGGCCGCGTCGTCGAACGCGGCGACACCCAGAAGGTGTTCGGCAACCCGCTGCACCCCTACACCCGTACGCTCCTGGCGGCCGTGCCCCGGATCGGCCGGCCCTGGACCGAGGCCGCCCCGGTGGACGCCTGCGCCTACCACGCGGGTGGGGCGGCCGGATCCGGGGAGGATCTGCACGAGACCGAACCGGACCACTTCGTCGCCTGCGCCCACCTCCCCGACTGCGGAAGGACCCGACCGTGAGCCCGCGCCACCTCCCCCTGAACGACGGCTGGACCCTGACCGCCGACGGCCCCGTCCCCGTGGAGCTCCCCGCCGGAGGCATCCCGGCGACCGTGCCCGGCTGCGTCCACACCGACCTGCTGGCCGCCGGACTGATCGACGACCCCTACCTGGACGACAACGAGACGCGGCTCGGCTGGACCGGCCGCACCGACTGGACCTACCGCACCGACTTCCACTGGTCCGAGGACGGACACACCTCTACCGACCTGTGCTTCGACGGGCTCGACACCGTCGCCACCGTCCTGCTCAACGGCACGGAGGTCGGCTCCACCGCCAACCAGCACCGGAGCTACCGCTTCCCGGTCCGCCCGCTGCTCCGCGAGGGTGCCAACACCCTCCAGGTCCGCTTCACCGCGCCGTACACCTACGCCGAGGCGCTGCGCGAGAAGCTGGGCGACCGGCCGGGCGCGTACGCCGAGCCGTACGCGTTCATCCGCAAGATGGCGTGCAACTTCGGCTGGGACTGGGGCCCGACGCTGGTCACCTCCGGCATCCGGCGCCCGGTCGCCCTGGAGTCCTGGACCGGCCACCGCATCGCCGCCGTCACGGTGCTGGGCGACCTCGACGACGCCGGGGTGCCGCGCCTGTCCGTCACCCTGGACGTGGAACGCGACGGCGCCGCGCCGGTGTCGGGCTCGGTCGGGGTGGTCGGCGCTGGCGTCGTCTTCATCGCCTCCGAGGACGAGGACCGGCTCTCGTTCACCCTCCAGGTTCCCGACGCCGAGCCCTGGTGGCCGCACAGCCACGGCGCACAGCCGTTGTACGACGTCACGGTCCGCCTCGGCGAGGACACCTGGAACGGCAGGACCGGCTTCCGGGGCGTCACCCTGGAGCGTGAGGCGTTCCGTGTCTCCGTCAACGGCGAGCCGGTCTTCGTACGCGGGGTGAACTGGATCCCCGACGACTGCTTCCCCACCCGGCTCACCCGGCAGCGGATCTCCGACCGGCTGGACCAGGCGGTCGCCGCCCACGTCAACCTGGTCCGGGTCTGGGGCGGCGGGCTCTACGAGAGCGACGACTTCTACGAACTGTGCGACGAGAAGGGGCTGTTGGTCTGGCAGGACTTCCCGTTCGCCTGCGCCGCCTATCCGGAGGAGCAGCCGCTGTACGACGAGGTGGCCGCCGAGGTCCGGGAGAATCTGGTCCGGCTCTCCCCGCACCCCTCGCTGGTCCTGTGGTGCGGCAACAACGAGAACCTGGAGGGTCACGCCGACTGGGGCTGGCAGGAGCGGCTGGACGGCCGCACCTGGGGATACGGCTACTACCACGACCTGCTGCCCGCCCTGTGCGCCGAGATCGACCCCACCCGCCCCTACTGGCCGGGCTCCCCTTACTCCGGCTCTCCCGAACTGCCCCCGCAGGACCCGTCCCGGGGCACCGTCCACCTCTGGGACGTGTGGAACCGGGTGGACTACCGCCACTACGCCGACACCGCCCACCGCTTCGTCGCGGAGTTCGGCTTCCAGGGGCCGCCCGCGTACGCCACCCTGCGCCGCGCCGTCAGCGGCCCGCTGTCCCCGGAGTCGCCGCTGGTCGCCCACCACCAGAAGGCCGAGGGTGGCGACGCCAAGCTGCTGCGCGGCCTGGGCGACCACCTCCGGCAGCCGCGGCCGGGGGACTTCGACGACTGGCACTGGCTCACCCAGCTCAACCAGGCCCGCGCCGTGGCCTTCGGCATCCGCCACTTCCGCTCGCACACCCCGTACTGCATGGGGTCGATCGTCTGGCAGCTCAACGACTGCTGGCCGGTCATCTCCTGGGCGGCGGTGGACGGCGACGGCCGCCGCAAGCCCCTGTGGTACGCGCTGCGCCAGGTGTACGCGGACCGGCTGATGGCCGTACGCGACGGCTCCCTCCATCTGGTCAACGACGCGGCCGGCCCCTGGGAGGGCACCCTGCGGCTGACCCGGCGCGGCCTGGACGGCACGGTGCTGGCCGAGGAGGAGACCGTGGTCTCCACGGCACCCCGCGACGTCACCCGCATCCCCCTGCCCGCGTCCCTCGCCACCCCGGAGGACGGCACCCGCGAGGTGCTGGTGGCCGAACTGGACGGCGTGCGGGCGGTGGAGTTCTACGAGGAGGACACCCGACTCGCGCTGCCGGAGGCCCGGTACGATGTCTCCGTCGTCGCCCAGGGTGACGATCCGGGCGCCGGCTACCGGGTGACGGTGACCGCGCGGACGCTGCTGCGGGACCTCGCGCTCTTCCCCGACCGGCTGGACGGGGCGGCGGAGGTGGACGACATGCTCGTCACGCTGCTGCCCGGGGAGAGCGCCGTCTTCCACGTCACGGGGGCGGTTCTGGAGGACCCGGACGCGCTGGGAAGGGCGCCCGTCCTGCGGTGCGTCAACGACGTCGTCGGCCCGTGAGGTGGCGTGGCCCGGCGAACGGTGGCCCGGCCCTGGCGAATGCACCGTACGGGTGCGGCGACTTTACGTCATTCCCCTTTGCCATGGTTCGTGACCGCCGACCCGCCCGGGCATGTGGTGATGCGTCGGCCGGTGTCTGACGACCCCTCACATGGTCAATAAAATAAGACAACATCGAGGGTGTGCCCGTCTGACGGTGCGCCAGCCCCGGATAGGGTCATGTGCCAACGCGGTGCCGCGCGCCCACGCCCGGGTGGTGGAATGCAGACACGGCGAGCTTAAACCTCGCTGCCTCCTCGGGGGCGTGCCGGTTCGAGTCCGGCTCCGGGCACATCTCCCTACGGGGCGCTGACCTGCTGGAGCGGCCTGTTCTGGCCGTCCTTCTTTCGTGGTGTGGGTGCACGGTGGGTGCACCGCTATCTACCGTCGACTCATGGCATACGTCGCACCGCGCGAGAACAAACGCGGCGAAATCATGAGCTACCAGGTCAAATAGCGCCTGGAGGGCTCCCGTGACGGGGACCCGCAGAACGAGCGCTTCGATGACGAGGGCTCGGCGGAGGTCTTCAAGCAGGCCGTGGACGACGCGGTCAGCAGTGGCCCGCCGGGTGGATCAGGGGGAAGGGTTACGTCACTACGCTCAGTAACGACGGAGTGACCGGTGACGAGAAGTGCCGGATGCGGGTGTACGGGCGGAAGAGCGTCGAGGACCGGTCTCCGGCTCGGGCCACAGGGAACGGATGTCTCGGTTGACGTCGTCGGCAGTACGCAGCGGGCCGGGAGGCCGGGGCTGGTGGGGCATGAGCGCAACGGTACGAGACGGGTGTGACAGCCCCGCCCGCATGCCCCGGGAGTCCACCGGGGGCAGGCGGGCGGTCTCCGTCGACGGGGCTTCCACCTGACTACGATTCTGCCCATGACTGAATACGTGCAGGTATCCACGGCCACCCAGACGCGGGAAGAGGCTGTTGCCCTGGCAGGACCGGCGGTCGAGCAGCGGCTCGCCGCCGGTGCTCAGATCGTCGGGCCGGTCACCAGCGTGTTCTGGCACCTCGGGCAGTACGGCACCGGCACGGAGTGGCAGCTGCTGCTTAAGACCACGGCGGCCCGGTACCCGCAGCTGGAGGCGTACCTCGTCGAGCATCACCCGTGGGACAACCCGGAGGTCTGCGCGGTGCCTGTCGTGATGGGTGCTGACCGCTGCATGCAGTGGATCAAGGCCTCCGTGGACGGGGCCTAGGCCTGCGCTTGCTCCAGGACCTGGCGGACCTCGCTGCTGTCCGCGTGGCCGCGTAGACGGTCGAGGAGCGGGATGAGCCGCTGCCGGGGCCGGATGGACGCCACGCCCGTAGCGAGCTGGAGGGCTCGGCCGGTGGTCACGGCTGCGGCCTCCACCTCGCCGGCGGTGAGGTAGGCGTCGGCGAGCCAGGAGAGGTAGAGGGCTTTGTCGCGGGCGTGGTCGTCGGTGAACCCGCTGAGCGCAGCGGTGAGGACTGGGACGGCGCGCAGGGGCCGACGGAGCTCGGTCCAGCAGCGGCCGGTCATGATGTCCAGCTCGGTGTGGTCGACCCAGGCCGACCAGTCCGGCTGCGGCTCGCCGTCCGGTGCCTCCTCAAGGGCCTGACGGGCTGCGGTGAGAGCTCTCTCCGTGCCGACGGCCTGGCCGTCGACGGCGCACGCCCAGGCCAGCCGCTCGTAGAGGAGGGCCTGCACGGTGGACGGTGTCCGTGCGGTGATGGTGGCACAGGAGTCCTGGGCGAACGTCACGGCGGTGCGCCGGTCGTCTGAGATCGTCTTGTAGGCCAGGAAGGCCAGGCTGTTGCCGTAGAGGTCGGCGTCCTGTGCGTCCTGTGCGGCGGTGCGGCTCTCCTCGTAGAGGACCACGGCTTCGCGTGGGCGGCCGCCGTCGAACGCTGCCCATCCGGCCTGCTGCGCGTGCTCGGCGAGGAGCCCGGTGAGCTGGCGGCGGGTGCCGCCGGTGAAACTGCTCTGCCGCAGGAGGCGCTTGGTGTGCTGGACCTCGCCGAGGTACACGCGGTAGGTGTCGCCTCCGCCGAGGACGTCGTCCAGGCGCCGGAGGCGGGCGGTGCGTTCCCGGAGGCGGTCTACGTGCGCGTCGGTGATGCGGGTAGGTGCCTCCGGCCGGTGGAGGGCCGGGAGGGCGGCGGCGAGGCCGGCGGTGGTGGCGGCCTGGAGGACAGTACGGCGTCGCATGTTGGGGGGTCCGATCTCTGCGTGGGGTGTTCCAGCAGGAGCGGTGCCGGCCTCCCACGGGCGGGGAGCGAGACCGACCAGGTGCCCGGGCACGCGCAGGGCGTCCGCGATCTGCACAATCTTCTCGAACGACGTAATGCGGCCCTGTCCCCGTGAGAGTGTCCCGACCCGTTCCGGTTTGATGTCGCACTCCGCGGCGATCCTTGAGTGGCTGATCCCGGCCCGCTCGCGCGCGATCCGGAACACCACCCCGAAGTCGTGTGTGGCCAGAGCGCGTTGTACGTCGTCGTGGTCGAGGAGGTTACGTGGAAGGGCCGTGGGTGGCTGATAGGTCATGCGGCACACCTCCTGCTGACGCGAGTGTGCGCGGTGGGCAGTTCCCGGCGCTTACCCATCATGGGGATACCCCGCCCTGGGAGGCAGGGAGTTTGCAGGAACTCCACTCTCAGACTTCAAGGCCCCGGGCGCGGTTGTGTCCGCTCTCCCGGGGCGTGACGACTGATGAGGAGTCGCCGTGGATCGAGCGTACCCAGTGGACCGCCATGGGAGTGGCCCATTGAGTGAGACGGAGACGACTGGCGCGGACGCGCCCCGGGCGGAGCGTCTGCTGGCCTCCGGGCACTGGCTGCTGTCGGCCGCTCCGTCGATTCCGCAGGCCCAGAGGGAATGGGCAACGAACGGAGTGGCCTGGCTCCGGCCGGGGCGGTTGTTCTCCGTCGCGACGATCGACGCGGATGTGGTCCACGCAGCAGTCGGCCTTGACGGCCCGGAGACGTGCGCTGGCCCCCTGGCCGACGCTGTTACCGGGCCGCTGTTCTACACCCCGAAAGGCGCCGCGAGGGCCGGGTCGTATACGGCGCTGATGCCCGCGGTCGTCTGCGAGTTTCGGGCGCTTCCCGGGCTGGTGATGCATCCGCCTCGCGCGCTGCTCTTGGTGCCGGCGCCCGAGATCACGGCCCCGACCGACGAGGAGCCGTGGTGGGTTCTGCCGCTCCGCGAGCCGGAGATGCTGTGCCGCCCCCCTCTGCTGGCGGAACTCGCCGTCACCGGCCGACGGGCGCTCGGGCTGGAAGGAGGGCTCTCATGACCGAGCACAGAGTTACTCCCGTCGTAGAGTCTCGACCCGTTGTCGGCGGAGCCGCTGCTGGTCGGGGACTGGAGGTGGTGACCGGGGCGGCTGATCCGCCTTCCTTCGCCCGGACGTTGCCGCGGGATGCTCAGCAGGTTCGCGCCGCACGCCTGATGGTGTCCCAGGCACTGGACACCTGGGGGTTGACGGCCCTGGGCGACTCCGCCCGGCTCGTCGCGACGGAGCTCATGTCGAACGCGGTCCTCCACGCGCGACGCCGCTACGTGTGCGTGACCGTGACACGGCGCCCCCCCGGCGGGTGCAAATTGCGGTGGTCGACTACTCGCCGGAACTGCCGAGCCCCCAGCTCTACGGTGGATACGCCGAGTCCGGGCGGGGCCTGGCGATCGTGGATGCGCTGAGCGGCGGACGGTGGGGCGTTGACCCGCTCCCCTGGGGGAAGCGCGTGTGGGCCGAGCTGGAGGCATTCGGCGCTCTGGCAGAAGAGCCGGCTCCACTCGACGGAAGGAGGGAAACAGTATGAGCACCCTTCCGCAGCACTGGCGAGGCATCCGTGTCCCGTTCGTCGCCCCGTGGAGTGGCGAGAGGCACCTGCCGGGCCGGATCATCAGGCATATCGGGAGCGGTGGTGTCGGCATCGCGTATGCCGATGAGTGCAGCCAGACGGACCGTCGGCCGCGATGTCCTCTGGCAGCGGCACTCCGTGGCGCGCGCGGGGCGGGGACGCCGTTCCTGGCCGGCATCCACCCGCTGAGGCAGAGACAGGCGATGTCTCATCTCCTGTGCCAGGTATGCGGGAAGAGCACCTTCGACGACGACTACGCCCGGTGGGGTGAGCGGCACTTGGTCGTCGCTCGCGCGGTGGAGGAGCACCCGCTCCGCGAGGGTGAGCGGACGAACACACCTCCGGTGTGCCTGCCCTGCGCACTTGAGTCGGTCGAGGCATGCCCGCACCTGCGAGGGGGGAAGGCCACGGCCGCGGTGGTGAGGGAGATGAGGCCATGGGGCGCGGCGGGCATCGTCTACCACCCCGAGACGATTGAGCCGATCCGTGACGGCATGGACGCCACCGAGGACGGGCTGACGCTCGTGGGGATAGAGGATCCGTGGATCCGGTGAACCCTCGCGGAGCGCGAAGTCGTCACCCTCCACGGGTGTACCCCTGTCCGACTGGCCGGCCTTGCCAAGGACATGGCCGGCGTCACGGCATGAGACCCCCACCCCGGCTGGCGACGCCCGCGTGCTTCCCCCGTGGCACCGGCACGGCCGGGGTGGGCCTGGCACAACGCTGGCGCTGCGAAGCGGCCGACGTCCCGGTGCTGTGGCTCGGGTCCATTTAGAGCGTGGAGTGCGGGGAAGCGCCCTTCTGCTGCTGTCTGCCGTGCATCCAGCGGATGGAAGCCCTGATCGCCGCCCATCACCGGGCCTGATTGCCATGTCGTACACATCTACCGCACTTGTCCGATACGGCGCGTTCCCCGATCACTCTCGGCTCGCACCGTGCACCGGACCAAGGCGGCCCTCGTGCTGCCGCCTGCCCATGACACACCCCGAACGCGCGACCAGCACCCACAGGAAGCGCGATCTCACAAGGAGGTGGCCGTGACCATCACTACGAACGAGACGGCGGTGAACGCAGCGCTGCTGCACGCCGCGAGCCGGCAGATCATCACCCGAGCAGTTGAAGAGGCGTGGCCGGACAAGGACATCGTCCTCGGCCCGCAGTGCCCGAGCGTCACGTCGTACGTCTGCCGGGTCACGGTGGACGGCGAGGAGGTGATCGCCAAATACAGTTGGCTCGGCATGTCCTTGGTGTCGATCCTGCGGGGCGCCGGGGGAACGTGGGAAGAGGTACAGGCAACGCAGCGCGCCTACGTCGACAGCACCGAGTTACTGACCGCCCGAGAGGCGCAGAACCTGGAGTTGCTGCGCAGGCTCGGCCGTCCCCGGGTGTGCGGGACCGCAGGTCTGCACGGCGGAGTCCTGCTCACCCACATCGTGGCGGGTACGCCGCTGGCCGACGAGCTGTCCGCCCGCCCGTGGGAGACGGGCGCGCTCCTCGAAGCGGTCCTCGACGCGCTCGGCGACCTGCACGGCCCGGCCGGCGCCGAGCGCCTGCGAGAAGCGGCGCCGATCGGCGAGCGGTCAGTCGTCGGCGTCTTCCGCCGGAAGTTCAACGGCCTGAGCACCACCGCCTATCTGAGGGCGCTCGGCCAGGACAGCGAGCTCCCTGAGCACGAGCGCCGCGAGATCATCGAGCTGGTACAGAACACGGTGTGGCGGCTGCTGCGGATGTCGAGTGCGGTCTCGCCCCGCCGGGACACCGTCGTCTTCGGGGACCTCAAGCCCGAGCACGTCTTCCTCGACGGCCCGCGCCTCCACTTCATCGACCCGGCCGTGCAGTGGGCCGCGGGTCCTCAGCCGGACGTCGCGAAGCTCACCGGTCGGGCGCTCCTCCTCGCGGTCGGGCACCCGGAGTCGCAGTCCGGACGGCAGATCGTGCAAGGTGTTGCCTCCACGCTAGCCCGGCACATCGCGGCCCTGCCCGAGCGCGATCGAGCGGCCCGGCTTCGGGAGGTTCTGGTCCTGTGGCTCATGGACACGGTGAGCATCCTTAGTACCTGCCTCAGTGCGCCCCCGGGGCTCCCGCTGGCGCCCCATCAGCAGGCCCTCGTCGCCCAGGCTCGTACGGTCGCGGGCGTCGTCGACCGGGTGAGCGCCCTCCTTGTCGGGTCGCTGGCCGGCCCCCGCCTACTCGATGTTGTTTTCTCCGAGGTGGAGTACACCGCTGGGAGCGCGCGATGAAGGGCCCGGTGGTGGGGATCGTCGGGGCGGGTGCGGTTGGGCAGGCGCTCGCCACCTGCCTCGTTGCCGCCGCCCTGCCCGAACGGCTTCTCGTCGTTGCCCGGCAGCCCAGCCAGGTCCAGGGCTTGACCGCCGACCTCCAGGACCTCGCGGTCACCGCCCGGTCCCGGTCGCAGATCGAAGCCGGCGACGTTGCAGACCTCCACGGCTGCGATGCGGTCGTGATCGCTCTGCGGACCGACTTCACGAACACGGCCGAGCGGGACATCAGGCGCGGCGGCGCGACCGCGAACGCACCTGCTCTCGGTGAGCTGGCTCGGGAGTTGCGCGGGTACCGCGGTGCCGTCCTGGTCGTGACGAACCCTGTCGACCTGATGACCCGGCGCTTCGCCGACGTATCGGGCTGCACCCGGGTCTTCGGGATCGGGTCGAATCTCGACTCGGCCCGGTACCGGCTGTTGCTGGCCCGGTACGCCCAGGTGGCACCAGACTTCGTGCGCGGCCATGTGATCGGCGAGCACGGTGACCGCGCGGTCGTGTGCGCGTCGACAACGACCGTCGGCGGTCAGCCGATCGCGGTACCGATGCGGGCAGTCCTGGATGACCTCCAGCGCCGCCCGGCGCTGATTCGTCATGGGATCGGCCGTACGCGCTGCGGGCCCAGCGGCGCCGTGCTCTCCGCGCTCCGCAAGGTCCTCGGCCTGGTCGACGGCGTCGAGGAGCTGTCCGTCCCGTACGGGGACGTCTACCTCGGAATTCCGTTGTGCTTCACCGGAGGCAAGGCCGTACCGTTCCTGCCTCCGCTCACGCGTTCCGAACGCCTGTGTCTGGACTCTGCGGCCAGCAGTCTCCGCGACGCCTATGCCCAACTGCCCGCTCTTCCCGAGAGGATCGCTTCATGATCAGCGCTACCCGACTTGTGGCCGCCGCGGCGGCCGTCACCGTGCTCAGCAACCGAGCGGAGGTCACGGACTGGGCTCTGCGGTACTTCGGACCGTGGTGGAACGCCACGGCGGTCGGCGCCGTCGGCGTGTGCGCCGAGGCCGTAGTGGTCGCGGACGTCAACCCGGACGGCTACGAGGCGATCACCCGTCTCGTCAACGACGGCCGGCCCACGGAATCGGTCGACTACGCGAAGCACGAGCTGCTGGTGGCGCAGGACGGCGAGGACATCGTCGCGACGTCGCCGAGCGAGGGGATCGCGTACCGCAGCACACCGTCCTCGGGCCGTCTGGTCCTGGCCGGTACCGACGTTCAGCCGCTCACCCTGGCCGCCGCGCGCATCGCGAGGGAGGCGATCCGTGGTCAACTCCTCCGCGACGGATGGGCCGTACTCCACTCGTCGGCCGTCGTGCGCCCGGACGACGGCGCGACTCTCCTGACCTTCGGCGACAAGGGGGCCGGGAAGACCACCACGGCCCTGCTGCTTGCCTCGCACGGCTGGCAACTCCTCGCCAACGACCGCGTGTTGGTACGGCCGACCGGCGAGCGGGACGTCGAGGTCGTGCCCTGGCCGTCCGCCGCTGCGCTCGGCCTCGGCCTGCTGCACTCGCTCGGCTGGGACGTCACCGCGCGGGAGCACCTGCGGAACGGGGGGCGCTTCCACCCGACGCAGCACGAGTCGGTGACCGAGGCGCTGCTCGCCGGCGACCACACGCCGCTGTGGGAGAACGCGAAGCGCGAGCGGAAGGTCCAGGTGTTCCCAGACCAGTTCCCGGACCTGTTCGGCGTGCCGCTGGCCACCGGCGGCCGGGCGGCCGGCCTCCTCTTCCCCCAGGTTGATGCTGACGCCGCGCCGGACATCACCGACGGCTCCCGGACGCTGGGCGAGGCGGACTTCATGTCCGGGAAGACGGAGGACCGGTACCCCGACGTCTTCGGCCAGGCGCAGGGCGTGGACGGCGGCGGCAGGGAGAGCGCGCGGGCCGAGGTGGCTGCCCGGCTGGCGGAGCTGCCGCACCGCGTGGTCCGGCTCAGCCACGACGTCCGGGCGAGCGCCGCAGTGCTGACCAAGGTCGCCGACGCGCTCTGACCCGCTGGCGAAGCTCATCATCCCGGAGGCATGGAAAGAGTTCGAGGCTCGGCTCCAGCACCTCACGAACCAATCTCAGAGGCCCGTCTGGGCGGCGATCTCACGAGATTCGGCCACGGAGATTGAGTCCGCGTTCGTGGTATCCGGTGGTGAGTGGGAGAACGGCGGCGGTCCGCGCTCTCCGAGAGTCTGACCTGCGCTTACATGAGGGCCTGCTGCCACGGGCGGCAGGTCCTCTCCCGTGCGGGTGCACCCGTGCACCCGTGGGTGCACGGCGTCCTGCTGAGACCGGCTGAGACCTGATCAGTTGACCGAGGGCAGGGCCCTTCCGCAGGTCAGGGAAGGTGTACGGGTCCGGTTCGAGTCTGGCTCCGGGCACTCACCCCGTGCGGCGTGGGGGCCGGACGACCGGCACTGCCGCTGCGACGGTGCCGTCCCACACGAAGCATGACGTGAACACGGCGTGAACGGTCGCGGTCACGGTGCGTAGGCGAATCGGGTCCCCCGGAGTGGATGTGACGGCCGGGTGATGCCTGTCCGGCGGCGGCCCGGCCTCCCCACGCGCTCAGGGGGCGAAGGCGGCGTACGTCCCCGTGGTGAGGCCGGAGAACGTCACGAGCTGGCGGGGCTTGAGGCAGGTGAACGCGGCGTGCATGGTGATCCCGGCCGCGACGGCGTACGGCATCGTCTGCGGGAGCAGTAGCGCGGGTGGCAGGGCGATTTCCGCCAGGACGGTGGCCGCCGCGACCAGCCGCCACAGGCGCACGTCCCGCTCGCCCAGGTTTCCCGCATGACGGCGGACCAGGCCGGGGACGGCGTACTGGAGGCGCCGGTGAGACAGCCGGTCCCTGACCAGGGCGCGGCAGAACATCCTCCAGCGCAGCCAGCGGCCGGGTAAGGACGTGAAACCTGTGATCATCCAGGCGGCAAGGGCGCCGATGACGCCGATCTGGACAGCGGACAGCACAGATTCGGGCATGGGTGAGACCTCCGTGTCGGGAGGGGCGAAGGTGAGGCGGCACAACCGGTGGGCCGACGCGCCGTGGTGGTCAGCGCTCGGGCTTCGGAGGCCGTTGCATCAGCGCGGACGCGGCCTCGTCGAGCGTGACTTCCTCGTGCAGCAGGGCGGAGATGACGCCGGTGATCGGCATCTCGACGCCGTGGGCGTGCGCCAGGGCGAGGATCGCCTGTGCGCTCTTCACGCCCTCGGTGGTCTGCCGGGTGGCGGCGGTGGCCTCGGCGACGCTGAGACCGGAGCCGAGGTGGCTGCCGAAGGTGCGGTTCCTGGACAGTGGGGAAGAGCAGGTCGCGATGAGGTCGCCGAGACCGGCCAGGCCGGAGAGCGTCGCGGGGTGCGCGCCCATCGCGACGGCCAGCCGGGTCGTCTCCGCGAGCCCCCGGGTGATCAACAGTGCTTGAGCGTTGTGGCCCAGGCCCATGCCGGAGGCGATACCGACCGCGAGCGCGATGACGTTCTTCACGGCACCGCCCAGTTCGCACCCGGTCACGTCGGTGCTGGTGTAGGGACGGAAGTACGAAGTGAGGCACGCTGCCTGGATGCGGTGGGCGGCATCCTCGTCAGGACAGGCCACTGTGGCGGCGGCGGGCTGGCCGTCCATGATCTCCCGGGCCAGGTTCGGGCCCGACAGCACGGCGACCCGGCTCTCGGGGACACCGGCCACCTCGGTGATGACCTGGCTCGCGCGCAGCCCGCTGCCGATCTCGATCCCCTTCATCAGCGACACGATCACCGTGTCCGGGCCGATGAGCGGCGCCCAGGCGGCCAGGCTCTCCCGCAAGGCCTGCGCGGGGACGGACAGCACCAGGAAGTCCGCACCATCCAGTGCGGTGGCCGGATCCGTTGTCGCCGTCAGCGAGCTCGGAAGCTCGACGTCCGGGAAGTACCCGGGGTTGTGGTGGCTCACGTTGATCTCAGCGGCGATCTCCCGCCGCCGCGCATGCATGATCACGCTGGAGCCGGCATCGGCCAGGATCTTCCCGACAGCCGTGCCCCACGACCCGGCCGAGAACACTGCCGCACGGGCGGCGTGGTGCTGGGTCACTGCGGGGTCCTCTCGGTGGGCGCGGGCGGGGGCATCCTATCGGCCACCGTCGCCCTGTGCGGCGGGTCAGGGGCGCGCCGCAGCGTCAGCAGGACGGCCCTGCGGCCGGCCGGCGTCAGGAGGACCTGCTGCGCCTCGGCGAGCATGCGCTCCGCCGGGGCCTCGCCGAGCTCGCGCCGCAACTGGTCGGCGTGGGCGATCCACAGCCGGTAGAGCCGTTCCCATAGGGCGGGCTCACCGGGCCGCTCGTCCACATGCTGCGCAGGCTCTGCCGTCCCCGGGTGTGCGGGATCGCAGGTCTGCGCGGCGGAGTCCTGCTCACCCACATCGCGGCTCGAACCGGCGCTGCTGCTCGCCTCGCACGGCTGGCAACTCCTTTCCAACGACCGGGTGTTGGTGCGGCCGACAGGCGCGGAACCGCCGCACCGTGCGGTCCGGCTCAGCCACGAGCTCCGGGCGAGCGCCGCAGTGCTGACCAAGGTCGCCGACACGCTCTGACCCGCCGGGAGGGAAGGGCGACTTCGCAGGTCGGAGAAGGTGTGCGGGGCCGGTTCGAGGCCGGCTCCGGGTTCTCCCGCCTCGGGGCGGACGTGACGGCTGCCTCGGGGCGGCCCCCGGGGCCCTTTCCGGCCACCCCCGCCGTGCCGCTGCGGAGCCCGTCGCCGTGGCGTACCTGGGTGCCGTCGAGTCTTACTCCCGCCTGGGCTCCGTTGGTACGTTGAGATTCGGACTGTCGGACGTTTGTGCACGGGGTGGCTGCATCATGGCATGGGACGAGTGGGAACAGCTCAAGAGCGAGGCGGCGCAGCGGGGTTCGACGGCTATGCGCCTCAACCAGTTGCCGGCCGAGGCGGGTTCGGGGGGTCCCGGGCCGCAGGGGGATCTCGCGGTCAACCAGCAGGATCTGGCCGCCGTGGGGGACAGCGCGTTCAAGCTCTTCGAGACCCTGGGCCGGCACGGGCGTGACGCCTGGTCCGTCAGTCAGACCGCGGCCAAGGACCTGACGACGCAGGGCTTCGCGCTCGGCGGGGGGCTCGACCATGTGCAGGAGCGGTGGGAGAAGCAGGTGCAGTCGCTGCTGGACGCCTGCGCGCACATCTCCAACCACATGGACTTCACGCAGAACGCCCACGCGGGGGACGAGTACCACATCTACTCCACCGTGAGCAGCATCTCGGCTCTCGACGAGGGCTTCACCGAGAGGACCCAGCGCTGATGGAACTCGAAACGCTGCGGAACGGCGACTTCGCCAAGCTCGGCGCGGCCCTCACCGCCTGGAACGAGATGATCGGCAAGCTGGAGACACTGGAGCAGGACGCCCGGGACGACCTCAAGGCCAAGTCGGACAAGGCGAAGTGGGCCGGCAGCAACGCCACCATCACCCGGGAGTTCGTCACGAAGACGGCGGGTGAGTTCAGCGACGCCCACACGCAGGCGACGACGATCTACAACATCCTCAAGGACACCCGCGACGAGCTGGTGAGCTACAAGGAGGAGCTGGACCAGGCACTTGAGCGGGGCCGGAAGAAGAACATCACGGTGGTGCCCACCGGTGGGGGCGGCTTCACCGTCACCATGCTCATCCACCCCGACCGCGCCGCCAAGGGCACCGAGGTCGCCGACCACTCCCAGCAGGACGTCGACCACCTCCGTGACGACGTGCAGCGGATCCTGAACCGGGCGAGCGAGAGCGATTCGAGTGCCGCGCGCGTGCTGAAGGCCATCGCGGACCAGGCCGAGCTCGGCTTCTCCGGGGCGACCTACCGGGACCGGGACACCGCGTTCGAGGCGGTGAAGAAGGCCGAGGAAGCGGCGAAGCTGATGAAGGAGAAGGGCGACGAGATGTCGCCCGAGGAGTTCCGCGGGCTGAACGAGACACTGCGCTTCTACAAGGACGACCCGCTGTTCCAGGAGCAGTTCGCCAGGACCCTCGGCCCCAAGGGGGTGCTGGACTTCTGGGCGGACCTCACCGACGTCTCGACGCCGAACGACCTGGCGCGCACCCAGCTGGACCAGCTGGGCGACTTCCAGAAGAACCTCAGCCTCACCCTGGCCGGGGCCACCCAGTCGGACAGTCCCGCCATGCGTCAGTGGGAGAACGACATGGTGAGGCTCGCGGGCGACCAGTACCAGACCCACGGGACGCGCGTGTACGGGTACCAGCTGATGAGCAACCTGATGCGGACCGGGGACTACGACGACCAGTTCCTCAACAAGTACGGCAACGCCCTGGTCGAGACCGAGAAGAAGATGAAGCTGCCGGGGAACTTCTGGACCGGCGTCGGCGGCCCGAACATGCCGAAGATGAACTTCATGGACGGCGACGACTTCGGCCGCGACCCGATGACCGGCTTCATGACGGCGCTCTCCAACAGCCCCGACGCCTCCACCGAGTTCTTCAACGCCAAGGAGCCCCAGGACAACGCCGCATGGGTCCTCAAGGAGCGCCCCTCCTTCGACGACACCCCGCTGAGCGACGGGCCCAGCCCGGTGCTGGAGGCCACCGGCGCGGCCATGTTCGCGGCCGTGTCGGGCGTCGGTGACCCCGACGCCCCGGGCGCCGAGTTCGCCGAGCACACCCCGGAGCAGGACGAGGCCATGAAGCGCTCGCTGAAGTACCTCGCGGCCACGGGCAACGACTTCCCCAGCGAGATCCGCGACGACATGGCCAGGGCCATGGGGAACCACGGCGAGACCGTCCACAAGGCGATGAGCGACCCCCTCGGCTCCCACGGACTCGACGCGGGCGACCTCATGGAGGTCAGCAAGCAGATCTCCCGGAACAAGGACACCTACGGCCTGCTCACCGAGCAGATGAACAACGCGATGATGGCGGACATCCTCACCGAGCAGAAGCACCCCGAGGACAGCCTCGACAAGGCAGGCCGCACGGTCGGGTTCCTGGAGGAGGCCCGGTACCAGGCGACCAACGACAAGAAGGACGGGGACATCACCGACGCCTCGTGGAAGAAGGCGTGGACGTACCACCTCGTCGGCGGTGTGCTCACCCCGATCGGCGGCGGCCTCATCGGTGACCCGCTCCAGCGAGGCGTCGACGCGATCACGACCGCCTGGCTCCAGGACAAGACCAACGAGATCAACGCGACCGCGAGCGCCGACCACAAGGAGACCTACGAGGCGCGGAACGGGCAGCTCCGGGCCCTGGCCGACGAGTGGTACAAGGTGAACTCGGACTGGGCGGAGGACCCGGCGCACGAGGGGTACTCGAAGGACCACGGCGTGTACTCCTCCATCGGCGCGTCCGCCAACGACGGCAACAAGAAGGCCGAAGGGGTGGCGGGCGACCAGTGACCAGGCGATCGTTCCGGACGGCGGCGGCCCCGCTCGCGCTCTGCGCGCTCGCCCTGCTCGCGGCGGGGTGCGGCGGCGGGCGGGAGTACACGATGCCGAAGGAGCTGTGCGGCGTCCCCGTCGGGGAGAAGGAGCTGTCGCCTCTGCTCCCCGACGGTCAGAAGCTCGACGTGGCCGGAGACCCCCTGGTCACGTCGGCCAACCTGTGCGGCGTCTCGGTGGACGACGACCCGGCCGTCGACATCCAGGTCGAGAAGACCGAGAAGTTCTACGACCCGATGGACGAGTCCGAGGCCTTCAGGTTCACCAACCGAGAGAAGTCGGCCGGCCTGCCCTTCGAGGGCGCCGGTGCGACGGGCGACAAGCACGTCATGATCACCGCCCGGTGCGACGCGCCCGAGGCCGGCCACCTGATCGTGAACATCGGCGTCGGGGAGAAGGCCGAGAAGGACGTGGACAGGCGCAGGTCCGACCTGGAGGCGTTCGCCCGTGCCTTCGTTCCCTCGGTCAAGAAGGAGATGGGCTGCACAGCCTGATCACGGATGCCCGGATCCGAACGAGGCGTGGCCGTATACGAACGGATCATGCCCAAAAGCGAACGGGTCATGCCGGAATCCGAGCCCGCCGGTGGATGGAATTTCTCTCAAAGATCCTCCCCTGGCAGTAGAGTCATTGTTTTGCCTACCCATTACCCTTGTGGCAAGGCCGCGCAGGGTGGCCATGGAGGAGTGAGATGAGGAGCAGCAACCCGGTCTTCTCGCGACGGGGGTTCAGCCGCGACAACGGCTACGCGGGCTTCAACGCGGCGCCACAGGCCGGGGCCGCCACCGTGGGGGCCAACCCGTACGCGACCAACCCCTACGCCCAGCCGGACACCCAGTACGGCGCCCCGCAGGCGCCGGCCCGGTCCGGAGCCATGACGATCGACGACGTCGTCACGCGCACCGCCATGACGCTGGGCACCGTGGTGCTCACCGCCGCGCTCGCCTGGGCCCTGCTGCCCGTCGACGCGGCCAACCTCGGCACGTCGTACGGCATCGGCTTCGGCGCCGCGCTCGTGGCCTTCGTCCTGGCGATGGTCCAGTCCTTCAAGCGCAAGGCGTCCCCGGCGGTCATCCTCGCCTACGCGGCCTTCGAGGGTGTCTTCCTCGGAGTGATCTCCAGCGCGGTCAGCACCTACATCGGCCCCGGCACGGTGATGCAGGCGGTCATGGGCACCATGTGTGTCTTCGCCGGTGTCCTCATCGCGTACAAGATGCGCTGGATCCGCGTCACCCGCCGTTTCTACGGCTTCGTGATGGCCGCGGCCATGGGCTTCATGCTCCTGATGGTGGTCAACCTGCTGTTCAGCGTGTTCGGCGGCGGTGACGGCCTGGGCTTCCGCAGCGGCGGCCTCGGCATCCTCTTCGGCGTCATCGGCATCATCCTCGGCGCCTGCTTCCTCGCCCTCGACTTCAAGCAGGTCGAGGACGGCGTCAACTTCGGCGCGCCGCGCGAGGAGGCCTGGCTGGCCGCCTTCGGTCTCACCATGACCCTGGTGTGGATCTACCTGGAGATGCTGCGCCTGCTCTCCATCCTCAACGGGGACGACTGACCCGGACGGGGACTGCCCCGCAGGACGCGTGACACGGAACGGCCCGCAGGCACCGAGCCTGCGGGCCGTCCGCGTGTCCGGAGCGTGCCGCGCCCGTCCGTGCCGTCCGCGTGTCCGGAGGGCGCGCCGCGTCCGGCGTCCGTGGCCCCGGCGCGCTCCCCACACACTCCCCGCGCTCACCGGCACCGGCTGGCGACCGTCCGGTACGGGCGCGTAGGGTCGCGGGGTGCTCGATACGACGCCCCTGATCACCGCCGTGGAACGGTTCGCCGACCGGCTGCGCAGCGCCCCGCAGAGCCGGCTGAGCCGCGGCCTGGCCGCCGACGCCCTGGCGACCGCCCGGGAGCTGGCCGCCCGCGCCCAGCGGATCGAGGCGCCGGACCGGGAACCGCGCGTCCTGCCGGACGCCGGGATGTTCGCGGTGGGCGACCAGCTCGCCGTCGCGGGACGCGACCTGGCCATGGCACTGGAAACGGCCTCGCCCCAGGAGTTGGACGAGGCCGTGCGTTGTGTCGAGGAGGCGGCGGAGCGGGCCTTCGCCCGCTGAGGCCGTGGCGCCCGGGAGCCCTGGTCCCGCCGACGGCTCAGAACGAGGCGATGACGCGGTCCGCGAGGATGTAGACGTTCTCCTCGCCGCACGAGAAGGTCAGGGCGTACGCGCCCGACACCCCGGAGCCGCCCAGCAGGACCGGCGTCTCCCCGGCCCGCAGGGAGTCCGCGAGCCGTTCGGCGGTCTCCCGGTGACCCGGCGTCAGACAGAGGGTGGTGCCGTCCGCGAAGACGTACACGTCGAGCGTGCCCAGCGGTCCGGGGCGCACGTCCGTCAGTTCCGTACCGGTGACGGCGAGCTGCTCCAGGCGGTCCACGGTGCGCTCGTGGTCGGCGACCACCGGGGTCTGCACGGGGACGAAGTCCGGGTGCGAGGGGTGGCGGCGGCGGGCCGCGGCCAGCTCGGGCGAGTCCTCGGCGAACTCCACCGATTCCGCGACCTCGGGCAGGTCCGTCAGCTCCACCAGCTCGTCCATCGCCTCCGTGGCGTCGAGGTCCATCGCCTCAAGACCGGCGAAGTCGGCCTGACGGGGCATGAAGAAGGGGGCGTCCTCACCGAGACCGGAGAGCCCGCCCAGCAGGGACGGGGCGTCGGCGGCGTCGCGGGCCTCCTGGGCGGCCCAGAAGGCGCGGGCCTCCGCGAGCTCACGCTCGCGCTCCTCGGCCAGCGCGTCGGCGACGGCCGCGCGTATCTCCTCGGCGGAGGCGGCGGTGTCCCGGTTCTGCTGCTCGGGCACGGAAGCGGAGGCGTGGGCACCCCTCGACTCCGCGAGTTCCGTACGCAGGGCGACGACCTGCTTACGGAGACCGTGAGCGGCGTGGAGTGCGGCGGCGCCGACGGCCGTGGCGGCGGCGGTGGTCAGCAACAGGGCAAAGGGCATGGCGCTCACTGACGTACTCCCGGTTTTGATCGACACCCCCGACTTCCTACATCAGCTTGGCCTGTTCGCGTGCCCGCTGTCAGTGCATTACGTCACGAATTGGACAGGTCTTTCGGCCCCCCACCGGCGGCCCTAAAGGCTCTGACCTGCACAAACGAATCTCCCCCGGGACGCAGGTCACATCCTGGGGGAGATTCGGTCACGTTCGGGGCTCGGGTCGGTTCGGACCGGTCCTCATGAGGAACGGGGCGGGCCCTCCCGCCGGGTTCCGGGACGGGCGGCCCCGGTTCAGCTCAGCCGCTCGATGACCATGGCCATGCCCTGGCCCCCGCCGACGCACATGGTCTCCAGACCGAACTGCTTGTCGTGGAACCGGAGGCTGTTGATCAGTGTGCCGGTGATCCGGGCGCCGGTCATGCCGAAGGGGTGGCCGACCGCGATGGCGCCACCGTTGACGTTGACCTTCTCCAGCGGGAGGCCGAGGTCCCGGTAGGAGGGGATGACCTGGGCGGCGAACGCCTCGTTGATCTCGGCCAGGTCGATGTCGCCGACGCTCAGCCCGGCGCGCCTCAGCGCCTGCTTGCTGGCCTCGACCGGGCCGTACCCCATGATCTCGGGGGACAGGCCCGAGACGCCGGTCGACACGATCCGGGCGAGCGGGGTCAGGCCCAGCTCCCGCGCCTTGGTGTCCGACATGATCACGAGGGCGGCGGCGCCGTCGTTGAGGGGGCAGCAGTTGGCCGCGGTGACCCGTCCGTCGGGGCGGAACGCGGGCTTGAGGCCCCGCACGCCCTCCAGGGTGACGCCGGCGCGCGGGCCGTCGTCCGCCGAGACGACCGTGCCGTCCGGGGTGGTCACGGGGGTGATCTCCCGCTCCCAGAAGCCGTTCTTGAGGGCTTCCTCGGCGAGGTTCTGCGACCGTACGCCGAACTCGTCCATCTCCTCGCGGGTGATGCCCTTGAGCCGGGCCAGGTTCTCCGCGGTCTGGCCCATGGCGATGTAGGCGTCCGGGACCAGGCCCTCCTCGCGCGGGTCGGTCCAGTCCGTGCCGGACTGCTCGGCGCGCGCCGCGGTACGGGCCTCGGCCTCCGCGAAGAGCGGGTTGTGCGTGTCGGGCAGGCTGTCGGAGTTGCCCTTGCTGAAACGGGAGACCATCTCGACACCGGCGGAGATGAAGACGTCACCCTCGCCCGCCTTGATCGCGTGCAGCGCCATGCGGCTCGTCTGGAGCGAGGAGGAGCAGTAGCGCGTGACCGTGCAGCCGGGCAGGTGGTCCATCCCCATCTGTACGGCGACGATGCGGCCCAGGTTGTTGCCCTGCTCGCCGCCGGGCAGCCCGCAGCCGAGCATCAGGTCGTCGATGTCCTTCGGGTCCAGCTCGGGGACCTTGGCCAGGGCGGTGCGGATGACGGTCGCGGTCAGGTCGTCCGCGCGCAGGTCCTTGAGGGATCCCTTGAAGGCCCGGCCGATCGGCGAACGGGCAGCAGAGACGATCACGGCTTCGGGCATCACGCGGCTCCATCGTGGCTGGAAGGCAGGAAGGGTGGGCTGACTTGGAAGTTACCCGTACGTATGGCCGGGGTCACCCGACGGGGTGTGTGATGCGGGCCTCTTTTCTAAGCAACCGCTCAGGTGTCTCTCCGGAGGCGTCGGGTCCGGTACGGCGCGGGCTCCGGCGGAGCTGTGTGCCGGGGTGTGTGCCGGGGCGTGAGCGGGGGTGTGCCCGCCGCCGCCCGAGGGCCGGGCGCACGGCCGGGCCCGCCCGTGCGCCGGGGTGCGCCCGGCACACGGGCCGCCGGTCCACAAGCGGGCCGTCACAGGCCTCCGGTCCTCAAGCGGGCCGTCACAGGCCGCCGGTCCTCAAGCGGGTCGCCAGGTGGCCTCCGGTCCTCAAGCGGGCCGCCACGTCGCTCCGGAGGGCGGCGGGGGCGGCGGGCCCTCGTCTTCCTCCTCCTGGTGCCGTACCGGTTCGGTGTGCGCGGGCAGCCTCCGCCGGCGCCGGTGCTTGAGCAGAGCCCACGGGGCCCGCGCCCCGGTGACCTCCGTGCCCGCCTCCCGGGCCGCCCGGGACGCCGCCTTGGCGACCGGCAGCATGTCCTCGCGCCGCCCCGCGTCCAGGTGGTCCGACTCCGGCCACAGCCCCAGCACCGCGCAGAGGGTCGGCAGCATCGCCATCGCCGCGGTCGCGTACCCCTCGGCGGAGGGGTGGTAGTTGTCCGGCCCGAACAGCTCCCGGGGGTTCGCCTCGAACTCCGGGCCGAGCAGGTCGCCCAGCGACACCGTCCGGCCGCCCTGCTCCACCGCGCCGATCGTCTGCGCCGCCGCCAGTTGCCTGCTGACCCGGCGGGCCAGCCACCGCAAGGGCTGGTAGACCGGCTCGATCGTGCCCAGGTCCGGGCAGGTGCCGACGATCACCTCCGCACCGGCGGTGCGCAGTCTGCGGACGGCCGTGCCCAGGCAGCGCACCGACTCCGTCGCCGGGATGCGATGCGTCACATCGTTCGCCCCGATCATGATCGCGCAGACGTCGGGCAGACCCGTGGGATCCGTCAGCACCAGCGAGACCTGACGCTCCAGATCGTCCGAGCGCGCGCCCGGCAGGGCCACGTTCCGCAGGTCCACCGGGCGCTCCGCCACCGCCGCCAGCCCGGACGCCAGGAGCGCCCCCGGGGTCTGGCCGGCCCGGCGCACCCCCTGACCGGCCGCCGTCGAGTCGCCCATGATCACGAAGCGCAACGGGTCGGCGGGCCCCGCGAACGCCACCCCGTACCGGCCGTCCGCGCTCGGCGGGACGGGTGCCGTGCCCCCGCCCACGCGCCGTTTCGCCAGCTGCACCTCGGCCAGCACCAGGCCCACCGTCGCCGCCCCGATCAGCCCGACGCTTCCTCCGCCGTAGGCCGCGCCCGCCGCGATCCGCCGTGCCACCCTCGCTCTCGACACAGTCCGGTCCACCTCCTCTTGCCGTACAGCCGTACACGCACTACCTGCCCCGCGGGGGTACCGGCCCAATCGCTTCGCCTGATCCCGCGTGCTCTTGCGCATAGTCTTGGCTGACCATCTCGGAGATCCCGGAGTACACGGTGCAATTCCACGATTCGATGATCAGTCTTGTCGGCAACACCCCGCTGGTGAGGCTGCGCAATGTATCGGCAGGCATTCAGGCGACGGTCCTGGCCAAGGTCGAGTACTTCAACCCCGGCGGGTCGGTCAAGGACCGCATCGCGCTGCGCATGATCGAGGCCGCCGAGAAGAGCGGCGAGCTGAAGCCCGGCGGCACGATCGTCGAGCCGACCAGCGGCAACACGGGCGTGGGCCTGGCGATCGTGGCCCAGCAGAAGGGGTACCGCTGCGTCTTCGTCTGCCCCGACAAGGTGTCCACCGACAAGATCAACGTGCTGCGCGCGTACGGCGCCGAGGTCGTCGTCTGCCCGACGGCGGTCGATCCCGAGCACCCGGACTCCTACTACAACGTCTCCGACCGGCTGGTCCGTGAGACGCCGGGGGCGTGGAAGCCGGACCAGTACTCCAACCCGAACAACCCGCGGTCGCACTACGAGACGACGGGCCCCGAGCTGTGGGAGCAGACGGACGGGAGGATCACCCACTTCGTCGCCGGTGTGGGGACGGGCGGCACCATCTCCGGTACCGGCCGCTACCTCAAGGAAGCCAGCGACAACCGCGTCCAGGTCGTCGGCGCCGACCCGGAGGGCTCCGTCTACTCCGGTGGTTCCGGCCGCCCGTACCTCGTGGAGGGCGTCGGTGAGGACTTCTGGCCGAGCGCCTACGACCGCACGGTGACGGACGAGATCGTGGCGGTCTCGGACAAGGACTCCTTCCAGATGACCCGCCGTCTCGCCAAGGAGGAGGGCCTGCTCGTCGGCGGCTCCTGCGGGATGGCGGTCGTCGCCGCCCTGGAGGTGGCCAAGCGGCTCGGCCCCGACGACGTGGTGGTCGTCCTGCTCCCCGACAGCGGACGCGGCTACATGAGCAAGATCTTCAACGACGAGTGGATGGCCGACTACGGCTTCCTGGAGGACAGCGGCCCCTCGGCCCGCGTCGGCGCCGTCCTCGACTTCAAGGAGGGCCCGCTCCCCTCGCTGGTCCACATGCACCCGGAGGAGACGGTCGGCGAGGCCATCGACGTGCTCCGCGAGTACGGCGTCTCGCAGATGCCGATCGTGAAGCCCGGCGCCGGCCACCCCGACGTGATGGCCGCCGAGGTCATCGGTTCGGTCGTGGAGCGGCAGCTCCTGGACGCGCTGTTCACCCAGCGGGCCTCGCTCTCCGACCCGCTGGAGAAGCACATGTCGGCCCCGCTGCCGCAGGTCGGTTCCGGCGAACCCGTCGAGGACCTGATGGCGGTGCTCAGCGGTGCGGACGGCGCGGACGCGGCGATCGTCCTCGTCGAGGGGAAGCCGAAGGGCGTCGTCAGCAGGCAGGACCTGCTGGCCTTCCTCGCGAAGGGCGCCGCCCCCAAGCCGTGACGTCGCCCCCAAGCCGTGACGTCGCCCCGGAGCCGTGACGCCGCCCCCGCGCGGTGACGCCGGGCCGCGGAGGTCTGGATCGCGGTACGCCGGATTTCCGGGCTTCGCGAAAACGGTACGAGCACGACACGTACGCGCAGCACCCGCTTAACACGGATTCGGCACAGTAAGGGGTGTCGGCGGGGGAACCCGCCGCCACCCGATACGGCGACCTGGACTACGGAGCGGCTCCCGGACCTCCACCGTCGCCCGGACGCGGCACCCGGCCCTGACCCGGGACCAGCGTCCTTCGCGGGGACCGCCGTCGTCCCGCCCCCCCGGGCAACCGGGGGTGCGGCGGTCCCCGCGACATACCTCTCGCCGGTCACCTGGCTCCCCAGGTTTCCCCGGAGCGCGGGGACGCGCGGACGGCGGCTCAGCCCTCAGCCGGTCCAGTCCGACTTCTCGCGCGTGGTCCGCGACCACGGCCATGTCCGGGCGGCGTGGACGGCGTTCACGCCGAAGATGCCCAGCCAGGCCACGACCAGGCCCCCCATCCCGGCGTTGGCCACCCCGATCGCGGACAGCGGGACCGCCAGCACCAGCGAGACGGCCGCGAAGCCGAACCGCTCCCCGAAGTTCCCGGTGGGCACCCCGGTGGGCTGGGCGGAGCCTCGGGCGACGACCATCTGCTGTTCCGCGAGGTGTCGTCGCATACGGCGGTCGAGTGTGCCGTCGAGGCGCTGTTCGACCTTCTCCAGGAACGAGTCGACGAGCGCGGTCTCGTACTCCGGCCCCAACTCGGCGCGGGCCTTCAGGGTGGCGTCGAGCTCTCGCCTGAGCTCGGGGTCACGGGCGTCCATACGTTCACGGTACGGAGCCGGGGCGGCCGTGGCAGTGGGGTTAGCACCCCTCTTCGTCCACCGGACAGCCCGCGCGGCGGCGTTCGAACGTGACCGGCCGGAGTCGGTCAGTACGTTCCGTTGGAGAGGATCTCGCCGGCCTCGTCGTAAATGGTGACCAGCCCGTTCTTCGAGTCCTTCCAGTCGGCGAACGCGGAGGCCAGAAGCTTGCCTTCGCCCCGGTGCGGGCCCATCAAGCCACCGGTGAAGTCGGTGTAGACCTCCGCGGCGTCCAGGATTCCGTTCGACTCGTCCGCGCCCTGGACCTTGGTGACGTGCGCTGCCGCCGCCTTTTCGGCATCGGTGCCGTTCTCCTCGACGAAGGCCTTGAACTGGTCGGCCTGTGAGAGTTCCTGCTTCATGTCGGCCTTCTCGGCGGCGGGCTTGTCGTCCGTCTGCTCGCGCTGGGACGCGGCGACCGTGTCGGAGGGGGCGTCGGCGGCCGTGCCGACACCGCTGTCACCGCTTCCCGTGGCGATGGAGACGGCGAGGACGAACACGAACACCCCGCCGATCGCCGTGAGGATCTTGTGCCGAGCGAACCAGGACTTCTTCGACTCCGGCTGCTGCGGGTGCTGCTGAGACATGAGGAGGCTCTCTGACGGTGTGTGGATCCGACGCGACTGCGTCGGGACGACGGCGACTTGCCCGGGGCGAACGGAATGGCTGGGCACGGCTGGTCAGCCGAGGCAGGCCGGGGCCGGCTCGTTCGCGGGAAGGTCAAGGCTCCTTCACATCTTTGGTGAATTTTGACTGATCGGGCGACTTCTGAGGGGGAACTCCATCATTCGGGATGAACGGGCAATCGTGAGGTTGACGTGAGGCGTCCGGCTGGTCGGGACTGGCCCCCCATCGGTTCCGTGAAGGTGGCCCGAGGCCATGTCCGGCGGAGTCGCGCGCACGTCCGGAGGGCCCGCTTCCGGAGCACGGCGTCCGGCGGGCCCGCCCGTTCAGTCCGTCGCGGCCTCCGCGAGGAACGCCTCCGGGGTGACCGCGTAGCCCATGGCGTTGATCACCGCGACCGGCGTGCGGTCGAAGAGGACCGTCGGGGTGGAGCGGACGCCGCTGTTCTCGAAGGCCAGCGAGACCTGGGCCGCCCAGGGGAGGTACTTGCCCTCCAGCACGTTCTGGCGGAAGTCGCCCGTCCGGAGGTCCTCGACCTCGTCGGCGATCCGCAGCAGGTTGTCCCGGTCGGCGAAGGAGTCCTCGTCCTCGTTGGGCTGATCGGCGTACAGGGCGCGCAGATAGTGCATGAACGGCCGCCGGCCCACGTCGACGGCGGCCCCCAGCGCGGCCAGCGCCTCCAGGGAGCCGGTGCCCCCGGCCGCGGAGTCGAGGAAGGTGCCGAAGTGGTGGTCCACGGCGAACCGGTCCTCGTCCGCGGCCTGCTCCATCACGGCGCCCAGGCCGAGCTCCATGCGCTTGCAGTAGGGGCAGCGCAGATCGGCGTAGACGCTCAGTACATGGGTGGCGTCGTCGTCCCCGTAGCGGATGATGACGCCGCCAGGGCCTGTCGTGTTGGCTGGGATCATGGTCCCAGGGTCGGCAGGGCGGAGCCGTCCCGCAATGCGAGCCCGGCCCGCTGTATATGGACATGCAGTCCGTGTACTGGCTGAATGGAAGTGGTCGGCATCGGCATCGGCGTGGTGCGGGGATCTGGGGAGAGGGACGGCATGAGCGGGAGCAGCCCGGCCGCGCGGTTGCAGGGGCTCTTCGAGGGGCGCAGGCTCACGCCCACCCAGCGTCGGATCGCGCACTCCCTGGTGCGGCGGGCCGCCGACGCCCCCTTCCTGTCCAGCGTGGAGCTGGCGGAGCTGGCCGGGGTCAGCCAGCCCTCGGTCACCCGGTTCGCGGTGGCGCTCGGCTTCGACGGGTATCCGGCGCTGCGCAAGCACCTGCGCGAGGTGGCGCCCGCCGAGGGGGAGCCGGACACCGCCGAGCCCGCGTACAACGAGTACCAGCAGGCCGTCCTCGCCGAGATCGAGAACCTCCGCCAGCTCGCCGGGCTGCTCGCCGACACCGGTCCCGTGGAGCGCGCGGGGCGGCTGCTGGCCGGTTCGCGCCCGCTGCCCGTGCTCGGGCTGCGGGCCGCGTCCTCGCAGGCGCGGGGCTTCGGTTACTTCGCCGCCAAGGTGCACCCCGACGTACGGGTGCTCGACGAGGGCGGCAGCATGCTGCACGACCGCATCGACGCCGCCCGGCGGGCCGGGGCGAGCGCGCTGATGTGTTTCGCGCTGCCCCGGCACCCCCGGGAGGTCGTGGACGCCCTCGGCTACGCGCGGGAGCAGGGCCTCACCACCGTGACGGTGGCCGATTCGGCGTTCGCCCCGGTCGCCGAGCACAGCGATCTGCTCATCCCGGCCGCCGTCGGCACGGGTCTGGCCTTCGACACGGCGTGCGCCCCGATGCTGCTGGGACGGGTCCTGCTGGAGGCGATGTGCGACGGGCTGCCGCAGGCGCAGGCCCGGCTGGAGGAGTTCGACGCACGGGCCGCCGCGCGCGGGCTGTTCGCCGGGTAGGGGCCGGACGGCTTCCGGCCGTGATCCGCCCGCCGGGTGGGGCCGAGGGCTGCGGCTCCTCCCCGTCCGTCCTCGGGTGAGGGCCCGGACCTCCGCGTTTCTCAGGGGGCGTGGTTCTCAGAAAGCACTCATCTGCGCCCATTAACCTCCGCGCCCAGAGGTCCACAGACAGCCGGAGAGATGGGGTACGGGACGTGGGGCGCGGAGCGCAGTCGTTGGCGAGGGTGGCCGTGATCGTACGGGCCGGAGCGGCGCCGATGGGGTGGCCCGGGGTACTGGCGGCGGCCGTGGGGGCGTGCGTACCGGGCCTGACCGGGCGCCGGATCGGGCTGCTGGCCGGTGCGGCGCTGTTCCTGGTGACGGCCGCGGTGGTCGCGTCCGTCCGGACGCGGCGGTACGGGGCGCTCGCCGGGGCGGCCACGCGGGCCGGTCGCGGGGACTTCCTCCAGGACCGGGACGTGACCGTACGTCTGTGGCGGCGGGCGCACCGGTGGTGGCTGCTCGGGGCGTTCCTGGCGGCCGTGGCGAGCGCGTTCGTCCTGCCCGCCGCCGGGGGACTGGTGCTGGCCGGGGCGGGGGCCGGGCTCTGGCTGAAGGCGGTGCGCCTCGGGCGACGGGAGGTCCGCGACGACGTCCTGTACTGGGTGCGCGCCGACCAGGCCGGGCGGGGTCGGCCCGCCGGCCGCCGGATCGAGGCGTACCGGACGACCGGGCCGATGGCGGGGGACGCCGCGCCCGGTGGGGCGCGGCGTCGCCGCTGAGCCGCTGAGCCGCTGAGCCGGACAGGCCGGACGGTCGGACAGGCCGGAGGGCCGGACGCCCGTCGAGCCGAAGAGCCGTCGAGCCGGACAGGCCGGACAGGCCGGACAGGCCGGACGGTCGGGCGGGTCAGACCTCCAGGTCGGCCTCGATCTTCTTCAGCTGGTGGCGGGCCATCGCCAGGTTGGCCCGGCCGGAGTCCAGCACCAGGTAGAGGAACAGGCCGTTGCCGCCGCGGGCCTTGAGCAGCCGGATCAGGTGGTACTGGGTGCCCAGGGTGATCAGGATGTCCTCGATCTCGTCCTTGAGCCCCAGGTGCTCCATCGTGCGGAGCTTGGCACGGACCACGTCGGTGTTGCCCGCGGCGGCGATCTCCAGGTTGAAGTCCTTGCCACCGCCGAGGGTGCCCAGGGCCATGCCGCTGGTGTAGTCGACGAGGGCGACACCGGTGGCGCCCTCGATCGACGTCATCGCGTCCTTCAGTGCCGTTTCGGTGTTGGCCATGAGTACTCGTTTCCTTTCCCTGGCCGGCCGGGCGGCCGGTCGTTTTCCGGCTGAGGTGCCGGTCTGCCGATGTGTGCCGGGTGGCGTCACGGAGGTCAGATGGTGTCGGGCGCGGGGCGCCGGGGCAGTGCCCCGGGCCGGGCGGGGGGCTGCGGGGGCGCGGGGCGTTCGGCGCGCTCCAGGGTGGCGTCGACGACCTCCCCGATCCGGGCCCCGGAGCGGCGGCCCTCCAGATGGAGCCGGCCGACGTTGATGCGGTCCTCGGCGAGGAGGGTCAGCACGGCGGAGGAGCCCGCCGCGTAGGTGGCGATGTAGCCGCTGCCGCCTCGGATCAGCAGCTCCCTGAAGCCGCCGCGCCCGGTGGCGTCCGTCATGCGGACCGCGACCCCGAGGGCGGCGGCGGTGAGGGCGGCGACGCCCTCGGCCTCGATGCCCGGGGTGTCCTGGGCGACGATCAGCCCGTCGGTGCTGGCGGCCAGGGCGCCGGTCAGGAGCGGTACCCGTGCCCGTAACCGCATGAGTTCGTCGAGGACGTCCCGCACATCGGGTTCGGGCACCATCAGCTGTCTCCTCCCGGCACGCTGTCTGAGCGCGCGTATCACAGGGCCTCCAATGCGTCTCGGAGCCGGCGCAGCAGGGCGACGTCGGGATCGGCCGTGACCTCGGGGAAGTCGATCCGGCCTGCCGGCCGGCCCGTCCCGGACGAGGCGGGGCGAATCGTTTCGACCAGCCCGGCCGCCGCGAGCCGTCGCAGGTCGACCAGGATGTGGAAGGCGGAGCGGCCCAGCTCCTGCGCGATGTCGGTGGCCGTGCGTACGCCGTCCACCAGGTCCAGTACGCGGCGCTGGCGCGGGGGTACCGGTGTGTCGACCGGCCCGGCGGTGGGGGCCAGTGGGGCGCTGTCGGTGCGCGCGTCGGGCCAGATCCGGTCCAGCAGCTCCCGGCGCCGGAGCGTCTCGCGCTGCACGGCGTCCACGGGGACGGGGCGGACGGGGCCGATCCAGTGGCGTACGCCGTACCGGAAGCGGGCCGGGGCGCTCGTGGGCGCGAGGGCGAAGAAGGCCGCGTCGTACAGTGCGCCCAGGTGGCACAGCTCCAGTGCGCCGCCCGGTATCCGTCCGCTGTCCACGAGATAGCGGCCGACCCGCTGTCCGGCGCCGGCCTGGGCGACCGCGTCCCACCAGCCGTCGCCGCGTAACGCGCCGCCGGTGGTGAGCAGGACGTCGATGCCGGGGGTGGCGGGGCTCTCGGCGTGCACCACCTGCCCGTCGGCGAGGTAGAGGATGCCGTGGTCGCGCGTCAGGGCGCCGGTGGCACGCTCCGCCGCGAGCCGCTGGAGCATCGGGGAGAGGACGGTCTGCCCGGGTGTCTCCGGGCGGGCGGTCGCGGAGGGTCTCATGCCAGGACCAGCCGCTCCGCGATCTCGCCGAGCTTGATGCGGGAGAGGGCGAGGTTGCCCTCCGAGCGGTCCAGCCACAGATGGAGGAAGACGCTGCTGTCGAACGCCGTCTCCACGAAGCGCAGGATGTGGTAGCCGAGCGCGGTGGTCACGATGACGTCCTCGACGGCGGGCACGGGTGGCGCGGCCGGGTCGTGCGGGCCCCGGTCCTGGGCGAACACCGGCTGCTCGGCGGCCATACGCGCCACCTCGGCGGTCTCCGCGGCCGTCGCCTCGTGGTCGCCGTTGGGCGATTCGCCGATGGTGCCGAGGGCGAGCCCGCTGGTCCAGTCGACGACCGCGGCGCCGCGGGCACCGGGCAGCCTCATGACGTCGAGCAGGCACTCGTCGATTCCAGGCACGGCTGTCTCCCCTCCCGACGTGGCGTCCGGCTGTGTTGGAGAGGCTACGCAACGTGCTCGCGCCCGGCGGGAGTTCTGGCATTTTCCACAGGTACATGCGAGAGGTCGTGTAAGGGCCGGGCAGGTGGGCGTGGGAGAGCCGCCTTGTTGACTAGGAGTATTCATGGCTTCAGGATGTGAATAGTCCAGTCACAGTCGCGAGGAGGCACCTCCCATGTCAGGACCCCGCCCCGTACGGGCACCGCGCGGTACGGAACTGAGCGCCCTGGGATGGCAGCAGGAGGCCGCCCTGCGCATGCTCCAGAACAACCTCGACCCCGAGGTCGCCGAGCACCCGGACAAGCTGGTCGTGTACGGCGGCACGGGCAAGGCGGCCCGCGACTGGCGCTCCTTCGACGCCATGGTCCGTACGCTGCGGACGCTGAAGCAGGACGAGACGATGCTCGTCCAGTCGGGGCGGCCGGTCGGCGTGATGCAGACCCACGAGTGGGCGCCGCGCGTCCTGATCGCCAACTCCAACCTGGTGGGCGACTGGGCGAACTGGGAGGAGTTCCGCAGGCTGGAGGCGCTCGGGCTCACCATGTACGGCCAGATGACCGCCGGTTCCTGGATCTACATCGGGACCCAGGGCATCCTCCAGGGCACCTACGAGACGTTCGCCGCCGTCGCCGCGAAGAGGTTCGGCGGGAGTCTGGCCGGGACCATCACGCTGACGGCCGGGCTCGGCGGCATGGGCGGGGCCCAGCCGCTCGCCGTGACCATGAACGACGGCGTCGCGCTCTGCGTCGACTGCGATCCGCGCGCCATCGAACGCCGCATCGAGCACGGCTTCCTGGACGTCCGGGCCGACTCCCTGGAACACGCGCTCCACCTGGCGGTCGAGGCACGGGACGCGCGGCGCCCGCTCTCCATCGGCCTGCTGGGCAACGCCGCGGAGCTGCTGCCCCGGATGCTCGCCGAGGGCGCGCCGGTGGACATCGTCACCGACCAGACCAGCGCCCACGACCCGCTCGCCTATCTGCCGGTGGGGATCGACTTCGACGACATGGCGGCGTACGCGGCCGAGAAGCCCGCCGACTTCACCCGGCGGGCCCGTGAGTCGATGGCGGCGCACGTCGAGGCGATGGTGGGCTTCATGGACGCCGGGGCCGAGGTCTTCGACTACGGCAACTCCATCCGGGGCGAGGCCCAGCTCGCCGGGTACACGCGGGCGTTCGACTTCCCGGGCTTCGTACCGGCGTACATCCGGCCCCTCTTCTGCGAGGGGAAGGGGCCGTTCCGGTGGGCGGCGCTCTCCGGCGAGGCGTCGGACATCCACCAGACGGACCGGGCGATGCTGGAGCTCTTCCCGGAGAACGAGTCCCTGCACCGCTGGATCAGGATGGCCGGCGAGCGGGTCCACTTCCAGGGGCTGCCGGCACGGATCTGCTGGCTCGGCTACGGGGAGCGCGACCGGGCGGGGGAGCGGTTCAACGACATGGTGGCGAGCGGCGAACTGGCCGCCCCGCTGGCCATCGGACGCGACCACCTGGACTGCGGCTCGGTCGCCTCGCCGTACCGGGAGACGGAGGCGATGCTCGACGGCTCGGACGCGATCGCGGACTGGCCGCTGCTGAACGCCATGGTCAACGTGGCGTCGGGGGCGTCCTGGGTGTCCCTGCACCACGGCGGCGGGGTCGGCATGGGCCGCTCCATCCACGCGGGGCAGGTCACGGTCGCCGACGGCACGAAGCTGGCCGGCGAGAAGATCCGCCGGGTGCTCACGAACGACCCCGGCATGGGAGTCATCCGGCACGTCGACGCGGGATACGACAGCGCCGGGTCCGTCGCGGAGGCGAAGGGCGTACGCGTGCCGATGACCGAGGGGGAGCAGCGGTGACACCCCCGGAAGGCGCGTCCGCGCGCGCGGCCGACGGCCCGGGCGGCGGGCCGGGCGACGGCACGGGCGGGCGTGCGGGCGACGGGTTGGCCGGCGGGACGGCGGGCAGCGGGACGGGCGGGCGTACGGGGAACGCGCCCGCTCGTCCGGGCGGCGCCGGGACGGACAGCGGCACGGGTGGCGGTTCCGGTGGCACCGGGGCCTCGTTCCAGGAGATGTGGCGGGATCTCGCCCCGATCGGCCGCCACCGGGGCAGCGGCGGGTACCGCCGGTACGCCTGGACCGCCGCCGACACCGAGTGCCGGACCTGGTTCCGCGAGCAGGCCGAGGCGCGCGGGCTCACCCACGAGACCGACCGGAACGGCAACCAGTGGGCCTGGTACGGCGACCCCTCGGCCGGGGACGCCGTCGTCACCGGGTCCCACCTGGACTCGGTACCGGACGGCGGCGCGTTCGACGGGCCGCTCGGCGTGGTCTCCTCCTTCGCCGCCTTCGACGAACTCCGCCGCAGGGGGGCGGAGTTCGTCAGGCCCTTCGCCGTCACCAACTTCGGTGACGAGGAGGGGGCCCGCTTCGGCCTCGCCTGTGTGGGCTCGCGGCTCGCCGCCGGGCAGCTCACCCCCGAGGCGGCGCGGCACCTCCGTGACCAGGACGGTGTCTCGCTGCCCGAGGCCATGGAGGCGGCCGGACACGACCCCGAGGCCATCGGCCCCGACCCCGGACGGCTGGCCCGCGTCGGCGCGTTCGTCGAACTCCACGTGGAGCAGGGGCGCGCCCTCGACATCGGCGGGGACCCGGTCGGCGTCGCCTCCGCCATCTGGCCGCACGGCCGCTGGCGGTTCGACTTCCGGGGCGAGGCCAACCACGCGGGCACCACCCGCCTCGCGGACCGGCGGGACCCGATGCTCACGTACGCCGAGACGGTGCTGGCGGCCCGGCGGGAGGCCGAACTCGCCGGAGGCCTCGCCACGTTCGGCAAGGTCGCCGTCGAACCCAACGGGGTCAACGCGATCCCCTCCCTCGTGCGCGGCTGGCTCGACTCGCGGGCCGCCGACCAGGACACCCTCGACACCCTCGTCGGCGCCGTCGAGCGGGCCGCCCGGGAGCACGCCGCCAAGGCGGGTATCGACCTCGACGTCGTCCGGGAGTCCTTCACACCGGTCGTGGAGTTCCGGCACGCGCTGCGGGACGAGATCCGCCGGCTGCTGGACGGCCGCGATCCGGACGACACGGGCCGCGCCGTGCCCGTACTCGGCACCGGAGCGGGCCACGACGCGGGTATTTTGTCCGCCTCCGTGCCGACGGCCATGCTGTTCGTACGGAACCCCACCGGCGTCTCCCACTCGCCGGCCGAGCACGCCGACGAGGACGACTGCGCGGCCGGGGTACTCGCGCTCGCCGACGTACTGGAAGGTCTCGCGTGCAGCTGACACCACCGCCGAAGGGCGGCGCCCCGGTCACCGCCACCTACTGGGCGTCCCACGCCTGGCTCGGCACCCACGTCGAACCGGGGGTCGTCCTGGACATCGCGGGCGGCCGCATCGCCGCCGTCCGTACGGGTGTCCACGCGCCGCCGCCCGGTGCCACCGCCCTGCGCGGACTGACCCTCCCGGGACTGGCCAACACCCACTCGCACGCCTTCCACCGCGCCCTGCGCTCCACCACCCAGGCGGGCGCCGGCACCTTCTGGACCTGGCGTGAGCTGATGTACCGGGTGGCCGCCCTGCTCACCCCCGACACCTACTACGACCTGGCCCGCGCCACGTACGCCGAAATGGCCCTGGCCGGCATCACCTCCGTCGGTGAGTTCCACTATCTGCACCACGGGCCCGGAGGCACGCCCTACGACCACCCGAACGCGATGGGCGAGGCGCTCGTCGCGGCGGCGGGCGAGGCGGGCATCCGCATCACGCTGCTGGACACCGCCTACCTCGCCGCGGGGTTCGGCGAGAAGCCGAACCGCCACCAGCTCCGCTTCTCCGACACCACCGCCGACGCCTGGGCCGAACGCGCCTCCCTCCTCAAGGGCGGCGACCACGCCCTGATCGGCGCCGCCGTGCACTCCGTACGCGCCGTCCCGGCCGGGCAGCTCGCGACCGTCGCCGCCTGGGCCCGGGAGCGCGAGGCGCCCCTCCACGTGCACCTGTCCGAGCAGACCGCGGAGAACGACGCCTGCGCCGCCGCCCACGGGTGCACGCCTACCCGCCTCCTCGCCGACCACGGGGTGCTCGGCCCGCGCACCACGGCCGTCCACAGCACGCATCTGACGGCCGAGGACATCGAACTGCTCGGCTCCTCCGGGACCGGCACCTGCATGTGCCCCACGACCGAGCGCGACCTCGCCGACGGCATCGGCCCCGCCGCCGCCCTCCAGCGCGCCGGCTCCCCGCTGTCGCTCGGCAGCGACAGCCACGCGGTGATCGACCTCTTCGAGGAGGCCCGCGCGATGGAGCTCGACGAACGGCTGCGCACCCGCGCCCGCGGCCACTGGACCGCGGCCGCCCTGCTGCGGGCCGCGTCCGCCGACGGGCACGCCGCGCTCGGCCGCCCTGACGCGGGCAGGCTGGAACCGGGTGCGGCGGCCGACCTCACCACCATCGCGCTGGACTCCGTCAGAACAGCGGGGCCGGTGCCCAGGATGGCCGCCCAGGTCGCCGTATTCGCCGCCTCCGCCGCCGATGTACGGCACACGGTCGTGGCGGGCCGGCACATCGTCCGGGACGGGGAGCACACCCGGATCCCGGACGTGCCGCGGGCCCTCGCCTCGGCCGTCGCCGCCGTGTACGGCTGACCCGCGGGCCACCCGCACGGGTGAGGCCGCGGACGGCCCCGCCCACGACCGCACACCACCTCGCCGCACTCGACGAAAGCTGCCCCCCGATGACGACGACAGCCGTCACCCACATCGCCGCTCTGGTCACCAACGACCCCTCCCTCGGAGACGGGACCCCCCTGGGCCTGATCCAGGACGCGGCCGTCGTCATCGACGGCGACCGTGTCGTGTGGACCGGTGAGACAAGCAAAGCACCCGCCACTGACAACGCCGTCGACGCGGGCGGCCGGGCCATGGTCCCCGGCTTCGTGGACTCCCACTCCCACCTGGTCTTCTCGGGCGACCGCACCCAGGAGTTCCACGCCCGGATGTCGGGCCGCCCCTACTCCGCGGGCGGCATCCGCACCACCGTGGCCGCCACCCGCGCCGCGTCCGACGAGGAGCTGTCCGCCAACGTCGCCCGCTACCTCGCCGAGGCGCTCCACCAGGGCACCACCACCCTGGAGACCAAGTCCGGTTACGGCCTGACCGTGCGGGACGAGGCGCGGGCCCTGCGGATCGCCGCCGCCCACACCGACGAGGTCACCTACCTCGGCGCCCACATCGTCGCCCCCGAGTACGCCGACGACCCCGCCGGTTACGTGGACCTGGTCACCGGGCCGATGCTGGACGCCTGTGCCCCGTACGCCCGTTGGATCGACGTCTTCTGCGAGCGGGGCGCCTTCGACGGCGACCAGGCCCGCGCGGTGCTCACCGCCGGCCTGGCCAGGGGCCTGCGCGCCCGCGTCCACGCCAACCAGCTCGGCCCCGGCCCCGGGGTGCGGCTCGCCGTCGAACTCGGCGCCGCCTCGGCCGACCACTGCACCCACCTCACGGACGACGACCTCGACGCGCTCGGCCAGGGCGACACCGTCGCCACCCTGCTGCCCGGCGCGGAGTTCTCCACCCGCGCCGCCTGGCCCGACGCCCGGCGGCTGCTGGACGCGGGCGCCACCGTCGCCCTGTCCACCGACTGCAATCCGGGTTCCTCGTTCACCTCGTCCATGCCGTTCTGCGTCGCCCTGGCCGTACGGGACATGGGCATGACCCCGGACGAGGCGCTCTGGTCCGCCACGGCCGGCGGCGCCGCCGCGCTGCGCCGCACCGACATCGGACGCGTCACCCCGGGCGCCCGTGCCGACCTCGTGCTGCTCGACGCCCCGAGCCACGTCCACCTCGCGTACCGCCCGGGTGTGCCGCTGGCCCACGCCGTCTGGCTGGCCGGGGAACGGGTGCGGTGAGCAACGGGTGCGGTAGGAACGGGCGTGGTGAGGAAAGGGCGCGGTGACCCTCCGGATCCCGTCGCCGCCCCGGACACGCCGAAGGACCGCGCCGCCCCGGACATGCGGAAGGACCCGCCCGGCGGGGGCGGGTCCTTCCGCAAAGCCGTGACGACCGCGCCGTGGGCGGCCGTTCACGCGTCGGCGCTCACTCCTCGACGGTCAGGCCCTTCCTGAGCTTGACCAGGGTGCGGGAGAGCAGCCGGGACACATGCATCTGCGAGATGCCGAGCTCCTCGCCGATCTCGGACTGCGTCATGTTGGCGACGAACCGCAGCGAGAGGATCGTGCGGTCACGCGGCGGCAGCGAGGCGATCAGCGGCTTCAGGGACTCCACGTACTCGATGCCTTCGAGCCCGTTGTCCTCGTAGCCGAGGCGGTCCGCCAGCGCGCCCTCGGTGTCGTCCTCCTCGGGCTTGGCGTCCAGCGAGCTGGCGGTGTACGCGTTGCTCGCGGTCATGCCCTCGACGACCTCCTCGTGCGTGATGCCGAGGCGCTCGGCCAGCTCCACCACGGTGGGGGCGCGGTCCAGCCGCTGGGCCAGCTCGTCGCCCGCCTTGGCGAGGTCGAGGCGCAGCTCCTGGAGGCGGCGCGGGACGCGCACGGACCAACTGGTGTCCCGGAAGAAGCGCTTGATCTCGCCGATGATCGTGGGCATCGCGAAGGTCGGGAACTCGACGCCGCGGCTGAGCTCGAAGCGGTCGATGGCCTTGATCAGGCCGATCGTGCCGACCTGGACGATGTCTTCCATGGGTTCGCTGCGCGAACGGAACCTGGCGGCCGCGAACTTGACCAGGGCGAGGTTGAGCTCGACCAGGGTGTTGCGGACGTAGGCGTAGTCGTGGGTGCCCTCTTCGAGGACTTCGAGCCGTGCGAAGAGGGTCTTCGACAGAGCCCTGGCGTCGATGGCGCCGATCTCGTCGTAGGGAGGGATCTCGGGAAGACCCTCAAGGCCCTCACCGGGAAGGGGAAGGCCGTAGGCGTCGCCGGGGGCGGCGCCGGTGCGCGGGCCGGGGACGGCGCTCGCGGCGGGGGAGTCGGAATCGGTCGGTCCCTGAGGACATGCCGACGTCGCGACAGGGGTACGCGATACGTCGAGCCGGGGTGACATGGTTCTCCTCCATCGTTCTCGGCATATGGCTGCCGATGCCCATACGTGTTCCTGCGGTGAAGCGGCGCCTCCGAAGCCGGTCGAGTTTCCGATGAGAGATGACCCTTCTACCCATACCCGGTTCCAGCCACGAGTTACAAGCGCCAATTACGCCTATATGTCCGGTTTGTTGAGTTCTCCGACTACCGTGTGGCGAGGGAAACGCGTAATGTTTCACGGACGTCGGCAAAAGCCGCGCGGACAACCGTGCACAGGGTGCTGCGGACAGTGACGGACGGCGAAGAGGGACGGGCATGGACCGCGGGACGGTCGGCAGTGCGAACCGGGGTCGGCTTCAGGTCGAGGTCCGGACCGAGGGGCGCAGCGAGGTCGTGACGCCGGTGGGTGAGCTGGACCACCACACCGCCGATCTCCTGCGGGAACCCCTGGAGAGCGCGGTCGAGCAGGGGCGCGCGCGCCTGGTGGTCGACTGCTCGCGACTCGAATTCTGTGATTCCACCGGGCTCAATGTGCTGCTCGGTGCCCGCCTCAAGGCGGAGGCGGCCGGGGGAGGGGTTCATTTGGCCGGAATGCAGCCTGTGGTGGCTCGTGTCTTCGAGATCACGGGGGCTGAGGCGGTCTTCACCGTCCATGCCTCGCTCGAAGACGCTCTGAGCGACTGACGGGGGGATCCGTGCTCACGGGACCCGGACGCCCCGCGCGTCGCTCACGTCACGCTCTCGGCGTAGACGAGGTACGTGTCGTCCTGATCCGCTCGGGCAGAAGACACCTCGTCGGGGTCACGGAACCCGCACACTCTGTATCTGACCATTATCTGTTCGTGGCAACACGGTGAATCGGTGAGGTGAAGCGCTGATGAGCACCACCCGGCAGCATCCGCCGGGCGGCCTCGGCCGCGAGCCGGACGGTGGGGGCACCGCCTCCGCCGTACCTGCGGACCGGCGGTGGCGCACCCTCTCGCTGCGACAGGCCACCGGCATCGTGCCGACGGCGCGGGACTTCGCCCGGCAGGCGCTGCACGACTGGGGCTGGCTGCCCGCCGTGGGTGCCGACCGCAGGGCGGCGGCCGAGGACGTGCTGCTGGTCGTCTCCGAGCTCGTCACGAACGCCTGTCTGCACGCGGACGGACCCGAAGAGCTCCGTATCGCCTGCTCGCCCAAGGTGCTGCGGGTCGAGGTCGTCGACCGCGGTGCCGGGCAGCCCGCGCCCCGTACGCCGCACCGCGCGGGGCGGCCCGGCGGGCACGGCATGTTCATCGTGCAGCGGCTCTGCCTGGACTGGGGGGTCACCCGCACCCCGGAAGCGCCGGGCAAGACCGTCTGGGCGGAGCTCGCGGCACCCGCGTAGCCGTCGTCCGCGTGCCCGTCGAGGGGCGCGCGGGAGCAAGGACGCCAGGAAGGGGCGCGCCGGTACACCACCGGCGCGCCCCTTCGGCGTTCCGGGCCCGTCCGGCGTGGGACCGCCCGCCCCGGCCCCGCCGTACGGCGCCGGACCGGCCGTACGACGTGGGACCGCCCGCCCCGGACCGGCCGTACGGCGCGGGACCGGCCCGGACCGCCCTGCCGGACCGCCGCCGTGGCGCACACCCGTGCCCCGTACTCGTGGCACACATCCCTGGCGCGAACCCGTGGCGCGAACCCGTCAGGCGAACCCGTGACGCGCATCCCGTACGCCGGCACCCGCCCGTCACCGGCGAAGGGGCCGCCGCACCGATCCGGTGCGGCGGCCCCTCCGTCCGTACGTCGCCCGCGTCAGCGGACGTTGCCCATGAGGGCCTTGACCTTGCCGCGGTACACGAAGATCGCGACACCGGCGAGGACGGCGAGGGCCGCCTGGAGCGTCACCACCCCGGTGCCGTTGAGCTCGACGCCCGCGATGGAGAGCAGCCCCGTGGTGCAGTCGCCGGCGGTGACCGCCAGGAACCAGACACCCATCATCTGGCTCGCGTACTTGGCCGGGGCCATCTTCGTGGTGACCGAGAGGCCGACCGGGGAGAGCGTCAGCTCGGCCACGGTCTGCACGAAGTAGATCGCCACCAGCCACATCGCGGCGGCCTTGTGGCCGTCACCCGCGATGGTCAGCGGTGCCAGGAAGAGGAAGAACGACGCACCGACCAGGACCAGACCGGAACTGAACTTCACGATCGTGCTGGGCTCCTTGCCCCGCCGGTTGAGCGCCAGCCAGAAGGCGGCGAAGACCGGGGCGAGCGCCATGATCAGGACCGGGTTGACCGACTGGTACCAGGAGACCGGGAAGTCCCAGCCGAGGACCGAGTTCTTCGCGGAGGTGTCCGCGAAGATCGCCAGGGTCGAACCGCCCTGGTCGTAGATCATCCAGAACAGCGCGGCGGCCACGAAGAACCAGATGTAGCCGGACATCTTGGCCTGCTCGGTGTCGCTCAGCTCCTTGTCGCGCTTGATGCGCGTCAGGACCATCACCGGGATGACCAGGCCGGCGATCGTGATCGGGACCAGCAGCCAGTTCAGCGTGTAGACGCCGGTGGCGACCGCGCCGACGTAGAAGACGGCCGCGACACCCAGCCAGATCATCGACTTGCGCAGCGTGGAGGCGCGCTCGTCGGCGGACAGCGGCTTGGGGACGACCAGGCTGCGCGGGTTCAGGTGCCGGGTGCCGATGAGGAACTGGGCCACACCCAGCCCCATGCCGACCGCGGCCAGCGCGAAGCCCAGGTGCCAGTTGACGCTCTCACCGATGGTGCCGATGACCAGCGGCGCGGCGAAGGCACCGACGTTGATGCCCATGTAGAAGATCGTGAAGCCACCGTCGCGGCGCGGGTCGTCCGGGCCGTCGTAGAGGTGGCCGACCATCGTGGAGATGTTCGACTTCAGCAGCCCGGAGCCGATCGCCACGAGGCCGAGGCCCGCGAAGAACGTGCCCTGGGACGGAAGGGCCAGCGTCAGATGGCCGAGCATGATCACGCCACCGGCGACGGCGACCGTCTTGCGGGGGCCCCAGACCCGGTCGCCGAACCAGCCGCCGGGCATGGCGAGCAGGTACACCAGCGACAGGTAGACCGAGTAGATCGCCGTGGCCGTGGCCGGGTTCATGTGGAGCCCGTTGGGCGCGATCAGGTAGAGCGGGAGAAGGGCACGCATGCCGTAGTAGCTGAAGCGCTCCCACATCTCCGTCATGAAGAGAGTGGCCAGGCCGCGGGGGTGGCCGAAGAAGGTCTTCTGTGGGCCGGCCGTACCGGCCGAGTCCTTCGTCAGGCTTGACGCCATGGTCGATCCTTGCTGGTCGGGACGCGCTGCCTCGTGAGCGTCGCGCGCCCGGTGGGGGGTGGCCGGCACCGGTACGGCGTCGCCCCGCCCCCGACGCCTCAGGGGGTTCGCGATCCGGCCGCCGGCTCCGTGGGGGAGCCGTGAGGCCATCGGGGACAGTCCGCACCGGGATCCACGCCCGGTACGCGTCCTCGCGCTCCGGGCCCGGCCCACAGGTCATTCACTGGTCGGGAGCCGGCGGAAACCGGCTCGTACGCAAAAGGACCCCTGGCGCGCGGAACGCTGCCCAAAGGTCCTCGGTTGTGCAACAGGCGTCGAGTCACCATACGGCATGACACGCGGCGATATGGAAGGACTTGAGACATGGATCACAGGCCATCGTGGAACCACGCTCTCATATTCGAAGGTGAATGACCGGTTCGTGTCGCTGAGCCGCAGGGCCTTCTCAGCCCCTCACCCGAGGCGCCTCGCGCGGACTACCATCACTCCATGACCCGTGTACTGCTCGCCGAGGACGACGCATCCATTTCGGAGCCACTGGCTCGCGCCCTGCGGCGTGAGGGGTACGAGGTCGAGGTCCGCGAGGACGGTCCGACCGCGCTCGACGCCGGACTCCAGGGCGGCGTCGACCTGGTCGTACTCGACCTGGGGCTGCCCGGCATGGACGGCCTGGAGGTCGCCCGGCGGCTGCGCGGCGAGGGCCTCGCCGTACCGATCCTGGTGCTGACCGCGCGGGCCGACGAGGTGGACACGGTGGTCGGGCTGGACGCCGGCGCCGACGACTACGTCACCAAGCCCTTCCGCCTCGCCGAACTGCTCGCCCGGGTGCGGGCCCTGCTGCGCCGCGGGGCCGCCGAGCCCGTCCCGCAGCCCGCCACGCACGGCGTCAGGATCGACGTCGAGTCGCACCGGGCCTGGATGGGCGACGAGGAACTCCAGCTCACCGCCAAGGAGTTCGACCTGCTGCGGGTCCTCGTGCGGGACGCCGGGCGGGTGGTCACCCGCGACCAGCTGATGCGCGAGGTCTGGGACACCACCTGGTGGTCGTCCACCAAGACCCTGGACATGCACATCTCCTGGCTCCGCAAGAAGCTCGGCGACGACGCGGCCAACCCCCGCTACATCGCCACCGTCCGGGGCGTCGGCTTCCGCTTCGAGAAGAGCTGACCGGGACGAGCTGACGTACAGAGACAGCCATGCGCCGCCGACTGATCAATTCCACGCTCGCCGTGGTGCTCGTGGTGATCGCCGTCTTCGGCGTCTCCCTCGTCATCGTGGAGTCCCGCACCATCAGCAACAGCGCCCAGGAGAGCGTCGACTCGGAAGCGCTGCGCCTGATCAGTGTCGTGGAGAGCCGGTTGCTCGGCGCCGAGCGGATCACCCCCGACGTGCTGGCCGAGCAGGTCGACGACAACCGCTACGCACGGGTCGAGATCCCCGGCCGGCCCCCCATCGAGGTCGGCGAGCGCCCCACGGACAGCGTCATCCGCAGTACGGAGGTGGGGGAGCAGGACGAACGGGTCACCGTCGAGGAGTCCGGCTCCGCCGTCACCCGCGAGGTCGGCCGGACCCTGCTGATCATCGGGGCGGTGGCCCTGCTGGCGATCATCTCCGCCGTCCTCCTGGCCGTGCGCCAGGCCAACCGGCTCACCTCGCCCCTCATCGACCTCGCCGAGACCGCCGAACGCCTGGGCTCCGGCGACCCCCGCCCCCGGCACAAGCGGTACGGGGTGACCGAGCTGGACCGGGTCGCCGACGTGCTGGACGCCTCCGCCGAGCGGATCGCCCGGATGCTGACCGCCGAACGCCGCCTCGCCGCGGACGCCTCGCACCAGCTCCGCACCCCGCTGACCGCGCTCTCCATGCGGATCGAGGAGATCTCCGTCACCGACGACCCGGAGACGGTGAAGGAGGAGGCGAGCATCGCGCTCACCCAGGTCGAGCGGCTCACCGACGTCGTGGAGCGCCTGCTGACCAACGCCAGGGACGCGCGCACCGGCTCCGCCGTCGTCTTCGACCTCGACGAGGTGGTCAAACAGCAGCTGGAGGAGTGGCGCCCGGCCTACCGCAGCGCGGGCCGTGCCGTGGTGTGCTCCGGCAAACAGGGGCTCCAGGCCGTCGGTACGCCCGGCGCGGTCGCCCAGGTGCTCGCCGCGCTGATCGAGAACTCCCTGATGCACGGCGGCGGCACGGTCGCCCTGCGCACCAGGGTCACCGGCAACCAGGTGGTCGTCGAGGTGACGGACGAGGGGCCCGGCGTGCCCGCCGACCTCGGGGCGCGGATCTTCGAGCGGACCATCAGCGGACGCAACTCCACCGGCATCGGCCTCGCCGTGGCCCGGGACCTCGCCGAGGCGGACGGCGGACGGCTCGAACTGCTCCAGCAGCAGCCCCCGGTCTTCGCCCTCTTCCTCAGCCGGATCGCACCGGCCCGCAAGGAACCGGAGCGGCCGGTGCGCTGAGTCGCCGGCCACCGGGGGCGGGCCCGCTCAGCGCGGCACGGGCCCCGGGGCGGTCACGTCGTCGGCGGGTCGTCGCGGCTCCAGAAACCGTTCCGTGCTGAGCACGGCCTCCTGGGCGGGCAGCGTCTTGAAGACCCAGGTGCGGTACGACCAGAAGCGGAAGAGGGTCGCGACCGAGATGCCGACGACCTTGAAGACGTTGCTCTGGACCGGGCTGTTCCACCCGAAGCCGTACGTCGCCAGGTACAGCACGCCCGTCTCGATCACCGCGCCCGCCGCGCTGAACAGCAGGAAGAGCGTCAGCTCACGGGTCCGGCCGCTCTTGTCGCGGTCCCGGTAGGTCCAGTAGCGGAAGCCGACGTAGTTGAAGAGGATCGCGACGACCGTCCCCATCAGCCCGGCCCGCACCACCGGAATGTCCGTGGTGCGCCAGATCAGGTTGGAGACGGCGATGTTCACGACCAGTCCGAGGGCGCCGACCGCGCCGAACTTGGCGACCTCCCGGGCCAGCAGATCAAGCCGGGCCCGCAACGCGCCCCGTTCGCTCATGGTGATCGCTCGCCCCGTCCGCTCGGTGTCGTCAACCCGCCCATGCTAACCAGCCCACACGTGTGATGCCCGTGATCCGCGGTGCGCATGGGCGGCGGGAGAGGCCGTCCGGGGAGCGGCCGCGGGCCCGATACCCTGGAACGGTGACGTTTCCGGTAGTCGGCATGGTCGGCGGGGGTCAGCTCGCCCGTATGACCCACGAGGCGGGTATCCCCCTCGGCCTCAGGTTCAAGCTCCTCAGTGACACCCCGCAGGACTCGGCGGCCCAGGTGGTGAGCGAAGTCGTCGTCGGCGACTACCGCGACCTGGACACGCTGCGCGACTTCGCGCGCGGCTGCGACGTGATCACCTTCGACCACGAGCACGTGCCCACCGAGCACCTGCGCGCCCTGGAGGCGGAGGGCATCCCCGTCCGTCCGGGCCCCGACGCCCTGGTGCACGCCCAGGACAAGGGGGTGATGCGCGCCAGGCTCACCGCGATCGGCGCCCCCTGCCCCCGCCACCGCGTCGTCGCCGACCCGGCAGACGCCGCCGCCTTCGCCGAGGAGGTGGGGGGCTTCCCCGTCGTCCTCAAGACGGTCCGGGGCGGCTACGACGGCAAGGGCGTCTGGGTGGTCCGCTCCGAGGCGGACGCGGCCGAGCCCTTCCGGGCCGGTGTGCCGGTGCTGGCCGAGGAGAAGGTCGACTTCGTACGGGAGCTGGCGGCGAACATCGTCCGCTCCCCGCACGGCCAGGCCGTCGCCTACCCCGTCGTCGAGTCGATCCAGGTCGACGGCGTCTGCGACACGGTCATCGCCCCGGCCCCTGAGCTGGACGAGCAGCTCGCCGGCGAGGCCCAGCAGCTCGCCCTGCGGATCGCCGCCGAGCTGGGCGTGGTCGGACACCTCGCCGTCGAGCTGTTCGAGACCCGGGACGGCCGCATCCTGGTCAACGAGCTGGCCATGCGCCCGCACAACTCCGGGCACTGGACCCAGGACGGCGCGATCACCTCGCAGTTCGCCAACCACGTACGGGCGGTCCTGGACCTCCCGCTCGGCGACCCGCGCCCCCGCGCCCCCTGGACGGTCATGTGCAACGTCCTGGGCGGCGACTTCCCGGACATGTACCAGGCCTATCTGCACTGCATGGCCCGCGACCCGCAGCTCAAGATCCACATGTACGGAAAGGACGTGAAGCCCGGCCGCAAGGTCGGCCACGTCAACACCTACGGCGACGACCTGGCGGACGTGCGGGAGCGCGCCCGGCACGCGGCCGACTACCTGCGAGGAACGATCACCGAATGACCGCACCCGGCTCCGCCCCCGTCATCGGCATCGTCATGGGCTCGGACTCCGACTGGCCCGTGATGGAAGCGGCCGCCAAGGCCCTCGACGAGTTCGAGATCCCCTACGAGGTGGACGTCGTCTCCGCCCACCGCATGCCGCACGAGATGATCGCGTACGGCGAGGAGGCGGCCGGCCGCGGTCTCAAGGCGGTCATCGCGGGGGCGGGGGGCGCGGCCCACCTGCCCGGCATGCTCGCCTCGGTCACCCCGCTGCCCGTCATCGGTGTCCCGGTGCCGCTGAAGTACCTGGACGGCATGGACAGTCTGCTCTCCATCGTCCAGATGCCGGCCGGGGTGCCCGTGGCCACCGTCTCGGTCGGCGGCGCGCGCAACGCGGGCCTGCTCGCCGCCCGGATCCTCGCCGCCCACGACAGCGCCCTGCTGGAGCGGATGAAGGAGTTCCAGCAGGAGCTGAACGACCAGGCGACGGAGAAGGGCAAACGGCTGCGCGCCAGGACCCAGGGTGCGGACTCCTTCGGATTCGGGAAGTAGGCCCCCATGGACAACCTGGACCGCGCCCGGCTGCTCCTCGCCGACCACCCCGTCGTGGACGGCCACAACGACCTCCCCTGGGCGCTGCGCGAGCAGGTCGGTTACGACCTCGACGCCCGCGACATCGCCGTGGACCAGAGCGCCGCCCTGCACACCGACATCCCGCGGCTGCGCGCCGGTGGTGTGGGGGCGCAGTTCTGGTCCGTGTACGTCGCCACCGAACTGGCCGGTGACGACGCGGTCAGCGCCACGCTGGAGCAGATCGACGTGGTCGCCGAACTGCTCGCCCGCCACCCGGCGGACCTGCGGCGCGCCCTGACCGCCGACGACATGGAGCGGGCCCGCGCCGAAGGCCGTATCGCCTCCCTGATGGGGGCCGAGGGCGGCCACTCCATCAACAACTCGCTGGGCACCCTGCGGGCCCTGTACACCCTCGGCGTCCGCTACATGACGCTGACGCACAACGACAACACCGACTGGGCGGACTCGGCGACCGACACCCCGGGCGTCGGTGGCCTCTCGGAGTTCGGCCGCGAGGTCGTACGCGAGATGAACCGCGTCGGCATGCTGGTGGACCTGTCCCATGTGGCGGCCACGACGATGCGCGACGCGCTCGCCACCTCCGTCGCGCCGGTGATCTTCTCGCACTCCTCGGCCCGCGCGGTCTGCGACCACCCGCGCAACATCCCCGACGACGTGCTGCGGATGCTCGCGGCCAACGGCGGGGTGGCCATGGCGACCTTCGTACCGAAGTTCGTGCTGCCGGAAGCGGTCGAGTGGACCCTGGCCGCCGACCGCAACATGCGCGAGCACGGTCTGCACCACCTCGACACCACACCGGCCGCGATGCGCGTCCACGCGGACTTCGAGGCGGCCCACCCGCGTCCGGTCGCCACCGTCGCGACGATCGCCGACCACCTCGGCCACCTGCGCGAGATGGCCGGCATCGACCACATCGGCATCGGCGGCGACTACGACGGCACCGCGTTCCTCCCGGCCGGTCTGGAGGACGTCTCGGGCTACCCGAACCTGATCGCGGAACTGCTCTCACGCGGCTGGTCGGACGCCGACCTGGCCAAGCTGACCTGGCAGAACGCGGTACGGGTGCTGCGCGACGCGGAAGCGGTCTCCCGCGAGCTGAGTGCCGTACGGGGCCCGTCGCACGCCACGATCGAGGCGCTGGACGGCCCGGCGGTCTGACCCTCTGCGGTCCGGGTGGGGCGGCGGCGCGTCCGCCGCCCCACCCGGCCCCCGGGGCGCGCTCAGGCCTTCGGGCGGCCCATCGCCCGGTAGGTCCAGCCCGCCGCACGCCACACCGCCGGGTCCAGCGCGTTGCGGCCGTCCAGGACGATCCGGCGCCCGGCGGCCTCGCCCAGGGCCTCCACGTCCAGCTCGCGGAACTCCCGCCACTCCGTCAGGTGCAGCACCACGTCCGCCCCGCGCACCGCGTCCAGGGCGGTGTCCGCGTAGGCGAGGGTCGGGAAGAGCCGCCGGGCGTTGTCCATGCCCTTCGGGTCGAAGACGGTGACCTGGGCGCCCTGGAGGTGGATCTGGCCCGCCACGTTCAGCGCCGGCGAGTCGCGTACGTCGTCCGAGTCCGGCTTGAAGGACGCGCCCAGCACCGCCACCCGCTTGCCGAGGAAGGACCCACCGCCCACGGCCTCGCGGGCCAGCTCCACCATGTGCCCGCGGCGGCGCATGTTGATCGAGTCGACCTCGCGCAGGAAGGTCAGCGCCTGGTCGGCGCCCAGTTCCCCGGCCCGCGCCATGAACGCCCGGATGTCCTTGGGCAGGCAGCCCCCGCCGAAGCCGACCCCGGCCCGCAGGAACTTCTTCCCGATGCGCTCGTCGTGGCCCAGCGCCTCCGCCAGCTTCACCACGTCGCCGTCGGCGGCCTCGCAGACCTCCGCCATGGCGTTGATGAAGGAGATCTTGGTCGCGAGGAAGGAGTTCGCGGAGGTCTTCACCAGTTCCGCCGTCGGGAAGTCCGTCACCACGAAGGGCGAGCCCTCACCCAGCGGTTTCGCGTAGACCTCGCGCAGCAGCTTCTCGGCCCGCTCGCTGCGCACACCGACCACGATCCGGTCCGGGTGCAGGGTGTCGTCCACGGCGAAGCCCTCGCGGAGGAACTCCGGGTTCCAGGCCAGCTCCACGTCGGCGCCCGCCGGGGCCAGCTCGGCCAGCCGGTCAGCGAGCCGGGCGGCGGAGCCCACCGGCACGGTGGACTTGCCGACCACCAGCGCGGGGCCGGTCAGCCGCGGGGCCAGCGACTCGAAGGCGCTGTCCACATAGCTCATGTCGCAGGCGTACTCGCCGTGCTTCTGCGGGGTGTTCACACAGACGAAGTGGACGTCACCGAAGGCCCCGACCTCCTCCCAGGAGGTGGTGAACCGCAGCCGTCCGGTGGAGCCCTCGATCCCGGCGACGTGCTTGCGCAGCAACTCCTCCAGACCCGGCTCGTACATCGGCACCCGGCCCGCCGAGAGCATCTCGACCTTCTCGGCCACCACGTCGAGACCCAGGACCTCGAACCCCAGTTCCGCCATGGCCGCGGCGTGGGTGGCGCCGAGGTAGCCGGTGCCGATCACAGTGATCCTGAGGGCCATGAGGTACTCCTGAACAGTGCGGACAAACGTGCGGGGCCGAGCATATCCGGGGCACGTGTGTCCCCTTCCGCGGCGGCCGCCGAGCGGGCGTCCACGGTGCCGCCGGGTCTGTCGGCAAGCTCACGCGTCCCGGCTGTATGCCACCGTGAGACCCGGCCACTAAAATTGGGTTACTTAACAGTAGTTAGCATCGTTGAGGAGTGAACGTCTTGGCGGGTTCGACCGATTTCGACCTGTACCGTCCGGCCGAGGAGCACGACATGCTCCGCGAGACGATCCGTTCGCTCGCCGAGGCGAAGATCGCCCCGTACGCCGCCGCGGTGGACGAGGAAGCACGCTTCCCGCAGGAAGCCCTGGACGCGCTGGTCGCCTCGGACCTGCACGCGGTCCACGTCCCGGAGGAGTACGGCGGCGCGGGCGCCGACGCGCTCGCGATGGTCATCGTGATCGAGGAGGTGGCCCGGGTCTGCGCGTCCTCCTCCCTGATCCCGGCCGTGAACAAGCTGGGCTCGCTGCCGGTGATCCTGTCCGGCTCCGAGGCGCTCAAGAAGAAGTACCTGGGCCCGCTCGCCAAGGGCGACGCGATGTTCTCGTACGCCCTCTCCGAGCCGGACGCCGGCTCCGACGCGGCCGGCATGAAGACCAAGGCCGTACGGGACGGTGACTTCTGGGTGCTCAACGGCGTGAAGCGCTGGATCACCAACGCGGGCGTCTCCGACTACTACACGGTGATGGCCGTCACCGACCCGGACAAGCGCTCCAAGGGCATCTCGGCGTTCGTCGTGGAGAAGTCGGACGAGGGCGTCTCCTTCGGCGCCCCGGAGAAGAAGCTCGGCATCAAGGGCTCCCCGACGCGCGAGGTCTACCTCGACAACGTCCGTATCCCCGCCGACCGCATGATCGGCGAGGAGGGCACCGGCTTCGCCACGGCGATGAAGACCCTGGACCACACCCGCATCACCATCGCGGCCCAGGCCCTCGGCATCGCCCAGGGCGCCCTCGACTACGCCAAGGGCTACGTCAAGGAGCGCAAGCAGTTCGGCAAGCCGATCGCGGACTTCCAGGGCATCCAGTTCATGCTGGCCGACATGGCGATGAAGCTGGAGGCGGCCCGCCAGCTCACCTACGCGGCCGCCGCCAAGTCCGAGCGCGTGGACGGCGACCTGACCTTCTTCGGTGCCGCGGCCAAGTGCTTCGCCTCCGACGCCGCCATGGAGATCACCACGGACGCGGTCCAGCTGCTCGGCGGCTACGGCTACACCCGTGACTACCCGGTCGAGCGCATGATGCGCGACGCCAAGATCACGCAGATCTACGAGGGCACCAACCAGGTCCAGCGGATCGTCATGGCCCGCAACCTGCCGTAGCGAAGCCTTCCCAGGTCAGCGGCCCGGAGGGGCCGGCCGGCGGTGATCCGGTCCCTCCGGGCCGCTCCCGTTCACCCGGGACGCCCGGACGCTGCCTCCCCCACGGGACAGACCAGGTCCGGACCGGAACGGTTCGGGGAACAGGTGACGAGGGCGACCGAATGGAAGACGGTTCCCCTCAGGTAGTGCCCCAGGGACACGTCCCCGCCCCAGGCCAGCCGTTCCACCGCGGCCTTCACCAGAAGCACCAGCCGAGTCACCTCCCTGTCCGCCTCCCCCGCGAACCGGGGTGCGAACTCGGCCAGCTGGAGGCCGAGCCACTCCCCGGCTTCCTTCGGCTCCTCCCATGTGCCCCGCACCATGGAGGCCGGTTTCATCAGCCAATGAGCTGTCTGGACCGGAGGAACGCCCGTCGCCGGGAAGTCCGCCACCGCGTTGCGGTAGCGCTCCCTCAACGCCTCCTCGGCTCCCACGGGCGGGGCGTGCTCCAGCGGCGGCCGCCGGATGCTCTCGTTGTCGAACACCTTCTTCTCCCCGACCCATGCGTAACCGTGGTGGTGCACTGCCGCTCCGTTTCGAGGAAGGGCGACGGCCCGCCCCCGGTGTGTGGGCGGGCCGTCAGTAGGTGGTGCTCAGGGATCAGGCGGAGAGGTCGAACCGTGCGGGGTCGATGCCCGCCGCGCCCAGCTCCGCCGTGGTGAACCGCAGCGGCTCGGCGTCCGGCCGCTTGCTGTCACCCACGGCCCACGCGTCCGGGCCGATCCTGGCGAGCGTCACGCACGCCTCGCCGTCCGGGTGCGTGCTGCCGCCGCATGCCTTCGAGAACTCGGCTCCCTCGATGGGGAGCCCGTACAGGTCGGTCATCGTCGTGCCCTTCCTGATCTTCCGTACGGCCGGACGAGGCCGACCGTCCCCCGCCCGCGACGGGCGGAAGTCCTCAACGGGTGCCTTGGCTTCCGGGGGTCCGAAGCCGTGGCGCATGTGAGGCACGGCACCGCGCGCACACACGCGCGGCGGCCGCCCTGAGCGCTTCACGCGTGTGCCTCCACCTGGTGGCGACGAAGCCTCACGTCGCAGTCCGAGACCCCGCTGTGGTTCCCTGTGGATCGCGCGTTTTCACGAGAGACGGACAGGGAGAGGCAGGCACGGCAACCAGGCTCGGGAGACGGCTCGCTCAGCCCCTCCAACAGGCTGATGGCCGGTGTGCTCGTCTCTGAATCGGTTCTCTCTTCGCTCTCCATGCCGCTATTCTCGGTCGGCTCTGGGCGACTCTCTAGCCTGTTTCCTGTTCCCGCAAGAAGTCGTTACGGATTCCTTCGAGCAGGCTGCGCATTCTGTCGCCCGACAGGGCAATGCCCGCGAACCCGTCAAACTTGTCGACGTACAGTCCTACGTCCCTCGGGTCCGTCACGACCACTTCGGCATGGGCCGTCTCTATCGTGACCATGTGGTCGTCGCGGACGACAAACGCGTGGTTGGCGATGTCGTGCTGCTGAATCGCCAGCGGCACCACTCTGATGTCCACTTGAGGCAGGCGTGAAAGGGAGACGATACGGTCCAGCTGTGCGGCCATCATCTGGGGTGGGACGATTCTCCACCTCAGTACGGTTTCCGTGACGACGAACTGAAGTGACTTCGTGCTCTCGTAGAGGACCGCCTGGCGTTCGAGCCTTCCGTTGATGGTCCGCGTGAGGGTTTCTTCGCTCAGGTTGTGCCTGCGCAGAACGGCTCGGATGTATTCAGGCGTCTGGAGCAGACCAGGCACCAGCGCAGGTTGGAACAGTCGCAACGTCGACATCTGGGCTTCCAGTGCCCTGGCGGCCTGCTGCCCCTTGTGGACGCCGATGCGCTTCAGCAGTCGCCACGCCGTCGTTTCCGTCGCCGACGCTCTGGCAGCCTCCGTGTATGCGGCCTTGACCTCGTCCGAGACCCCGATGGCGGTCAGGGTGCGTTCCACGTCCGTGGCGCTCGGCACGAGCTTCGCGTTTTCGATTTTGGACAGCTTGGACGGAGACATGAGGGCGCTGCGGGACACTGCTTTGGCTTCCTTCCCGGATGCCTTGCGCAGCGCCCGCAGTGCGGCCCCAAGGTGTGCTCTGTTCACGCTTCGTACGTGTCCCACCATTCGGTGAAGGGTTCCGCGTGGGCGAGAGCGGTGTCGCGGTACCTGGTGAACTCCGCGGAGTGTTCAGGCGCCAGCACCGCCGATCCGGTGTACTTCCCGGCCTCGTCGTAGTTCATCACGGCCACGGACTCGGAATCGAAGCACCAGAAGTCGGGGACGCCGGCCAGTGGATTGGGCTTGTCGGTGACGTCGAGGATGAAGAACTCTTCGCCCCCGCTCCTGTTCTTCCGGTAGCCCCAGCCGAGTTCGAAGCGAAGATAGTCCGTGAGTGGGCGCGACAGGATGTGTACCCGATAGACCCGCTTCCCCTTTCCGGTGTGTGAGCGCAGCTCTTCCACCCACCCGGCGTTGTAGCTGTCCGGCTGCGGCAGCCCGGCCAGAAAGGCGTGATACGCGTCGACGTTCCCGGATTTGCTGTAGTCGTCCAGGGTCTCCAGGCGGAAAGCCTCACGTTCGAAGGAGTCGAAGAGGTCTCCGAGGGTCTCAGATGAGCTTTTCACGGACGGCCTTCTCAAGCAGTTCCATCGGGATCTCGACCAGGTTTTCATGGGCGGGAATCTGAAGCCCGTGGTCCATCGGCGTTTCGCCCTGCACCAAGAAGGTGCCGCGATCCGTCGTGTAGATCGTGGGGCAGTCCTTGATGTCGCACGTGCTGACCAGCTTGGTGACCTTCATGGTCCGGGTTCCCCTCCCGTGCCGCTGTCAGTGCCTCGCGTCTGGGTCGATGCTCCCGAGGACCGGGTGCGTGGGTCAAGCGATCACGGTTGACGGAACGGGAAACCGCACAGCCCTTAGCCGAGGGCGGTGATCGCATCCGAGATCAGGGCTCGGGCGGCGGCACCGTAGACAGCGAGCTCGGACAGCTCGGAGAACGCCTTGGCGTACGTGGCGACCTCACTGGGCGCCGTGATGTTCACCGCGGCCGTGAGTAGCTCGACGCTCGCCTGGCGGTTGTCGAACAGATAGAAGGCTTCCAGGGGCCAGACCAGCCGCTGGGCGGTGAACGGGATCACTCCGAGGCTCACATTCGGAAGCGCCATGACGGCCAACAGGCGGCCGAGTTGTCCAGCCATGGCCGCGTCGTCGCCGATGCGGTAGCGGAGCACCGTTTCTTCCAGCAGCAGCCCGAAGCGGTGGTTACCGTCGTGGAGCACGTGCGAGCGTTCGATTCGGGATGCTGCCGCCGTCTGCGAGTCGTCAGGAGTGCCTTGAAAGGCGGCAATGGTCGACAGCAGTGCCGCCGCGTACGGTCTGAAGCATGCCCGGCACCACGTTCGAGCAGCACACGCGGAAGTGGCGGGTCCGTTCGTACAGCGGGACGACTTCCTCTTGTGTCCGGCGCATGCCGTGCCGGTACAGCTTTTGCCAGTGGACGTACATCTGGTCGGCCTGGCGGTTCGCCGCGATCAGGTCCTCTGTCTGGTCCTCCGCCCCGCACGCTGTGCACCAGGCACGGATGTCGGCGGCCGACGCGGGCGTCTTGGCCCGCTCGATGCGGGACGATTTCGCGGGACTCCAACCACACCGAAGAGCCAACTCGCGCCCCGCCAGCTCCGCTTCTTCGCGCAGGCCTCCGAGACGGGTGGCGACCGCCGCGCGGGCGGCCTGGGCGCTGGACGAGGGGGACGTGGACATGGGTGGGCTCTTCGTTCTCCCGTCAGGTCGGACCGTGTACTTCTCGTGGGGGACACCGCGCTCCCAGACCGCGTCCAAGGCGGCCGTGGCCGCTCGCCCTCTCCACCCATGCGGTGGTGAGGGGCCGCTGTCCGGTGCCCGGACCGATCCCGATGAACCGTAGTGCCCTGACTGCCCACCGTGTCGAGTGGCTTACGCCAACTTGCACGAGCTTCGTCCCGGTGACGCGTCGGCGTCAGCCATCGGCATGGCCGCAACCCGCGCCCTGCCGCACGCACCGGCCCGCCCCCCGCGAGGTGATGGGCGAGTCGGACGCGGACCCCGGTGCCACCGGCCCCGTACCATTCCGTTGCCGATAAGGGATCAAACACGGACAGATGGGAATCCCAGTGCCGAATCAGTTCGCCATCGACGTCACCAAGATCCGCGAAGAGGCCCGGCGGAACATCACCCAGGGCCCCGTCACCCCCGCGAACACCGCCGATCTGGAACGCCTCATCGACGTGCTCAACCAGGTCGTCGCCACCGAGATGGTCTGCTACCTGCGCTACACGCAGAACGCGATCGTCGCGCAGGGCATCCACCGGGAGCAGGTCGCGGACATGTTCCGGGAGCACGCGGGCGAGGAGCTGGACCACTTCCAGCGCGTGTCGGACCGGATCAACCAGCTGGGCGGCAGCCCGGACATGGACCCGGCCACCCTCGTCGCCCGCTCCCACACCGAGTACGAGACCCCCGCGGACACCGACCTCCAGGGGATGATCCGCGAGAACTTCGTCGCCGAGCGCATCGTCATCGAGACCTACACCGAGATCGTGCGCTGGATCGGCGAGAGCGACCCCACGTCCCGGCGCCTCATCGAGCACATCCTCAAGGAAGAGGAAGACCACGCCGACGAGCTGAACGACCTCTACCAGCCGGCACCCGGCAGCGCGTGACGCCTGCCGGAGGGCCCGTCCGGACGGGTGCGGGGCGTGCGTCGCTTCCGGGCCGGTGCGGTCGGCCCCGCCCCGCGGGGTGACGCGACGGACGCGGCGATCACCCGGCCTGCCGGCCGACGCGCGCCGAGCCCTCCGCGCGCCGACCGGACCGGACCCGCGCCCCAGGCTCCGGACCGGACCTTCCAGGTGTCTCGGCGTCCCCGGCCCCGTCGCCGAGGACGCCGAGACGGTCCCGGGGCCCGTCACCGCCGGTTGCTATCGTTCCCCCGCGGATCCGGAGTGGGGCGCGTCACCGAGCGGGGGAGGTTTCCATGGGGCTGTTCGACAGCATCCGCGGGGAATTCATCGACATCATCGAATGGACCGACGACAGCCGGGACACCATCGTCTGGCGATTCCCGCGCCACGACAACGAGATCAAGATGGGCGCCAAGCTCGTCGTACGCGAGTCGCAGACGGCGGTCTTCGTCAACGAGGGCCGAATAGCGGACGTCTTCCAGCCGGGTACGTACACGCTCCAGACCCAGAACATGCCGCTGCTGTCCACGCTGAAGGGCTGGAAGTACGGCTTCGACTCGCCGTTCAAGGCCGAGGTCTACTTCGTCACCACCCGCCAGTTCACCGACATGAAGTGGGGCACGCAGAACCCCGTCATCGTCCGGGACCCCGAGTTCGGCATGGTGCGGCTGCGTGCCTTCGGCGCGTACGCGGCGCGGGTGGTCGATCCCGCCGCGCTGCTGCGTGAACTGGCGGGCACCGACCCGCAGTTCCGCACCGAGGAGGTGCAGGAGTACCTGCGCCGGCTGATCGTGGGCAAACTGGGCAGCGCGCTCGCCACCTCGGGCGTACCGATGCTGGACCTGGCGACCCAGCAGGAGGCCATCGGCGTCCGGCTCGCGGGTGTGCTCACCGAGGAGCTGAAGCCGGTCGGCATCGCCGTCCCCACCTTCGTCATCGAGAACATCTCGCTGCCCCCGGAGGTGGAGCAGGCCATCGACACCCGTTCCCGGATGGGTATCGCGGGCAACCTCGACCAGTACACCCAGTTCCAGGCGGCCGACGCGCTCGCCGCCGGCGCGAGCACGCCCGGCAGTGGCGTCGGCGAAGGCATGGGGCTGGGACTCGGGATGGCCGCGGGTCAGCGGATGGCCGCCGGCCTCACCCCGCAGCCGCAGCCCACCGCCCCCGCGTCTCCCGCACCCTCGGCGGGCCCGCCGCCGCTGCCCGTGGCGGAGCAGTGGTTCATCGGCGTCGACGGCACCCAGCAGGGGCCCTACGACCGGGCGGCGCTGGCCGGTCTGGTGAGCGCGGGCACTGTGGCGCGGACGACACTCATCTGGAAGGAAGGGATGTCCGGCTGGCTGTCCGCCGGTCAAGTGCCGGACATCAGCGGGCTCTTCGGAGCCGTACCCCCGCCGCTCCCGCCACAGGCCTGAGGGAGGGGCGACGTTGAACACCGAAGAGCAGAACGCCGGGGCCCCCGGAACGGGGTCCCGTTCCTACCCCTGCCAGGCGTGCGGCGCCACGGTGGTGTTCGCGCCGGGGTCCGACGCCATGCGCTGTCCGTACTGCGGTCATGAGCAGGCGGTGGCCCCGGTGTCGCGCGAGGTCCGCGAGCACAGCTTCGACGAACTGGCCGCCCTGCCCGTCAAACCGCGGAGCTCCACGGCCGAGGGCATACGCACCTACGTCTGTCCGGGCTGCGGTGCCCACACCGAGAGCGACGACCTCTCCGCGCACTGCCAGTTCTGCGCCACCGCGCTGGTCGCCGAGTCCGACGCCACCGAGCGGGTGCCCCCGGAGGCCGTGGTCCCCTTCGGCCTGGACCGGGACGCCGCCCGGGACGCGCTGCGCACCTGGACGTCGTCCCGCTGGTTCGCGCCCTCCCGGCTGAAGAAGGTCAGCGAGGCGGAGACGTTCAAGGGCAGCTACCTGCCGCACTGGACCTACGACGCGCAGACGGACTCCAGCTACCAGGGCCGGCGCGGCGACTACTACTACGTCACCGAGACGTACACCACCACCGAGAACGGCGAGAGCGTCACCAAGACCCGCCAGGTGCGCCACACCCGCTGGACGCCCGTCTCCGGGAGGGTCAGCCGCGCCTTCGACGACGTCCTCGTCGCCGGGACCACCCATGTCGACCACGAACAGCTGGACAAGCTCACGCCGTGGCCGCTGGAGGAGGCCAAGCCGTTCCAGGCGGAGTACCTGGCCGGATTCCAGACCGTGCGGTACGACGTGGAGCCCGAAGACGGACTCGTGACGGCCAAGGAACGGATGGCCGCCGTCATCACGTCCGACTGCCGGGCCGACATCGGCGGTGACGAGCAGCGGGTGACGGCGCTGGACACGCGGTACTCGGCCCTCACGTTCAAGCTGATGCTGCTGCCCGTGTGGTTCCTGACCTATCTGTACGCGGGCACCAGCTGGCAGGTCATGGTGAACGCCCGCACCGCCGAAGTCATCGGCGAACGCCCGTACAGCAAGGCCAAGATCGCCGCGGCGGTGGTGTGCGGGCTGGCCCTCACCGCGCTGATCGTCTTCCTGGTGATGACACGGAAGTAGCTGGGCGCGGCCGTCTTCGTGGAGGGCGGCCGCACCGGGAAACAGGGAGGTCCGGACGGCTCGCCGCCCGGACCTCCCCGTGTGCCCGCCGTCAGTTGCCCTTGACGGTGACCGTGTCGTCGTTCTTCAGCTGCTCCATGAGCTGCTTGACCTTGTCCTTGTCCCAGACCAGGTTGCCGTTCACGCTCTGGCCCGTGAGCGGGATGTTCATCGACGTGCCGTCGCCGCCCGTGACGCCCTTCATCGCGAAGAACATCTTCCCCAGCGACCAGAGCGACATGTCCTTGTCGACGATCAGCGTGTCCAGGCCCGCGCCCATCGTCGGGTAGAGCTTGAACGGGTTGAGGATCGTGGACGGGGTCGCCGTCTGGGATGCCAGGGCCGCGAGGAACTTCTGCTGGTTCTTCGTACGGTCCAGGTCGCTGCCCGCGAAGGCGTACCGGGTGCGGACGAAGGCGAGGGACTGCTCGCCGTTCAGCGTCTGCGTGCCGGCCTGGAAGTCGGCGCCGGACTTCTTGTCCTTGAAGGCCTTGGGGATGTCCAGCTCCACGCCGCCAATCGCGTCCACGATCTGGGCGAAGCCGCCGAAGCCGATCTCGACGTAGTGGTCGATGCGCAGCCCGGTGTTGAACTCGACCGTGCGGACCAGCAGCTCCGGGCCGTCCTCGGCGTACGCCGCGTTCAGCTTCACCGTCCGGCCGGTGCCCTCGTACTTCTTGCCGGACTCCGAGCCGACGAACGAGGGGATCTCGACGTTCGAGTCGCGGGGCAGGGAGATCAGCGTCGGGCCGCCGGAGCCGTCGTGCAGGATCATCATCGAGTCGGTCCGCTTGCCCTCGGCGGAGCCGGTGTGGAGCTTCTTCTTGTCCTCGTCCGTCATGCCCTCGCGGCTGTCGGAACCGACGATCAGGTAGTTCGTGCCCTTGCCCTCGGCGGGGCGGTCGATGACCTTGGAGAGGTCCACCTCCCGCTTGAGCTTGCCGTCGGCCCAGAAGTACGTGCCGATGGAGACGGCCAGCACCACCACGACCAGGGTCAGCGCGCCGATCTTGAGGCGGCGGCCCCAGTCCGGCGCCGGGCGCGGCTGGACGTATCCGCTGTCGCCGCCCCGGGAGCCGCCGCCACCGCGGTGCCCGCCGCCCTGTCCGCCACCGGGCCCGTGCCCGCCGCCGTAGACCTGGCCCGTGTTGTACCCGCTGTCGTACCCGGAGGCGTCGCCGTGGCCCCGGCCGCCCGGCTGCGGCGGGATCCTCGCCGGTGACTGCGGCTGCGGCGCGGGGCGCCGCCGGACATGCGGCATGGCGCGGGCGGACTCGGGCCGCGGGCTCGCACTGCCCTGCCCGTACCGCTCGCCGGGTCCGCCGTTCCGCCCTTCGGGCCAATCGCTCATGGAGACAGTGTGCCGCTTGGCCCTGTGTGTCTTACAGGGTGTCCGGGAATTGGGGCCAGGGCTGTTGCGAAGCTGATGCAATGCAACCGTGCGCAAGCCCCCGCATAAGGTGGAGGGCATGACAGATCAGGCCCAGACCCCGGAGGGTGAGATTCCGGCCAAGCCGACCTCGGCCTCCCGGACCACCCTCAGCCACATCATGACCGGCAGCGACACCAATCTCCTGGGTACGGTGCACGGGGGCGTGATCATGAAACTGGTCGACGACGCGGCGGGCGCGGTCGCCGGCCGGCACTCGGGCGGTCCGGCGGTCACGGCCTCGATGGACGAGATGGTCTTCCTGGAGCCGGTCCGCGTCGGTGACCTTGTTCACGTCCGGGCCCAGGTGAACTGGACCGGCCGCTCCTCGATGGAGGTCGGCGTCCGCGTCATGGCCGAGCGGTGGAACGAGTCGACGCCCGCCCAGCAGGTGGGCAGCGCCTATCTGGTGTTCGCGGCGGTCGACGAGGCCGGGCGTCCTCGTCCCGTGCCGCCAGTCGTGCCGGAGACGGAGCGCGACAGGCGCCGCTACCAGGAGGCGCAGATCCGGCGCACGCACCGCCTCGCCCGGCGCCGGGCGATCAAGGAGCTGCGGGAGCAGCGGACAGCCGAGGGCATCGCGGACTGACGCCGCCGCCGCGTGCTGCCGCCGCGTGCTGCCGCCGCGCGCCGCCGAGCAGGAAGGGCGGCCCACCGCCCGGTCACCGGTGGCCGCTCCGGACCACGGGCGACCGCCCCGCCCCCGGTGGCCGCCCCGGACTACGGGCAGACCACCTGGTCGCCGGTGACCGCTCCGAACTCGCCCCGCTCCGGATTCTCGGCCTTCACCCGCTTCACCTGGGTGAAGTCGGAGCCCGCCGTCACGTTCAGCGTGCCGCCCTGGCCCTTCACCGCCTTCAGTTCGCTCCCCGGCAGCGCGGTGGCCAGCGCCTTCGCCGACCGGTCCCAGCGGGGGTCGTAGGTGATCAGCGTGTGCGCCAGATCGCCCGGACCACCGCTGCCCCGGGGGGCCCGGGTCGTGTCGAAGCCGGTGGAGCGCAGCGCCTTGTCCACCTCCTGGCCGAGGCCGTCCTTCGTCGTCCCGTTGTAGACCTGGACCTTGATCTGCTCGGGCGCCACCTCGACGGGGGTCGCCTTGGGCTGCTCGGGCAGCACCGGGGCGAGCGGCTTGTCCTCGCGCAGGGACCGGAACATCTTCTTGGCCTTCTCCTCGTCCCACTTCACGGTGGAGCCGAGGCCCTTGACCTGGAAACTGTCCTCGGCCAGCGGTACGGAGGTGAATTCGGAGGACGCCGGGGTGAACCCCTGCATCGCCTTGCCGAGCGCCACCATCTGCTCCGTACCGAACCCCTTGTCCGCGCGGATCGCGTCGAGCACCGTCGAGGCGACCTCCTGGAACTTCACCGGGTTGGTCAGGACCCCACTGCTGGTGGCCTGGCCGAACAGCGCGGCCATGAACCTCTGCTGGCGCTGCATCCGGCCCAGGTCGGCGGCCCCGTCGATGTGCCGCGAGCGCACGTACTGCAAGGCCTGCCCCCCGTCCAGCTTGTGGGTGCCGGCGGCCAGGTCGAGGCCGGTGTAGGAGTCCTTGAGCGGGGCGGCGGTGCAGATCTCCACCCCGCCCACGGCGTCGACCGTCTTCATGAAGCTGGTGAAGTCGGCCTCCAGATAGTGGTCGATCTTGACACCGGTCATCTGCTCCACGGTCCGCACCGTCAGATGCGGACCGCCCTCGGCGTACGCGGCGTTCAGCTTCACCGGGTGGGCGTCGTGCTCCTTGCCGGTGGTCAGGTCGGTGTGCGCGGGGATCTCCGCGTAGCTGTCGCGCGGCAGGCTGACGACGCTGGCCCGCTGCCGGTCGGCGGAGAGGTGCACCAGCATCAGGGTGTCGGTGCAGTGGCAGGGGGCGCCGCCCAGCTTGTACTTCTCCTTCTCCTGGGCCGTGATCTTGTCGCGGCCGTCGGTGCCGACGAGCAGGAGGTTCAGGCCGTGACCGCCCGACGGCCGGTTCTTCATGTCCTTGAACGGGTCGACCCGGTCGATCCCGCCCTCCAGGCCGGTCACCACCGCGTGGCCGATACCGCTGGCACCGAGCACCAGCACGGAGAGCCCGGTCGCCACGCGCATGCCCCACCGGGGAGGCGTCTTACGGCCGCGGGCGCCGTTGCGGGCCCGGTCCGCGGAGCGCTGCCCGGCGACGGGCTGCCGGGCGGGCCTGCGCTGCGGGGGAGCGGTGCGGGGGTGCGGTGGACGGGGCGATCGGTGCGGCGTGGGCACGAGGGACACCTCCGCGGGTGTTAGTGGGACTTTCGCACGGTAGGCCCATACGATCTGCGGACCGGAGGCAGATCCCGGCGGCGCGCGCCCGTGTCCCCCGTTCGCGGTAACGTGGCGGCGGAATCACGCCGCTTCCCGGGGTGCGAGACACCCCCGGAACCCCCGGCTCCCCCCGAGGACCCCCGAGGACCACATGTCTGCCGCGCAGTACCCCGCCGTCTCCGTGATCATGCCGGTGCTCAACGAGGAACGCCATCTCAGGAACTCGGTCCGGCACATCCTGGAGCAGGAGTACGCCGGTGAGACGGAGGTGGTGATCGCCCTCGGCCCGTCCACCGACCGCACCGACGAGATAGCCGCTGAGCTGGTACGGGAGGACTCCCGGGTGCACACCGTCGCCAACCCGACGGGCCGCACCCCGGCCGCGCTGAACGCCGCGATCAAGGCCTCGCACCACCCGATCGTGGTACGGGTCGACGGCCACGGCATGCTCTCCCCGAACTACATCGCGACCGCCGTCCGGCTCCTGGAGGAGACCGGCGCGCAGAACGTGGGCGGCATCATGCACGCCGAGGGCGAGAACGCGTGGGAGGACGCCGTCGCCGCCGCGATGACGTCGAAGATCGGCGTCGGCAACGCCGCGTTCCACACCGGTGGCGAGGCGGGCCCGGCCGAGACGGTGTATCTGGGGGTCTTCCGCCGCGAGGCGCTGGAACGGGCCGAGGGGTACAACGTCGAGTTCATCCGCGCCCAGGACTGGGAGCTGAACTTCCGCATCCGCGAGGCGGGCGGCCTGGTCTGGTTCTCGCCGGAGCTGAAGGTGCGCTACCGCCCGCGCCCCAGCGTCCGCGCGCTCGCCAAGCAGTACAAGGACTACGGACGCTGGCGCCACGTCGTGGCCCGCTACCACGCCGGCTCGATCAATCTGCGCTACCTGGCCCCGCCGGCCGCCGTCTGCGCCATCGCCGCCGGACTCGTCGTCGGCGCGGCCGTCACCCCGTGGGCCTTCGTCGTGCCGGCCGGTTATCTGGCGGCGATCGTCGCCGGGTCGCTGCCGGCGGGCAAGGGCCTGTCGCTGAAGGCGCGGGCGCAGATCCCGGTGGCGCTGGCCACCATGCACATGTCGTGGGGGTACGGCTTCCTGACCAGCCCCCGCTCCCTGGCGAAGAAGGTCATCGCCAGCCGCCGGCCGGCGGTGCGGGAGCAGACGGCCTGACCGCCGTACCCGCGGAGGGGAGGGGCCGGGCGCCACGGCGACCGGCCCCTCCCCTCCGGCGTCTCACCAGGTGAAGTTGGGGTTCACGTCCATGCACGCCTCCTCGTCGGCGCCGTTCAGGGCGCCCGCCGACTCCGGCGTCTTCTCCTCCTCGCCCGCCTTGGCGGGATAGGCCCCGTCCTCGCGCCAGTCGGCGCCGACGGCCAGGACGATGCCCGAGACGTCGGTCGACTTCTTCACCTGCGAGAGGGGGATCCCCAGGGCCTTGGCGACCGCCTGGGCGTCGCCCTCCAGGTCCGCGCTGGGATAGAGCAGGCCGGTCCGGGCGGCCGGTGCGACGTTCTGGGAGTCGACCGACGCCCTGGCGAAGCCCGCGTCCGTCAGCAGGTCCTTGACCGTGCCCGCCCGGCCCCGCGCCGGGCCGAGGGCGTCGGTGCCGGTCGCGTTGCGCACGCTGACCGCGATCTCCTCCACGGGCGCCGCCGCGTCCTTGGGGACCGGCGTCTTGCGCTTGGAGGCCTTGCCGTCCAGCGGGATGTCCTCGCGGACCATCCGGAACAGCTGCTCGGCCTCACCGGGCTTGGGGAACACCCGCCCGCTGAGAGTGCCCGTGCCGTAGACGTTCGGCATCGTCGTCATGGTCATCCGGTCGGTCGGGGCCTTCTTGAGCTCCTCCGCCAGGTCGTACAGCTTCTTGACCGTCCCGAGGCCCTTGTCGACGGTGAGCGCGTTGGTGGCCGCCTCCGCGAGGTCCATCAGCTTCCCGGGGTCGGTGAGCTTGGTGCCCTTGCGCAGCTCGCGCACCATCGAGTTGAGGTACTGGTGCTGGGCCTTGGCCCGGCCCAGGTCCGTGTTGTCCTCGAAGCCGTACCGGGTGCGCAGCCACTGCAAGGCCTGCTTGCCCTTGACGGACGTGGTGCCCTTTTCGAGCTTCAGCCCGGAGCCCTTGCCGTCGCTGGTGTGCGAGTAGATGTTGGCGTTGACGCAGACCGGGACGCCGCCGACCGCGTCGGCCATGGAGACCACACCGGCGAAGTCGATCATCATGAAGTGGTCGATGGTGATGCCGGTCAGTTCGTACCAGGCGGCCACCGTGCAGCCCGGTCCGCCGCGCCCCAGGCTCTCGTTGGTCTGGACGGGCCCGCTGCTGGCCGGGTAGACGGTCCCGGTCTTGGGGTCGGTGCACTTCGGCATCGTCAGCATGGTGTCGCGCGGCATGCTCACGACCGAGATGTTGCTGCGGTCGGCGGAGAGGTGGAGGAGCATCTGCACGTCCGCGAGCGGAGGGGCCCCGAAGGTCTCCTTGGCACCGCCGAGCTTCTGGTTCTCCTTGGAGTCCCGGGCGTCGGAGCCGATGATCAGGATGTTCAGCGGGGTCTGCCCGGCGGCGTTGGCCTTGTGGTCGGCCATCTGCTTGTCGCCGAGCGTCAGGTCCTCTTTCTTGATGTTGCCGTTGAGGTGCCTGTAGTAGAGGTAACCGGCGCCGCCGGTGCCGAGTATCAGCAGGGCGGTCACGGCGGCCATCCAGCGCAGGACGCGCCGCTTGCCCCCTCTGGAGGTCCGCCGGGTACGGCGGTTCGGCCCACCCTGACGATGTCCGCCCTCCGGCGGGGCGGGGCCCCGCTCACGCCGGTCGTGGCCCCTCGTCGCGGACCCGTCGCCCCGCGGGCCGTGACCGGCCTGCGGGGGCGTCTCGTCCCGGCGGCTGTGCCGGACACGAGGCCGTGCCCCCTCCCCGCGCGTACTGCTCCGTCCCACCAGACCCCCTGCTGTTCAGACTTTCGCTGGAGCGCGGCGACCGGTGGTCACTTCGCGCATTCCGCCTTGTCGGCGCTGGCCTTCTGGATGTCCTCAGGTGCCTTCACCGGACCGGTGACGGGCACCCCCGCGCCCTTGAAGTCGGCTCCCAGGGTCAGCACCATCGCCTGAAGGCCCTCGGCGTCGGTCGTGCCCTGCTTCAGCGCCGTGGCGGGCAGGCCCATCATGTCCGCCAGCGCACGGGCCTGGTCCGCCTGGTTCGGCGCGTACGCCAGTGTCGTCTTCGCGGTCTTCTCGGGGGCGTTGGCCTTGTTGGCGGACTTCAGCACGCCCTCGTCGTTCTGCAGCCAGGTGACCGTCGCCTGGGCCGCACCGGCCGTGTCGCCGCCGTTGAAGACGTCCACCCGTACGTCGGCGGGGTCGGCCCGGTCGCCCTTGAGCAGGGCCTCCTGCTTGCTCTTGGCCTTCTTCTCCTGCTTCTTCACCTCGGTCAGGGAGGTGTCGGAGCGCATCGTGGCGAAGAGCTGCTCGGCCTTGGTCGGGTGCTCGACCACGGTGACGGGCGTCGGCTCGGCCGGGTTGTCTATCACCGGCATGGTCACGAAGGTGATGTTCTTCGTGTCGATCTTGCCGAGTTCCTGGGCGAGCGAGGTCAGCTTCTTGATCGACCCGATGCCGGAGTCGACGGTCAGCGCCTTGGTCGCCGCGTCCGCGAGACCGAAGAGCTTGGACGGGTTGGTCAGGGTGTCGTCCGACTTCATCTGCCGGATCATCGAGCCGATGAACTGCTGCTGGACCTTGATCCGGTCGAGGTCGCTCTGGTTGCCGAAGCTGTGCCGGGTGCGGACGAACGCCAGCGCGTCCTCGCCCTCGATGGTGGACTCGCCGGCCGGCAGGTCCAGATGCGAGTCACGGTCCTTGACGGCCTTGTCCAGGCAGACCTTGACACCGCCGACGGCCGTGGAGAGCGTCTTGACGGCGTTGAAGTCGACCATCATGAAGTGGTCGACGGAGAGGCCGGTGATCTCCTTGACCGTCCGCATCGTGCAGCCCGGGTCCCGCCCCTCCTGGCCGAGGCTCACGTTGAACCGCACGTTCCGCGTGCCGGGTACGACCTTCTCCGAGCCGTCCGGCTGCTTGGTGGTGCAGTCCGGGATGTCCGTGATCAGGTCCCGGGGGATGCTCATCGCCGTGGCGTTGGTCCGGTCCTCGGAGACGTGGAACAGGATGTTCGTGTCGGCGTGGCCGGGGCTGTCCTTGTCGCCGTAGCCCTCGTTGCCGGCGCCGGTGCGCTTGTCCGTACCGATGATCAGGATGTTGAGCGGGCCGTCGGAGGCGACGTTCTTGCTGCCCGCGTCACCGACGTCGATGGTGGAGAGGTTGCCGTTGAACTTCTGGTAGAGCGCGTACGCCCCCGCCGACCCGGCGACGACCACGAAGGCCATCACCCCGCCGGTCCACAGCAGGACCTTCTTCCGCCGCGACTTCGCGGGCCTGCGCTTGCGGCGTCCGGCCGACGGCGGCTCGGGCGGGGCGTTACGCGCCGAGCGGCGGCTGCGCTGGGCGGGGACTTCCGGGGCGCCGGTCCTGGATTCGCCCTTGCCACGCGTGGGGGAATCAGGACGGTCCGGCGCACGGGAATCACCGGACGACTCTCTTCCGGAGTGGTTCAGTCGCAATTCGTAATCGCCGGTCTGCGGGTTGAGCACCCACTGGTCGGCAGGATCTATTTCGTCCGCCTGCCCACGGCTATGCGCGTCCACGGTTGCCTGAATCCTCCGTCGGTGCCACGCGAGACGCCTCCCCCTGGCGGGCGCTCGGTCTTTCGCTCCGGCTGTGCGTGGCAAGGTCGCCGTAAGCACCGGATCGCGTCACACTATCCGGCCCATTCGGGCAGAGGTGACGCGCGTGAGATATTCCACGCCCTTTACATTCGGGCATTTCACCTATTCCACTCGGGTTGTCGTCCACGGTTTGGCAATTGCTTTACGTGCCGCAGGGATCGTCGGCCGCGCTCGATCCCGAATAGGTCGGCGCCGGGGTCGGGCTCACGCCCGTATCGCCGGGCTTGCCGTCCGAGGATTCACCGGGGGAGCTGTGAACTTCCTGTGAATCGTCGCCGTTGATCTGGTCGGCCGGCAGCACGGTGACGATCTCGTCCTTGCGCAGCTTTTCGAACAGTTGATCGGCGTCCGGCTGGACGAGTTCGTCGCGGTTCGGGTCCGCGTGGTAGGCCTGACGGGGCACGGTCAGGAACTGCACCTGGTCGGTGGGGACGTTCCGCATCCCGCGCACCAGGTCGTACAGGTCCTTCAGCGAGTCCAGTCCGGCGTCCGTGGTCAGCGACTTGGTCGCCGCGTCCAGCACCGGGTACAGCCGGGCCGGGTTCAGCAGGACCCCGTTGCTCTGCATCTTGTTGACGAGGGCACCCAGGAACTTCTGCTGGCGGTCCATGCGCTCGGTGTCGCTGCCGTTGCCGATCGACTTGCGGGCCCGCACGTAGCCGAGGGCCTGCTCCCCGTCGAGCTTCTGGCGGCCCGCGGGCAGCGTGAGGTGGGCGTCCTTGTCGTCGACGGGCTCCTTGAGGCAGACCTCGACCCCGTCCACGGCGTCGACCATGTCCTTGAAGCCGTTGAAGTCGATCACCATGTGGTGGTCGATCCGCACCCCGGTCATCTTCTCGACGGTGCGGATCGTGCAGGCGGTCCCGCCCGTCTCGAACGCCGAGTTGAACTGGGCGAACCGCTCCCCGGTCGTCGTGCCGTCGCCCCTGTGGCAGCTGGGGATCCGCGCCATGAGGTCACGCGGCAGCGAGACCGCCGTCGCGCTCTTACGGTCGGCCGCCAGGTGCAGCAGGATCGTGGTGTCCGAGCGCTGGCTGCCGCCGTCGTCGCGGCCGTACTTCCGGTTCTCGCCGGACCGGCTGTCGGAGCCGATGAGCAGGATGTTCTGCGCGTCGCCCTGGGCGACCGGCGTCGGGCGTTCCTTCTCGTACGCCTTCAGCTCGGCGGCGGCGCTCGTGTCGGTCGTGATGTTGCCGTCGAGCTTCCGGTACACCCACCAGCCGGCCCCGGCGGCGACGAGGACGACGAACGAGGCACCGAGGGCGGCCCAGCGCAGCCAGCGGCGCTTGTCGGGGGAGCCCTCGGGGCGGGCGCCCCAGGCCCCGAAACGACCACGCGCCGCACCGGTGCCGGGCCCTGAGCCCGAGCCCGTCCCGGCGCCCGGATCTGAACCCGGGCCCGCGTCGGCGTCCGGATCTGAGCCCGAGCCCGCGTCGGCGTCCGGATCTGAGCCCGAGCCCGCGTCCGGGGCCGCCCCGGTGCCGGAAGCCGGGTCGGCGTCAGGGCCGGGGACCGGCGTGGCGCCCGGCTCGTCCCGCGTACCGCCGTCCCGCCCCGAGGGCGCGTCCCGTCCGACGGCCGCGGGGTCGTCCTGCGATCCGTTCCTTGGCCCGTCCCCGGCCGGGTCCTCCGGGCGGTCCGGGTCGGCCGGGGGGCCGGCGCTGTCGCTCACGTATGCGTCCATCCTTCACGTTCGGCGGCGCGATGGGCCGCCGGTCGCAGGAGTAGACGGCTGAACCTCACGCTTGGTTGTGTCTCAGGGGCCGAGTGGTCTGTACCGCCCGATCATGTACCGCCGCCGGTGCCCAGTCCCGGGGGCTCGGCCCGTCCTGGGCCGGACGGGTGGCCCTCGGGCGGCTTGTCATACCGCCGTACCGGTGACCCGCTCGCTCTCGATCCGGGTGGCCAGGGCGTTCTCGTCCAGCCGGTCCAGGTGACGGCAGAGCACCACGGACGCGCCTGCGGCCAGCGGGGCGAAGAGCCCGGCGGACAGCCCCTCCCAGGTGTCGTACGTACGCCCCGTCAGAAGCCGGGAGCCGGGCACGAGTCCGAACTCCGCCGCGTCCTCGCGGGCCCGCGCGACCACCTGGGCGGCCGTCCGGCCGACGCCGCCCACGGTCAGCGCCGGGGCCTCCGGGTCCACCGGCGCGTACGGGGCGAACCGGTCGCCCTGGCCCGGCACCTCCACCGCGTAGTCCGCGAAGCCCTCCGGCGGCTCGGGGAAGCGGCCGCCGAGGGGGCGCAGGGCCAGCGCGATCCGCTCACCACGGCAGGCACGGGCCCGCTCCAGGGTGTCCGGCCCGCTGACCACCAGGTCGGCCGAGGCGGGGTCGCCCTGGACGTCGGCGACGACGCCGACCGAGGAGCAGGCGAGCAGCCAGACCGCGGACTGCCAGTGGGCCGGGAGCAGCAGGGCCAGCCGGTCGCCCGGTTCCGCGGCCAGGTCGCCCTGGAGCAGATTGGCGGTCTTGGCCACCCAATTGGCGAAGGTGGCCACCGACAGTTCGACGCGTTCTCCGGTTGCGTCGTCGTAGAAAGTGACGAGAGGACGGGCCGGGTCCGCGGCGAGCGCGGATCGCAGCAGGTCGGCGGGGGTACGGTCACTGGCGTTCATCCGCGCAAGGGTACGCGGCGGGCGAGGACGGCCGGGGCCGCGCCGGGGGGCCGTCCACCGGTCGGCAGACGGGCCGTCAGGTCCGGCCCTCCGCCCTCCAGTCGCAGGAGATGCCGGTATCTGCCAAGGATTTCCTGTATGCGTGCACTTCTCGTGACATCCCTCGGCGTCACCTGCGCGGCGGCACTCACCCTGCCGCTCGCCGTGTCCGGTTCCGCCACGTCCGTCCCCGACCCGGCCCCCGCTCCCGCACCGGCCGCCGCCGCGGCGGCGGCCCGGGCACCCGCCGCCGAACCGCGGGGGTCGACCCAGTCCCTGCCCCTGGGGCCGCTCGCCGACGCGGCGCCCCGTACCTCCGGTGAACCCACCGCCCCCCGGTCCTCGCAGGCGTCCTCCGCCACCGTGCGAGGGCTGTCCCCCCGCGACGCGCACCGTTTCTCGCTCGTCGGTGTGGTGTGGGACGACGTGGACACCGAACTCCACGGCACCGTCCAGGTCCGCACCCGCGCGACCGCCACCGGCCGGTGGTCCGGCTGGCAGGACCTGGAGACGCACAACGCCGACCACGCCGCCGACGCGGGCAGCGCCGAGCGCGGGTCGGGCACGGTGCACGGCTCCACCGCCCCGCTCTGGGTGGGCGATTCGGACGGCGTCGACGTCCGCGTACGGTCCGACGACACCGCCTCGCGCGACGGAGCCGACTCCGCCCCGCTCCCCGAGGGGCTGCGGGTGGAGCTCGTCGATCCGGGCGACGACCCGGCCCGGCCCAGCGGCGGCACGTCCGTCACGGGCGCCTCCGCCACCGTCACCCCCGTGGCGTCGTCCCCGAAGCCCGGCACCCTCCCGGAGACCGCCGGGCTCCCGACCGGCGCGGCGGCCGGCCTGGCGGAGACGGAGAGTCCCGCGGTCGACGCCGGCCTCACCCCGCCCGGCGCCACCGGGATCCCCGCGCCGGGCACGGCGGAGCCGGTGGACCAGGCCGGCGCCGCGTCGTACGTCGGTCCGCGTCCGGGCATCGTCACCCGCAAGGGGTGGGGCGCGGACGAGAGCCTGCGCGAGCGGACGTTCGCGTACACCTCGACGGTGAAGGCGGCGTTCGTCCACCACAGCGCCACCGGCAACAACTACACCTGTGCCGAGGCCCCGTCGGTCCTGCGGAGCATCTACCGCTACCACGTCCAGAGCAGCGGCTGGCGCGACTTCGGCTACAACTTCGCGATCGACAAGTGCGGGAACATCTACGAGGGCCGCGCGGGAGGCGTGACCAAGGCCGTCCTCGGCGCCCACACCCTCGGCTTCAACACCAACACCATGGGCATCGTCGTCCTCGGCACGTTCACCTCGACGAACCCGCCCACCGCCGCGCTGAACGCGATCTCCAAGCTCACCGCCTGGAAGCTCGGCCTCTTCGGCCGCGACCCCAAGGGCAAGGTGACCCTCGTCTCGGGCGGCAGCGGCAAGTACGCGAAGGGAACCAGCGTCAAACTGAACGTCATCGCCGGCCACCGGGACGGTTTCGCAACCGAATGCCCTGGAATCCGTCTCTACAACAAGCTCGGCACGGTCCGCACCACCGCGGCCGCTCTGCAGGGCCGCTGACCGGGAGGGCTTCGAACGGTCTGCATACACTGGCCAGCCGATACGAGGCCCGGCCCCAGCAGGAAGCAGAGACGGTGCTGTGACAGAGGCAAGAGAAGCGATCCTCCTGGTCGGGGGCAAGGGCACCCGGCTGCGTCCGCTCACGGTGCACACCCCGAAGCCGATGGTTCCGGCGGCGGGCGTCCCGTTCCTCACGCACCAACTGGCGCGTGCGCGGGCCGCCGGGGTGGAGCACATCGTGCTCGCGACGTCCTACCTGGCGGAGGTGTTCGAACCGTACTTCGGTGACGGTTCGTCGCTCGGTCTCTCCCTCGAATACGTCACCGAGCGCGAACCGCTCGGCACCGGCGGAGCGATCCGCAACGTGGCGTCGCGACTGACCTCGGGTCCGGACGAACCCGTCCTCGTCTTCAACGGGGACATCCTCACCGGTCTCGACATCCGGGCCCTGGTCGCGTCGCACGCCACGTCGGGCGCGGACGTCTCGCTGCACCTCACCCGGGTCGAGGACCCGCGTGCCTTCGGTCTCGTGCCGACCGACGGCACGGGCAGGGTGACGGCGTTCCTGGAGAAGCCGCAGACGCCCCAGGAGATCGTCACCGACCAGATCAACGCGGGGGCGTACATCTTCCGCCGGTCGGTCATCGACACCATCCCGGCCGGCCGCCCGGTCTCCGTGGAGCGCGAGACGTTCCCCGGACTCCTCGCCGGGGGTGCCCACCTCCAGGGCATGGTCGACTCCACGTACTGGCTGGACCTGGGCACCCCGCAGGCGTTCGTGCGCGGATCGGCCGACCTGGTCCTGGGGCGTGCCCCGTCCCCCGCCGTCCCGGGGCGCTGCGGCGACCGGCTGGTGCTGCCCTCGGCGACCGTGGCGGCCGACGCCAAACTCACCGGCGGCACGGTCGTGGGCGAGCGGGCGCTGATCGGGGAGGGCGCCCGGATCGCGGGCTCCACCGTGCTCCAGGACGCGGTCGTCGAACCGGGCGCCGTGATCACCGACTCCCTGATCGGGGCCGGAGCGAGGATCGGCAGCCGTACGGTCCTCGCGGGCGCCGTCATCGGTGACGGTGCCCAGGTCGGCGCCGACAACGAACTGCGCGACGGCATCCGCGTCTGGTGCGGGGCCGTCCTCCCGGACGGCTCGGTGCGCTTCTCGTCCGACCAGTAGGCGGGGCCGGGCCGGGAGGCGTACCCGGGAGGCCGGACCCGGCCGTGGTCCGGCCGTGCGGTTGGGGGTTGAGGGGCCTGCTCGGCAGGGGGTCCGGGGTCGGTCCGTGCCGTGGTCCGGCAGGGGGGTCCCGGGGCCGGTCCGCGCGGGCCGTACCCTCAAGAGGCACCCCGACGACCGAGGACCCTCACCCGTGGCAGGACGCTTCGCACCCCGCACCACCGCCGTGCCCCGGCAGCGCCCTGCCGTCCCGGACACGTCCGCCGCGCTCACCCGGCTCTGGACCCCGCCGGGCCCCCTCGACCTGCGCCTGGTCCTCGGCCCCCTGCGGCGCGGCCCGGCGGACCCCGCGTACCGGGCGCTGCCCGACGGCACGTTCTGGCGGGCCACCCGCACCCCGGCCGGCCCCGGCACCCTGCGCATCTCGGCGGCTCCGGGCGGCCGGATCGCGGGGGCGGCCTGGGGGCCGGGCGCGCAGTGGATGCTGGACCGGCTGCCCGCGCTGCTGGGCGCCGACGACGACCCGGACGCCTTCCGCCCCCGCCACCGCCTTCTCGCCACGACCCGCCACCGGCGGCCGGGGCTGCGTCTGCTGCGTACCGGGCTGGTCATGGAGTCCCTGATCCCGTCGATCCTGGAGCAGAAGGTCACCACGGACGAGGCCTACCGCGCCTGGCGGCTGCTGCTCCGCACCTACGGCACACCGGCGCCGGGCCCCGTGGACCCGCTGTTCGGACGCTACGGGCTGCACGTCATGCCGGACGCCCGGACCTGGTCGCTGATCCCGTCCTGGGAATGGCACCGGGCGGGCGTGGACGCGAAGCGCTCGGCCACGATCCTGCGCGCGGTGCGGGTGGCCCGGCGCATGGAGGAGGCCGCCGCGATGGAGCTGCCCGAGGCGATGGCACGGCTCCAGGTGATCCCGGGCATCGGCCCGTGGACCGCGGCGGAGACCCTCCAGCGCTCGAACGGGGCGGCGGACGCGGTCACCGTCGGGGACCTGCATCTGCCCGGCATCGTCGGCCACGCGCTGGCGGGCCACCGGAACGCCGACGACGCGGAGATGCTGGAGCTGCTGGCCCCCTACGCGGGGCAGCGCCACCGGGCGACCCGTCTGATCATGCTCTCCGGCCACACCCCGCCCCGCCGGGCCCCGCGCTTCAGCCCGCGCGACATCGCCTCGCTGTGACGGCGGCGCGCCCCGGCCGGCCCGGACGCCGCGACAGCGCCTCGCTCCGGCCACCGTGTCCCGGCGTCCCCCGCGTCCCCGAGTTCCGCCGCGCGACCCGTCACCGTACGGTGAGGTACGCCTCCGGGTCCCGCGCCGCGCGCTCCCGGGGTTCCCCGGCCGCGTGGCCCACGGCCACCGCGCCCAGCGGGTCCCAGTCGTCCGGCAGGTCCAGCACCTCGCGCACCACGTCCCGGCAGAACATCGTCGAGGACACCCACGCCGATCCCAGCCGCTCACCCGCGAGCGCCACCAGGAAGTTCTGCACCCCGGCGCCGGCCGCCACCACGAACATCTCGCGTTCGGCCGTGTCCCGGCGCTCGTCGCCGTAGGAGTGGGAGCCGTGCGTCACCAGGCAGGGCACCGCGAGATAGGGGGCGTCGCGCAGGACGTCGCCGCGCCGCACCCGCTTGGCGATCGATTCCTCGCCGCGGCCGTCGCGGCGCAGGTCGGCGATCCACGCGTCGCGCATCGCGTCCAGCAGCCGGGTGCGGGACTCCGGGGACTCCAGCAGGACGAAGCGCCACGGTGTGGTGTGGTGCGGGGCCGGTGCCGTCACGGCCGCCGCGACCGCCCGCCGTACGGCACCGGGGTCCACCGGTTCGGCGGTGAACTCCCGCACCGTCCGCCGCAGGTACAGCGCCTCCCGTACGGCCTCGGAGGTGCCCAGCCGGAACATGTCGTCCGCCGCGACCCGCACCATCGCCCGCGCCCCGCCCGCCGCGTCGGTCTCCTCGGCGGGGGCCACCACATGGGCGAGCCCCCGGACCACGGCGACGGGGAGGCCGGAGGCCTTGCCCTTGACCAGGTCACCGGCCGAGGCCAGTTCGTCGGCGGTGGCGACCACGGTGGCGCCGAGCGGGTTGCCGTGGGCGTCCGTGCCGCCGCGCAGGTCGTCCAGGACCCGGACCCCCGCGGCGCCGATCGCGACATCGGTCAGCCCGTTGCGCCAGGGGCGCCCGAAGGTGTCCGTGACGACGACGCCGACCTCCACCCCGAGCGCGTCCCGCAGCCCGTCGCGGATCGCCAGGGCCGAGGCGTCCGGGTCCTCGGGCAGCAGCAGCACCGTGCCCGCCGGGGTGTTCGAGGCGTCCACCCCGGCGGCGGCCATGACGAGTCCCTGCCGGTTCTCCACGATCCGCAGCGTCCCGCGCCGGGCCACCACCCGCACGGTCTCGGCGTCGATCGCCGCCTCACGGTCGGTGGCCTCGACGATCCGGCCCTCCGCCTTGGAGACGATCTTCGAGGTGACGAGCAGCACGTCACCGTCCACGAGCCCCGGTTCGGTGGCGGCGATCAGCTTCGCCAGGTCGTCCCCGGCCCGTACCTCGGGGATGCCGGGCAGGGCCCACACCCGGTAGGCGGGGGTCCCGGTGGTCTCCGGGCCGCTCATGCCCGTACCTCCTCGGCCAGCGTGAGCGCCTGACGGGCCATCTCGGCGGTGGCGTCCACGTCCGTCATCATGAGCGGCACCGCGCGGCAGCGGATGCCGGCGGCCTCCACCTCGTCCACGGACCCGGCGTCCACGGTGTCCACCAGCCAGCCGTCGAGCAGCCCCGAACCGTAGTGGCGGGCGACCGCCGAGGCCGTCGACTCGACGCCCACCGCGGCCAGCACCTTGTCGGCCATGCCGCGCACCGGGGCGCCCCCGACGATGGGGGAGAGGCCGACGACCGGCACCCCGGCTTCGGCGATCGCCTCCCGGATGCCCGGGACGGCGAGGATGGTGCCGACCGAGACGACCGGGTTGGACGGGGGGAAGACGATGACGTCGGCCTCGGCGATGGCCTCCAGCACGCCCGGCGCGGGCTTGGCCTGCTCCGCGCCGACCGGCACGATCGCCTGGGCGGGGACGGAGGCCCGCAGCCTCACCCAGTACTCCTGGAAGTGCACGGCCTTGCTCTCGCCGTCGGCCTCGACCGCCACATGCGTCTCGACGCGGTCGTCGGACATCGGGATCAGCCGGACCCCCGGCTTCCAGCGGGCGCAGAGCGCTTCGGTGACGGCGCTCAGCGGGTAGCCGGCGGCGAGCATCTGGGTACGGACGATGTGGGTCGCGAAGTCCCGGTCGCCGAGCCCGAACCAGTCCGGGCCGACCCCGTAGGCGGCGAGTTCCTCCTTGACGTGGAAGCTCTCGTCCGTACGCCCCCAGCCCTGGTCCTCGTTGATGCCACCGCCGAGGGTGTACATCACGGTGTCCAGGTCGGGGCAGACCTTCAGCCCGAACAGATGGATGTCGTCACCGGTGTTGCCGATCACCGTGATGTCCGCGTCCGGGGAGGCCTGCTTGAGGCCACGCAGGAAACGAGCACCACCGATACCGCCGGCCAGAACCACAATGCGCATACAGACAGTCTGTCAGGCGGAGCCTGATCTTTTGTGGGGTGGTGGCGGGCGGCGGGTGGGACTGTCAGGCGAAGCCTGATCTTTTGTGGGGTGGTGGCGGGCGGCGGGTGGGGCTGTCAGGCGGAGCCTGATCTTTTGTGGGGTGGTGGCGGGCGGCGGGTGGCCCGGGGTGCGCGTGGACTGTCAGGCGGTGGCCGGGGTGCGGGTCGTGGGGGAGCACTGGGAGCTGTGCATCGGCATGTCGGTGAGGCCCGGGTGGTAGAGGTGCAGGCTGACCGCGCCGTCGAGGGAGTCGTTGACGACCTCGTGGACGTATCCGGGGGCGAAGACGCGTTGGGCGCCGGCGCCCAGGGTGCGCGTCCCGCGCCCGGTGTGCTCCGTCAACTCGCCTTCCAGGACGGTGAGGACGCCGGACGACGGGCCGTGGTCGTGGCGTCCGCTGCCCTGGCCGGGTGCCCAGCTGAGCAGCCAGATCTCGTACCCGGGCCGGGGCGTCCCGGCCCGGCCGGGGCCGGTGGCCGGGGGGACGGCGCGGAGCCGGTGGTACCAGCGGGTGGTGGTGTCGTACCGGACGAGGGGGGCCCAGAGGGCGCGGTCGGCCGCGACGGCGCGGGCCAGCCCGGCGAACTCGGCCACGGTGGAGGGGTGTGGGTCGGCGGGCCGCAGGAGGTGCTGGACCTCCAGGATGTCGCCGGCGATCGAGAGGTCGCTGTCGCTGTTCATGGGTGCGGTGGTTCCTCGGCAGGGGGATACACATGCGGGGCGCGTCGCGGAGGGCCGGACTGCGACGGAGCAGGCGGGAAGAGACGCGGAGAGGACGAGCGGGGCGCGGGGGCGCCGGGTCAGAGCTGGAGCGCGGGTGGCTTCAACAGCTGTGACAGCTGGAACAGCAACAGCGGGCCTGGACAGCCGTACGGAACCCACGGGTGTGGGTCGGGTACGTCGCTGCGGTCGCTGGCATGCGGTCAAGGAGACCGGCTCGCTCTGTCCCCTGTCAACTCAATGCCCGATTTGGGGGCAATGTTTCACCCTAAGTGGTTGCTGTGCCGAGGGGGAGGTTTGGGTGGTGGCCACAGGGGCAAGGTGGCGCATCAACCGTGCCGGTGGAGGCGACTGACGGGCCGTGACCTGGCTGTGATCTTGGTCGCCTCGGTGATCGAATCGCAACATCGGGGCGGCCCCGTTCGTCTCACCCGGTGAGAAGTGCCGAACGGCAGAGGCGCTGGCATATGTCAGGTTTTTGGTGATTTGAACACTTTCTGTATACGTTTGGTTCCGCAGAGTGAATACAGGGGCCAATAGCAGATCTTCGCTTGACTGGCCCAGAGCTACACACCTGTAATTTCACTCGTGTTGTTCGGTCGCGTCGATAACGGCCGCATCACGGGACGCAAGAGACAGACGAGGGGCGCACATGACCGAGCTGTTCCAGCAACTGCTGGTCGAGGACGCGGACGAGGAACTCGGCTGGCAGGAGCGCGCACTGTGCGCCCAGACCGACCCCGAGTCCTTCTTCCCCGAGAAGGGCGGGTCCACCCGCGAGGCCAAGAAGGTCTGTCTCGCCTGCGAGGTCCGTTCCGAGTGCCTTGAGTACGCCCTCGCCAACGACGAGCGCTTCGGTATCTGGGGCGGCCTCTCGGAACGCGAGCGGCGGCGCCTGAAGAAGGCCGCCATCTGAAGGCCGCCCTCTGAAAGGCCGGCGCACCCGGACGCGCACGGCCGCCCGCCGGCCCGCCGTCCTGACTCCGCGCACGGGCCCGGAGCCCGGGCCGACGGCGCGTCCGGCCGCGTCGGCCCTCGGTCGGTCAACCGCTCGGCGCGGGGCGGACATCCCTAAGGGCTGTCCCGTCATCCCTGGCGGGCGCACGACGACAGCTACGGCACCTCGCCGCGTTGTCGGAACGCCCGAATACATCCAGTATGCGGACGTCCCTCCGCCTCGCGACGCACCGCGTCTGACGCCGCGCGCTGATCCACCAGGGATTACGGGACAGCCCTTACCGTTAGTGTGGGGCCCCGTCCGAGACGCGCCAACGCCCCGCCAGGGCGCGCGTGTACACCGAGCAGCCCCCGGGGGGACACCCCTCCGGATCCGGCCGGAGGGCCCGTACCTCGATGTCCGTGCACAGCAGCCATTCGGCGGAGCCGAACGCGGCCGCCGCCCCAGAATTCCCCCGGCACGTCGTCACCGCCGTGCTCGTCTCCCATGACGGCGCACGCTGGCTGCCCGACGTCCTCGCGGGACTGCTCGGGCAGGAGCGCCCCGTCCAGAACGCCGTCGCCGCGGACACCGGAAGCGCCGACGACTCGGCCCGCCTGGTCACCGAGGCGCTGGGCGACGAGCGGGTGCTGCACCTGGCCCGCCGTACGAACTTCGGCACCGCCGTCGACGAGGCGGCCCGCACGGCCGGTGTCCTGACCCCCGACGAACTGCCGTACCTCAAGCGCCCCAGCGGATGGGACCCGGTCACCCGCGCCTGGCGCGACGACGCCTACGACCTTCCCGAATTCCCCCACGGCGAACCCGTCCAGTGGCTCTGGCTGCTGCACGACGACAGCGCGCCCGCGCCGGACGCGCTCGCCGGACTGCTGCGCGTCGTGGACAACGACCCGCACGCCGTGATCGTCGGACCCAAGCTGCGCGGCTGGTACGACCGCAAGCAACTGCTCGAAGCGGGCGTCTCCATCGCGAACAGCGGACGCCGCTGGACCGGGCTCGACCGGCGCGAGCAGGACCAGGGCCAGCACGACCAGGTCCGTACCGTGCTCTCCGTCTCCTCCGCCGGCATGCTGATCCGCCGGGACGTCTGGGAGGAGCTCGGCGGCTTCGACCGGCGCCTCCCGCTCATGCGCGACGACGTGGACCTCTGCTGGCGCGCCCACATGGCCGGCCACCGGGTGCTCGTGGCCCCCGACGCCGTCCTGCGGCACGCCGAGGCCTCGGCCAGGGAACGCCGGCCCATCGACTGCGCCGGACGCTCCGTCGCCAGCCCGCACCGCGTCGACAAGGCGGGCGCGGTCTACACGATGCTCGTCAACGCCCGCGGCAAGCAGCTCCCCTGGGCGATGCTCCGCCTCGTCCTCGGCACCCTGCTGCGCACCCTGGCCTACCTCGTCGGCAAGGCACCCGGCCAGGCGCTGGACGAGGTGGCCGGACTCTTCGGCACCCTGCTGCGGCCGGGGCGGATCCTCGCCGGGCGCAAGGCCCGCGGCAAGGGCGTCGTGGCCGCCGCCGACCTGCGGTCGCTCTTCCCGCCGGCCGGTGCCACCGTCCGCGCGACCGTCGAGCAGTTCGCCGGGAACTTCGGCAACCGCACCGACTCCGACGCGGCCGGCGGCTCACGCCACGGTGCCGTCGAGTCCGGACCCGGCGGTGACGACGCGGACTTCCTGGAGATCGACCAGTTCGCGCGGCTCAAGCGGATCGGACGCAAGCCCGGCCCCGTACTCTTCGCCCTCCTGCTCCTCGTGTCCCTGGTCGCCTGCCGCGGCCTGCTCGGCGGCGGCTCGCTCGCGGGCGGCGCCCTGCTGCCCGCGCCCGAGGACGTCTCCGGCCTCTGGGGGCGGTACGCGGACGGCTGGCACGCGATCGGTACCGGCGGCACCCAGACCGCGCCGCCGTACCTCGGGATGCTCGCCGCCCTGTCGGCCCTGTTCTTCGGCTCCACCGGCTTCGCGCTGACGCTGCTGCTCGTCTGCTCCGTCCCGCTCGCCGGGCTCACCGCCTACTTCGTCTCCCGGCCGCTGCTCGAATCCCGGCTGCTGCGGGCCTGGGCGAGCGTCGCGTACGCCTTCCTGCCCGCCGCGACCGGGGCGCTGGCCACCGGCCGCCTCGGCACGGCACTGCTGGCCGTCCTGCTGCCGCTGATGGCCCGCGCGGGCGTCTCGGCGTACGGGCTGCGCGGAGACGGCACCGTACGCGGCAGCTGGCGCGCCACCTGGGCGTACACCCTGCTGCTCACCGTCACGATGGCGTTCACCCCCGTCGTGTGGCCGCTCGCCGTGGTCCTCGGCGTCGCGGTGCTGGCGCTGCGCCGCCGCGACCTGATGGCGTACGGGCTGCGCGTCCTGGCCGCGGTGGGCACGCCGCTGCTGGCCCTCGCGCCGTGGTCGCTGTCGCTGCTGACCAGCCCGTCCGACTTCCTGAAGGAGGCCGGCCTGGACCTGGGCGCCGGCTCCGCCTCCGCCCTCGACCTGCTCGGCATCAGCCCCGGCGGCCCCAAGGCCGCGGGCGGCGTCCTGCTGCTCGGCGTCGTGCTGGCGGCGCTGGCCGCGCTGCTGCGCGGGGAGCGGCAGTTCGCGATCCGTACCGCCTGGGCCGTCGCGCTCGTGGGCCTGGCCTTCGCCGGGTTCGCCAACGGTTCCGCCTGGGCGGGTCCCGCCACCCTTGTCTACGGCGGCGCGCTGATCGCCGCCGCCCTGCTCGGCGCCGACGGTGCCCGGGTCCGGGTCGCCGCGCTGAGCTTCGGCTGGCGTCAGCCGGTCGCCGCGCTGATCGCCCTGGCCGCCGGGCTGGCGCCCGTCGTGGCGGCGGCCGGCTGGATGATCGGGGGCGCGGCCGGACCGCTGGAACGCCGCGACCCGGTGCAGGTACCCGCGTTCGTCGCGGAGGAGAGCGGCACCCGGGACCAGCCGCGCACCCTGGTGCTCGGCGGTTCCTCCCCGGCCGACATCTCGTACAGCCTGGTCCGCGGCTCCGGTGTCCGCCTCGGCGACGCCGAACTCACCGCGGCGGGCGACGGCAACCCGCAGCTCGACAAGGTCGTCGCCAACCTGGTGGCCGGCTCCGGCGCCGACCAGGGCAGCCAGCTGCGCGGCTTCGCGATCCGCTACGTCCTCGTCCGGGACGGCGCGCCCCGCCAGATGAGCCGGGTGCTGGACGCCACCCCGGGCCTGAGCCGCCGCAGCCAGCTGGACGGCAGCGCCCTGTGGGCCGTCACCCGGCAGGTCTCCCGCGTGATGATCGTCCCGGACGGTGAAGGCGACGAGAGCACCGAGCACGTGCCGGTCGGCTCCGGCCCCGTCGAGGCGCACACCGACCTCCCGGACGGCGACGCCGGACGGGTGCTGCGGCTCGCCGACACGGCGGACCCGGGCTGGACGGCCACCCTGGACGGCCGGGCGCTGACCCCGAAGACCCTGGACGGCTGGGCGCAGGGCTTCGAGCTGCCCGCGAAGGGCGGCAGGCTCGACCTGACGTACGACGCGCCGTTCACGCACACCGTGTGGGTCTGGGCGCAGGTCGCGCTGGGTGTGGTCCTGGTGGTCATGGCCCTGCCGGGGCGGCGCAAGGAGATCGACGACGACCTGCCCGAGGAGGTCGAGACCGTTCCGGCCGAGCCGGTCGAAGGGGAGGGACGCCGGGCCCGCAGGCTGCGCGCGGCCCAGGCGGAGGCGGCGGCCACGGGCGAGGCCGGGCAGGACGCCCCGGAGGCCTTCGAGCCGTACGCCGAGGACGGCGGCCCGGCCCAGGACGGCCCGGCCCCCGGGGACTCCCCGGACGCCCCGGCCTACCCGGACGCCCCGGCCTACCCGGACGCCGCCGAACCGGCGGGGTACCCGGGCCACCCGGACGCCGCCGAACCGGTGGGATATCCGGACGGCTCGGAGCCGGTGGGGTACCCGGGCTACGTCCCGGCCCAGCAGGACACCGGTGCGTACGCCCACCTCCAGGGCGAGCCCCATGTCCAGGACGGCCAGGAGGAAACCGGCGGTTACACGGCGGTGCCGCAGCAGGGCTACGGGGAGTGGGAGGCGCGGCAGCAGTACCAGGGCGCCGACCACGGCCAGTACCAGCAGGGGCAGGACGCGGGCCAGTACTACCAGCCCGATCCGTACCAGCAGCAGGACGCCTACCAGCAGCAGGACGGCTACCCGCAGCAGGACGCGTACGACCCGTACGGATACGCCCAGCAGCAGCCCTACGGAACGGGGACGGGCGAGGCCGCCCCGTACGGCGGGCACGACGGGCACGAAGAGAACGCTGCTCCGGGCCAGGCCCCGTGGCAGACCGGCAACGCATCGCGAGGCGAGTCCGAGTGAAGTCCACCCCTCTGTCCCTGATCGCGGGCACCGTCGCCCTCGCCGCCGTGACCGGCTTCGCCGCGCTCACCGCGCCCGGTGAGGCGGGCGCCCCGGAGGCGAAGGCGGCGGCCAGGCTCCCCGTCGAGCGCACCAGCCTGCTCTGCCCCTCGCCCGGCGGGGTCGAGCTGGCGGAGACGACGTACACCTCCGTCACCCCGGCCGGGGAGGGCGGCGGCGAGGCCGGGACCGCCGAGCTGAGTCCCGCCGTTCCCGTGACGGACGACGACGCGAAGGACGACGGCAAGAAGAGCGACACGGAAGACAAGGACGGTAAGGGCGACAAGGGCGACAAGGCGGACGCGAAGAAGGACGCCAAGAAGGAGAAGCCGGTCGTCACGCTCAAGGAGTCCGGGAAGCCGGTCACCGCCGAGACCTCCGACGAGGACGCCCCCGCGCTGATCGGCACCGCCACCGGCCGGCTGGCCCCCGGCTGGGCCGCCCAGCAGACCACCGTGAGCCCCGCGGGCAGCGCCCGGGGCCTGCTCGGCCTCAGCTGCGGCGCGCCGGACACCGACTTCTGGTTCCCCGGCGCGAGCACGGGCAAGACGCGCCAGGACTACATCCACCTCACCAACCCGGACGACTCCGCCCTCGTCGCGGACATCGAGCTGTACGGCCCGGAGGGCCCCCTCGCGTCGGACATCGGGGACGGCATCACCGTCCCGGGCCGGTCCAGTGTTCCGCTGCTGCTCTCCACGCTGACCACCGACGCCGTCGAGGACGTGACCGTCCACGTCACCACGCGCGGAGGCCGGATCGGCGCCGCGATCAAGGTGGCCGAGGACGAGGCGGGCACCGACTGGCTGGCGGCCTCCACCGACCCCTCGGGGTCCCTGGTCCTGCCCGGCATCCCGGCCGACGCCACCTCCGTACAGCTGGTGGCCTTCGCGCCGGGGGAGGACGACGCCGACGTGAAGGTGCAACTCCTGGGGAAGAACGCGCCGTTCTCACCGGCGGGCAACGACACCCTGCACATCAAGTCGCAGATGACCGCGAGCGTCGATCTCAAGGACGTCACCGGTGGCGAGCCCGGATCGGTCCGGCTCACCCCGGTGGGCAGCGGGGCGACCCCGATCGTCGCGGCGCTGCGGGTGGTGCGCGGCAGCGGGGACAAGCAGGAGATCGCGTACATCCCGGCGACGGAGCCGGTCGGTGGCCGGGCGACCGTGGCCGACAACCGGGCGAAGGGCTCGGTGCTGTCCCTGACCGCTCCGGCCGCCGACGCCAAGGTCAAGGTGACCACGTCCGCCGGGAGCGAGGGCGGCGAACAGGCCGTCAAGACCTACACGGTCAAGGCGGGCACGACGCTGGAGGTCACCCCGGAGGTGCCGTCCGGGCTCAAGGGCGCGTACGCGCTGACGGTGGAGACGGAGTCCGGTGGCCCGGTCCACGCGGCCCGCACGCTCACGGTCACCGAGGGCGGCATCAAGATGTTCACCGTCCAGACGCTTCCGGACGACGGGGGCACGGTGGACGTCCCCAGGGTGACCCAGGACCTGTCGGTCCTGGAGGACTGAGCCACCGCCCCGCGGACACGGGGACGGGGGCGCGCACCGCGTGCGCTTCCCGTCCCGGCTTCCCGTCCCGGCTTCCCGTCCCGGCTGCCCGGCGCGGTTGCCCGGCGCGGTTGCCGGGTGCGGCGGTCCTCCGGGGCCCGCACGGAGCCCGGACGGGAGGCCCGGCCCGCCCCCGTTCGGCGGTGTGCCGAGCCGGCCGGTCAGTCCTGGCCGTAGCGCGGATCGACCGACTCCGGGGAGAGGCCGAGCAGTTCGGCGACCTGCTCCACCACGACCTCGTGCACCAGCAGGGCGCGCTCGTCCCGGCTCTTCGTACGGATCTCGACGGGGCGCCGGTAGACGACGATCTGCGCGGGACGGTCCTTGGCCGCCGACAGCGAGCTGCCGAGCGGTACGGTCTCCTCGGCCGCCACCGGGACGTCGAGGACCAGGAAGTCGACGTCGGCCAGTTGCGGCCAGCGCCGTTCCAGCCGCTCCACCGAGTCCTGGACGAGATCGCGGAACGTGTCCGCCCTGCTGACCGACAGCGGCACCTGAGGTGGCGCGACCGGTCCGCGCATACCGCGGCCGTGACGGTCGCGGTGGCGGGGCCGTGGCTCGGACGGGCGGTTGGGCGGTACGGGACTGTCCATCACCGACGCAGCGTAACCCTCCGGTGGCCGGGACGATCACGGCTTCCGGCGCAGGTCGCCTGATGTCTCCCCTCGGTGGCCGGACCCCTGTCCCGCCTCGTCGGCCGGACCCCGGTGGGCGGGTGCCCGGGAGCGAGAATTCCGGCCACGGGGGGTCCGGATCCGGCCCCGACCGCGACGCTCGGCCCGGTACCGGACGCCCCCTCACGTGCCCGCCGAAGCCCCGCACCTGTCCCGCCCGCAGCCGTACGGAACGGGCTGCGACGCAGGTCAGCGCGGTCGCGCCGGAGGCTTCACGGGAGGCGTCCTGCGGACGACACGAGGCGTGACCCCGGGGACAGTCGTCGCAGCCCGCTCAAGAGTGCGGTACCGTCCAACATCGTGAGCCCTGTACGTCGCTGTTCGCGAACCGCGTGCGGCCGTCCCGCCGTCGCGACACTGACGTACGTCTATGCCGACTCGACCGCGGTCCTCGGCCCGCTCGCCACCTATGCCGAGCCCCACTGCTACGACCTCTGCGCCGAGCACGGCGAACGGCTCACGGCCCCGCGCGGCTGGGAGGTCGTCAGGCTCGCCGATCCCTCGGCGCCCACGCGTCCCAGCGGTGACGACCTCGAAGCACTGGCCAACGCCGTCCGTGAGGCGGCCCGGCCGCCGAGCCGCGAGGCCGAGGGCCGGGGACGCGGGGCCCGTACGGCGGACCCGGTGGAGGTCGCGCGCCGGGGCCACCTGCGCGTGCTGCGTTCCCCCGAGTCCTGATCCGCCGTCCTCCTGTCCCCGGCCGCCGCTCCTTCTGCCTCGGGCCGCTGTTTCGCGACGCCGGGTTCCGGGCGCCGGGGCCTTTGACCTCGTGCGGCCCAACGCGCCGTCTCCGCAACGGGTTTGACGGGCGCTCGGGCGCCGGCACCCGTCAGGGCCCGCACCTGCCCGTACGGGAGTCCGCGGCCGGTGTGCATCGGGAGTCCGCGGCCTGCGTGCACAGGGGGTCCGCGCCTGCCCGTACGGGGAGTCCGCGGCCGGGCGCTCCCCTGACCGTCCCCCGGAGCGCGGCGGGTAGTTTGGGCGGTCCGTAGAGATCCCAGGAGGACCGGCCGTGGTTGCTGACCTGTCGCAGCTCGTGAAGGCGTACGACGTACGCGGCGTCGTGCCCGACCAGTGGGACGAATCGCTCGCCGAACTCTTCGGCGCCGCCTTCGTCCAGGTCACCGACGCGGACGCGATCGTGATCGGCCACGACATGCGGCCCTCCTCGCCCGGGCTGGCCGGGGCCTTCGCCCGCGGGGCGACGGCGCGCGGCGCCGACGTCACCCTGATCGGGCTCTGCTCGACGGACCAGCTGTACTACGCCTCCGGCGCCCTCGACCTGCCCGGCGCGATGTTCACGGCCTCGCACAACCCGGCGCGCTACAACGGCATCAAGCTGTGCCGGGCCGGTGCCGCGCCCGTGGGCCAGGACACCGGCCTCACCGAGATCCGCACCCTGGTCGAGCGGTGGTCGGAGCACGGCGCCCCGGCCCCGGCCCCCGGCACCGTACCCGGCACGGTCACCGAGCGTGACGTCCTCACCGACTACGCCGCCCATCTGCGTGGCCTGGTCGACATCAGCGCGGGGCGCCCGCTCAAGGTCGTCGTGGACGCGGGCAACGGCATGGGCGGGCACACCGTCCCGACCGTCTTCGAGGGCCTGCCCCTCGACCTCGTCCCCCTGTACTTCGAACTCGACGGCACCTTCCCCCACCACGAGGCCAACCCCCTCGACCCGAAGAACCTGGTGGACCTCCAGGCACGCGTCGTCGCCGAGGGAGCCGACCTCGGCCTCGCCTTCGACGGCGACGCCGACCGGTGCTTCGTCGTGGACGAGCGGGGCGAAGGCGTCTCCCCGTCCGCGATCACCGCCCTGGTGGCCGCCCGCGAACTGGCCCGCAACGGCGGCGAGGGCACGGTCATCCACAACCTGATCACCTCCTGGTCGGTGCCCGAGGTCGTCCGTGAGAACGGCGGCACCCCGGTCCGTACGCGCGTCGGACACTCCTTCATCAAGGCGGAGATGGCCCGGCACGGGGCGATCTTCGGCGGCGAGCACTCCGCGCACTACTACTTCCGCGACTTCTGGAACGCCGACACCGGCATGCTCGCCGCCCTCCACGTCCTGGCCGCCCTCGGAGGCCAGGACGGCCCGCTCTCCGGGCTCGTCGGCCGGTACGACCGCTACGCGGGGTCCGGCGAGATCAACTCCACCGTCGCCGACCAGACGGACCGGCTGGCGGCGGTCCGGGCCCAGTACGCGAGCCGGGACGGCGTGACCCTGGACGAGCTGGACGGACTGACGGCGACGAGCACCGACTGGTGGTTCAACCTCCGCCCGTCCAACACCGAGCCGCTGCTGCGCCTGAACGTGGAGGCCCGGGACGCGGCGACGATGACCGCGGTGCGCGACGAGGTACTGGCCCTGGTGCGCGCGTAGACGCGACGGGACCGGTGCCCGTGGGCCCGGCGGCGCCGCGCCGGTGTCGGCCCGGCGGTAGGCTGACCAGGCCCCGGGGGCCGCGGACCGCACCGGTTCGCACACGATCCGCGCCCCGTGCCCGACCTGATCCGTACGCCATGCTCGAAGGGACCCACCCCATGCCGCTCGAAGCCGGTCTCCTGGACATCCTCGCCTGCCCGGCCTGCCATGCCGCGCTCGACGACCGGTCCGCCGCCGAGAACCCCGAGCTGGTCTGCACGAACACGGACTGCGCGCTCGCCTACCCGGTGCGCGACGGCATCCCCGTCCTCCTCGTCGACGAGGCACGCCGCCCCGCCTGACCACCCGGCACACGTATCCCGCACCCTGATCAGCACGGTGATCGGAGGCCCACCGCCATGCTCGACGAGTCGTTGCTCGACGCCCCGGAAGACCTGGCCCGAGCCGATCGGCGCGGTCTGCTCCGCGGAGCCGCCGAGGCCGGGGCGCGCGTCCGCACCGCCGCCCGGCACGCCGACGAGGCGGGCATCGGCGCGCTGGCCCCCGAGGGCCGGCCACGCGCCGTCCTCGTCGCGGGCCCGGGTACGGCGGCGACCGGCGTCGCCGACCTGATCGGCGCGCTCGCGGGTGCCGCCGCGCCCGTCACGCCGATCCGCCCCAGCGGGGTCGCGGCCGCCGCCGGGGCGCTGCGCTGGGCCCTGCCCGGCTGGGCGGGGTCCGTGGACCTGCTGCTCATCGCCACCGCGGACGGTTCGGAACCCGGCCTCGCGCTCCTCGCCGAGCAGGCGTACCGGCGCGGCTGCACGGTCGTCGCGGTCGCTCCCGTACGCTCGCCGCTGCGCGAGACCGTCGACGGCGTGCACGGACTCGTCGTACCGATGGCCGCGGCCCCGTACGGCGAGTACGACGCCGAGACCTCGGCCGCCGGTCCCGGCACGCTCTGGGCCCTGCTGACGCCGCTGCTGGCCCTGCTGGACCGGGTCGGCCTGGTCGAGGCGCCGCCCGACGTCCTCCACAAGGTCGCGGACCGCCTGGATGCCGCCGCCCAGCGCTGCGGACCCGCCATCGCCACGTACGGCAACCCGGCGAAGACCCTCGCGGCCGAACTCGCCGGCAGCCTGCCCCTGGTCTGGACCGAGGGCGAGGCGGCGGGACCCGTCGGCCGCCGGTTCGCCGCCGTCCTGGCCGAACTCGCCGGACGCCCGGCGCTCGTGGCCGAGCTCCCGGAGGCGCTGCCCGCCCACGGGGGACTGCTCGCCGGGGCGTTCGCCGCGGCGGCCGACCCCGACGACTTCTTCCGCGACCGTGTGGACGAGCCCGAGGCGATGCGCGCCAGGGTGGTCCTGCTCCGCGACCGGCCGACCGGCGGTCTCAGCGCGGCACCGGCCGCCCGTGAACTCGCCCTCAGCCATGACACGGCCATCAGCGAACTCGAACCGCAGGAGGGCGGCGAACTGGAGGCACTCGCCGAACTCCTGGCGATTACCGACTTCGCCGCCGTGTACCTCTCCCTGGCCTCCGCCTCCGAACACCAGAGCTGACGGGGCCGGTTCCGGAGGTTCCGGGGCTGACGGCCTCGGGGCTGACGGCTCCGGGGCGGACGGGCCCGGCGGCCGGTTCCGGTCCGGAAGTTCCGGTTACGAAGGTTCCGGCCCAGCCCCGCTTCCCCTTCCCGCGCCACCCGCCCCCGCGCACCCCACGAGGACGACATTCCATGGACCGGCTCTCCAACACCGTGCGCCCCTACGCCTGGGGCTCCACGACGGCGATCCCCGAACTGCTCGGCACCGCACCCACCGGCGAACCCCAGGCCGAGATGTGGATGGGAGCCCACCCCGGAGCCCCCTCCCGCCTCACCCGCCCCACCGGCACCGGCACGGGCACCGGCACCGAACAGGCGCTCTCCGACATCATCGCCGCAGACCCCGAACGCGAGCTGGGTCCGGCCGCCGTCCGCGCCTTCGGCCCCCGGCTCCCCTTCCTGCTCAAGCTGCTCGCGGCCGGCGCCCCCCTCTCCCTCCAGGTCCACCCCGACCTGGCGCAGGCACGCCAGGGCTACGCTGACGAGGAGAGCCGCGGCATCCCGGTCGACGCACCGCACCGCACCTACAAGGACGCCAACCACAAACCCGAACTGGTCTGCGCGCTCACCCCCTTCGAAGGACTGTGCGGCTTCCGCCGGCCCGCGGAGGCGGCCGCGCTGATGGGGGCCCTCGGCGTCGACTCCCTCAAGCCGTACGTCGACCTCCTCCGGGCCCACCCCGAAGAGGCCGCCCTGCGCGAGGTCCTCACGGCGATCCTGTCGGCGGAACCGGACGCGATGGCCCGTACCGTCGAGGAGGCGGCCGAGGCGGCCGAACGGCTCGGCGGCGCCCACGCCCCGTACGCCCAGATCGCCCGCCACTACCCCGGCGACCCGGGCGTCATCGCCGCCATGCTCCTGAACCACGTGCGGCTACAGCCCGGCGAGGCCATGTTCCTCGGTGCCGGTGTGCCGCACGCCTACCTCGACGGACTCGGCGTCGAGGTCATGGCCAACTCCGACAACGTCCTGCGGTGCGGACTGACCCCCAAGCACGTCGACGTACCCGAACTGCTGCGCATCGTCCGCTTCGAGGCCACCGACCCCGACATCCTGCGCCCCGAGGCCTCGCCCACCGGCGAGGAGCTGTACGACACCCCGGTCGACGAATTCCGTCTGTCGCGTTACGTCCTGCCGGCCGGTGGAACCCCCGTGGACCTGACGACGGCCGCTCCGCAGATCCTTCTGTGCACGGCGGGCAGCCCACTGACCGGCGAACTCACCCTCGCCCCCGGCGAGGCCGTCTTCGTCCCGGCGGACGAAACGGTCGAAGTGACCGGTACGGGCACGCTGTTCCGCGCGACCGTGGTCATCTGACACACCGTCCCCGGCAGCGGCTGCAAGAATGTCCCGCCGAACCGCGGCGACCGTGCCGCAGCACTGAGGAAGGACACCACCCACCCATGAGCGCGTCAGGCGGAACCAAGGCGATCGTGGCGGCACTGTCCGCCAACCTCGCGATCGCAGTGGCCAAATTCGTGGCGTTCCTCTTCAGTGGCTCGTCGTCGATGCTCGCGGAGAGCGTCCACTCGGTCGCGGACTCGGGCAACCAGGGCCTGCTGCTGCTCGGCGGCAAGAGGGCGAAGCGGCAGGCCACCCCCGAGCACCCCTTCGGATACGGGCGCGAGCGCTACATCTACGCCTTCCTCGTCTCCATCGTGCTGTTCTCGGTCGGTGGCATGTTCGCGATCTACGAGGGCTACGAGAAGATCAAGCACCCGCACGAGATCGAGGCCTGGTACTGGCCGGTCGGCGTGCTGGTGTTCGCGATCATCGCCGAGGGCTACTCCTTCCGGACGGCCATCGCGGAGTCCAACCAGACCCGCGGGAAGCTCTCCTGGACAGAGTTCATCCGCAGGGCCAAGGCGCCTGAGCTGCCCGTCGTCCTCCTGGAGGACTTCGGCGCACTCGTCGGTCTCGTCCTGGCCCTCGGCGGCGTCGGCCTGGCCCTGGGCACCGGCAACGGTGTCTGGGACGGCATCGGCACCCTCTGCATCGGCGTCCTGCTCATCGCCATCGCGATCGTCCTCGCCGCGGAGACGAAGTCGCTGCTGCTCGGTGAGTCGGCCGGGGTGGAGGACGTCGAGAAGATCAAGGCCTCCGTGGTCGACGGTGACACCGTCACCCGCATCATCCACATGCGTACCCTCCACCTCGGCCCGGAGGAACTGCTGGTCGCCGCCAAGATCGCCGTACGGCACGACGAGTCCGCCGCGGAGATCGCCGACGCCATCAACGCCGCCGAGGCCCGGATCCGCGCGGCCGTCCCGATCGCGCGGGTGATCTACCTCGAACCCGACATCTACAACGAGCGGGCAGCCGCGGCCGGAACCAACCCGGGCAAGAACCCGGACGAGCCCGCCACCCCGGACGAGCCCGCTACTCCGGATGTGCCCGCCGCTTCGGACGCCCCGGACGCGTCCGCCACTCCGGACGCGCCCGGCACCTCGGAGGCGCCCGGCGGGACCGGTACGGGCGGCGGTACGGCGCCGGGGGCCGGGGCCTCTTCGGAGACGGGGGCTTCCTCGCCCTCCCCGGCCGCTTCCGACGCCTCGGCCCCGCGGGACGATTCCGGCCACTGAACCGTTGACCTTCGGCCCGGATCGGCTCCACGTCCCACCCGGATCCCCGGGTGGGCTGGGGCCCGCCGGGCCGATCGGTGTAGATTCGTCGCAGTACCAGACGTCGCTGCTGATGGCGGTCGATCGGTCCGCGGTCGCGGGCCGGCCGAGGGAGAGAGGGCCTCCGACGGACTGCACTGTGATGACCCGGGCATTCGTATGCCCGCCGCCACCGCAGAGCCAGCCAGCCCACCCTCGACCCATCACGAGGAGCAGCCCGTTATGACGACGGCCGCCCAGCACCAGGACTTCAAGGTCGCCGACCTTTCCCTCGCCCCCTTCGGGCGCAAGGAGATTACCCTCGCCGAGCACGAGATGCCCGGCCTGATGTCGATCCGCAAGGAGTACGCCGCCGCGCAGCCGCTGGCCGGCGCCCGCATCACCGGTTCGCTGCACATGACGGTGCAGACCGCGGTGCTCATCGAGACCCTCGTCGCCCTCGGCGCCGAGGTCCGCTGGGCCTCCTGCAACATCTTCTCCACCCAGGACCACGCCGCCGCAGCCATCGCGGTCGGCCCCGCGGGCACCCCGGACGCCCCCGCCGGCATCCCGGTCTTCGCCTGGAAGGGCGAGAGCCTGGAGGAGTACTGGTGGTGCACCGAGCAGGCCCTGACCTGGCCGGGCACCCCCACCGGCGGCCCGAACATGATCCTCGACGACGGTGGTGACGCCACCCTCCTCGTGCACAAGGGCGTCGAGTTCGAGAAGGCCGGCGCGGCCCCGGACCCCGCGACCGCGGACAGCGAGGAGTACGCCTGCATCCTCACGGTGCTGAACCGGACCCTCGGCGAGTCCCCCCAGAAGTGGACCCAGCTGGCGTCCGAGATCCGCGGTGTCACCGAGGAGACCACGACCGGTGTGCACCGGCTGTACGAGATGCACCGTGACGGCACCCTCCTTTTCCCGGCGATCAACGTCAACGACGCGGTCACCAAGTCGAAGTTCGACAACAAGTACGGCTGCCGCCACTCGCTGATCGACGGCATCAACCGCGCCACCGACGTACTGATCGGCGGCAAGACCGCCGTCGTCTGTGGTTACGGCGATGTGGGCAAGGGCTGCGCGGAGTCCCTGCGCGGTCAGGGCGCCCGCGTGATCATCACCGAGATCGACCCGATCTGCGCCCTGCAGGCGGCGATGGACGGGTACCAGGTCGCCACCCTCGACGACGTCGTGGAGACCGCGGACATCTTCGTCACGACGACCGGCAACAAGGACATCATCATGGCCGGTGACATGGCCCGGATGAAGCACCAGGCCATCGTCGGGAACATCGGCCACTTCGACAACGAGATCGACATGGCCGGTCTGGCGAAGATCGACGGCATCGTCAAGGACGAGGTCAAGCCGCAGGTCCACACCTGGACGTTCCCGGACGGCAGGGTCCTGATCGTGCTCTCCGAGGGCCGCCTGCTGAACCTGGGCAACGCCACCGGCCACCCCTCGTTCGTCATGTCCAACTCGTTCGCGGACCAGACCCTGGCCCAGATCGAGCTGTTCACCAAGCCCGAGGAGTACCCGACCGATGTCTACGTGCTGCCCAAGCACCTGGACGAGAAGGTCGCCCGCCTGCACCTGGACGCGCTGGGCGTGAAGCTCACGACCCTGCGCCCGGAGCAGGCCGACTACATCGGCGTTGCGGTCGAGGGCCCCTACAAGTCCGACCTCTACCGCTACTGAGTCACCCGGCGGCCGGACGACCTGCCGGCCGAGCGACCCAGGTGGCCGGGACGACCTGCCGGCCGAGCGACCCAGATGGCCGGGTGATGGTGAGTCACCCGAGCCACCTGTCGGTCCCGGCCCGACAGCCGTCCTCAGCAGCGATCCGAGCGCAGGCCCCCGCACCCCCGTGCCGGGGGCCTGCCCCGTCTCGTGCACCTGGCCGGCCCTGTGCCCGACCGTGCGGCACCCCTGTCCGGCAGCCCGGCTCGTCACCGCACGCGCACGGCCCGAGGAACCCCGAGGACTCGAAGGACCCCATGCCCCGCGGCCGATATTCGCTCCACGATCTCCACGACCACACCCCCCTCGGCGAAGAACACTTCCACTGCGCCCCCGGACCGTCCGGCTGGCGCTACGTCTCCCAGACCACGGCCCCGTCCGGCGCCCATCTGGGCTCGGTCGATCTGGCCCTGGACGAGCTCGGCCGTCCGATCCGCCTCGAACTGCACGCCGCGAGCTGGCAGGTTCGCGGCGCCGCCCTCGAAGGCGTCACCTGGGTACGGACGGACCCGACGGGCGCGTACGCGACCGAAGGCAATGTCCGCGCCCACACCTTCTCCGGAACCTCCCCCGCTTTTCTGGTCGCCACCAGTCGACTTCTGCGTCTCACCCTCGATTCCCCCGAGACCCGTGTCCGCGTGGTCACCTTCACGGACCCGGTCCTCGCGCCCCGTACCGTCGATCAGTCCTGGGCCCTGGTGAACAGTGAAGCGCACGCCACTGACAACGGGCCCCTGATCGTGGACGAATACCAGGTCAGCGCACTGGACACCGGTGAACGGCACACCGTCCACCTGGCCGGTGACGTGGTTCTCGCGGCCCCCGGCATCGAGCTGGAGGAACTGGAGTCGCCGCCCTCCCCGGCGCCCCGCGAGGCGGGGTGAGCAGGGCGACCGCACCGGTGCGGGGAAGCAGTGGCTACTCGGGCGGCGCGAAGCCCTTCGTGGCCGAGGTGCCGGATCCGTCCGGTCCGGCGGGGTCGACAGGACCGGTGCTGTCCGCAGGACCGTCGGGGCCTGCGGGCCCGTCCCGGTGATCCATGCGACCACGGTCGCCCGCAGGACTCGTGGAGTGCGCGGGCGCGGGCCCTCCGGGCCCAAAGGGCCCCTGGGTTCCCGTGGACGCGGTCGAGTGAGTTCCCGTGGGCGCGTAAGAGCCTGTCGGCGGGGCATCCCGCACCCCAAGCCCTTGCCGCGGGTCCCCGGCCGGCGTGTACGGCTGGGCACCTCCGCCCGATGAGGCGACGACCCGGCGGACATCGCGCGTCTGCCGCTCGTTGACCACCGCCGCCAAGTACGCCGCCGCGGGCACCCCTTGCGGCGCCGGAGTCCCCGTACAGGCGACGAGATCAGCCGACAGGCGCTCGGCGATCGACCACCCCACGGCCGCGTCGAGCTGATGCATCCGCGTGAGGTACTGCCGTACGGCAAGCCAGAGTTCGTCCGGCACGGCGGAAAGGTCCAGCTGCGTGAAGCGCCCCACGAGCCAGGGCGGGGGCGGCGGTACCGCGAAGCCGCGACCGGCCGGCACCCGTTCACGTACGACGAGGGTGCCCGCGAACACGTCGCCGAGCCGCCGGCCCCGCTCCGACACCGACGACGAGACGCAGGCGACGACGCCGAACGTCCCCAGGAGTTCGACCATGCCCATCGCCCCCCGCACCAACGCGTGCCGGAAACGGATCGGACCGCCGTCGTCCCGTACGACGCGCAGCCCGCAGGCCAGCTTTCCGAGCGACCGGCCGTGGCTGAGCGTCTCGACCGCGATCGGCCCGCCCACCAGCACCAGGAGGAAGACGCCGACCGCGACGGCGGCGCGGGCCGCCTCGTCCAGCGACACGGTCGCCACGGCAAGGCCGATCGACACCAGCATGAATACGGTCAGAACGACAGCGAGATCGATCGCGATCGCCAATGCCCGGCTCGGCAGCTTCGCCGGCCGCAATCCCAGTACGACCGCGTCTCCGGTCACGAGCTCACTCATCGCCGCCTGCCCTCCGCCGCCCTTGTCCGCCCCTCGGTAGCTCAGTCTGCCAAGCTGACCCGCAGCGCGCCGCAGTAGTCGGACCCGTACGCACCCACGCCTGGAGCAGTAGTCGACCATGGATCTCGACGTCTTCGTGACGACCCACCGCGCCGAGTGGGACCGCCTGGACCACCTTCTGCACCGCGGGCGCGGCCTGACAGGCGCGGAGGCCGACGAACTCGTCGCCCTGTACCAGCGCACGGCCACCCATCTCTCGCTGATCCAGTCCAGTGCGCCTGATCCCCAGCTGACCGCTCGCCTCACCCAGCTCGTCGCCCGTGCCCGCTCCACCGTGACCGGGACCCGGCGCGCCTCGTGGCGGGACGCCGTGGGCTTCCTGACCGCGGGCTTTCCGGCGGCCGTATACCGCTCGCGTCACTGGTGGATACCCACGGCGGTGCTGTCCACCGTTCTGGCGGCGGTCATCGGCTGGTGGATCGGCACCCACCCGGAGGTCCAGGCGTCGATCGCCGCCCCCGACGACCTGCGCAGCCTGACCCGGCCCGGAGGTGAGTACGAGACGTACTACTCCAGCCACCCGGCCGCGTCCTTCGCCGCCCAGGTCTGGACGAACAACGCTCAGGCCGCGGCGATGTGCCTGGTGCTGGGCGCGTTCCTGTGCTTCCCGGTCGTCTGGATCCTCTTCCTCAACGTGCTCAACCTCGGTATCGGCATCGGTCTGATGTCCTCGGCCGGGCGCCTCGACACCTTCCTGGGACTCGTACTCCCGCACGGCCTGCTCGAACTCACCGCGGTGTTCGTCGCAGCCGGAACGGGCCTGCGCCTCGGCTGGACCGTGATCGACCCGGGGCCCCTCACGAGACGTACCGCCCTGGCCCAGCAAGGCCGCGCCGCGCTGGGCATGGCGGTCGGGCTGGCTCTGATCCTGTTCGTCTCCGGTGTCATCGAGGGCTTCGTGACCCCGTCCGCCTTGCCCACCTGGGCGCGGATCACCATCGGGGTCGTGGCCGAACTGGCCTTCCTGGCCTACGTGTACATCCTCGGCGGACGAGCGTCCAGGGCCGGCGACACCGGCGATCTGGAGGCCGACGGACGGAGTGCCGAGCTGCCCTCCGCGGCATGACGGCCCCGATGTGCGCCGGCCCGTACCGGCCTGCTAGTCTCATCCTCGCCCACCAAAGCTGTTGACACGGCTGCTGTGGGGAGGTAGGTTTTAACGGTTGCGAGGGACTGGACAAGTCCGGTAGCAGCCAGCTAAAGTTCATCTCGCTCAAGCCGGAGACATGTTCTCCCGCGGAGCCGATCGATTCTTCTCTTCCGAGCAGTCAGGCTGATTAACTTCGGCCGAATTGCTTCTGATAAAGTCGAGTCAGCCGAAAGGCAAAGGTCCCTCCATGGCCATCGGATTCAGGTATTCGAACCGGAAACGGAACGGATAAAGAGTCTGGTAAGGTTGGAACCGCCGGAAAGGGAACCGCGAAAGCGAAGAACTGGAAAGCGGAAGACGCGAGACCCGCTTCGACCGGGAATCGGACACGAAAGAGTCTGATAGAGTCGGAAACGCAAAACCGAAGGGAAGCGCCCGGAGGGCCCCGGTGAAACGGGACCGAAGGAAGCGTCCGTTCCTTGAGAACTCAACAGCGTGCCAAAAGTCAACGCCAGATATGT
>JOAZ01000003.1 GCA_000720535.1 Streptomyces halstedii
AGAAATGGAGCATGAGTACGAGGAGGACAAAGGCATCCCGTTCGAGCGCTACCAAGTCGTTCTGACTGTGCGGGAATCCAACAGCTCGATGGAGCGGGAAGCAGTCATCTCCCGACAGATCTTCCACGGACTCGCGACTCTGCGACGGTACTGGCTGGTTCTCTTCTTCGACCTCCAGACAGTCATCGACACGGCTGCTCCGCCTGGACAGGAAGCATTCCCCTCTGCCAGAAGAGAATAACGGGTGCGGGGGATGGATGGCAGTGCACTGCCATCCATCCCCCGCAGAGGGAAATCGTCGTACTCACCAGCACCCGTCCTGCCGCTGGTTACCAACCAGCGGCAGGAATTCCTGCCCGCCTGGGGGGGAAGACCTCGGCAACGGCTCAGGACAAAGGCCCACTTTTGCCAGCATCAACGTGCACGCGCAGGACACAACTGAAAGATGATCGACGCAGGTCAACGCTGTACAACTGCGCATCGTCGCAGGTCATGGAAGTGCGCGGTGTCTTCCGGGACAACTGACCATCATTGCGGCCGGTTCGAGGACGGCGACGCATTCCACGTGATGCGTCGTCGGAAAGGCGTCAGCTTCCGACGGCAGATTCGAACTTGAGCCTGCTCAAGCAGAGTCAGACTCGCGCCTTGCACTCATCCGCTCGGCGCCAGGCTTCTGCCCTGCCCTCGCAGGCAGTCACTCAACGTGCCCTTGGCAGCGCCTCCGGTGGCATGACGTCCCGTGCCGCCAGGCCCGCCGCAGCGTCACTTCCTGGGGAGAATCTGGGGAGTATCGACGGTCCTGGGGAGCGCGTGGGGAGAATCGACCGCGTAACGCAGCACGATCTCGAAAGACGCTGAAAGACTTATCCGCGCAGGTCAGGGGCGGGTACAGCCGCATCGATGCAGGTCAGCGCCACCAGGTAGACAACTTCATGACGTAGGTACCGAGATCGTCAGCTGGATCGTGCCGGAGAGCGAGCCGATCTCATACAGAGGCGTGGACATGACGTGCCGTGATACCTGCGAGCAATCCGGAATCCAAAGGGTGCGCCACACCTCAGCGGGGCCGTCAGAAGCAGAGCGACTGCAGTAATGCGTCTAATCGCTCACTACCCGAACTCGCACCATGCGAGGACTTTCCAGGAAAGCGTTGGTCGGGCAGGGCAGGCACCAGCAGCCCCCAAATCCCCAGCAATCTGATTACGCATCAGTAAGGTCAGCAAAGGGTCAGCAAGTGTTTGATCAGACCTGGTCACAGGTGCCAACACGTGCAAGTGCCGACCGCCCTGGAAATCGACCTACCGGAGGCGCAGCCGCGCCCCTCCGCCGTACTGGCGGGGGGGGGGACGCAGCGAGCGCACGCGACAGGGAGCGCCGGAGAGCACATCACTCCAGGTCAGCGCACCCTCCCTCGGGGCTTCAGCGCCACCGGCGGAAGCGCCGGAGCGGGCAGCCTGGCGCCGTCGTAGCCCTTCACCTCGCCGAAGCGCGGGCCCTCCAGCCAGTCCAGCCGGGCCGCCTCGATCTCCTCGTGGGAACGCCCGATGAAGTTCCACCACATGACGATCTCCTCCTCGAACGGTTCACCGCCCAGGAGCATCAGCCCCGCGTCGGACGCCGCGCGCAGAGGCAGTTCGGTGCGGCCGCAGCCGAGGTACAGCATCGAGCCCGGCAGCACCGGGACACCGTCGACCTCGGCCTCGCCGGACATCGACAGGACGGCGTACTCGAAGTCGGGGTCGAGCGGCAGCCGGGCCTCGGCGTCGCGGGTGAGGGAGAGGTCCGCCCCGACGATCGGGGTGTACGCGGTGCCGGGTGAGCGGGCGCCGTCCAGTTCGCCCAGGATCACGGTCGCGGTGAGGCCCGGCGCCGTGACGGTGGGCAGGTCGGCGTGATGCTGGAAGTGAGGTTCCACGGCTCGGTGGGCGTCGGGAAGGGCCACCCAGAGCTGGGCGCCGTGCAGAAACCTGGCGTGCGGCCTCGGGCTCTCCTCGGAGTGGCTGATGGCCCTGCCCGACGTCATCAGGCCCAGCTCCCTCGGCCGGATCGTCCGCAGGCTGCCCAGGCTGTCGCGGTGCAGGACCTCACCGTCGTGCAGCCAGCTGACCGTCTGCAGACCCATGTGGGGGTGCGGGGGGACCTGCATCCCCGGCTCTTCCGCGATGTCGTCGGGGCCGTAGTGGTCGACGAAGGCCCAGGCTCCCACCATGCGCCGGCCCAGGTTGGGCAGCAGTCGGCGGACCTCGGTCGACTCCCCCAGCCGGACGTGGCGCGGGGAGAGTAGCTCCCGCACCGGCTCGGCGACGACGAAGCCGCGCCCTCCGCAGACGGTGGGTGTGGCCTGGCGATCGAGATTGCTCATGGCTCTCAACCTATTCCCGTGCGGACGCGGAGCGGTGGTCCCCACGCCGAAAATTTAGTGGAATGTTAAACTACCTCGCGGTGTTGACACCACCGTGAGCCGTTCCGGTCAAGGAGGAGAAGTGGACGAGACCTACTACGAGTTCGGTACGCCCGCCGACCGCTGGGACCGGGCGAACCTGTTCTTCGAGGCCAAGGAGTACATGACCGCCGCGCGGATCCTCGGCGGGCTGGTCGAGGAGATGCCCGAGCAGGTCGCCCCACGCCTGCTGCTGGCGCGCGCCTACTACCACTCCGCGCGCCTCACCAAGGCCGAAGCGGAACTGCGCGCCGTGCTGGAACGCGACCCCGTCGAGCACTACGCGCGGCTGATGCTCGGCCGCACGCTGGAGCGCCAGGGCCGGAACACCGAGGCGGCCACCCATCTGCGTATGGCCGCCGCTCTGGCCGGAGACTTCGGCCCGGAACCGTCCGGGTCCGAGCGGACGGCACGGTAGGCGGGCGGGTGCGTACGGACCGGCCCGGCGGCTGCCCATGGAGGCCACCGTCACACCGGGTCGCGTCACACCGGGTCGCGTCACACCGGGTCGCGGCCTGCCGCAGGGCCACGCGTCACGTCACGTGGGGCAGTGTCACCGCCGTCACGACGAAGCCCTTGTCGGCCAGCCACGTCCCCTCGAACACACGCGGCATCCCGGGCGCGGTGCGCAGCAGTTCCGCCGTGAACGTGCCCTCGGTCGCCGCGTCGTCCTCCCGGTGGAACCTCACGTCGGCTTCCGCGAAGTCCAGTTCGATCCGGGTGAGCGGGAACCACGCCTTGAAGACGCTCTCCTTGGCGCTGAAGAGGAGCCTGTCCCAGTGCGGCGACGGGGCGTCCGCGTCGGGAGTGATCCGCCGCCGTTCCGAGGGCAGCGACACGGCCGGCCACACGTCGGGCGGCAGTGTCTCGTCCGGTTCGGCGTCGATACCGAGCCCCCGTATGTCGGACGCCCTCGCCAGGACCGCCGCACGGTAGCCGTCGCAGTGCGTCATGCTGCCCACGGTCCCCTCGGGCCACAGAGGCATACCGCGGTGGCCCCGCAGCACGGGCGCCGGAGGCAGCCCGAGGGCGGTCATCGCCCGTCTCGCACAGGCCCGTACGGCGGTGAACTCGTGCCGCCGCCGGTCCACGCTGCGCTCGATGAGCGCCGCCTCCTCCGGGTACAGGCCCGCCTCCCCCTCGGCCCCCGTCTCGTGGGTGTCCGCGCACGCCACGTACGCGGGCAGCAGCCGTTCGATCACGACGCGCCCCCCGTCACGGCCGGGGCCTCCTGCGAGCCGTCGTACGGGAGGATCTGCCGCAGAAGTCCGCGTGGGTGCCCCCGTTTCCGCCACTCGCGCGGATAGCCGAGGGAGACCTCCTCGAACCGCACGCCGTCGTACCAGGTGGTGCGGGGGATGTGGAGGTGGCCGTAGACCACGGCCGCGACGTTGAAACGGCGGTGCCAGTCGGCGGTGAGTTCCGTGCCGCACCACTGGGCGAACTCCGGGTACCACATCACCGAGGTGGGTTCACGCACCAACGGCCAGTGCCCCGCGATGACCAGGGGGACCTCGGGATCGTGGGCGGCCAGCCGCCGTTCGGTCAGGGCGACCCGCGCCCGGCACCAGGCGTCCCGGGACGGGTAGGGGTCGGGGTGGAGCAGGAACTCGTCGGTGCAGACGACGCCCGCCTCGTGCGCGCGGGCCAGGGACTCCTCCTTGGTGGAGGTGCCCGGCGCCCTGAAGGTGTAGTCGTACAGGAGGAACACGGGGGCGATCGCCACGGGCCCGTCCTCCCCCTCCCCCTGCCAGCGGGGGTACGGGTCCTCGGGCGTCGTCACACCGAGCTCGCGGCAGACCCGGACGAGGTGTTCGTAGCGCTCTTGTCCGCGCAGGCGTACGGGGTCCTTGTCCAGGGTCCACAGTTCGTGGTTGCCGGGGGTCCACACCACGTGCGCGAACCGGTCGGCCAGCGTCTCCAGCGCCCGCTCGACCTCTTCGGCCTGCTCCGCCACGTCGCCCGCCACGATGAGCCAGTCGGCGTCCGACGTCGGGCGCAGCCGGTCCGCGACGGGCTTGTTGTCGGCGATTCCGACGTGCAGGTCGCTCACGGCGAGGAGCCGGCCCCGTCCGTCGGGAGGCCGGGGGGCGGAAGGGCTCTTCGGACTCATAGGCCGAATCTACCGTCCCGTGGCGCCTTGTCGGGGCGGCCTCGAAAGGTTCCTGTCCATGACCGGGGGGCACACGCTGCCGCAGGCTCGCAAGCGGCGTGCCGCTCGGCCGTCATCCGCCTTCGGCGTCCCGGACCTCTTCCGTGCGCGCCGCCATGAGGGACTCGTAGTACGTGCCCAACCTCCGCAGATAGAAGAGGTCACTCGTGTCGTTGTCGCGTTCGAAGCGGGGTGCCGCCTTGATCTCGTCCTTGCCGCACCTGACCTTGACCGTTCGCCCGGCCTTGTCCACCTCGGTCACCAGACCCGCCGGAACGACCACGCTCCGGCCGAACTTCCACACGCCCGCGTCGACCACCAGATGGTCGAACCCGGGGATCCGCGACAGCCTCACCACGGTTCCGAGGCTGCCGTCCTCCGCCTCCACGTCGTACTCGATCACGTCCTCACCCAGCGCGGATGTCGGGTCTTCCCAGATGCGGACCGTGTCCATCGTCGTCCTCCGTGCTCTCGGCTCTCGGCTCTCTGCTTCCCGGTCTCCGGTTCCGGCCGGCCTCTTCCGGCCCGCTCCCGGTCTGCTTCCGGTGTTTCGGGACCTTCCGTATGCCCAGGAACACGGAACGGAACCGTGTGTCACCGGACCGTGCGCCGGAGTACCGGGCCGTGCACCGGAGTACCGGGCCGTGCACCCCAAGAAGCGGGCCGTGCGCCGGACAAGCGGCGGGTGGCGGCTCACGGCAGGACGCCCGCCCGGCTGCCAGGGCCCCGCGGACGGACAGGCGGGGCGTGGCAGCCGGCGGGCCTATGCGTGGCACGAGGCACTGAGGACCGAGGACCCGTCGCCCCTACGGGCCGGGTACGGCGTCAGCTACGGGACTTGAGCCGTTCGAGAGCGGCCACACCGACCACCGCCAGGCCGACCTGGATGGCGAGTTCGATCCAGTCGATCCCCTTGGTGTCCGCGACACCGAAGGCGGCCGCGACAGCCGTACCGACGAAGGCCGCGACGATACCGACGACGATGGTCCAGAGCACGCCGATGTGCTGTCGGCCCGGGAGTACGAGCCGTCCCAGGATGCCGATCACGATGCCGACGACGATCGCGCTGATGATGCCGGAGATCTCCATGCGTGCCCCTCTTCCGTGGCTCTCGGGTGTCTCTCGGGTTGCGCCCCGGGACATGTCCGTTGTCTGCCCCGATCCGACGGAAGCACGCCCGTTCCGGCGGGCCCCCACGGAAAGCCGGGACCCTGATCGCATCGCCCCGCCCCCTCCTCCACACCGAAGAACATGTTTTATCCGCGTTCGTACTGTTTTCACCTCTTCACACCGGGTACCACGCAGGGAGGGCCGAGAGGTCGGAACACATGGTTCCGCGAATTCCTCCCTGCCCCGCAATGCCTGCCGCACCGCCCGTCGTACTGGAGATTCCATGTCGGATCAGCGCAAGAGCTCGTTCGCCACCGTCAATCCGTACACCGGGGAAACCCTGGCCACCTTCCCCGCGATCGAGGGCGCGGAGGTCGATTCCGTCCTCGACACCGCAGGTCAGGCGTTCGACGCCTGGCGGAAGCGGCCGATCGGGGAGCGCGCCGCGGTGATCGGGCGCGCGGCCGAGCTGATGAGGGAGCGCAAGGAGCCACTGGCACAGCTGCTCACCCTGGAGATGGGCAAGCTGATCTCCGAGGCACGGGGGGAGGTGGATCTCGCGGCGTCGATCCTCTCCTACTACGCGGAGAACGGTCCCGCGTTCGCGGAGAACAAGCCGCTCGACGTCGAGGAGGGCGAGGCGTACCTCGTCAGCGAACCGCTCGGTGTCCTGCTGGGCGTCATGCCGTGGAACTTCCCGTACTACCAGGTGGTGCGCTTCGCGGGGCCGAACCTCGTTCTGGGCAACACCGTCCTGGTCAAGCACGCCGGCATCTGCCCGCAGTCGGCACTTGCCCTGGAACAGCTGTTCCGCGACGCGGAAGCGCCCAAGGGCGTCTACACCAACCTGTTCGTGAGTCACGACGAGGTCTCGCGCATCATCGACAGCCCGGTCGTACGGGGAGCCTCGCTCACCGGCAGCGAGCGGGCGGGCGCCCAGGTCGCCGAACGGGCGGGGCGCAACATGAAGCCCAGCCTCCTGGAGCTGGGCGGCAGCGACGTATTCATCGTCCTGGACGGCGAAGGGCTGGAGCGCACGGTCGGCGCCGCGGTGGCCGGCCGGATGTCGAACACCGGGCAGAGCTGCGTGGCGTCGAAGCGGTTCATCGTGCTGGCCGACGTCTACGAGGCGTTCGTGGACGGGATGCGGCGCGCGTTCGAGACGCTGCGCCCCGGCGACCCGGCGGACGAGTCGACCACCCTGGGCCCGCTGTCCTCGGAGCAGGCGGCGTCGAGCCTGGCCGACCAGATCCGCGAGACGGTGGACCAAGGGGCCGAACTGGTCCTCGGCGGCCACCGGATCGACCGCCCCGGCGCCTTCGTCGAGCCGACGATCCTCACCGGGGTCAAGCCCGGGATGCGCGCCTACGCGGAGGAGCTCTTCGGCCCCGCCGCGGTGGTCTACCAGGTCGCCGACGAGGACGAGGCCGTCGCCCTCGCCAACGACAGCCAGTACGGCCTCGGCGGCTCCGTCTTCTGTGCCGACGTGGAGCGCGGCCGCAGGGTCGCCGAGCGGGTGGAGACCGGCATGATCTGGGTCAACCACCCGACCGCGACCCAGGCCGACCTGCCCTTCGGCGGGATCAAACGGTCCGGCTACGGGCGTGAGCTCTCGAAGCTCGGCATGCGGGAGTTCGTCAACCGCAAGCTCGTGCGCGTCCTGCCGCCCGACGCCGAACTGCACGGCATCGCCGGCTGAGGACGATCCCACGGCGGCGGCGCCCGGGAGACCCGGGCACCCCGCTGTCCGCCACCAACGACCCCACCAAAGCAAGGAGCCACCGTGTCCGCAGTACCCGACGTCACCCTCAACAACGGCGTGCGCATCCCCCAGCTCGGCTTCGGGACCTTCCAGATCCCGTCGGAGCAGACGCGCGAGACGACCCTGGCGGCGCTGGAGACCGGCTACCGCCATATCGACACGGCGCAGATGTACGGCAACGAGAAGGAGGTCGGACAGGCGGTCCGGGACTCCGGACTCGACCGTGCGGACGTCTTCGTGACCAGCAAGCTGGACAACGGCGCCCACGCGTACGACGACGCACTCAAGGCGTTCGACGGGACCATGGACGAGCTGGACCTGGACCACCTGGACCTCTTCCTCATCCACTGGCCGCTGCCCGGCCGGGGGGACTTCACGGAGACCTGGAGGGCCATGGAGGAGATCTACCGTTCCGGACGGGTCAAGGCCGTCGGAGTGTCCAACTTCCAGCCCTCGCACCTGCGCCGGCTGCTGGAGGGCGCCGTTGTCGTGCCCGCCATCAACCAGATCGAGGTGCACCCCTACCTCACCCAGGACGCCGTCAGGTCCTTCGGGGCCGAGCACGACATCGCCACCGAGGCCTGGTCCCCCATCGCCCAGGGCAAGGTGCTCGGCGATCCGGTGATCGCCGCCGTCGCCGAGCGGGTCGGCAAGTCGACGGCCCAGGTGACGCTGCGCTGGCACCTCCAGCGCGGGGACATCGTCTTCCCCAAGTCGGTGACGCGCAAGCGCATCGAGGAGAACTTCGATCTCTTCGACTTCTCGCTCACCGAAGGTGACATGGCCGAGATCTCGGCGCTCAACCGCGACGAGCGGACCGGTCTGGACCCGGACCACTTCAACGGCTGAGCCCCCGTCCGCCGCGTACGGCCGCCTGCCCCGGGAACGTGATCCCGGGGCAGGCGGCCGTCCGTGTCACCCGGAGCGCGAGACCGCGGCCTCACCCCCGGTACGTCTCCAGCAGCCGCAGCCAGACCTCGCTGATCGTCGGGTACGCCGGGACCGCGTGCCAGAGCCGGTCGAGGGGGACCTCGCCCGCCACCGCGACCGTCGCGGAGTGCAGCAGCTCACCGATGCCCGGCCCGACGAAGGTGACCCCGCGCAGGATCTCCCGGTCCAGGTCCACGACCATCCGGGCCCGTCCCCTGTACCCCTGCGCGAAGAGGCCGGAGCCCGCGACGGAGGCCAGGTCGTAGTCGACGGCCCGCACCCGGTGGCCCGCTTCCTCCGCCTCGGCCAGGGTGAGTCCGACCGAGGCGGCCTCCGGGTCGGTGAAGACGACCTGCGGTACGGCGGCGTGGTCGGCGGTGGCCGCGTACGCGCCCCACGGCTCGGTCCGCGACAGCGGGTCCCCCTGGGCGCGGGCCGCGATCGCGGCTCCCGCGACGCGGGCCTGGTACTTGCCCTGATGGGTCAGGAGCGCCCGGTGGTTGACGTCTCCGACGCCGTACAGCCAGTCGCTCCCCGTCACACGGCAGCTGTCGTCCACGTCCAGCCAGGAGCCGGGCTCCAGGCCCACGGTGTCCAGGCCCAGGTCGTCGGTGCGCGGGGCGCGGCCGGTGGCGAAGAGGATCTCGTCGGCCTCGACACCGGTGCCGTCGTCCAGTTCCACGGTGACGGGACCGTCCGGGCCGGCCCGGCGTACGGAGACCGCCGACACCCCGGTACGGACACGGGCTCCGGCCTCGGTCAGCGCGTCGGCGACCAGTTCCCCGGCGAAGGGTTCCATCTTGGGCAACAGCCGCTCGCCGCGGATCAGCATCGTCACCTGGGCGCCGAGCCCTTGCCAGGCGGTGGCCATCTCCACCCCGACCACTCCCCCGCCCACGACGACGAGCCGGCCGGGGACCTCCTTGGCGCTGGTGGCCTCCCGGCTGGTCCAGGGACGTACGTCGGCGACGCCCGGCAGGGCCGGTACGACGGCCCTGCTGCCGGTGCACACCGCGACGGCGTGGCGTGCGGTCAGGCGGGTCTCCCGGCCGTCCGGACCGGTGACGGAGACCTCGCGGACCCCGGTCAGCCGCCCCTTGCCTCGGTAGACGTCCGCGCCGACGCCGTCCAGCCAGGAGACCTGGCCCTCGTCCTTCCAGTGGGAGGCCTCCTCGTCGCGGTAGGCGAGGACGGCGTCCGCGTCGAGGGGCCCCTGGACGGCTCCGCCCAGACCGGGGACCTTGCGCGCGTCGGCGCGGGCCACGACCGGCCGCAGCAGGGCCTTGCTGGGCATGCAGGCCCAGTACGAGCACTCGCCGCCGACGAGTTCGGACTCGACCACCGCGGTGCTCAGCCCGGCGGCCCTGGTGCGGTCCGCGACGTTCTCACCGACGGGCCCGGCGCCGATCACCACGACGTCGTACGCGTTGTTCTTCGCTGCGTCAGTCATGGGCCCAGTGTGATCGTGGGTGTGGGCGACGGCCACATGGGAAGGCGGAATAGCGCAAGCGACGTCGCCGTTGTGCGGGAACAGGTCCGAACGGACTCAGGAAGAGGTATCAGCGTATGAGCACCGTAGAGCTCACCAAGGAAAACTTCGATCAGGTCGTGACCGACAACGACTTCCTGCTGATCGATTTCTGGGCTTCCTGGTGCGGGCCGTGTCGGCAGTTCGCGCCGGTGTACGACGCGGCGTCCGAGCGCCACCCCGACCTGGTCTTCGCCAAGGTGGACACCGAGGCGCAGCAGGAGCTCGCGGCCGCCTTCGAGATCCGTTCCATTCCCACGCTGATGATCGTCCGTGACAACGTGGCGGTCTTCTCCCAGCCCGGGGCGCTTCCGGAGTCGGCGCTCGAAGACGTCATCGGGCAGGCGCGGAAGCTGGACATGGACGAGGTCCGCGAGTCGGTCGAGCAGCAGAAGCAGCAGGCACAGCAGGAGAACCCGTAGGTCCACGGATCCGTACGGCGGTCAGGGGCCGGACCCGGGAGGTCCGGCCCTGAGACTGTCCGGAACCGTTGAACACCGTACGGACACGCACCGGAACGCCCGTACGTCCACGCCCCGCACGCCCACGGCCCCGCGCCCGCCCGGGATCCGCGCGTGAGACGCGGTCTCAGCCCGTCGGCGCGTCCGTGCCCGGGGCGCCGGGGCCGTCTTCCTCCGGCCTCCCTCCGATGTGCTCCGCGATCCGGACCGTGAGGCCGTAGTCGATCTCCGTGCCGTCCACCAGGAGTGCCTCCACGGTGTGCGTCGCCGGATCGATGTCCGCCTCCACGCCCTCGCCCGTGTAGCGGGGGTAGCCCGACTCGCCCATGTCGCCGGTGGCCTCGACGACCGCCGAGCGGAGCGCCGTGTCCGGGTCGGGCGTCCTGGTGTCCGCCTCGTGTTCCGGGACCAGCAGGATCTCGTAGCTCTGCGGATGGCTCATGATGCCGACGCTAGACATCCGGCGCCGCCCGCGCACGTCGTGAGCGGGACATCCGGCGCCGCCCGCGCGACGTGAGGTGACCGGCGCGTCAGCCCGACTCACGCGCCACGGTCCGGGCCCGCAGCAGATCGTGGCGCTCCGGTGCCCCGCCGGGATTCCTGACCAGCCGGTCGATCATCTCGGCCGGCGGCTGCGCGGTGGCCAGTTCCATGCTGACGCTGCTGAGCCGGGGCCTCAGCAGCCGGCCGAGCATCAGGTCTCCGGCGCCGACCACCGCGGTCTCGGCGGGCACCTCGACGCCCGCGTCCTGAAGTGCCCTCATCAGCAGCATCGCGTACTCGTCGTCGTAGGCGAAAACGGAGTCCAGTCCCAAGGTCCGCCAGCGGGCGGCGAGTTCGGCGGCCGATGCCTCCTCGTAGCGCAGTGGCAGCCGCCGGACGCGTGCGCCGGCGCACGCCTCGGCGGCCTGGAGCGCCCCCGCCAGGCGGGGTTCGGAGAAGAGCGCGAGACCGGGTTCCCGGGGCATGACCACACCGATGCGGCGGCGGCCACGGGACAGCAGGTGCCGTACGGCGCTGCCGCCGACCTCCCGCTGGTCCAGGACCAGGGCGTGGGCGCCCTCCACCGGCTGCGGGCCGAGCGTGATCACCGCCTTGGCGCCGGACCGCGTCAGCATGCCTATGCCGTGCGGGGTGAGCGGCACACCGGCGGGTGCGACGACGGCGACCGGCCGGAGTTCGGCCCAGGCCCTGACGGCCTCGTCGGGGTCGAGTCCGGCGCTGCCGTACTGCACGACGGTGTAGTCCAGGCGGCGCAGATCCGACTGGAGGTCCGTGAAGAAGCGCCGCTGGAGGAGGCCGGCCGGGAGGTGCGTGGCGGGCAGCAGCACCATCCGGCTGTGCCCGGCCCGCAGGCTGCGGGCCGCCGCGTGCGGGACGTAACCGAGGTCGAACGCCGCCGCTCTGACGCGGCGTCGGGTGGCGTCGCTGATCCGCACGGTGGTGTTGTCGTTCAGTACGTAGGACACGGTGGCCCGGGAGACCCCGGCGGCCTGGGCCACGTCGGCGCTGGTCGGGACGGAGGTGCGAGCGAACTGCTCGGGTAACTGGCTCATGGCTTCCGGAAGTCTTCCAGACCCGGGGGGCGGGGTCGTGGACCGGGGCCACCGGTGCCGGGCCCCGACCCTCACGCTGAAGTGGAGGTCGACGGTTACCTCTCCGGGACGGGCGACGGAGGGTCCGGGCGCGCCCGGGGACCAGGAATCCCGGCCCCGCTCCGTGGCCGCCGGACCATCCGCTCTACGGTGTTGCGATGACGATTCGCCACCAGGACCACAGCAGCGACAGCTCCACCGACTTCCCCGGCCGGACCGGCCCCGCGGCCACCGTCGAGGCCGACCCGCTCGACGTGGGCCCCGTCCGCACCTCGTACGCCCCCGACCGCGACGGTGACCCCGACCCCGGGGAGATCGTGTGGACCTGGGTGCCGTTCGAGGAGAACGACGGGCGGGGCAAGGACCGGCCGGTGCTGGTCGTGGCCCGGGAGGGAGCGGGCACGGTCCTCGCGGTGCAGTTGTCGAGCAAGCGGCACGACCAGGATCACGAGTGGGTGTCGCTCGGGGCCGGCCCGTGGGACAGCTCGGGGCGGCCGTCCTGGGTGGACCTGGACCGGGTGCTGCGGGTGCACGAGAACGGCATGCGGCGTGAGGCCTGTGCGCTGGACCGGGGCCGTTTCGACCTGGTCGTGGGACGCCTGCGGGAGCGCTACGGCTGGAACTGAGCGGCGAACACCCGGGTGAACGCGTCCCGGACGGGGAACCGGGGGCCGCGCTCCAGGATGCCGAAGACGACCTGCTCGAAGTGGCCGGCGAACCGGCCCCGGCCGGCCAGCAGGGTGTGGAAGGCCCCGGCCACCTCGGCCGGGTCGTTCCGGAACACCCCGCACCCCCAGGCGCCGAGCACCAGCCGGCGGTAGCCGCACGCCGCGGCAACTTCGAGGACCCGCTCGGCCCGGCTCGCGAGCGCCGCGGGAACGAGGTGCGCGCGCTCCGGTTCGCGGGCGCGGACGACCCCGGCGTTCGGCGCGGGCGAGGTGAGGAACCCCGCGGTGAAGGGGGCGTCCAGGAAGCGGCCCCGGTCGTCGCGGAAGACCGGTACCCCGGGCGAGTGGATGACGTGGTCGCTGTACAGGGCGCTGCGTTCGGCACGGTGGCGGGCGTAGTACTCGGGTGCCCGCAGCAGGGTGGCGTAGAGCGCCGAGCCGCGGCACAGGGCCTCTTCCTGGGCCTGCGCGCCGTTGAGGTAGCCGCCGCCGGGATTGCGGGCGGAGGCGTAGGTGAGCACCGCCACCGCGCCGGGTGAGGCGGCCGTCATCCGCCGCGCCGCCCGCAGGCTGCTCTCGCCGGTGACCTCGAAGACCGGGGTGCGGTCGGTGTCCAGCACCGCGACGTCCACCGGCTCGGGACCGTACAGCCGGGTGCCGGAGAGCGCGGCGGACAGCGCGCGTCCGATCGGCACCTCGCGCCCGTCGGCGGTGCGGTAGCGGCCGGCCGCGACGACGTCCTCCGTCTCGCGCGCGATCCCGCGCAGTCGTGCGCTCATCGGCGCTCCCCCGTGTGGTGCATACGGGGCATGCTGGACGTCCGCGCGGCATGGACGCAAGCGGTTTTCCGTCGTCCGGGGGCACCCTTGTGCGAACTCCCGTTACGGGTTTGGGTGGTAGGGACGCACCCGAAGAGGAGGCCCCAGCATGCCCCTGGACACTCCCGGCGCGCGCGGTCCGGCCGTCGAGGCCGAGCCCCTCGGCGAGAACGAGGCGGAGGACCGGCTGCGCGGCATATGTTTCAAGACGGGACCGCCCCGGACCGTCGGTGTGGAGCTCGAATGGCTCATCCACGACCGTGAGCGTCCCGAGGTCGCCGTCTCCCACGAGCGTCTGACCGCCGCCGCCGAAGCCGTGCGCGCGACCCCGCTGGACTCGGCCCTGACGTTCGAGCCGGGCGGGCAGCTGGAGCTCAGTTCCCGGCCCGCCGGATCCCTGACGGCCTGCGTCGACGCCGTCGCCGCCGATCTGGCCGCCGTGCGCGCCGTCCTCGACCGGTCGGGACTCGAACCGGTCGGCCTCGGCGTCGATCCGCGGCACCCGCCCCGCAGACTGCTCCAGGAGCCGCGTTACACCGCCATGGAGACGGCGCTCGACCGCTCGGGGAGCGCCGGGCGGGCCATGATGTGCACCTCCGCCTCCGTCCAGGTCTGTGTGGACGCCGGCGAGGAGGAACCGGGCCCGCTGGGGTACGGGCGGCGCTGGCAGCTGGCGCATCTGCTGGGCGCGGTGCTCGTGGCCGCGTTCGCCAACTCGCCGTACCGGCAGGGGGTGCGCACCGGCTGGCGGTCCACCCGGCAGGCGTTGTGGGACGCGCTCGACCCGGCCAGGTCGCTGGCCCCGGCGGGCCGCGGGTCGCCGCGGGACGCCTGGACGGCCCATGTGCTGGACACCTCGGTCATGTGCGTCCGCAGCGACGACGGCACGCCCTGGGGCGTCCCCGAGGGGCTGACCTTCCGGGACTGGATCCGCGGGGGCTCGCCCCGGCCGCCGGTCCTGGCCGATCTCGACTACCACGTGACGACGCTGTTCCCGCCGGTGCGCCCGCGCGGCCACCTGGAACTGCGCATGATCGACGCCCAGTCGGGACCTGACGGCTGGCTGGTGCCGCTGGCCGTCACCACTGCTCTCTTCGACGACCCGGAGGCGGCCGAGACCGTGTACCGCACCGTGAAGCCCCTGGCCGAGACGGCGGGCCCGTCTCCGGCGCCCCGCAATCCGTTATGGCGGACCGCCGCCCGCGACGGGCTCGCCGATCCCGAGCTGGCCGCCGCCGCCGCGGTGTGTTTCGCCGCCGCCGCGCGGGCGCTGCCCCGGCTCGGCGCGAGCGGCCCGGTCCGCGACGCCGTGGCCGCCTTCACCGACCGGTACGTGGCACGGGGCCGCTGCCCCGCGGACGACCTGCCCGACCCGGCCTCGGCCCGGCACGGAAGGGGCGCGGGCCGATGACCGACACCGCGCCCGGTCTCCCCCACGACCGAGAGCTCGACGCCGAGGCCCTGCGCGAGCGTGCCCTCGCGGCGCTGGTCGCCGCCCGCGAGCGCACCGCCCTGCTCACCGACAGCGTCGACGACCACGACCTCACCGCCCAGCACTCCCCGCTGATGTCGCCCCTGGTGTGGGACCTGGCGCACATCGGGAACCAGGAGGAGCTGTGGCTGCTGCGGGCCGTGGGCGGGCGGGAGGCGATGCGCCCGGAGATCGACGGGCTGTACGACGCGTTCGAGCACTCCCGCGCCAGCCGTCCCTCGCTCCCCCTGCTGCCGCCCGCCGAGGCGCGGGCCTACGCCGCCGAGGTGCGCGGCAGGGCGCTGGACATCCTCGACGGCGCGCCGCTGCACGGGGCGGGCCGCCCGCTCGAACGGGCGGGCTTCGCCTTCGGCATGATCGCCCAGCACGAACAGCAGCACGACGAGACGATGCTGATCACCCATCAGCTGCGCGCGGGTCCGGCGGTGCTCGGCGCCCCGGAACCGCCCCGTCCGACGGACGCGGCCCCGCTTGCCGCCGCCGAAGTGCTGGTCGAGGGCGGCCCGTTCACCATGGGGACGTCCACGGAGCCCTGGGCGCTGGACAACGAACGCCCCGCGCACCGCCGGGAGGTGGACGGTTTCTTCATCGACACCGCTCCGGTGACCTGCGGTGCCTACCTGCGGTTCGTCGAGGACGGCGGCTACCGCGACCCGCGCTGGTGGGAGCCCGCGGGCTGGGCGATGGTCCGCGCACACGAGCTGTCCGCACCGTTGTTCTGGCACCGGGACGCCGGGCAGTGGCTGCGGCGGCGGTTCGGGGTGACCGAACCGGTGCCCGCCGACGAGCCGGTGCTGCACGTCAGCTGGTACGAGGCCGACGCGTACGCCCGGTGGGCGGGCAGGCGGCTGCCGACCGAGGCGGAGTGGGAGAAGGCGGCCCGGCACGACCCGGTGGCGGGCCGCTCGCTGCGCTATCCGTGGGGCGACGGCGATCCAACCCCGGACCACGCCAACCTGGGCCAGCGCCATCTGCGTCCGGCGGCCGCCGGGGCGTATCCGGCGGGCCGGGCGCCCTCGGGCGCCGGTCAGCTGATCGGTGACGTGTGGGAGTGGACGGCGAGCGACTTCCTGCCCTATCCCGGGTTCGTGGCCTTCCCGTACCGGGAGTACTCGGAGGTGTTCTTCGGGCCGGAGCACAAGGTGCTGCGCGGGGGGTCGTTCGCGGTGGACCCGGTGGCCTGCCGGGGCACGTTCCGCAACTGGGACCTGCCGGTGCGCCGCCAGATCTTCTCCGGCTTCCGGACCGCGAGGGATGCCTGATGTGCCGTCATATCGCCTACCTGGGGCCGCCGGTGGCGCTCGGGGAGATACTCACCGTCCCGGCGCACTCGCTCGTACGCCAGTCCTGGGAGCCCCGGCGCCAGCGGTCCGGCACGGTCAACGCGGACGGATTCGGGGTCGGCTGGTACGCGGACGGGGACCCGGTGCCAGGCCGCTACCGCCGGAGCGGGCCCGTCTGGGGCGACGAGACGTTCGCCGATCTGGCCCGGGTGGTGCGCAGTACGGCGCTGCTCGGTGCCGTACGGGACGCCACCCGGGCGGGCGCGGACAAGGAGGCCGCCGCCGCGCCGTTCGCCTCGGGTCCCCTGCTGTTCAGCCACAACGGGGCGGTAGCGGGCTGGCCCGGTTCGCTGGTGCCACTGGCCGGCGCCCTGCCGCCCGAACGGCTGCTCGCCCTCGCGGCGCGCAGTGATTCGGCGCTGGTCTGGGCGCTGGTGCTCCACCGGATCGCCGAGGGGGACGAGAGCGCCGACGCGGTCGCGGCCACGGTGCTGGACATCGCGGGGGCGGCTCCCGGTTCCCGTCTCAATCTGCTGCTCACCGACGGCGCGGTGATCGTGGCGACCGCGTGGGGCGACTCGCTCTGGTACCTCCACGAGCCGGGCCTGCGCACGGTGGTGGCCTCCGAGCCGTACGACGACTCCCCGTCGTGGCACGAGGTCCCCGACCGCACGCTGCTGGCCGCGACCCGCGACGACGTCCTGCTGACCCCGCTCAAGGAGCCCTCCGCGTGAGTCCTTTCCTGCTGACCCGCACCCTGCCCTCGGACGCCACGGACGCGGCGCTGCGCGCCGACGTGCTCGACGGTCTGACCCGGCACCCGAAGTCGCTGCCGCCCAAGTGGTTCTACGACGCCCACGGCAGCGACCTCTTCGAGGAGATCACCCGACTGGAGGAGTACTACCCGACCCGCGCCGAGCGGGAGATCCTGCTCGCCCGCGCCGGTGACATCGCGGCGGCCTCCGGGGCCCGGACCCTGATCGAGCTGGGGTCGGGCTCCTCGGAGAAGACCCGGCATCTGCTGGACGCGCTGCCCGGGCTGCACACCTATGTGCCGGTCGACGTCAGCGAGAGCGCCCTGACGGGTGCGGCCCAGTCGTTGCTGGCCGAACGCCCGGGACTCTCGGTGCACGCGCTGATCGCCGACTTCACGCACACCCTGGAGCTGCCGGACAGCCCGGGGCCCCGGCTGGTGGTGTTCCTGGGCGGGACGCTGGGGAACCTGCTGCCGGGCGAGCGCGCCGAGTTCCTGCGGTCGGTACGGGCGCGGCTCTCGCCCGGTGACGGTCTGCTGCTGGGTACGGACCTGGTCAAGGACGAGGCGACGCTCGTAGCGGCGTACGACGACGCGGCCGGGGTGACGGCGGCGTTCAACAAGAACGTGCTGTCGGTGGTGGACCGCGAACTGGGTGCCGACTTCCAGCTCGACGACTTCGAGCACGTGGCCTTGTGGGACGCGGAGCACGAGTGGATCGAGATGCGGCTGCGCGCCCGCCGGGCGCTGACGGTGAAGGTCCGGGAGCTGGACCTGGTGGTGCCGTTCGAGGAGGGCGAGGAGCTGCGGACGGAGATCTCGGCGAAGTTCCGCGAGGAGGGGGTGCGAACGGAGCTGGCCATGGCGGGGCTGCGGCTGGACGAGTGGTGGACGGACCCGGCGGGCCGGTTCGCCCTGTCCTTGTCCACGGTGCGCTGACCCGGCCCGGGTCCACCCCGCGCCGGCCCGCTCCCTCACGCGGGAGCGGGCCGTCCGGGGCCACGCCGGGTCAGCCCGTGATGAGCTTGGCCGTGATGCGCTCGGACGCCTCCTTGGCCTCCTTGGCCGGGTCGGCGCCCTCCAGCACCGCCGTCATGTACGGCTTGATCGGGTTGACCGCCTCGACGGCCGCCCAGTGCGGGGAGTTCGGGGTGGCCCGGCCCTGGGCGGCGCCCTCGGCCATCGCCGCGGTGCCCTCCTGCCCGTCGATGACGTGCGCGAGGGAGGGCTTGTTGGGGACGTAGCTCATCGTGCGGGCCAGCTCCTTCTGCCACTTCTCCCCCGCCAGCGCCTTGACGACCTCGATGCCCTCGCCGCGCTCCTTGCTCTTCTCCGGGACGATCAGGTCCGAGCCGCCGGTGAAGACGGCCCCCGGCTTGTTCGCGGTCTTGCCGGGGATGGGGAAGAAGCCGAGCTTGCCCTTGAGCTCCGGGTTCTTCTGTTCGATCGCCGCGGCGTCGCCGGGCGTGCTGATGATCTGGGCGATGTCGCCCCCGGCGAACACATCGGTCTGCGGAGGCGTCACCTCGTCGGCGTCCTTGGGGCCGTCGCCGTGCTGCTGGAGCTGCTTGTAGAAGTCCATGCCCTTGAGCGCGGCGGGCGTGTCCAGCGCGCCCTGCCAGTCGCCGCCGCTGTCGTCGGCCAGCTCGCCGCCCTCGTCCCAGACGAAGCCGGACAGGACGTACCAGTTCTGCCCGGCGAGGTAGATGCCCTGCTGTCCGGACGTGTTCAGCTTCTCGCTGACGTCCAGCCACTCCTTGCGGGTCTTGGGCGTCTCGGTGATGCCGGCCTGCTCGAAGAGGTCCTTGTTGTAGATGACGACGCGGTTGGCCGCGTACCAGGGGATTCCGTACTGGCCGCCGTTGACGCTGCCGGGCTGGGCCAGACCGGGCAGCCAGTCCTCGCCGCCGAGGTCCCGCATCGATTCCAGGGTGAGGTCGCGCAGGGCGCCGCTCTGCGCGTACTGGGCGACCTGGGTGTTGCCGACCTCGATGACGTCCGGCGCGTCGTTCCCCTTCAGCACCTCCATGACCTTGGGGCCGATGCCGCCCCACTCCTGGATGACGAACTCCAGTTCGACAGAGGGGTGCTCGTCCTCGTACGACGCGGTGAAGCGGTCCAGGAAGTCCTGGGACACGCTGCCCTTCATCAGCCACACCGTCACCTTGTGGCTGTCACCGCCGAGGCCGGGAAGGTATCCGCAGCCACTCAGCGCGAGAGAGGAAACGAGCACGACGGCTCCGGCCAGAATGCGGTTCTTCATGGGGGTCACCTTCTGCGAAACGGCACGACGGAACACAGGACCCGAGTGGGGGGCTGCGGGCGACGCTCGCACGGGTGTGTGGCTGGATTTTGGTATGGACCAATTGAGAGGTCAAGCCCTGGTCAGCGGCGGTTCGTCCACCCCGTAGCCTCGCGCGGCGCGGCCGGGTGAGGCACCGTGGAGGGACGAAAGGGGACACGCCATGTCAAACCACACCTACCGGGTCACCGAGATCGTAGGAACCTCCGAGGAAGGCGTCGACGCGGCGATACGCAACGGCGTCGCAAGGGCCTCCGAAACGTTGCACAATCTCGACTGGTTCGAAATTGTACAAGTGCGGGGGCACATCGAGGACGGCCGTATCGCCCACTACCAGGTGGGCCTCAAAGTGGGCTTCCGGCTCGACGGGGACTCCTGACGAGGCCCCTGTCACGGGAGGCCGACCACACAGGATCCCACAGGACCGCACAGAACAGACAGGTCAGGACGGCGGAAAGGCAGAGACCATGACGGACACCGACCTCAGCGGGCGCCGCGTGCTGGCGATCGTCACCAACTACGGTGTCGAGCAGGACGAGCTCGTCGTCCCGGTCCGGCACCTGCGGGACGCGGGCGCCACCGTGGACGTGGCGGCCGTGACGGCGGACGCCGTCCGCACGCTCGTGGGGGACAAGGACCCCGGCGAGACCGTACGGCCCTCCATGGCGCTGTCCGACGCCGACCCCGCGGGCTACGACCTGCTGCTCGTGCCCGGCGGCACCCTGAACGCCGACACCCTGCGCCTCCAGAACGACGCCCTGGACATCCTCCGGTCCTTCACGTCCTCCGGCCGGCCCGTCGCGGCGATCTGCCACGGCCCGTGGCTCCTGGTGGAGGCCGGATCCCTCACGGGCAAGACCCTTACCTCGTACGCCTCCCTCCAGACGGACATCCGCAACGCGGGCGGCACCTGGGTGGACAAGCCGGTCGTCACCGACGACGCGGACGGCTGGCGTCTGATCACCTCACGCGACCCCGGCGACCTGGACGACTTCCTCCGCGAGATCGACGCGGTGCTGTCCGCCCGCACCGGCTGAGCGGACGGCGCGGGCCCCCGCCGCGCCGTGCGGCGGGGGCCCGCGCCCGTCCGGCCGGGGCCGTCAGCCGGCCTGCTCGTCCGGCACCGGGTGTTCGGGGTGGGCCCCGGCCTGGCGCGGTTCACCGCGTCCCGCCCCCGACTCGTCCAGGTCGGGCAGGCCGCCCGGCCCTTCCCCGGCGTCGCGGGCGCCACCGCTCCGTCCGCCGCGCTCCGGCGGGGCGGGCACGTCGAGCGGGTCCTCGCCTTCCCCCACCTGCTGGTCGGGCATGTCCCGGGGCAGGGGTGGAGCGGCGTCGTCCGCGCGTGCGGACGCCGTCGTCCCGGGCCGGTGTTCGGTCATGGCGTGCCTCCTGTGGCCCCGCTGTCGTGGTCGTCCGTCGCCTACCCGGCGTCGGGGGGCCAAACGTCTCCCGCCAGGGCGTTCGAGATGCAGGCCGGGCACGCCGCTGCTTCGCTGGGTGTGACCGCTCCCCCACGGATCCAGGAGGGCCCATGAGCGTTGCAGGTGAGTCCGGCGGCCGCGTCCAGCAGATGCGTGCCAAGGCGCGGGAACTGAAGGAGGCCGCGGAGCAGGCCACCGACCCGGAGCAGCGCCGGCGGCTCCAGGACAAGGCACGCCGCCTGCGGGAGCAGAGCGAGACGGAGAGCGGCATGCGGGACCGGGGCATGGACCCGATGGTGTAGGCCGGGTCCGCCCGCTCCGCACTCTGCCGGTGAGCGCCCGCGACCGACGCGTGCGGGATGATCACCGGCAGAGCCGTGTCCGAACCGCCGATCCGTACGGAGCCGTACCGCCCATGACCCCCACCGACGACCCGTACGTCCGGGTGCGCGGCGCCCGGGAGCACAATCTGCGCGATGTCGACGTGGACATCCCCCGCGACGCCCTCGCCGTCTTCACCGGCGTGTCCGGCTCGGGGAAGTCCTCGCTCGCCTTCGGGACGATCTACGCGGAGGCCCAGCGCCGCTACTTCGAGTCGGTGGCCCCCTACGCCCGGCGGCTGATCCACCAGGTCGGGGCACCGGACGTCGGGGAGATCACCGGCCTGCCGCCCGCGGTGTCCCTGGAGCAGCGCAGGTCGGCGCCCGGTTCGCGGTCGTCCGTCGGTACGGTGACCACGCTCTCCAACTCGCTGCGCATGCTGTTCTCCCGCGCCGGTGACTATCCGCCGGGCGCCGGGCGGCTGGACTCCGACTCCTTCTCGCCGAACACGGCGGCGGGCGCCTGCCCGGAGTGCCACGGGCTGGGGCGGATCCACCGTACGACCGAGGAACTGCTCGTCCCCGACCCGTCGTTGTCCGTCCGGGAGGGCGCGGTCGCGGCCTGGCCGGGTGCCTGGCAGGGGAAGAACCTGCGCGATGTGCTGGACGCCCTCGGGTACGACGTGGACCGTCCGTGGCGGGAGCTGGCCGCCGAGGACCGGGAGTGGATCCTGTTCACCGACGAGCAGCCGGTGGTGACGGTGCACCCGGTCCGTGAGGCGGGCCGCATCCAGCGCCCGTACCAGGGCACCTACATGAGCGCCCGGCGCTATGTGCTGCACACCTTCGCCGACTCCCGGAGCCGTACGCTGCGGGCCAAGGCGGAGAGCTTCCTGACCAGCGAGCCGTGCCCGGTGTGCGGGGGCGGGCGGCTGCGGCCGGAGGCCATGGCGGTCACCTTCGCGGGCCGTACCATCGCCGATCTCGTCGACCTCCCGCTGGCGTCCCTGGCCGAACTGCTGCTCGCCGAGGGCGGGGGCAGCGAGACGGCCCGGGTGCTCACCGCGGACCTGCTGGCCCGGATCGAGCCGGTCACGGAGCTGGGGCTGGGCTATCTCAGTCTCGGGCGTACGGCGCCGACGCTGTCGTCCGGGGAGTTGCAGCGGCTCCGCCTCGCCACGCAACTGCGGTCGGGGCTGTTCGGCGTCGTCTACGTGCTGGACGAGCCGTCCGCCGGTCTCCACCCCGCGGACACCGAGTCGCTGCTCACCGTGCTCGGCGGGCTCAAGGAGGCGGGCAACTCGGTGTTCGTGGTGGAGCACCAGGTGGATGTGATGCGGCGGGCGGACTGGCTGGTGGACGTGGGGCCGCTGGCCGGTGAGCACGGGGGCCGGGTGCTGTACAGCGGGCCGCCCGCGGAACTCGCCGGGGTGGCGGAGTCGGCGACCCGGCGGTTCCTCTTCGACGAGGACCCGGTGCCCGCGCGGGAGCCGCGCACCCCGTCGGGGTGGATCCGGCTGCGCGGGGTCGACCGGCACAATGTGCGCGGGGTGGACGCCGACTTCCCGCTCGGGGTGCTGACGGCGGTCACCGGTGTGTCCGGGTCCGGCAAGTCGACCCTGGTGGGCCAGGTGCTGGCCGGTGCGCTCGCGGACCGTCAGGCACCGGAGACGGCGGAGCCGGACCGGGTGCGGGAGGCGCGGGACTGCGCCTCGGCGGAAGGGCTGGAGACGGTGGACCGGCTGGTGCGGGTCGACCAGAAGCCGATCGGCCGTACGCCCCGCTCCAACCTGGCCACGTACACCGGGCTGTTCGACGTCGTACGAAAGCTGTTCGCGGCGACGGACGCGGCGCGGTCCCGCCGCTACCGGGCCGGGCGGTTCTCGTTCAACGTGGTGGGCGGGCGGTGCGAGACGTGCCAGGGCGAGGGGTTCGTCTCGGTGGAGCTGCTCTTCCTGCCCAGTACGTACGCGCCCTGCCCGGACTGCCACGGAGCCCGGTACAACCCGCCGACCCTGGAGGTGACGCTCGACGGGCTGAACATCGCGGAGGTGCTGGACCTGACGGTGGAGGCGGCGGCCGGCTTCTTCGAGGGGACCCCGGCGGCGGAACGCCCGCTGCGGGCGCTGCTGGACGTGGGGCTGGGCTATCTGCGGCTCGGCCAGCCGGCGACGGAGCTGTCCGGCGGCGAGGCGCAGCGCATCAAGCTCGCCACGGAGCTCCAGCGCACCCGGCGCGGGCACACCCTGTATCTGCTGGACGAGCCGACGACGGGGCTGCATCCGGCGGATGTGGAGGTGCTGATGCGGCAGTTGCACGGCCTGGTGGACGCGGGTGACACGGTCGTGGTCGTGGAGCACGACATGGCGGTGGTGGCGGGCGCGGACCACGTGATCGACCTGGGGCCGGGCGGTGGTGACCGGGGCGGCCGGATCGTGGCGACGGGGTCCCCCCGCGCGGTGGCGCGGGCGGCGGGGAGCCGGACGGCCCCGTACCTGGCGAAGGCGCTGCGGGCGGGCTGACCCGCCGGCCGGGGCACCGGCCGGCGGGTCGGGGTGGAACGGCGGTGGATCGGGGGGAGCGGCCGGGGGCCCGGGGAGGGGAACGGCCGGAGGGCGGAGGGAGCGTCGGGTCAGCGGCGGACCTTGCGGGTGGCCCGCAGCCACTCCTTGTTCATCGCGGCGATCGAGGGCAGCGGGATGCCCTTGGGGCAGGCCGTGGCGCACTCGCCGGTCAGGGTGCAGCCGCCGAATCCCTCGTCGTCCATGGTGGCGACCATGTCCAGGACCCGTGTCTCCCGTTCGGGCGTGCCCTGCGGGAGCACGTTGAGGTGGTTGACCTTCGCCGAGGTGAAGAGCATCGCGGAGCCGTTGGGGCAGGCAGCGACGCAGGCGCCGCACCCGATGCACTCGGCGTGCTCGAAGGCGAAGTCGGCGTCCGGCTTGGGCACCGGGGTGGCGTGGGCGTCGGGTGCGGTGCCGGTGGGGGCGGAGATGTATCCGCCGGACTGGATGATCCGGTCGAAGGCCGAGCGGTCGACGACCAGGTCCTTGACGACGGGGAAGGCGGAGGCGCGCCACGGTTCGACGTCGATGGTGTCGCCGTCCTGGAAGGAGCGCATGTGGAGCTGGCAGGTGGTGGTGCGTTCCGGGCCGTGGGCGTCGCCGTTGATGACGAGGCTGCACGCGCCGCAGATGCCCTCGCGGCAGTCGTGATCGAAGGCGACGGGCTCGTCCCCGGCGAGGATGAGCTCCTCGTTGAGGGTGTCGAGCATCTCCAGGAACGACATGTCCCGCGAGATGCCGTCGACTTCGTAGGTGGCCATGGCGCCGGGCGCTTCGGCGTTCTGCTGGCGCCAGACGCGCAGGGTGAGCTTCATGCGTAGCTCCGCTGGGTGGGGTGGACGTACTCGAAGACGAGGTCTTCCTGGTGCAGGACGGGGGCGTCGCCGGTGGCGGTGAACTCCCAGGCGGCGGCGTAGGAGAACTCCTCGTCGCGGCGGGCGGCCTCACCGTCCGGGGTCTGCGACTCCTCGCGGAAGTGGCCGCCGCAGGACTCGGCGCGGTGCAGGGCGTCGAGGCACATGAGTTCGGCGAGTTCGAGATAGTCGACGACGCGGTTGGCCTTCTCCAGCGACTGGTTGAACTGCTCGCCGGTGCCGGGGACCTTGATGCGGCGCCAGAACTCCTCGCGGATGACCGGGATGCGTTCCAGCGCCGTGCGCAGACCCTTCTCGGTGCGGGCCATCCCGCAGTACTCCCACATGAGTTCACCGATCTCGCGGTGGAAGGAGTCGGGGGTGCGGTCTCCGTCGACGGCGAGGAGCAGGCTGAGCCGGTCCTCGGTCTCGGCCACCGCCTCGGCCACGGCGGGGTGGTCCGCGTCGATCTCGTCGGTGTGCGGGTTGCGGGCCAGGTAGTCGTTGATGGTGGAGGGCAGGACGAAGTAGCCGTCGGCGAGGCCCTGCATCAGCGCGGAGGCGCCGAGCCGGTTGGCGCCGTGGTCGGAGAAGTTGGCCTCACCGATCGCGAACAGGCCCGGGACGGTGGTCTGGAGGTCGTAGTCCACCCAGAGGCCGCCCATGGTGTAGTGCACGGCCGGGTAGATCCGCATCGGGGTCTCGTACGGGTCCTCGGCGGTGATCTGGGCGTACATGTCGAAGAGGTTGCCGTACTTCTCCTCGACCTTGGCGCGTCCCATGCGCCCGATGGCCTCGGCGAAGTCGAGGTAGACGCCCTGGCCGCCGGGGCCGACGCCCCGGCCCTCGTCGCAGACGTTCTTGGCGGCGCGGGAGGCGATGTCGCGGGGCACGAGGTTGCCGAAGGACGGGTAGATCCGCTCCAGGTAGTAGTCGCGCTCGTCCTCGGGGATCTCGGCCGCGGGGCGGTCGTCGCCCTTGGCCTTGGGGACCCAGATGCGGCCGTCGTTGCGCAGCGACTCGCTCATCAGGGTCAGCTTCGACTGGTGTTCGCCGGTGCGCGGGATGCAGGTGGGGTGGATCTGGGTGAAGCAGGGGTTGGCGAAGTACGCGCCCCGGCGGTGGGCCCGCCAGATCGCGGTGGCGTTGGAGTTCATGGCGTTCGTCGAGAGGTAGAAGACGTTGCCGTAGCCGCCGCTGGCCAGGACGACCGCGTCGGCGAAGTGGGTCTCGATCTTCCCGGTGACCAGGTCGCGGGCGACGATGCCGCGTGCCTTGCCGTCCACGACGACCAGGTCCAGCATCTCGGTGCGGGCGTGCAGTTCGACGTTGCCGGCCGCGATCTGGCGGGACAGCGCCTGGTAGGCGCCGAGCAGGAGCTGCTGTCCGGTCTGGCCCCGGGCGTAGAAGGTGCGGGAGACCTGGACGCCGCCGAAGGACCGGTTGTCGAGGAGTCCGCCGTACTCGCGGGCGAAGGGGACGCCCTGGGCGACGCACTGGTCGATGATCTCGACGGAGATCTCGGCGAGGCGGTGGACGTTGGACTCGCGGGCCCGGAAGTCGCCGCCCTTGACGGTGTCGTAGAAGAGCCGGTGGACGGAGTCGCCGTCGTTGCGGTAGTTCTTCGCGGCGTTGATGCCGCCCTGGGCCGCGACGGAGTGGGCGCGGCGGGGCGAGTCCTGGAAGCAGAACTGGACCACGTGGTAGCCCTGTTCGGCGAGGGTGGCGCCGGCCGAGCCGCCGGCCAGGCCCGTGCCGACCACGATGACGGTGTGCTTGCGCCGGTTGGCCGGGTTGACGAGCCTGGCCTCGAAGCGGCGGGTGTCCCAGCGGTCGGCGACGGGGCCGTGAGGCGCCTTGGTGTCGGTGACGGGCTCCCCCGTCGTGTACTGCGTGTAGTCGCTCATGTCAGCTCACCACTCCGGTCATGACGGCGACGGGTACGGAGACGAAGCCCAGCGTCAGCACCGCGGCGAGCAGGTTGGCCAGGGTCTTCAGGACGCGGTCGCGGGTCGCGTTGCCCACGCCGAGCGTCTGCGCCGCGCTCCAGAAGCCGTGCTGGACGTGCAGGCCCATCGCGAGCACCGCGACGATGTAGATGACGTTGCCGTACCAGGTGGAGAACGTGTCGACCACGTTCTGGTACGGGTGCCCCTCCTGGAAGCCGCCGCTGTGCACGGTGCCGGTCGTCAGGTCGAGGATGTGCCAGACGATGAACAGGGCGAGGATGACGCCGCCCCAGCGCATGGTCCGGGTGGCGTAACTGGCACGCGGCTTCGTGTGGACGTACTTCGCCGGGCGCGCCTTGATGTCGCGGCGGCTGAGCTGGTACGCGGAGACCCCGTGCAGGACGACGGCGGCGACCAGCACCACCCGCACGAGCCACAGGCCCCACGAGTAATGAAGGACGGGGTCGCCCATGGTGCGCAGCCAGTGGGCGTACCGGTCGAACTCACCGGGCCCGAAGAAGATCTTCAGGTTGCCCACCATGTGGGCCACGAGATACCCGAGCATGATCAGACCGCTCACGGCCATGATCGTCTTCTTGCCGACGGACGAGTCCCAGAGCGTACGCGTCATCGACGGCCGTCGGTCCGTCCGCGTTGCCAATGCCATGGACACGACGCTAGGGCCGAACGGCACCATCAGTCCAAGACATGAATGGTCTCATCTCCATAGGCATCGGCTATGACGATCGGATACCCTGGTCACCATGCACTTCCAGCAGCTCGCCTACTTCGTCGCGGTCGCCGAGGCGAGGCACTTCACCCGGGCCGCCGAGACCGTGCACGTGTCGCAGCCCTCCCTCTCCCAGCAGATCAAGGCGCTGGAGGGCGAGCTGGGCGCCGAGCTGTTCAGCCGGGCCCGCGGCAACATCGCGCTCACCGACGCGGGCGAGGCCCTGCTGCCGCTCGCCCGCCGGATCCTCGCGGACGCGGACACCGCGCGGCACGAGGTGCAGGAGCTGGTGCAGTTGCGCCGGGGGCGGATCCGGCTCGGCGCCACTCCCAGCGTGTGCACCGGTCTGCTGCCCGAGGTGCTGCGCGCCTTCCACGACCTGCACCCGGGTGTCCAGCTCCTCATCGAGGAGGGCGGCTCCCACGACCTCGTACGGCAGCTGGCCCGGGGCGCGCTCGACCTCGCCCTGCTGGTGCTGCCGCTGCCCGCCGCCTCCCCGGTCCTGACCACGGTGGAACTGCTCCAGGAGGACCTGGTGGTCCTGTCCTCGACGGCCCGGCCCGCCCCGGGGACGGGGGGCGTCGTACGGATCGCGGATCTGGCCGACGAGCCGATGGTGATGTTCCGGCACGGCTACGACCTGCGGGAGCTGACGGTGGCCGCCTGCCGCGCGGAGGGCTTCGAACCGCAGTTCACCGTGGAGGGCGGAGAGATGGACGCCGTGCTCGGCTTCGTCCGGGCGGGCCTGGGCATCGCGGTGATGCCCAGGATGGTGGCCACCCGGGCCGGCCAGGACCTGCGGATGACCCAGCTGGCCCCACCGGGCCTGCGCCGCACGATCGCGCTGGCGCACCGCGGCGACGTCGCGCCGCCCCGGGCGGCGCGTGAGCTCCAGCGGTTGCTGCTCGCCCACCGGCCGGACGCCTCCTCGGCGGGCCCGGCCGGGCCCCCGGCCGCCGGCCGGGCCGGGGCCGGCGGCTGAGGGGGCCGTCCTTCAGACCGCGTCGGCCAGCAGGAGCGAGTGGATCCGGTCCGGCGCGCCGGGGCGCGCGTAGTACCAGCCCTGCGCGGTGTCGCAGCCGATCCGCCGGAGCTGCTCGGCCTGGGCACCGGTCTCCACGCCCTCGACCGTGACCGCGAGGTCGAGGCTGTGGGCGAGCGCGACGATGCCCTCGACGATCTTCAGGTCGACGGGGTCGGCCGGGTGCTGCTGCATGCCCTGGGTGAAGGAACGATCCAGCTTGAGCACGCTCACCGGCAGCCGGCGCAGATTGGCCAGATTCGAGTAGCCGGTCCCGAAGTCGTCGAGCGCGATGTCCACGCCCATCTCCGCCAGTTGGCGCAGCGGCTTGAGCAGGTCGTCGTCGGCGCCGATCAGCGCCGACTCGGTGACCTCCAGGCAAAGGGCGCCCGGCTCCAGCCCCGAGCGCTCCAGCACGTCGACCGTCTCGGCGACCAGCCCGGGATGGTGCAGCTGGGTCGGGGAGAGGTTGACGTTGATCCGCAACGGGCCGCCGTCGGTGTGGCGTTCCTGCCAGAAGTTGGCCTGGCGCACCGACTCCTCCAGCACCCAGCGGCCGAGCGGCACGATCAGCCCGGTGTGCTCGGCGAGCGGGATGAACCGGTCGGGGCCGAGCACCCCGTGCTGCGGATGGCACCAGCGCACCAGCGCCTCGGCGCCGTGCACGGTGCCGTCGCCGAGGTGGACCAGCGGCTGGTACTCGATGAAGAACTCGCCCCGGTCCAGGGCCGTGGGCAGGGCCGTGGTCAGCCCGTGCCGGGTGATCGCCCGCGCGTCGGCCGCCGCGTCGGCGAGCGCGAAGCGGTTGCCGCCCGCCGCCTTCGCCCGGTACATCGTGATGTCGGCGCTACGCAGCACGTCGGCCGCGGTACGCGAGCCCGAGGGCCCTTCGACGACGCCGACGGAGCCCCGTACGGTCAGCTCCCGGCCGTCGAGGCGGACCGGGGTGGCGAGCGCGGAGAGGATGCGTCCGGCCAGTTCGTGGACCTCCTCCTGGGTGCGCGGCCCGGTCGTCAGGGCCACGAACTCGTCGCCGCCGAGGCGGGCGACCATCTCCCCCGGCGCGGTCGCGCAGCTCTGCAACCGGTCGGCGACCTCGACGAGCAGCCGGTCGCCCGCCGCGTGCCCCAGGCTGTCGTTGATCGCCTTGAAGCCGTCGAGGTCGAGGTAGCAGAGCCCGAAGCGCATGTCCTCCCGGAAGGCGAGGGCCTTCTCCAGGCGTTCGAAGAACAGCGTCCGGTTCGGCAGCCCGGTGAGCGCGTCGTGCGTCGCCTCGTACCGCAGCCGCAGGTTGAGCAGGCGCCGCTCGGTGGTGTCCTCCATGAGGGCCAGTTGGTACTCGGGGCGGCCCTGCGGGTCACGCAGCAGCGACACCGTGAGGTTGGTCCACAGCACGGTGCCGTCGTTGCGGTAGTACGGCTTCTCGACGCTGTAGTGCTCGCGTTCGCCGCGCACCAGCTCGTCGTAGTACTTCCACACGTGCGGCGAGTCCTCGGGGTGGACCCACTCGTTGACCTTGTGGCTGCGGACGTGGTTCTCCAGACCGCCGAACATCCGGGTCAGGGTGTCGTTGATCTCCAGGATGTTGCCGTCGAGGTCGGCTATCCCGATCCCGATCGCCGCGTCCTTGAACACCGCCCGGAAGCGCTCCTCGGTGGCGTGCAGCGCCTGTTCGGCCTGGGAGCGGGCGGCCAGCGCCGAGCGGGCGATGGCCTCCTGCTCGGCGAGGGTGCGTTCCCGGAGCGCCTGGGTGAAGCCGCCGGCCAGGGCGTGCTGGATCCGCGCGCAGCGGGCCCGGCTGTCCTCCGTCGACAGCGCCACGGGGCCGTTGCCCCCGCAGTAGAGCACCAGGTAGGAGTCCACGACGCCGAGCGAGGAGCTCAGCGCGTCGGGATCCGTGCAGTGCGCGGCGACCAGCGCCGCCCCCACCCGCTGGGCGGGTGCCGCGTCGAAGGGCCGGGCGTGGAGGATGCCGCTGAGCTCCCGTGCCAGCGGCAGCAGATGTTCCTCGAACTCCGGCCGGGTCATCGACGTCGCCGTGGACGGGAAGATGGCCCGGCTCCAGATGGTGGCGAATCTTCGGAGCCGGCCCTCGGGGCCGTCCGGTTCCGCGTCCGGCGCGCCGGACGCCTGGGCGGGAATGCTCACGCCTTGCGCCCGACCCCGGCGAAACCCGAGAAGGCGTACGGGTCTTCCTGGGCCCTCGCCCCGGCCGCCTCCGGACGCCAGTCGGGCATCGGGACGAGGCCGGGCTCGACCATCTCGAACCCCTCGAAGAAGCGGCTCGTCTCCGCCCGGGAGCGCATGATCAGCGGGTTGCGGATGGTGCGGTAGACCCCGACCGCTCCCCCGGCCTCCTCCTGCGGGAGCGGTATCCCCTCGTAGGAGGCGTGGGTGAGGATCAGCAGGCTGCCGGGGGCGAGCGCCTCGCGCAGCTCGGCGACCGCCGTGCGGGGGTCGTCGGCGTCCTCGATGAAGTGGAGCACCGCGACGAGCAGCAGCGCGACCGGCTTGTCGAGGTCCAGCAGACCGCGGACCTCCTGGTGCTCCAGGATGCCGCTCGGCCTGCGCAGATCCGCGGTGACGACGGCGGTGCGGTCGTTGCCCTCAAGGACCGAACGGCTGTGCGCGACCGCGACGGGGTCGTGGTCGACGTAGACGATCCGGGCCCGCGGATCCGCGGCCTGGGCGACCTCGTGCACGTTGCCGAAGGTCGGGATGCCGGAACCGATGTCCAGGAACTGCGTGACGCCCGAGGTGACCGCGTAGTTCACGGCCCTCCGCATGAACGCGCGATTGGCCTGCATGATCTTGGGAAGTCCCGGCAGGAACTCCATGGCCTTACGGGCCGCTTCCCTGTCCACCTCGAAATTGTGCGAGCCGCCCAGATAGAAGTCGTACATGCGAGACACGCTCGGCACCGAGATGTCAATGCCCTGCGGGGCCCAGGCGGGACGCTCCATCGATGTCTCCAACAAGTCGCCACGGCGATCCGGCCATGTTCATGGTCAGTGTGGACCAGAGGCTACTGATCGTCCGCCAGGAGAGCGAGTGGAAACGGAAATTAGAGATCCGTTATTGGTCACACACCAGTGGCATGTGCAATCGTCCGTCGCTGCGTGTGAACGCGGCGCGACGGAACGGCACCACGGAGCACCGCCCGCCCTCTCCACGCGCGTTCCGACCGGAAGCCCACCGAACCCGACTGTTCGTCATGTACGCGTGAGGTTCCCGCTGTTGGCGGGCGCGGAGGCGGTGACGGTCCACTTCCCGGGACGGCCGCCCGCGTCCGCCGAATTCCCCGGTACGGCGAAGACGTTGGTGAAGCGTTAAACAGTTGTGCGCCTTCTCGGCGTCGATATCAGCGATTTCGGGGCCGCACCGACCGAAAAGTCCGGCGGCCGCCTCCTGTTCACGACTGGAGGCTCTCGTGACGGCCGTTTTCTGTGCCGAGGCGGCACGGCGCCCGCACCTCTCCGGCCTTCCCCCGGCAGGCCGACCGACCGGAGAGGCGTCCGACCAGGCGTTCGACATCCACCGGCGAGAGGTTCCGCCCCCGCAAACGCGCATCCCCGGATGTCCCCACCATCAGGCGATTCGGGCCCGGGACCCGCGTGTCGCGCGGCGGCGGGGAACATGCTCCCCGGCGTGAACGGATCACGCATACGCAGGCTCGCGGCCGTCGCCGCCCTGCTCTGGCTGCTCTCCGCGCCGGCGCCCGCCGCCGGTGACGACTGCGCCGTCGCCTCCATCGGGCAGGGGGACCAAGGTTCCTCCGTCGCCGTGTCGGGCGCGGGAGGGTGCGAGGCGTTCCTGGGCGAACCGGAACCCGAACCCTCTCCGCCGCCTCCGCCCGCACCACCTCCGCCCCCGCCGCCACGGCCCGCTCCCCCGCCTCCTCCGCCACCGCCCTCCCCGCCTCCCCCGCCGGTCCGCTCGCCGGAACCGCCTCCGCCGCCGCCCGCCCCACCACCGCCGTCGCCGTCGCCGTCGCCGTCGCCGTCGCCCACGGTGCGCCCTTCCTCCCCCTCGCCCCGGCCGGTGGCCCTTCCCGCCTACCGCAAGCCGCCTCGAAAGGTCCCGCGGCCGGGCTCCTCGCTGGTCTCGACCACGCTCCTGATCACCGCACCCGCCGTGTTCGCCGTGGCCGTGCTGCGGCCCCGCTCGTCCCGCTGACCCGCGCCCCGCCGCCCACCCCGCGAAGGAGATCCATGTCGGAATGGCTTGTTCTGACCATTGCCATGGCCTCGGCCTGTGCCGTCGTCCTGACCATCGCCGTCCTCAACAACCGGCGCGTCGGGGAGGACGACGACCCGTCGCAGACACCCGACGTCATCGAGTACATGACGATGATGATCGGCGTGGTGTACGCCATCGTGCTCGGCCTGGCGATCGCCGGGGTCTGGGAAGGCCGCAGCGCGGCCCAGGAGTCGGTCCGGCTGGAGGCCCAGGCCCTCCACGAGGTCAGCGCCCGCTCCGCCGTCTACCCGGCCGCGGTCCGCGACCGTATCCGCGGTGACGTCGACGCGTACGTGGCCCATGTGGTCGACACGGAGTGGCGGGCCATGACCACCCACGGCGACCTCACCGACGAGGGCGCCCGCCTGCTGGACAAGGTGCGGGCCGACGTCACGGAGTACGAACCGCGCACCGAGCTCGAAGGGCAGGCGTACCAGCCGCTGGTGGACCAGGTCGCCGCCGCCGACGACGCGCGGGGGTCCCGGGCGCAGAACGCGGGCGCGACCATGCCCGGGGTGGTCTGGTTCGGCCTGATCATCGGGGCGCTGGTCACGGTCGGGCTGATCTTCACGCTCCAGATCCGCAGAACCTTCCGCGAACTGCTGCTGGCGGGTCTCTTCAGCGTCCTCATCGCGTTCCTGCTCTTCCTCATCTGGGACTTCGACGCCCCGTTCGGCCGGGCCATCTCGGCGACCACGGCACCGTTCACCGACCTCTTCCCGCACGTCACGGGCGGGTAAGGGGTCGCCGGGCGGCTCCCCCGGCCGGTGCGCCGGTCGGGGGACACCGCTGCCCCATTCGCCGGGCCCCGATCGCGGGTGGTATGCGGCACTCCTACCGTTTCGCCCGTCGAGGTGCATGTTCCACGCCCGCGGAACCGTTCCGCGACTGCTCCTCGGGGACCCGGAGGATTCACATGCGCGCGATACGTGTCGCACCCGTCGCCCTGCTGGGGGCCGCTCTGTGCGCCGTGGCGGCACCGGCCGCGTCGGCCACCGTACCCACCGGCGGCACACCCACCTCGTTCACGCCGACCATCACCCCCTCGGCGGTCGCGCCCGGAGGCCAGGTCACCCTCGGCGCGGTGGGGTGCGCCGGCGACGCGACCGCGTTCTCGGGCGTGTTCGACACCATCACCATCCCCCAGGGGAGGTCGGCCACCGTCACCGTCGACAAGCAGGCCCGGCGGGGTGCCTCCTACCCGGTGACGTTCCGCTGCGGCACCGCCACCAAGACGGCGAACCTCTCCGTCACGGCCGCGCCCACCAGCACGCCGACCACGGTTCCCACCACCAGTTCCACCGTCGCCCCCCAGGGCGTCCAGGGCGGCCTCGGCGGCAGCGCGGAGGCCATGGACCCCACCGAGATCGCCGCCGGCTCCGCGCTGGTCACCGTCGCGGCCGCCGGCGCCTTCTACGCGCTGCGCAAGCGGCGCGCCGAGCGCCGCCACTGACGGCCGCGCGCGTACCCTCGTACGGAAGTCGCCCCGGGTCCTGGTCCAGGACTCGGGGCGACGGGCGTATCGGGCCGGACGGAAGGCCGGACGCCTCAGGCCGACGCATGGCCGGTCCGGCGCCGGATGACGAGCGCGGCACCGCCGAGCGCCGCCGCGGCGACGAGACCGCCACCGACGCTCATCTCGGTGGAGCTGGGGCCGATGGAGCCGCCGAGGCCGCCCTGTGCGCCCCGGCCGGGGATCACCGTGAAGCGCGCGGTCGCGACCGCGTCGTTCCCGCCCTGGTTGCCGCGGTCGCCGCCGTTGCCCCGGTCGCCTTCGTTGCCCCGGTCGCCCTCGTTGCCGCCCCTGTCCCCGTTCCCGCCGCCGTAGTTGTTGTCGCTCTCGTTGCACTTCACCGACAGGCTGTACTGGCCGGGGGTCGTGTTGTCGCGGATGTGCGCGGTGGCGTAGCCGACCCGGCCCGGTGAGAGGTTCACCGTCGGGAACGCGTTCGACCAGACCTTGCCGCCGGAACGGCCGCAGCCCTCGGCGCTGACCTGCATGGTGGCGCCCTGGTGGACGCGGGACGGGTTGACGGTGACATGGGTGGGAACATTGACGGGCTCGGTGCCCGGACCGCCGCCCGCAGCGGCCAGCGGGGCAGCGAGCCCGACCGCCGCGAAGGCGGTCGCGGTCACCGCGAGAGCGCGTGAAGCACGCATCTTGTGAACCTCCAGCGGGAAGCGCCCCGGAGGCCTGTCCTCCGGGATCGGTCGATGAGGACGCGTCCCATGACGAACCATCACCAGAGCTGACGTACGCCGCACGTCGGCACTGGTCCACCCCGGTGAGCCGACACGCCGTAGGAGCGCGCTCGTATCTGACGGAGCCGCAGGTCACGCTCGGTCAGGACTTTTATCCGCTCATTACTCCGAACAGCACGGCCCTGTGGCGGCCGTCCCCCGTTCGCCCTTCCCTGATCGCCGCCGTCCGGCCCCGCGCCTAGCGTGACGCTGTCGCGACGAAGGGAAGAACCATGGGCCGGGACCAGTGGGACACCGTACGGAGCAGACGGACGCCGTGGGGCGCCATCGCCTTGGTGATGCTCACCGGGCTCGCCCTCATGCGCAACGGCGTGGAGACCTCCGCCGGTCCGCCGCAGCCGGCCGCGACCGCGGCCGCCTCCGCCGCCGCTCCCCACGACGCGGTGGCCGCCGCCCCCCTCCCCGACGAACCGGTCCAGCCGCTCGCGTACGCCCCCGCCTCCCGGGTGCGGATCCCGTCGATCCAGGTGGACGCGCCGCTGATCGACGTGAACCTCGACCCGGCGGGCTGGATCGAGGCACCGCCCCCGCAGGACCCGAACCTCGCCGGCTGGTACCAGAACGGCATCGCCCCGGGCCAGCGGGGGACGGCGGTGGTGGTCGGTCATGTCGACAACCTGGCGGGCCCCGCGGTCTTCTACGGCCTGGGCTCCCTGGAGAAGGGCCGGCGCGTCGAGGTCACCCGCTACGACGACACCATCGCGGAGTTCGAGATCTACGGGGTCGAGGTCTTCCCCAAGGACGACTTCCCCGGCCCCCGGGTGTACGGCGACACCGGCTACGCCGAACTGCGGGTCATCACCTGTGGTGGCGGTTACTCCAAGGCCGGCGGCTACGACGGGAACGTGGTGGTCTTCGCCCGGCTCGTCGGGACCCGTTAGGGCGTGCCCGCGAAGTCCCCTCAGGGCTGTCCCGTAATCCGGACGGGACTTCGCGGACACGGCCGGGCGGCGGCCGCCGCGTGGCGTCAGCCGCGGTGCGGCACCGTCGGCCGGTAGCCGTCCTCGATCAGCGACGGCAGATACCTCCGCAGGGCGGCGACACTCTGCGACCGGTCGCCGCCGGCGTCGTGCGAGAGCACGATCACGCCCGGCGCCGCGCCCTCTTCGACCCGGCGGACGATGGTGTCGGTGCCCGGTGTCGTCCAGTCCAGGGAGTCGACCGTCCAGGCCAGGGGCTCCATGCCCATCTCGGCCCCGATCTCGAAGGAGTTCCGGTTCCAGGCGCCGTACGGTGCCCGGTACCAGAGGGGCGCCTGTCCCAGCGTCTCCTCGACCACGTCGCTGGTGCTGCCCAGTTCGTCGCGGATACGGCGCCGGGAGAGCTTCGGGATCAGCGGGTGCGACCAGGAGTGGTTGCCGACCACGTGCCCGTCGGCCGCCATCTCACGCAGCAGGTCCCGGTTGCCGTCCGCCATCTCGCCGCAGACGAAGAACATCGCCCGCACCTGGTACCTGCGCAGGGTGGCCAGGATGTCCGGCGTGTAGAGCGGGTCCGGGCCGTCGTCGAAGGTCAGCACCATGGCGTCGCGCCCCGGCTCCGGCATCTCCTCGAAGGGGCGGGTGCGCACCGGGGGCGGCCCGGGGCTGAAGCGGGGCGGGGCGTGTCCGGTCATGGGCCGCAGCCGGTAGGGCGCGGTGGCGGCTCCGGCGTGCGCCGAGGGGCCCGCGGCCGGCGGGGCGGGCTCGCCACCCGGCCGGACGGGTGTACCGGCCGGATCGGCGGCGATCAGGCGTACGGCGGTGGCGGCCCCCAGGCCGAGGGCGAGGCGTAGTGCCGTGCGGCGACTCGCGGAAATCTGATCATCTTTCATGACTGACTGCTCGCACGGTTGCCCGCCGACCACACCGGGGGACCCACGAGGTGCACCCGATGGATGGAGCACACCGCTGTGTCCTGCGACGACGTACCCGCGCGGCGGGACGGGCCCGGGGCCGGGCGGCCGGTGGCGAGGGGCTACCCTCATGGCCGTGACAGAGCAGCAGCCCCACCGGTTCGAGCGCGGCACGGACGGCCCCAAGGTGATCGTCGTGGGTATCGACGGGTCCGAGTCCTCGATGCGGGCCGCGGCCTACGCGGCGGGGCTCGCCCGGCGCCAGAACGCCATGCTCACCCTCGTCTACGTGCAGCCGGTGATGGCGGCCGGTGCGGCCCTGGGCGTCCCCGTCGCCGAGACGACCGGCCAGGTCGCGGAGGGGCTGGTGAACGAGATCAGGACCGCGACCGAGCGGCTCAAGGACATATGGGACGTCCGCTGGGAGTTCCACACCTTCCACGGGGATCCGTACAACGGCCTGGTGACCGCGGCCGACGACCTCAAGGCGGACGCCGTGGTGGTGGGCGCCTCCGAGTCCGCGGGGCACCGGTTCATCGGCTCGGTGGCCGTACGCCTGGTCAAGGCCGGGCGCTGGCCGGTCACCGTCGTCCCGTGACCGTCCCTCGCGACCACCCCTCGTGTGACCGTCCGCCCGTGACCGTCGTCCCGCCGCTGCGCGTCCGGCGGGTCACCTCCCGAGCAGGAGGCCGTCCTCGGCGGCGCCGCGGCTGAGGACGACACCGCTGATCCGGTCGCGGATCGCGCGCAGCCGGCCGGTGCCGTCCGCGGGCGGTGCGCCGAGGCCGACGACACGTCCGGCGGAGGGGTCGTACCACTGGGGGAGGTACTCGGCCTTGGTCACCGTCCAGCGCGCGCCGGGCCGCGCGGGCGGGGCGAACGTGAACCGGGCCATCGAGCTCTCGTTGCCGCGCGGCTCCCGGGCGCCCTCGTCGTTCACCATGGCGCCGGCGATCTGGTCACCCATGCCGTAGACGACCCAGGTGCCGTTGACCTTCTCGTACGCCTGCGGGACGTGGGCGTGGGTGCCGATGATCAGGTCGATGTCGGGGCGGCCCCCGGTGGCGGACGCGGTGAGGGTGTGGGCCAGGTCGAGTTGGTCGTCGTCGGGGGCCTCCTGCCACTCCGTGCCCCAGTGCAGGGAGGCGACGACCACGTCGGCGCCGGCCCGGCGGGCCGCCCGCGCGTCGGCGACGATCGTGTCCTGGTCCAGCACGGCGACCGCCCAGGGCTGTCCGGCGGGCGGCTCGTCGGCGTTGGTGCCGTAGGTGTACGCGAGGTGGGCGACCTTCGCGGCGTCCTTGGCCTTGCCGGCCTTCAGCAGGGTGGGGCGGGCCGCCTCGGCGGCGGAGCGGGCGGATCCGGCGTGGGCGACGCCCGCCTCGTCCAGGGCGTCCAGGGTGCGGGCGATGCCCGGCGCCCCGTCGTCCAGGGTGTGGTTGGAGGCGGTGGAGCAGGAGTCGTAGCCGGTGGCCCGCAGGGCGGCCGCCACCTCGGGCGGCGACTTGAAGGACGGGTAGCCCGTGTAGGGGCCGCCCCGCTGTCCGTACACCGTCTCCATGTGACAGATCGCCAGGTCGGCTCCGGAGACCGCGGGGGCGGCGCCCTTGAGCATGGGGCGGAAGTCGTATCCCCGGCCCCCCGCGTCGTCGGCGGCGCGGTCGATGACCGAGGCGTGCGGCAGGACGTCCCCCGAGGCCAGCAGGGTGAAGGTGCGGTCGCCGTCCGCTCCCCCGCCGCCCGAGCCCTCCGCCCCGCGCTCGGCGGCCAGTTGGCGCCCGGCGAAACCGGGGGGCGTGGTCTGCGGTACGGAGCAGGCGGCCGCGGCGGCGAGCAGGCCCGCCGCCGCGATCACCGTGCCGTGTCGGAGGTGCTTCGTCATCTGCGGGGCTCCCGGTTCGAACGGTGTCGACCCCCCGAATAGATATATGTTCATACCGGCGAGTCAAGGACAAAGGCCACCAAGGGCTCGAAGTACCTGAACCGGCCGTATCGTCGCCCGTCGACCGTTCACCGCACCACTCGTCGCCCCGTGCGACCGCTCGGCGCACACCTCGGTGAAGCGCCTGTTCCCGCGCGCCCCGATGCGTTCGTATACGCCAGGCGGGAGCGAGGCGGCAGGGGCCTCCTCGGGAAAGGACGTCCACGATGACCACGGCGACAACCGACGAGCGGACGCTCGCGGAGTTGCAGCGGGAGCACGGTCCGGCGCTCCTCCACTTCCTGCTGGGGCTGACCTTCGGCGACCGGCAGCGGGCGGAGGACCTGATGCAGGAGACGCTGGTACGCGCCTGGCAGCACCCGGAGGCCTTCGACGCCCCGTACGAGTCGATGCGCCCCTGGCTCTTCACCGTCGCCCGCCGCCTCGCCATCGACGCCCGCCGGTCCCGCCAGGCCCGGCCCACCGAGGTCAGTGACGCGGTGCTGGAGAGCGCGCCGGCCCACGAGAACACCGCGGACACGGCGGTCCGGGCCCTCGACGTGCGCCAGGCGGTCAGGACGCTCAGCCCCGAACACCGGGCGGTGCTGGTGCAGATCTACTTCCGCGGGCTGAGCGTGGGCGAGACGGCCGAGGCGCTCGGCATACCCGCGGGCACGGTCAAGTCCCGTTCGTACTACGCGCTGCGGCTGCTGTCGCGCCATCTGCCCGGCTACTCCAGCAGGTCCTCCTCGTCGAGCAGTGCCAGCAGGCAGACGGCGTCGGCCACCTCCACATAGGCGGCGGCGCAGGCGGCGCAGCGCTGGAGGTGCCGGGCGACCGGGCCGCTCTCGGCCGCGGACAGCGCGTCGAGCACGTACGCGCCCAGCAGCTCCCGCACATGCGGATCGGCACCGCGTTCGGCGGTCATCGCACCTCGTATCTCCCGACGGATCCTGCCCTTTGGCCCACGCGGGGCGCGCGTCCCCGGTTCAATGCTGCGTGAAGCCCGGTGTGACCGGTACGAGAAAGAGGCGAGACGGGATGCGTCCCGAAGAACATGACGAGACCGGCGACGGACTGCTGGTCCCGATGGCCTGGATGTACGCCGAGTACGTGGCGGACGGGCTGCTGGAGACCGGCGACCTGATGGAGCCGACGACGCTGGAGTACCGGGCCGGCCGCGACGCCCTCGCCCTGACCCTCTTCCTCTCCGAGGGACCGGTGGCCGGCGCGCTTCCGGCGGCCCGGGTGGACGAACTGCGGCTGCTCACGGCGTCCGGAGCGGCCTGGCAGCGGTGGGTCGGCTCGCGGCTGGACGCCAGGCGGCGGGCATCGGCGCCCGGCGCGGACCCGGACCTGGCGCTCGCCCGCGCTGCCTGGCGGTGGCTGGAGGAGACCGAACTGCTGGCCGCCGACCTGGAGGCCCTCGGCGCCGCGCCCCGGGGACAGGCGGGGTACGAGGGCGAGGACGGCGAGAGGCGGGTCTGGACGCCCGCCTGGCGGCTGGGGCTGCCGCTGGGGCATCTGGCGATCCACCTGTACTGACCGGGCGCCGGGCCGGAGGCGACGGCCGGGATTCCGTCCCGGGTCATGAACCGTGCACGCCCGCACGGTACTTGGGAAGTCTGAGCGTGATCTTCATGCCGGCGCCGACGCCCGTCTCGATGACCAGCCCGTAGGCGTCCCCGTACACCTGGCGCAGCCGTTCGTCCACGTTCAGCAGTCCGATGCCGGTCGAGGCGCCTCCCTCGCCGCGCAGGATCGCGCGCAGCCGCTCGGGCTCCATCCCGATGCCGTCGTCCTCGATGACGACCTCGGCCTCGGCGCCCGCGTCCAGGGCGCTGATGGTGATGCGGCTGCTGCGTACGGCGCCTTCGAGGCCGTGCTTGACGGCGTTCTCGACGAGCGGCTGGAGGCAGAGGAACGGCAGGGCGACGGGCAGCACCTCGGGGGCGACCTGGAGGGTGACGGAGAGGCGTTCACCGAAGCGGGCCCGCACCAGTGCCAAATACTGGTCGATGGAGTGCAGTTCGTCTGACAGCGTGGTGAACTCGCCGTGCCTGCGGAACGAGTAGCGGGTGAAGTCCGCGAACTCCAGCAGCAGTTCACGTGCCCGTTCGGGATCGGTGCGGACGAACGAGGCGATGGCGGCCAGTGAGTTGAAGACGAAGTGCGGCGAGATCTGGGCCCGCAGCGCCTTGATCTCCGCCTCGATCAGCTGTGTCCGGGAGCGGTCCAGCTCCGCGAGTTCCAGTTGGACGCACACCCAGCGGGCCACTTCTCCCGCCGCTCGCGCCAGCACCGCCGACTCGCGCGGCGCCCAGGCCACCAGCGTGCCGAGGACCCGGTGGTCGACCGTGAGGGGCACCGCGACGGCCCAGCGCAGCGGGCAGTCCAGGTCGTCGCAGCCGGTGCGGAAGGCGGTGTCCCGGCCGCTGTCCAGCAGCCCCCGGACGTGGTCCATCACGTCCGTGCCGTGGTGGTCGCCCTCGCCGTCCCAGACCAGTAGCCGGTCACGGTCGGTGAGGCACAGGGCATCGGTGCCGAGCAGCGAGCGCAGTCGGCGGGCCGCCCTGCGGGCGCTCTCCTCGGTGAGTCCGGCGCGCAGCGGGGGCGCCGCGAGGGACGCGGTGTGCAGGGTCTCGAAGGTGGCGTGCTCGACGGGGGTACCGACGTCGCTGGTGCGCTGGGGGCGGGCCGCGCGCCCGAGCAGGAAGCCGGTGCCGAGGAGCAGCACGGCGAGCACGGCGATGGCGGCGACCGCGGCCCCGGTCACCGCGCCCTCCCCGAGGTCAGTGTCTCCGGCAGGTGGAAGCGGCTCATGGCGGCGTTGGTGCCCGGCGGGACGCGGCCGGGGGTGGCGAGCGAGACCAGGATCATCGCCAGGAAGCCGACCGGCACGGACCAGACGGCGGGCCAGGCCAGCAGGGCGTGCGGCCAGCCGGGCGGGCGCACGGCGCCGCTGACGGTGATGGCGACGGAGAGCAGCGCGGAGCCGCCGCCGAGCAGCAGTCCGGCGAGGGCGCCCGGCGGGGTGAGCCGCCGCCACCAGATGCCGAGGACCAGGAGCGGGCAGAAGGACGAGGCGGAGACGGCGAAGGCCATGCCGACCGCGTCGGCCACCGGTACCCGGCCGACGACCAGCGAACCGGCGAGCGGTACGGCGATGGCGAGGACGGTGGCGAGCCGGAAGTGCCGTACCCCGCGCGAGGGGAGCACGTCCTGCGTGATCACCCCGGCGACGGCCATGGTGAGTCCCGAGGCGGTGGAGAGGAACGCGGCGAACGCCCCGCCCGCGATCAGAGCGCCCAGCAGGTCGCCGCCGAGACCGCCGATGACCCGGGCGGGCAGCAGCAGCACGGCGGCGTCGGCGTCGCCGCCGTGGATCAGCTCGGGGGCGTACAGCCGGCCCAGCGCCCCGTAGACGGGCGGGAGCAGGTAGAACAGGCCGATCAGGGCGAGGACGGCGACCGTGGTGCGGCGGGCGTCGCGGCCGTTGGGGCTGGTGTAGAAGCGGACGACGACGTGGGGCAGGCCCATGGTGCCGAGGAAGGTGGCGACGATCAGGCCGTACGTGGCGTACAGCGGGTGGTCGGCGCGGAAGGCGGAGACCTGCTCGTCGAAGCTGACGCGGGGCGCGCCGTCGCCCTGCCACGCCAGGACCAGGAAGATCGCCGGGACGAGCAGCGCGGTGAGCTTCAGCCAGTACTGGAAGACCTGGACGAAGGTGATGGAGCGCATGCCGCCGGCCGCGACGGCCAGCACCACGACGGAGGCCACGAGCACGTCGCCGAACCATCCCGGGGCGCCCGTGAGGATGGTCAGGGTCAGTCCCGCGCCCTGGAGTTGCGGTACGAGGTACACCCATCCGGCGCCGACGACGAAGACGCTGACGAGGCGGCGCACGTGCCGTGACTCCAGGCGTCCTTCGGCGAAGTCGGGCAGGGTGTACGCGCCCGAGCGGCGCAGCGGGGCGGCGACGAACACGAGCAGCACAAGGTAGCCGGCGGTGTAGCCGACCGGGTACCAGAGCATGTCGGGGCCGTGGACCAGGACCAGGCCCGCGATGCCGAGGAAGGAGGCGGCGGAGAGGTACTCGCCGCTGATCGCCGCCGCGTTGAGCCGGGGCCGCACGGCCCGGGAGGCGACGTAGAAGTCCGAGGTGGTGCGGGAGATACGCAGCCCGAAGCCGCCGACGAGGACGGTGGCGAGCACGACGAGGGCGACCGCCGCCATCGACGCCGGGTGGTCGGGGGTGCTCACGGTGCGGGGCGGCCTTCCACGAGCCGGGCGAAGTCGCGTTCGTTGCGCTCGGCCCGGCGTACGTACCACCAGGCGGCCAGGGTCAGCGGCGGGTAGGGGGCGAAGCCGAGCACCGCCCAGACGACGGCGTTGCCGCGCACCGCCTCGAAGACGAGCGGCAGGGTGCCGGCGACCAGGGCGAGTACGGCGAACACCGTGAGCCCGGCCCGCAACTGACTGCGCATCAGGGAGCGGACGTACGCGCCGCCGAGCGCGGTCTGCTCGTCTATCTCGGACTGGGCGCGGTAGCGCGGCAGCGGCCGTACCCGCCGGGGCTCGCCCGTGACCACTTCGCGCCGGGGCGTGCTCTCGTGGGACATGGGCCCGGAGTGTAGGCGGCCGGGGCCCCGGCTGGGAAGGGGGTGTGGGCGGGTAGGCCCAGGTCAGCGGCCGGTCTGCCGCATCAGGAGGTCGCGCAGGGCACGGGTGTGGCGGCGGCTGACGGCGAGTTCGGCGTCCCCGATGCGCACGCTCATGCTGCCGGCGTCGAGCCGGAGTTCGTCGATCCGCCCCAGGGCGACGAGGTGCCTGCGGTGGATGCGTACGAAGCCCCGGGAGCGCCAGCGTTCCTCCAGGGTGGTCAGCGGGATGCGGACGAGGTGGCTGCCGGTGGCGGTGTGCAGCCGGGCGTAGTCGCCCTGGGCCTCGGCGTAGGCGATGTCCTCGACGGGGACGAAGCGGATCACTCCGCCGAGTTCGACGGCGATCTGGTCGGCCGCCGCGTCGTGGACGGGCGCGGAGCGTTCACCGACCTGCTCGGCGACGCGCCGTACGGCTTCGGCCAGGCGTTCGCGGCGGACCGGTTTGAGGACGTAGTCGACGGCCTTGAGGTCGAAGGCGTGGACGGCGAAGCCCTCGTGGGCGGTGACGAACACGATGAGCGGGGGCGCGGCGAAGCCCGCCAGGAGTTGTGCCACGTCGAGCCCGGTCAGGCCCGCCATGTGGATGTCGAGGAAGACGACGTCGATGGCCGAGGGGTCCTCGGGCCCGGCGTCCACGGCTCCGCCGATGCGGCGCAGCGCCTCGGTGGCCCCGGTGGCTCCTTCGGCGCTGCGGATCCGGGGATCGGCGCGCAGCAGGTAGAGGAGTTCCTCCAGGGCGGGTTCTTCGTCGTCGACGGCCAGTACGCGCAGCATGGCGGGAGTTTAGGTGGTGGCGCGGGCCGAGGGCCGCCTTCCGTTTCTCCGGATGCCCGGAGGGCCGGGACGGGGCTACTTCAGCAGGCGGGACATGCGCCGGTCGGCCAGCGGCTTGCCGCCGGTCTGACAGGTGGGGCAGTACTGGAGGGAGGAGTCGCTGAACGACACCTCCAGGATGGTGTCGCCGCACACCGGGCAGGCCTGACCGGCACGGCCGTGCACGCGCAGGTTGCTCTTCTTCTCGGCCTTGAGGCGGCCGGCGGCCACCCCCCGGGACCGTTCGACGGCGTCCTTGAGGGTGGTGCGCGTAGCCGTGTACAGGTGGGTGATGTCGGTGTCGCTCAGGCTGGTGGTGAGTTTGAACGGGGACATCTTCGCGACGTGCAGGATCTCGTCGCTGTAGGCGTTGCCGATGCCCGCGATCAGGGACTGGTCGCGCAGGGCGCCCTTGATCTGCCGCCGCTGCCCTTCGAGCAGGCGGGCGAAGACGTCCCGGTCGAAGTCGTCGGCCAGCGGGTCGGGTCCCAGGCGGGCGACGCCGGGCACGTCGGCCGGGTCGCGCACCAGGTGGACGGCGAGGCGTTTGGTGGTGCCCATCTCGGTCAGGTCGAAGCCCTGTCCGTCGGTGAGGACGGTACGCAGGGCGAGCGGCCCCTTGCCCGGCCGTGGCGGGGCGGCGGGGACGCTGTCCTGCCAGCGCAGCCAGCCGGCGCGGGCCAGATGGATGAGCAGGTGGAGGCCGCCCGCGGTGACGTCGAGGAACTTGCCGTGGCGGCCGACGTCGGTGACGGTGGCGTCCCGCAGGGCGGTGAGCGGCGGGTCGTAGGTCTTCAGGACGCTGATGGCGACCGGCAGGACGCGGGCGATCTCCTTGCCGACCAGGTGGTCGCCGAGGAAGTCCCGCAGGGCTTCGACTTCGGGCAGCTCGGGCATGGCTCCAGCCTGCCTCAACGGCCCGGCGCCTGCCCGCCTCGTCAGGCTTCCGGGTCGGCCGGGCCGGCTTCCGGGGCGGCCAGACCGTAGACGCGGCGCGCGGTGGCGCCGAAGACGGACCGCCGGTCCTCCTCGTCCAGGTGCGCGGTCAGGGCGCGCGCGGCGTCCACGACGTCGGCGTACGGGGCGGCGAGCCGGCACACCGGCCAGTCCGAGCCGAACATCAGCCGGTCCGCTCCGAAGGCCTCGACGACGGTGTCCGTGTAGGGGCGCAGGTCCTCCACGCTCCAGGAGCGCGGATCGGCCTCGGTGACCAGGCCGGAGAGCTTGCAGACGGTGTTGGGCAGCGCGGCCAGGTCCCGCAGCCCACCGGCCCACGGCCGTGTGCGCCGCTGGGCGATCGGTGGTTTTCCGGCGTGGTCGAGGACGAAGGTCAGTCCGGGCAGCAGGGCGGCGGCGCGGACGGCCGCGGGCAGTTGGTGCGGGCGGACGACCAGGTCGTAGACGAGTCCGGCGTCCGCGACGGCCGCGAGTCCGCGCAGCACGTCGGGGCGCAGCAGCCAGCCGGGGTCGGGCTCGTCCTGGACCTGGTGGCGGATGCCGACGAGGCGGTCCCCGCCGGGCAGGGCGGTGAGGGCGGCCAGGCTGTCGGCGACGTCGGGCGCGGTGAGGTCGGTCCATCCCACGACGCCCGCGACGAGACCGGCGCCGGCGGCGAGCGCGAGGAGTTCGGGCGTCTCCTCGGGGCCGGTGACGGTCTGGACGAGGACGGTGGCGCCGATGCCCGCGGCGCGCGCCTCGGGTTCCAGCTCGGCGAGTGCGAAGGTGCGGCGGAGCGGGGCGAGTTCCTCGCCGGTGATCCAGTCCTGGTCCCGTACGGAGAGGTCCCACACGTGGTGGTGCGCGTCGACGGCCGTCGCGGCGGTCACCCCGTCTCCCCCGCCGGCGCGGCCGACAGGCCTTCGGCCCGCAGCTCCTCCCAGAGCGCGTCGGGGACCGGTGTGCGCAGCAGGGCGGCCGCGTCCCGCACCTCCTCGGGGGAGCGGGCGCCGACGAGGACGCCCGCGACGGCCGGGTGGCCGAGCGGGTAGCGCAGGGCCGCGGCGCGCAGCGGGACGCCGTGCCGCCGGGTCACCTCCTCGATGCGCAGGGCCCGTTCCAGGAGGTGGGCGGGGGCCGGAGCGTAGTCGTACGTGGCGCCGGGGCGCGGGTCGGCCAGGAGCCCGGAGTTGAAGACCCCGCCGACGACGACGGCACGCCCCCGTGCCTCGGCCTCGGGCAGCAGGTCGGCGAGGGCGCTCCGGTCGAGGAGGGTGAAGCGGCCGGCGCACAGGACGGTGTCGACGTCGGTGTCACGGAGGAACCGGGTGAGCATGGCGGTCTGGTTCATCCCGGCGCCGATCGCGCCGACCATGCCTTCGGCGCGCAGTCGTTCCAGTGCCGGGTAGCCCTCGCGAAAGGCGGCTTCCTCGTGGTCGTCGGGGTCGTGCAGGTAGACGAGGTCGACGCGGTCGAGGCCGAGCCGTCCGAGGCTGTCCTCGACGCTCCGGCGGATGCCGTCGGCGCTGAAGTCCCAGCGGCGGCGGTGGGTGTGCGCGACCGCGAACCCCTCGGACAGTCCGTGCGCCGGGGCTGTCCCCCAGGGCAGCGGTTCGAGGAGCCGGCCCACTTTGGTGGACACGGTGTACGCGTCGCGGGGGCGGTCGCGCAGGGCCTCGCCGAGCCTGCGTTCGGACAGGCCGAGGCCGTAGTGCGGGGCGGTGTCGAAGGAGCGGACGCCCTCGTCCCATGCGGCGTCCACGGCGGCGGCCGCCTGCGCCGGGTCCACCTCGGTGAAGAGGTTGCCGATGGCCGCCGCGCCGAAGGAGAGCTCGGTGATCCCGACCGCGCTCCGTCCGAGCTTGATCCGCCGCATTACCGCTGCCCCTGACGCCGGCCCTGATGATTCGTTTCGGTACCGTGTCGGTCCCGCACAGCGAATAGTCATCGGATCACTGAGCCGCGTCAACCGTCCCAGCGGCCCGGAAGCCGGAGAGAGCCGCTCGATCTGTCCGATCTCTCCGGCCATGAAGGCACCTGGGACACCATGGCCGGTTACGGCCACTCAGTAAAGTGACGGCCGTTACGACCGCGCGTCGCCGCGGTCCTCAGGCACGCTCCGGGATGCCGAATTCGCACCACACGCACTTCCCGCCGCCGCGGGCCTCCACGCCCCAGACGTCCGCCAGCAGGTCCACGAGCATCAGTCCGCGCCCGGAGACGCCCGACTCCCCCGCGTCCCGGCGCCGGGGCAGCGCGCTGGACCGGTCCTCCACATCGACCCTGAGACGCCGTTCGGGCCCGGTCAGCACCCGGATGGTGACGATGGCTCCGCCGTCGGTGTGCATCAGCGCGTTGGTGATCAGCTCGTCGGCGGCGAGCTCCACCTCGTCCGCCCGCTCCCTGGCGCCCCACGCGCGGACCGCCGCCCTGATCATGTGGCGGCACGAGGTCAGCGCCTCGGGGTCGTTCTGGGAGACGTGCTGCTGGAGCCTGCCTCCGGGGTGCGGGGCGTGCGCGGCGTCGCGGCGCAGCAGGAGCACCGCCACGTCGTCCTGGCCGCCGCGTTCGTCGACGACCTCGCAGAGCCGGTCGGCGAGCCGCTGGAGGTCCTGCGGGCCCTCGCGCACCAGGGACTCCAGCAGCCGCATGCCCTCGTCGAAGTCTGCGCCCGGCAGCTCCACCAGCCCGTCGGTGTACAGGATCATCGTCTGCCCGGGGTCCAGGTCGATGGTGCTGACCGGATAGTCCAGCTGCCCGAACTCGGCCGAGAGCCCCAGCGGAAGACCGCCCTCGGACGGCAGCTTGCGGCAGCTGCCGTCGACGCTCCGGACGAGCGGGTCCACATGGCCCGCGCGGACCAGCTGCACCACTCCGGTGACCGGGTCGACCTCGGCGTAGGAGCAGGTGGCGAAGCGGTCGGTGTCGAGTTCGTGGAGGAAGACGGAGGCGCGGGCCATCACCGTGGACGGCCGGTGCCCCTCGGCGGCGTACGCGCGCAGCACGATCCGCAGCTGGCCCATGACTGCCGCGGCGTGGGTGTCGTGGCCCTGTACGTCGCCGATGACGGCACCGACGCGGCCGCCGGGCAGCGGGATGATGTCGTACCAGTCGCCGCCGATGTCCTGGCCGAGCCGGGCGGAGCGGTAGCGGACGGCGACCTGGGCACCGGGCACCTCGGGGATCCGGCGGGGCAGCATCGCCTGCTGGAGCCCTTCGGCGAGGTCGTGCTCCTGCTCGTAGAGCATGGCCCGCTGGAGGCTCTGGGCGATGGAGCTGCCGAGGGCGACCAGCAGGTTCCGCTCGTCCCCGGAGAAGCCCGCCTTGCCCCCGTAGAGCAGGCCGAGCGCGCCGATCGGGCGGGCCTGGGCGATGAGCGGGAGGTAGGCGGCCGCCGTGATGCCGAGGTGGCTGATGTGCGGCCACAGGATGGGGTACGAGGTCGCGAAGTCCTCGGCGCTCTCGATGAACCGGGGCTTGAGCGTGCGGATCACCTCGCCCATCGGGTAGGCCTCGTCCACCCGCGTGTAGCGGGTGCCGGCCACGTACGCGCCCTCGGGCCCGTCGGCCACGAGGTGGATGCGCGTGCCCTCCAGCAGCCCCATGACCAGGCTGGTGGCACCGAGGTGCGCGAGCCCCTGGGAGTTCTTCAGCACGTCCGTGACGTCCTTGACGGTGCGGGCGTGCGCCAGGGCCGCCGTGGTGCTCTGCACCAGGCTGGTACGGCGGCGGCGCTCCTCGTCGATCGTCCGGCGGGTGACGGAGTCGGCGAGTTCCTGGGTGGCGTCCCGGACGATGCCGATGATCCGCCGGGGGCGGCCTTCGGCGTCCCGCCGGATGAATCCCTGGGTGTGGGTCCAGCGCAGCGAACCGTCGCGCCGCTTCCTGCGGAAGTAGGCGCCGTAGTTGTCGCGGCCGCTCTTGAGTGCCTGGGAGACCAGGGCGTCCAGGCGGGTCCCCTCCTCGGCGGGGATACGGACGACGAGCGATTCGGGACGGTTGTCGTACTCGTCGACACCCAGGTCGAACACGTCGAGCGCGGGCTCGTCCATGTGCATGAGTCCGCTGTCCAGATCCCAGTCGAAGCTGCCCATTCGGTTCAGGGCGAGGCTGAGGTCCGGGTGGGCGGGCCAGTCGTCCGGGAGTGACAGGGCACCCGCAACCCGATCATCCATGTGCGCCACTCTGCCATTATTTGTCCGATTCCTCGACCGAGCAGGCCGTCTTGAACGCGTTCAAGAAAAGCCCTACGCTCACCCCACCAGCAATTGAACGCGTTCAAATCAGTGGTGGGCCGGAGGCGTGATGTCTGTTCTGGTGGGGCTCGTCGTGATGCTGGGGATGCTCGTGATCGTGCCCGCCGGCCTGGGGCTCGTCGGGGACCCCGCGCTCGCGCGGATACGCCGCCTGTGGCCGCTGTTCGCGGTGCCGGGCGCCGTGGCCCTGTGGCTGCCACGCGGCACCGCCGCGACCGCGGCGGCTGCCTGCTACGCCCTGGGGACCCTGCTCCTGGCCGCCCACGCACCCCTGCGCCTGGCACGTACCCGCAGCGTCGCCCCGGCCGAGATCGCCCTGCTCACCGCGCTGGTCACCCCCTCGGTGGCGGCCCTCGCCCTGGTCGCCGAGCGCTCAGGCCACGAACTCTTCGGCTTCGGACTCGGCATCCTGGCGCTCACCGTGCCGCACTTCCACTTCGCCGGCTTCGCCGCCGCGCTGGTCGCGGGGCTGGTCTGCCGGGCCGGGGACGACGGCCCGGTGGGCCGGTTCGCCGCGCTGAGCGTCCCCCTGGGCACGCTGCTCGTGCTGGCCGGTTACTTCATCGGCGACCTGGCCGAACTGGCCGGGGCCGTCGTGCTGACCGCCGGGATGTGGGCGGTCGCCCTGCTCACCCGGCGCACCGCCCTCGGTCCGGGCCGGGACAGGGTCACCCGGATCCTGCTCACCGCCTCGGCCGCCGTCCTCGTGGCGACCATGGCGCTCGCGCTGAGCTGGGCACTCGGCGAGGCCACCGGACTGCCCCATCCCAGTCTGACCTGGATGGCCGCCACCCACGGCGTGGGCAACGCACTGGGCTTCGCCCTCTGCTCACTGCTCGCCCTGCGCCGCCTCCAGCACCCCACCCACCCGGAAGGCAGGACCGCGTGACCACCCTGACGTACCCCGAGGTCGGAGCGACCCGCCATGGGCCGCTGCCGGACGGCTACCACCATCTGCGCCACCGGGCCGCCGTCGGCCGCGGGCGGGCGGACTTCGCCGCGGCGGCGGCCGCCGTCACCGAATGGCGGATGCACCGGGCCTCCGGAGCCCGGGTGCGCGCCTCCGCCGCGCGGGCCGACGCCCAGGTCACCGTCGCGGTGTCGCTCGGCGTCGGCCCGCTCCGCTTCACCGCGCACTGCGAGGTCGTCTGGGCCGAGTACGGCGAGACCCGCGCCGGCTTCGCCTACGGGACCACCGCGCGCCACCCGGAACGGGGCGAGGAGTGCTTCGTGGTGGAACTGGCCGAGGACGGGACCGTGTGGTTCACGGTCATCGCCTTCTCCCGTCCCGCCTCCTGGTACAGCCGGCTCGGCGGCCCCCTGGTCCCGGTCCTCCAGCGCCTGTACGCGCGACGGCTGGGCGACTCGCTGCGCGGATGCGTGTCCGCGGGCTGATCCGGTCCGATACTGGGGGCGATGCAGTGGTTCACCGCGGACGGGTACGAGCTCAGCCGGACGGTCTTCCAGCGGGCCCTCGCCACCGTCTACCTGGTCGCCTTCCTCTCCGCCGCGCTCCAGTTCCGGGCGCTGATCGGCACGCGGGGCATGCTTCCCGTGCCCGAACTGCTGCGCCGCACCCCGTGGCGGGCGGCGCCCGGCCTCTTCCGGCTCCACTACTCCGACCGCTTCTTCGCGGCGGTCGCCTGGACCGGCACCGCGCTGTCGCTGGCCCTGATCGCGGGCGCCGACGGACACGTCCCGCTCTGGGCCGCGATGCTGCTGTGGGCGGTGCCCTGGGTGCTCTACCTGTCGATCGTCCAGGTCGGCCAGGTCTGGTACGGCTTCGGCTGGGAATCGCTGCTGCTGGAGACCGGATTCCTCGCCGTCCTCCTCGGCAACGCGGACACGGCTCCCCCCGTGCTCGTCCTGTGGCTGCTGCGCTGGCTGCTCTTCCGGCTGGAGTTCGGCGCCGGCCTCATCAAGATGCGGGGTGACGCCTGCTGGCGCCGGCTGACCTGTCTGGATTTCCACCATGAGACTCAGCCGATGCCGGGGCCGCTGAGCTGGTTCTTCCACCATCTGCCCAAGCCGGTGCACCGGGTGGAGGTGGCGGCCAACCACGTCACCCAGCTCGTGGTGCCCTTCCTGCTCTTCACGCCGCAGCCGGTGGCCGGTGCCGCCGCCGGCCTGATGGTCCTGACCCAGCTGTGGCTGGTGCTCTCGGGCAACTTCGCCTGGCTGAACTGGCTGACGATCGTCATCGCGCTCTCCGCGATCGACTGGACCCCGTGGGCCGGTCCGCCGCCCGCGCGGCCCGCGCCACCCCTCTGGTACGAGGTGGTGGTCGTCGCGGCCACCGTGCTCGTGGTCGCCCTCAGCTACCGCCCGGCGCGCAACCTCGTCTCCCGCCGCCAGGTGATGAACCGGTCCTTCGACCCGCTGCACCTGGTCAACACCTACGGGGCGTTCGGCAGCATCAGCCGGACGCGTCTGGAGGTGGTGGTGGAGGGCACGGACGAAGCCGTGATCCACGAGGGGACCCGGTGGCGTGAGTACGGCTTCCGGGGCAAGCCGGGCGATCCGCGCAGGATGCCGCGCCAGTTCGCGCCGTACCATCTGCGGCTCGACTGGATGATGTGGTTCGCGGCGCTCTCCCCCGCCTACGCGCGGTCCTGGTTCGGGCCGTTCGTCGAGCGGCTGCTGCGAGGCGACCGGGACACCCTGCGGCTGCTGCGCCACAACCCGTTCCCCAACGGCCCTCCGGCCCATGTCCGCGCCCGGGTCTTCCGCTACGAGTTCACCGACCGGCACGAGCTGCGGACGACCGGCCGCTGGTGGCGTCGGACCTACGTGCGGGACTTCATGCGCCCGGTGGCCCGGCCGGTACCGCTCCGGCCTCCGGGGCGGCAGCCCTGACACGGCGAGAACCGGACCTCCGTGGAACGGGGGCCCGGTCCGCGTGCGGCGGGGAGCGGGGGCGGCCGTCAGTCGATTCCGGGCAGGATGTGCGGCTCGGCCAGGTCGTCCTCGTACCCGGCCAGTCTGATCGGAGCGGACCTGGCCCAGACCTCGATGTTGCGGAGCTTGTGTGGCTGGGCGGCCGGTTCTCCGGTGGGACCGGCGGGGGGCTGCTCGCTCGTGGTCGTTTCAGGTGTCACCGCGGACTCCTTTTGTGTCGCGTAACCCCGGGGCGGTGGCGACGCTGCGGCTGTGGGAACCGTGTCGACCGCCCCTGCGGGGCAGGGGCAGAAACAGTTCGGTCGCGGTGGCGCCGTTACGGGGCGGGACGGCCGGCCTGCTTGAAGACCTGTCCCAGGACGGCCGAGGAAGTTTCGTGGATTCCTTGGTGGCGTCCGTTCGCTTCAGCGTAACCAAATGAGCGCCGTCCCGCTCGACAGAACGTGTGGCCTGGGTCACTTTCAGCCAACGAGCGGGGGGCCGGGCGTGAAGAACGGCGGCGCGCCCGGGGGTGGTCCGGGCGCGCCGCCGTGGCGCCGTGGTATGCGGGGGCGCCGGTCACCAGCCTGCGGGCGCGTAGTCCTTCAGGAAGCAGCCGTACAGCTCCTCGCCGGCCTCACCGCGCACGATGGGGTCGTAGACGCGGGCGGCGCCGTCGATCAGGTCGAGCGGGGCGTGGAAGCCCTCCTCGGCGAGGCGCATCTTGTCGGGGTGGGGCCGCTCGTCCGTGATCCAGCCGGTGTCCACGGCCGTCATCAGGATGCGGTCCTTCTCGAACATCTCCTGGGCACTGGTGCGGGTGAGCATGTTCAGGGCGGCCTTGGCCATGTTGGTGTGCGGGTGGCCCGCCCCCTTGTAGCCGCGGCCGAAGACGCCCTCCATGGCGGAGACGTTCACCACGTAGGCGCGCTTCGAGGCGGTCGCCGCCATCGCGGGACGGAGCCGGCTGATGAGGATGAACGGGGCCGTGGAGTTGCAGAGCTGGACTTCGAGGAGCTCGATCGGCTCGACCTCCTCGACGGTCTGGATCCAGCTGTTGGTGTCGTGCAGGTCGGGCACCAGGCCGCCCGCGTCGATCGCCGTGCCGGCGGCGATGCGGGCCGGGGAGGCGGACCCGGTGACCAGGGCGAGGTCGGTGACGTCGTTCGCCGTCAGGCCCCGGCTCTCCGTGCGGGCGGCGGGAATGGCGGCGACCCGGTCGACGGTGCCGCTGTTGAACGTGCCGATCACCTCGGCGGCGGGCAGCGCGCCGGCCGGCAGCGGGGCGGACTCGGCGTTCACCAGCTCGCCGTAGGCCTGCGGGGAGCGGCGCACCGTCTGGGCGGCGTTGTTGATCAGGATGTCCAGCGGTCCTTCGGCGGCGACCGAGTCGGCGAGCGCGACGACCTGGGCGGGGTCACGCAGGTCGATGCCGATGATCTTCAGCCGGTGGATCCACTCGTCGCTGTCCGGCATCGCCTTGAAGCGGCGGATCGCGTCGTTGGGGAACCGGGTGGTGACGGTGGTGTGCGCGCCGTCGCGGAGCAGCCGCAGCGCGATGTACATGCCGATCTTGGCGCGGCCCCCGGTGAGCAGGGCGCGGCGGCCGGTGAGGTCGGTGCGGGCGTCGCGGCGGGCGCGGTTCTCGGCGGCGCAGCTCTGGCAGAGCTGGTGGTAGAAGGCGTCCACCTCGACGTACCGGGTCTTGCAGATGTAGCAGGACCTCGGGCGCCGGAGGATGCCGGCGATCTCGGCGGTCGCCGAGGAGGAGGGGAGCACGCCCTGCGTCTCGTCGTCGATGCGCTCGGCGGAGCCGGTCGCGGTGGCCTCGGTGACGGCCTTGTCGTGCGCGGTCTTGGCGGCCCGGCGCTCCTGGCGGCGGCGCTGCTTGACCGTGCGGTAGATACCGGCGGTGGCCCTGCGTACGGCGATGGCGTCGGGGTGGTCGATCTCGATGGAGTCGAGCTCGTCCAGCACGCTCAGGCAGACGGCCAGCCGCTCGGGGTCGACGCCGGGACCGAACTCGTCGGTCCCGGGAGCGGACTCCGGGCTGTCCTTGGTCACCGTCATGGCCGTTCCTCTGTCACTCGTCGCTCATGCCGCTTGTCGGGCTTCGGTGGGAAGGAGTCCGGCCGGGAGCCGGCGAGGGCAGGCGCACACGGGCCGGATGCCCCGGTCAAGTCTGCCACGAGTCCGGCGTCGCCCTGTTCGAGCCGGTCAGGCGTCCTCCTTCCCGGCGGAGAGCGCCGCGGCGCCGCCGCTCAGGGGCTCCCCTCCGGCGCTTCACGGAACGTCCACAGGCGCCCGGAGCGAGAGGTGGCTCACACGTCCGCAGCCTCTCTCTCGGACAAATCAATACGATAAGTGATGAAGCGTTACATCTGCCGGCCGCTCGCGGACGGTGAACGAGCCCCGCCGGAGAACAGCTCGACATCCGGGGGCATGACTTCGGCGAGGGCGGGAAGGTGCCGGTCGATACACCGGATCCAAGGGAGGGTGACCATGACGGCCATGTCAGTGCGGACCACCGAAGCGATCGGCACCGCGGCACAGCGGCGCGACGAGGCGGACGCGGGTTCCCACGAGGCCGTGCTCCCATGGATCGAGGACGCCGGGAAGGTGGCCCCCCAGGATGCCCGAGCGATGTCGAAGCTCTTCTTCGACCGGCTCCGGACCCTCGAAGAGGGCACCCACGACTACCAGTACGCGCGCAACACCCTGATCGAGATGAATCTCTCACTGGTGCGCTTCGCCGCGTCCCGGTTCCGCAACCGGGGTGGGGACGACACCGAGGACATCATCCAGGTCGGCACGATCGGCCTGATCAAGGCGATCGACCGGTTCGACCTCTCGCGCGAGGTCGAGTTCGCCACCTTCGCGGTGCCGTACATCGTCGGTGAGATCAAGCGGTTCTTCCGCGACACCACATGGTCCGTCCATGTGCCGCGCCGGCTCCAGGAGTTGCGGGTGGAGCTCGCGAAGGCGAAGGAGGCCCTGTCGGCCGACCTCGACCGCGATCCGACGGTCGCCGAGCTGGCCGCGCGTCTGGATCTCTCCGAGGAGGAGATCATCGAAGGCCTGGTCGCCGCCAACGGCTACTCCGCGGGCTCGCTCGACACCCCGAGCGCCGACAGCGAGTCCGGCAACGAGCAGCGGGCGTACGCGGATCTGCTCGGCGAGGACGACCCGGGCATGGAGAGTGTCGAGAACCTGCACGCGCTGGCCCCCCTGCTACGGCAGCTGGACGACCGCGAGCGGGCCATCGTGCGGATGCGGTTCGGCCAGGAGATGACCCAGGCCCAGATCGGCGCGGAGCTCGGCGTCTCGCAGATGCACGTCTCGCGGCTGCTCAGCAGGATCGTGCGGCGGCTGCGCACGGGGATGTGCGTCGAGGCCTGAGCGGGAAAGGTCACGTACCGGAAAGCTGATGCCCGGCGTACTGCCGGGCATCAGTCACATATGCTTCCAGGCGAAACGGCACGGGGTGTCCCCGTGCCGTCCGTCCGTCGGAGGGGATCGAGCGTGATCGAGCTGCCGTTGGGCGCGTCCGCGCGTCTGATGGGGCCCACCGGGATCCCGGCGCAGAACGCGGGCTCCGCCATCGCCGATTCCTCCGTGTGGGATCTCGGCGCGGCCATCCTCCTGGTCGAGGACGACGCCGGGGACGCCCTGCTCGTCGAGGAGATGCTGGCCGACAGCGAGGTGGACTCCACCCTCACCTGGTGCAAGACGCTGGCGGAGGCACGGCGGTTCCTGCGTACGAACAGCACTCCCGTGTGCGTCCTGCTGGACCTGCACCTGCCCGACGTGCACGGCCTCGACGCCGTCCGCCAGCTCGTCGATTCGGCGCCGGACGCCGCCGTCGTCGTCCTGACCGGTCTGGCCGAGGCGGAGACCGGCCTGTCCGCGGTGGCGCACGGCGCCCAGGACTACCTGGTGAAGGACCGGATCGATCCCGAGTCGCTGGGACGCGCGGTCCGCTACGCCCTCCAGCGCAAGAACGCCGAGCGGGTGGCGTCGGCGATCCGGACCAGCCAGCTCATAGCCCAGGAGAACGCCCGGCTGGAGCGCGCGCTGCTGCCGATCCCGCTGCTGCACGACGACGGGTTCGGCGTCGCCGCGCGGTACGAGGCCGGCCGGGCCCACGGGCTGCTGAGCGGGGACTTCTACGACGTCGTGGAGACCGCCGACGGCGCGGTGCACGCCGTGATCGGCGACGTGTCGGGGCACGGTGCGGCGGAGGCGGCGCTCGGCGTCTGCCTGCGGGTGGCCTGGCGGACCGCGGTGCTGACCGGTGTCACGCAGTTGGAGAAGATCGGTCTCCTGGAGGAGATACTCGTCGCCGAGCGGTCCGATCCCCATGTCTTCGCCACCGTGACCACGCTCGTCTTCCCGCCGGAGCGGGACCGGGTCCGGGTCGCGCGGGCCGGGCATCCCGGCATGCTGCTGCGGCGCGGTACGGACGTCAGCTGGGTGGAGCCCGACACGGGCATGGCCCTGGGGCTGATGCCCGGACTCGGCCGCTGGACGCTCACCGACCTGGAGCTGCACCCGGACAGCGAACTCGTCCTGTTCACCGACGGGCTGTTCGAGGGCCGCACCGGTCCGCAGACGCGGCTGGGCGAGGAAGGGCTGCTGGAGATGGCCGCCCGGCACGGATCGCTGGAGCCCCGCGCGTTCGTCGACACGCTGGTCGCCGAGGCCACCGAGAGGGCCTCGCCGTACGGAGGGCTGGCGGACGACGTGGCCGTCCTCCATCTGGGCTGGCGGAACGCATGAGCGACCTGAACACCGCGGACACCACCGAACGGCCCGGCCTCGCGTCCTGGCTGTCCGTGCAGAACTGGGTCCATCTGATCCTGGCCGGCTTCGTGCTGGTGGTCTGCGGCTGCGTCGTCGTCGGCGGAGTCGTCCTGTCCCGTATGTCCGACCGGACGACGGAGCTGGTCGACCGTATCCAGCCCGCCCGCTCCTCGTCGTTCCAGTTGCAGACCTCGCTGCTGGACCAGGAGACAGGGGTGCGCGGGTACGCGCTCACCGGGGACGCCTCCTTCCTGGAACCGTACGAGGCGGGGATGGCGGCCGAGCGGCTCAGGCTGGGCCGGGTGCGCGAGCTGGTCGGGGACGAGCAGCCGTTCGCCGACGACCTGGACCGGATCGAGGAGGCCGCCGACGAGTGGCGGGCCCGGCACGCCGGTCCGCTGATCGCCTCGGTGGGCGAGAACGGTCCGGCCCGTGAGTCGTCGGCCCCCATCGGCCGCAGCAAGACGGAGTTCGACACACTGCGGCAGCTGAACACGACGTTGCAGACCCATCTGGACACGGCACGCGACCAGGCCCGCACGGAGCTCGACGCCGCCCGCGCCACCCGCGACCGGGTGCTGTGGGCACTGGTGGCCGGCTCGGTGCTGGCCGTCGTGGTGCTCAGCCTGCTGCTCCACCGGATGGTGGGCCGGCCGCTGAACGCCCTGGCCGCCGCGTCCGGCTCGGTGCGGTCGGGCGCCTTCGGGAACCGCATCGAGGTACGCGGTCCCTCGGACGTCCGGGCGGTCGCGGCCGCCGTCGAGGACATGCGCCGCCGCCTGGCCGCGGAACTCGCCGAATCCCAGGAGCGGGAGACCCTGCTGGCCGAGCAGACCGGGGAGCTGCGCCGCTCCAACTCGGAGCTGGAGCAGTTCGCGTACGTCGCCTCGCACGACCTCCAGGAGCCGCTGCGCAAGGTGGCCTCCTTCTGCCAGTTGCTGGAGAAGCGGTACGGCACGGAACTGGACGATCGCGGCAAGCAGTACATCGCCTTCGCGGTCGACGGCGCCAAGCGCATGCAGGTGCTCATCAACGATCTGCTGACCTTCTCCCGGGTGGGGCGGGTCCAGGAGAGCTGGAAGCCGGTGGACCTCGACCGCTCCCTGGACCGGGCCCTGGGCAATCTCACCCTGGCCGTCGAGGACGCGGAGGCCACCGTCGTACGCGAGAACCCGCTTCCGGAGCTGCTGGGCGACGCCACCACGCTGGCGATGGTCTGGCAGAACCTGATCGGCAACGCGATCAAGTTCCGCCGCCCCGACGTGCCCTGCCGGATCACCGTCGGGTGTGTGCGGGAGGGCGAGGACTGGCACCTCACGGTCGCCGACAACGGGATCGGCATCGCCCCGGAGTTCTCGGACAAGGTGTTCGTCATCTTCCAGCGCCTGCACGCCCGCGACGAGTACGAGGGCACCGGCATCGGCCTCTCCCTCTGCCGGAAGATCATCGAGTTCCACGGTGGCCGGATCTGGCTGGATCCGGAGCCGGCCGAAGGCACACTGATCCACTTCACCCTGCCCGTCCGCCCCGACGCGCCCACGCACACCACAGCCGAGCTCCTCTCACCCGCCCCGCTCACCCCTCAGTCGGGAGACACCCCGTGAACGACCCGGTACAGCCCATCGAGGTCCTGCTCGTCGAGGACGACCCGGGCGACGAGCTGATGACGCGTGAGGCGTTCGAGGACAACAAGATCCGCAACACGCTGCACGTGGTGCGTGACGGCCAGGAGGCGCTGGACTTCCTCTACCGCCAGGGCGAGCACACCGACGCCCCTCGGCCTGATCTGGTCCTCCTCGACCTCAACCTGCCCAGGTACGACGGGCGGCAGGTGCTGGAGAAGATCAAGACCGACCCGGAACTGGCGCTCATCCCCGTCGTGGTGCTCACCACCTCCTCCGCCGAGGAGGACATCCTGCGCAGCTACAAACTGCACGCCAACGCCTATGTCACCAAGCCGGTCGACCTGGAGCAGTTCATCGGCGCGGTGCGGCAGATCGACGACTTCTTCGTCAGCGTGGTGCGGCTCCCCGGCCGTGCGTAAGATCTCAGAGATCCCCCGGAGTGGGATCTCTCGACGCGGGTAGACGAACGGCGAGAAAGAGGTCGACGACGCGGCCTCATCCTGCGGCGCCTTGGGTGGAGCACATGAACGAACAGGCCACCACACGGCCGGACGACCCCGTACGGGCAGCGCCGTCCCTGGATGTTCTGCTCACCGCCGAGGTCTTCGACGGTGAGCCGGGATGCATCGCGCAGGCCCGCGCGCTGGCCGACCGCTTCCTGACCCGCCTCGTGGCGGAGTGGCTGGCGGTTCTCGGCGATCACACCCGCAGCGATCTGATGCTGGCGGTGAGCGAGCTGATCACCAACGCCGACCGCTACAGCCACGGCCCGTACATGCTGGAGCTGGAGGGCAACGCGCAGCGCATCAGCGTCACCGTCTACGACAGCAGCACGGCGCTCCCGGTCCTCTACTCCCCCGACCCGGCGCGGTTGGGCGGGCACGGCATGGAGATCGTGGTCGCGCTCTGCGACCGCGTGACGGCGGAGCGCGTGCCGGTGGGCAAGCGCATCCGCGCGGAGTTCGAACTCAGCACCTGAGTCCTCCTCGCACCACGGACGGCCTCGCGGCGCCCGTTCCCGGACCACGTCACGGTCCCCGGGGGCGGGCGCCGTCGTGTGAGTCGCGTCCGCGCCGGTGGATATCTCATGGTCCGGCGGTCCGCGCCGTGGATACCTCATGGTCCGGCGGTCCGCCGCGATGAGCGTCGGGAGGGGAGGTACTACGGTCAGGAAGAGGACGTGGAAATGATGGACGTACTACTGGAGCAGTACGCGAAATCGCCGCCTCAAGGACGACGACGCGGAGGCTCCGACGGGACATCGTGGTGTACATGAGCTCCCTTGCGCTGTCCGTGCTGTTGTCACTGGTCTCCGCGGTCGCCTACGCGGCCGGGGCGATCGTCCAGGAACGGGTGGCCGCCGGCGGGGAGCGGCGTGCTTTCGCACCGCTGCGCAACGGCGTCTGGTGGGTGGCTGTGGCGCTCAACGGGGCCGGGGCGCTGCTCCATGTGGTGGCGCTGGCGTACGGGCCGCTCAGCCTCGTACAGCCCTTGGGGGCCCTGACGATCGTCTTCGCGCTGCCGTTGGCGGCGCTGTTCGTCCGCCGCAGAGCGGGGCGTACGGCGTGGCGCGGTGCCGTGATGGCCACGGTCGGCCTGGCCGGGCTGCTGGCGCTCACGGGCAGCGCGGGGTCGCACGCCCTGTCCGGGCCCGACCGGTTCGCGCTGGCGGTCGGGGCGTTCGGCGCGGTGGCCGCCCTCTTCCTGCTCGGGGCCGGGCTGCGCCGTCCCATGGCGCGCAGCGTGGCGCTGGCCACGAGCGCCGGCGTGGCGTTCGGTATGGCCTCGGTCTTCACCAAGACGGTGGCCGTGGAGTGGACGACCGGCGCGGTCGGCTCGGGGTTGCCGACGCTGCTGGTCATCGCGGGGCTGGCGACCGCCGGTCTGCTGCTCTCCCAGGCGGCGTACCGGGGTGCCGGGCTGACCGCGCCGCTGGCGGTGGTCACCGTCGTCAATCCGGTGGTGGCCGCCGCGGTGGGCCTCTCCTTCTTCGGCGAGCAGTTCCGCTACGGGATGACGGGGGCCCTGGTCGCGCTGGGCTGCGGTGCGCTGGCCGCCGCCGGGCTGGTCCTGCTGACCACGGAGCGGGTGGGGAGCCGGCACGTCCCGGCCCCGGTGGCCGTCGGCCACCGGCCCGGGGCGGAGGCGTCCGGCGACGCGGACGAGGGGGCGGTCGTCGTGGTGCTGCCCGAGCCGGCGAAACCGCTGAACTCTCCGGCGGCGGGACCTTCGGACGTGATTCCGGCCCCGGCGCTTCCCTCGACCATGCCCCTGGAGCACGGCGGGCGGGTCGAGTTCAGCGCGAGACCCGCCGGGCAGGTGCCCGCGGGCCGGTTCAGACGCTGACGCCGCCTGCCCGGAGATAGGCGAGCGGGTCGACATCGGAACCGTAGCCGGGGCCGGTACGGACCTCGAAGTGGAGGTGCGGGCCCGTGCTGTTGCCGGTCGACCCCGAGCGGGCGATGCGCTGACCGCCGCCGACCTGCTGGCCCTCCCGCACGTGCAGCGCGGAGAGGTGAGCGTACTGGCTGTACTTGCCGTCGCTGTGCCGGAGCACGACCTGGTAGCCGTACGCCCCGGCCCAGCCGGCCGAGACGACCTTGCCCGAGGCCACCGCCTTCACCGTGGTGCCGGTGGGCACGGGGAAGTCGACGCCCGTGTGGTAACCGCTCGCCCAGGAACCGGACTGGTGGTAGGGCGTACCGGTACGGGCGGACACCGGGGCGGTGAGGCCCGAGTGCTGCTTGGCCGCAGGCTTCGCCGTCTGCTTCGGGGCGGTCTTCTTCGGAGCGGCCTTCTCGGACGTCGCCTGCTTGGGGGCCGTCTGCTTGGGGACAGCCTTGCGCTCCGGGGCCTTTTCGGCGGTCTTCGGCGCGGCTTTCTGGGTGCTCTTCGGGGTGGCCTGGCGCTTCGGCGCGCCGGTCGTGTCCAGGGTGAGCCGCTGTCCCGGAAGGATGAGGTCCGGGTCGGAACCCACCACCGTGCGGTTGGCCGCGTAGAGGCGCTGCCAGCCGCCCCGGACCCGCTCGGTGGCCGCTATGCCGGAGAGCGAATCGCCGTGGGCCACCGTGTAGGAGTCGCGGACGCCCGGCACCGAGGTCGGGGAAGCGGCCTTGGCGCTCCGCGGCGTGGTCTTCGCCACGGGCGCCGGTGCGCTTCCCGCCTTCTTCCCGGCCTCCGCGGGCTTGCTGCCCTGGGTCTGCGGGGCGATGTCGGGTGCGTCGCCGCCGCGCGTCAGGCCGGCCCGCACCGAGCAGGCGGGCCAGGCGCCCGGTCCCTGCCCGTCCAGCACCTTCTCGGCGATGGCGATCTGCTGGTCCCTGGTGGCCAGATCCGCCCGCGGCGCGTAGACCGTGCCGCCGTACGCCGCCCACGTCGACCGGGTGAACTGGAGGCCGCCGTAATAGCCGTTGCCGGTGTTGACGTGCCAGTCACCCGTCGATTCGCAGGCGGCCACCTTCTCCCACATATCGGTCGAGGCGGCCCCGGCGGAGGCCGCCGTGAGTAACGGGAGGGCGATGCCCGCGCCTCCCACCGTCACCGTGAGCGAGGCACGGTTGATCCGGCTGGGCTGATATCTGCGGTGCCGTCCGTTCGCGGCCATGACTTGGCTCCCCCACTGGCAGTAGGACACGTCGCAAGCGGCCAACTTATGGGCATACGAGGGTGATGACAAGGGAGCGGCCACGCCTTGGCACGCGCGCCCCGGCGCACGCGCGGGAGGGCGGGCGCGCGGAACGGAGATCTCCGGATCCGGACGGCCGGGGAAACGGTGGCGGTCCGTGCGGGAGGCGGCGGCTGGGGCGGGGGCGGGAGAGGTCGGGGCGGGTTGCGGGCGAGGGGCGGGAGAGCGCTCTCCATGATGGGTTTCCTGATGCTATAAATGCGCTCATGACGGATGCTCTGCGATCGGACGGTGCCGCGCCCACACTGGAGGACGTGGCGCGGGCCGCGGGTGTCTCCCGTGCCACGGTCTCCCGGGTCGTCAACGGGGTGCGCAACGTGGATCCGGCGATCCAGGAGACCGTCCGGCAGGCCGTTTCCGTCACGGGCTACAGGCCCAACCGCGCGGCCCGCTCCCTGGTCACCCGCCGCACGGACGCGGTCGCCCTCGTGGTGTCGGGTACGGGGGTGGAACCGGCGGCCGGTGGGGGCGGGGAGGCGGAGAGGCCCGGGGAGGGTGACGCGGCGGGACGGGGCGGCGAGGGGTCGTTCACCGCGCGCGTGTTCGCGGACCCGTTCTTCGGGCGGGTGGTGACGGGCGTCGTCGACTACCTGCGCCCGCGCGGGATACACCCGGTGCTGATGTTCGCCGAGGCCTCCTGGGCCCGGGACGACGTGGTGTCGTACCTGCGCCAGGGCAGCGCCGACGGGGCACTGATCGTGTCCACCCACGCCGAGGACCCGTTGCCCGCCCTGGTCGCGGAGGCCGGGCTGCCCGCCGTGCTGTACGCGCGCCCCGCCCGGCCCGCGCGCATCAGCTACGTCGACCTGGCGCACCGGGACGGGGCCCGGCTGGCGGCCGAACACCTGCTGGCCCGCGGCTGCCGCCGGATCGCCACGATCAGTGGTCCGTTGGACATACCGGCGGGAGCGGACCGGCTCGCGGGGTTCCAGGAGACGATGGCGCGGCACGGCCATCCGTACATCCCGGTCGCCGAGGGCGGATTCACCCAGGAGAGCGGCGAGGCCGCGATGGAGCGGTTGCTGGCCGCGCATCCCGGCCTGGACGGGGTGTTCGCGGGGAACGACCTGATGGCGACGGGCGCCTGCCACGTGCTGCGGGAACACGGCAGGCGGGTGCCGGAGGACGTCGCCGTCGTCGGCTTCGACGACAGCGGGGTCGCCGCCGCGTGCCGGCCGCCGCTCACGACGGTGCGCCAGCCGGTGGAGGACATGGCCGCGGAGATGGCACGGCTGCTGCTCGACAGGCTGGCGGAGCCGGAGCGGCCGGCCACGTCCGTGATCTTCGAGCCGACGCTGGTGGTACGGGCGTCGGCGTAGGACTCCGGGCGCCTTGCTGGAACCGGCGCCCTGAGACCGGCGCCCTGGGGCCTCGTTCGGGTGGGCCGCCGCCGTGTGGCGCCGGGGACACCGTGTGGCGCCGCCCCCCCTCAGCCGGTCGCGGCGCGGCTGTAGTTGTGGGCGGGCAGGCGTCCCGGGCCGGGCCTGGTGCCGGCGCGCGGGTCCGGTGCGGGGCGGGTACCTCCCCGTGCCAGGAAGTCCGAGAGGGGCAGGGTCGCCGCACCGACCGTCACCGCGTCCGGCCCCAGGTGGCCGAGGTCGATCGACGTGCGGGCCGCCGCGTGCCCGAGGGCGTACTCCTGGGCGTACCGCCGGATCTCCGGGAGCAGGTGAGGGCCGATCAGCAGGCCCGCCCAGCCGCCGAGCAGGATGCGTTCGGGCAGGAAGAGGTTGATGAGGTCGGCCAGGGCGGCCCCCAGGCACTCGGCCGTCTCGTCCAGGATCGCGGCCGCCACCGGGTCCGGGCCGGGACCGTCGGGTCCGGGCCTGGCGGCCTCCAGGAGGGCGGCGAGGGCGGTCTCGTCGTCGGTGTCCTCGGGCAGCGGTCCCCCGGCCTCGTACCACCGCTCGCGCATGGCCTCCGCGCCGGCGTACGCCTCCAGGCAGCCGATCGACCCGCACCGGCAGCGGCGGCCCCGCAGTTGCACCGTGGTGTGGCCCCATTCCAGGGCCGCGTTCGAGAGGTCCTGATCGAGCATGTCGCCTCGGTTCACGCTGGCGCCCACCCCTGATCCGATCAGGGCCACGGCGGCGGACTGGGCCCCCCTGCCGCCGCCGAACCACATCTCGGCCTGACCCAGCGTCCGGGCGCCGTTGTCGATGAAGAACGGCACCTCCGGCGGCACGTCCACGGCGTCCCTGAGCAGACGTTCGAAGGGGACGGCGCTCCATCCGATGGTCGGCCCGTGCACGACGGCACCCGGTCCGCCCGCCGCCTCCGGGGCGTCGCGTTCGATGATGCCGGGCACGCCGATGCCGATCCCCAGCAGTCGCGCGGGGTCGGCTCCGGCGTCGCGCAGGACGTCCGACACGCCGGTGCGGACATGGCCGACGATGCGCTCGACGTCGTAGCCGTGCTGGGCCAGCAGGCGGTCGGTGCGGGCGAGTTCCGTGAGCGAGAGGTCGAACAGCTCGATGCGGACCCGGGTCTCGCCGATGTCGATGCCCACGAACAGCCCGCCGTCGGGGGCGACCCGCAGCAGCGTACGGGGGCGCCCACCGTCGGAGTCGACGATCCCCGCCTCCTGGAGGAGCCCCTCCGCGGCGAGTTCGGCGACGACGTTGCTGATGGAACCCGAACTCAGGCCGGTCGCCGGACCCAGTTCCTGACGGCTCAACGGGCCGTCGAAGTACAACCGCTGCAAGACCCTGGACCGGTTGCCTCTTCTCAGGTCACGGACGGTCCTTCTGCTGCGCTCAGCCATGGTGCTCCCTTCGTACCGGCAACATATCCTGGCCGGGCCGCGCCGCGTCTCCTTCTTTCACTCCTTAAATTCTACCCTAATTTAATAGACGGACCTCGAAGGCCGGAGCGGAGGCTTGTTCGCGACCTCGCACGGGGACACCTCCGTCCCGCGATCGGGTACGGAAGGCCCCGCCACATATGCTCACCATATGGAGCAGAGCGAAGTCCTCAAGCGAGTGATCGGCATCCTCACGGAGGCCGGGGAGATGCAGCGCCAGGCCGAGCAGGACATGGGCGGCGGCGATCCGGACGTGGGTGGGAGCATCGTGACCACGCTCCTCAACGAGACGATGCCGCACATCGCCATCTCCGGCGACGCGTCCGTCGAGGAGGTGGCCCTCCTCGTGGGCCGCGAGGTCGGCGGCGCGGTCGAACAGCTGGTGGGCGCCTTCACCCTGGCCTTCATCGCGCTCGCCCAGGTGCATGATTCCGGGCAGGAGGAGGTCACGTCCGCCGATGTCCTCCAGGACCTGGCCCTGCGCGCGGAGGAGTTGAGCGCCGGCGGGGACGGCGACGAGGGCCCGGAGGAGTCGCTGTAACGCTGCCGCCGCCTCCGGGCTCCGGCGCCGCCGGACTCGTGTCACGTGGCCCACGTCCGTGACGGGTGACTCGCGCTCCCGTGACGGTCGACTCGTGGCCCGTTGTCCTGACTCGCGGCTCCGGCTCGTGGCTCTGACTCGTGCTCCGACTCGTGGCTCTGACTCATAGGGGTCGCCCGTGGGGGTGGTCTGCGGTCCGTCCTGCCTCGTGGCTCCGGCCGGCGTGGGTGGCCCGTGTGGGTGGCCCGTGTGGGTGGCTATCCGCCCAGCACCTCGCGCAGCGTCGCCGCGAAGGCCGCCGGGCGTTGCACCACTCCGACGTGCCCGCCGGGGAACTCCACGGCCTCGCGCCCGAGCCGCTCCGCGAGGACCCGGACGGGGCGGGCGGTCAACTGCCGTCCGGACTCCTCCCCCACGGCGAGCACCAGCCGTTCGGCCCCTGCGGCCAGGGCCGTCATGTCCGGCACGTATCCGGTGAACGGGCACAGCATGTGCTCCAGGAAGACCGGGTTGTTGGCGTGCATCCTGCGCAGCGCCCCCGGGTCCGGCGGCGGCAGTTCGGCCGCCGGGTCCTCCTGGGGGCCCTCCGGTGCGGTCCCGGACGCGTCCCCGCCCACGGCCGGTCCCGGGGCGCCGATCCCGGCGCTCATCGTGGCGGAGGCCGCCTCCGCGCCGTCCCGACGGAACACCGCGCGCACCTCGGCGAACAGGGCCCGCCCGACCGGCGCGTCGGGCAGCACCTCCACCACGGGCGGCTCGTGCGCCACGACCCGGTCGAGCCGCCCCGGGTGCCGGCTCAGCAGGTCAAGGGCGACGACGGCGCTCGCACTGCTGCCGAAGACGGAAGCCCGTTCACCGTCCGGGCAGACCAGTTCGATCAGCCGTCGGACGTCGTCGCTGTGGTCCTCCACCCGCTGGTCCGCGACCGGGGCGGCGAGCCGGCTGCGCGAGTAGCAGCGCGGGTCGTAGGTGAGCACCGTCCAGCGGTCCGCGAGGTGTTCCGCCAGGGGCCCGTAGAGGCCCGCGTCGGCGCTGCCGCCCGGCATCAGCACGAGTACCGGGCCCGCGCCGCGTACCTCGTAGTACAGGGTCGCACCCGGCACCTCCAGGGTGCCGGTACGGACCGTGGTGGATCCTCGCTCGGTCATCGTTCCCTCTCCGTGTTCTTCGTTTCCCTCGTGGGGCGCCCCGGCTCCGGGTGCGGGGCCTCGACGGCCCGCTCCCAGGACGTCCGTGTCCCGGAGTCGCGGGACGCGGACCGCGCGCGGGCGGACGGTGTCCGGTGAGGTCGGGCTCGTCCTCCGCGTGGACACGGGGCCTCCCGCAGGCCGGCCCGGCCGCCCGCGCCTGACGCCGTACCGGTCCGCGACCGCCGTACCGACCCGGTGGCGACACCCCGCGCCATCGGCGGGGGGAGCCGCGTCGGCAGGCGTCCTGGGCGGCGACCTGGAGTACACAGCAGGAATCCGCGGCGGGCAACGGAATATCCGTGGCCCGCCGCGGACTTCCCGCGCCGTCAGCGGGGTCGGGGACGGCGCGGGAGTTACGGGGTGTCGCGTCGGTGTCGCTGTGTCACGGAAGTTCGTAGTTCTCGTCCAGGGCCGCGCCCTCGCCCGGGTTGCTCTCGTCGTAGCCCCGGGCGTCGCACTGAAGACCGCCCACGATGCAGTGGTCCACCATGGCGTCCAGCGTGGCCTCGTCCCAGGCGTTGAAGAAGTCGTAGTGGAAGGAGTGGCCGGTACCGCTGGCCAGATTCACCTGCGACATGTCGCCGTTGACCGGCCAGGCCATCTTGAACTCGATCATCGGCAGGGCGACCGGATGGGTGGGCGGGCAGACGTTCTGGTTGGCGCCCTGAGCTCGCGGATAGGCCATGTGGGCCTGGTGGTCAGGGGTGTCCAGGTGCTGTCCGTCCCAGCAACTGGGCGCCTGCATCCGCAGGTTGAGCTGCACGTCCGGACGGGACGGGCAGGTCGCCGGGAACTCGAAGTTGTTGTAGCTCTCCCCGCACTCCCAGCCCTCGACCTTGCCCGGGTGGTTGCGGAACTCGTCCGCCGTCTGCATCGGGTTGCCGACGACGAACCGGAGCCCCTTGGGGAACGGGCGGACACTGGTGTAGTCGGTCACCCCCGCCTTGTAGTAGATGGTCTGCGGGCCGACCGGGCGGACCTCCTGGTCGCCGTTGTAGAGGGTCGGTATCCAGTACGCCGACAGGTCCCCCGGCACCTTGCAGGCGGTGCCGCCCGCGCTCAGGGAGGCCGTGGTGCTGTTCTCGTCCGTGGTGTCGTTGCCCATGAACGTGTGGTTGTGGGACTTGTTCAACTGCCCCGGGTAGACGATCGGGTCGACGGAACCGGTGTGGGTGACCGAGCAGTTCGCCTGGAACTCGTGGAAGTACCGGTGCGGCGGTATCTCGGTGGAGGGCTGCACCCCGGTGACCGGCGGGTTCGCCGGTATGTAACCGTCGCCGTCCGGGTCGTCGCCCGACGGGACGGGCACCGCCATGACGTGCCCCCGCATGGCGTGCGCCGCCGTGGCGGGCTCGCCGGCCGTGCGCGGGGCGGCGTCGGCGGACGCGCCGCCGGCCCCGGTGATCGCCTGGAAGCCCAGGAAGACCAGCGCCAGGGACGTGGCGACGATCAAGGCGGACACCAGGGTGCTTCTGCTGATTCTTTCGGCCATGCGGACCTCCATGCCGCTCTGCGTCCGCGCACATCGGGTACGCGGTGGGGGGAGAGTGGAACTGGTGACGCACGACGGAGCCACCCGCCCGGTGAAGCCCGGAGACCGATGGTTCCGGGCTGCGGGAACGGTGGGAGAGCGCTCTCCGAAGCGCTGTCAGTGTTGCGCCGCCGTTGAGACCGTGTCAATGGGTTGTGAACGACGCGTGAGAGCGGGGCTGTTGGCGGAGCAGGGGGTGGGATCATCCTCGGAGGAGAGAGCGGCCGGATGGCGAGGCGGGCCGGCGCGGGCCGCCCGCACACACGGTCGGGGCGGTGGCATGCGAGTTCTGCCCGGTCGCGTACGGGACCGGGCACCCGCTTCTGTGCACCAGTGCGCGCCGCCGCACGCCGGGCCGGGACCACCGTGACGCCTGCCCGCCGTCGAGCGGCCGGCAGCGGACAAGCAGTCCCAGGCGCACGACACGAACGGCGCCGACACGTCGGCCGGGGCGGCGGGAGGTGTCCGCAGCTGGCGAGAGCCCACCAGCACCACGGCCGGCCTTGCAGACAGTGAGCCGTTTTCCGACCTCACGCGACACGGCCAGCCGGGCAGGTGAGGGAGCGGCGCAGGGCATGCAGTGGCGAGGAAGGGGCCGGTTGCGCTCCAGAGCCCGGTCCTGATCTAGGGCGGTAACTGGCCTAGATCGCACCTAGCGTCGGTGTTGCCGACCGACATCAGCGAAAGGACTTCGATGCCCGATCAGACCAACGTCGCTCCCGAGGGCTACACCAGCGTTGCGCCCTGGGTCGTAACCGACGACACGGGAGCCTTCCTCGATTTCGTGACCCAGGCGTTCGGAGGTGAGGAGTTGGGGCGCGTGTCGACCGACGACGGCTTGATCGGCCACGGGGAGATCCGGGTCGGCGACACCGTCGTGCTGGCCTTCGACCGACGTGCTGACTGGCCCCCCACGCCGAGCCTGCTACGCGTGTTCGTCGGCGACGCGGACGAGGCGTTCTCACGAGCCGTCGCGGCCGGAGGCCAGGTCGTCACTTCCCTTGCGGACGACGCCTTCGGACAGCGCGGAGGACGGGTCAAGGACCCGTTCGGCAACATCTGGTGGGTGGTCAGCCGCGTTGAAGACGTATCCGAGGAAGAGATGTGGAAGCGACTGCGGGAGCCCGTATACGCCGAGGCCATGCGTGTAGCTCAGGAGACGCTCGATGCCGAGCTCAGCGGGCGACGCCGTGGGCGCAGCAGCGCACCCGTCAGGACGACCAGCTGAGCGATGGGCGCTTGCACATCTTGCTGGTGACCAAGGCGCCCCCTTTGATCCCTGGCGGGCGCACAACAGCAGCTACGGCGCCTCGCCGCAGTTACCAGAACGCCTGCATGCATCAGATATGCGGACGTCTCTCCGTCGTGCGATCTCCCCCCACAGCCCGAACGGCGTGGGAGGTGCCCCACCGCCTGACGCCGCGCACCGATCCACCCCGGATGACCGGACAGCCCACAGGTGGGTTGACGCGAGACTGCACACACGAAGAGCGTCGGCCGGTCGGGCGCCGGACCCGTGGGCCCGGTACCCGACCGGCCGGTGCGGCGGAACGGGCCCACCGCAGGGCCCGGTTCCGCCGCCGAGTCGGTCCGCCGCGGCGGCAACCGCCCTGCTGCCGCGGCGGACCGAGGTCATACGCACCGCCGGGGGCCACGCAGGCTTTCCGAGGTGCTGAGGAGGGGGACGCGCCGCGGTCAGGCGGTGTGCAGCGTCAGCCCGTACCGGTTGAGGATCTCGTTGATGGGCTGGTGCCAGGTCTCGCCGCCGCTGCTGCAGTTGCCCCAGCCGCCCGAGGTGACGCCCTGCGCCTGGTCGCCGCTGATGAACGAGCCGCCCGAGTCGCCAGGTTCGGCGCAGACGCTCGTCTTGGTCATCTGGTGGACGGCGCCCTCGCTGTAGTTGACGGTCTCGTTCTTGGCCAGGACGTTGCCGCAGTGCCAGTGGGAGGTGGAGCCGGAGCGGCAGATCGAGGCGCCGATCGGGGCCTCGTTGGAGCCGCGCACGAGCTGGTCGGAGATGGTGCCCCAGCCGAGGACGACGGGGACCGTCCACCAGCCGCTGCCGACGTTCACCCAGGCGTAGTCGTTGTCGGGGAACGACGAGCCCTGGATGTTCCCGATGCCCGAGCCGTCCCAGCCCCGTACCTCCTGGCCCGCCTTGCCGCAGTGGCCGGCGGTGACGAAGCCTCCGTGCACGGAGAAGCCTATGGAACAGCGGACGTTGCCCGTGTAGAACGGGTCGCCGCCCACGGTGCCGGCCGCGAAGGTCTGCGGGGCCTCGGTGGTCTCCTTCACCGTGACCGGGCCGGCCTGCCGTGCCTTCGCCAGGAAGGCGCGGACATCGTTGTCAGCACGCTCGGACGCCACCACGTCGATGACGACGCTGTTCGTCTTCGGGTCGACGTGCCAACTGCTCACGCCCTGCGGCACGGCGAGGGAGTCGATCCGGGCCTTGGCCGCGTCCAGCCGGCCTGCGGTATGGGTGACGAGCTGGGTCTGCGCGCCGGTCGCACGGACCTGGCGGGCGCTCGCGTCGTTCGTGACGGCGACCGTGAGCTTCCCGCTGTCCGCGTCGAACCAGGCGCCGCCGAACGACGCACCGGCCGCCTTGCGGGCCGCCCCCTGGAGGGCGGTCGCCTCCTTCTCCGCGGCGAGCCGCGCCTCGGCCTGACTCTTCGTCAGCCCGAGGTCCTTCTGCATCGCGGTGAGCAGGCCTGCCGAGGCGGGGGCTTCGGTGGCGGTGGTGGAGGGATCCGCCGCGGCCGCCTGGCTCAGGCCGGCGGTCGCCCAGGTGCCGATGATGAGCAGTGCGGACAGACCGGTCCGCACCATCGTCTTTGGTCTCAAGGGAGTTGCCCCTTCTGTTGTTCCAGCATCGTGGGGGTGGAACAGGAGGCGGCCGAGAACATCTGAGAGCGCTCTCAGGGCCACTGCGACGGACTGTAGCCCAGCTCGGGCAGACAGGTCCATGCCAATGACCGGCGCAGTTGAGCGGCCGTACCCATCCGACGCCCCGTCAATGGCCCTACCGTCACAGGGCATAGGCGGCGGAGACACCCCGGAGGAGCCGATCATGGCCGGATCGCGACGTAGACGGCCCGGCGCACGACGCGGACGGCCCGTCGCCCGGCGCGGACGGCTGAGGACCGCTGCACCAGTACGGTCGCGGGATCGTCGGCGTTCCTCCTGGGCGCCCGCGGAGTTCTCGGCACCGACGACGACCGGCGGCCGGCGGAGGAACTGGCCGGGAAGCACTTCCCGGACCAGTTGGAGGTGATCGGTGCCCGCACCCCCTTCGCCGGCACCGTCGGCTCCGAGATCACGTTCGCGGTGGCGGACGACCGTCCACCGCTCACCGGCCCGCGTGCCCTACCGTCCGGTGAGCTCGCGCACCGTGGCCATGTCGCTGAACGGCAGCAGGGCGTCGCCGACGATCTGGTGGGGCTCGCTGCCCTTGCCGGCGATCAGGACGATGTCGTCGGGGCGCGCGGCCGCCAGGGCGAAGGCGATCGCCGTGTGCCGGTCGGCGACGCGTTCGAACGGTGTGCCGGTGGCGGCGATGCCGGGGGCGACCTGGTCCAGGATGGCCTCGGGGTCCTCGTGGCGCGGGTTGTCCGTGGTGAGGACGCACAGGTCCGAGTACGTTCCGGCGATCGTCCCCATCTCGGCCCGCTTGGTGGTGTCCCGGTCACCGCCGCAGCCGAAGACGGTGACGATCCGGCCCCGGGCGAAGCCCCGGATGGTCCCGAGCACCTTGTTCAGCGAGTCCGGGGAGTGTGCGTAGTCCACGATCACCGAGGTCCCCGCCGCGGTCGTCAGCCGTTCGAACCGGCCGGGGATCTGCGGCATCCGTTCGAGTGCGGCGACCAGTCCGGGCAGGTCGTGGCCCAGGACGTGGCAAGCCGCCACGGTGGCCAGGGCGTTGGCCACCGAGAACCTTCCGGGCGACGGGATCGCGGCGGGGTGTTTACGCCCCTCGTGGTGCAGGGTGAAGCGGCTGCCCGCCGCGTCCACCGTCAGATCGGTGGCCCGGTAGTCGGCCGGCCCGTCGAGGGCGTAGGTGGTCACCGCGCCCGGCATCATCGCCGGGATGCCCGCCCCCACCGCATCGTCCACGTTGACGACGGCGTGCCGGCACAGTCCTTGGAACAGCCGGAGTTTGGCGTCCCGGTAGTTCTCCATGGTGCCGTGGTCGTCCAGGTGGTCCTGGCTCAGGTTGGTGAAGACCCCCACGTCCACGAAGGTGCGGTCCATCCGGTGCGTCAGCAGGCCCATGGACGTCGCCTCCAGCACCACGCTCCGCACTCCCCGGTCGCGCATGCACCCGAGCAGGTACTGCAGATCGGGCGTCTCCGGGGTGGTCAGCACCGAGGGGGGCATCGGGATCGGCTCGTCGCCGATGCGGCTGCCGGCCGTCCCGATGACCCCGGCCCGGGTGCCCTCGGAGATGCGGAGGACCGACTCGACCATGTACGAGACCGAGGTCTTCCCGTTGGTCCCGGTGATCGCCACCATGTCCATCTGCCGTCCCGGCTCACCGAAGTAGCGGGCGGTGACGACGGCCGCCGCGGTGCGGGTGTCCGGTACCCGTACGACGCAGGCGTCCCGCGCCGACGCGGGCAGGACGCAGTCCGCGTCCACCAGCACCGCCGCGGCACCCCGGGCCAGGGCGGGCGCCACCGCTCCGGGACCGCCCTCCAGGTGACCCGGCACCGCGATGAAAAGGGACCCCGGAGTGACCCGGTCCGCGTCGAAGGCCGTTCCTGCGGAGATCCACGCCCGCTCGGGATCGCCCTGGAGAATGTGGTGGTCCTGACCGGCCAGCAGTTCGCTCAGCTTCACGATGTTCCCTTCGGAGTGGCTGGGGCCGGGATGCGGCCGTCGCCGGAGCGAGGCCGCGGCGGTGTGCCGGGCCTCGGTGGTGATGTCGGGCTCACGCGGCATGCCTGGTGCGGCATGCGGAGCGCGGTACGGAACCTGCGGTACGGCGGCACACGGTGCGGCGGGTACGGTGCGGCACGCGTGGAAAGGGAGGGGCGCGGGGCGGGTGCCCCGGTCGGAGACCGCTGAGAATCGCTGGCCGTGTCCGGGCGGGACGGTGCGGCAGCTGGTCGGCGCACCGGCAGCGGTCCGTCGCGGGCCTTCCCCCACGCCGGTGCGATCCCTGGGCCGAGTGTACGTCCGGGCGGGGCGGCCGGGGCTTCTCCTCGGCGGTACGTCACCCCGGCGGACATCCGCTTCCGTTGCGTCCCTCGCCGGACGGGAGTGGAATTGCTGTGAGAGGGGCCCGGAAGAGGGTGCGGCGGACCCCGGTGCCCGCCGCGGCGGCACGAACCCCCAGCCGGACGGAGAGGACACGCGATGACTGACACCGACCGGGGAGTGGGCATGACCGCCTGGACCGGCCCGGGGTCCGACGAGTGGGGGGACGACGTCTACCAGCCCCAGCTGGACCAGGCCGCCGACCCCGAGGAACAGCTCGACGCGGAGGACAGCCTGGACGACTCGGGCCTCGACGACCTCCTGGACCGGGGGTACTCCCCGCCCGAGCGGCCGATGGCGGTCGACGACCGGGGCACGACGGCGTCGGAGCAGCACACCGGGGAATCCCTGGAGAGCCGTCTGGCCAGGGAGGTGCCCGACACCTCCGAGACGGCCGACGAGGGGACGGAGGACCTGGTGGGCGGTGCCCGGGGAGACCTGGCGGGCGGGGACGGCGAGTTGTCCGGCACGGAGGTCGGCACCGACCGGGCCGGGCGCCTCACGCAGCAGGGAGACGGGCACGTACCGGCCGCGCTCACCGCCCAGGACGTCGGCATCGACGGCGCCGCCGCGTCCGCCGAGGAGGCGGCGATGCACGTGGTACCGGATCCGGAGGACCAGCCCTGAGCGCAGGGCCCCCGGGCGGACGCACCGGACAGGTGACCCGCCACCCGCACGCGCATCCGGACCCGCACCCGCGGCTCCGGCTCCGGCTCCGGCTCCGGGCGGACGCGTAGAAGCAGCGATCCGTGGCAGCCGCGGAGAAGGCGCCGCACCCCCACCCACACCCCCGACCAGACCGCAGGAGCGCACCTATGAGCGGCACCGCCCAGATCGGCGTCACGGGACTCGCGGTGATGGGCCGCAACCTGGCCCGTAACTTCGCCCGCCACGGCTTCACCGTGGCCCTGCACAACCGCACCACCGCCAAGACGGACGCGCTGGTCGAGGAGTTCGGCGGCGAGGGGACCTTCGTCGCCGCGCGTACACCGGAGGAGTTCGTCGCCGCCCTGGAACGCCCCCGCCGACTGGTGGTCATGGTCAAGGCCGGAGACCCGACCGACGCGGTCATCCAGGAGTTCGCCCCGCTGCTGGAGGAGGGCGACGTGATCATCGACGGCGGCAACGCCCACTTCGAGGACACCCGGCGCCGCGAGAAGGAACTGCGTGAACGCGGCATCCATTTCGTGGGCACGGGGATCTCCGGTGGTGAGGAGGGCGCGCTGCACGGGCCGAGCATCATGCCGGGCGGCTCGAAGGAGTCGTACGAGTCCCTCGGGCCGATGCTGGAGAAGATCGCCGCGAAGGCGGAGGACGGTACCCCGTGCACCACCCACATCGGCCCGGACGCCGCCGGCCACTTCGTGAAGATGGTGCACAACGGCATCGAGTACGCGGACATGCAGCTCATCGCCGAGGCGTACGACCTGCTGCGGAGGGTCGCGGGCTACTCCCCCGCGCGCATCGCCGAGACCTTCCGGGGCTGGAACACCGGACGCCTGGACTCCTACCTCATCGAGATCACGGCCGAGGTGCTCGCCCACACGGACGCCGCCACCGGCAAGCCCTTCGTGGACGTCGTCCAGGACCGGGCCGAGCAGAAGGGCACGGGCCGCTGGACGGTGCAGATCGCCCTCGACCTGGGTGTCCCGGTGTCCGGGATCGCGGAGGCCGTCTTCGCCCGCTCCCTGTCCGGCCACGCGGACCTGCGCGAGGCGGCCCGCGAACTGCCGGGACCGTCGCCCACCCCGATGGGCGAGGCCGAGGCCGCCGCGTTCGCGGACCGGGTCGAACAGGCCCTGTACGCGTCCAAGATCGTGTCGTACACGCAGGGCTTCCACCAGATCCGGGCGGGCAGCGAGGCGTACGACTGGGACATCGACCTGGGCTCGGTCGCCGCGATCTGGCGGGCCGGCTGCATCATCCGGGCGGCGTTCCTGGACCGTATCCGGGCGGCCTACGACAGCCGTCCCGACCTGGTGAGCCTGCTGTCCGACGAGCAGTTCGCCCGGGAGATCGGCGGGGCGCAGGACGACTGGCGGGCCGTGGTCGCGGAGGCCGCACGGCAGGGGGTGCCCACTCCGGGCTTCGCGGCGGCGCTCTCCTACTACGACGGGCTGCGCTCCGACCGGCTGCCGGCGGCGCTCACGCAGGGGCAGCGGGACTTCTTCGGGGCGCACACCTACCGCCGTACGGACCGCGAGGGCTCGTTCCACACGCTGTGGGGCGGTGACCGGTCGGAATCCACGGCGGGCTGAGGGGCGAGGCCGGGGCGGGCCGCACGTAGGACCAGGGACCGGCGCGGGCTGCACGCGCGGGACCAGCGACCGGGTCGCGCGCCTCGCGGGGCGTCCGGCGTGCCGCCCGTCCCCGGTCCGCGCGAGGAGGCGCGCCCGCCGGACCGCTGCTCGTATGCTCGGCCGGTGACCAGCAGCCACGCCCCCGGCGAGCCCGGAGGTGCCGTCGAGCCCGGCGGTCCCGGCCCCGAAGGCACCACCAAGCCCACCGAACCCGTCGAGCCCACCGGGCCCACCGAACCCCCCGGCCCCGTCGAGCCCGTCACCCCCGGAGGTCCGGGCAGGGCAGAGCGGCCGGCGGGGGCCACGCTCCGCCGCGTCCTCGCGTTCGACGACGCGGGTACCCTGCGGCTGCTGCTGGCGCCCCGGGGTGCGGATCCCGTCGTCCGCGAGGTGGCCTTCTCCGACTCGGGCGGCCAGGAGACCGGCAGGTGCCCCGGGGACCGGGTGGTGCTGGCGGTGGGGCCGCCCGCGTCGTCCCCGGACGCGGCCGCCGCCGTGTACGGAGCGGCCCGGCAAGGTGGCCGCGCCGTCGTACTGCGCGATACCGAAGGCGTGCCGCCCGCGCCCGAGGTGCTGGCGGCGGCCGGGGAAACCGGGCTGGCGCTGCTGGCACGGGCGCCATGGGCCGACTGGGGCGAGACCGCCTCCCTCCTGCGTTCCGCGCTCGCGCTCTCCGGCGCCGAAGAGGACGCCGGGCGTGACGCTCCTCCGTACGGCGACGACCTGGGCGCGCTCGCCTCCGCCATCGCCGCGTCCACCGGCGGCTCGATCACGATCGAGGACACGGCGTTCCGGGTGCTGGCCCACTCGGCCACGCGGCCGGAGGCCGACGGGGTGCGCCGGTCCACGATCCTGGGAGGCCGGGTCCCCGAGGCGCGGATGGCCGAGCTGCGCCGCAGCGGGCTCCTGCGGGCCCTGTGGACCTCGCGCGACGTGATCCGGCGTCCGGCGAGCGACGGGGGCCCCGAACGCCTGGTCGTCGCCGTCCGCAGCGGTCCCGAGGTGCTGGGATCCATCTGGGCCGCGGCCGACGGCCGCAGCCTCTCCCCACGGGCCGACGACGCCCTGCGGCGCGCCGCCGAGGCCGCCGCCCCGCACCTGATCCGGCACCGGCTGCGGGAGAGCGGAGCGGTACGCCGCCGGAACGACGCCCTGCGGGGGCTGCTGTACGGGCAGGGCGACGCCCGCACCCACGCGTGGTCCCTGGGTGTGGCCGCCGACGCCCCCTGCGCGGTGGTCGTCGCGGAGCACACCGGCGGCGCCGCCCCGCCCGCCGTCCGGCGCACGCTGGATGTGCTGGGCCTTCAGGCCGCGTCCTACCGCCCTGGGGCGGTCGTCCTGCGGGAGGCGGAACGGCTGCTGGTGCTGCTGCCCCTGGCCGGCGGGCGGGGCGGCGAGCTTCCGGAGCGTGGATCGGGTGATCTCCGGGGGCGGGAGTGTGAGGCGGGGGCCCGCGCCGCGTCGGCTCTGGCCCGGGAGCTGGCCTCGCTCGCCCCGTCACTGCCCGGTGGCGTACCGGTGCGCGCCGGCGCGGGGCCCGTGGTTCCGTCCGCGCTCCGGGCCGCCGCGTCGTGCGAGGAGGCGGGGCTGGTCGTCCGGGTGCTGGCGGAGCGCGAACGCCGCGGTGGCGTCCGGAACCCCGTGCGGTACGCCGGACCCGCCGAGGCCGGCCCGGCCCTCGACGTGCTGCGGATGCTGGACGCCGTACGGCCCCTCTGGGAGGCGGGCTCGGGGCCGGTGCACGACCTCGTGCGGGCCGACCTCGCGACGGGCGGTGAGCTGGTCAGGACGCTGGACGCCTATCTCGACGCCTCGGGCGACGTCAGGCGGGCGGCCGAGCGGCTGGTCCTGCACCCGAACACGCTGCGCTACCGGTTGCGGCGGGCCCGGGAGCGGCACGGCGTCGACCTGGACGACCCGGACACCCGGCTCCTGGTCACGCTGGCCGTGCGCCTGACGGGTGATGTCTGACCGTCTCCCCCGACACCCCGGGCGGTTCGTCCGCACGGACAAGGACACGGGCCAGTCTTGTCCCTCGCGACAAAGACCCGGGGGCCCGCCATCACCGACTCTCGCCGTATGACACCGACGACTTCCGCCGCGTCCCCGGCCTTCCTGCCGGGCGACCGCCCCGACAGGTTCGCCGCAGCCCTCCGCCAGGCCGTCGTGAGCGGGCTGCTCGGTGAGGAACAGCCCGTCGCCGGCTTCCTCGACACGGACGGGGTGCGGCACGCGGTCGCCGCCCTGCGGGACGCCTTCGCGGGGGTGCCGGGCGCGCCGGTCCTGCACACGTTCGCGGCCAAGGCGGCCTCGCTGGTGCCCGTACTGCGGCTGCTCGCCTCGTGCGGCATGGGCTGCGAGGTGGCGAGCCCCGGCGAACTGCGTCTGGCCGTCGAGGCCGGTTTCGCGCCCGAGAAGATCGTGCTGGACTCACCCGCGAAGACCCATGCCGAACTCCGGTCGGCGCTGTCGCTCGGAGTGGCCGTGAACGCCGACAGCTTCGACGAGCTCCGCCGCGTCGAGGACTTTCGTTCCGCGGGCACGGCGTCGGTGCTCGGGCTGCGGGTCAATCCGCAGGTGGGAAGTGGTTCCATCGGTGCGATGAGCACGGCCACGGCCACCTCGAAGTTCGGGGTGCCGCTGCGTGACCCGGGGGTCCGCGAACAGGTCGTACGGGCCTTCGCCGAGCGCCCCTGGCTGACCAGGCTGCACGCGCACGTGGGCTCGCAGGGGTGTCCCCTCGACCTCATCGCGGAAGGCATCGCGCAGACGTACCGGCTGGCCGAGGAGATCAACGCGACGGTGGGCGCCCGTCGTGTCACGGGCATCGACATCGGTGGCGGCCTCCCGGTGAACTTCGCCGACGAGCAGGACCGGCCCGCCTTCCGTGACTACGTGACCGCGCTGCGGACCGCGGCGCCCGGTCTCTTCGACGGGAGGTACGCCCTGGTCACCGAGTTCGGGCGGTCGCTGCTCGCCAAGAACGGATTCATCGGGGCGCGGGTGGAGTACACCAAGGACGCGGGCGGCCGCCGGATCGCGCTCACCCACGCCGGCGCGCAGATCGCGACGCGAACGGTCCTCATGCCCGAGGCGTGGCCGCTGCGGGTCGGCGCCTTCGACGGGGAAGGCCGCCCGCGCGGCGGTCCGCCGATGATCCAGGACATCGCGGGGCCGTGCTGTTTCGCCGGGGACGTGGTGGCCCACGGCCGGGAGCTGCCCGAGCTGCGGGAGGGCGATTTCGTGGCCCTGTACGACACCGGCGCGTACTACTTCTCGACGCACTGGGCGTACAACAGTCTGCCGCGCCCCGCCGTGCACGGCTTCACCCTCGGCCCCGGGGGCGAGGTGCGGTTCGCCCCGGTGCGCGACGCGCAGTCACTGGACTCGCTGGCGGCCGAGAGCGGGCTGGCCCACGTGGACTCCCTGACCGGCCCGGCCGCTCCGACCGGCCCGGAAACCCCCTGGTCGGCGGCCCGCCAAGGCGAGACCCGGAAGCGGTAGTCACGGGCCGCCGGTCAGGGGCCCGTGGACCGAGGCCGGTAGGGGTGTGAGGGCCCCGCCCGGGTGGGGCCCTCACACCCTTACCGGCCACTCGTCGCGCTCGCCCCGCTCATCCCGCCGGTGAGGGCTCCGGTTCCGGCTCCGGCACGGGGTCGGGGTCCGGGCCGGGCGGCTGCGGGATGGGCTCCGGAGCCGGACCGGGCGGCACCGGCCCCGGCGGCACGGGCGGCGGTGACGGCACCGGCGTCGGCGGCCCCGGTACGGGCGGGGGCGTCGGCGTGGGCGGCGGCACCGGTTCGGGATACGGATGGGTCATCTCGTCCTCCAACAGCGACGGAACGTACGCGTGGATCACGTCTCCACCGTCTCTCCGTGCGGCTGCCCGCGCCTGCCGAGACCATACGTACCGGCCGGCCGGGCCACCGGTCAGAGCAGCTCGGGGTGCGAGGCGAGCTGCCGCCTCGCACCTTCCACCAGTTCGTCGGACGGCTCGGGAGCCTGCTCGGGATGGCGCCGGGCCCACCGCACGACGTACGGACAGAGCGGCACGACGGGCACGCCCTCGCGGCCCGCCATGGCGTAGAACTCCCTGGCCAGCGCGCCCGCGATGCCCCTGCCCTCGTACTGCGGCCCGACGACGGTGTGCACGGGTACGAGCGCCCCGGGTGCCGGATCCATCACGAAGTACGCGATGGTCCCGACGGCGGTGCCGTCCTCGTAGGCCACGAGCTTGCGGTGTTCCCGGTCGTCGCGGATCTCGACCGGCGCGTTCTCTGCTGCCATGGCGCGTGCTCCTTGTCCGGTGGGCGGGTCACTGCGGGGCTCCGGGCGCGCCGCTGCCCCGGTGGTGGCCACGGCGCTCCGGTCGGCGGGTGCCGCTACGGCGCGGGGACCGCGTGCGGGCTCCGCTCGGTACGGCTGCCCGGCACCGGCGCCGAGGCGTCGGCCCCCAGGGCCACGATGCGGTTGTCGGCGTCGACGTGCACCACGTGCGGGACGAGCGCACGGGCCTCGGCATCGTCGACCTGGGCGTAACTGATGAGAATGACCAGGTCACCGGGGTGCACGAGGTGCGCGGCCGCGCCGTTGATCCCGATGACTCCGGAGCCGCGCTCGCCCTCGATGACGTACGTCTCAAGCCGTGCGCCGTTGTCGATGTCCACGATATGAACGAGCTCGCCGGGCAGCAGATCGGCGGCGTCCATCAGATCCGCGTCGATGGTCACAGAACCCACATAGTGCAGGTCGGCCTGGGTGACGGTGGCCCGGTGAATCTTGGACTTGAACATGGTGCGCATCATCGAGGTACTCCCGGTCTAGGCTCCCTGCCTGCGTTTTTGCAGGTCAAGTGCTGTTTCAACACCCTACAACGAGTCACATGTTCGGGCAGCTTCCCTCAGGTTTTTCAGGACTCATGCTGACCACTTGCTGACTTTCCTGACACTTCCGTCAGGCGATCGGAGGAGGCACCCCTCGGATCCCACCGCGGCGACATCCCAAGCCTACGCAGCACCGCCGAAGGACGTCCGTGATCACAGTCACACGTACGGGTCGGCCGGAAGTCGGGCCACACCCCAATGGCAGGAGCCGCGAGCCGCTCATCCCGTGGTACTTCTTCTTCCCGGCGTAGTACGGCTGGTCGGCGGCTATGCGGTCGATTGGTAGCACGGTGCCGTCGAGGATCACGTACGCCTTCCTCCGGACGGTCGTCATGGCCTGTTCCAGCGTGGGCGCGAGGGCGGCCAGCAGGTCGACGGCCTCGCGTATGCAGCGGCAGGCCGTGGCGATCCCGATGCGGAAGCCCGCGGCAAGGCGGGCACAGGTGTCGCCGCGGCGCAGGTGGGCCAGGACGAGCAGGGCCTGCCGGCCGCAGGTCAGGCCACGCCGGCGCGAACCGATCCGACGGCGGTGACCTGCGAGAAGACCGGAGAGATGCCGCAAAGTGCGGCTGGACAGATCGATGCCTTCGGGTCTCCCCTGCTCGAACGAAGTGGAGAGCTTGGGGAAGGGTAGACAAACACGCGAAAGCTCCTGGCGAACTGTGATTTTGGTCGTGAACCCGTCTACCAGGAGCTTTCTTCATGCCCGCCGCGGGGCTGCCAGCCCAACCACCCGTCAGGTTGGAAGAAGATCACTGACGGGCTGCGGCGACCCTGCGTGCTCGTGCCGTTTAGGTGGTGAAAGACTCACATGCTGGACCCGCAGTGAGCCTTCCTCAGCGCGGCGCTTGGCCTGGCGGGGAGTGTCCGGTATGTCTTCGCGGCAGTGAGGGGAAGAGTGCGTCCGAATTTGGTGACGTGATCGCTCTGCGCTGCTGTGCCTCTGATCGCGTTTTTCGCGCAGCTCGGTGCTGGTGTCGGCTTGCCGGCCGTACAGACGCTGGCAGCCGCTGCCGGGCCAGCCGCGGTCATGACGTGTGGGCTGCTGACCAGGCATAACCTGGTGCGGCTCGGTAGCTTTGACAAGGTGAGCGCGGTTGTTGCGACCACCGCGCTCGTTGTGTGGCTGATACTGGGCCAAGCCCCGCTGGCGGTGGTATGTGCCGTCGTAGTTGACGCCGCCGTGGCGTTGCCGACGCTCGTGAAAGCCTGGCGCGATCCAGGCTCGGAGAATCTGCTGTTCTATATCTTGGTCGGCATCGATACTGGGGTAACGCTCATGACAATTACTTCGTGGGAGTCCGAGTCCTGGGCCTTCGCAGCGTATGTGTTCGCCCCGTGCGCCGTGCTTGGCGGAACGGTGTTTGCCCGTCGGCGACTGCACCCGGCCGAAGCTCCAGCGCAGCCGCACCATGGAACGCATAGGTTTCGCCGAGGAGTTCTGCATACGCAAGCACGTCAGGCGGCGGCCAATGGAGCGACTCGGTGACCCGTTCCATTTTCGACACCGAGTACATCATCGACTGCCGCGGGATGATCAGATCTTGGACGTCGGCAGCATCTGTCGGCCTTCGACGCCGACGTCAACGCAAGGGCGGGGACGTCGGCGTCAAGGGCGTGTCGTCAGCTCTGCCGGGCAGCGCCGGCCGGGCCGGAAGTGGTGCTGGTGTCCTTGCCCGTCTCGATCAGGATCTGCGCGGTGTCGTTGGCCGCGTTCTGGTCGAAAGGGCGCTCCTGGCCGGTGAAGGTGACCTCGCCGGCGGTGCGGCCGACGGCCTTGTCGATGCGCAGGACGAAGGGGTAGCTCTCGCCGCCGTTCACGTCGACCCAGGACTGGGAGGTGCCGCAGCGGTAGTGGGTCTTGGTGACCGCGTCGCAGTAGCCGTGAGCCTTGACGACGGAGGTGCCCTTCGGGATGTGGACGTCGACGGTGGTGACACTCTCGTCGCGGGCGCCCTGGACACGGGCGGGGCCCTTGTTGGCGAACGTCACCGTCGCGGTGACCTTGTCGCCCACCCTCCCCTTCGCCTCGGCGCCGGTCAGGGCGAAGTCGGCGGTGTTCGCGGAGTTCACCGTGGCCTCGGCGACCGGCTCGGGATGGTTCTGCCGGTCGGCGCCTGTGGCCGGAGTCTTCTCCACGAGGGTGAGCGGGTCGCCTGTGCCCCGCACGGGCTCGCTGGAGCCGCCGTCGCCCGGGTCCGGTTCGTCGGTGCCGATCGTCACCCGCAGGTCGTCGCGGAACGCGGAGCCGAGCGCCTTGAACGAGACCGGCTTCGCCGTGCCGTAGACGACGCCCGGCTTCAGCGGCTGCTCGATCTTGCAGGAGGCGACGTTCGACGCGGGCATTTCGTCGTACGAGGGGACGGTGTAGTAGGTGCAGTTCTTGTGCGTCTCGTCCGCCTTCAGGCCCGGCGACACGGCGTACGTCACCCAGACCGACGGCACCTCCGCCGTCCCCTTGTTGAGGAAGGTCAGCGGGGTCGAGAACGAGCTTCCGGGCTGAACCCCCTCGACCGGCGCGATCGTTCCGACACCGAGATCCGGCTCCGGATCGGCGGCGAGCGCCGGAACGGCGGCCACCGCCACCAGCGCGGCGGCTACGGCGATGGTCCCGCCGCTCAGGGTACGACTGCGGGAAAGCGAGATGCGCATGAGGAGTCCTTCGGTCGTGGGGCGCATGGAGCTGACTGCGGTCCTTCACCTCGCAAGACAGACGCGGAACAAGGCGGGTTGTGCCAGTCGCACCCGTCGTGACAGAACACGGACATGAATGATCAGAACCGGCCACAGTCGACGAACCGGCGCTCCGCCAAGGACGAACCGCTCCCAGCACCGCCCAGACGAGCAGCATCCTCTTGCCGATCCGGTCGACGACGGGAGCGATCACCTCCTACATCCGCCGCAACAGCACCTGGACAGAGCTGTTCGCGCCAGCGCCACCACCGAGATCGCTGCGGCGCGAGCCGCCACCCCTGGTTGGCTGTGGACAATGCTCGGCGGCCCGAACGGGCGGTGGGAGGCGGACCCGTGTTCCGCGCTCTGTGCGGCCGACATCGTGGTCACCCACGCCGGCCAGAATGCCCTTGCCGAATGCGCCGCGGCCCGCCGCCAAGCGACGGCGCGACCGGCGCCGCAACCGCCACTGCCTGGAACGACAAGCCCGTAACCACGGTGAGACGTCGACGGCCAGGACAAGCCGACCGTCTGCCGCTCCGGCCGCCGGCACCTGCCCTGACCGATCGTTCTGCCACACGTTCGGCCGTGGTGAGGGCAAGCATCAGATGGCCGGGCTGGCCGTACTCGATCGTGGCCGCGCTGGAGACCGGCCGAACCTCCTGGACCGCGGTGCTGGACGCGGTCCGCCTGGAGCCTGGGGCGGACGTCGCCGCGGTGACCACGGTGCAGATACGCGAGGTCATCGGGCGGCTGGTGGACGTCGGGCAATGGCAGCCGGGCGACCCGGAGGTGCTGGTGGTGATGGACGCCGGCTATGACGCTCCCCGCATCGCTCATCTGCTGGACGGTCTGCCGGTGCAGGTCCTTGGCCGCCTCCGCTCCGACCGCGTGATGCGCCGCCCGACGCCGCCGCGGGTCTACGACCCAAAAGGCGGCCGACCGCCCAAGCACGGGGGCGAGTTCGTCTTCGGCGACCCTGCCACCCCTGGGGCACTGAGCAGGCCGTGACCGTCACGGGCACTCGTCTCTATGGCAAGGCGACCGCGCGGGCATGGGACCGGCTGCACCCTCGGCTGACCCGCCGGGCGGCCTGGCTTGACCACGACGGGCCGCTGCCCATCATCGAGGGCACCGTCGTTCGCCTGCTCGTCGAGAAGCTGCCCTCCGGAGGGGGCAACAAGCCCGTCTGGCTGTGGTGGTCGGAAGCCAGCGCCACCCCCGACGACGTGGACCGTTGCTGGCAGTCCTTCCTGCCGTTTCGATCTGAAGCACACGTTTCGCCTGTTCAAACAGACACTCGGCTGGACGAAACCCCGGCTTCGCAGCTCAGGAACGGCCGACCGGTGGACGTGGCTGGCGATCGCCGCTTACGCCCAGCTCCGGCTCGCCCGCCCTCTCGCGCGCGACCTCCGACGGCCGTGGGAGCGGCCGGTGGAACCGAACAGGCTCACTCCGGCCCGAGTGAGGCGGGGGTTCAGGAACCTGCGGGCGAAGACGGGCACGCCAGCCGGTGCACCGAAACCCACCCGACCCGGCCCCGGTCGACCGCCTGGCTCGAAGAGTCGACAACCCGCCACCCGCTACGGCGAGTCCTCGCCACGAGCGAGTCCTACACCCGACCCGCGCACCACCAGCAAGGAACTAAGCCTCGGCGCACTGGCAGCGACCTGTCCGACGCGTAATCCGGGGCGCGAAGCCGTCCCCGGATCTGGCATGCCGGCCCTGTGAACAACAAGCTCAGAAAGGACGATGCCGCGTAATCGGCCGTCCCAAGTCCGCGCCTCCGGACGCCACCCGAGGCGGCAGGCGCATGAAACACCGATGCCCGAGTTGCCGCGTGGCTCCGGCAAGCTCGCCGGAGCGGTTTCCCGTCTCGAACACGATCAGCTCTGGCCTGGGGCGACAGCCCAGGCATTGCGGCAGTGGTCGCGAACAGCACACAGCCCCAGTCGTGCACTCTCCGGCGGTTGCGGTTGCCCTTTGTGCAACCCCTTCTACACAACCGCCGAACAAGGAATTCTGGAAACGGCAATGCACGCTCTTCCGCCACAGGCGGCGCGTGAACTACGGCGTCTGGTGAAACCACTCGACGACCTCTACATCGCCAAAACCTGGCCCGATCCCTTCGCCTCGACCGACGACGGATGGTGGGCAAGACGCTGTTGGGGATAGACCCACGCCGATCGCTGCCCCAGCACCGATGCCTGCCCAGCGGAGTCGCTCAATACGTGAGCCACTCCCTGTCGGGGATCAATTTCTCGATCCATTCCTGGCCTCGCATGGACCACTGAGGAGCAAGCAACACGGGGCGACAGCGGGCGTGGTCGCCGTTCTGCTGGCAGCGCAGGATCAATCCCAGACTGAGGAGATACGGCTCCCCGCGGGGCCCGAAACGCAGGCCGTCGACGTACTCGGGCAGGGTCGGATCCTCAAGTGTTGACGCGGTCTCCTCGATCCAGGGTTCGAGTTCCGAGGGCAGTCGGCCAACCAGAGGAGTGCCGTCGAGGCTGACCTGGGGGCCCCGGCAGGCGTCGACAGCTACGGCAGCCAAGGCCTGGGACTCCTGGTCGTAGTAGGTGTCGATGCCAACTCCGTCGAAGGGATACCAACGCGCGTACATCTCACCCCATCCCGTGATCGGCTCGCCCAGAGCGGCTGAGACTTCCTCCTTGCTTTGACCGAACCGTATGGGCCCCACGGACTTCAATGGGACCCACGTCCACTCAGGACGCTCCCCGTCCCAGAGGAACCTCTCCGCGAACCAGACCAACGAACCCACCCCCGATGGAAGCATGCGTGCAGGAAACATTCTTGCAAGGCGCGTTGCGAGCGGTATCACGAGCCTACCCGCGGGATCGATCCAGCATTTCAGAACGAGCCGGGCAACCGTGGTGGCGAAGGGGTGCGAGATGCAAGCGAGGATCGAAAGCGCGGGCAGCGGACCGGATCGTGCCCGCTTCGGCTGGTGGCATCTCCTCACCCCGGTGGTCCAGGCAGCCCCTGTCCCTCAGCGCGCTTCAGCGTGAGGTTGGAAAAGGCTCAATGACGGTGGCAGTCAGGGGCAGGGCGCCAATGGAGTGTGCGGGCGAAATGGCGGTGGGCTCCGGCGAGCAGGTGGCGGCGGCGGAAGCAGCTGCCGTGGTGTGGATGGAGACGATCGCGGTGACGGAAACACGCCCTCAGCTACCGGTATCCATCACAAAGCCCGAGCTGCAGCGTCCCGCCGGACAGTCCTCAAACGCGTCGGCCAACAGGTGCCTACCGCACTGCCACCCCGTCGCCCGGCAATACACCCGGCCCCTCCGTTGCCCTCTCCCCACAGAACACCGGGCGGACGCGGCCGAATCGAGTGAGACCGAAGAAGACACTCGCCTACTTCCCTCGGGGGCAAACGCTGCGCAAGCCAAGCAAGCTCCCGACACCATCCCGCTGCGGATAATTTCCGCTGCAAGCGGAGACGAAAGAGAGATGCACTGCGGCCGAATTTCACGGGTGAGTTTCCAGTCAAGCGCAATATTTCTAGCCAAGTAGCCTAAGTTTGCTAGCGCGACCCCTTGCCGCACTCATAGCGTCTGTGACGACTAGTTGGTACCTACGGAGGGGGAACGATGAAGTTCGCATACCGAATTTCGACAGTCAGCGCCGCACTCGTCATGTCGACCTCGACACTCGCCGCCGCATCGGCTTCTGCGAGCACCGCTCCCGCAGCTGACCCGTGTGCAGGAAAGTCCGCGAACCACATCGTCAAGAACTACACGAGAAGCTTGGTCACCGTTCCGCTGCGCTGCGGAACCTCGACGTGGGGCTACCGGCACTTGGTGCCGAAGCACGGTTTCAACGACAGTCAGACAGCCAACACGGTTGCGCGAGGTAAGCAGAGTTTTGGGTTCTACTACACGAACCTCACTCAGTGCCCTCCCATGGCGTTCAAGGTCGTATTCAACAACGGCGCAATCGGCGGAACCGGAGTCAGGCCGCAGGGCATCATTACGGCCTACTATCAGCCCGGTCACATCTCTTCAGTCGCCCCTAACGGGATCGCAACAGCCTGCTAGAGTCGCTCCATGGAACAAGTGAGCATCCCCCTAGGCCTCCGCACAGAATTGGCGGAAACGTTCGGAGGCCTAGGGGATCCCTCTTTCGGGCTATCGAAAACCGTATTTTTGCGTGAAGATTGCGAACTTACCGTCTCAGCTACCCTAGATGTCATCCTGGCCAACGGGCACAGTGAGAAATGGATTCTGAGTTTAGTGTTTCCGGAATTCGATGCTGCCGCCGCAGGCCAAGAAGCAACGGCAGAAGCTCACGCATGGTTTGCCTTGATGGTGCAAACGAACATCATCGAGTGGTGGCACACACGGGAAACTGCCCCCAATATGCCGACGGCACCCCAGCGCATCGGATGAAGGACGAGATCGTGCCGAAGGCACGGCTGACCGGGGCGGGTCGGCGCTGGCGTCGTTCGCGCGGCTGCTCGCCCGGAACGGCCTGGGCGACGAGGCGTTCGAGCTGCTGGAGCCCCACATCGACGACTGGACCCTCACCCATGCGCTGATCGACGTCGCGCAAGGCGCCGGCCGCGACGAGGAGGCCGCCGGACTGCTTGCCGCCCGGATCCCGGCCGGGCACGAGTGCGACTCCCCGTGGTGTTGCAGTGGCCTGGAGCCCCACCTGGCCGTCGGACTACTCGCCACTGGCCACGAACGCCAGGGCCGCGTCGAAGAGGCGGTAGCCCTGCTGTCCACCCGCCAGTTCACCTCACTCAACGGCCGTGACCAGCTCGCCGACCTGTTCGCCCGGCACGACCGGATCGACGAGCTGCGCGCCTACGCGGACACCGAACCTCTCGCAGCGCCTCGCAGAGCTGCTGGAGGAGCGCGGCGACGTGGACGGCGCGATCAGCGTCTACCGGCAGGCCGGCGAAGCGTCCGTTCGCCGCGGCAACACGGCGGTGAAACTCGCACGCCTCCTGGCACGGCACGACCGTTACGACGACGCGATCGAGGTGATGCGAGCGCTGGCCGACGCCCCCGGCGGCGCGGAGGACTGGATCGTCGACGTGCTGTGCACCCTGTACGCCGACCACGGCCGCCCGCAGGACGCCCTGAGCTGGCTCGACGACCTCAAGGCCCGTCGTGGCAAGGAGGAGTGGGAGCTGTTCTGGATCAGGCTCCCGCCGATGGCCGCCTGCGGCCGGGTCGACGAGGCCGTCGAGCTGACGCGAGCCCACCCTGAGGGCTCCACCTCGTACGCGGCGGAGCACGTCGCCACGCTGCTGGCCCACGCCGGGCGCACCGAGGACGCCGTCATCGTCCTTGAGCGGTACGCCCCCGCCAACGCCAGCACCCTGGCCGGCTGTCTCATCGAGCTCGGCCGCGTCACGGACGCCCTGGCCCTCCTCCAGCACACACACCCACCACCGCCCGCCGTACCGACCACACCCTTGTGGCTGGACGAGCCACCCTTCTGAAGTCCTGGCCGGCTGAGGCGGTGTCCGGTGGAGATGGTTCTGGGCCTGGACGTCGGCAAGAGTGCTCATCACGGCCACGGGCTCACTCCGGCAGGGAAGAAGGTCTGCGACAAGCAGCTGCCCAACAGCGAACCGAAACTGCGAGCCGTCTTCGACAAGCTGGCCGCGAAGTTCGGCACGGTGCTGGTGAATCGTGGACCAGCCCGCCTCCATCGGCGCCCTGAACGAGACCAACACCCCCGAAACCGACAGCGCAGGATTGACGAACAACATAGAGGCCCCCCGAAGGACGTCCGTGATCACCGCTACGCGGACGTCTGAACGGCAGTCAGGAGCGGAGGCTCTCGGCCGGACACAGCGCCATGAATCTGAGTGCCGCGCCAACGCGAGCCCCAACTGGGGCAGCGTCAGCGGGCAGGCCCGCGAGGACCAGCCCCGTCGGTACGGTGCTGCGGACCGAGAAGTATGCGTGGGGTACACCGGACCGGACCCGGACGACGCCCCCGCCCTGGGGCCCCTCGCACGAGGAGGCCCGGTCGCTTGCCTCCGGCGAGAAGGACTCGACATACTGCCGGCGCTGCGGACCGCCCCGTACGGCGACCCGAGCATCGCTGTCTTGCCTGGTGGTGGGCATCCTTCGAGTGTGAAACTGGGGGATGTCGAACGGCTTCGGGGTGAGTTGGCGGAGTTCGTGGGTGATGTGTTCGGGTCGTTGCCGCGGCGGGATCAGCGGCGGTGGGGTGCGTGTTATCTGCGGGGCCTGATGCTGGACGGTCGGCGTAAGTCGATCCAGCCGATGGCCGAGCGGCTGCCGGACGGGAACATGCAGGCCCTGCAGCAGTTCGTGAACCAGTCGCCGTGGGATCCGCTGCCGGTGCGGCAGCGGATCGCCCGGAGACTGTCCGACGCTGTTATGCCCGAGGTGTGGGTAATCGATGATGTGTCGTTTCCCAAGTGCGGGCGGGCATCGGCCGGTGTGGCCCGCCAGTACTGCGGAGCCTTTGGCAAGCGGGCGAACTGTCAGGTCGCGGTCAGTGTTCACGCAGCGACCGATGCTGCGTCGTGTCCGCTGGACTGGCAGTTGTATCTGCCCCGGGAGTGGACGGACGACCCGGGCCGCTGCCACCAGGCAGGCATCCCCGACGACATTGTCCATCAGGAGAAATGGCGTCTCGCACTCGGTCTGCTGGACAACGTGACCGGTTGGGGACTGACCGCACCGGTTGTGGTCGCCGACGTGGGCTACGGCGTCAGCACCCCCTTCCGGCACGGCCTTCAGGAACGGGGCCTGTCTTACGTGCTCGCACTGACGGGGAAGGAAGTCGCGCACGAACTTGACATGGAGCCGCACCAGCCGGGTTATGGAGGACTGGGCCCGCCGACGCTTCCTCGCTACCGGACGGCGCCGCGCTCTCTTTCACTCCACGCGGTTGATGCCGCTGCCGCCGGCCACTTCACCGAGGTGAACTGGCGGCAGGGCAGCAAAGGGCCGATGACCTCACGGTTCGCCGTCTTGACCTTACGGCCGGCGGGCAAGCAGTCTCTGGCAGGCGCCCAGGCCGCCGGCGGGGGTCGCAACCAGCAGGACGGTGTCCTGCCCACTTCCACCGTCCTGGTGGAATGGCCCGCCGGGGTGGACGCGCCGACAGGCTATTGGATATCGAACCTGTCGCCCGAAACACCGACCGCCCAGTTGGTGCGGTGGGCGAAGATGCGCTGGCGCATCGAACACGACTACCGCGAACTCAAGCACGGCCTGAGTCTGGATCACTTCGAGGGCCGCACCTGGCGCGGCTGGCACCACCACGTCACCCTTGTCACCGCCGCCCAGGCATTCCTCACCCTCAGGCGGCTCGACCCAAAAGTCCACACGCTGGCCTGACCCTCTACCAGGTCCTCGACGCCCTCCAAGACCTGCTGAGGTACTGGACAGGCACCTGCGCCACCTGCGGCCAAAATCTGCCACTACAGACGGGCAAACGTCACGACTACAGGTACTCCACCCGAAGACCCGGCCGATAGAGGTCGCGGTAACGATCAAGGCAATCTCTCAGCATCATCGCCCCGTCTGGCACCCGCTCAGCCAACAGCTCCCAACCCGTGAAACGCACATGTTCAGGGATGAAAACAAGGCCGCTGACGGCGTCCCAGAAGGCACTCCAGTTCCGACCGTAGAAGTCCGGAAAGTCGAACTCGCGCTGAAGCAGTCGATGCAGTTCGTCCTCGTCAACGACCGAAGCTACGTCGATGGTCACCATGACCTCATCGTAGGCACCAGCCGCGTCCTCGAATACGGCAGACCCAACGAAGCACTAATAGAAGCCCTCGCAGGAAGCAAAGGCGCGGCAGTCGTTCCGGCGGCGGCATTCGAGGCGTCGCGGGGAGGGAGGCCACGGAGTGGAGGGCTGACAGAAGCAGTCGCTGAGGACGCCTGAGTGAAGGGTCTTCGTCAGGTGCTGCAACATGATGCGAAGTCCAGCGGGACTGGTGATGCTGCCAGGCAGGTCGCCCAGCTCCCGGCGGATACGGTCGAGCTCGGCGTCCACCCGGCCGACAGCGCCGCCGCCGGTACGGCACTGTGAACCGCGGGCGCCGTAGTAGACAGAAACGCTCATGGGCCGAGCGTAAGACGGGTGTCCGACACCAGACCGTCCCCGTCCTGCTTCCCCAACGCCTGTTCCAGGCGGGCCGCCATGCCGGTCCAAGGACGGCACTCGACCACCGGCAGGCAGTGCCGGGCCGCCTCGCCGGCGAGCCAGTGCGAGTACGCGGCGCTGACCTGGGCCCGGTGGTGCTGTGCGCCGCTGCCGGGTTCCCGGGCCGCGTAGTTGGTGAGGATCTGTCGCGGGTCCGGTTCGTGCAGGAACACCGCGCGCACCCGGCGGCCCGTCGTCCGGCACTCGCGGATCGCCTCCGCCGCGGCGGCCGGGGTGAGGTAGTCGCCCTCGATCACGGCGGGCACGTCGACGGTCAGGCGGTTGCGGACCACGCCCAGCACCGCGGGTTCCAAAGCTTCGGCGGTGGCGATCTGGAGGTCCAGCACCTGGTCGACGGTGAGTCGTGCCGGGTCGGGGACGGCGTCGAAGTGGTGGAGTTCGGGGTGGTGTTCCGCCGTCGTCATGGACTCCACCGCACTGACCACGTCGTCGAACTCGACCACGAACGCCCTCGACTCGTCCGCTCCACCGGCCAGTTGAGCCGCCGCCCGGCTCTTACCGATGCCCGAAGCCCCGCCGATCAGCAATATGTCCCATGATGTCGCTGTCATGGGGCGACCGTATCGCGTGGGTTCCGTGCCCCTCCTCCGCACTGGCGCTACGGTGACCCGGACCATCTCGGCGCGGAAGGTCTCGCCGTCGCGCATCTTGGGCGCGATCGTGTTCCGCGCGTCTCTCCTCGGGCCGTCCGGCCCGGATGGCCGGAATGCTGTTGGGGCACATCGCCGCACCCTGGGCCTCGCCCCGTACGGACACGGCTCGTCGGCCGTCAAGAGCGAGCGCCACCGCCGCGAGGCGACGGCGTGCTCGGAGGAAATCTTGAGGTCACCGTCGAAGGGCTGAACCTGGCCGGCGGTCGGGCCCGGTGAAATCGAAGGGTGCCCGGCCGCGTACTCGTCGCCGGGGCACCCGGAGCGAGTAGTTCGTGCTGGAGACCGTGTACGGGGACGTGGGCACCCGCCTCCTGCCCTGCTTGACCAAGGGCCGTACCGCGGGCCCGTCCTCATCACGCACCGAAAGCAGGGGCCCGGCAAGGTCGTTGGTCCGCGCGACGTCTGGTCCGACACCGGGCTCGTCCGGCCGTCCCACGGCCAGGCCGGGCTCCGCTCGACGCCCACACCTCGCTCGGCGGCGTGCCGGAAACGGGCTGGGACCCGCGTGAGTACCGTCATTCCGGCCTCACGTACCTCGGTGAAGCCGGGGCCGGCCTCAGGTACCTCGGTGAAGCCAGGCCGGCCTGCCGATGCTCTTCCGTCTGTCTCAACCTGCCAAAGGTGCCGGGCCGAGCGGACGCCGGCCGCCTGGCTCGCCCCCGGCCGGCCAACGACGTCGCCGGTCGGCCTCGGCCGTCCCAAATCGTCAGGTCCCCGTCGGTGGTGCGCTCATTGCCGCTGTCAGGAACGTGATCGCCCAGTTCCGGGCCGCCTCGCCCGCTACGGGGGACAGGCAGGCCGGGTCGCGCCGCTGGTAGACCTCGACGCGGTCCACTGCCGTCACGGCGAGGATTCCCCGCATCCGGAACCGCAGCTCCTCCGGGGAAAGGCCGGGCAGAGCGCGCCCGAAGGCCGCCAGGTAGCGCTCACGGACCGTGTCCTCGGCCGGACCGGTCCAGCTGCGCACCTCCTCGGCCGGGTCGCTGAGGATCGTCACGATCAGCCGGGACGTCCGGGCACCGCCCTCGTCACCGGCCGGCATCTCGTCGAACAGCGGCCCCGCGAAGGCCTCCACCAGTTCGGTGACCGCAGGGTCCGAGGTCCTGGCGAGCAGTCGGTCGAGCCCGGCGCACTGCGCGGCGTTGATGGGTTCGATCACGCGGCGGGCGACCGCGGCCAGGAGTTCCGCCTTCGAGCCGAAGTGGTACCCGACGGCCGCCAGGTTCGCTCCGGCGAGGTCGGTGATCGCGCGGACCGAGGTGCCGCGGTAACCGCGCTCGGCGAAGAGGCGTTCGGCTGCGGCGAGGATCTGCGTGCGGGTGTCAGGTGGCGCCATGCCTGCGTACACTACAGACGTTTGATTCAAACGAACGTATGACTGAAGCGCCATGCGAAAAGGGTTGCCATGAAACTGCTCGTGTACGGCGCCGGGGTTCTCGGCAGCCTGTTCGCCGCCCGCCTCCATGAGGCCGGGCACGACGTCTCGCTCCTCGCCCGGGGCAAGCGCCTGGCCTCCCTGCGCCGGCACGGCGTGCAGCTCGCCGAGGGAGACAGTCCGGTCGTCAGGCGGGTACCGGTGCCGGTGGTCGAGCACCCGGCCGGCGGGTACGACCTGATCGCTGTCTTCGTCCGCACCCACCAGGTGGACGCGGTCCTGGAGTCACTCGCCGATCTTGAAGACGACGTGCTGTTCCTGCACAACTGGGCGGCCGGCGCGGAACCGCTGGGCGCGGTGATCGGCCACGAGCGGGTGCTGCTCGGCTTCGGCATGGCCGGCGGCACGATGGACCTCGACGTGGTCCGCCATCGCGCGACCAACTTCCTGACCCGCCGGGTCGCGATGCCGATCGGCGAGCCCGACGGCCGGACCACTCCGCGACTCGAACGGATCGTGCGGGCGTTCCGCGCCACCGGGATCAACGCCAAGGCCGAGCCGAAGATGGATGCTTGGCTCAAGACGCACGCGGCGTTCGAGGTGCCGCTCGGGCAGGCGGTGCACACGGCGGGCGGCCCGGTGGCGCTTGCCGACGATCCGGACGCGGTCCGCGGCATGCTCCACCTCATGCGGCGGAACCTGGCCGCCATGCCGACACCGCCGGTTCCCCGCGGGTTCGCTGCGTTGCGGACCCTGCCGGAAAGTCTGCTCGTGGCCACGCTGCGGCGCTTCCTGCGCAGCCCGACGGCCGTGCACAGCGGACTCAGCGACGCCTCGCCCGCGGCAGTGGCCGAACTCGCTCGGCTGGCCGAGCAGATGCGCGCCTGTACGAAAGGCCGGTAGACGGCAGGCGGCTGCGCTTCCTCGGCCGGATGGCATGTGAGAGCTGTTCCGGTCCAGCTGGGCGGCAGCCTCCCAGTCGTGGATGAGGACCTCGTCGACGTACGGCTTCATCCGCGGGATCAGTGCGTTCGCCTCGTCGACGAGCCAGGTGACGTGCGCGTGGGGATGCTCGGCGCGGATCCGCCAGGGGCGATCACGCCGTTTTCCTGTCTACGACGAGTCGCGGTTCCGGTCAGCTCTCCCCCCAGGTGTCCGAGGACCGATTCTCAACGGTGACCGTCCTCCTGATTGGCCGTCACAAACGCCGTGGCCGTCCATGGACGGCTCGTACCGACCCACCACGATGCCGAGGTCAGGGGCCTACGCGAAACCCGGTCCAGGACAGTCCCGGCCGTTCCCCCCTCCCGCCCCGCACCTGGGTCCGGAGCACGGAGAAGTGGCGACCAGTCCCTGGCCGATGGCACGGGATCAGGCAACATGCCGCGCGTACACGCTGCGGCGGCCCACCGGAAGACACCCGCACCGAAGGGGAAATACGACCGACCTCTTCCGTACGCGCCCGGCCGTGTCGGGCCAACTCGCCCTCGCTCCTCCACGCCGCCAAGTACCGTGTACCGCCGAGACCCGGGCGGCTCAGCCTGGGACAAGGACGGGTACCCAGACCCGCGGGGGATCGTGTGAACTCCTGCTGTGCGGTGTCGGAGGCTTCCCGCCCGAGGAAGTCGACTCGTACGTCAGGGAGTTCACGTCCGGGTTCCGTCCGTTCGCACCGGACGGCCGTCCATGGACGCGGAGTCCGACTCACGGAACGGCGCGACACGGCCCAGACCATCGTGAGCAACTAGCCCCTGTTCACCGGCTCTTCAGGCGACAATCGCTCCTGGTTCCGGCACCACACCGGCACCACCCCTGAACTACCGGCCACTTCGGGCCACTTCCGAAGCCGTCCCCCGTCGGACGCGGGCGGGGGGCCTTCCCCCATCCACCGACAGTGACCCATGACAAGGGGAATGAACAGTCGAATGAAGAGACTCTCAGGCATAGTGAGCGCCGCCGTCGTGTGCGCCCTCCTCGCCCTCCAGTCGGGTACCGGCAGCGCGAGCGCCGCAGCGGACGGTGCGCCGTCCCCGGCTGTCTCCTCCGAAGCCCCGTGGCCCGAGGTCAGCTCCCTCCCCACGGACGACAACCATGGCGGAACGCGAACAGCGGCCGTACGAGCGGGTGGCACGAGCCCCCGCCACGACTACGACGGTGACGGCCGGAGCGACATGGTCGCCTGGTACGACTACGCCGACGGCCATGACGCCATGCACACCTTCTCCGCCGCCCCGGACGGCGGCTTCTCGGCGCCCCGCGTGGGCTGGGAAACGGCCAAGGGCAACTTCTGGGCCGAGCACATGAAGCGTGTCACCGGTGACTTCAACGGTGACGGGACGGGCGACGTCGCCGCCTTCTACGGATACGACGACGGACGGGTCTCCCTCTTCACCTGGCTGGGCAACGGCAACGGCACCTTCTCCACCTACTTCTCCTCCTGGGCCGTGGCACCCGGTAACTGGACCTTCGACGCCATCACCGCCCAGGCCGGGGACTTCAACGGTGACGGCCGTGACGACATCGCCGCCTGGTACGACTACCGCAACGGCGACGACAAGCTCTTCACGTTCCTGGCCGACGCCGACGGCGGGTTCGCCGCCCCCTTCTCGTCCTTCCAGCGCCCCGCCGCCGACGGATGGGAGGTCGGGCGCATGAAATTCGCCACCGGTGACTACGACGGTGACGGCCGCGACGACATCGGCGTGCTGGACAGCTACACCTCCGGCACCGTGCGGCTGATGGTCTTCACCGGGAAGCCCGACGGCGGGTTCGACGAGCCCGTGCGCGGCGCGGAGCTCAACGGCTGGCAATTCGACCGGGTGAGCGTGTACTCCGGAGACTTCGACGGCGACGGCCGCGACCAGTTCGCCGCGTGGTACGACTACGCCGACGGACACGACGCCCTGATCGGCTTCGACCTGGACGCCGACGGGAAGTTCGGCAACCGGCGCGAGCTCCTGAACGCCGTGGACGGGTGGTACAGCCGCTACAGAATGGACATCGTCACGGGGGACTACAACGGTGACGGCCGCGACGACCTCGCCACCCTCTACGGCTACAGCGACGGACGGGTGAAGACCATCACCTTCACGGCCAAGCCGGACGGCACCCTCGGCGACGCCCTGCACAGCTGGGAGGTCCCCGCCGGTCAATGGACGTTCACCAGAGCCCACATGGTCGAGCGCTACAACAGTCCCCTGCCCCTCTGCCCGACGGTCTTCGGACACGGCGGCTACCCCACCGGGCCGGACGCCTGGAAGCGGGACGAAGTGCGCCAGCCGAACCACCCGAAGGGCCTCGCCCAGCAGAAGAGCTGGGGTGCGAGCGGTGTGGAGGCAGACCTCCGGCTCACCAAGAACGGCACGAAGGGCGTGATGTGGCACAACAGCACGACCAGAGGCCTGACCGGCACCAAGGCTGACGTCAGGGACATCTGGTGGGCCACCGGCGCCGACCAGCTCAAGGGCCGCACGATCGACCACGGCCCGTTCACCGGTGAAACCGTGTACACCTTCCGCGAATGGCTCGACAGCGCCAAGAACCAGCAGATGGCAGCCTTCGTGGAGCTCAAGGGCGAAAACGAGCTGTCCCTGCTCAACGCCGACGCGTCCATCCGAGAAGCCGCGTGGAAGGAAGTCATCGCGCCCATCTCGGAGCGTGCGGCCACACAGAAGATCATGATCTACACCCTCTACGACAAGCTGCGCCCCGAGCTCGTCAAGCGCGTCGAGGCGGCGGGACTCGGCGCCACGCTCACGAACCACCCTCGCTGGATCGACGCGCCCACGGTCCGCTGGGAGGAGCCCGCTCCGGCGGCCTCCGGCCACTACGCCACCTGGCAGGAGAAGATGGATCAGTACGCTTCCCCCGTCACCTCGGTGCCGATGGTCACCACCTGGACGAAGGACTTCACGTCCTGGCTGGACCGAAGGTGCCGCTGACCCCGCACGGCCGCGTGACACCGGGAGGGTGAGCGGCCGCCCCCGGCTGCTCACCGACCGTACGGCGGTCAAGTCCGCACACGTCGGTACCGGGGGACGGCGGGTCCGTCCCCCGGTGCCGGTGGCGTGAGTACGAAGCCGTGTTCCCTGACCCGACTCGCGACCTGTCGACGTGAGAATGAAAGGGGCTCACTGTATACATCATGCAGAAACACGGACTGCTCCGGCCCTACTGACCGCGGCGGTCGCCTCACCACCGAACCAGCTCCGGATACGGGCCGGCCGGTGGGGACGCACCCTTTCACAGATGTCTCCGAGGGGAGCCGTTCATGACCACGGCGAAAGACCTGTTCGTCATCGCCATAGACCAGGGGCCGGAACACGCCGTGGGACAGGGCGACCTGTCGCTCGCACTCGCGGGAGCCGAGCTGATCGATCTCGTCGGAGCGGGGGCCGTCACCGTGGACGGCGACCGCGTCGTGCCGGGCGGGTCACCGGCGCCGGACGACCGGCTCCTCGGCCAGGCCGCGGAGCGGCTCACCCGGCAACCGCCCTACGAGCGGATCGAGGACTGGCTGTGGCGCCGGGGCCGAGACCTCGCGGCTGTGTATCAGACCGCGTTGGAGGAGGACGGTGAGCTGACGCGGAAGCGAGGCGGCCGGTTGTCCTTCGGTTCGGAACGCGTGGAACCGGTCGATTCGCCCAGCCGCCGCCGGGCAGCAGACCGCTGGGAGGCGAAGGAACCCGTCCTGGCCGCCCTCGCCTCGGTCGTGGGCGTCGACGACGGACGGTCCGGCGACGAGCCGGGCCTGGACGACGAGGCGGTGACGACCGTGGTGGCCGCCGTCCACGACGCGGTGATGGAGCTGGAAGCCGTACGCCAGAGGCGGACCATCGAGAACGCGGCGTACGCCAACCTCTGGCGCGGACCGTGAGGCGGGCCGGCTCACGGGGCCCCGGCCGGTTCGGTCGTCCGGCCGGGGCCGATCTCGTCGGAGAGGTGTGTCAGGCCGTGGTCAGTGGAAGATGCCGCTGTAGGCGTTGAGCGCGGGCTGGCCTCCGAGGTGGGCGTACAGGACGTTCGAGTCCTTGGGGATCTCGCCGCCGCGCACCAGGTCGATGAGTCCGGCCATGGACTTGCCCTCGTAGACCGGGTCGATGATCATGCCTTGGAGCCGGCCGGTGAGCTTGATGGCATCGATGGTGGACTCGACCGGGATGCCGTAGAGATCCCCGGCCCAGCCCTCCAGCACCGTGATCTCGTCGTCCCTCACGTCCCGGTCCAGGCCGATGAGTTCAGCGGTGTTACGGGCGATCCTCGCCACCTGGTCGCGGGTCTCGGCTATCTTCGCCGACGCGTCGATGCCCAGTACCCGGCGCGGCCGGTCCTGGCCCGCGAATCCCGCGATCATTCCGGCCTGCGTGCTGCCGGTGACGCTGCACACCACGATGGTGTCGAAGAAGACGCCCAGTTCCTCTTCCTGCCGTCGCACTTCGCGGGCCCAGTTGGCGAAGCCCAGGCCGCCCAGCGGGTGGTCCGATCCGCCGGCGGGGATCGCGTACGGTGTGCCGCCCGCCGCCCGTACGTCGTCCAGGGCCTGGCGCCAGCTGTCCTTGACGCCGATGCCGAACCCGGCCCGCACCAACCGCACGTCGGCGCCCATGACACGGGAGAGCAGGATGTTGCCGACCTTGTCGTTGACCGCGTCCGGCCAGTCCACCCAGCTCTCCTGGATCAGTACCGCCTTCAGCCCCGCACCGGCGGCCACGGCCGCCACCTGCCGGGTGTGGTTGGACTGCACACCGCCGATGCTGACGAGGGTGTCCGCGCCCTGCCGTAGCGCGTCGGGGAGCAGATACTCCAGCTTGCGGGTCTTGTTGCCGCCGTAGGCCAGCCCGGCGTTGCAGTCCTCGCGCTTCGCCCAGATGCGGGCCCCGCCGAGATGGTCGCTCAGCCGGTCCAGCGGATGCACCGGGCTGGGGCCGAACAGAAGGGGGTAACGCTCGAAGTCGTCCAGGGACATCGGGGCTCCTCGCGGTAGGTCCGGCCCTGCGCCTGAGGGCAGGGCCCGTGGTGGAGAGGCGATCAGGAGGAAAGGGGTGTCATCGCCCCGGTGCGTGGCCGAGCGGCGCTTCGTCGCCCGGCGCGTGGCCCGGTAGCGCGTGGTCCGGCGCGGGGTTGTCCGTTCCGTTGCCGCCCGGTGCCCGGCCGCCCGCCGTGGCGTCGCCCGGCTCGTCGCCGGAGGCCGGCCAGGTGTCGAGCAGCGGCAGGAGCGTCTGCCAGTTCGCGCGGGTGGCGGCGACCGCGCCTTCGACGTCTCCGGCCGCGCACAGCGCGATGATCCGTTCATGCTGAGCGACCGATCCGCGACCGCTCAACGAGGAGAAGCGCAACCGCTCCAGGCGTCGCAGCACGGGCGTGAACTGATCGAGGACGGTGCGTACGGCCTCGTTCGCGCAGGCGGCCACGGCCACGTGGTGGAAGTCGTCATCGGCTTCGAGCGCCATGTCGGCGTCGTTGCGCCGCAAGGCGTCGGCGAAGCGCGCGTTCGCCTCGCGCATGGCGTCGAACTCGGCGGCGTCCAGGTGCGGGACCGCCTCCCGGACGGCCAGCTCATGCATGGCCGACGTGACCGACTGCGCGGCGCGCACGGCGCGCACGTCCAGCGGGCTGACGATCGTGTAGCGACCGGGCTTCGTCTGCACCAGGCCCGTCTGCTCCAGCCGCGTCAGGGCCTCGCGGACCGGCGTGCGGCTGACCCCCAGCCAGGCCACCAGGTCGCCGTCGTTGAGACGTTCGCCGGGGACGAGCGTGCCGTCGACGATGGCGTCACGGATGGCGCGGTAGGCGCTCTCCCGGAGGAGTGGCCGGGAGACGAGGCCCCGGCTGTGCGGAACTGGCATGCAATATATTGCATGACGCCGCGATCGAACTGTCAAGAGGCGGGCGGTCGGCCTGTGAAGGACACCGGCGCCGCTGCGGCGGTCGGCGTGCGTCCGCGGACCTGACCGGCCGGCCCCGCTCGGCTCTCACGTACGGACGTGACCGTGCGGCGAGCAGGGGGCCGCCCGTGTCGTGGCTGCCCCCGGTCGCGGCCGGGGCTACCCGCGTCGCGGCCTCAACAGGGCGGCCCCGGGCGACCGTTCATCGTCCCGTACGCCCGCGGAAATCCTCGCCGCGACGGCCCGCGCAGGGCGTTGCCCTCAGCGGCGGGAGGGCATCCGGGCCATGAGGTCCGAGCGGCCGCGCCAGAGGGTCACAGGTGTACGCGGCTCACACCTTGCGGGCCACCGCTCCGTACATGGCGATGGCCCGGCCGTCCACGCCGTCCTGTTCAGCGCCGGGCCGCCACGTGTGGACCTGGGTCACGCCGGGCTCGACCAGTTCCGTCCCGTCGAAGAACGAGGAAGCGACCCGTAGGTCGCGGAGCACCATCGGCATACCCTGCCGGGTGTACTCCTCCGACACCCGACCGACCTCCTCGGGCGCGAAGTCCCCGGTGCCGATGGTCATCGCCAGGTGGCTGCCCGGGGGCAGCGGATCCAGCAGCCGCCTCACCAGACGCCGGTCGTGCGGGGGCATGATGAAGTGGAGGACCCCCACGATCATCAGGCCGACCGGCTTGTCCAGGTCGATCAGCGACCGGAACTCCGGGCTTTCCAGAATCGCCTCGGGATCGTGCATGTCGGCGTCGACGTAGGCGGTGGCACCCTCGGCCGAACCCTGTAGAAGCGCGCGGGCGTGCGCGAGGACGATGGGATCGTTGTCGACGTAGACCACGCGCGACTCCGGCGCCACCTCCTGCACCACCTCGTGCAGATTGGGGGCGGTGGGCAGGCCGGTTCCGATGTCGAGGAACTGGCGGATGCCCCGCTCCTGGGCGAGGTAGCGGCCGGCCCGGTGCATGAACCGCCGGTTCTCCCTCATGTGCACGGGGAGCGCGGGCCAGTGGCGGCACATCGCGTCGCCCGCCTCGGCATCGACCGGATAGTGGTCCTTGCCGCCCAGGATGTAGTCGTACACCCGCGCGGAGTGCGCCGTCGAGGTGTCTATCCGCTGTGTCCGCTCGTGTAAACCAGCCATGCCGTTCCGTTCCTCGCTCTTGTGCTCGTGCTCGTGCTCATGTGGTCGATGAGGCCCACCGACCGTATCGCGCGCGCCCCGGCGTTCAACAGCCCGCGGGCACCGGCCGGAAGGAGCGATGCCGCCCCTCCACCGGCCGCCCCTCCACGGGCCTCACCCATCGGCCGCTCACCGTGACAGCCCTGAGACATTCTCCGCGAGAACGCGCGGGCAGAGATCGTGTTGACCATGGTTCTGACGGAGGACATCCGCGGAGCCATTACAAGCAAGGCAAGGAATGCTCATGACGCGTATCAATCGGAAGGTCGCCGTCGCTCTCGCCGCCACGGTGCTCGCGGGTACCGCGGGCGGGGGAATCGCGCAGGCCTCGTCGGCGACGAGCGGTGGCCTCGCCCCCTCCGCGTGCCGTCCGGCGAACCACATCGCGAAAATCACCCACGCGCCCAGCAGTTCGGGGCACCACCACTACCGTGTCACCCTGACCGCCCCACGCGGGTACGAGCCGTGCACCCTGGCCGGCTCCCCCACCGGGGTGCGGTTCTCCGCCGACGGTACGGAGAGCGGGATCACGGCCGGCCGCTACGGCGACCAGAAGACGGCCGTGTCCTTCGGACCGGGGCATCCGGTGCACTTCGACATCCAGGTCCCCAACACCGGCCGCGCCACCGCCGCGGACGAGGTGGCCTTCACTCTCCAGGCTCCGGGCGGGGAGATCCCCGGGACCTCCTTCGCCGAGGGCGAGATCACGGTGGCCGAAGGCACCCTCGTCGGCCCGGTGCTGAGCGGCTGACCTCCGTCCGCGCGTGGCCGGGGCGTCCTGCGGTAGTCGCTCTGCGGGCGGGGCGCCCCGCCCGGCGACACCGGGCACCGCGCTCCGCACTCCGTCGGTACGTCTCCGCGCGCGTGACACCGCCGCCGTCACGGGGTCAGTCCTCGCCCCACGGACGGACACCGTGCTCCGCCACGCGCGCTCTTCCTCCCTGTCGTGCGGGAACCTGTCGTGCTGGAACCTGTCGTGCGGGAACCGAGGGCCCGGGATCCCCACGAGAGAGGTGTCGCCGATCGGGCACCGGGTGTGCGTTTTCGCGGCGTTCCCGGTCGTCAGGCCCGCTGTCCGGCGTTCTCCCGCAGCGCTTGGTCCACCGCCTCGCGTACCCGCTCCTCCTCCCGCTCGGCCCGCCGGGCGCGACGGCGCCGCGTCAGCACGAACGCCGCCACGGCCGCGGCCACGACGAGGATCAGGATCACGAGCGCGGTCCACGGGACGGCCCAGCCGTGCCCCGTGGCCCGTACGGGATCGAGCGCGGTGGTGGAACCGGCCGCGTCGGTGATGAGCGGGGTGACGGCGGCGGTGGCGGTGAGCCGGAAGGCGGGGGTGACGCCGTGGACGGGGACCGTGACCTTCCAGCGCTCGCCGGGCAGCAGCTCCGGCGGCGCCGCGACATCCGCCGCGTCGGTGCTCAGCGTCCCGAAGGGGCCGGTGAGGGTGACCTTCTGGGTGCCGGAGAGCAGGGCGTTGCCGGTGTTGTGGAGGGTGTACGTGACCGTGGCGTCGCCCCGGGCGAACGGGTTGGCCGATCCGTCGTACCCGACGCGCACGTCCTCGATCGCGAGGGCGGGCCGCAGGGCTCCGCTGACGCGCAGCTTGATCCGGATGCCGAGGCGCCGGTCGACCGCGATGCCCTCGGTGTCGTCGGACTGCTTGAGTGAGGTGAGGATGCCGCCCACGTAGTCGCCGGGGGTCGCGTCGCGCGGGACCGTGACGGTGAAGGGGATCTCGGCGCTCTTGCCCGGGGCTATCTCCACGCTCGTCCTGGGGGTGTGGACCCAGGAGCCGATGGAGCGGGACTTCTTGTCCTGGGTGAGGAGGTCGAGGCCGCCCTTGTCCGTGGTGTAGCCGTCGGCCGCGTAGACCGCCAGGCGCAGCGGTTCCTTGCCGTGGTTGGCGACGACCATCGCGTCCTCGGCCTCGCCGCCCGGGTTGACGCCGTAGCTGAAGCTCGACCGGTCGTCCCCGTAGTCGTTCGCCGCCGTCCGGACCGTCCAGGTGACGTCGCCTCCGGCCGCCAGGGCCGGAGCGGTGAACATGCCGGACACCAGGGCCGCGAGCAGGGCGAGGAGGGCGGTGCGGGCGAGGGCGGGGAGGGGGCGGCGAGGTGGTGCCACTGCGTACATGGGGTCTCTCTCGGAAGGGGGGCGTGGCGGGCTCCGGCGAACCGGGGCCCGCCACGCCGGTGGAGCGGGAACGTCAGCTGCTCAGCGCGGTGACGGTGAGGGTGGCGCGGTAGCCGCCCTTCTGGACCGTGTCAGGGATCTTGAGGGCCAGGTCGGCACCGAGCTTGGCGGTACCGCGGGGGTGGCCCTGGGGCGCGGAGCCGAGGCCGCGCGAGATGGACAGGCCCTGCCCCTTGCCGTCGTAGCCGGAGGCGACCGGCGAGCCGGCCTGGGCGCCGGCGCCCTGGTCGAGCACGTACGGCTTCCAGCCCAGGTAGGAGCCCGCGAACGTCTTCTCGGCGTCCTTGAACGCGCTCACGTCGGCCGAGACCGACCACGGGGAGAGCGAGCGGCGAGTGTCCGACACGAGGATCGGGTTGATCTTGCCGGAGGCGGTGAAGTGGTCACCGTTCTCCTCCTTGGCGGTACCGAGGTCCACCAGGCCGTTGTAGCCGTCGATGGTCCAGCCGAACTCGCCGGGCGCCACCTCGGGCACGTCCACCTGGAGGGACTGGCCGTCACCGTTGTACGGGTGGACGGTCACCTTGTCGACGACCGAGCCGACCGGCTGCGCGGCGGTGGTGTTCTTGCACCAGTCGCCCTTGGACACCTGGGAGTTGGGAGCCTCGCAGGTGCCGCTGCGGAGGTTCTCCACGACGAGCTTGTCGTTGCGCACCCCCACCTTGACGTAGCTGCGGACGTGCTCCTGGTTCTGCACCGAGTTGTACCAGTAGCTGTCCGGGTTCAGCGGGTCGGGGCCGTTGCCCGCGCCGCTGGTGCCGCTGTTGTCGGGCGCGGTGATGTCGTAGTACTTAGAGCCCGAGGCGGAGTTGGCCGTGACGTACAGGACGCCGCCGGGGCCCGGGTAGACGTCGGACGCGCCGGGCTGCTCCTTCGCGTCGGCCTTCTCACCGTTCTTGATGAGGTAGCTGCGCGAGTAGCTGTGGTCGTGGCCCTGGAGGACCAGGTCGACGCCCAGCTCGGAGAAGGTCGTCGGGAAGTCGACCCGGCGGACCTTGTTGTCCTTGTCCTTGGCGTGCGAGGCCGGGGAGTAGATCGCGTGGTGGTAGACGAGCACCTTCCACTTGGCCTCGGAGCCGTGCTGGTTGATGACGTCGGTGACGTACTTGGTGTGCGCCTCGTCGCCCCCGCCGCCCTGGGAGGTGGCGTAGCTGTTGCTGTTGAGGTCGATGAACAGCACATCCTTGTAGATGTACCAGTAGTTGCCGCCGGAGGTGTTGGACTCCGGGTTGCCGTTGGCGTACAGCGAGCCGGAACGGTCGGTGTTGGGCGTCGAGAAGTGCTGCTCGTACGCCTTGCCGCCGACGTCGTGGTTGCCGATGGTGGCGGCCCACGGGTACTGGCGGAGCTGGTCGGGCGCCAGGAAGGAGGTCCACTGGGACTCGTTGTTGGCGCTCTCGACCTGGTCGCCGCCGGAGACCAGGATCTCGGCCTTCGGGTTGGCCTTGGTGGCCACGTCGAGGGTGTCCTCCCAGCCGGCCTGGTCCTGCGCCAGGTCCCCGGATGAGCCGATCTGCGGGTCGCCGAGGAAGAGGAAGTCGTACTCGCCCTCGAAGTCCTGCGTGGTGAAGGAGTACGCCTTCGACCAGTTGCCCTCGGTGCCGACGCGGTAGGAGTAAGCGGTGTTCTCCTTCAGGCCGGTGATGGTGGCGTTGCGGTTGTAGCCGCCGCTGCCGGCGATGTTCGCGGCGCCCAGCGCGTCGAAGACGGCGGAGTCGGCGGGGAACTCGCCGCCGGTGAGGCGCGCGGTGGGGGCGAGCTGGACCTTCTGCGCGGTGTCGGCGGAGGAGTACCAGTTGACGGTGCGCTGGGCCTCGTTGGCGCCGACGCCCAGGACGATGCCGGAGAGGGTGGAGGATTCGGCCGCGGCGGCCGGTGCGGCCTGTCCGCCCGCGAAGGCCACGGTCAGACCGAGGAACGCGGCGGTCGCGCCGGTGGCCACACGGTGCCGCACAGGCCCACGGGCCTGCGGGGAAGAGTTCGATCTCATGAAGTGTCGTTTCTTCTGTGTACGAACGGTGCGCATGCAGTGCACATGCGAGGGTGGACGCCACGCTGTCGGCGCCAGATGAACGCCGCTTGAATGTGATCTTGGCGTGGGTTGAACATCACCGCTGACCTGCGCTTACGATCCGGTCACCCGCTGCGCGAACCAGACGAGGCCCATGACGGCCACGCCCGCCGACAGCGTCCCGGTGGCCCACAGCGCGGCCCGGGGCGAGCGGCGTCCCAGCAGCAGGAGAAGGGGGAACAGCACGGCGATGACGGCGAGTTGGACGGCCTCGATGCCGATGTTGAACACCAGGAGGGACCACAGCAGCGTCCAGGACCACGCGGCCTCGATGCCGAGCGCCCCGGCGAAGCCGAGTCCGTGTACGAGTCCGAAGCAGAACACCACGCAGAGACGGGTCCATCCGGCGCGGTCCAGACCGAACCGGCCCCCGGTGGGCGCCTGGAGGTCGCCGACGTCGGTGCCGCGCCCGCGGATCCGCCACAGATGCCAGCCGGCGACCACGGCGATGGACAGGGCGATGACGGGTTCCACCAGGTCGGCGGGGACCTCGACCAGCCCCAGCGCGGCCAGCAGGAACGTCACCGAGTGGGCCAGGGTGAAGGCGGTGGCGGCGAGGACGACCTCGCGGGGCCGCCTGGACCCGGCGATGAGGGCGAGCAGGAACAGGATGTGGTCGGTGCCGGTCAACAGGTGTTCGGCGCCGAGCCGGAAGAACTCCCAGAAGCGCTCCGTCCAGGACTGGCCGACCGAGAAGGACGGGTGCCCCGTGTCGAGGGCGGCGCTGCCCGTGAGGCCGTCGACGTCGTAGGTGACGATCGTCTTGGTTCCCTTGACGTACCCCTCCGAGTCGGGGAAGAGGGTGCTCCGGATCTCGTGGTCGCCGGTGCCGTGTCCGGCGCAGGTCCAGTCGAGCGTGAGAAGCGCGTAGGGCACGCCCTCCTCACGGCCCGTCCGGAACGCGCCCGCGGGGGCCGGTTCGCAGGCGGTGCCGCCCGTGGTGACCGTGAAGCGCTGGGTGACGTAGCCGACGGCGGTCTCGCGGTGGGCGTCGAGGGCCGCGGACCGCGCGTCGGCGTCCCCGTTCTCGAACGCGTCGGTTCCGTCCCGGAAGAGGGGGTCGTCGTCGCCCGCGTCGGCGGCCGAGACGACGAGAAGGTCGTACTCCAGTTTCAGTTCGGTCCGGATCGGGCCGTCACGGCCGGCGGTGACGTGCGCGTACACGGTGGAGGTGAAGCCATGGGCGGCGGCGGGCCGCACGAGGCCGAGGAAGAGGAGAACCGCCGCTGCGAAGGTGAGCAGAAGACGGCGGACACGGTGTGACATGGGGCTCCTTGGGGTTGCCCGTGCACCGTGCTGGTCGCGGATGAACCGATGACGACCGAGCGGCGAATCATGAGAAAACAAACGTTCGACGGGGATCGGGGTGATGGAGATCGTGCGCGGTGGAAGCGCAGGATGAGGGAGAAGCCGCGCCGTGCCATTCGCGCCCCGCGCTCCCGCCGGGCCGCCGCCGCGGACCCTTGCACCGGAGGACGATCGTCTTGCACCGCCCGCTCCTGGCCGCCGTACTGCTCGTGGCCGCCGCCCTGCTCACCGGATGCGCCTCGGGTGACGACTGGTCGAAGCCGCGCCCCGGCCCCGCCGCCGCCGGCGAACTGGGCGTGGGATTCATCGATCCGGACTCCTCGCCCGCACCGGAGTCGACCGTCACACCGAGCCCGGGGTCGTGGTCCGGCGTCCGGCCCTCGGCCGGCACGCGTGTCGTCCTGCTCACCGCGGGTCAGGACCGGCCCACGAAAGCCCTGGTGAAGGCGGTGAAGGCGTGGGCGAAGGACGAGGACGTCGATCTGCGGACGGTGACCGCCTCGGACGCCGCCGACCACGTGCCCGCCGTCACCCGGGCACTGGACCTGCGCCCGGACCTGATCGTCAGCGCCGGCAACGATCTCGTGGACCCGCTGGCGACGGTCAGTCCGAGCCATCTCGACCAGGAATTCCTGATCGTGGGGGCCGAACTCGCCGAACCCACCGAGAACGTGACGGCGGTCGACTGGTCGGGCGCGTCGTTCCGGGGGGAAGGGCTCGGCACGGCCTCGACGTACGACCCGGACTCCTTCACCGATGCCCGCTGCGCGGCCGCCGTCCGGGCGGGCGTGGCGGCGGTGCTGACGGGACACACCGGGATCGTCCTGTGGCTGGACGAGTTCTAGGACGAGTTCCAGGACGAGTTCCAGGACGAGTTCCAGGACGTCTCCGCGCGGCCCGTGACGGGGCTTCGGCCGCGCGGAGCCGTACGAACGCGGTGGTCGTCCGAGCACCGATGTGGGCCACACCATAGGAGGCCCACTTGCGAAAGAGTCGCAACAACGCATTGGATGCATATGTAAATGACGTTCGATCAGGAGGTGCCCGCCGGTGCCGGTCGCTCCCACACGCCGAAACGCCCTCCTCATGGCCGCCGCCGTGGGCACCGGCCTGTTCACCGGCTGCTCGACCGCCGCCTCCGGTTCCTCCTCCCCCAGGAAGGGCGGAAGCCTGCGGGCCGCCTTCCCGGGCGCGGGCGTCAAGGAGACGATGGACCCGCACGCGCAGCGGCAGTTCGTCGACATCGCGCGGCACAAGGCCGTCTTCGACAAACTGGTCGAGCTCGACGCCTCCCTGCGCCCCGTCCCGAGGCTGGCCCGCACATGGTCCAGCGACGCGTCGGCCCGCGTCTGGACGTTCGAGCTGCGTGAGGCACGCTTCCACGACGGGCACGTCCTCGACGCCGACGACGTCCTCCACAGCCTCGCGCGCATCCTCGACCCGAAGGCCGCCGACCACCTGGCGAAGAAGTCCCTCTCCTCCGTGGACCTCCCCAACTGCCGTGCGGTGGGCAGGCGGAGTGTGGAGATCAGGCTCACCCGGCCCAACGCGGAGCTGCCCGCCCTGCTGGCGATGACCGGTACGGCGATCGTCCGTGCCGGCTGGGACGATCCGCGGCATCCCGTGGGGACCGGCCCGTTCCGGTTCGTCTCGTTCACCGCCGGACGCTCGTTCGTCGCCCGCCGCTTCGACGACCACTGGAACGGTGCCCCGCACCTGGACGAGGTACGCGTCCTGTCCGCGGAGAGCGAGGCGCGGGGCGCCGCCGTGCGCAGCGGCGAGGTGCACTACGCACACGAGATGACGCCGACCTTCGCCCGCAGCGTCGAACACGACAGCCGGGTACGGGTGGTGGCCACCGCGCGCAGCGGCGTCCAGGGCTTCGCCCTCAAGACGGACCGGCCGCCCTTCGACGACCCGGACGCGGCGATGGCCGTCAAGCTGCTCGTGGACCGAGAGCGCCTGGTGGACGTGGTCTGCGCCGGCCGTGCCGAGATCGGCAACGACCTCTACGGCAAGGGCTACACGTACTATCCGGACGGCCTGGAACAGCGCGAGCGGGACGTGGCGGAAGCCCGGCGTCTGCTGCGGCGGACCGGGCTGCTCGGCAAGACCGTGTCCTTCTACACGTCCACGGCCTCGGACAGCTTCGCCCAGGCCGCCCACCTCTTCGCCGAGCAGGCCGAGGAGGCGGGACTGCGGGTGAAGATAACGAACGGGCCTCCGGAGTCGTACTTCACCGATGTGCTGACCACCGGAACGGTGACCAACCACCGCTGCGGCGCCATGTCGATCCCCACGTACATCAGCGAGCGGCTGCTGACCGAATCGCCGCAGAACGCCACCGCCTGGCAGCGCCGTGACTTCGACGAGGCCTTCGCGGCGGCCCAGGCCGTCACCGACGACGAAGAGCGCGAGCGGCGCTACGGGTCGGTGCAGCAGACGCTCCGGGACCGCGGCGGGCTGGTCCTGTGGGCCCACCCCCAGTGGCTGAACGCCGTCTCCCGCACTCTGCGCGGGGTGAAGGAGGCGCCGCCCAACACCGTGGACTGGGCCAGGTTCGACACGGTGTGGCTGGACTGAGGTGCTGCGGTACGCCCTGCGCCGCGGCGGCTGGACCGTGGTCCAGCTCGCCGTCCTCAGCGTCGTGGTCTTCCTGCTGACCGACCTGCTGCCGGGCGACGCGGCCACCGTGGACTTCAACGAGCAGGCCGGCCTGGACCAGGTGGCCCAGCTACGGGAACAGATGGGGCTCGACCGGCCGGCGGCCGAGCGCTTCGCCGACTGGGCGCACGGTCTGCTCACCGGCGACCTCGGCACCTCCCTGGTCGGCGGCGGGCCCGTGAGCGGGGTGCTGGCCCGCTCCGTCACGGCGACGGCCGCCCTCGCCGCCGTCACGCTCCTCCTGCTGGTCCCGCTGGCCGTCGTCATCGGGCTGGTGACCGGGCTGCGGGCGGGCAGCCGCACCGACCGCGTGGTCTCCGCGGTGACCCTGACGCTGACCTCCGTACCGGACTTCGTCCTGGCCCTTCTGCTGGTGGCCCTGTTCTCCCTGCGGCTGGGGTGGCTGCCCTCCACCTGGGTGGGGGCCGACGACCTGTGGTGGCAGCGCCCGGAGCTGTTCGTGCTGCCGGTGGCGGTCCTGCTGGCCCGGACCGTGTGCGTGCTGTCACGGCAGATCCGGGCCGGCACGCTCACCTCGCTGAACGCCGGATACACCGTGCAGGCCCGCCGTCTCGGAGTGCCTCCCGTCCGGCTCGTACTGCGGCACCTGCTGCCCAACGCGGCGGTGCCGGGGGTGCAGGAACTCGCGCGCACCGGCGACCATCTGCTGGGCGGTGTGCTGGTGGTCGAGGCCGTCTTCGCCGTTCCCGGCACCGCGACGGCTCTGGTGGAGGCCGTGCAGAACCGTGATGTGCCCACCGTCCAGGCGCTCACCCTCACCCTGGCCGCCGTCGCCTGTCTCCTCAACCTCGCCGCCGACCTGGTCAGCCGACGGCTGGCCCCCCGCACGGAGGTACTGCGATGAGCGGCCGCCGGTACCGGCGCACGGCCACCGGGGCGCTGCTCCTGGCCCCGCCGTGCGCGGCCGCCCTGATCGGCCCGTTCGTCACGGATTCACCCATTCCGTCCGAGGGCATGCCCTACGCCAGGGGCGACGGGCACGTGCTGGGCACGGACGCCCTCGGCCGCGACGTCCTCGCGCTGGTCCTGCGGGGCGGCGCCAGTGCGCTCGGGGTGGCCTGCGCGGCGGTGGCCCTGGCCTTCGTGGTCGGGGCCGCGATCGGGCTGACGGCCGCGGCCTCCCGCAGCCGGTGGCTGGACGATCTGCTGATGCGGCCCGTCGAACTCCTGCTGCCCCTGCCCTCCCTGCTGGTGATCAGCGTCGTCGGGGTCGGCTGGCGCGGACATCCGGTCGCCGTGGCCCTGGCGGTCGCGGCCCTCAACGTGCCCGCCGTGGCACGGCTGTTGCGGGCGGCGGCCATGGACGCGGCCGGCGGTCCCGTCGCGGAGGCGATGCGGCTTCAGGGCGAGTCGGCGGCGCGCGTCCTGATCGGGCACGTGGGACGTGCCGTCCTGCCGGTGGCGGCCGCCGACGCCGGTACCCGGCTGGGGTCCGCGGTCTTCACCGTGGCGGCGGCCAACTTCCTCGGGCTCGGCCTGGATCCGACCTCCCCGGACTGGGGCGTGGTGATCGCCGCGAGCCGGGAGGCGCTGTTCGTGCAGCCGTGGGCGGTCTGCGCGCCGGCGCTGATGCTGGTGATGTTCACGGTCGGTGTCAATCTGCTGGCCGACGGTCTGCTGCCGCGCGGGGACGGACGCGGGGAGACCACGCGGGGGAAAGAGCAGGCATGGAACCGGTGATCGAGGTCCGCGGACTGACCGCACGGGCGGGAACGGCCGTCCTGCTGGACCGCGTCGGCCTGACCGTCGCACCCGGTGAGGTGACGGCTCTCGTGGGGCCCTCCGGCAGCGGCAAGACCACCGCCGCCCTGGCCCTCCTGGGGGAGTCGGCCACCGGTGTCCGGCTCAGCGGCGAGGTCGAGGTCGCGGGCACCACGGTGGTGTCGGCCGACGGGCCGGCCCGCCTCGCGCCGTCCGTACGCGGCCGGGTCGTCGCCTACATGCCCCAGCACCCGGCGCACGCCCTCAACCCGGCCCGGCGGACCGGCTCGGTCCTGGCCGAACTCGCTCGTCTGCACCGGCCCGGCGGCGGCCGGCGCCCGGCCGCGGCCGGGTACGCGGCCGAAGCCCTGCGGACCGCCGGGCTGCCGGACGACCTCGCGACCCGTCGCCGCTTCCCGCACCAGTTCTCCGGCGGGCAGCGGCAACGGGTGGCCCTGGCCCAGGTGCTCGTGTGCGGCCCCCGTGCCGTGGTCCTCGACGAGCCCAGTACGGGCCTGGACACCGTGGCGCGGCTGCGGCTGGCGGGCGAGCTGACCCGGCTCGCGGCCGACGGGATCGCGGTGCTGCTGCTGAGCCACGACCACGACCTCGTACGGGCGGTCGCCACGCGGACCGTGCTCATGGACCGGGGACGCGTCACGGCCGAGGGCCGCACGGCGGACCTCCTGCCGGCACGGCCCGCCGCGCCCGTTCCGGCGCCCGCGCCGGGCCCGGCCCCCTCCCCCGGCGGCGGCCGGGCCGCCCTGCACGCGCGCGACCTGTCCGCGTGGCTGCGCCCCGGACGGCGGGGCGAGGTGCTGCGCGACGTGACCGTGCGGGTGCCGGAGGCCGGCTGCACGGCGGTCGTCGGCCCCTCGGGCAGCGGCAAGACGGTCCTCGCGCGGTGCCTGGCCGGGCTCCACGAACGCCACGACGGACAGGTGTCCCTGTTCGGCGAACCGCTGCCGGTCCTGCGCCACCGGACGCCACGGCAGATCAGGGGCGTGCAGTACGTGTGGCAGGAGGTGCGGAACTCGTTCGACGAGCGGCGCACCGTACTGGAGCAGGTGGCCCGCACCGCGGTACGCCTGCGCGGGCTGTCGCCGCGGGAGGCCGAGCGGCGGGCGATGCGGGTGTGGGAGCGGCTCGGTCTGTCCTCGGAACACGCGGCGCGGCACGCCGGATCGCTGTCCGGCGGGGAGCTGCAACGGGCCGCGCTGGCCCGCGCCCTGCTCGCCGAACCCGCGGTGCTGATCTGCGACGAGATCACCACCGCGCTGGACGAGGTCAGCACCCGGGCGGTGACGGAGGAGATCACCCGGCTCCGCGAGGGGAGCGGCACCGCCGTGCTGTGGATCGGTCACGACCTGCGTCTCGTGGAGCTGCTGGCCGACGACCTGGTGGTCCTCGACGCGGGCACCGTCGTGGATCACGGCGACCGCCGGGCCGTGCTCTCCTCCCCGCGCTCGGAGACCACCCGCCTGCTGCTGCGCTCCCGGCACCTGGGGGCCGCGGCGGCCGGGGGGACGCCCACCCCGTACGACCTGCGAAGAGAGGGACAACCGCACTCATGACGACAACGACCGGCAGTGACTGGCAGCGGTGGCAGACCAGTTGGGACCGCCAGCAGGAGTGGTACATGCCGGACCGCGAGGAGCGGTTCCGGGTCATGCTCGACACGGTCGAGGCCGTGGCCGGACCCACACCGCGCGTCCTGGACCTGGCGTGCGGCACGGGCAGCATCTCCGACCGGCTGCTGCGGCGGCTGCCCGGGGCCACCAGTACGTGCGTGGACATCGACCCGGCGCTCCTGACCATCGCGCGCGGCCACTTCGCCGGTGACGACCGCGTCACCTTCGTCGAGGCCGACCTCACGGCGCCCGGGTGGACCGAGCGTCTTCCCCACGTGTCCTACGACGCCGTGGTGACGGCCACCGCCCTGCACTGGCTGGACACCGAACCGCTGCGCCGCCTCTACGGGGCCCTGGCCGGTGTGCTGCGCGAGGGCGGTGTGTTCCTCAACGCCGACCACATGGAGGACGGTTCCGCTCCGCGCGTCAACGCGGCCCTCCAAGCGCTGCACGCCCGCCGTCAGGAGGAGCAACGGCGGCAGGGGGCGTCGGACTGGGTGGACTGGTGGCAGGCGGTGGCCGACGATCCCGTCCTGGCCGGCGCCGCGGCCGAGCGCTTCGCCCTGCTGGGCGACCCGAGGGAGCCCCGGACCGGCGAGGGGCGGCGGGATCGCCCCACCCTCACCCGCTGGCACGTCGAGACCCTGCTGGAACAGGGGTTCCGCGAGGCCCGGCAGGTGTGGTGCTCCGCGAGCGACGCGCTGGTGGCCGCCCTGCGCTGACGGTGGCGCGTGCTGACGGGGGCGGGGACGCGCCGCCACGGCGGGGACGCGACTCAGTGGTTCCGGTCGCGTACGGCGGCCACGACCGTCAGCACGGTGCCGGCCACGATCGGCACGGTCATCGCGACGAACAGCCACGCGGGCACGTGCGGATCAGGTGTGGAGCGCCACAGGATGGCGCAGCCCACGAGGAACGAGACGCCGACGAGCGTGTTGAGCAGCAGCAGGGACCGGGCGATCCGGCGGGCCGAGGCGCGGCTGCCGGGCCTGTTGAGGGACGGGGACGGCGCGACGGCGAACGGCGCGGGGTCGTCCGGCAGTTCGTCCCGTGGTGTCACACGCAGGGTCAGTTCGGCGCAGGCGGTCATCAGGACCGTCACCGCCGCGTAGACGAAGACCGGCATGAACGCGCTGCCCAGGGACCGTTCCGCCCAGGCGTCCACTCCGCCGGTGCCGATGTGCTTCGGAACCCGGTCCGGCAGGTGGGGGTAGCGGATCGCGCCCCACGCCCCCATCACGGCGAGGAGGACGACGCCGGGCAGGAGCCACAGCCGGACCGGACGGGCGAACACCATGGCTCCGATCCTCCACCGTCCGGGCGCCTGCGGAAAGGGGCACGTACGCAAGGGGCACGTACGGCAAGGGACGTGTGCGGCAGGGGACGTGTGCGGCAGGGCCCCGGCGGAACGCCCCACCGCGAGCGGCTCACCGCGGCGACGGATTGGCGCGGCTCCCGCCGACCGCGCTCCTGACCACGGCGGGTGGCCGCACACCCCGCCTCGCGCCGGGTGTGCGGCCCTCCGTCACCAGGACGACTTGGTCACTCCGGGAAGGAACCCGGCGTGAGCCTCCTCACGCGTCCGGACCCGGGACAGCCCGAACTTCCGCAGGTATCCGCGCGGGCGGCCGTCCACGGCGTCCCGGTTGCGGACCCGGGTGGCGCTGGCGTCACGCGGCTGGCGCCGCAGCTCCTCGACGGCCGCGGACCTCACCGCGCCGGGCGTGCCGGGCCGCCGGATGATCTCCTTCAGCTCGGCCCGCCGGGCCGCGTACCGCTGGACGACCAGCTTGCGCTTCTCGTTCTGCGCGATCTTGCTCTTCTTCGCCATCAGACCTTCCCCCCTCGCGCCCGGATGCGGGCCACGGCGGCCTCGATACCGATGGTGTCGACGGTCTTGATCGCCTTGGCGCTCAGTGTCAGACGCACATGACGGCCCTCGCCGGGCAGCCAGTAGCGCTTGCGCTGGATGTTGGGGTCGAACCGGCGTGAGGTGCGCCGGTGCGAGTGGGAGATGTGGTTGCCGAAGCCCGGCTGGGCGCCGGTCAGTTGGCAGTGGGCGGACACGGTGATACCTGCCTCTCGTCGAGTGGCCCCATTATTGAACATGGAAACCATTGCCATATAGTAGCCCGCATGGCTCGCAACGAACTACGCCCGATCATCAAGCTCCGCTCCACCGCGGGCACCGGATACACCTACGTGACCCGCAAGAACCGCCGGAACGACCCCGACCGGCTCGTGCTGAGGAAGTTCGACCCGGTGGTCCGCCGGCACGTGGACTTCCGCGAAGAGCGCTGACCACCGGCCCGGCCCGACCTGCCCGACCTGAACGAAGGACATCGCCATGAAGCCCGGAATCCACCCCGCCTACGGCCCCGTCGTCTTCCGCGACAAGGCCGCCGACTTCGCCTTCCTGACCCGCTCGACCCTCGCCGGACTCACCGGCGGGCGCACCGTCGAATGGGAGGACGGCAACACCTACCCCGTCGTGGACGTGGAGATCTCCTCCGCGAGCCACCCCTTCTACACCGGCACCGCCCGCGTCATGGACACCGCGGGCCGGGTGGAGCGGTTCGAGCGCCGTTACGGCAGCCGGGCGGACCGGTGATGGACGACAACCGGAAGCTGTCCGTCGCCGTGGTCAGCGGGCTGCACTCCGACGCCCGCCGCGAGGTGGTGGAGGGGCTGCTCAGGGCCGTCCCGCGCAGCGTCGCACTGCACCACGACCTGACCACGGCGGACGGGGGGACGGTGCGCCGCACGGTCCGCGACGCCTCCGGCGAGCGGTCCGCCGGCGAGGCCCCCCTCGTGAACGACTGCGCCTGCTGCGCCCTGCGTGAGGACCTGATCCCGGAGCTGGAGCGACTCGCCTCCGACGGGAGCACCCGTCTCGCCGTACTCGAACTCTGGGACTCCGTCGAACCCAAGGCCATGGCCGAGGTCGTCGCGGCCCACGGCGCCGGGTGGGCCGAGGTCACGAGCGTCATCACCGCGGTCGATCCGGCCCTCGTCCTGCCCTACCTCGTCAACGGTGACGACCTGGCGGACGCCGGGCTGGCGGCGGCCGCGACCGACCAGCGCACCGTCGGCGACACCTGGGCCCGGCAGCTGGAGTACGCCTCCGTCCTCGCCCTGGCCGACAGCGAGGCGGCCGACGACGAGGACCGCGCGCTCATCGGGCAGCTGCACCCCACGGCCCGGCACGCGGCGGCGGGTTCGCACGCGCTGGCCGAACTCGCGCTGTCCGGGTTCGACGTGGAGGCGGCGGCCGCCCGCCAGCACCCCGCGTGCGCGCTCCTCCCCCAGGAGGCCGACGCGGCGGGCGTCAGCACCCTCGTGTGGCGCCGCCACCGCCCCTTCCACCCCGAGCGCCTCTACGACGCGCTGGAGGACCTGTGCTGCGCGGCCGCCCGCAGCCGTGGCCGGTTCTGGCTCGCCGACCGGCCGGACACCCTGCTCTCCTGGGACGCGGCCGGCGGCGCCCTGTGCGTGGAGGACACCGGCCCCTGGCTCGCCTCCCTGCCGGACGCGGCCTGGGAGATGGTGCCGCCCTTCCGCCGGGCAGCCGCCGCCCTGGACTGGCATCCGGAGCACGGCGACCGCTGCCAGCACCTGGTCTTCGTCTCCCCCGGCCTCGACCGCGAGGGGCTCACCGCGCTGCTGGACTCCTGCCTGCTCACCGACGCCGAGTACGCGGCCGGACCCGAGGCGTGGAAGAGCCTGCCCCCGGCCTTCGACCCCCTCCTCGACCCGGCGCACTGACCACCCCGGCCCGACCGGCCGACCACCGACCACCGAAGGAGTGCCCGATGACACGCCGTACAGACCCCCGCAAGCCGCTCAAGGCCCGTCCCAACCCGCTCGACGCGGCCGAGATCACCTACATCGACTACAAGGACACCGATCTGCTGCGGAAGTTCATCTCCGACCGGGGCAAGATCCGCAGCCGCCGGGTCACCCGCATCAGCGCGCGGCAGCAACGCCAGATGGCCACGGCCGTCAAGAACGCCCGGGAGATGGGTCTCCTGCCCTACTCCAGCGCGAGCAGGTGACACGGCCGGGTGACGCCGGGCGGCGCGGCCGGTGACGGCCACGCCGCGTCCGCACACGCCGCCCAGCGTCCCCGTACCGCGAGTCCGCCGCTACTTCTGTCCGGCCAGCCACTCGTACCAGTCGGCCAGGCCCTCACCGGTGGTCGCCGACATGCCCAGTACCCGGACGTCGGGGTTGACCTCACGGGCGTACCGCTCGCACCGCTCCACGTCGAAGTCGACGTAGGGCAGCAGATCGGTCTTGTTGACGACGATCAGGTCCGCGGCCTCGAACATGTACGGGTACTTCCGCGGCTTGTCGGTGCCCTCGGTGACCGAGATGATCACGACCTTGCTCTGTTCTCCCAGGTCGAAGAGGGCGGGGCAGACCAGGTTGCCCACGTTCTCGATCAGCAGCAGCGAGTCCTGGGCCGGGGAGAGCAAGGTGAGCGCCTCGCGCATCATCTCCGCGTCGAGGTGGCAGCCGGCCCCGGTGTTCACCTGCGCCACCGGACATCCGGCGCGCCGGATGCGCTCCGCGTCCAGCCTGGTCTCCTGGTCACCCTCGACGACCGCGAGCGGCCGCGACCCGGCCAGCTCGCCGATGGTGCGTTCGAGCAGGGTGGTCTTCCCCGCGCCCGGTGAACTCATCAGGTTGACGGCCACGATCCCCCGGGCGGCCATCCAGCGGCGGTTGCGCTCCGCGAGGCGCTCGTTCTTGGCGAGGACCCGCTGTTCGAGCGTGACCGTCTCGTGGTCGGGCGCCGGACGGCTGTGCTCGTGCGGGTGCCCGTGATCGTGCCCGTGGTCGTGCCCCTGGGCCGCTGCCGCCCGCTCGTCCAGCACGGTGACCCTCGTACCGGCCGTCCCGCCGTTCTCGTCACCGCAGCCGCAAGTACCACACATGGAAGTCAACCCACTTTCATCGAGACGATCTGCAGTTCCCGTCCCGACGTGACCCGTACGTCCGCGCTGCCGCACGGGCACAGGGGGATCAGGTCGGCAAGGGCGAATTCGACACCGCACGTGCGGCATCGGGCCGATCCCGGCGGTTGATCGATCTCCAGCAGCGCACCCTCGGCCACCGTTCCCTCGGTGACCAGGTCGAAGCAGAAACGCATCGAGTCGGCGACGACCGCGGTGAGCACACCCACCCGGACGACGACCGACCGGACCGGACGTCCGGCGGCGCGTTCGCATACGGCGTCGACGACGCTCTGTGTAATTGCCAGTTCGTGCACCACGGCCTCGTTCGTACCGTTCTCGCGATGGGCGTCCCGACCGTAGGCCGTCGTACGCGCAGTGCGACGCGGCAAATCGCCCCGCGGGCCGGGTGTGTCACCCGACCGGCTCATTCCGTCCACGGAATCACCGTGTTGCCGGTGCTCTGGCGCCGAGGCTAGATGGTAGCAATATGCGCGAACCCACCCGTGTGTGGAAAGCCGGGCTCTGCGACACGACGAGACGGCTGTCTCCCCGAAAGGCGAGAGCACTATGCCTACAGAGGAAGCGGTAAAGGCGGAAGAGACACTGATCCATGTGCTGTGGATCAACGCGGGTCTCAGTTGCGACGGCGATTCCGTGGCCCTCACCGCGGCCACTCAGCCCAGCATCGAGGAGATCGCGCTCGGCGCGTTGCCCGGCCTTCCGCGGATCGCGATGCACTGGCCTCTGATCGATTTCGAGTGCGGGCCCAACGGCGGCGCCGACGACTTCCTCGAATGGTTCTTCAAGGCGGACCGCGGGGAACTGGAACCGTTCGTCCTCGTGGTCGAGGGGTCCATCCCCAACGAGCGGCTGCACGACGAGGGCTACTGGTGCGGTTTCGGCAACGACCCCGCCACCGGGCAGCCCGTCACCACCAGCGAGTGGCTCGACCGCCTGGCGCCGAAGGCCACCGCGATCGTGGCCGCCGGGACCTGCGCGACCTACGGCGGCATCCACGCGATGGCGGGCAACCCGACCGGCGCGATGGGGGTCCCCGACTATCTGGGCAAGGACTGGACGTCCAAGGCGGGCATCCCGATCGTGTGTGTCCCCGGCTGCCCGATCCAGCCGGACAACCTCTCGGAGACACTCACCTACCTGCTCTACATGGCCACCGACCAGGCCCCGATGATTCCGCTCGACGACGCGCTGCGCCCGGCCTGGCTGTTCGGGCAGACGGTGCACGAGGGCTGCGACCGGGCCGGCTACTACGAGCAGGGCGACTTCGCCACCGAGTACGGCTCGCCGAAGTGCATCGTCAAGCTGGGCTGCTGGGGCCCCACGGTCAAGTGCAACGTGCCCAAGCGCGGCTGGATGAACGGCATCGGCGGATGCCCCAACGTGGGCGGGATCTGCATCGGGTGCACCATGCCGGGATTCCCGGACAAGTTCATGCCGTTCATGGACGAGCCGCCCGGCGGAAAGCTCTCGACGAACGCGGTCGGACTGTACGGAAACACGATGCGGCGACTGCGCCACATCACGACGCACACGCTGGACCGCGAGCCGAAGTGGCGTAAGCCCGGAAGGAAACTGACCACCGGCGCCACCCGCACCTGGTAAATCACCGCAGGAGAAAGAAAGACGAGGGTGGCGTAATGACCGCGACGCAGCACACGGGCGCCGGAACGGCCCCGGGCAAAGACGGCCTGGTGGAGATGGCGTGGGATCCCATCACCCGGATCGTCGGCAGCCTGGGAATCTACACGAAGATCGATTTCAAACAGAAGGTCGTCGCCGAGTGTCACAGCACCAGCTCGATCTTCCGCGGCTACTCGGTCTTCATGAAAGGCAAGGACCCGCGCGACGCGCATTTCATCACCAGCCGGATCTGCGGAATCTGCGGGGACAACCACGCCACCTGTTCCTGCTACGCGCAGAACATGGCCTACGGCGTGAAACCGCCGCACCTCGGTGAATGGATCGTCAACCTCGGCGAAGCCGCGGAGTACATGTTCGACCACAACATCTTCCAGGAGAACCTGGTCGGGGTCGACTACTGCGAGAAGATGGTCGCCGAGACCAACCCGGGCGTGCTCGACCAGGCCAACCGGACCCCCTCGCCGCACGCGGACGCCCACGGGTACAAGACCATCGGCGACATCATGCGCTCGCTGAACCCGTTCACCGGTGAGTTCTACCGGGAGGCGCTCCAGGTGAGCCGGCTGACGCGGGAGATGTTCTGCCTGATGGAGGGGCGGCACGTCCACCCCTCCACGCTCTACCCCGGTGGTGTCGGCACGGTCGCGACCATCCAGCTGATGACCGACTACATCACCCGCCTCCAGCGCTACGTGGAGTTCATGAAGAAGGTCGTGCCGATGCACGACGACCTCTTCGACTTCTTCTACGAGGCCCTGCCCGGGTACGAACAGGTCGGCAACCGGCGCATCCTGCTCGGCTGCTGGGGGTCGTTCCAGGACCCGGAGCACTGCAACTTCCAGTACAAGGACATGACCAACTGGGGCCGGAAGATGTACGTCACCCCCGGCGTGGTCGTCGACGGGAAACTGGTCACCACGGACCTGGTGAAGATCAACCTGGGCATCCGCATCCTGCTCGGCTCGTCGTACTACGGCGACTGGGAGGACCAGGAGATGTTCGTGACCCACGACCCCCTCGGCAACCCGGTCGACCGGCGTCACCCCTGGAACCAGCACACCAATCCCCAGCCGCAGAAGCGGAATCTGGAGGACAAGTACAGCTGGGTCATGTCACCGCGCTGGTTCGACGGCAAGGACTACCTCGCCCTCGACACCGGAGGCGGACCGCTGGCGCGGCTGTGGACGACGGCGCTGGCCGGGCTGGTCGACATCGGCTACGTCCAGGCCACCGGCACCAGCGTGAAGATCAACCTCCCCAAGACCGCGCTCAAGGGCCCGGTGGAGCTGGAGTGGCACGTACCGCGGTGGAGCAACACCATCGAGCGCAACCGCGCGCGGACCTATTTCCAGGCGTACGCGGCCGCCTGCGCGCTGCACTTCGCGGAGAAGGCCCTCGTGGAGATCCGGGCCGGGCGCACCAAGACCTGGGAGAAGTTCGAGGTACCGGAGGAGGGCGTCGGCTGCGGCTTCACCGAGGCGGTACGCGGCGTTCTCTCGCACCACATGGTCATCCGGGACGGCAAGATCGCCAACTACCACCCGTACCCCCCGACCCCGTGGAACGCCAGTCCCCGCGACACCTACGGCACGCCCGGTCCCTACGAGGACGCGGTGCAGGGGCAGCCGATCTTCGAGGAGAACGACCGGGAGCACTTCAAGGGCATCGACATCATGCGCACGGTGCGCAGCTTCGACCCCTGCCTGCCGTGCGGGGTGCACATGTACCTCGGTGAGGGCAAGAAGCTGGAACTGCTGCACTCCCCCACCCAGTCCGCCGGCGGTGAATGAGGTGGCCGAGGTGTCGGAGCAGCCCTCCGCCGACTGGCGCCGCACCGGTGAGCGCATCGACACGCTGATCGCGGCCAGCGCGTCCGGCGGCACCGTCGCGCGGGAGCGGAGCGAGGAACTGGTGCGCCTCGTCGTCGACTTCTACGGAGCGGGTCTCGAACGGCTGCTCGATCTCGTGCACGAGCACGGCACCCTGGACGACGAGGTCCTGGCGGCGCTCGCCGGGGACGACCTGGTGGCCAGTGTGCTGCTGGTGCACGGTCTGCACCCGTACGACGTGGAGACGCGGGTCGAGAAGGCGCTGGAGAGCGTCCGGCCCTATCTCGGCTCGCACGGCGGCGACGTCGAGCTGCTGGCCGTCACCGACGACGGGGCCGTGCGGCTGCGGCTGCTGGGCAGTTGCGACGGCTGCCCGTCGTCCTCGGTCACGCTGAAGCTCGCGGTGCGGGGGGCCGTGGAGGCGGCGGCCCCGGAGGTCACCTCGATCGAGGTCGAGGCCGCCGCCGAGGAGGAGGCGTCCGGTCCCGTCGTCCCGGTGGACGCCCTCTTCACCCGGCTCCACGGGGCGGCCGAGGACAGCGCGTCGTGGCAGTCGGTCCCGGAGCTGTCCGCCGTGGAGCCCGGCGCGGTGGTCCGCTTCACCGTCGAGGGTGTCGCCGCCGTGGGCTGCCGGACCGGTGCGGACCTGTTCGCCTTCGCCGACCGGTGCGCCCGCTGCGAGCAGCCGTTCGACGGTGCCGCGCTCACCCGGCGGCTCGGCGGCGCGGCCGGTGACGGCGTCCTGCGGTGCGCCGGCTGCCGGGCGCACTACGACGTGCGGCGGGCGGGTACCTGCCTGGACGCGGAGGGCCTGCACCTCGATCCGCTGCCGCTGCTCTCGGACGGGGCGGGCGTCTCGGTCTGCGTCCCCGCGACGGTGGCGACATGAGGACGACGGGCCGTCAGGGCTCCCCCGCGGCTGCGCTGCTGCGGATCGCGCGCGAGCGCCCGCGACCGGCCGACGGCGAGCGCTGCGAGCTGTGCGCCGCCCCGGTCGGCGAGGACCACGCGCACGTGGTGAACGTCGACAGCCGTGCCCTGCTGTGCGGTTGCCGGGCGTGCTGCCTCCTGTTCGCGGACGAGGGGGCGGACCTGCGCTACCGCGCCGTCCCCGACCGCTATCTGCGTTTCGAGGGCCTGACCGTGGACGGGCGGGCCTGGGACGAGTTGCAGATCCCGGTCGGGCTGGCGTTCCTGTTCCGCAACTCGGTCCAGGACCGTGTGGTCGCCTTCTACCCGGGGCCGGCCGGGGCCACCGAGTCCGAACTGCCCCTCGACGCCTGGGAGCGAGTGGTCAAGGCCGCCCCGGAGCTGTCCGTCCTGCGGTCCGACGTCGAGGCACTGCTGGTCCGCCGCTCCGACGGCGGGGGCGGCAGCTGCCATCTGGTGCCCATCGACGCCTGCTACGAACTGGTGGGCAGGCTGCGGACGTTGTGGCGCGGTTTCGACGGCGGCCAGGAGGCGCACACCGCGATGGACGCCTTCTTCGCGCGGGTGGACGGCCGCAGCCGGCCGGCCGCCGGAATCGAGGCGCGGTGAGCGAGCTCGCGTTCTCCGTGCTCGACGTGGTCGCCGAGCCGTACACGGCGGTCCCGCAACTGACCGCGCGCCTGCGGATCGAGGAGACGGCCGGCCGGCGGATCCACGCGATCGCCCTGCACTGCCAGGTCCGTATCGAGCCGCAGCGCCGCCCCTACGACGCGGCGGAGAGAGACGGCCTGCACGTGCTGTTCGGGGAGCGGGAACGCTGGGCGGACACCCTGCGGCCGTTCCAGTGGATGCAGTGCGACACGACGGTGCAGGGGTTCACCGGCGCCACCGAGATCGATCTGCCGCTGCCCTGCACCTACGACTTCGACGTGGTCGGGTCACGGTACCTGCACGCCCTCCGGGACGGTGCCGTGCCCCTGACGCTGATGTTCTCGGGGACCGTGTTCACCCGGGGCCAGGCGGGGTTCGGGGTGCAGCGCGTCCCGTGGGACTGCGAGGCCCGGCACCAGCTGCCGGTCGCGGTGTGGCGGCAGATGATGGCGTACCACTTCCCCAACAGTGGCTGGATCAGGCTGGATCACGACGTGCTCGCCCGCTTCGCGGACTTCCGTGCGAAGCGCGGCCTCACCAGTTGGGAGGAGACGGTGGACGCTCTGCTGGCCGAGAACGGTGAGGTGGTCCGGTGAGCGTCGACCAGGTGCGCGCGGTCGCCGACGCGGTCCTCTACGAGGGGTACCTGCTGTACCCGTACCGCGCGAGCGCGCACAAGAACCGGTCGCGGTGGCAGTTCGGAGTCCTCGGACCGCCGCTCGCGGCGGCGGCGAGCTTCGGTGAGCAACCGGAGATGGAGACGCAGTGCCTGCTGACTCCCGGAGGTTCGGGCGGGGCGGTCACGATCCGCCTCCGCTTCCTCCAGGTGCGGGTCAGGGAGGTCCAGCGGCGCGAGGCGGACGGCGGCCACACCCCGGTGGCGTCGCTCGACGTGGACGGGGCGCGGCAGTTGAGCTGGGACGAGGCGGTCGAGCACGAGATCACCCTGCCCGCGACCGGCCTGGCGGCGCCCACCGACACCCTGCGCCAGGTGGCCGGCGGTGAGGAGTCGGAGCCGCTGACCGACGCGTGCGGGTCGGTGGTGGGCCGGATCGTGCGCAGGCGGCAGCCGTTGACGGTCCGCATCCGTACGCACCCGGTCGTCGACGGCGGCTACGTGCGTCTCTCGGTGTGCGTCCGCAACGAGCATCCCGAGCCCGCCGACGACAAGGACGCCGCCTGCCGGGCCTCGCTGATCGGCACCCATCTGATCCTCGACGCGCACGACGCCGCGTTCGTGTCCCTGCTCGAACCGCCGGACGAGGCCGCCGCTGCCGCGGGTCGCTGCCGCCAGCGCCGGTGCTGGCCGGTCCTGGCCGGGGCACGGGGCTCGACGGACACCGTGCTGGGCGCCCCGATCATCCTGTACGACTACCCGGAGGTGGCCGAGCAGAGCGCCGGAGCCCTCTTCGACTCGACCGAGATCGACGAGATCCTGACCCTGCGGGTGATGACCATGACCGAGAAGGAGAAGGCCGAGGCGCGGGCGACCGATCCACGGGCCCGGGAGATCATCGACCGGTGCGACGGCATGTCCGAGTCCGGCATGCGGCAGCTGCACGGCCTGCTGCGCGATCCGCGGGCGGAGACCGCCACACCGGACGCCTTCGGCACCGGCGGTGCGCCCTGGTGGGATCCGGCGTCCGACGCGGACGTACGGCCGGAGAGCGACACGGTGGTGGTCGACGGTGTGCGCGTCGGCAAGGGCAGCCTCGTCAGGCTGCGCCCCTCCCGGCGGGCCGACGCCCAGGACCTCTTCCTCGCCGACCAGGTGGCGCGGGTCACGGCCGTCCTCTCGGACGTGGACGGCGGCACCCATGTCGCGGTGGTCCTCCTCGACGACCCGGCGGCCGACCTGCACGACTGGTACGGCCGTTATCTCTACTTCGCGCCCGACGAGCTCGAACCGCTGCCCGCCGGGAGCCCGGAACACCGAGAGGAGAGCCGATCGTGAAGACCCTGGGCGTGCTCACCACCGCCGTCGTCTCGGCCGCCGCGCTGGTCGCCGTGGGCGTAGCGGTGAAGTCGATCCCCGACATCCGCCGGTACCTGAAGATCCGTTCGATGTGAGTGAGGACGTGGTTCCCATGACCGACAGGCGGGATTCCGACGCGCCGGGTGAGCACCTGGCGGAAGAGCCCCAGGGGAAGCGGGGCCGCAAGGGCTCACGCGACACGGGGTCCGACCAGCCGTCCGGCGGCCCTGCCGACCGGCCCGAGGGCTCCTCGGACAAGACGTCCGACACCTCGGTCCAGCCGCAGAGCCCCCAGGACCCGGACGCCCCGGACCTCCAGTCCGGCGGCGGCTGACCCGCACGGAGTCAACCATCCATCTGAGGAGCGGAACATGGGGAGCGACGTGGCCGGGCGTGTGCTCGTGGCGGGCGTCGGCAACCTCTTCCTGAGCGACGACGGCTTCGGTCCGGAGGTGGTGCGGCGGCTGGCCGGGGACGGCGGGCTGCCTCCGGGCGTCCGGGTGGTCGACTACGGGATCCGGGGGATGCATCTCGCGTACGACCTGCTCGACGGATACGACGCGCTGATCCTGGTGGACGCGTATCCGGGGGACGGGCCGCCCGGTGAGATGACCGTACTGGAGATCGGTGCGGATGACCTCGGAACGGGTGAATTCGACGCACATGGCATGAATCCCGTTGCGGTGCTGGCAAACCTGGGCCAACTGGGCGGTACTCTTCCGGTCACCTACCTCGTCGGCTGCACCCCGGCCGGAGTGGAGGAGGGCATCGGTCTCAGCAGCACGGTCCACGCGGCGGTGCCCGGTGCGGCCGACGCCGTGCGCGCACTGGTCGGGCGGCTGCTGCCGGCCGCGCCCTGCCCGCACGACGGACTTCCCCAGAGCGTCTAACACCGGAGAACCTGATCATGTGTCTTGGCATCCCCGGCCGCGTGGTGGAGATCGTGGACGGGTACGCCGGCCAGCTCGCGCTCGTCGACGTGGAGGGGGCGCGGCGGCGCGTCAACATCGGGATGCTCGACCAGGCCCCCGCCGACGGCGACTGGGTGCTCCTGCACATGGGGTTCGCGGTGGAGGTCATCGACCGGGCCAAGGCCAGGGAGGCGCTGGCGGGCCTGGAGATGATGGGTCAGGCCCGCACGCGGCGGATCCGGCGCAGGTTCGAGGTGCGCGGGGTGGTCCAAGGCGTGGGATTCCGGCCCTTCGTCTACGTCACCGCCTCGGAGCTGATGCTCGCCGGATGGGTCACGAACACCGGCGCCGGTGTGGTCGCGGAGGTCGAGGGCGCTCCCGAGGCGGTCGAGGAGTTCGGCCGGCGGCTCGTGGCCGACGCCCCGCCGCTCGCGATCGTCGAGGACGTCCACGCGTCCGAGCAACCGCCCACCGGCGGCACCGAGTTCACCATCGAGGCCTCCACCGGGGGCGGCCGGGCCCGCACCCTGGTCTCCCCGGACATCGCGACCTGCCAGGACTGCCTGGACGAGATGAGTGATCCGGGCGACCGGCGCCACCGCCACCCCTTCATCACCTGCACCCACTGCGGACCCAGGTTCACGATCGTCACGGGCACGCCCTACGACCGGGCCGCCACCACGATGGCCGGGTTCACGATGTGCGAGGCCTGCCGGGCCGAGTACGAGGACCCGGCCGACCGGCGCTTCCACGCGCAGCCGATCGCGTGTCACGCGTGCGGCCCCCGGCTCGAACTCGTCCGTACGGACCCGGCGGTGCCCGTCACCGGGGAGGACGCCCTGCGGGGCGCGCGCGAACTGCTCGCCGCGGGACGGATCGTCGCGGTCAAGGGCCTCGGCGGCTACCACCTGGCGTGCGACGCCCGCAACGACGACGCCGTGCGCGAGCTGCGGCGCCGAAAGCGGCGCGGGGACAAGCCGTTCGCGGTGATGGTGTCCGGTCTCGCGACCGCCGGAGAGCTCGTGACGCTCACCGACGACGAGGAGGCCCTGCTCACCGGCGCCCGCAGGCCGATCGTCCTCCTGCCCCGGCGTTCGGCGCCCGGAACCTCCGGCGGGGTGTCACCGTCCGTGGCACCGGGCAGCCCGGACCTCGGCGTGATGCTTCCGTACACGCCTGTGCACGTCCTGCTCTTCGGGCTGGGGGACGACCTTCCGGGGCCGGACGCGCTGGTGATGACCTCGGCGAACCTGTCGGGTGAACCGATCGTCACCGGGGACACCGAGGCCCTGTCCGAGCTGGCCCCGCTGGTCGACGCCTGGCTGCGGCACGACCGGGAGATCCATGTGCCGTGCGACGACTCGGTCAGCCGGTTCGTGGCGGGTGCGGAGCTTCCGGTGCGCAGGTCACGCGGGTACGCCCCGCTGCCCCTCGCGCTCCCCTTCGACGTACCGCCCACGCTCGCGGTCGGCGCCGACCTCAAGAACACCTGTGCGCTGGGCGAGGGCCGCTACGCCTGGGTCAGCCAGCACATCGGGGACATGGACGCGCCGGCCACGGTCGAGGCGCTGACCCGGGCCGAGGAGCGTCTGGAGCGCCTCACCGGGGTCACCCCGGGACAGCTGGTCGCCGACCGCCATCCCGGCTACCGGTCCGGGACCTGGGCCCGGGAGCACGCGCGGGGGCGGCCGGTCCGGACGGTGCAGCACCATCACGCGCACATCGCCTCCGTCATGGGGGAACACGGACTCGGCCCGGACGAGAGCGTGATCGGGATCGCCTTCGACGGCACCGGCCACGGCACCGACGGAGCGGCCTGGGGCGGTGAGGCGCTGATCGCCGGTTACAAGTCGTTCAGCAGGGCGGGCCATCTGGGATACGTGCCGCTCGCCGGGGGTGACGCGAGCGTGCTGCGGCCGTACCGGATGGCGCTCGCCCATCTGCGGGCGGCCGGGATCGGCTGGGACGAGGAGCTGCCCGCGGTCCGCGCCTGCCCGCCGAGGGAACGGGACGTGCTGGCCCATCAGTTCGGGACCGGTTTCGGCTGTGTGCCCACCTCCGGCGTGGGCCGGCTGTTCGACGCCGTCGCCTCGCTGGCCGGTGTCCGGCACACGGTGGACCACGAGGCGCAGGCGGCCGTCGAGCTGGAGGGGCTGGCGCGGGCCGCGGGGGCGGAGGCGTTCGCCGCCCGCGACCGCTACGCCTTCGGCCTCCCCGCCGGGACGTCCCAGGAGCCGGCGGTGGCCGACCCCGGGCCGGTCGTCCGCGCGGTGGTCCGCGACGTACGGGCCGGGGTGGCGCCCGAGGTGATCGCGGCGCGCTTCCACGCGTCCGTCGCCGGGCTCGTCGTCCGGTTCGCGGAGATCTGCCGGGAGAGGACCGGCCTCGGTGTGGTGGCGCTCGGCGGTGGCGTCTTCCAGAACGCCGTCCTCCTGGACGCCGCCCACCGCCTCCTGACCGAGCGAGGCTTCACCGTGCTGCGTCCACGGCTGCTCCCTCCGAACGACGGCGGGATCGCGTTCGGGCAGCTTCTGGTCGCGGCCTCCGGCTGACCCGGCCGCCCCGGCGGCCATCTGGGCTTTCGAGGGATCCAGAGAGAAGAGAAACCATGTGTCTGGCAGTACCGGGACGTGTCCTCAGCACCGTCGAGGTGGACGGCACGCTGATGGCCGACGTCGACTTCGGCGGCGTACGCAAGGAGGTGTGCCTCCAGTACATCCCTGATGTGACGATCGGCGAATACGTCATCGTGCACGTCGGATTCGCCATCCAGCGCCTGGACGAACGCTCGGCCGAGGAGACCCTCGCCAACTTCGAGCGGCTCGGGATCCTGGCGGAGGAGTTCGGCGACGGTCTCGAACAGGCCGCCCAGCAGCAGGATCTCGTAGAAGGAGCCGGCCGGTGAAGTACCTCGAAGAGTTCGGCGACCCCGAGCCGGCCAGGCGGCTGCTCGACGAGATCCACGCGGTGACCACCCGGTCCTGGTCGCTGATGGAGGTGTGCGGCGGCCAGACCCACTCGATCATCCGGCACGGTATCGATCAACTGCTGCCCGACGGCATCGAGTTGATCCATGGCCCCGGCTGCCCCGTCTGCGTGACACCGCTGGAGGTCATCGACAGGGCCCTGGCGATCGCCGCCCGGCCCGACGTCGTCTTCTGCTCCTTCGGCGACATGCTGAGGGTGCCGGGCAGCGGCCAGGACCTGTTCTCGGTGAAGAGCGCGGGCGGCGACGTGCGGGTGGTCTACTCCCCCCTGGACGCCCTGAAGATCGCCCGGCAGAACCCGGAGAAGGAGGTCGTGTTCTTCGGCATCGGCTTCGAGACCACCGCGCCGGCCAACGCGATGGCCGTATACCAGGCCAGGCGCCTCGGCGTACGGAACTTCTCGCTGCTCGTGTCCCATGTGCTCGTGCCACCGGCGATCGCCGCCGTCATGGAATCGCCCACCTGCCGCGTACAGGCCTTCCTCGCCGCGGGGCATGTGTGCAGCGTGATGGGCACGTCGGAGTACCCGCCGCTGGCCCAGCGGTACAAGGTCCCGATCGTGATCACCGGATTCGAGCCGCTGGACATCCTGGAGGGCATCAGACGGACGGTCCTCCAGCTCGAATCGGGCCGCCACGAAGTCGAGAACGCCTATCCGCGCGCGGTACGCGAGGAGGGCAACACCCCGGCCGTCGCGATGCTGCGGGACGTCTTCGAGGTGACCGACCGGACGTGGCGGGGCATCGGGGCGATTCCGCTCAGCGGCTGGCGACTGGCGGAGAAATACGGCGCGTTCGACGCCGAGCGGCGCTTCGACGTGTCCGGCATCCGCACACAGGAGTCGTCGCTGTGCCGCTCCGGAGAGGTGCTGCAAGGGCAGATCAAACCGCAGGAGTGCGCGGCGTTCGGCAAGGAGTGCACACCCCGCAAGCCGCTGGGCGCGACGATGGTGTCCTCCGAGGGCGCCTGCGCCGCCTACTACACCCACCGCCGGCTGGAACTGGTCGATGCCACATGACGGATACCGTGCACGACGGGCTGGAGCCCCTCGACTTCGAGGGGTGGGTCTGCCCGGTTCCGCTGCGGGACGTCGGCTCCGTCATGATGGGCCACGGCGGCGGCGGCGCGATGTCGGGCGAACTGGTCGAGCACCTGTTCCTGCCCGCGTACGGGACGGCGGCCTCGTCCGAACTCGGTGACTCGGCCGTCCTGGGCGTCGGGGCCGCCGGGACCCGGCTCGCCTTCTCCACCGACTCCTACGTGGTGAAGCCGATGTTCTTCCCCGGCGGGTCGATCGGCGATCTCGCGGTGAACGGGACGGTCAACGACCTGGCGATGTCCGGCGCGGTACCGCTGTACCTGTCCACCGCGTTCATCCTCCAGGAGGGCACGGCCCTGGCCGACCTGGGCCGGATCGCCGAGGCCGTGGGCGCCGCCGCGCGGGCCGCCGGGGTCCGGCTGGTCACCGGGGACACCAAGGTGGTGGACAGCGCCAGCGGCGACGGTGTCTACCTCAACACCTCCGGCATCGGCCTGGTCCCCGACGGCGTCGACATCGGCCCACGCCGCGCCCGGCCCGGAGACGCCGTGCTGGTCAGCGGCGACATCGGGGTGCACGGTGTCGCGGTGATGAGCTGCCGGGAGGGGCTGGAGTTCGGTACGGCCGTGGAGAGCGACACCGCGCCCCTGCACGGCGTGGTCGCCGACATGATCGCCACCGGCGCGGACCTGCGCGTACTGCGCGATCCGACCCGTGGGGGCGTCTCGGCCTCGCTCAACGAGATCGCCCGCGCCTCGTCGGTCGGCATCGACCTGGTGGAGCGCGCGCTGCCGGTACCGCCGGCGGTACGGGACGCGTGCAGCCTGCTCGGACTCGACCCGTTGCAGGTGGCCAACGAGGGCAAGCTGCTCGCGATCGTGCCGTCCGAGTCCGCGGACCAGGTGCTCGCCGCGCTGCGGGCCCATCCCCTGGGGCGCTCCGCCTGCCGGATCGGGACCTGTGTACCCGAGCACCCGGGGATGGTGGTGGCGAAGACCGGGCTGGGCGGCAGCCGGGTCGTCGGGCTCCCGGTCGGCGAGCAGCTGCCGAGGATCTGCTGAATGTCCGCCGAGGGCGCGCTCCTGTTCGCGCGGTACGCGTACCCGCCCAACGCACTCGGATACTGCGGTCCCGACGACGCCTCCGCGCTGCTCCGGCCGGGGGCGACCGCGGACATCGAGCGGCGGGCGCGGAGGTTCGAGGGGGCCTGGTGCTATCTGGAGTTCCTCGCGGAGGCGGCCGGGATCGCCGACCCGCTCGACGCGCGGGTGGTCGAGGCCTACTGGACCGGCAACGGCCTGCTGGACCCGGCCGACTCGGCGGCTCTCGTGGAGCGCCTGCTCGACCGGTTCCGCGGGCAGCTCGGCGGTACCTGGCGCGAGGCGTCGGAGCGGGCCCTGGCCCACCACAGCTTCCAGGTGTTCGAGGTGTACCCGTGGGCGGCGCTGCTGCGCGGCAGCGGCCACCCGGCCGCCCTCGACGTGCTGGACCGGTGCCGTATCCGTACCGCGCGGGTGGTGCGCGTCGACGGTGGGAGTGCCACCGTGCGGTCCCGGCCGCTGGTGTGGGACGGCGTGGCACCGGCGCCCGGCCGGGAACGGGAGGACGCCGTGCGGTGGGCCGTCGGCGGCCGAAGCCTGATCGAACCGGTCGCGGCGGGTGATCTGGTCACGGTGCACTGGGACTGGATCTGCGATGTGGTCACCGAGGAGCAGGCGGCGCGTGTCGAGGCGCTGGAGGCCCGGCAGCGCGGACACCTGGCGGCCCCCGCCGCGCCGGTGTGACGCGGCGGGGGCCTCGGTCGGTCGGCGTGCGGGGGGCCGGGGCCCTCGCCCGCCAGGCGCGGGCGGTTACCAGGTCACGGCGAGGCTCTGCGGGCTGCGGGACGTGCTGCCCGTCCGCCAGGTGACCGTGTCCACCGGCTCGGCCAGGCGCAGTCCCGGGAAGCGGGCGGCCAGGCGGTGCAGGGCGGTCTGGAGTTCCGCCCGGGCCAGCCACGCGCCCAGGCAGTAGTGCGCCCCGGCACCGAAGGAGAGGGTCGGCGCCTCCAGCGGGGTGAAGAGGCCGTCGGCCAGACCGCTCGGGAAGACCTCCGGATCGCGGTTGGCCATCCCGCAGTCCGCGAGGACGACCGCCCCGGCCGGAATCGTCACCCCGCCGATCTCGACGTCCGTGGAGGCGTGGCGCGCGGACCCCCGGTCGTCCCCGAGCGGGACGAGGTGGATGAGCCGGTCCGCGACCGTGCCGGCCGCCTCCTCGTCGGTGCCGAGCCGGTGCCAGGTCTCCGGTCGCTCCCCGAGGAGGTAGAGCAGTCCGTTGCCGAGCATGGTCATCGTGCTGTCGTGGCCTCCGACGACCAGCCCGCACACCAGGCTCACCAACTGCGCCTCGGGGATGCCGCCTTCCTGGTCGGCGGCCCTGACCAGGCCGCTGATCAGGTCGTCGCCCGGCGTGCGGCGCCGTTCCGCGAGGAGCCGGGCGCCGAACGCGCTGAACTCCTTGAGTACGGACTCCACCTGCTCCCCGGCGTGGGAGCCGTCGGAGAAGGCGTGCTCGCTCCAGTGGCGCATCCGGCCCCGGACGGACTCGTCGAGCCCCATCAGCCGGCTGATGACGGCCACCGGGAGCGGCAGGGTGAACGTCTCGACCACGTCGGCCGGGCGCGGTTCCTCTTCCAGCCGGTCGAGCAGCTGTTCCACGATGCCGGTGATCCAGGGCCGCCAGCGGGCGACGGCCCTCGGGGTGAAGGCGCGGCGGAGGGTGCGGCGCAGCCGCAGGTGGTCGGGGCCGTCCTGGTTGAACATCAGGTCGGGGTTGTTCACCAGGTCGGGTACGCCGGAGGGCGAGGGCGCCTCGTCCGCGTACAGCCGGGCGCGGCCGAAACGGGGGTCCGAGAGGACCCGGCGGACGTCGGAGTGTCTGCTGACCAGCCAGGCGGGGGACCCGTCCGGCAGTTCGGCGAGGCGGGGCGGGCCCGGTTCCTCGAAGCGCAGGCAGTGCATCGGGACCAGGGGCGGGGCTGCGGGGTCGGCGGTCTGTTGTTCGATGGCGGTCACTGTGCCTCCTTGGCCGTACCGGTGAGGCCTTCGTTCGGAGCTGGACGTGCGGATGGGGGCGCCGGGGTGGTCAGAGTTCGACCAGCACCTTGCCGCGGTTGACCGCGCGGTCGCGGTACAGGCTGTCGTAGGCGGTGGGGATGTTGTCGAAGCCGTAGTGGAGGGTGTGGTCGCAGACGACCTCACCGCGCCGGACCCTGGCGCCCAGTTCGGTGTGGAGGGCCTGCCAGTTCTCCTCGGTGAACCATTCCAGCGAGAAGACCCCCCGGACGGTCGCCCGCGGGAACATGAGGTAGGGCAGCAGCCGCGGTCCGACGCCCTCGTTGCCGACCTGGGTCGCCCACTGCCAGCACACGGCCACCTGGCCGCCGACGTTGAGCATCGGGAACACCGCGTCGGTGACGGCGCCGCCGAGGTTGTCGAAGTACCGGTCGACGCCGTCCGGGGCCGCCCGTGCCAGGTCCTTGGCGATGGTGTCGGCGCCGTCCCCGTGCCGGTAGGTGACGACGGTGTCGAAACCGAGGCCGGTGAGGTAGTCCGCCTTCTGCGGGGAGGAGGTGGTGCCGACGACCCGGGCGCCCGCGAGGGCGGCCAGCTGGCCGACGAGCGCGCCCACCGCGCCGGAGGCCCCGCTGATGACGAAGGTGTCGCCGGGTCTGACCGTCATGTACTTGGTGAGGGTCCCCCAGGCCGTCATACCGGGTCCGCCCATCACGCTCAGGGCGGTGGAGAGGGGCAGGGCGTCGTCGTACCGGCCGGGGTCGAGCCTGCGGTAGGCGGGGAAGACCATGGGGAAGGTCCCGGTCTGCCAGAGTTCGGGGGCGCCCGTGCCGACCAGGTGGGAGCGCCAGCCGCCGAATCCCTGGACCAGGTCGCCGGGGCGGTGGGCGGCGAGCGGTCCGGCCTCCAGCACCTCCATGATCGAGTCGGCGCCCATATGGCCCCCGAGCGGGGTGTCCAGAGCGATGCCCTGGAGGTAGGGGTCGACGGAGACGTAGAGGGTGCGCAGGAGCATCTCGTCGGGAGCGAGGTCCACATCGAGCTCCTCGACGACCTTCTCGTAGACGCGGTCCACGTCGGGCACGCCCTCGACGTGCTCGCGGACAACCCACTTCTTGATCTTCATGTGGTCTTTCCTGCCTTCCCTGTCGTCCGTGTGCCGGTGGTCCGCCGGCCGGCCGTGGCGCGGGGGTCGGGGCGTGCTGGTACGGGGATCACGCGGTGGGTGGGCAAAGGCGCGGTGCGGTCGACCGACGCGGTGAAGGGCCTGCCGTCGTCACGGCACACGAACTGCATGACGTGGCGTCCGGCGGCGGCGGCCCGGATCAGCCCGCCGGTGGTGGCCCATACGCCGGACTGGTAGAAGTCGCGCAGTCCGGGGAGTCCGGGGCCGTGCTTCTTGATCAGCTCTTCCAGCATCTCCCCGCTCTCCACGAAGGGCTGCCAGCCGAGGACCGTGCCGTCGTAGTTGCCCGTGTAGCGGACCTGGGTGAGGGGGCTGGACACGTCGCGGACGACGATCGCGTCCCGGATGCCCGGGAAGCGCTGCTCCAGGAAGTCCACGAGCGTTTCGCGCGCCCGCCGTTTGGCGGCGTAGTAGCCGCGGCCGTGCCGGACCGGCAGGGTGTGCAGCTGCTCGCCGCCGCGGACCCGGGTGACCTGTTCGGGGCCTTCGTCCAGGGCGCGCCAGGGGGCGATGTCGCAGAAGTAGGTGGCGTAGACGACGGTGGTTCCGCTCGGTGAGAGTTCGGGGTAGTGGCGGCTGCGGAACTGGACGTTGATGCTCGGGTGGCGGATGCCGGTCAGCTGGGCCGCCGTGGACTCGTCCAGCAGGTAGGTCGTGCAGGGGTCTCCTCCGGGAAAGGGGCGGGAGAGGCCGAGGAAGAGGGTGAAGTAGCCGGGGAAGACCATGCCGGGTTCGTGGATGGTCCGGGTGTACAGGCGCCGGTAGGTGTCGTCGAGATAGCGGCCGCCCAGGAATTTCATGGTCGTGGTGTAGCCGTCGCAGGCCGACACGACGATGTCCGCGCGGAGTTCCTGTCCGTCGCTGAGCCGGACGCCGACGGCGCGGTCGTCCTCGACGAGCACGGTCTCGACCTTCGTGTTGTACGAGACCTCGCCGCCCAGGCGCCGGTAGCGGCGTTCGATCGACTCGGCCAGGCCCAGCGAACCGCCCTCGGGGACGCCCGCGGAGAGGTTGGCGTGCGAGGCGAGCTGGAAGTGGAAGGGGAGCACCGGGAAGGCGGGGTGCTTCTCGTACAGGATGAAGTTGAACGCCTCGCGCAGGAGCGGGTCCTTGAACCGTGCCGAGAAGTCGGTCATCAGGACGGTGATGGTGCTCCGGACGGTGTTGAAGTACGGGAGGAACGAGGCGAGCATCCGCCAGCGTTCGGTGCGGCTCATCAGGCCGACGGGTTTGAGGAAGGGGTAGACGGCGAGGGCCTTGCGGAAGGTGCGCAGATGGGCGCAGAACCTGCGGACCGCTTTGGCGTCGGCCGGTGAGAGCTGGATGAGGTGCGCCTCCAGCCGGTCGGGGTCGGAGTAGAAGTGGACGGCTCTGCCGTCGCGGCCGCGCACGATGTTGAACACGTCGAAGTGGCGTACCTCCTTGCCCTGCAACGCGCCGAGCTCCAGCCAGATCTGGTGCATCTCGTTGCCGGGGCCGCTGCCGAGGAGCCAGCTGACGCAGGCGTCCAGGGTGAAGCCGCCGCGGTCCCAGGCGGTGCAGCACCCTCCGGGCAGTTCGTGCATCTCCAGGATGCGGGTGCGGTAGCCGTTCATCTGCGCGTAGCAGCCGGTGGAGAGGCCGCCGAGCCCGGCGCCGATGATGATCATGGTCTCTCTGCGGCCGGAGTCGCCCGGCCGGGTCCCGCTCGTCCTGTCCGTCATGAGCCGGTCTCCTCGCGCGCGGACCAGCGGTCGAGCTGGGGCAGGTGCCCCAGCTTCCCCGGATGCCAGGGCTCGGCCCCGTCGCTCTCCCACGCCCGGAACTCCAGGCCGAGTTCGCGGCAGAGGTACTGGACGGCGAAGCGTCCGGTGGAGGCGGCGCGGATCAGACCGCCCATGCCGACCCACTGGCCGGCCATGGAGAAGCCGCTCAGTCCGGGCAGCCGCATCCGGTCCTTGCCGACCAGCCGGGCGGCGACGTCGTCGGCGTCGGAGAACGCCTTCCAGGCCAGGATGGAGCCGTCGTGGTTGCCGGTGTACCGGTGTGTGGTGGCGGGAGTCGCCACGTCGATCAGCTCGATGCGCTCGGCGAGTCCCGGGGTGCGGCGCCCCAGGAAGGCGCGGACGAAGTCGGCGACCTCGCGTTTGCGGGCGCGGTACTCCTTGCGGTCCCTGACGCGCAGGTCCTTCCAGTAGCCGAAGTCGCTGAAGTAGGTGCAGTGCACGACGCTGTGGCCCGGCGGAGCGAATCCGTCGGAGTAGCGGGAGCGCACCTGCGCGACCAGGCTGTTCTGGAGGGTGCCGGGGAGCCGGGCGGCGTCCTTCGCGGACAGCAGGTGGGTGGTGCTGTGGGCCTCCTCGGGGCCGATCGGACCGCGGACGCCGACGAAGGCGGAGACGACCGCGGGGAACAGGGTGCCGGGGCGCTCCAGCAGGTCCGTGTAGAGCTTGTCGATCCGGGGTCCGGTGTACCTGCCGCCGAGCAGGGTGTGGACGGTGGTGTGGCCGTCGCAGGCCGCGACGACGTGCTCGGCGTAGTAGCGGCGGCCGTTCCTGAGCTCCACGCCGATCGCGCGGTCGTTCTCGACGAGGATCCTCTCGGCGCGGGCCCGGTAGGTGACGCCGCCGCCGAGACCCAGGTAGCGCTCCTCCACGGAGCGGGCGAGGCCCAGCGAGCCGCCCTGCGGGAATCCGGCGTTGCCGTGGTAGGCGGCGGCCATGTTGAAGAGGTACGGCAGGAGGGGGAAGCCCTCCGGGTCCTGGAAGAAGATGTTGCGGAACGCCCGGCGCAGCAGCGGGTCCTGGAAGGTGTCGGCGAAGGTGTGCATCGGTGTCGCCGCGGTGCGCCAGAACAACCGGAAGGCGGGCAGGACCGTGCGCAGCATCGCCGCCCTCTCCCGGACGGTGCGCAGCGGGGGCGCGGTCAGGAAGGGGTACAGCTCGATGCCGGTGAACCGCCTCAGGTCGCGGGTGAAGGCCCGGACGGGCCCGGCGTCGGCGGGCGAGAGGTCCAGCAGATGGGCCTCCAGCCGGTCGGGGTCGTTGTAGAACACCACCGACCGGCCGCTCTCGTCCTCGACCTTGTTGAACAGGTCGAAGTTGGTCATCGTCTTGCCGTCGAACGCGCCCAGTTCGCGCCACACCCGGTGGGCGTCGTTGCCCGGTGCGGTGCCGATCAGCCATTCGATGCAGTAGTCGAAGAGGTAGCCGTCCCGCGACCACGCGGTGCAGCAGCCGCCGGGCAGCACGTGCTTCTCGAAGATCCGGGTCCTGGCGCCGCTCATCTGGGCGTAGCAGCCGGTGGAGAGGCCGGCCACACCGGCGCCGATGACGATGACGCGCGGTGCCGTGCCGGGTGCGCGGTGCCTGCTGGTCCAGTCGGTGGAGTCGTCATCCGCCATGGGCCGCGTCCCCCGTCAGTACGGCGCGCACCAGCTCGGCGTTGCGGGCGAGGTGCTTGGGGTCGAGCATGTCGGCGTGGGTGCCGGAGCCGCGCAGCACGGTGGTGGTGCCGGCGGAGCTGCCGTGCCAGGTGCCCCGCTCGCCCGCGGCGTACAGGGAGGCCTTCTCCTCGTCGGTGATGACGCTGACCGCCGCGGTGACGGTGCCGGTGTTGGGGGTGCGTCCGCAGAAGGCCAGGTATTCGGCGGCGTGGGCGAGTGTCTCGCGGGCGACGGCCTCGGAGCCGGTGTGTTTGCGCAGGTGTTCGGCCAGCTCGGCCTCGAAGACGCGGATCCCCTCGTCGCCCGGTTCGTAGGGTTCCAGGATGCGGCGGGAGTCCAGGACGACGACGTGGGCGACGTGGCGCCCCCGGCGTTCGAGTTCCTTGGCGGTCTCGAAGGCGAGGTTGCCGCCGAGGGAGTAGCCGAGGAGCAGGCACGCCCCCTCGGGCCGGGCCGACTCGATCAGGTCGGCGTACCGGGTCACCTTGTCGTCTCCGGGGAGGTAGTTGAAGCCTATGACGGTGTACTCCGGGAGGTGGGCGGAGAGGCCGCGGTAGACGAGTCCGTGGCCGCCCGCGGGCGGGAAGGCGAAGAGGAGCCGGGGCTGCCCGCCGTTGAAGGAGAGGTAGGGCAGTTCGTCGGCGGACGTGCCGTGCAGGACCTCCTGGACCGTCGCCGCCATGCCGTGCAGGGTCGTGGTGCGGTACAGCCGGCTGACGGGGACGCTGACGCCGAATTCGGTACGCAGGTGATGGAGGAGTTCGATGAGCTTGACCGAACTTCCCCCGACGTCGAAGAAGTCGTCCTCCAGGCCCACCTGTTCGAGGCCCAGGAGCGTCTTCCAGTGCCGGGCCACACTCACCTCGTAGAGGGTCGTCGGCGGCTCGTGGGTCCGCTCGCGTGTCTCGGCGCGGGGGGCCGGGAGCGCCGCGAGATCGACCTTGCCGTTGGACGTGAGCGGCAGCGCGGACATCTCCACGAAGTACGACGGGATCATGTACGAGGGCAGGGCGCCCGCCAGGTGGCGCCGGAGCGCCCTCCGGTCCAGCGCGGCGCCGGGCGCGGGGACGCAGTAGGCGCAGAGCGCGGGGTCCTTGCGGGTGTCGGCGCGTACGGTGACCACGGCACGGGCGAGCCCCGGCCAGCGGTGCAGGTGTGCCTCGATCTCGCCGGTCTCGATGCGGTGGCCGCGCAGCTTCACCTGCCCGTCGGTGCGGCCGAGCAGGTGGACGCGGCCGTGCGCGTCCCAGCGGGCGATGTCCCCGGTCCGGTAGAACCGCTCGGGCGTGGCGCCGGGTCGGCGGCTCAGGGTGCGGGTGACGAAGCGCCGCGCGGTCTGCTCCGGGTCCCCCGCGTATCCCAGGGCCACGCCGTCGCCGCCGATCCACAGTTCGCCGGGGACGCCCGGCGGGACGGGTTCGCCGTGGGGGTCGAGGACATGGAGCGTGCTGTGCGGCAGGGGCCGGCCGATCGGGACCATCAGGCCCGGTTCGAGGGCGTCGGCGGGGCCCTCGAAGAAGGCGCTGTCGACGGTCGCCTCGGTGAGGCCGTAGGAGTTGACGACGCGGGTCTCCGGGCCGCACAGCTCGCCCAGGCGCCGGTACTCCCCCACGTTCCAGGCGTCCGAGCCGACCACCAGCAGCCGCATGAAGTCCAGCCGCAGGTCTTCGCGGACGCAGTGGTCCATCAGACCGCGCACCACGGCGGGCACGAACTCGGCGCAGTCCACGTGTTCCTGACGCATCGTCCGGTAGAGGCGCGGTGTGTCGAAGAGGAGGTCACGGTCGGCCAGGACGAGGTTCCCGCCCGAGCACAGCGCGCGGACCAGGTCGCCGGTGAACACGTCGAACGACGGGCCGGCCATCTGGAGGTGCACCCGGACGTCCTCCTCCAGGCGGTAGGTGTCGCGCCACGCGGTGTAGGCGGAGGCGAGGTTGCCGTGGCCGACCCGGACGGCCTTGGGGCGCCCGGTGGAGCCGGATGTGGTGATGACGTACGCGGGAGAGCCGGGGCCCACCTCGTCCTCCGGGACCGGGGACCTGTGGGGCTCCGGCCCGGTGGCGTGCAGCGCGTCGAGGGTCACCGTCGCCACCGGCAGCCCCCCGGACGGCTCCTGGCCCGTCGTGCCGTCGGTGACGAGCAGCACCGCGCCGGTGATCCGCAGGAGATGCGCCAGCCGGTCCGCGGGCTGGTCGGGCTGGACGGGGAGATAGGCTCCGCCCGCCTTGAGCACGGCGAGGAGGGTGACGATCAGCTCGGGCGACTTGTCAAGGCGGAGGGCGACCACCGACCCGGTGGTGACCCCGCGTGCGCGCAGCCGGTGGGCGCACTCCCCGGCGCGGCGCTCCAGCTCCGCGTACGTCATGCGCCGTGCCCCGCCGTCCGGGGCCGGCACGGTGACGGCGACGGCCTCGGGGCGGGCGGCGGCCACCCGGCCGATCCGGACGTGCACCGGCAGGAAGGGCTCCTGTCCGCCGGTGGACGCCGGGGACGTGCCGGGGGCGGGCAGGGCGGGCCGGCCCCACCGCCCCACCAGCCGCTCCCGTTCGGTGTCGTCGAGCATCTCCAGCCGCGACGTGGCCCGGTCCCCCGCCGCCCGGGTCATTTGGTCCAGCAGCCGGGTGTAGTGGGAGGCCATCCGGCGCACGGTCTCCGCGAGGAAGAGGTCGGTGTTGTACTTGAACACACAGTGGAAGCGGTGCTCCGACTCGTCCTCGTACACCGACAGCGTGAGGTCGAACTGCCCCTCCTCCTCGGGCAGTTCGATGTAGTCCAGCTTGTATCCGTACTGCTCGGTGGCCACCTTGTGGGTCAGCAGGATGAACATCGCCTGGAACACGGCCGAGCGGCTGGGGTCGTGCTGGAGGCCCAGTTCCTCGACGAGGAGCACGAACGGGTACTCCTGGTTGTCCAGGCCGCCGAGCACGGTCGTGCGGACCTGTTCCAGCAGTTCGGCCACGGTCGGGTCGCCCGAGAGGTCGGCGTGCAGCGGCAGCGGGTTGACGAAGTAGCCGTAGACGGACGCGAAGTCCTGCCGGGTGCGGCCGGTCACCGGGCTGCCGACGATGATGTCGTCCTGGCCGGAGTAGCGGTGGAGCAGGAGGTAGTAGGCGCTCAGCAGCACCATGAACGGGGTGACGTGGTGGGCGCGGGCCAGGGCGTGGACGCGGGCGCTGAGTCCGGTGTCGAGCTCGAAGAACTCCGAGGCGCCGTTGTGGGTCTGCACGGCGGGGCGCGGCTTGTCGACGGGGAGGTCGAGGAGCGGGACCTCGGCCGGCAGGTGGGAGCGCCAGTAGTCGAGCATGCCCGCGGCCTCGCGCCCGGCCAGGAACTGGTTCTGCTGGTTGAGGAAGTCCAGGTAGCGCGCGGCCGGCGGCGGCAGCTGCGGTTCCTGTCCCTGCCGCAGCGCCTCGTACACCTCGAAGAGTTCCTCGATGAAGGTGAACGTGGAGATGGCGTCGGAGACGATGTGGTGGACGGCCTTCATGATGATCCAGCGCTCGGGACCGCGTCGGAAGAGCCGGAAGCGGACCAGCGGATCGTGTGCGAGGTCGTAGGGCTTGCGGTACTCCGCGACGATCGTCCGGTGGATGGCGTCCCAGTCCTGGTCCCGCACGTCGAAGAGGGCGAGGTCGGGCTCGGCGTCCGGGGAGACCCGCTGGACGGCCCGGCCGTCCTCCAGGACGAAGTTCGTGCGCAGGGCGGGGTGCCGTGCGATCAGCCTGCGGACGGCCTCGAACATCAGGTCCGGTTCGAGGGCGACGGTCACCTCGACGGCTCCGCCGATGTTGTAGGCGTAGCCGTCGGGGTTGAGGTGTTTCAGGAACCAGAGCGCCTTCTGGTTCTGGGTCAGCGGGTACCGGCTCTCGTCACGGTGCGGTTCGACGGCACGGGCCCCGTCGCCGGAGTCCTCGGCGGCGACCAGGGCGCTCAGCCCGTCGTGGAGCTGGGCGGCCAGCTCTCCGGCCGGGGTGCCGCTCAGCAGGGCGACGACCGGGAGGGCCACGCCGAGTTCGGCGTGGACGCGGGCGCGCAGTTCCATGGCGAGCAGCGAGTCGAGTCCGAGCGCGCCGAGGCCGGCCGCCATGTCGACACTCTCCGCGGTGGTGCGCAGGACGGCGGCGGCCAGCTCGGCGAACCGCTCGGCCACCAGGCAGCGGCGGGTCTCCTCGTCGGCGGCGCCGAAGGCGTCGAGGAAGGCGTTGCCCGATCCCCCGGACGCCGGAGGGGCCGCCGCCGCGGCCAGACCGGCCACCAGCGGCGGCGGGGCCGGGTACCAGGCGAGGAAGACCGGCCAGTCCACGACGGTGGCGACGACCAGCTGCGCGTGGTCCTGGCCGATGACGCGCTCCAGGACGCCCATGCCCGCCTCCGGGGCGAGGGAGCTCATGCCGCGGCTGTGCAGGTAGTGGTCGACCAGGCCGAGCTCCTCGATCATCCCGGTGGCCCAGGGACCCCAGTCCAGGCTCAGCGCGGGCAGGCCCTGGGCACGCCGGTGATGGGCGAGGGCGTCCAGGAAGGCGTTGCCCGCCGCGTAGTTGGTCTGGCCCGCCGTGGTCAGCAGGGAGGCGATCGAGGCGAACAGCACGAAGTGGTCGAGCGGTTCGTCCTTCAGGTGCCGGTGCAGGAGGAAGGCGCCGACGGTCTTGGGGTCGTGGACGGCGTCGAAGGTGGACCGGTCCAGGTCGGTGACCAGTGTGTCCCGTACCTGCCCGGCGAGGTGGAACACGCCGCGCACGGGCGGTGGGTCGGTGCTGCGGTACGCGTCGAGCCAGCCGGTCAGCGCGTCCTCGTCGGTGATGTCGAGGGGGGCCAGGACGGTCTGCGCGCCCAGGTCCTCCAGCTCGCGCAGCAGGGCGACGGCGCGGCCCTCCGCCGCGGTCGGGTCGGCGCCGGACCACTTCTCCCGGGCCGGTACCGGTGTGCGCCCGACCAGGATGAGCCTGCGGGCCCCCCGGCGGACGAGTGTGCGGCACAGGAGGCGGCCGAGCGCGCCGAAGGCGCCGGTCACCAGATAGCTGCCGTCGGCCCGCAGCCTGAGCGGCAGGGGGCGGGTCAGGCCCGCGGCGGGGCTCAGCCGGCTGGTACGGCGGTCTCCGGCGCGCAGGGCCACCTCTTCCTCGTCGCCGGTGAGCACCTCGCGCAGCAGCGCCTCGGCGTCGGCGCGCACGCCGTCGGGCCCTGACCGCTGCCGGGGGTCGAGGTCGATCAGCTTGCCCGGGTGGTCGATGAGCTCCTGGTGGCGCAGTACCCGGCCGATGCCCCAGGCGGGCGCCCCGAGCGGTTCGACGGCCTCGCCGGGCAGGACGGGCTGGGCTCCGCGGGTGACGATGTGCAGCCTGCCGGCGCCGCCCCGGGCGAGCAGGGTGCGGGCGAGCGCGACCAGCGAGTAGGCGCCGGGGCCCGTGTGGTCGCCCAGTGCCCGCCGGTCGCACCGGGCGAGCGCGGGGCGGTCGAGGTTCCACAGGTGCAGGACGGCTCCCCGGAAGGGGCCGCCCTGCCGGTCCAGATGGGCGAAGAGGCGTTCCAGGTCGGCCGGGGACCCGGGGTCGACGGTGAGGGCTCCGCCCATCCCGCCTTCGGTGTATCCGTCGCCCCTGCGCACCAGGTGGCAGCGCTCGCCCCGGGCCGCCGCGAGGGCGGCGAAGGCGTCGGCGACCCCTTGGCCGTCGGCGAGGAGCAGCCAGCCGTGGTCCCGCGCCGCGGCCGCCGCGTCGGCGTCCTCGGCCGGCTGCGGCGGGGCCTCGGTCCAGACGGTCTCGGCGAGCCAGGAGTCGATGGTGGTCCGGGCGACGGTGGTCGCCGCCTTCTCCACGTCAGCGGCCCTGAATCCGCTGATCCGGCCCAGCGGGGAACCGTCGTCGGCGTAGAGGGCGATGTCCCCGAGGGTCGTGTCCTTGTCGCTGGGGAGCAGCATGGCGTGGACCCACAGCGGTTGGTCGCCGACCGGTTCGAGGGCGACCTCGTCCAGGGAGAGCGGCAGCCTGATGCCGTCGCCCGGGGCGGTGTCCTCCCGCAGGGTCTGCGGTGTCAGCAGCGACTGGAAGCAGGCGTCGAGCAGGACCGGGTGGAGGTGGTGCCGGGCGGCGTCGCCGCCGATGGCCTGGGGCGGGCGGATCCGGGCCAGTACCTCACCGGGACCGATCCACACCTCCTCGATGGCCTGGAAGGCGGGGCCGTAGTGGTAGCCGAGCCGGGCCAGCGCGGCGTAGCAGTCCGGTCCGGCGAGGTGCCTGTCGGTGCGTGCGCGGATCGCGGCCGCGTCGAGCGGGGGCCCCGGATCGCGCCGCTGCCCGGTGCGGACCACTCCGCTCGCGTGCACGGTCCGCTCGCCGTCACCGGCGGCCGGGGAGGCGACGGTGAAGGCGGCGTCCTCCAGTGAGAGCGAGAGCTGCACGGTCCTGTCCTCGGTGTCGGACAGGAAGAGCGCCTTGCGCAGGTCGACGTCGGCGAGGACGGTGCGCGTGCCTCCGGTGATCCGCAGGACGGCCTGGGCCGCCATCTCCAGGTAGCCCGCGGCGGGGAACACGACGGTGTCCTGGACGCGGTGGTCGGCGAGGTAGGGCAGGGTCTCGGTGTCGAGGCGGGCCTGCCAGGTCGGCTCCGCGTGGTCGGTGCGGCGGCCGAGCAGCGGGTGGTCGAGGCGGCCCAGGCGTACCTGGGCGACCGCCGCCGGCTCGGTCCAGTGGCGGTCGCGCTTCCAGGGATAGCGGGGCAGGGTGACCGGCCGGCCGGCCGGCTGGAGGGTGTCCCAGGCGATGCCGGTGCCCAGGTTGTGGAGCGAGGCGAGCGAGGCGGCGAACCGCTCGCTCTCGTCCTCCTGGCGGCGGATCGAGGGCAGGGTGAGTCCGGACGCGGCCCTGGCGTCGAGGCATTCGCGGATCGAGTGGGCGAGCACCGGATGGGGGCCGATCTCCAGGAACACCTGATGGCCGTCGTCGGCCAGGCGGTCGACGGCCGCCCGGAAGCGCACCCGGTCGCGGACGTTCTTCCACCAGTAGGCCGCGTCGAGTTCGGGGCCTTCCGCGGTCCCCTCCTGCCCGGTGAGGTACAGGGGGACCCGGGCGGGGCGCGGGGTGAGGCCGGCCAGGGCCTCGAACAGGTCGTCCTTGATCCGTTCCATGCCGACGCTGTGGTACGGGACCTCGACCGTGAGGAACTTGGCGAAGAGCTGTTCGGCCCGCAGTTCCTCGGCCAGCAGGGTCAGCGCCTCCTCCTCCCCGGCGAGGGTGAGGGAGGTGGGGCTGTTGACGGCGGCGATCGACACCCGGTCCCGGTAGGGACGCACCCGCTGTTCCGCCTCGTCCTCCGACAGGCTCACGGCGAGCATGGTGCCCGTCCCGGCCAGGGTCTGCTGGAGCCGGCTGCGGTGCACGACGATCCGGACCGCGTCCTCCAGCGAGTAGACGCCCGCCTCGTAGAACGCGGCGATCTCACCGGTGCTGTGTCCGGCCACGGCGTCCGGACGCACCCCGTACGCCCGCCACATGGCCGCGAGTCCGATCTGCACGGCGAAGTTCGCGGGCTGCGCGAGCCAGGTCTCGCCCATCCGCGACGCGGACTGTGTGGCGGACATCTCCGCGAGCAGCGACCAGTCGGTGAACTGGCCGAGGACCCGGTCGCATTCGGTCACGGCCTCGCGGAAGGCCGGTTCCTCCCGGAGGAGTTGCCGGCCCATGCCCCACCACTGGGGCCCCATGCCGGTGAAGACCCAGACCAGCCTGCGGTCCTCCGCGGCCCGCAGGCGGCCCTGGACGACCCGGGGGTGGGGCTCGCCGCGCCGGTATGCCGTGAGCGCCTCGTCCAGTGAGGCGCGCGATGTGTAGACGACGGACAGCCGTTCGGTCAGGTGCTGGCGGCGGTGTGCCAGGGTGTGACCGAGGTCGGCCAGGGACACCGGGGCGCGGCCGTCGCCGCCGGCCAGTTCGCCCGTGATCCCGGCGGCCAGGTCGCCGAGCGCGTCCGGGTGACGGGCGCTCAGCGGAAGGATGCTCCAGCCGCGTGCGTCCGCGGTGGTGGGCGCGCACCGGTCGGCGGGTGGGCCGGCGGCGGTGGTCGTGACGGGGCCGGCGGTCATGGCGGGGCCGTCCGGCGCCGCCGGCGGGGCCTCCTCCAGCACGACGTGGGCGTTGGTGCCGCCGAATCCGAACGAGTTCACCCCGGCGCGCGCGGGCCCTTCGTGCTCGGGCCACGCGGTCGGCCGGGTGGGGATCTCGTAGGGCAGCGCGTCCGCGTCGATGGCGGGGTTGAGGTGCTCCAGGTTGATGTGGGGCGGGATGTACCGGTGCTTGAGGCACAGCACGGTCTTGATCAGCCCGGCGATTCCGGCGGCGGACTCGGTGTGCCCGATGTTGGTCTTCACCGAGCCGACGTAGCAGCGGTCGCCGGGGGCGCGTCCGACCGCGAGGGCCCTGGCCAGCGCGTTGGCCTCGATCGGGTCGCCGACGGGGGTGGAGGTGCCGTGGGCCTCCATGTACTGGAGCCCGCCGGGGGTGATCCCCGCCTCGGCGCACACGCGGCGGATGAGGGAGACCTGCGCCTCGGCGTTGGGGACGGTGATGCCGTTCGTACGGCCGTCCTGGTTGACCCCGCTGCCGAGGATCACCGCGTGGATCCGGTCCCCGTCGCGGACCGCGTCCTCCAGCCGCTTCAGCGCGACCAGTCCGACGCCCTCGGCCCGCACATAGCCGTCGGCACTCGCGTCGAAGGTACGTGAACGGCCCTCGGGTGACAGGAAGCCGCCCTTCGTCTCGGCCACGGTGTACTGCGGGGCCATGTGCAGGAGGGTGCCGCCGGCGAGCGCGAGGTCGCTCTCTCCACGGTCCAGCGCCTGGCAGGCCAGGTGTACGGCCACCAGGGAGGAGCTGCACGCCGTGTCGATCGAGAGGCTGGGCCCACGGAAGTCGAAGCAGTGCGAGAGGCGGTTCGACACCATCGTCATCATCGTGCCGGTCGCGGTGTGCGCGGCGAGCGAGGTGAAGCCGAGGTCGGAGAACTGGAGGATCTTGTAATCGAGGGTGAACGCGCCGACGTAGACGGCGACGTCGCTGCCGGCGAGCTCGGCGGGGCGCTGGCCGCCGTCCTCCAGGGCCTCCCAGGCGACCTCCAGCAGTTTGCGCTGCTGGGGGTCCATGTGGTCGGCCTCGCGGGGGCTGATCCCGAAGAACGCGGGGTCGAACTCGTCGAATCCGTCGATGTATCCGCCCCGGCCGCCGGTGAGCCGTCCGGGCTTGTCCCGGTGGCGGCTGCCGAGGGTGGTGACGTCGTACCGGTCGGGCGGCGTGGGGGTGATGCAGTCCTTGCCCTCCATCAGGTTGCGCCAGAACGTCCGGTGGTCCGAGGCACCGCCCGGCAGGCGGCAGCCCATGCCGATGATCGCCACCTTGCTCCGTAACGGGTTGTTGATCGCATCGGCCATGTCGAACTCCTCAAGTCGTAATGGCGGGACAGAAGAGGGAGGCGGCGGAGGGATGGAGGTCCGTCGGGACGCGGCCGGGCCGGCGTCCGGACGGACCGGCTCGGTGGTCAGCTCGGCCCGCGCCCGGCTTCCGGGCGCCGCCTCCAGGGGTGCAGAAGGCTGGCGAGGATCTCGCCGGTACCGGGGAACGAGGCCGGGTCGCTGAGCCCGATCGCGGCCGGTTCACGGCCGGGATGCCAGGTGAAGCTGCCGAAGAAGTGGTCCCAGCACGAGAGGTCGGAGCCGTAGTGGCCGGCTTCGGACAGGTCGGTGCTGTGGTGCAGGCGGTGCTGCTCGGGGCTGGCCAGCAGATGGTTGAACCGGCCGATGCGCACATCGATGTTCGCGTGGACGAAGTAGCCCTGGGCGGCCACGAAGAGCCCCACCACCAGGACCGACGAGCGCGAGAACCCCACGAGCGCCAGCGTCAGTTGGACGAGGCTCTGGGCCAGGACGATGTCCAGCACGTGGTTCACACCGTTGTTGGCGACGTTGACCTTCCGCGGCACGTGGTGCACCCCGTGCAGTCGCCACAGGAGCGGGTTGCTGTGCCCCAGCCGGTGCACCACGTAGCTGACGAACGATCCGGTCAGCAGGGCCCCGGGGATCTCGATGCCGAGGTGGTGGGCCGGCTCCGCGGGCGAGATCCAGCCGACGGTGGCGGTGACCAGGAGCTGGGCCAGCGCGCTCCCGGCCATGGTGAGCACGAAGTAGGCGCCGTACCAGCGCCACTCGTCGCTTCCCGGGTGCCACTCCCGCTCGTACGGGATCAGCCGTTCGAGGACGGCGAGATAGACGAGGGTCCCGACCAGGAAAAGCGGACTGACCCGGGCCGGATCCCAGTGCAGGCGCAATGCCGCCACACCGACCACGACAACCGCCAGCAAAAGCACCGGATAGGCGGTCACACGGAGAAGGGAGGCCAGGGAATTCCTGACCTCACCGGTCCCGCCGCTCGAAAGGGGAACCGTAGGATTCCCGCCATCGGCCGACCGTTCGCACTCGTCCACCAGCAACCCTCCGCACAAGATGGTGACCCAGGAGAGAAGACCGCATCGGCGCAGTTCAAGGAAGCCCGAGGGGGCCATGGGCACCCCAGGGCATCAGCTGCCCACCCACCGATTGATTTCGGGCGCCCGGTTCCGACGAAGCGGGTCCCGCCCGGCTGACGCCCCCAGTCCCATCAGCCCAGATCATTCATTTCCGATTCCCACGGCTTTAACCACCGACCGGCTCCCGAAATCACGGGCGGCCCACAGTCGTTGGGTATCCGCCACTCCATTGAAGCGGATTTATCCACGCGGACGGAATAGCGGAAGACCCGCATCGTCAATGTGAGCTAATTAGTGCGAGTAATAGGCTCACACGCTCATCGCATCGCCGGGTGAAAGGCTCCTCGGCGCACGCCTCAGCGTGCGCCCGCACCAGGAACAGCCCTGGCCGCGGGACGGCTCGCGCCCCCGGGTGAGATGACGAGCCGGGGCGCGAATCCGGTGCCGGAACGGCGCGGGCGCACGCTCCGTACCCGCCCCGGACCGTGGCGGAACGACGCACGGGGTCCCGGCCGTGTGGCCGGAACCCCGTGCGTGCGGTCGGACCGTGCCGGTCCGTCATGGATCGCTCAGTGCGTCACCGCGGCCGCCGTCTTCGCCTCGGCGGCGGCGGTCTCCTCGGCGAGGCGCTCCATGCCGCTCTGGGTCCTGAGCGGCTTCTCCTTGATGAACAGGACGGCGATCAGGGCGAGGAACGCGAAGGGGGCACCGACCAGGAAGACATCCGCGGTCGCGACTCCGTACGCCTGCTCGACCACGTGACGGGCCTCTTCGGGCAGGGTGGAGAGGTCGGGGACGCTGTGTCCGCCGCCCCCGCCGGCCGCCGCGCCGCCGAAGCCCTTCTCCATCTCGTCGGCCACCCGGTGGCCGAGCACGGCTCCCAGCGCGCTCGTACCGATGGCACCACCGAGGCTGCGGAAGAAGGACAGCACCGAGGTGGCAGCGCCGAGTTCCGAGGCGGGCACGTCGTTCTGTGCCGCCAGGACCAGGTTCTGCATCAGCATGCCGACGCCGACGCCGAGCACCACCATGTACACGCTCAGCAGACCGAACGAGGAGTCCGCGCTGATGGTGGACAGCAGGCCCATACCGGAGGTCATGATGATGCCGCCCGCCACCAGGAAGCCCTTCCACTTGCCCCGGGCGGAGATGATCTGTCCGGCGATCGTGGTCGAGAGCATCAGACCGAGGATCATCGGGAGGCTCATCAGACCCGCGGCGGTGGGCGTCTTTCCGAGCGAGATCTGGAAGTACTGGGAGAGGAACACCGTGCCGCCGAACATGGCCACGCCGACGAGCATGCTCGCGACCGTCGTCAGGGCCACCGTGCGGTTGCGGAAGATGGCCAGCGGGATCATCGGTTCCTGGACCCTGGACTCGACCACGAGGGCGCAGCCGAGCAGGATCACGCCGGCGGACACCAGGACGACGGTCTGCCACGACGCCCAGTCGAAGTTGTTGCCCGCGAGCGTCACCCAGAGCAGCAGCGCGCTGACACCGCTCATGATGAGGACGGCGCCGAGGTAGTCGATCTTCACCTCTCTGCGGACCGTGGGCAGTTTCAGCGTCAGTTGGAGCAGCACGATGGCGATCAGGGCGAACGGCACACCGATGAAGAAGCACCAGCGCCATCCCAGCCAGGAGGTGTCCACCAGGACACCGCCGATGAGCGGTCCGGCGACGGTGCCGACGGCGAAGACGGCGCCGAAGATCCCGGAGTAGCGGCCCAGTTCGCGGGGCGGGATGATGGCCGCCATCACGACCTGTGCCAGCGCGGTCAGACCGCCCGCGCCGATGCCCTGGAGTACCCGGCTCACGATGAGCAGGGCGACGCTGTGGGAGAACCCGGCGACGAGCGAACCGACGACGAACATCCCGAGGGAGAGCTGGATCAGCAGCTTCTTGTCGTAGAGGTCGGACAGCTTGCCCCAGACCGGGACGGTCGCCGTCATCGCCAGGAGTTCGGCGGTGACGACCCAGGTGTAGGAGGACTGGCTGCCGTGCAGGTCGACGATGATCCGGGGCAGGGCGTTGGCGACCACGGTGGAGGCCAGGATGGCCACGAACATGCCGGCCATGAGCCCGGACATGGCCTGGAGTATGTGTCTGCGTGTCATGGTCGGTGCGGCCCCTCCGAGCGCACCGGCGGCACCGCTTTCAGACGTGGGAGCAGCGGTCATCGGCTCACGTTCCTCGTTCTCTTCTACAGGCCCCGACGGGGGCCACGGATGTACGTCAGCCGCTCGGACCGGCGGCGTCAGCCGCTCAGACCGGCGGCGAGCGAGGTGAAGGCCTCGCGGTAGATGCTCTGGAAGGAGCGGGTCCGACCGGACGCCACCCAGAGTTCGGCGGCCGCGCGCACGGCCGCGACCGACACATGGGCGAGGAGCCTCGGGTAGAGGTCGGCCCCGGGATCCTGGCCGAGTCGCTCGGCGAGGACGGCGACCATGGCGCGTTCGTCCGCCCCTTGCGCGGCCAGGAAGCCCGGCAGCAGCGAAGGGCTCTTCGTGAGCGCGGCCGCCTGGAGCTCCCAGCGCTCCTGGTCCTCCTCGATGTCGGCGAGTTCCCTGCCGATCGCCTCGCGCAGGGCGTCGAACGCCGGCAGATCCTCCGGCGCGTCGAGCACCGCCTGACGCAGGCGGGCGGCGCAGCCCCGGTCGGGGCGGGTGATCGCGTCCTCCAGACAGGGGAAGTAGTTGAAGAACGTACGGACGGAGACGCCGACCTCGTCGGTGACCGCCTCGACCGTCACGTTCTCGATTCCCCGCTCGGCGGCGCCGCGCAGTGCCGCGTTCGCAAGGGCGTCACGCGTCGCACGCTTCTTGCGTTCACGCAGCCCGAGGGACGGGGCGTCGTCGGCACTCATGAGGATGCATCCTATGCAAGTTTGCACGATGCGCAAAACTCGATTTCCGGCTCACGCCCGTCCGCGGTCCGAGGAGGGCCAGACATACGGCAGATCGGGGGGAACGCCGGGGAACAACGGCTGATAGTACGCGGGATCCTTGCGCACCAGCGCGGAGCGATGGCTCAGGTGGAACGCCTCGTCACCGAGCCACGGGGGCAGCTCCCGCGCCTCGGCGAGCGCGGACTGCGGCCGGACGGCGGCGGGACGTCCGAGCGAGGCGGTGAGGTCCTCGCGCAGGGTCGCCGCGCAGGTGTCCGCCCGGCCCTCCTCCGTCCAGGCGGCACACATCTCCAGGCCGTAGCGGACGAGCGCCTCCTGGTACCCGGCCCACATGTGGACGGCGGGATGGTGGCGCCAGCCGTAGCCGGGGACGGTGAGACCGCGGAGGACCTGGATCGTCTCGACGCGCTGCTTGCCCAGCCGCCTCGGGTCCAGCGCGAGGGCGCTCCGGCGGAAGTCGGCGTGGGGCAGGAAGGTCTGCATGTCCTCTGCCTATCGCATGCGCGGAGATATCGATCCCGACCGGCCCGGGGCGTACCACTCGCACGGCGCCGTGTTGCTCAGGTGCCCGATCGCCCGCTCAGGCTCCGCACCGCTGTTCCGGGTCTTCGGCCCGCTGTGAGCCGGTTCCTGGCGCGGGGGCAGCGGACCCGTGCGGCTGGGTGCGCCCGGGGCGCCGACCGGCTCGATCCGACCGCCCGTGACCGCCCGTGACCGTCCAAGTGCGTCCGCGACCGTCCGTGCTCGTCCGCGTTCGTCCGTGTCCAGCCGCGACCGGCTCGTCCTGACCGTCCGCGACCGCCCGTGTCCGTCGTGGTACTCGGCGACCGCGGGCCGCCGCGCACGTGGGCGGCCCGCGGTCGTGGTCACGTCTCGGTCAGCCGTTCGGCAGGATGACCGCGCGGCCGTTGATCTTGCCCGCGTGCAGCCGTTCGTAGGCGAGCGGGGCCTCGTCGATGGAGTACGTCTCGACGTGCACGTCGACGGCACCGGCGTGGGCCAGTTCGATCACCTCGGCCAGCTCCCGGCGGGTGCCCCAGTACGGCGCGGTGACCTTCGTGGAAAACGGCAGCACGCCGAACCCGACAGGAAGCGTGCCGCCGCCGATGCCGACGATGGTGACGTCGCTGTCGATGGAGGCGGACTCGCCCGCCGTCTTCACGGTCGGCGGGGCGCCGACGAAGTCGAGGACGACCTCGGCGCCGACGCCACCGGTGAGTTCCCTGACCCTGGCGGCCGCGTTCTCGTCGGAGATCACGGTCTCGTGGGCGCCCACGGAACGGGCGAGGGCCAGCTTCTCCTCGGAGACGTCGAGCGCGATGACGCGGACGGCGGTCAGGGCGCGAAGCAGCTGGATCCCGACGTGTCCGAGGCCTCCGGCGCCGATGACCACGGCGGTCGCGCCGGGCACCAGCTTCGGCAGGGACCGCTTGATCGCGTGGTACGGGGTGAGACCCGCGTCGGTCAGCGAGACGGTCTTGACCGGGTCCAGATCACCGATCGGGGTCAGATGCCGGGCGTCGTCGACGATCATGTACTCGGCCATGGCCCCTGGGCTGCCCAGTCCGGGCGGGTTGATGCCCAGCTCGGCGGCGCGCAGGCAGTAGTTCTCCCGGCCCTGGGCACAGTTCACACAGGTGCCGCAGCCCCAGGGGCCGTAGACCGCGACGGAGTCGCCCACCGAGAAGCCCTGGGCGCCGTCACCGAGTGCGGCGACGGTGCCGACGCCCTCGTGACCCAGCGTGAGCGGCAGCTCGTAGGGGAACCCTTCGGCGGGCCAGCTCATCACGGCGATGTCCGAGTGGCAGACACCGGCGGCGCTGACCTTGAGCAGGATCTGTCCCGGTCCCGGTTCGGGCTCCGGTATCTCGACGACCTCGGGCGCGGCGCCGACGGTGCGGTACTGGACGGCTTTCATGGCTCTCCTTCGTTCTTTCTTCCCTCACCTTTGTGACCCCGCCGGTGGCCGTGCGCCACTCGGGGCTCAGGAGGCCGAGTAGCCGCCGTCCACCAGGTGGTAGCTGCCGTGGACGAACGACGCCCGGTCCGAGAGCAGGAAGGCGGCGAGCTCAGCGACCTCCTCGGCCGTGCCGAGGCGGCCCGCCGGGTGGAGGGAGACCAGGTGGTCGCGGGCCGGACCGTCGGTGTCGCGGAGCAGCGGGGTGTCGATGAAGCCGGGGCCGACGGCGTTGACGCGGATGTTGTGCGCGGCGTATTCGAGTGCGGCGGTCTTGGTGAGGCCGACGACGCCGTGCTTGGCGGCGACGTACGCCGGAGAGCCCGCGAAGCCGTTGGTGCCGAGGATCGACGAGATGTTGACGACGGCGCCCCCGCCGGAGGCCAGGATGGCCGGGAGTTCGTAGCGCATCGAGTAGAAGACGCCGCTGAGGTTGGTGGCGACGACCTTGTCCCAGTCCTCGACGGCGTACTCGCCGGTGGGCTGCGAGGGGCCGCCGATGCCGGCGTTGTTCACGGCCAGGTGCAGGGCGCCGAAGGTGTCGACGGCGAACCGCACGCCGGCTTCGACGGAGGCGGGGTCGGTGACGTCGAGGGTGACGGCCGCGGCCCGCGCGCCGGTGGCCTTCAGCTCGTCGGCGGTCTTGACCGCGCTGTCCGCGTGGTGGTCGGCGACCACGACGGCGGCGCCGCTCGCGGCCAGTCGGCGGGAGAGGGCCAGGCCTATGCCGGACGCGCCTCCGGTGACGAGGGCGACCTTGCCGGCGAACTCCGCTTCGTAGGCGGTGGGGAGGGTGGTGCTCATGACGGTGTGCTCTCTTCTGTGGTGCTGTGGGGCGCCGCCCCGCCCTGCCGGGGTTCCAGCAGGTCTGCGGAGAGGGCGTCGAAGGCGTGGACGACGAACTCGGGCAGGGCGGCCGGGCGGCCGCTCCGCACCCACGCCGCCTGGGCCGCGAGGAGCGCTCCGGCTCCCGCGGCGACGGCGACGGCGGGACTGAGGTCCTGCCGTGGGTCGACCGCGAGCCTCGCCGCGAGGATGGCGACGGACTCCTCCTGGGCGTCCACCCGGATGTGGTGGAACGCCGCGTACAGGGTGGGTTCCTCCTCGGCCATGACCAGCAGGTCGAAGAAGCGCGGCCGCAGGTGCCAGGGCTCCGCCTCCGGGTCGTCCAGCCAGTCCAGGACGGCCCGCCGGTAGGCGGTGAGCGGCGGCTCGGCGTCGGGCCGGGCACGGAGCGCCCGGTTGATGCGGTCGCCGTCGCCCCGTACGGCGTCGAGGACGGCGGATTCCTTGTTCGGGAAGTAGCGGCTGAAGGTACGCCGGTCGACGTCGGCCGCCTGCGCGATCTCCTCGACCGTCACACCCCGCAGGCCCCGGTCCAGAACGAGCTCGAACGCATGCCGTGCCAGCGTGTCGCGGGTCCTGCGGGCCTTACGGCCACGCCGTTCGGAACCGTTCCCTGTCGCGTCCATAACTGCACTGTACAGCTAAAAATGTCCCGTGGGGACTTCTGTCCCCATGGGACATGTTCGGGCCGATACGGGGCGGGGTGGGGTGGGGGTGAGATACGGAAGGGGACGGGCATGGGCGCGGGGGCCGGAGCGGAGAGGGTGGCGGGCGGCCACCTGCGGGGGTTCGACGGTGCCGCGGGGGTGGGCCTCCGACGCGGGCGGGAGCCCGCGGGGTTGGGACTTCGACGCGGGGCGGGACCCCGCGGGGGCGGGACCCCGACGCGGGGGCGGACTCCGACGCGGCATGGGCTCGCTCGCGTTGGGCCCGTCACGGACAGGGGCTCTGCGGCGGGTGGCGGGTTCCCCTGTCGCGGCTCGGTCGGCCCGTCTCCCCTCCCCCGCGCGAGGGAGGGGAACCACCCTGGTGGGGGAGGGTTCGCGCGCCGCCGGCTGCCAGGTTTGGCACATGACCTACAGCGCGCACCCCGCCAACCGCCCGCGCCTCGGCCGCGAGAGCGCTCGCGAAGCCGTTGGCCCGCTCCCGGGACCGGCGGCAGGACCAGCGGCTTCAGGAGGCGGACGCCACGGCCCGGAGCCGCGTCAGCACCTCGTCCTCGCACAGCGCTCCGGCGAGCCCCGCGGCATAGGCGTCGTCGGCCGACACGCCGAGCCGCGCGGCGAGTGCGTGTTCCCGCCCGAGGTCGGTGCCGAACATCGCGGGGTCGTCCGTGTTGACGGAGCACAGCACACCGGCCGCGCGCAGCCTCGGCAGGGGGTGTGCGGCGATGTCCCCGACCACACCGGTACACAGGTTGGACGTCACGGAGACGTCCAGGACCACTCCCCTGTCAGCGAGTTCGGCGAGCAGCGCCGGGTCGTCGGCCGCGCGGATCCCGTGGCGCAGGCGGACCGCTCCGAACTCAAGGGCCTCTCTGATCTGCTCGGGTCCGCCGGCCTCCCCCGCGTGCGGTACGAAGGCCACTCCGCCCTCCCGCGCGATACGCACCGCCTTGCCGTAGGGGGCGAGGGGGGTCCGCCGCTCGTCGCCCCCGATCCCCAGGCCCACCACTCCCCTGTCCCGGTACCGCACGGACACCCGGGCACATTCCTCCGCCAGTTCCACCGGGCAGCCTCGGTAGAGGTCGGGGGTGAAGCGGACGGTCAGCCCGAACCTCTCCCGCGCCTCGACCGCCCCCTCCGTGTATCCGGTGAACATCTCGTCCCAGTCGATGGCGTGGGACTCGACGCGCTCGGCCGGCGAGAAGATCGCCTCCAGGTAGACGGCACCGTGGCCGTGGGCCTCCCGCGCGTAGTCCACGACCACACGCCGGAAGTCGTCGGCCGTTCGCAGGCAGTTGGTGGTCATCCGCCACACCGACAGGAAGTGCCGGAAGTCGGTGAAGCGGTACAGCGCTTCGAGGCCTTCGACGGTGTCGGCGGGCAGCGCCTCGCCGTTGCGCCGTGCGATCTCCAGCAGCGTGGCCGGACGTATCGCCCCTTCCAGATGCACATGCAGTTCGATCTTCGCGCTCACCATGGGTGCAGGCTACGGGAGTTCGTGCGAAGCGAGCCGGGACTGCCGGAGGCGGGGCTACGGGAGGGGGCCGCGGGCCTCGGCGGCCGGTTCGTCGGAGCGGCGGCTCAGCGCCCCAGGCCACCAGGCCAGGCGTCCGATGTCCCGGACGAGCGCGGGCACCAGCAGCGAGCGCACGACGAGGGTGTCCAGCAGGACTCCGAAGGCGACGATGAACGCGATCTGGACCAGGAACGCCAGCGGGATGACGCTCAGGGCCGCGAAGGTGGCCGCCAGGACGACACCCGCCGAGGTGATGACCCCGCCCGTGGTGGTCAGCCCGCGCAGTACGCCTTCCCTGGGGCCGTGGATCAGGGACTCCTCCCGGACCCGGGACATCAGGAAGATGTTGTAGTCGACGCCGAGGGCGACCAGGAAGACGAATCCGTACAGCGGCACGGACGAGTCGGTGCCGGTGAAGCCGAAGACGTGCTGGAAGACCAGCGACGCGATGCCGAGGGTGGCCAGGAAGTTGAGCGCCACGGTCGCGACGAGGAGCAGGGGCATCAACAGGGAGCGGAGCAGCCCGATCAGGATGACCAGGATGATCACGAGCACCACCGGCACGATGATGCCGCGGTCGTGCTCGGCGGTCTTCTGGGTGTCGTACTGCTGCGCGGTGTAGCCGCCGACCAGTGCGTCCGCGCCGGACACCGCGTGGACCGCGTCGCGCAGCCGGGCGACGGTGTCCTTGGCGGCGTCGCTGTCGGACGCGGCCTTCAGTGTGGCGTCGACGCGTACGCGGCCGTCCACCACGAGCGGTGTGCCCTGGCCGGGCCGTCCGGACTCCGTCACCACGGACACGCTCGCCACGCCGCTGACCCCCTTCGCGGCACCGGCCACCTGATCGGCACGGTCGGCGTTCGCGATGACGACGGCGGGGTTGCCGGACCCGCCGGGGAAGTGCTTGCTCAGGGTTTGCTGGGCGGCGACGGACGGCGCGTCGTTGACGAAGATCTCCTTCAGGGGGACGCCCTGGGAGTTCAGCGTGGGCATGAAGGCGGCGCAGGCGAGAAGGCCGATCAGGGTGACGGCCCAGACCTTGCGGGGAGAGCGGTCGACCAGGGCGGCGACCTTCGACCAGATCCCCGTGGATCCGGAGGCGGCGTCGCCCTCCTTCGGCTTGGCCGGCCAGTACGCGGTCCTGCCGAGCAGGACCAGGACGGCGGGCAGGAAGGTGAGGGCGCTCAGGACGGAACAGACGATGCCGATGGCGCCCACCGGACCGAGCGCCCGGTTGTTGGTCAGGTCGCTGATCAGGAGGGCGAGCAGGCCCAGCGCCACGGTGGCGGCGCTGGCCGTGATCGGTCCCGCGGATTCGCGCAGGGCCGCGCGCATCGCGGTGAACCGGTCGGCGTGCCGGCCCAGTTCCTCGCGGAAGCGTGCGGTGAGCAGGAGCGCGTAGTCGGTGGCGGCGCCGATGACGAGGATCGACAGGATGCCCTGGACCTGGCCGTCCACACGGACGACGTCGTGATCCGCGAGGACGTACACCACCGCGCAGGCGACGGCGAGCGCGAAGACCGCCCCGATGATGATGATCAGCGGCAGCAGAACACTGCGGTACACCAGCAGCAGGATGACCAGCACGGCCGCCAGGGCGACGCCGAGCAGCAGCCCGTCGATTCCGGCGAAGGCGTCGGAAAGGTCCGCCTGGCTGGCCGCAGGGCCCGCCAGTTGCGCCTGCGTGCCGGGCACCCGGTCCGCGGCCTCCTGGACGGCGGCGAGGGCGTCGGGAAGCCCGTCGCCCAGGTCGGACCGCAGTTGGACGACACCCTCCAACGCCTGGCCGTCCTTCGACGGCAGTGCGGGGGACACCTCGCCCGTGACACCTGGCTCGCCCTTGAGCCCGGCGAGTGCCGCCGTGGCGGCCTCCCGCTGCCCGGGGTCAAGCCGCCCGCCGTCCTTCTCGGACGTCCAGACCACGATCGCGGGCACCGTCTCCTGCCGGCTGAACGCCTTCTGGGCGTCGATCACCTGGGTGGACTCCGCGCTCTGCGGCAGGAAGGACGCCTGGTCGTTGGTGGCCACCTCGCCGAGCTTCCCCGCGTACGGACCGAACGCTCCGCCCACGGCGAGCCAGGCGACAAGGAGCAAAGCGGGGATCAGCCAGCGGACCGGCCTCGATGCGGTGGACATGGCACTCCCGGGACGAACGAGATCACTCAAGCATTGAGTATCTTAATCATTGAAATATATGCTCGCGGCCCCGCGCGTGCCGTACCCGGCCACACCTGGGGTGACAGAGGGTCAGCGCCGGGGGGACTCCGTACCCGCGAGTTCTCCGTTCATACGGGCGAGGAACCGCAGCGCGGCGGCCACTTCTCCGGGCTCCGAGAGGGCCTGAGCCCTGGCGGCGGCCTCGGCCAGGGGCATGAAGAAGGTACGGGCCGCCGACTTCGCGGCGGGCTCGTAGTGCAGGTGCACGACACGCCGGTCCGCGCTGTCACGCGAACGCCGGATGTGCCCGGAGCGTTCGAGGCGGTCCAGACAGGCGGTGACCGCACCGGAGGTCAGACCGAGGTGGTCGCGCAGGCGCCCCGGGGTGAGCGGGTCCTCCGCGTCGAGTATCGCCGCGAGAGCCTGCACGTCCGTGGCATGGAGGCCCTCGGCATGCGCGAAGGCGTGCGCCAGGCGGCTGACCTCTCCGTTCATACGGCGGAGTTGCACGGCGAGTGCCTGGAGCTCAAGAGCGGCGGGCCCGCCGCCGCGCGGTCCGCCTCGGGCGCCGTCCGTACTGTCCACGGCCCCATAGTAGAGCTGCCCCGATCCCCTCTCGCCTCTATGCTTCTACAGTTGCGTAGAAGCGCGATCGAACGCGTCACACCGTGTTCCCGCGTACGGAAGAAGGAGTGAACGCCACGATGGTGTTCAAGAAGCTGCTCGGTTCCCTCGGCGTGGGCGCCCCGACCGTGGACACGGTGCTCGCCGGCGGCGCCGCCGTTCCCGGAGGCTCGCTGAGCGGACAGGTCCATCTGAAGGGCGGCAGCGCCGACTTCACGGTCGAGGGCATCACGCTCGAACTCGTCGCGCGGGTCGAGGCCGAGCACGAGGAGGGCGAGTCCGAAAGGATGGTCAGCTTCGGCCGCTTCACCGTATCGGGTGGTTTCGTCCTCGCGGAGGGCGCCGAGCACAGCGTTCCGTTCGATGTGCCCCTGCCGTGGGAGACCCCCGTCACGGAGCTGTACGGCCAGGATCTCGGCATCGTCCTCGGCGTACGCACGGAACTGGCCGTGGCGGGCGCCCGGGACAAGGGCGACCTCGACCGGCTCTCCGTCGCGCCGCTCCCCGCCCAGGAAGCCCTCCTCGAAACGCTCGGACGGCTCGGCTTCGGGTTCAGGTCGGCGGATCTGGAGCTCGGACACATCCGCGGTACCGGGCAGCAGTTGCCCTTCTACCAGGAGATCGAGCTGTCTCCCGCACCCCAGTACGCCCACGAGGTCAACGAGATCGAGCTGACGTTCCTGGCGGATCCCGGCGGCCTGGAGATCGTCCTGGAGGCGGACAAGCGCGGCGGGTTCTACACCGAGGGCAGCGACGTCCTCGGCCGCTTCGCCGTCGGCCACCACGACTACCAGGGGCGCGACTGGGACACCGAGATCGACTCCTGGATCCGCTCGCTGGTCGCGGCCCGCTCCGCGCACGACGCCCCGTCCGCGTACGGACACGGCTACGGGCACGATCACGGGGACGAGTACGGCGAGGCGCACGGGCACCGCTCCGGTCCCGGAATGGGGACGGCCGTCGCCGCAGGAGCCGCCGGACTCGCCGTCGGGGTGGCGGGCGGACTGGTGGCCGCCGAAGTGGTGGACGAGGTGGGCGACTTCTTCGAGGACGACGAGGGCGGCGAAGACGGCGGCGAGGAGGACTGAGGCCCCCGGCCGGGCGGCACCACCGGGCCGGCCGTCCTCACGTGCGGCAGGCACGAGGCACCCTGCCGCACGGCTCTACAGTGCTGTAGATTCGTCACGACCGGGGACACGACCGGGGAAGCGGGCCGTCCGGCACGGACCGGCCGATCAGGGGAGCAACAGTAGTCATGTTCGGCATCAGCGAGATCGCGATCCTCCTCATCATCGTCGTCTTGATCTTCGGCGCCAAGAAGCTCCCCGAACTCGCCCGTTCCATGGGCAAGTCGGCCCGCATCCTGAAGAGCGAGGCGCGCGCCCTGAAGGGGGACGGAGGCTCCGCCGCCCCCTCACAGGCCGCCGGCTCCTCCACGGGGCCGCGCGCCGGCTCCGCCACGAGCCCGCACACGGACGTTCCCACGGACCTCGGTACGGATGCGGACGGCCACCGCGTCATCCGTGGCACCGCCACCGAGCGGCCCGGCACGCCGCACTGAGCCGACCGCGCGCCTCCCTCTCCGCCGCAACCGCCGCACCGGCTCCGCCCGCCGCTCTCCGCCGCTCCGGCACGCCCCGCCGCCTCTTGTCCCGCTGTCCCGCGGGCGGGCCATCGCGCTGCCTCGCCATCCCGGCGCCTCGCCGCCCGCCCACCCGCCGTCCCCGCGTCCTCGGCGCCCGCCTGGCATCCTCGCCCGCCAGCCGGCTCCGCCTCGCGCCTCTACTCCCTTACTCCCTTCCCTGCGACGGCATCGGTGCCGTCGCGGCCCGGCCCACGCCACCCGCCCCCGCGCTGCGCGCCTGCGGGGCCTCCGGACCCGTCCGCACTCAGAAAGCGCCCGTCGCGCCAGACGCCGGTAGGGCCCGCTGGGAGCGCCGCCTCAGGCGCATCGCACGCGCTCCTCAGGCGCCCCTCCGGGCGGTTCCCGACAAGCGGAACGGGCGCAGGCACGACACCGTGGACGCAGGTGGATCGATCAGAACGGAGCGGCCATGGAGACCGGCGACGACCGAAGCGGGCTGCGATGCCTGGTGACCGGCGCCACGGGGTACATCGGGGGCCGGCTCGTGCCGGAACTCCTTGAGGCCGGCCACCAGGTCCGCTGCCTGGCACGCACCCCCAAGAAGCTGCGCGACCTCCCGTGGGCAAAGCAGGTCGAGGTCGCCCAGGGGGACGTCACGGACCCGGAGTCGCTCGGCGCGGCGATGCGGGACACGGACGTCGCCTATTACCTGGTCCACGCCCTGGGCACCGGGACGGGCTTCGAGGAGACCGACCGCAGGGCGGCCCGGGTCTTCGGCGAGCGGGCGCGGGCGGCCGGAGTGCGGCGCATCGTCTACCTCGGGGGGCTGACCCCGGCCGAGGTCCCCGAGCGGGAGCTGTCGCCCCATCTGCGTTCCCGGGCCGAGGTCGGCCACATCCTGCTCGCCTCGGGCGTACCGACGACCGTGCTGCGCGCGGCGGTCATCATCGGTTCCGGTTCGGCGTCCTTCGAGATGCTGCGCTACCTCACGGAGCGGCTGCCGGTCATGGTCACCCCGAGCTGGGTGTCCACGCGCGTCCAGCCGATCGCGGTCCGGGACGTGCTCCGCTACCTGGTCGGGAGCGCGCGGATGCCCGAGGACGTGAACCGTACGTTCGACGTCGGAGGCCCCGACATCTTGACGTACCGGGCCATGATGCAGGAGTACGCGCGGGTCGCGGGGCTTCCGCGCCGGCTGATCCTGCCGGTTCCGATGCTGTCGCCTGGGCTGTCCAGCCACTGGGTCGGGCTGATCACACCGGTCCCGGCCACCATCGCCCGTCCGCTCGCGGAGTCCCTGCGCTACGAGGTGGTGTGCCGCGAGCACGACATCGCGGACCACGTCCCGGACGGCCTGGGGCAGCCGTTCCCCTTCGCGACCGCGCTCTCCCTCGCCCTGCAGCGGGTACGCGAGGCGAAGGTGACGACCCGCTGGTCCTCCGCCTCGACGCCCGGCATCCCCAGCGATCCGCTTCCCACCGACCCCGACTGGGCGGGCGGAAGCCTGTACACGGATGTGCGCGAGAGGGAGGTGGACGCCTCGCCCGAGGCCCTGTGGCGGGTGATCGAGGGGATCGGCGGCGACAACGGCTGGTACTCGTTCCCCCTGGCCTGGGCGTTCAGGGGCTGGCTGGACCGGCTGGTCGGCGGAGTGGGGCTGCGCCGGGGCAGGCGGGACGCGGAGCGTCTGCGGGTCGGCGACTCGCTGGACTTCTGGCGGGTCGAGGAGATCGAGCCGGGCCGTCTGCTGCGCCTGCGGGCCGAGATGCGTCTGCCGGGACTGGCCTGGCTGGAGATGTACGTTGAGCAGGACCCGGACCGTGACGGCCGGTGCCGCTACCGTCAGCGCGCGATCTTCCATCCGGCGGGGCTGCTGGGCCACGCCTACTGGTGGAGTGTGTCACCCTTCCACGCGATGGTCTTCGGCGGTATGGCACGCAACATCGCCCGCGCGGCGGCCCGGTCGGCGGACAGGAGAACGGAATGACTGTGGCGGTGGCGCTGTTCACCTCCGACCTGAGGCTCCACGACCACCCGCCGCTGCGCGCGGCACTGGCGTCGGCCGACCAGGTGGTACCGCTGTTCGTACGGGACGACGGGGTGGGACGCGCCGGGTTCCTCGCCCCCAACCGGCAGGCGTTTCTCGCCGACTGCCTCCGCGATCTGGACGCCGGTCTCCGTGACCGGGGCGGTCGCCTGATCATCCGTTCGGGTGATGTCGTGGACGCGGTCCGCCGGGTCGTCGCGGAGACGGGGGCGGGTGAGGTGCATGTGGCGGCGGGCGTCAGCGGGTACGCGCAGCACCGCGAGGAGCGGTTGCGGAAGGCCCTGGAGGCGGAGGGCCGCCGACTGTGCGTCCACGACGCGGTGGTGACCGTGGTCGCTCCGGGCACGGTGGTGCCCTCCGGTGCGGGCAAGGACCACTTCGCCGTGTTCACCCCGTACTTCCGTAGCTGGTCCCGGGAGCGTCCGCGTACCCCGCTCGACGCACCGCGTGCCGTGCGGGTGCCGGACGGCACGGCGTCCGAACCGCTCCCCGAGCGGTCCCGGGTGCCGGGGGTGTCGAAGGGGCTGGCCGAGGGCGGGGAGAACGCGGGCCGTAGGCGTATGGCCGCCTGGCGCCGCCACGGTCTGGCGCGGTACGAGGACCTGCACGACGACCTGGCCGGTGACGCGACCTCGCGGCTCTCCCCGCATCTGCACTTCGGCACCCTCTCCCCCAGCGAGCTGGTCCACCGCGCCCGTTCGGCGGGTGGCGCGGGCGCCGAGGCGTTCGTCCGGCAGGTGTGCTGGCGGGACTTCCACCACCAGGTCCTGGCCGCCCGCCCGGCCGCGTCCCACTCCGACTACCGGCCGCGCGGCGACCGGTGGCGTACGGAGCGCGCGGCGGCGGACGACATCGAGGCCTGGAAGGAGGGCCGCACCGGCTACCCCCTGGTCGACGCCGCGATGCGCCAGTTGCGCCACGAGGGCTGGATGCACAACCGCGGCCGCCTGCTGACCGCCTCTTTCCTCGTCAAGTCGCTGTACGTGGACTGGCGGGTCGGCGCCCGCCACTTCCTGGAGTTGCTGGTGGACGGGGACGTCGCCAACAACCAGCTCAACTGGCAGTGGGTGGCGGGGACCGGCACCGACAGCCGGCCGAACCGGGTGCTGAATCCGGTGGTACAGGCGAAGCGGTACGACCCGGACGGGGCCTATGTGCACCGCTGGGTGCCGGAGCTGAAGAAGCTCGGCGCTCCCGGCGTCCATGAGCCGTGGAGGCTCTCGGGGCGGGAACGCGCCGCGTTCGACTATCCGGAGCCACTGGTCGAACTGTCCGAGGGGCTCGCCCGTTTCAGAGCGGGGCGCGGTCTGGACTGATCCGGCGGGGCCGGCGACCCGGGCCGTGGGCCGACTCGGTGTGCGGCCCGCTCGGACGGGTGGGCCGCTCGACCCGTACGCCCGCCCGCCCCGTACGCCCGCCCGGACCCGTGGGCCGGGGGCCTAGATCATGCGCCAGCGGGCGTTCGCCCAGGAGAAGAGGCCGAAGGCGGCCAGTCCGACGGCGACCAGGGCGAGCAGCCACGGCCCCGCGGGTGTCTGGGTGAAGGAGCGCAGGGTGTCGTCCATTCCCTTGGCCTTCCCCGGCTCGTGCCGGACGGCCGCGGCGATGGCGAAGCCTCCCGCCGTCGCGAAGACCGTGCCGCGGACGGCGCCGCCGAAGACGCCGACGACATCGACGGCCTGACGGGCCCTCCTGGTCATCTCGGACATCTTCAGGTGCTTGTGGTACGTGCGCGTGACGGCCCGGAAGGCGATCCACAGACCGGCGCCCACCACCACGGCCCCCGCGACGCCGACGATCCACTGGCCGCCCGTCCAGCCCAGCGCCTTCGCCGTGACGTCGTCGGTCCGCCGGTCGCTCGACCCGCTGCCGCTGCCCCGGTTGCCGGTGGCGTAGGAGAGGACGGAGTAGGAGACGAAGCCGTAGAAGACGAAGCGGCCCGCGGCCATGGCCCGCTTGCCCGGGGTGCGGCCACCGGGGCCGGCCTGTCCGAACATCGCCTCGGACAACCGCCACAGCGCCATACCGGCGAGGGCCGCGCCGAGCGCCCACAACAGGACGCTTCCGAAGGGCTTCTCCGCCACCTCCGCGATCGCGCCTCCCCGGTCGGCCTGCTTGCCCGAGCCGCCGGAGAAGGCGATGCGCAGCGCCAGCACGCCGACCAGGAGGTAGATCACGCCCCGGGCGACGAAGCCCGCACGGGCTCCCAGGTCCACGGCCCGGCTGTTCGCCGCCCGTCTGGCGTGGGCTTGTCCGTTCGCCGACAACGCTTTCGTATGCATGCATGGCCGGTTGCCCCTGAAGCGGCGATCAATGCACGCCGATCGGTACGCCCCTGGAGAGGAGCCGCGCCTGCGTCAGCCCTCCTCGGTGCCGGCGCTGTCCGCCCGGCCCTTGGAGCGCCGGCCCACGACGGCCGCCGCTGCCAGCGCGCTGCCCGCGAAGGCGAGGCCGACGACCCAGGGCCGGTTGAGGACGTGGCAGGTGACGTGGTCCAGGGAGTAGGCCCCCGGACCCGTCAGACCGATCGCGGCCGCGGCGAAGCCGAGGAACGCCGGGTACTCGTAGCCGCCGCCCATCGCGAAGAAGCCCGCCGGGGCGTGGACCGCGACGGCCCCGGCCATCGTGCCGGCCGCCGCCGCTCCGGCCGCCGGCGTGGCGAGACCGAGCGCCAGCAGGGCACCGCCGCCCGTCTCACCGATCCCCGCGGCCAGGGCGCTGTGCTTCGGCGGGAGGAAGCCCATGGACTCCATGGCGGCGGTCGTGCCCTCGATACCGCCGCCTCCGAACCAGCCGGCCAGCTTCTGCGTGCCGTGGGCGGCGAGGACGGCCCCCGTTCCGACCCTGAGCACGAGAAGTCCGAGGTCGCGTCGGTTGAAGGTGGTCATGGCTGTCTCCCGTCGGCGGGGAACGCGGACGATTCCGTACGGACCCACTGTGTGCTCACCCGGGTGAGCGGGTCCGGCGGTGTTGGGCCATACGTGGTCCGGCCGTACGGGGACCGGGCCGCGCACCCGAACGTTCCCGGCCGAGACCCGGTGCCGGGCCCCGGTCAGCCCCTGGCCGGGGCCCGGCAGAGCCTGCGCGCCGGGGCCGGCGCGGACGGGAGAGCGCGGCTCAGGGGCCGCGCACCGGTTCCGCGTGCAGGGGAAGGGAATCGGCGGCCCGCGCCCCGGCGACGGGTGGTCCCGCGACGACGACACGTGACGGTGGTCGGTCCCCGGTGGCGCGTGGCGGGTCGTTGGCGGCGGCGTTGCGGTCCTGGGCGCGGCTGAGCAGGATCACACCGCGTACCGCGGCCGCGGTGCCCGCCAGCGCCGGGGCCAGACCGGTCACCCCGCCCTGGATGTGTTCGCCGAGCAGGGCCAGGCCGATGGCGGCCGCGGCGACCGGGTTGGTCAGCGTCACCACGGCGAGGGGGGCGCCGAGACCGCCCCGGTAGGCGGTCTGGGAGAGCAGCAGGCCGCCCAGCGCGAAGGCCGAGACCAGCAGCGCCACAGTGACCAGGCGCCAGCTGAGCAGCGGTCCGGAGCGGTCGGTCGTGGCGACGGTCAGGGTCTGGGTGAGCGCCGAGGCCACCCCGGAGGCGAGCCCGGACGCCGCCGCGTGACGGAGGCCAGGCCGGGCGCCCGGCCTGCTGAGGACGGCGACGAGCGACAGGGTCACCGCGCCCACGGCCAGGGCCTCGGCGAGGCTGAGCGTGTCGTGCGGGGCGGCGCCGCCGGCGGCCAGCAGCAGGGCGCCGAGCCCGAGCAGGGTGAGGACCGTGCCGCGCCACTCGGTGCCGCTGACCCGGCGTCCGGCGGCGCGGGCGCCCAGCGGGACAGCGGCGACCAGGGTGAGCGCGCCGAGCGGCTGGACCAGGGTGAGCGGCCCGTATTTCAGCGCGGCGACGTGGAGCAGCGCCCCGGCCGCGTTCAGCCCCACCGCCGACCACCACGCGCCCCGGCCCAGCAGCCGCAGTATCCCGGCGGACGCCTCGGTACGGTCGGCGAGGCGGGCCTGCGCCACCGCGGCGGAGGCGTAGGCGGCGGCGGAGACAAGGGACAGCGCGACGGCTATGAGCGTGGCGTTCACCGGCGCACCCCGGAGCGTGCGTGGGCACGGGGGGCTCGCGCCGGGAGCTCGGGCGTACGGCGTGTCCGTATCCCGGGAAGACGGGCGCGGGTGGTGCGCTCCCCGGCTCCGTACGCCCCGGTTCCGGCTCCGTACGCCCCGGTTCCGGACGCCCCGGTTCCGGAGGCCCCGGTTCCGGAGGCGCGCATTCCGGTTCCGGCTTCGAACGCCCCGGTTCCGGAGACCTGTGTGCCGGTTCCGGAGGCGTACGCCCCGGGCGCGGGGATCGTGGCGGGCGGGGCGGCCTGCCCTGCGGGGGCCCGCCGCGGCCGGTGGGTGCGGGCCGGAGGCCGGAGCGCGGCGTAGGCGACGGAGAGCAGGACCGTGACCACGATCGCGTCGAGCCAGTAGTGGTTGGCCGTCCCCACGATGACGAGCAGGGTGACCAGCGGGTGCAGCAGCCACAGCAGGCGCCACCGGGACCGGGTCGCGACGACGAGACCGACGGCGACCGCGAGCGCCCAGCCGAAGTGCAGGGAGGGCATGGCGGCGAACTGGTTGGCCAGGGAGTCGTCGGCGGGCGTGTCCCCGTACACCGAGGGCCCGTAGACCCTGCCGGTGTCGACGAGGTCCGCGGCCGGCAGCATCCTCGGCGGTGCCAGCGGGAAGAGCAGGTGCAGGGCGAGCGCGGCGCCGGTGAGTACGGCGAGGACGCGGCGCGACCAGACGTAGTGGCGCGGGCGGCGCAGGTACAGCCAGACCAGGAACACCAGCGTGGCCGGGAAGTGCACGGTCGCGTAGTAGGTGTTGGCCGCCTGGACCAGCGTGTGGCCGTGCAGCAGGAGACCTTGGACGGCTCCCTCGTCAGGGAGGTGGAGGACGCGTTCGAGGTCCCAGACGTGCCCGGCGTTGCGGAACGCCTCCTCGACGTGTCCGTTCGCGGCCAGCCGGCCGAGTTTGTACACGAGGAAGAGTCCCGCGACCAGGAAGAGCTCGCGGACGAGGGGCGGCCGGACAGAGATGTCCGGCTCCGGGTCCACGGGCCCGCTGCGGGCGTGTATCACCCCGTGCCCCTTCGCTGACGAAACGCTGTGACCTGAACGCTGTGATCTGAACGCTGTGACCCTGGTGGGAAAGCTCTGATGACGCGGGCACGGCCGGTTCGCGCCACATCGATACGCCAGTGTACCGATACGTTTGCGTATCGGTACACGCGCGTATCGGTACACTGGCGTATCGAAGGTCTTCACGCCAGACCACCAGAGAGGCAGGCAGATGTCGTCGCCCGGTCCCGCTCAGGATTCCGCCCCCGCGTCCCGCCGGTCGAAGATCACGCCGGAACGGGCACAGGAGCTGTACGCGGCCGTGCTGGACCTGCTCCGCGAGAGCGGCTACGCGGCCCTGACGATGGAGGGTGTCGCCGCCCGCACCCGGTGCGGCAAGTCGACCCTGTACCGGCAGTGGGGCTCGAAGCCGGAGCTGGTGGTGGCCGCCCTGCACGGCACGAGCAGGACGTCGCTCGCCACCATCGACACCGGCAGCCTGCGCGGGGACCTGTCCGCGGTCGCGGCCACGTTCGACGGCGCCGATCTCGACACCGCCCTCATGCACGCGCTCACCCATGCCGCGCTCCAGAGCCCCGAACTGCTGCGCGCGATGCGCGAGACGCTGATCGCGCCGTCGGTCGCGGCGATCGACACCATGGTCCGGCGGGCGGTCGACCGCGGCGAGGTCGCGGCGGACAACCCCGCCGTCCCGTACGTCGCGGCGCAGCTGCTCGGCATCATGCGGGCCAAGCCGCTGCTGGCGGACCGCTACGCGGGCGACGGTTTCCTCGTCCGCTTCATCGAGTGCGCCGTCCTGCCCGCACTCGGCCTCCCGGCACCCCCGCCCGGGACCCGATGAACGTGGGCCGTCGCCGCAGTGGACGACGACGGCCCGCCGCGCCGGACCGTGGGGACGGGGCCGGCGCACCGACGACCGGCCGCCGGTTTCCGAGGAAACCGGCGGCCGGTCGTTCTTCACCCTCCCCTCCCTCCCCTTTTCGTCTACTTGACGCTATGGCGCCCCAGTCATTATCGTCATGGAGACGAAAAAGAGGGGGTCCCGACATGGCCGACATCACCCGTCGCTTCGGACGGCGGCATCTGCGCTCCGCGCCCACCGCCCACATCCGCCACCACAAGCGCGGCAGGCTCACCCACGACGGCCCCGGGCTCAGCTTCTGGTACCGGTCACTGTCCGCCGCCCTGTCCGAGGTCCCGGTGAACGACCGCGAGCTGGCCATGGCCTTCCACGCGCGGACGGCCGATTTCCAGGACGTCACCGTGCAGGCCACCGTCACCTACCGGATCAGCGACCCGGCCGAGGCGGCCGCTCGGATCGACTTCTCGATCGACCCGGACACCGGGGTCTGGCGGGGCGCCCCGCTGGAGCAGATCGCCACACTCCTCACCGAGACGGCGCAGCAGCACACGCTGGACGTGCTGGCCCGCACCCCGCTCGCCGCCGCCCTGACGGACGGGGTCGCCGCGGTGCGGGAGAGCGTCGCCACCGGGCTGGCCGCCGAACCGCGGCTGCCCGCCACCGGCCTCGACGTGGTGGCCGTCCGCGTCGTCGCGATCCGCCCCGAGGCGGAGGTGGAGCGCGCCCTGCGCACCCCGGCCCGGGAGCAGATCCAGCAGGAGGCGGACCGCGCCACCTACGAGCGCCGGGCCGTCGCGGTCGAACGGGAGCGCGCGATCGCGGAGAACGAACTCGCCAGCCAGATCGAACTGGCCCGCCGCGAGGAGCGGTTGGTGGACCAGCGCGGCACCAACGCCCGCCGCGAGGCCGAGGAGAAGTCCGCCGCCGACGGGGTGCGGACCGAGGCGGAGGCCGCGCGCACGGTACGCCTGGCGAGCGCGGAGGCGGAGGCGGCCCGCGAGACCGGGGCGGCCCGCGCCGAGGCACAGGCGGCCTGGCTGCGGGTGCACGCCGAGGTGGACCCGCGCACACTGCACGCCCTGGCGGCGACCCGGCTGGCGGACAACCTGCCCCGCATCGACAGCCTCACCCTCTCGCCCGACGTCCTGACGGGGCTGCTCGCCAAGCTCGGCGGGCCGCGGCCCGAGGCGGGGGCGTGAGCCTGGCCCCGCGTGCCGTCCTGGTGCACCGGACCACGGAGTACGAGGAGTTGCTGGCCCGGCACGGGACGCACGGGCAGGCGGAGTTCTTCCTCTCCAGCCGCGGCCGGTCCCTCGCGGAGGTGGCCGAACGGCACCACCGCCACCGGCGGGCCCTGACCGACGTGGCCGCCGCGGTGCCGCTGCGCTGGCGGCGGTCCCAGGTCGAGCGGACGGACCTGGACCGCTTCCTCTTCGGCCCGGAGGACGTGGTCGTGGTGGCCGGCCAGGACGGACTGGTCGCCAACGCCGCCAAGTACCTGACCGGGCAGCCGGTGGTGGGCATCGACACCGACCCCGGCCGCAACCCCGGCGTCCTCGTACGCCACCGGGCCCGCGACACCGCCGCGCTCTGCCGGGCGGCCACCGCCCCGGACGGCCGGACGGAGTCGCTGACCATGGTGGAGGCCGTCGCCGACGACACCCAACGGCTGCTCGCCCTCAACGAGATCTGCCTCGCCCCGCCCGGCCACGGGACCGCCCGCTACCGCATCGGCACCCCCGGAGCGCCCTCGGCCGGAGAGCCGCAGGCCTCCTCGGGTGTCCTGGTCGGGACCGGCACCGGCGCCACCGGCTGGCTGCGCTCCCTCTGGCTGGAACGCGGCAGCACCCTGCGCCTGCCCGCCCCGTCGGACCCCCGGCTGCTCTGGTTCGTACGGGAGGCGTGGCCGTCCCCCGCGACCGGCACCTCGCTGACGGCGGGCGCGCTCGGGCGGCGCGAAACCCTGGAACTCACCGTCGAATCGGACCGCATGGTCGTCTTCGGTGACGGGATGGAGTCCGACGCCCTGGAGCTGACCTGGGGCCAGAGCGTACGGCTGGGGGTATCGGAGACGGCGCTCCGGCTGGTCGTGTGAGGATGGCCCTGCTTCGTACACCACCTCACGACCAGTCGGGAGCAGAGCCGCAGATGACCACCGACGCCCAGGACGCCTCCACCCGCAACACCCGCCCGCCGCTCGCCCAGGCCGCCTTCGGGGTGGGGGTGATCGTCCGGGACGGGCGAGGCCGGATCCTGCTCGGCAGGCACCGCGACGGCACCTGGGAGCTCCCCGGCGGCAAGATCGACCCGACGCACGAGTCGGTCGCGGCGGCCGCCGCCCGTGAGCTGCGCGAGGAGACCGGGGTGGACGTCCCGGAGAGCGCGGTGAGCGTCTTCGCGATGGTGCACGACGTCGTCGGCGGCATCAACCGCATCAGCATGGGGGCTCTGGTCACGGTGGAGTCGGCGGTCGCCGAGGTGACCGAGCCGCACCTCGTGAGCACCTGGCGGTGGAGCGACGTAGAGGCGCTGCCCGGCGCCCTCTTCCACCCCTCCGCCCAGATCCTGGCCGCCTGGCGGCCGGACCTCGGGATCACCCACCCGCCGGCGCACCACTTGCCCATCGCGGCCCCGTGACACCTGCCCATGGCACACCGACACATCGGCACATCGGCACATCACGATCGACCTATAGGCATTAAACATTTGCCTATAGGCTGTAGGCAGTTTTAGCCTCGGGGTATGAAAGCCCTCAGCGAGCAGGACATCCGCACGTCGTTCGTCAACTGTTCCAAGGGCGAGGCGAAGCGCCTGCCCCTCCCCCGCGACCTGGAGGAGCGGCCCTGGGACCACCTGGACTTCCTGGGCTGGCGCGACCTCTCGGCCCCGGACCGCAGCTACATCGTCACGGAGCTGCGCGGTGAGCTGGTGGGGGTCACCCTCCGCTTCCCGTCGCAGCAGCGGGGCTTCCTGCACCGCAGCATGTGTTCGGTCTGTCTGACCACCCACCCGGGCAACGGGGTCTCACTGATGACCGCCCGCAAGCGGGGGCAGGCGGGCCGGGACGGCAACTCGGTGGGCATCTACCTGTGCACCGACCTCGACTGCTCCCTCTACGTACGGGGCAAGAAGCTCCCGGCGTCCGGCCGGCGCCTTGAGGAGTCGCTGACCGTGGAGCAGCAGGCGGAGCGGACCAGGAACAAGCTGGCGGCCTTCCTGGACACCCTGGCCGCCTGAGCCCCGGCCGCCCAGGGCCTGTCCGCGGTCCGGTCAGTTCCCGGTCAACGCCCTGCGGGGAATGCCGCGCGTCGGCCGAAGCCGACCGTGACGAGCGCCACGAGTGCGAGAGCGACCATCCCGGCCGGAAGAGCCGGTGCGCCCACGCCGTCGACGACCACGGCCCCCGCAGCACCCCCCGCGAAGATCGCCACATTGAAGGATGTCGTCAGCATCGCGTTCGCCGCGTCGGCGTTCTCACCGGCGGCCTCCCCCATGGCCGTCTGCAACTGCGTCGCCGACCCACCGAACGCGAGGCCCCACAGGACGATCGCGAGCAGCGCGAGCACGGTGGACTGCTGCGCGGCGGCGAGGAACGCCCCGGCGACGATGAACAGGGCGACGCTCGCCAGCGTGAGCCTGCGAAGTGCGCGGTCGACGAACACACCGGTGATCCAGATCCCTCCGAGCGCGGCGACGCCGAAGACGAGAAGTGCGATGTCGGGCCGGAGCCCGAGACGCATCTGCCGCAGGTAGGAAGCGATGTAGGTGTAGAGCAGGTTGTGCGCGAGCATCCAGACGAACACGACGGCGAGAACGGTCGCCACGCCGGGGATGGCCAGCACCCGGCGGAGCGGAGCGCGTGTCCGCGCGGTCTGCCCTGGCGCGTCGGGCACGAGGAACTCGGCGAAGACGATGACGACGACGCTGAGCAGTGACATCGCGGCGAAGGACCAGCGCCAGCCGACCGTCGAGCCCAGCCAGGCGCCAAGAGGCGTTCCGACGCCGAGGGCGAGCGGGGTTCCGGTCATGGCGACGGCCAGGGCGCGCCCGGCGTGCTCAGGTGCGACGACGCGCCGGGCGTATCCGGCGAGCATGCCCCACAGCAGACCGGAGAAGGCTCCCCCGACGAACCGGGCGACAAGGGCGAGGGTGAACGACGGCGATACGGCAATAACGGCGTTCGCGACGAGGAACCCGAGCAGACCCGCGAGGAGGAGCGGCTTCCGTCGTGCCCCTCGCGTCAGTGTGATCGCGGGTATCGCCGCGAGGACCGTTCCGATCGCGTAGGCGCTCACGAGCTGGCCGGCGCCGCCTTCGGAGACGTCGAGTCCGGCGGCGAGTTGCGGGAGCAGCCCCGCCGGAAGCGTTTCGGTCATGATCACGATGAATCCGGTACACGCCATCACCACCAACGCCGGCACGGGGAACGCCTCGTGCGTTCGCTCTCGGGTCGGCTCGGGGCACGCGGTGGTCATGGGTTCGACTCCTCCATTAATTACGGATTGAACGATCCGATATTGACTCCCGCACCGACGGGCGTCAAACTGGATCAGTCAGTCTGTAATGAAGGATCCGTAACGAAGGAGGTGCGCCGTGTCCCCCGCAGGCCGTCCCCGCGTCTTCGACATGGAGGCCGCCCTGGAGGCCGCGATGCTGCTGTTCTGGGAACAGGGCTACGAAGCGACATCGCTGGCTCAGCTCCGCGAGGCCACAGGGCTGTCGTCCGCGAGCCTGTACGGCGCCTTCGGCTCGAAGGAGGGACTGTTCGAGAAGGCCGTGGAGCACTACATCGCCGGACCGGGCAGCGTCACCGATGTCGTGGCCGACGAGGCGGAAAGCCCCCGTGAAGCCGTCGCCCGGCTCCTCCACGGGTCGATCACCATGCAGACCGACACGTCCCACCCCCGTGGATGCCTGGTCGCCCTCTCGGGGACGGTGCGGGCGCGGGGAACGGCCGAGGCCGGAGCACGAAAGGTCGTAGCGGCGCGCCGCGCGGCGGACCGAGCACGCATCAGGGCGTGCGTCGTACGCGGCATCGGCTCGGGAGAACTCACCGAGGACACCGACGTGGACGGCGTCACGTCGATGATCCACGGCTTCCTGCTCGGCATTTCGACACAGGTGTGTGACGGCACATCAGCCGAGCATCTGCACGCCGCCGCCGACGCCGTGCTCGCGAACTGGGACTCACGGGGGCGCTGACACCCACGCGCCCCACACGCCGGCATGGCCCCCCGCACCGCTCCGGAACCGCGCCGAAGGCGGTGATCCGGGCGGCGAACACCGACACCGAGCAGTCCGGTTTCGGCCAATGGACCTCGGGCGACATCCCACCGGCGGTCCGGCCGCCCGCATGGGCGCCGCGACCCGATCCACCGTCACGGGCGTACGCCTTCGGCGCGCCCCTCCCGCCCCGCCCGTCGGTACGGCCTCGTCGCGGCGGGCCACCTCCCCGCGCGGGCGCCGAGGGAGCCGGAACCGGCACCGGAAGGGGGGAGCGCGGCAGGGGACCGAGAAGGAGGACCTGGCGGCCCGTGGGCCGATCTCCCTTTCCACCGGCGGACTTTCACCCTGGCGGGTTTCGGCTGTTCCTGTCCGCCCCCCTTGCGCGATCTACATAAGGGTAGCCTAACCTAAACCCAACCGCCCGGTTCCGGTGGGTGCCAGGGCTTCGCCACGCCCTGAAACGGCGTCATGTGCGAAGCCCTCTTCAGACATGCATCGGGAGAGCTCACCGGAACAGAGACCGACACGCACACAGACGGAGATTCCAGGCCATGGTGCCCAGCTCGTTCCCTCCCTCCCGCCGCCGTACGCGTCCCCTGTCCGCGGCGTCCCCGTTCACGTTCCGCGCCCACGCGCCGAGCGTGTGCGGGTCCCCGGAGCCGGCGGCCGCCGCCCGCTCGGGCGAGGCGGGCACCGCCCGGACCGGGGACGCGACGGGCACTCCCCGGACCGGAAACGCGACCGGCACCGCGCTGGAGGAAGGGCACGCGACCGCGATCGGCGGCTCCGCGTGGACGGACCCGGGCCGTGCGCGGGCAGCCGTCCCGGCGCCCGACGACCTCCGGAAGGCCGTGGTCAAGTGAGCGGCGGACAGGAACTCACCGGGCGGCTGGCCCTCGTGACGGGCGCGGGCCGGGGCATCGGCGAAGCCGTGGTCCACGCGCTGGCCGGGCAGGGCGCCCGCGTCCTCGCCACCGATCTGGCCGTCGAGGGCGTCACCGCCTCCCCCGCCGGGACGTACGACGGCCGGGTCACCGCCCGTACCCTCGACGTGACGGACGCCAAGGCGGTCGAGGCGCTCGTCGCGGAGGCCGAGGACTCCCTGGGCCCGCTCGACATCGCGGTCAACGTGGCCGGAATACTGCGGAGTTCGCGCGTCGCGGAGCTGACCGACGAGGACTGGGCGGCCACCTTCGCCGTCAACACCGACGGGGTGTTCCACGTCTCGCGGGCCGTGTCGCGGCGGATGGCCGAGCGGGGCCGCGGCAGCATCGTCACCGTCGCCTCCAACGCCGCGGGCATCCCCCGGTCCGGGATGGCGGCGTACGCCGCGTCCAAGGCCGCAGCCGTCATGTTCACCAAGTGCCTGGGCCTGGAGGTGGCGTCCCGGGGAGTGCGGTGCAACACCGTCTCGCCGGGTTCGACCCTCACCGACATGCAGCGCGCCATGTGGTCCGCGGGCGGCGGCGACGAGGAGGCGGGGGCCCGCGGCGTCCTGGAAGGGGACCTCGCGGGCTTCCGGACGGGCATACCGCTCGGCCGCATCGCGGACCCCTCCGACATAGCGGACGCCGTCGCCTTCCTGGTGTCCGACCGCGCCCGGCACATCACCATGCACGACCTGTACGTGGACGGCGGCGCCACCCTGCGCGCCTGACGCGCCCGTTCCGTACCGCCGCCGTCCAGCCGCAGCCGTCCGGCCGCCGCCCGAGCCCACCACGGGAGACCACCATGTCCGCCTCTCCGAGTGTCCCCACCGATCATCCTCCGCACGCCTCCCCCGGCACGGCCACCGCCCTGCTGGACGCCTACCGGCCCGGCACGGACCGGTTTCTCGCCACGCCCCGGCACACCCTGCTCGGCAGCGGCACCGCGGCCGAGGTACCGCGCGACTCCCGCCCGGTGGCCGTGCGCGTGCGCGAGGTGCTCGACGCGCGGCGGCGGGCGGGCGACCCCGCGCCGCTCGTCATCGGCGCGCTGCCCTTCGCACCGGACGGCGCCCTCGCGCTGGCGGTCCCCCGGACCGTGCGCCGGGCGCCCGCCCTGCGCGAGGACCCGCTGATCGCACTGCGCGCCCCGGAGGGCGGGCACACCGCCGACTGGCACCTGCGCGAGGTACCGGACCCCGGGCGGTACGGGGAGACGGTGGCGGCGGCGATACGGCGCATGCGGGCCGGGGAGTTCGACAAGGTCGTGCTCGCCCGCACCCTGGAGCTGACCTCGCCGCGCCCGCTGGACCTCCCGGGGATGCTGAACCGGCTGGCCCGCCGCGATCCCGAGGGCTACACGTTCGCCCTGCCCAGCGGGCCGGGCCGCACCCTCGTCGGCGCCAGCCCCGAACTCCTCGTCGCCCGCCGGGGCGGAGGGCTCGTCGCCAACCCGCTGGCCGGATCCGCGCCCCGCAGCGCCGATCTGGCCGAGGACGTACGGCGGGCGGCGGCGCTGCTCGAATCCGCCAAGGACCTGCACGAGCACGCGGTCGTCGTCGACGCCGTACGGGAGGCGCTCGCACCGTTCTGCGCGGGGCTGGACGCGCCCGAACGCCCCACGCTGGTACGCACCGCGGCGATGTGGCACCTCTCGACCACCCTCACCGGAACGCTCACCGACCCCGGGGCCACCTCCGCGCTGGACCTGGCGTCCGCGCTGCACCCGACACCCGCGGTCTGCGGCACCCCGACGGACACCGCCCGCGCGGTGATCGCCGAGTCGGAGCCCTTCGACCGGGGCGCCTACACCGGCATGCTCGGCTGGCAGGACGCCGACGGTGACGGCGAGTGGGTCGTGACGATCCGCTGTGCCGAGGCCGAGGGCAGGACCCTGAGGCTGTTCGCCGGGGCCGGCGTGGTGGCCCAGTCCTCGCCCGCCGCCGAGACGGCGGAGACCGGCGCCAAGTTCCGTACCTTCCTGAACGCTGTGGGAGCGACACTGTGACCATCGACCCCGGGGCCGACGCGCCCACCTGGCCCGCCGAGTTCGCCGAGCGCTACCGCGCGGCCGGCCACTGGCGCGGGGAGACCTTCGGCTCCGTGCTCGCCGAGCGCGCCGCCGCCCACCCGGACCGGACCGCGGTCGTGGACCCGGCGCCCGCGCGCCGGGTGTGGACCTACCAGGAGCTGGCGGAGCGCTCGGCCCGGCTGGCCGCCGGGTTCGCCGCGCGCGGCATCGCCAAGGGCGACCGGGTCGTCGTGCACCTGCCCAACGTCGGTGAGTTCGTCGAGGTGGTCTTCGCCCTCTTCCGTATCGGCGCCCTGCCGGTCTACGCGCTGCCCGCGCACCGGGAGACGGAGATCGCGTACTTCTGCTCCTTCACCGAGGCCGTCGCCTACGTGATACCCGACCGGCACGCCGGGTTCGACCACCGCGCCCTCGCCTCGAAGGTCAAGGCGGCCACGCCCACGCTGCGGCACGTGTTCGTCGCCGGGGACCCGGGCGAGCACACCGCGCTGTCCGACGTGCCGTGCGAGCCGGACCACCTGCCCGAGGGCCCGGCCCCGGACGACCTCGCCTTCCTCCAGCTGTCTGGCGGCACCACGGGCGTGCCCAAGCTCATCCCCCGGACGCACGACGACTACATCTACTCGCTGCGCGGCTCCGACGAGATCTGCGGAGTGGACGAGGACACCCGGTTCCTGGTCACCCTGCCGGCCGGGCACAACTTCCCGATGAGCTCGCCCGGCTGGCTGGGCACCCTGTACGCCGGTGGCACGGTGGTGCTCTGCCCCCGCCCCGATCCGGCGACCGCCTTCCCCCTCGTGGAGGCCGAGCGCGTCACCATGACGGGCATGGTGCCGCCGCTCGCCCTGCTCTGGACCGAGGCCGCCGCCGGGACCACGGCCGACCTCTCCAGCCTCGGCCTGGTCCTCGTCGGCGGTGCCAAGTACAGCGAGGCCGCGGCCCGCAGGCTGGAACCTGCCCTCGGCTGCCGGCTGATGCAGGTCTTCGGCATGGCCGAGGGGCTCGTCAACTACACCCGTCTGGACGACGACGAGGAGACCGTCGTCACCACACAGGGCCGCCCCATCTCACCGGACGACGAGATCCGCGTCGTGGACGACGAGGACGACGACGTCCCCGACGGCGACTTCGGGCATCTGCTGACCCGTGGCCCGTACACCATCCGCGGCTACTGGCGGGCCCCCGAGCACAACGCCCGCTCGTTCACCGCGGACGGCTTCTACCGCACCGGCGACATCGTGCGCCGTACCCCCACCGGGCACCTCGTCGTGGAGGGCCGGGCCAAGGACCAGATCAACCGGGGCGGCGAGAAGATCGCGCCCGAGGAGATCGAGAACATCATCCTCTCCCACCCGTCCGTGCACGACGTGTCCGTGGTGGGCGTCGCCGATCCGTACCTGGGCGAACGCTCCCTCGCCTACGTCATCCTGCGGGACGGCGCCGAACCGCTGAAGCCGCCCGCCGTCAAGCGGCTGGTCCGCGAGCGCGGTGTCGCCGCCTACAAGGTCCCCGACCTCGTCGAGTTCGTGGACGCCTTCCCGCAGACGGGGATCGGCAAGGTCAGCAAGAAGGGGCTGCGCACCGACGCGACCTCCGGCCGATCCGCGACGCCCCAGCACTGATCCCCGTCCCGCGCGGCACCGAAAGGCCCTCCCTCCCATGGCACTTCCCGCCATCGCTCCCTACGCCCTGCCGGCCCCGGCCGAACTGCCCGTGAACCGCGTCGACTGGGCCGTGGACCCGGCTCGCGCCGTACTGCTCGTCCACGACCTCCAGAACCACTTCCTCAGCGCCTACCCGGCCGGTGAGCAGCCGCTGACCGGGATGCTCGACAACACCGCCCGCGCCGTCGAGCGGTGCCGCCGGGCCGGTGTCCCGGTGGTCTACTCGACGCAGAAGGGCGGTCAGACACCCGAGGAACGCGGGCTCCAGCTCGACTTCTGGGGCCCCGGAGCGGCGGACACGCCCGAGGCTCTGGCCGTTCCGGCGGTGGTCGCCCCCGAGGACGGCGACATCGTCCTGACCAAGTGGAAGTACAGCGCCTTCGTGCGCACCCGGCTGGCGGACGTCCTCGCCGAGTCGGGCCGCGACCAGCTGGTGGTCACGGGGGTCTACGCGCACATAGGCGTCCTGATGAGCGCCTGCGACGCCTGGATGCGGGACATCCAGGCGTTCGTCGTGGCCGACGCCGTGGCCGACTTCTCCCGCGAGGACCACGACATGGCCCTGCGGTACGCCGCCGGCCGCTGCGCCCGGGTGCTCACCACCGACGCGCTGCTGAAGGAGATCTGACCGCCATGGCGCCCAGCGACCTCACCGGTCCGGCCGGGCCGCCCGCCGCCCGGAGCGGGCCCGCACGTCCGGGAGCGGTCTCATGACGGCCCTGCTCACCGACCGCTCCGGCCGCTCCGGCCGCGGTCAGGTGACGCTTCCGCTGACCGCCGCCCAGGCGGGCGTGTGGCACGCCCAGAGCCTCGATCCGCTCAGCCCGGCGCAGAACACGGCCGAGTACCTGGAGATCGACGGCCCCCTGGACCCCGAGGTGTTCGCCGAGGCGCTGCGGCGCGTCACCGCCGAGACCGACGCGCTGCGGGTGCGCGTCGAGAGCGGCGAGGCGGGCCCCCGCCAGTATCTGTCCGCCGCCGTGGAGCCGGGGCCCATCGTCCGCGATCTGCGGGACGCGCCGCGTCCGGACCGGCGGGCCGAGGAGTGGATGCGCGCCGACCTGGCCGAGCCGTTCGACCTGGCGGCCGGTCCGCTGTTCCGCCACGCCCTGCTGCGCGTCGGCGAGGCCCGGTGGCTGTGGTACGTGCGCGTCCACCACCTGCTCATGGACGGGTTCGGCCACACCCTGCTGGCGCGGCGTACCGCCGAGGTCTACACGGCGCTCGCGCGCGGCGCGGTCCCCGGCCCCCGTACCTTCGGCTCCCTCGCCGACGTGGTGGCGGAGGACGCGGCCTACCGCTCCTCCGGCGCCTTCGAGGCGGACCGGGCCTACTGGAGCGAGACGTTCGGGGACCGGCCCGACGTACCGCGGCTGGCGGGTCGGGGCACGCCGGCGTCCCGGACGTTCCTGCGGCGCACCAGCCAGCTGGACGCGCCCGCCGCCCAGGGCCTACGGGAGCTCGCCGGCCGGTCCCGCGCCACCTGGCCGGACGTACTGATCGCCGCGCAGGCCCTGTACACCTCGCGGGCGACCGGACGCCGTGAGGTGGTGCTCGGGCTGCCCATGACGGGGCGTCCGGGTTCGGTCCCGCCGCGGGTGCCCGGCCTGGTGATGAACGTGCTGCCGCTGCGGCTGACCGTCCGTCCCGAGCGGACCTTCGCCGAGCTGGTGGGACAGGTGGTGCGGGGCGTCCGCGAGGTCCGCCGCCACCAGCGCTACCGCTACGAGGACATCCGCCGTGACCTGCGGCTGCTCGGTGAGGGCCGGGGCCTGCTCGGTCCGCTCGTCAACGTCGTGCCCTTCGACTACGCACTGGACTTCGCGGGGGCCCCGGTCCGCGCCGGGAACCTGTCCACGGGCCCGGTCGAGGACCTGACGGTGAACATCTACGACCGGGGCGACGGCCGCGGTCTGCGCGTCGACCACGACGGCAACCCCGCCCTGTACGACGCGGCCGGGCTCGCCGCCCACCACGAGCGGTTCCTCGACCTGGTGGAGCGCCTGATCCACGCGGACCCGTATACCCCGACCGCGGCGCAGACCGTCGCGAGCCAGGCCGAACTCGCGGTGCTCACAAAGGAGTTCGACGCCACGGATCGCGCACTGCCGCCGACGACGCTGATCGGCCCGATCGAGGCGCGCGCCGCGCGCACCCCCGGCGCGACCGCCCTGATCCAGGGTCGGACCGCCCTCAGCTACGGGGAACTCAACACCCGGGCCAACCGGCTGGCACGCCATCTGCGGACCCTGGGCGCGCGGCCCGGTGCGGTGGTGGCGGTGGCGGTACCGCGCTCGGTGGACCTGGTCGTCTCCCTGCTCGCCGTGCTGAAGTCGGGGGCCGCTTTTCTGCCGCTGGACCCGGAGGACCCGGAACCGCGGCTCGCCACGCCGCTCGGGGACGCGGGACCGGTGTGCGCGATCACCGACCGGGCGGGGCGGCTGCCCGGGACCACCGGGACGCCGCTGGTGGTCCTGGCCGGTCTGGACGTCTCCGGCCATCTGTGGTCCGACCCGGCGCGCCCCCTGACCCCGGCCCATCCGGCGTACGTCGTCCGTACCTCCGGCTCCACGGGGCACCCCGAGTGGGTCGTCGTGTCGCACAGGGCGGTCGACAACCGGCTGCGCTGGATGCAGGACGCGTACGGCCTGACCGCCGAGGACCGGGTGCTCCAGCGGACCCCGACACCCTTCGACGCGTCCCTCTGGGAACTCTTCTGGCCGCTGCGCCAGGGGGCGGCGCTGGTCCTGGCGGATGCGGAGGCGCACGGGGGCCCGGCCGGGCTGATCCGCGAACAGGCCGTCACCACCTGCCACTTCACGCCCCCGACGCTCCGGACGTTCCTGGCGGAGGCGGGCCCGGAGCCGTGCCCGGCCCTGCGTCAGGTGTTCTGCGGCGGTGAGGCGCCACCCCGCGAGACGGCCGCCGCCTTCCACCGGGCGCTGCCCGGAGTCGCGCTGCACCACCTCCACGGGCCCGCCGAGGCGGCCGTGGACGTGACGTACCACGCGCACGGGGCGGACGGCACCGGGCCGGTCCCCGACGGCCGCGCGGTGTGGAACACCCGGCTCTACGTGCTGGACGAGGCACTCCAGCTCTGCCCGCCGGGCGTACCCGGTGAGCTGTACGTGGCGGGCCACCGGCTGGCCGACGGATACCTGGGCCGTACGGGACCGACCGCCGAACGATTCGTCGCCGACCCGTTCGGGCCGCCGGGCGGCCGGATGTACCGCACGGGCGACCGCGCGCGCCGGACCGCTGACGGTGAGGTCGTCCGTGTCGGGCGCGCCGACGACCAGGACGGGTCAGAAGGCGGGCGCGCCGACGACCAGGGCAGGCCAGGAGACGGGCGCGCCGACGACCAGGCCGGGCCACGAGGCGGGCGGGGCGAACCCGGTCGGGCCGAGGCGGCGTCCGGGACCGGGGCGGGCGGGAGCTGAGCCCCGGCCCCTCGCCGGGGTGCCGGGGCCCGGCCCGGACCTCGCCGGTCCCGGACGTACCACGCCCTCAGCCCGGGGTGTCCGGCCCGGCGGCCCGCGCACCGGTCCCGGCCCCGGTGCCGTCGCCGGAGCCCGCGCGCCTGCGCCGGGAGTGGCGGGCCACCCGGGCCCGGTTGCCGCAGGAGGGCTTGCACCATTCCTGCCGTCCGTGGCTCCGGACGAAGTAGCGCACGCAGCGAGGGGCGCCGCAGGCCCGCAGCCGCTCGCGTCCGGGACCGGTGAGGAAGTCCACGGACGCGCGGGCCAGCGCCGCGAGGAGCCGGACCGCCGGGTCGTCCTCCGCCGAGGACCAGCCGGCCGTGGGAACCTCGCCGGGCGGCCAGGACAGCAGAGGGACGACGGGTTCCCGGGCGGCGTACGCGTTCAGCAGGGCCACCGCCCGACCGGGCGCCGCCGGGCCCGCCTCCGCCGGGCGGGAGGGCGGGGCACCGACCGTATGGGCGAACAACGCCCTGACCGCGTCCCGCAGTTCGGCCAACTGCCGGCGGAACGCTTCGTCGGCCACGACCGGCCCGGCCGGGACACGGCCGTCCAGGAGCTCCGCCCGGTCCCGGATCCAGCGGTCCGTCCCGTACGTGGTGGCCAGATCGTCGGCGACCCCGCCGCTCCCGTCGTGGCGGATCGTGTTCACCAGCTCCACGGCCGGCCAGCGCTCCACCCGGCACCCCCTTCCGCGACCCCTGCGGTCACACCCTTGCCCACGTCGTGGCGCACACTCTAGGCTCCTAACGGTAAACAGGGAACTTACCGTTAGCGGCCGGAGCCGTCCCCACGACGTCCTCCGAGCCCGGAGGGGGACGGAACATGACGCTGCTACTGGCTCAGATCAGCGACCTGCACCTGGACGGCGGTGAGCGGGCCACCCGCCGCGCCGCCCGGGTGATGGACTACCTACGGGCCCTGCCCAGGCCGGTGGACGCGGTCCTCGTCACCGGGGACATCGCCGACCACGGCGCGGAGGCGGAGTACGAGGAGGCGGCACGCCTGCTGGTCGCGCCCTTCCCGGTGCTGACCTGCCCGGGAAACCACGACGCGCGGCCCGCGTACCGCAAGGCCCTGCTCGGCGAACCGGCCGGGGCCGACGCCGTCAACCAGGTCCACCACATCGCCGGCACGGCCCTGCTGATGTGCGACTCGACCGTCCCCGGGCGCGACGAGGGCCGTCTCGACGACGCCACCCTGGCCTGGATCGACGCCACCCTCACCGGACTGCCGCGTGACACACGGGCCCTGATCGCCTTCCACCAGCCGCCGGTCGCGGTGCACCACCCCCTGCCCGACTCGGCGATGCTCGAACAGCCGGAGGGGCTGGCCGCGCTGCTGGAGGCGCATCCGCGGGTCGTGGCGGTGCTGACCGGGCACGCCCACACGGCCGCCTCCTCGACCTTCGCGGGCCGCCCCCTCGTCGTGGCCCCGGCCGTCACCTGGACCCTGCGCATGCCGTGGGAGGGTGACGCCCCGGCCGACCGCGACCAGCCGCCCGGGATCGCCTTCCACGTCCTGGACGACACCGGGCGCCTGACGACGCATTACCGCGTCGTGCTCTGAGCGGGAGGCGGACGGCCCCGGCCCGCGCGGCGCGGAGCGGGGGCGGCTGCCGGTGCGCGGTGCACGACCCGGTCCGCACCGCCGGGTCGTGCACCGCGCACCGGGTCCGTCAGCCCGCGCCCCCGAGGGGGCGGGGCGGCTCGACGCCGAACTCCTCGGCCTTCGCCAGGAGTTCGCGCCACACCTTCGGGGCCACCGGCACCCCCGTACGACCACGCTCCGCCGACAGCGCGGCGGAGCGCTCACCCGGGTAGAACACCCCGGTGGCGCCGTCCGCCGCCGGCAGGCCCTTGAGCGTGCCCAGGGTGGTGTCCACCGCCTCGGTGAACGCGCCGGGGTCCCCGAAGGCGGCCGGGTCCACCGCGATCAGCAGGGCGTTCTGGCGGTGCTCGCGCCCCCGCGGGTCGTCCGAGTGGAACGACGAGAAGATGGGCGCCCCGACCAGCACGCTGGTGAGCAGCTCGAAGGCGAGCGACATCCCCGAGCCCTTGACGCCGCCGAGCGGCAGCGGCATGACGGCCTGGTCCGGGTCGGTCGTCGGCGTACCGTCCGCGGTGGCCGCGGCCCCCTCCGGCAAGGGGGTGCCGTTCGCCTTCGCCTGGCGGATCCTGCCCAGCGCGATGGTGGCGGTCGCCATGTCCAGGAGCAGGGGGGCGCGGCTGTCGGCGGGGACCGCGACGGCCAGCGGGCTGGTCGCCACGGCCGCGCCCTTCACCCCGGTATAGCCCATGTTGGGCATACCGGAGACGAAACCGAGGCCGATCAGGCCTTGTTCGGCGATCCGGGACACGTAGTACCCGATGGCACCGGTGTGGACGGTGCGGCGCACGCCGACCGTGGCGATGCCGTAGGTCCTGGCCCGGTCCACCGCTTCACGGGCCGCCCGGGTCAGAGCCACCGGGCCGGGCGCCCGGTCGGCGTCGAGCACGGCGGCCGCCGGTGTGGTGGACTCGACGGTGATCCGGGGCCGGGCGTTCGCCACGCCCTTGGCCAGCAGCTCCAGGTAGGCGGGGACGCGGGCGGTGCCGTGCGAGTCGACCCCGCGCTGGGCGGCCCAGACGAACACGTCCGCCGTGGTGCGGGCGTCCTCGGGGGTCAGGCCGCCTTTTTCGAGGAGTGCGGCGGCGAAGGCCGTCAGGTCCTCGGCGGCGACCAGGGTCTTGCCCGGCTTGGGGGCAGGGGTGTCGGTCATGGTTGGCTGGTGTCTCCTGTTCAGCGGGTGACGAGGACGTCGACGACGGCGGTGGTGCCGTCCGCCACCGCCTTGAGCGCGCGCTCCAGGGCCGGGGCGAGCGCGTCGGCCGTGTCGACGGTCTCGGTGTGCATCCCGAACGGCTCCGCGAAGGCCGCGAGCCGGGGCAGCCGGTGCAGGTCGGTGCCGAGCCATTCGCCCGTCCCGGCGGCCGCCCCGTCGGGGTAGAACCTGCGGTGGTTCAGGTTCATCGACTTGTAGACGCGGTTGTTGAAGACCACGATCAGCACGGGCAGGTCGTACGTCCTGGCGGCGTCGTACGACGGGATCACCGGGTTGTAGGTGAAGGCCCCGTCGCCGACGGTGAAGACCACCGGGCGGTCGGGCGCGGCGAGTTTGGCGCCGAGCGCGACCGCGATGCCCTGCCCGAGCCCGCCCTGCACGTAGAAGTACGAGTCGGGGCGGGAGGTCTTCAGGTGGCGCTTGACGACCCGGCTGTGAGTGATGGTCTCGTCGACGACGAGCGCGTCCGTGCCGTCGAGCAGCCGCCGCAGGGTCGCGGCGACCAGGACCGGGTCGGTCCCCCCGGTCCCCTCGGGCCGGTCCGTCCGGGCCCCGGCCTCTTCCGCCTCGGTCTCCGCCAGGGCGATGGCGCTCTGCTCGGCGGCGTGCCGCTCCTTCTGGGCGTTCCGGCGCCGGGTCACGGCCGCCGGGTCGAGGTCCTTGGCCCGCTTGGCGAGCTGGCGCAGGGAGTTGGCGACATCGCCTTCCAGGTACCGGTCCGCGAACAGCACCTGGTAGACGATGTGCGGTCGCTGCGGCACCTCGTCGATGACGACGATCGTCGCCTTGGCGGGGCGGCGGCTCGGCGGGTAGAAGGGGACGCGGCAGTTGACCAGGAGGATCAGGTCCGCCTCGTCCATCCAGGGACCGATGTCGCCGCCGGCGTGCAGCGGATGGGTACGCGGGAAGTTGCCGCAGACCGCGGAGTCGGGTTCGACGACCGGGATGTCCCATGCCTCGGCGAAGGCGACGAGTGCCTCGAAGCCCCCGGCCTCGCGGCCGGCCGTCTCGGTGACGATCACCGGGTTCTCCGCCTCGCGGATCAACTGGGCTACCTGATCGGCCTCTTCGGGCGAGCTGTGTGTGGAGCCGGGTGCCACGACCGGCTTGGCCTCGCGGCCGTCCCAGTCCTCCAGGAGGATCTCCAGGGGGACGTTGAGGTACGCGGGGCCCGCCGGTGCCCGCCAGGCCAGCTCGGCGGACCTGGTGATCATGGTGGGCAGGGTGTGGACGCTGGCCGCCTCGTTGGACCACTTGGTGAACGGCCGGGCGACGCCGTGCGGGCCGCCCACCACGGAGAGGTTGCGGTACCACTGGCCGCCCGGGTCCTGGCCGGGGCCGTCGCCGTAGGTGCTGGACTCCGAGGAGGCGACCACCATGGGGACGCCGGCGAGCAGCGCCCCGTGGACGGCCATCGAGCCCTGGAGCAGTCCGGGCGCCGCGTGCAGGAGGACGCCCTGCGGGCGGCGGGTGACCAGGCCGTAGCCGGTGGCCATGCCGACCGCGACGGTCTCGTGGGTGAGGTCGAGGTAGGCGGGGGCCGGGTCGCCGTCGCGGTGGCGCCTGGCCAGGGACTCCCACACCGGGGCCCATTCGGACCCCGACGAGCAGAAGAGGTAGTCGGCGCCGACGGCGGTGAAGGCGGAGACGAAGGCTTCCCCGCCGTCGGCGCCCGGTGTGTTCGCGCTGTCCTTCATCTCAGGTGTGTCCTCAGCCCTCGACCGGCCAGTCCAGGACCTCGCTGATGCCGCGGCCCATCATCCACTCCAGCTCCTCGGGGCTGAAGTCCCAGTGCTTGGTGAACTGCTCGATGGTGTCGGTGTAGGTGATGCCGTGGCCGAGCAGGCGGGTGATGTCCGTGCCGTAGAAGCAGCGCTGCGGGCCCATCTTGTCGACCATCTCGCGGACGTACTTCTCGATGTTCTTGTTCGGGAAGGCTTCCGTGGAGTACCCCGGCAGGGCCGAGAGCTTGACGTAGATGTTGGGGTGCTCGGCGAGGTCGGCGGTCTCGGCGACCCAGTAGCCGATGGCGTCGTCCACGCAGCGGGCCATGATGCCCATGTGGTCGATGATGATCTTCAGTTCGGGGTGCCGGGCCGCGATCTGGCCGAGCTCCTTCTTCCAGATCGGCGCGTGGACCATGGTGGGGACGCGCAGTTCCTCGGCGACCGGCCAGTACCAGTCGTTCGTGCCGTCGATCATCCAGTTGCGGTCCTGCGGCCGGTGGAAGGTGAGGCGCGTGCCCTTGATGTGCGGGTTCTGCGCGAAGTCCTTCAGCAGGGCCGTTCCTTCGGCCTCGTTGTCCTGGGGGACGCGGGCCATGATGCCGAAGCGGTCGGGGTGGGCCTCGCACGCCTCCAGGGCGTAGTCGATGCGGTTGCCCTCCCAGGAGGGCGGAAGGATCAGCGCCCGGTTGACACCGGCCTCGTCCATCAGCTCCAGGGCCTCCTCGTAGGAGAAGGCCTCCTCGCGGTGGCCGTTGAGCCGGATGCGCTCACGGGCTCCGGGGACCCAGGGGCGCTCCGGGGTCTCTTCCTTCCAGATGTGGATCTGGGTGTCGACCACGAACATGGTGAGCCTCTTTCGTTTCGAGGGGCGGGGTGGTGTGCGTCAGACGTTAGGGCGGGGAGAGGGTGTTTGCGCAGATCCGGGCGTGCAAGCAGTTGTTGCGCGAACAGCCGGGTCGGGCGGGCTCAGGCCGGGTCGCCGGCGCTCGCGAACACGGCTTCGCGGATGTGCTCGGCGATGGCCATGGAGGCGGTGGCGGCCGGTGAGGGCGCGTTGCGGACGGCGGTGACGCGGCCGACCCGGTGGATGCGGAAGTCGTCCACCAGCGAGCCGTCGGGATCGAGCGCCTGGGCGCGTACCCCGGCGCCGCCGCGGACCACGTCGTCGGTGCCCACCCCGGGCACGTAGTCGCCGGCCTTGCTCATGAAGGCGGTGACGGACAGGGAGCCGCGGTACTCCTTGATGCCGGTCCGCCAGTGCTGGGCGGCCATCTTCCACACGCCCGGGTAGGCGGCGAGCCGGGCGAGGTCCCTCACGGACACGTCGGACAGCTTGTAGCCCTCCTTGGCGAGGGCCAGGACGGCGTTCGGGCCGACCTCGACCGAGCCGTCGACGCGGGGGGTGAAGTGCACCCCGAGGAAGGGGTAGCGGGGGTCGGGCACGGGGTAGACCAGTCCCCTCACCAGGTCGGTGCGGTCCGGTTTGAGCAGCATGTACTCCCCCCGGAACGGAACGATCCGGGGGTCCTCGCGGTCCCGGGCCAGCCCGGCGACGGAGTCGGACTGGAGCCCGGCGCACAGGATCAGCCGGTCGACGCGGACGCGTTCCCCGCCGGAGCCCACCTCGATCCCGCCGGGTACGTCGGTGAGGGAGGACACCGGGAACCCGAGCCTCACCTCGCCGCCGTGGGCCACGATGTCCTCGGCGAACCGCCGGGCGACGGCCGGGTAGTCGGTGATGGCGGTCCGGGGCGAGTGGAGCGCCGCGATACCGCCGGCGTTGGGCTCGATCTCCCTGATCTCCTCCTTGGAGATCCTGCGCAGATCGGGCACGTGGTTGTTCCTGGCCCGCAGGTAGAGGTCCTCCATGCGGCCGAGCTCGTCCTCGCGGACGGCCACGACCAGTTTGCCGATCTCCCGGTACGGCAGCCGCCGTTCCTGGCAGTAGGCGCGCAGCAGGGACACGCCCCGTACGCACAGCTCGGCCTTGAGGCTGCCGGGCGCGTAGTAGATCCCGGCGTGCACCACGCCCGAGTTGTGTCCGGTCTGGTGGACGGCGACCCGCTGTTCCTTCTCGAACACCACGACCCGGGTTCCGGGGCGGCGCAGCGCGATCTCCCGGCCGGTGGCCAGACCCACGATGCCGGCGCCGACGATGCCGATCGTCTCGTCAGCCATCGGCGTCCTCCTCTCTGTCTGGGTGACCCGCCGTCAGGAGCCGAAGTGGAAGGCGACGGTCTTGACGCGGGTGTAGAAGCGCAGGGCTTCGGTGCCCTGCTCCTTGAAGGCGGAGCCGGAGTCGCGGAAGCCGCCGAAGGGGTGGTGCACGTCCCAGCCCGAGGTCGTGGTGTTGACCGCGATCTGGCCGCAGTCCGCCTCGTCCGCGAAGCGGTGGGCGGCGCGCAGGTCGCGGGTGAACACGGCGGCGGCGAGCCCGAAGGCGGAGTCGTTGACCTCTTCGAGGGCCTCGTCGAGGCCGTCCACGGGGCGCAGGACGAGGACGGGCCCGAAGACCTCCTCACGCCAGACGGCCATCTGCCGTGTGACGTCCCCGAGGACGGTGGGGCTGACGTAGCAGCCGTGGGCGAGTGCCTCCTCGGCCGGGGTGCCGCCGCCCGCCAGGACGGTGGCCCCCTCCCGTACGGCGCGTTCGATGTCGGCGAGGACCCCGCTTCGCTGTCCGGGGCTGACGAGCGGGCCGACGACGGTGGTCCCGGAGGCGCCGGGGCCCGTCCGCAGCGCGGACACCGCCTCCAGCAGCAGGCCGGTGAACTCCTCGTACACGGAGCGCTCGACCAGGACGCGGCTGGTGGCGGTGCAGCGCTGGCCGGCCTGTCCGAACGCGGCGGTCATCAGCGCCGTGACGGCGGCCGGCAGGTCGGCGTCGGCGAGGACGACCGTGGCGTTCTTGCCGCCCAGCTCGCCCTGGAAGCGGACGGAGCGGTCGGCGAGCGCGGCGCGCAGGCCCTCGCCGACGGCGTTGCTGCCGGTGAAGGTGACCGCGGCCAGGCGCGGGTCGTCGAGCAGCGGGGCGGAGATCTCGCGGCCCCGGCCGGTGACCACGCCCAGCACCCCGGCCGGCAGGCCCGCGTCGTGCAGGGCGCGGGCCAGGTGGAGTCCGGACATCGGGGTCTCGGAGGCGGGCTTGAGGACGACGGCGTTGCCGGCGGCCAGGGCGGGGGCCAGCTTGCGGGCGGGCGTCAGCAGCGGGTCGTTCCAGGGGGTGATGGCCAGGACGACTCCGAGCGGCACACTCTGGAAGCTCGTACGGGTGTCCGGGCGCGCGTCGTGCAGGAGCGTCCCGTAGCCGCCGCGGGCGAGGCCCGCGTAGTACTCGAAGAAGTCGGCGGCCTTCTGGACCTCTCCCCCGGCCTCGGCGAGGTTCTTCCCGTTCTCGGTGACCACGTCCGCGGCGATGGTGGCGGCCCGTTCGCGGAGCAGCCTGGCCGTCTCGTGGAAGACACGGGCCCGTTCGAAGGGGCTGGTGCGCCGCCAGACGTCGAAGCCCTTCTCGGCCTCGTCGTACGCGCGGGTCACCTCCCGGGCGGTCAGCGCCGGGACCCGGACGACGGGGGCGCGGGTGTCGGACGGGTCGTGGACCGGCAGCCACGCGTCGGCCGCCACCCACTGTCCGCCGAGAAGGGTTTCCATGGTGCGCATCTGGATCATTGCTCCCGTTCGACCGCTGCGAGCGCGGTGTTTCAGAGGGGACGGTGTGGTCGTCACGACCACACAGGAAGTCGCCCGAGGTGACCAGGCCCGCGGCGGCAGACATTGCTTGCGCGTCACGCACGGCCCCGGGCGCGTGAACCGTGCTGGAATCGGCACCGCCCGAAGCCCTGTGCGAACAAGGAGAAGACCCCATGGCATTCGCCGTCATAGCCCACTACCGCTGCGCCCCCGCCGACGAGGACACCGTGCGCGCCGCGCTGCTGAAGATGCGTGAGCACACGCTGGCCGAGCCGGGGAACCTCGGCTACGAGGTGCACGCGGACGTGGCGGGTCCGGGTGCCTTCGTGCTGTACGAGCGGTACGCGGACCGCTCCGGTTTCGACGCGCACGCGGCGGCCGGCTACTTCGACGAGCTGATCGTCAGGACGGTGCGGCCGCTGCTGACCGAGCGGACGGTCACCTTCACCGACGTCCTGTAGGGCGGACGGGGCCGGGCCGTGGGCGCGGACGCCCGCCGGTCCCGGCCCCGGCCGGTCAGAACTCGTTGCCCCAGCAGTAGCGGGCCAGGGTCTCGACCTGGATCAGCTTGCGGCTCTGCTCCTCGGCGGACAGCAGCGGCCGGCCGGCGACGTCCTCGAAGCCCCGGGACGGGCACAGCGCCATGTCCTCCAGGTCCTTGACCTCGGCGGCGGCGTCGACGCGGACCATGACCGCGTCGATCTCCTCGATCTCCGGGACGGTCGCGTCGACCGCCCCCAGGCACGCGTCCCGGTCCTCGGGCAGCGCCCGGAGCAGGTCGAGTTCGGCGGCGGTGCCCTGGTCGAACGGCAGCACCCAGCGGTCGGCCGGGACACCGGCGTACAGCCGCTCGGCCCTGGCCCGGTCCACCGACGCGGGCGCGGCGAAGCCGGGGCTGACCCCGATCCGTACGCCTTCGGGACGCTCCCCCGGCGGCAGGGCCAGCGCCTCCACGGCCAGGGCGTCCTCGAAGGAGAGCGCGCCGACGTCACCGGGTTCGGTGGCCGTGTGGGCGAGCAGGAGCGGGTTGGTCAGCTGGACGAGGCGCACGCCCCGGGCGACGAGCAGCCGGATCTCCGCCTGGACGATCTCCGCCAGGGCCTCACCGAGTTCCCGGGCCGACGCGGGGCCGCCGGAGCCGGCCAGGGACGGGTCGAAGCAGGTGGCGGCGAGGTAGGCGGGCGAGGGCAGGGTCGCCTTGGGCGCGATCAGGGTGAGTTCGCCGAGCAGGGCGGCCCAGTCGGCGAGCAGGGGGCCGTCCGCCTTGGGCAGGGACTCGGCCACCCAGCCGGCGAGGCCGCCGGTCACCTCGCCGGTGCGGCGGAAGCCGGAGACTCCGTCGAGGACGGCGCCGCGGAAGTCCTCTCGGGGGAAGTCGCCGTCGGTGACGACCGTGGAACGCAGCTTGCGCTGGAAGGCCACGGCCTCCGTGACGGCGGCGCGCTCGGCCTCGCGCAGCGGCCCGGTGTCCCCGTCCCGGGCGGCGCGCTCGCGGGCGGCGAGCAGGGCGGCGGGGCGGACGAGGCTGCCGTGGTGATCGATGCGGTAGTTGAACGTGTCGGCCATGGGTCAGGCTTCCTTTCCGGCGGGGCTGCCCGGGACTCCGGCGGGGCTGCCCGGGACTCCGGCGGGGCTGCCCGGGGCGCCCCAGGCGGCGAACTCCAGTTCGTAGCCGAGGGACGCGAGGACGTCGTCGGCGATCTGCTGGTCCTCGTCGGCGGTGCCTCCGGCGATGCCGAGTCCGCCGATGACCTCCCCGTCCTTCTTGATCGTGACGCTGCCCTCGGTGGCGAGGATGGGCAGGGCCGCGCCGGGCAGCTGGGAGAGCTGGGAGAAGAAGACGGGCTGGCTCTCCTGCCACTTCTTCAGCATCCGGCCGGGGCGCTGCATGATCGCGGCGGTGTACGCCTTGGCCCGGGCGATGTCCGGGGTGAGCGGGCGGGCGCCGTCCGCGCGGCGGATGGCGACGGGGAAGCCGCCGGCGTCCACGACGGCCGCGCTCACGGCCTTGCCGAGCGCCTGGGCGCGCCGGTGCGCGGCGTCGATGATCTCTTCGGCGGCGTCGAGGGTGAGGGTGCTCATACGGCTTCCTTCGGGGCGGTGAGGGTGCGGCGCAGGCGGGCGACGGCCGCGTTGTACTGCTGGGGTGTCTCCCAGTACATCGAGTGCGGGGCGCCGGGGACGATCTCCAGATGGGAGCCGGCCACCAGTTCGTGGGCGCGGGTGACGGTCTTCACGCCGAGCACCGCGTCCCGTTCCCCGGCCAGGAAGGCGATCGTGACGCCGGAGTCCCGGATCTCGTCCAGTCCGGGGCCGTCGGTGTCGAGGTTGCGCAGGTCCTGCATGGTGGCGGTGTTGAACGTGCCCATCTGCCGGAAGAGGAAGGTGAGGTCGGCCCGTTCCCGCTGGAACTCCTTGGTGAGCAGCCGGTCGATGACGGGCAGCTTGACGGCCTCGGCGCGGTCGGCCGCGGCCAGCTCCCTCAGTTCGGGGTGGCTGATGCTGCCGAGGGAGTGGCCGAGGACGACCGAGCTGACGCGGTCGGGGCGCTCCAGGCCGGCCCGGAGCGCGGCGATCGAGCCGATGGACTGGCCGACCACCATGGCGTCGGTCAGGTCCTCCTGGTCGAGTACGGCGACGACGTCACGGTGGAAGGTCTGGCCGTCGAACTCGGTCCGGGGCGCGGACAGGCGGGTGCTGCCGAAGCCGCGCAGGTCGAGGGTGACGACGGTGAACGCGTCGCGCAGCGCGGCCACCTGCTGCCACCAGATGGCGTGGTGGCCTCCCGAGCCGTGCACGAACACGATCGCGGGGCCGTCGCCGTGGCGTTCGTAGTAGAGGGAGGCTCCGTCGGAATCGACGTAGGGCATGGGGACTCTTCTCCTTGGCGGACGCTGCGGCTCAGTTGGGGCGCTTGCCGTGGAAGACCAGCTCGATCATGGTGTGGTCGGGGTCGTGGATGTAGCAGAACTTGGAGTGGTTCTCGGGGCGTTCGATCGGCCGGGTGTGGCGGATGCCCAGGTCCTTGAGGTGCTCCAGGAAGTCGTCCCAGTCGTCGACCTCGACGGCGAAGTGGTAGGGCGCCATCCGGTCCATCTCCTCGACCGGGGTGAAGTGCAGGTCGAAGTTGCCCCGGGTCATCAGCACGACCCGGGTGTTGGACTTGGGCTGGATCCTCTTCATCCCGAAGACCTTGGTGTACCAGGCGGCGGTCCGGTCGGGGTCGGTGGTGGGGAAGTTGACGTGGTGGATGTAGCGGGGTTCCTTGCTCACGGCTGCTGCCGCCTTTCGGGTGGGGTGGCTGGGGGCCGGGCGGTTTCCGCCCGGACGGAGTTCGACAGGACGCCGATGCCGCTGATCTCGACGTCGACGGTGTCGCCCGGTTCGATCTGGCAGGTGGACTCGGCGCCCATCCACAGGACGTCACCGGGGTGCACGGTGATGTACTTGGTGATCTCCACGAGGTGGTCGAAGGGGTCGAAGACCATGTCGCCGGTCGGGAACAGGGCGCGGACCTCGCCGTTGACCCGCAGGGTGGTCGTCTGCGCCAGGGCGTCGACGTCGGTCTCGATCCAGGGGCCCATCGGCTTGAAGGTGTCGCTGTTCTTGCTGCGCCAGAACGTGCGGTCCTCGTGCTGCCAGGCGCGGGCGCTGACGTCGTTGCCGATGGTCCAGCCGAAGACGGCGTCGCGGGCCTGCCGGCGGGTGGCGTACCGCAGGGTCCGGCCGATGACCGCGACCAGTTCGGGTTCGGCCTCGAAGCGGCCCCGGAGCCCGTCGGGCTTCACGATCGCGGTGCGGTGGCCGGTGAGCGCGTTGTTGGCCCGGTAGCCGGCCTCCGGGCGTTCGGGGACGACCCCGGCCGTGTCGCCCAGCAGGCGGGCGTGCTCGATGTGGCGCGGGTAGTTCATGCCGACGGCGTAGAAGACGGGCGGGACGACGGGAGGCAGCCAGCACGCCTCGTCCAGCGGGACCGTGCCGATGACCGAGGGATCGCCCTCCAGGGGCGACTCGGAGAGCAGGAGCACGGCGTCGTCCTCGACTCGGCCCCACACCGCCCGGCCGCCCATGGAGACCCGGGTGTATCGCATGGCGCCTCAGTCCGTCAGCAGGTGGGAGACGCGCTTGGTGACCAGGTAGGCGTCCAGCCCCTCCGGTCCGCCCTCACGCCCGTAACCACTGGCCTTGACGCCCCCGGAGGGCGCCTCGTGCACGGATCCCCCGCAGTGGTTGATGGAGAGGATGCCGGCCTCGAACCCGCGGGTCAGGCGCTCGGCGGTGGCGGCGGAGCGGGTGAAGCCGTACGCGGCGAGCCCGTACGGGAGCGCGTTGGCCGTGCGCAGGGCGTCATCGAGGTCGGTGAACGGGACGACCGGCGCGAGCGGTCCGAAGGGCTCCTCGGTCATCAGCGCGGCGTCGCCGGGTACGTCGGTGAGCACCGTGGGGGCGAAGAAGTAGCCCGCGCCCGGGAGGCGTCCGCCGCCGGTGAGCACCTTCGCGCCCCGGGACACGGCGTCGGCGACCAGGGCTTCCACGGCTGTCAGCCGGCGTTCGTTGGCGAGCGGGCCCATGGTGACGCCCGCGTCGAGTCCGTTGCCGACGACGACCGCCTCGGCGGCCCGGACGAACTCCTCCGTGAACTCGGCGAGGAGGCTCTCGTGGACCAGGAAGCGGCTCGGCGAGGTGCAGACCTGTCCGGCGTTGGCGAACTTCGCGGCGGCGGCGCGGCGGGCGGCGGCCACCGGGTCGGCGTCCTCGCACACGATGACCGGGGCGTGTCCGCCCAGTTCCATGAGGGACGGCTTCATCTCGGCGCCGGCGGCGGCCGCCAGCAGCTTGCCGACGGGCACGGAGCCGGTGAAGGCGATCAGCCGGGTCGCCGGGTGGGCGATCAGGTGGGCGGAGACCTCGGCCGGCTCACCGAAGACCAGGTTGAGGACGCCCGGGGGCACCCCGGCGTCCTCGAAGCAGCGGACCAGTTGCACGGCGGTGCCGGGGGTCTCCTCGGAGGCCTTGACGACCAGGGAGCAGCCGGCCGAGAGCGCCGCGGCGATCTTCCGCATCGGTGAGCCCGCGGGGAAGTTCCAGGGGGTGAAGGCGGCCACGGGTCCGATGGGGGCGCGGCGTACGGAGAGCAGGGTGCCGGGCTCGGAGGGGATGACCCGCCCGTAGGCGCGGCGGGCGTCGTCGGCGTCCCAGCGCAGTGCCCCGGCGACGCGTCTGGCCTCCCCGCTCGCCTCGCGCAGCGGCTTGCCCTGCTCCAGGGTCATGATCCGCCCGACCTCGTCGGCCCGGGAGACCAGCAGGTCGGCGGCCTTGTGGAGGATCGCGGTGCGCTCGGCGACCGGGGTGTCGCGCCAGGTCACGAATCCGGCGGCGGCCGCCTCGGCGGCGCGGTCGAGGTCGGCGGTGGTGGCGAGCGGGACGTGTCCGATCACCTCTCCGGTGGCGGGGTTCACGACCGGCGCGGTGCGCCCGGTCCCGCCCTCGCACCACTCGCCCGCTATGTACATGCGGACGGCGGGGTATTCCTGATGGGTCGTCATGGGTGCGTGTGGCCTCTCACGCTCGGCGGACGGGGGTCATGAGGCGGGGTTCCCGGGGGTGTCACGGGAGCCGCGCAGGGTCCAGATGTGGTGGGGCGGCGTGGTCGCGTGGACGCGGGTCTCGTAGGAGTCGTCGACCCGGTCCATGTCGGCCGCGTATTCGACGCGGCCTCCGCACGGGGCGTGGATGAACCGGAAGACGTTGGAGCCGATGGTGTGCCGGCCGAGTCTGCGGGCCTCCGTCCACCCCTGGGCGATCATGTGGTTGCCGCCCTCGACGACGTCGTCGAAGCCGGGGACCTCGTAGGAGACGTGGTTGACGCCCGCGCGGTCGGGGCGGTGGCACAGCAGGAAGTTGTGCTGGTCGTCGTCGCCCTCGCACTGCATGAAGGTGCCCATCGGTTCGACGATGTCGGTGGGCCGGAAGCCGAGGCGGTCGGTGTAGAACGCCACGGCACGCTCCCGGCCCGCCTTGGGGATGTTCAGGGCGACGTGGCACATGCGCAGCGGGCGGACCCGGCCGACGGGGCCGAGCGGCTCGTTCCAGCGGCGCACGCTGCCCGAGACGTTGGACCGGCGCACCTCGGGTGCGGGCAGTTCGCGGGGCCGGGCGAGTGTCAGGCCCACCCCGAACCCCGTCTCGTCCACCGTGTGGTGGGTGCCGTCCGCGGTGGTGGTGACGGCGCGGTCCACGGCGACGGCGGCCACCAGCGCGTCCAGTTCCTCCGCGGTGTCGACGCCCCAGACGACTTCCCGGACGGTGGGCGGGGCTTCCAGCGGCGCGGGCAGCGACGGGTCGGGGAGGGTGTCGAGGTGCAGGGTCTGCCCGGCGAGCGTCCGGAACGAGGCGCGTTCGCCGGTACGGTCCACGAGCGCGAGTCCGAAGTCCTCGAAGAAACGCACGCACGTGTCGAGTGCGTCGACGTCGTAGGTCACCGATTCGATTCTCTGGATTCCCATGAACTCCTCATTTCGCGGACCGATTCCGTGGAACCGCAACGGCTGGGCTGATCGTATTTTTCGGACCCGGCGGTCTCAACGGACGCGGTGTGCCGGATATCGCAATCGTTTGTTGCGCAGGCGGTCGCATTCACCCGGAATTACGGCCCGTCGTCACCGGGTGATCGCGGCGATGGGATTGCCGGAGAACCACTGGGTGAGGAAGTCCAGGAATACGGTGACCTTGCGCGGGGTGTCCTGTCCGGGGCCGTAGATCGCGTAGAGGGGGCGGTCGGGGACGGCCAATTCGGGCAGGAGGACCTGGAGGGCTCCGGACAGCAGGTCGTCGTAGGCGGACCGCTGCGGCAGCAGGGCGATGCCCCGGCCGTGCACGGCGGCCTTCTGGAGGGCGATGTAGGAGTTGGACGAGAAGGCCACGTTGCGGATCTTGTGCAGGGTGCTGGCGTGGCCGTGGCCTATCCGCCAGACCGGGTCGTTCACATGGACCAGGCAGTCGTGGGCCGCGATGTCGTTGGGGTGGCCGAGGGTGCCGTGCCGTTCCAGGTACTCCTGGGACGCGCACAGGACGAACGGCAGCGAGGAGACCTTCTTGAGCCGGACGCTGGAGTCCCGCAGGTCCCGGGTGTGGAAGGCGATGTCGAAACCGCTGTCCAGGAAGTCGTAGGTCCGGTCGGACATGCCGCCGAGCTCGAAGCGCACCACGATCTTCGGGTGCGCGGCCGAGAAGGCCGCGATGGCGTCCCCGAGGTCCAGGCTGCCGATCCACTTCGGGCAGATGATGCTGAGCGTCCCCTCCGCCCGGTCGTGGCGCCGCGCGAGGGTGGCGTCCTCCGCCTCGATCTCGTCGAGGATGCGCGCGGCGAACTCCGCGTAGCGCCGGCCGGGCTCCGTGAGGCTGACGGAGCGGGCGGTGCGGTTGACCAGCCGCACACCGATCTGCCGCTCCAGCTCGGCGACGTGGCGCGAGACGAGTGACCCGGAGGAGCTCAGTTGCTTGGCCGCTCCGCTGAAGCTGCCGATGTGGGCGACGGTCACGAAGCTGCGCATGAGAAGCAGGCGGTCCATGGTTCCTCCGGCCCCTTCACGGCCAAAGGCGCCTTTGGCCGTGTCAGGTGTGGTCGGTGCGGTTGAGCGTGGGGACCCGTGCGGGTGAGGTGCGGTGACGGGGGTGGGGCCCGGTCTTCGTACGTGCGGGGGACGGGGTGGGTGCCCGGTCGGAAGGGAGCGCGAGGGGTGCGGCGCGGTGGTGGGCGGGTGGTGTCCGGGGGGTCAGGACTTCTTCTTCTCGACGGAGCAGTACTTCGGTGCGCTGTTGACGTTGTCGGCGGTGATGAGGCTGATCGGCGTCATGGCGATCTTGTCGGTCTTCTGCTCGTCGAGCAGTTTGATCGCGTTGGTGACGGCGATCTTCCCGGTGGTCATGGCGGAGTTGGCGACGGTCGCGGCGAAGCGGCCGTCCTTGACCGCGGCCAGGCCGTCGTCGGTCCCGTTGACCGTCACGATCTTCACATCGGCCCCGGCCGCTTGGAAGGCCTTGAGGGCACCGAAGGCCATCTCCTCGTTCGCCACGAAGGCGTACGACATCTTCGGGTGGGCCTGGATCATGTTCTCGGCGACGTCCTGGGCCTTGGCGGCGTTGAACATGCCCGGCTGGTTCGCGACCACCTTCGCGTTGTCCGGGAGGGCCTTGGTGAAGCCGTTGACCAGCAGGTCGGAGGCGGCACCGGGGGCTCCGGCGATCACTCCGACCTCGACGGACGAGCCCGCCGCGTCCTTCTCCACGTAGCCGGCGTCGAGTTCGCCGACCTGCTTGAGGTCGACCACCACCGCGCCGAGGATGTCGCTGGGGTCGTCGGTCACCACGGACGTCAGGAAGATGGGTATGTTCGCGCTCTTGGCCTTGGCGATGTCCCCCTTGAGCGCGTCGACGTTGACCGTCTGCACGATGAGGGCGTCGACGTTGCGGGAGATCATGTCCTCGATGTTGGACAGCTCCGTACCAGGGTTCTGGTGGGAGTTGGCCGTGAAGATCTTGGCGTTCCTCGCCTCGGCGGTGTCCTTCACGGACGCCTGGAGACAGGTGTGGAACTCGGTGTCGCCGCCGTTGACGAAGCCGAGCGAGACCGCCCCGTCGCCGGAGTCGGCGCCGCAGCCGCTCAGTACGAGAGCGAGCGCGGCGGCGGCAGAGGCGGCGGTGGCTCTGCGGGAGCGAACGGAAACGTTCATGGGAGGGCCTTTCGAACGGTACGGGCGGGGATACGGGCAAAGGGGTACGGCGGCCGTCAGTGCGGGGAGGACTTCTTGTGGAGCTGGTTGGCGATCGCGGCGACGAGGAGGACGGCGCCCACGGAGATCTGCTGGAAGTAGCTGGACACCTGGAGGAGGTTGAGCGCGTTGGCCACGACGCCGAGGAGCACCACACCCAGACAGGTGCCGATGACGGTGCCGAAGCCGCCGGCCAGCATGGTGCCGCCGATCACGACCGAGGCGACCGCGGTGAGCTGGAGCTGGAGGCCGCCGGTGCCGGGGCTGCTCGCTCCGAGCCGGGACAGCAGCATCAGCCCGGCGAGGCCGGACAGGGCGCCGGCCAGGCTGTAGAGCACCAGCTTCCGCCGGTTGACGTCGATGCCGCTGAGCCGGGCGACGTGTTCGTTGCCGCCGATGGCGAAGGCGTCGCGGCCGAAGACGGTGAACTTCATGACCAGGCCGACGACGAGGAGCACCAGGACCGCCACGATCAGCAGGTTCGGCAGGCCGAGCGTCTTCCCGGTGCCGAGCGCGGACAGATGGTCCCCGATGGAGACGCTGAGCCCGTTGAGCACCAGGAGGGCGACCCCGTCCAGCAGGGTCGCGGTGGCGAGGGTGGCCACGAAGGGCGCCACGTTCGTATAGGTCACGACGAGGCCGTTGACGAGTCCGATGGCGGTGGCCAGCAGGAGTGACACGATCACCGTGAAGGCGGTGGAGCGGCCGTCCGCGAGGAACTGGGCGGCGACGGCGGTGGTGACCGCCGCGTTGCTGCCCATCGAGAAGTCCATGCCCCCGGCGGTCATCAGCAGGGTGAGCCCGGCGGCCAGGACGGCGACCACGCTGACCTGCCGCAGGACGTTGACCAGGTTGGTGGAGCTGGCGAACGAGTCGGTCTGCACCCCGGCGAACACGATGACGACGACGAGTACGGCTATCAGGCCGGCGTGCGGGACGCCGGTGAGTGCGCGGAAGGGCCCCGCCGTCCGGCTGGCGTGCGTGGGGCTCTTGGTTCCGGGTGTCTCCGGCGGAGCGGTGAGGCTCATCGGGGTTGTCCTCCGAGGGCGGTGGCGACGAGTTCGTCGCGGGTGATGGCGCTGACGTCGTGCTCGGCGACCACACGGCCGGCGCTGACGACGATCACGCGGTCGGACAGGCGCATGACCTCTTCGGCGGACGAGGAGGCGAGCAGGACGGCCACGCCCCGGGAGGCGAGATCGTCGATCAGCGCGTGGATGTCGGCCATCGCCGACACGTCGACGCCGTTGGTGGGGTCTTCGAGGAAGCAGGCGACCGGCGACGTCTCCAGCCACTTGGCGAGCAGGACCTTCTGCTGGTTGCCGCCGGAGAGGCCGGCCACCACCGGGTTGGGGGTCAGCGAGACCACCCCGTAGGCCTCCCGGCGCGGGGCCGCGCGGCGGGTCATGTCGGCCCGGCGCTGCAACCGCCGCCGGCCGAGCCGGTCGGTGGCCAGCATGATGTTCTCGTCCACGGTGAGCCCGGGGATCAGGCCGAGCGCACGGCGGTCCCCGGTGACGCAGCGCAGTCCGCCGGCCAGCGAGCGCGCGACGTCGCCGAAGGGCACCGCGGCTCCGCCCACCTCCATCTCCCCGGCGTCCGGGCGCCGTCGGCCCGACAGCAGGTCGAACAGCCGGGACTGGGCGTCCCCGGCCGGCCCGAGGACGCCGACGATCTCGCCCTGGCGGACCTGGACGCCGAAGTCGGCGATGTCGCGGCCGTGGGACAGGCCCCGTACGGACAGCGCGACGGTCGGCGCGGGCGCCGGGCGTTCCGGCCGGCGGGAGACCACGTCGCGGCCCACCATGTGGCGGACCAGACCGGCGGAGTCCGTCTCGGCGGCGGGGCCGCTGTGCACCACGGAGCCGTCCCGGAGCACGGTGACGTGGTCCGCGAGCGACAGCACCTCGTCGATGTAGTGCGAGATGTAGACGACGGCCACGCCCTCGTCGCGCAGGGTGCGCACCAGGGTGCGGATCTGGTCGGCGGCCGCCGCGCCCAGGCAGGCCGTGGGCTCGTCCAGGATCAGGACCTTGCCGCCGCGCCGCACCTCGCGGGCGACCTCCACCATCGTCTGCTCCGCGACGGTGAGTTCGCCCGCGGTGCGCTTCACGTCGATGTCGAGGTCCAGATCGAGCAGGGCCTGGCGGGCCTGGCGCTCGACGGACTTCCACGACACCACGGAGCGTGCGGCGGGGAGGTCGCCGAGCAGGATGTTCTCGGCGACGGTCAGTGTCATGACCAGTTCGCGGCGTTGTGGCACGGTGGAGATGCCGAGCTGACGTGCCTTGCGCGCGGTGAGTCCCGAGTGAGGCGTCCCGCCGATCTCGATCGTGCCGCCGTCCCCCTGGTGCGCTCCGGAGAGGAGCTGGACCAGGGTGGACTTCCCGGCGCCGTTCATGCCCATCAGGGCGTGGACCTCACCGGCTCGGATGTCCAGCGAGGCGCCCCGGAGAGCCACGGCTCCGCCGAAGCTCTTGGTGAGGTCGCGGACGCGGACCACCGGCTCCGCGACCGGGCGGTCCACGGCGCGGGCGGTCTCCGGAGTGGTCGTGGCGGACACGGCCGTACTCCCTTCCGTACATGACTGGGGGTGGGCTGTCACGGCTTCGGCCGGTCTCCGTCACCGGTGACGCGCGCGAAGCCGCGGATGTCGGGGAACGGGGGCTCGCGGTCGGCCTGGAGGTCGACCTGGAAGGCGTTCAGGCACATGCCGAGCATCGTGAAGTTGCCCAGGGACCCGATGGCGTCGACCAGGGCCGCCGAGCCGAAGTGGGCGTGCGCGCGGGCGAAGGTGTCGTCCGAGACGAAGTGGGTCGCCAGCAGTTCCTCGCAGAAGGCGTGGAACGCGGTGTCCGCCTCGTCGGTGAATTCGGGTGTGCGCCGTTCGGCGATGGCCTGCACGGCCTTTTCGGGAACGCCGGCCTCGACCGCGGCGGCCACGTGCGCGTTCCAGGAGTACTGCGCGTCGAAATGGCGTGCGGCCATCAGCAGGGTCAGTTCCCGCAGGCGCTTCGGCAGAGTCGACTCGAAACGCGCGAAGGCGCCGAGTGATTCGACGCGCTCGCACAGTTCGGGGCTGTGCAGCCATACCCGGAACGGCCCGCGCACACCGCCGCGGCGTGCTGTGATCCTCGCGTGGAGTTCCCGCTGACGGTCGTTCATCTCTTCGGCGGCGAGTACGGGGAGTCTCATGGGAGTTGCCTGCCTTTCATCCGGTGACACGGGTGGTTCGACCGTGCAATGGGAGCCGACCGTACCCCCGAGTCGGCGAGGCTCACCCCTCCCGGAACGCAAGGTAAAGGTGCACGCCGGATGCCCCTCGATTCATGGTTCCGGCGCCTAACGTCGGACGACGCACCGACGTCGAGAGGGATTCCGTATGACCGTCATCATCAAGGCCGCCGCCGTCCGCCTGCTGGACCGAGGGGGTTCCGTCGTGACCACTCCCCTGGTCACGACTCAGGCGGCGAACGGCGAGAATCTGATCACCAGCGGAATGAGCGTGTATCCGGTGGGTTCCGGGGCGCCGATGCACTCACACAACTGCGACGAGCACGTGACGGTGCTGGACGGCGAGGCCGAGGTGCTGGTGGGCGGAGAGGTGACCCGCCTGGAGCGCTTCGACACGACGTACATCCCCTCCCCCCTGCCGCACCTCTTCCGGAACGTCGGCGACACGCCCCTGCGCATCCTCTGGGTCTACACCTCGGGCACGGTGACCCGGACCTTCACGGAGACCGGTGTGACGGTGGAGCATCTGTCGGCGGCGGACCAGATGGGGTGAGGCGGGGGCCGTTCCTCCGGCGGGGGGCCGTTCAACCGGCGGGGGCCCGTTCAACCGGCGGCGGCCCGCACGGCTAAACGCCGGGGGCCGCCGCGCACGGCCGGGCCGGTGCGTGGAGGCGGGGTCCCGTGGGCGGGCGGGGCGCCGTTCCCAAGGAGGCGGCGGGCCGTCGTGGAGGACGGCGGGGGAGGCAGCGGGTCGTCCATGTCCTGCTCCTCGGTCGTGCCGGCGGTGGCCCGACCCGGGGTGCGCGCCGGTCACGACCGGAACCTCGCACGGGTGCCGGAACCGCCCGCACGGCGGTGCGCCCACGAACGCCATGCCGCACCCGGCCGGGCGGATGGCCCTGGTCCGGATGCGAACGGCGTCGGCTTCTTGGCCGTGACCGTAACCGCACGGAGCGGACATCGGCAAGATGTCTCGCAAGATCGCCGGCTGTGAGTTCCGGGCTCCCGCCGGGGCCTCCCGTCCGGAAGTGTTCCCAGCTCAGCCGTGCCGCCCCGCCCCGCGCCCGGATACGGCGAAGGCGGCGCCCGGATCGCTCCGGGCGCCGCCTTCGGCCCCTGTGGCGCCGTACGTCCGGCGCGGCGGGATCAGACCGTGGACGGGAAGCGGTCCCAGACCCGGTGGCCACCCAGGAGTTCGGTGACCTCCTCCAGCACCTCGGTGGCGGCTTCGCCCTCCACCACGCCCGGGGCGTCCAGCGGCACGCCGGCCGTGGAGAGCAGCCGTCCGCCTCCGGCCCAGGTGCCGATCGCCTTGCCGTGCCGGTACGCCTCGTCGAGAAGGACCGTCACCCGGGGGTCGGGGGCGGCGCTGGCGTCGCCGGGGGCCCCGGCGACCAGGACGGCGTCGAACTCGACGGACCGGGCGGTGGCGTAGGTGCGCTGCACGGTGACCGGGTCGCCGTTTCCGCCGATGACTCCGCCGGCGGGGGCGATGACCAGGGGCACCATGCCGGTGTCGCGCACCGTGCCGCACACCTCGCGCACCCCGTCCAGGTCCGCGTCCCTGCCGACGAGGATCCCGACGACGCGGCCGTCGACCGGCCACAGGGCGCCGACCTGCGACAGGGCGGGGCTCGGGTCGGAGTCCACGAGCGGGCCGTCGGGCTCGGGGGCGGGAAGGCCGAGCCCGGCGGCGACCCGCGCGCACAGCTCGCCGTCGATCCGGGCGAGCACCTTGAGGCCGCGTTCCTTGACGGCCTCTTCGTAGCACTTGCCGAGTTCGAAGGTGTAGGCGGCGACGATGTGCTCGCGCTCGACCGGACTCATGCTGAGCCAGAACAGGCGGGGCTGGCTGAAGTGGTCGTCGAACGACGCGGCGGCGTCGCGCACCTTGCGGCTCGCGGCGACCTCGGCCGGTACCTCGACGAAGGCGCGGGTGTCCTCACCCGCGAGGAACGGGCAGCCTCCGTCGAGGGAGTTGGGGCGGTAGGGCGCCACTCCCCGGTGGACGGCGGTCTGGTGCATCCCGTCCCGCAGCATGTCGTTGACGGGTGCGTGGGTCCGGTTGATCGGCAGCTGGGGGAAGTTGGGGCCGCCGAGCCGGGTGATCTGGGTGTCGATGTAGCTGAACAGCCGTCCCTGGAGCAGCGCGTCGTTGGTGACGTCGATGCCGGGCACCATGTTGCCGACGTGGAAGGCGACCTGCTCGGTCTCGGCGAAGTAGTTCGACGGGTTGGCGTCGAGCGTCATCAGCCCGATGGGCTGCACCGGCGCGAGCTCCTCCGGGACGATCTTCGTCGGGTCCAGCAGGTCGATCCCCTGGAACATCTGCTCGGGGTTGTCGGGGAAGGTCTGGACGCCCAGCTCCCACTGCGGGTAGGCGCCGGACTCGATCGCGTCGGCGAGGTCCCTGCGGTGGAAGTCGGGGTCCACCCCGCAGGCGATCTGGGCTTCCTCCCACACCTGGGAGTGGGTGCCGAGCTTGGGCTTCCAGTGGAACTTGACCAGGGTGGTGGCGCCCTCGGCGTCGACCAGCCGGAAGGTGTGGATGCCGAAGCCCTCCATCATGCGGTACGAGCGCGGGATGCCCCGGTCGGACATGTTCCACAGCGTGTGGTGGGTCGCCTCGGTGTGCAGCGTCACGAAGTCCCAGAAGGTGTCGTGGGCGCTCTGGGCCTGCGGGATCTCGCGGTCGGGGTGCGGCTTGCCGGCGTGGATGACGTCGGGGAACTTGATCGCGTCCTGGATGAAGAAGACCGGGATGTTGTTGCCGACGAGGTCGAACACGCCCTCCTCGGTGTAGAACTTCGTGGCGAAGCCTCGGGTGTCGCGCACGGTGTCGGCGGACCCCCGGGAGCCGAGCACGGTGGAGAACCGCACGAAGACGGGTGTCTCCACGTCCTGGGCCAGGAAGGCGGCCTTGGAGATGTTCGAGGCCGAGCCGTAGCCCCGGAACACGCCGTGGGCGGCGGCACCGCGCGCGTGCACCACACGCTCCGGGATGCGCTCGTGGTCGAAGTGGGTGATCTTCTCCCGCAGGTGGTGGTCCTGGAGCAGGACCGGCCCCCGGGGGCCCGCCTTCAGGGAGTGGTCGGTGTCGTACAGCCGGGCACCCTGCGCGGTGGTCAGGTAGACCCCGCTCTGCGCGTTGCGCGCGGGGTCCGCCCCGGTGGGCTGGCCGGTGGGACTGACCGTCTCCGGGCTGCTCTGGTCGGGCTTGGGCGGCAGCGGCTCGTGCGGATCCGTCGGTTCCGCGACGGACGGGGGAACGCTGCCCGGCACACCGGGGATGGGCTGTTCTGCTGGGTTGTCCGTCACTCTGGCTCTCCTTGTGAGGTGTCGCCGGCCCACCGACCGGCCTGCGGTACGGGCGAGGACACCGGCCCGCGTCGGGCCGCCCGTGGGCCCCGGGCACGCGCCCGGCCCGCACGGCGGTGTGACCGCGTGGGGCCCCCGGCCCGGCCACGCCTATACCTGCCGCCGCCGGACCGGTGTGCCACGGGGGGCGTCGGCCCGTCACTCCTTCGGCAGCGCCCATCGGTGTGCGCCGCCCGCGCGCCTCGGCAGGGTCGGACGCTCTCCCGGGGGCGTGCTGCTGCCCGGGGGCGTTCCTGGTGGCGTTCCCGGTACGGAGAAGACCCGGCGCCCGTCCGTCCCCGTATCCGTCGAGCGGGGCGCCCGCACGGAAGGTGTGCCCTCGGAGAGCGGCCTCCCGGGCCGGTTCAGCGCACCCCGCGCGGCCGGTACTGGACGCTGATCCGCGGGCCCTGGGCGTGCGCGGTCTTGGGGACGGCGTGCTGCCAGGTCCGCTGGCAGGACCCGCCCATGACGATCAGGTCGCCGTGTCCCAGCGGCCGGCGGATCGTCCGGCCGCCGCCGACGGGGCGCAGGAGCAGGTCGCGCGGGGCGCCGAGGGAGAGGATCGCCACCATCGTGTCCTCGTACGAGCTGCGCCCGTGCGTGTCGCCGTGCCAGGCCACGCTGTCGCGCCCGTCCCGGTAGTAGCACAGTCCCGCCGTGGTGAAGGACTCGCCCAGTTCCTCGGCGTAGTGCGCGGACAGGGCCTCGCGGGCCTCGTCCAGGACGGGGTCCGGCAGCGGGTCGGCGGCCCCGTAGAAGGCGAGCAGCCGTGGGACGTCCACGGTCCGGTCGTACATCTGACGGCGCTCGGCCCGCCAGGGGACCTCGGCCGCGAGGGCGGCGAAGAGCGCGTCGCCGCCGCTCAGCCAGCCCGGCAGCAGGTCCACCCAGGCGCCGTCGCCGAGGACGGTTCTGCGCAGCCCGGTGAGCCGGCCCAGGAGCGGGCGGTCGGTCTGGTCGAACAGTGAACCCTGGAGATGCACGGACATGGCACCAGCCTACCGCTAATCGAACATGCGTTCCCTTGCCGAGCGGGGCGCGCTGTCCGGCCACCCGGTCCGGACCCGCTCGGGGCACCCGGGGCGGCCCCCACCTGCGACGGGCTCCGGCCGGGCCGGCCGGTGTGCGGGACGCAGATGCGTTACGCATGTCCCGCCCCCTCGGCCGGTCGTGACATCCGCGACTGTCGCGCCCCGCCGCCCCGTGGCACTTTTCTCCGTGCCGACGCAATCGCGTCGGACCGACGCAAGCGCACGAGCGGAGGAGCGCGGGTGAATCCGGAGTACGCCTCGTACTGCACGGTGGACCGTCTGTTCTACGACGCGCCCCACCGTTCCTCCGGGAGCTCCGGTGAGCGGGAGGAGCTGTACGGCCCGGCCCGCGAGCCGGCCCCCGAGGGCTGGGAGCGGTCGCGGCGCGGTGACTGGTTCTCGCTCACGCCCCTGGGCGTCCGGGTGCCCTCGCAGGGCTGGAAGATCCATGTCTCCTCCGCGCTCGACAACGCCCCCTCGGTGCTCGACCGGGTGGCCGCCTACTGCGTCTCCCGGCGGCTGCCCTTCAAGTTCGTCCCGGCGCCCGGCCTGCTGCACCTGCGCAACGCCAAGTACGCGGACCGGGCGGGGAGCGGGAAGTTCATCACCGTCTATCCGCGCTCGGACACCGAGTTCCCCCTGGTGTGCGGCGACCTCATGCGGCTGCTGGAGGGCGAGCACGGCCCCGGCATCCTCAGCGACCTGCGCTGCGGCGGCGGGCCGGTGCACGTGCGGTACGGCGCGTTCGCGCCGCGCTTCTGCGCCACCCCGGACGGCCGGCTCGTACCGGCCGTCGCCGACCCGCAGGGCACCCTCGTGCCCGATCCCCGGGGGCCCTCGTTCACCGTGCCCTCGTGGGTGGAGACGCCGCCGTTCCTGCTGCCCCACCTGGCGGCCCGCGCCGCGGTGAGCCTGGACGGCGTGCCCTACCAGGTGGAGCGGGCGCTGCACTTCTCCAACGGCGGGGGTGTCTACCTCGGCCGGGACACCCGCGACGGGGCGCGGGTCGTGCTCAAGGAGGCCCGGCCGCACGCCGGACTGGCGGCGGACGGGGCCGACGCGCCCGCCCGGCTGGAGCGCGAACGCGCCGCTCTGGAACAGCTGGCGGGGCTCGACTGCGTGCCGGCCGTCCGCGACGTCCTCGATGTCGGCGAGCACCGCTTCCTGGTGCTCGAACACATACCCGGCGACACCCTCAACACCGTCTTCGCCCGGCGCTTCCCGCTCACCGTCCAGGACCCGTCACCCGCGGACCTCGCCGCGCACGCCGCGTGGGCGGACCGGATCCACGCCCTGGTCGAGCGGGCGGTGCGCGACGTGCACGGCCGCGGGCTGGTCATCGGCGATCTGCACATGAGCAACGTCATCGTCTCCGAGGACGGGGCCCGGGTGGTGCTCCTCGACTTCGAAGCGGCCTCGCCCGCCCACCGGCGCGAACGGCAGATCGTCGCCAATCCGGCCTTCGTGGCGCCCCCCGACCGGCGCGGCACGGACATCGACGGCTACGCGCTCGCCTGTCTGCGGCTGGCCCTGTTCCTCCCCCTGACCACCCTCTTCGGGATCGACCGGGGCAAGGCGGCCCCGCTGGCCGCCCGCGCCGAGCGGCTGTTCGGCCTGGCGCCCGGCGCCCTGCGCGCCGCCGTCGAGGAGATCGAACGCCGTCCGGCCGAGGACACCGCCGCCGTGCGCCCCTCCGGCCCGGTGGCACACGGGTCCGGCGATACCGACGCGGGCGAGGGGCGCGCGCTCCCCGCCGCCGCCGACTGGCCGCTGAGCCGGGACGCCATGGCCCGCGCGATCGCCGCCTCCTGCACCCCGGAGCGCGAGGACCGCTGCTTTCCGGGTGACATCGCCCAGTTCGCCTCACCGGCCGGTGGCCAGTCCCTCGCCTACGGCGCCGCGGGCGTCCTCTACGCGCTGCGCGAGACCGGCGCCGCCTCCTGCCCGCAGGCCCTGGACTGGCTGGAACGGCGGTCCGCCGACCCCGCGCCCGGCACCCCGGCCGGTTTCTACGACGGGCTGGCCGGCATCGCCTGGACACTGGGCAGGCTCGGGCGCGCCGAACACGCCGCCCGGCTGGGCCGCCTCGTCGCCCGGCAGCCCTTCGAAGGGCTGCCGGCCGGACTCCACAGCGGTCAGGCGGGCATCGCCCTCGCTCTCGACGACCTCGCCCGCACGGCCTGCCCGGACGACGCGGCCGCCCTGTCCCGGGCCGCCGACCGGTGCACCGCCCTGGCGGTCAGGACGCTCACCGAGAACCGGCCCCTGGCGGGCACCGGGCTGCTGCACGGCGCGTCGGGCATCGCCCTCCTGCTGATCCGCCGCTACGAGGCCACCGGTGACCAGGGGCTCCTGGACCTCGCCGCGATCGCCCTGCGCCGCGACCTCGCCCGGTGCCGCCCCGGGGCGGACGACGCGCTCGCGGTGGTCGAGGGGAAGCGGACCATGCCGTACCTCGGGGCGGGCAGCGCGGGCCTCGCCGCGGTCGTCGACGACTTCCTGGCCCACCGGCCGGACGAGGAACTGGCCACGGCCCGGCACGCCCTGCTGCGGGCCTGCGGCTCGGCCTTCTACATCCAGCCGGGGCTCTTCCGGGGCGTCAGCGGCCTGGTCCTGCACCTGGCACGCACCCCGGGGGACGCCGAGGCGCGGCAGCGGGTGATCCGCCGTCACGCCGGTCTGCTCGACCTGCACGCCGTGCCGTACGGCGGCGGCCTGGCCTTCCCCGGGGAGCAGTTGCTCCGGCTGTCGATGGACCTGGCGACCGGCACCGCCGGCTGCCTCCTCGCTCTGGGCAGCGCGTTCGCCGGACGTCCGGTGGCCCTGCCGTTCCTGCCGCCCGCCCGGCTCCCCGAGCCGCGCACCGCGGCCCACAGCCCGGTCCCCTCGGGGGCCGTGAACAAATGACGCTCCATCAGTCCCGAGAAAGGGTAAGCATCATGGCACTGCTCGACCTTCAGGCATTGGACACCCCGGCGGAAGAGGCCTTCGACGAGGTGGCGACCGGCAGCCAGATCAGCCTGCTCGTCTGCGAGTACAGCTCGCTCAGCGTGGTGCTCTGCACCCCGTGACCTGAGACCGGCGGGCCGTCCGCGCGCACGCGGACGGACGGCCCGCCGGCGGCCGGTGGTCCCCGGGAGCCCCGCTCCCGGGGCCGCCGCGTGCCCGTATCCGCGCGGTGAGGCAACCGCGCCCGGCAGAGGGACCACGCTTGATTCCGCGTACGTGGGGCCGTCGGCGCCCCGTCGCCGTGATCGCTACCGGCCTCTGTTCGGCGGGGGCCGCGATCGCCGCCGTGGCACTCCCCGCGGCGCTGGGCGGCGCCGTGAACGGGGTGGTGTCGGGCCCCGGCATCCCCTGGGCCGTGCTCTGGCTGTGCGCCGCGCTCACCGCGGCCGAGGTACTGCTGGACTGCGCCGCCACGGTCGTCGGCGGCACCACGACGGCCGGGCTCGCCGCCCGGCTGCGGACCGACGCCCTGGACCGGGTGCTCGGCACCGGGCTCCGGAACACCGAGCCCGTCCCGCCGGGCGACCTGACGACACGGCTCACCGCCAACGCCCCCGACGCCGCCGCCGCACCGGTCACCGCCGCCGGTGCCGTCGCCGCGGTCCTGCTCCCGGTCGGCGGCCTGGCCGGACTCCTCCTGGTGGACGTGTGGACGGCGCTCGCGCTGCTCGCCGGCTTCCCGGCGCTCCTGCTCCTCCTGCGGACGTTCGCCCGGCAGACATCCGGAGCGTCCGCGGACTACCAGGCGGAGCAGGCCGTACTCGCCGCCCGCCTCACCGAGGCGCTGGAGGGCGCCGCGACGATCCGCGCCGCCCGGACCGGGGCCCGCGAGTACGCCCGGGTCCTGGAGCCCCTCACCGCGCTCGGCCGGCACGGACGGCGCACCTGGGAGGTCTACGGCAGGGCGTCCGCCCGCAGCGCCGTGCTGCTCCCCCTCCTGACGGCCCTCGTCGTCGCCGTCGCCGGGCTGCGCCTGTGGGCCGGCGCGCTCGACGTCGGGGGGCTGGTGGCCGCGTCCCGGTACGCCGTACTGGCCGTGGGGATCGGCTCCCTGACGGGGGCGCTGGGCTCCCTCCAGCGCAGCCGGGCCGCCGCGCGCCGCCTGGAACCGCTCCTGGACCTGCCCCCCGTGCCGCACCGCTCGCTGGAGCTGCCGCCGGACGGCCCGGGGACCCTGGAACTGCGCGGGGTGGATGTCGTACGGGACGGCAGGTACCTGCTGCGGGACGTGGCGTTCACCGTGCCCGGGGGCACCTCGGTGGCCGTCGTGGGGCGTTCCGGGTCGGGCAAGTCGGTGCTGGCGGCGGTCGCCGGCCGGCTCATGGACCCGGACGCCGGCACGGTCACCCTCGACGGGGTGCCGCTGGACGGTGTCGATCCCGTACGGCTGCGCCACGCGGTCTCGTTCGCCTTCGCCCGTCCGGTGCTGCCCGGGACGACCGTCGAGGAGGCGATCTCCTTCGGGGTGCCCCGTCCGTCGCCCGGCCGGGTGCGGGCCGCCGCCGAGGCGGCCTCCGCCGGTTTCGTCGCGCTCCTCCCTCGGGGCTACGCGACCCCGCAGGCGAAGGCCCCGCTGTCCGGGGGCGAGTACCAGCGCCTCGGCCTGGCGCGGGCGTTCGCGCACCGGGGGCGGCTGATGATCCTGGACGACGCGACCTGCGGGCTCGACACGGTCACCGAGCGCCGGGTGCACCGGGAACTGGACGGCTTCGCCGGGGAGACGACCCGGCTGGCCGTCGCCCACCGGCTGTCCGTCGCGGCCGGTGCGGACCAGGTCGTCTGGCTGGAGGACGGCGCGGTACGCGCGATGGGGCCGCACGGCGGGCTGTGGGCCGACCCGGACTACCGGGCCGTCTTCCGCTCCCCGGACGGCGACGGGTCCGGACCGCCCGACGGGAGGGGGACGGCATGACGGTGGAACAGCGGACCGAGGCGCCGCCCCTGGCCGCTCCGCCCGCCGCGCGGCGGGCGGAGCGGCCCGAGCGGGACCCGTGGGCGGGGGCGCTGGGCCGGGTGCTGCGGGAGGGACGGCCCTTCCTCCGGGCCCGCCGGGGCGTCGTCGTACGGCTGGCGGGCTGGTCCGCGCTGGAGTTCGGCCAGACCTTCCTCGGCGGCTACGGGGTCGCCCGCGCGCTGGACGACGGATTCCTGGCCGGGCGCCCGGGGGTGGGCCTGCTCTGGCTGCTGGTCGCGGTGGCGGCCACCCTTCCGGCCGGGGCGGCGACCCGGGGGGTGTTCGGCCGGCTCGCGGACCTGGTCGAGCCGTTCCGCGACGGCCTGGTGCGGCGCGCCGTGGCCCGCGCGCTCGGCGACGCCCTGGAGGGCCCCGGGGAGGCGTCCAGCGGTGCGGTGTCCCGGGTGACCCACCAGAGCGAGATCGCCCGGGACGGCTGGGCCGGGACGGTGCTGGCCCTGCGGTCGTTCGTCTTCACCACCGCGGGCGCGCTGGCGGGGATGGCGGCGCTCGAACCACGGCTGCTGCTGGTCGTCCTCCCGCCGGTCGCCGTGGGGGTCGCGCTGTTCGCGGCGACGCTCGGACCGATGGCCGCGCGCCAGCACGCCTATCTGACCGCCGACGAGGCGTACGCCGGGTACGTCGGGCAGACCGCGTCCGCGCTCCGGGACATCGCCGCGACCGGGGCCCGGAACGAGGTGTCCGCAACCGCGCGGGACCTCACCCTCCGTCAGGCCCGGGCCGCACGGCAGCTGGCCCGCTGGAGCGCCGTACGGATCGGGGCGACGGCGCTCTGCGGCCGGGTGCCCCCCGTGGTCCTGCTGTTCGCCGCCCCGTGGCTGCTGGACCACGGGCTGACCGGTGGGGCGCTGGTGGGCGCGCTGACCTATCTCACCCAGGCCCTGGCGCCCGCGGTGCACGCCCTGATGAGCGTGCTCGGTACGGCGGGCGGCCGGCTGGTGGTGGTCCTGGACCGCTTCACCGACCCGGTGCCGCCGCCCCGGCCGGACCCCGTGCCCGCGGCCCGTGCCGTGCCGCGGCCGTCCGGCGGCGGGGCGCCCCGCCACGAGGCGGAGCTGCGCGGCGTCACCTTCGCGTACGGGCCCGGGGCCCGGCCGGTGGTGGACCGGCTGGACCTGCGCGTCCGGCGGGGCGAGAGGGTGGCGGTGGTCGGCCCCAGCGGCGCGGGGAAGTCCACCCTGGCGGGCCTGCTCGCCGCGGTGGTGGCGCCCGACGAGGGCCGGGTGCTCTGGTCGGGGCGGCCGGCCGCGTCGGTGGAGGCGGCCTCCGTACGCACCCTCCTGCCGCAGCGGGCCTTCGTGTTCAGCGCCTCCCTCCGTGACAACCTGCGCTATCTGCGGCCGGGGGCCACGGACCGGGAGATCGCCGAGACCGTCGGGGCGCTCGGCCTGGGTGCCCTGGTGGACCGGGTGGGCGGGCTGGACGCCCCGGTGGCGCCCGGGCACCTGTCCAGGGGGGAGCGGCAGCTCGTCGCCCTGGGGCGGGCCCATCTCTCGGCGGCCCCCCTGGTCCTCCTGGACGAGGCGACCAGCGGCCTCGACCCGGTGACGGAGGCACGGGTGGAGGACGCCCTCGCGGACCGGGCGCGCACCCTGGTCGTCATCGCCCACCGTCCGGGGTCGGCGCGGCGCGCCGACCGTGTGGTGGTGATGGACGGGACGCACGTGGTGTGCGGGACACCGGCCGAACTGCCGGCGCTCTCCCCCTTCTACCGCGAGCTGACGGGCGTCCCGGGCCGGTGGCCGGGAACCGGGGACCGCTGAGGCGGCGCGGTTCCGGCGGCCCTCCCGCTCAGAGCCAGCCGAATTGCTTGGACAGCCGTATGGCGTCCAGGCGATTACGCGCGCCGGTCTTGCGTATCGCCGCCGCCAGGTAGTTGCGTACTGTCCCGTTCGTCAGGTGCAGCGCACCGGCGATCGAGGAGACGGACTCGCCTTCGGCCGCCAGGGCGAGCACTCCCAATTCCCGGCGGGACAAAGGAACATCGGCGGCCTGGAGGAGTCCGAACGCCAAGGATTCGTCTATGTGCCGTCCGCCACCGGCGACTTTGCGCATGATCTCCGGTAATCCCTTCGCGTTACCGAACTTGTCGATGTATCCGCGGGCTCCGGCGTCGAACGCCCGCCGCAGGGCGCCGGGTCTGTCGCCGCGGGCCAGCACCACCAGCGCCCCGTCCCCGCTGTCGGGACATCGCAGCGACTCGACCTCGGCGAGGACCTCCACGGAGTCCGGACAGTCCAGGTCGGTGAGGAAGATGTCGGGCGACCACTCCTCGGCCGCCTCGCGTACCCCGCCTTTGTCCGTCACCTCGACCAGCAGTTCGCGGTCGGCGCTCAGAAGGCAGGCCAGTGCGGCCCTCCACAGCGAGATCTCGTGCACCAACAGCACCGTCGTCATGAACCGGCCCTCATTCGTGAACGGGGAATGTGACTTGTACGGATCCACGAATAACCGGTGCGACCCGACAAGGCACCCATTCTCCGGTGAAATGGCTGATTGCGGGGAGGTGTTGACGTGACGTACGCGAACGAGCCCCCCGCTCAAGCCGTCCACGCGCCGTTTGCGCCCGGTGTGAGCCCGGTTCCGGTACGGTCGGCACGCCCCGCCTCATTCCGTGGTGCCGCCGTCCCGCGCGCCGGCCGGGTGGGTCGCCGGGCCGCGCCGCGCGCCGGAGCCTTCCGGGTCGTCGCCGCCCAGTTCGGGCTCCAGGCCCTCGCCGACGTCGGTCCGGCCGAGCCCGGCGTCCGCGCGCCAGGCCTCGAAGGCCCAGCCGGTGAGCGCGACCACGGCGAGCCCCAACACCCAGCCCCCGGCCACGTCACTGAACCAGTGGACGCCCAGCGCGACCCGGGTGAAGCCGGTGCCCAGCACGGAGAGGCCCGCCACGGCCCAGCACAGCGGGCGCAGTCGGCGGCGCACCACGGGCAGCAGGACGAGCAGCAGGATCGCGAAGGAGGTCGTGGCCGTCATCGCGTGGCCGGACGGGAACGAGAAGCCGGGGGCGTGCGCCACCGGGTCGGGGAGGGACGGCCTGGCCCGCTCGACGACCGCCTTGGCCAGCAGCCCGATCAGGCCACCGGTCACCGCGGTGACCGCGGACCAGGTGGCGAGCCGCCAGGCACGGCGGTGGACGAGCCACAGGATGAGCAGCGCGACCGTCACCCGCAGGGTCACCGGGTCCCACACCACGTCGGAGAGGAAGCGCAGGGTGCCGGTCCACGCCGGATGGTCCAGGGCGGTCCGGTTCAGGCGGCGCGCCGCGCCCGCGTCGAGGTGCCGCAGGGGGCCCCAGCCGCTCTCCACCAGTGCCAGGAGGAGACCGAAGAGGACGGCGGCGGCCGCGGCGACGGCAGCGGAGGCGAACAGCCGGACACCGAACCTGCGGTCGGCGTCCCGGCGGCGGTCCGCCCGTGCGGAGCGGCCGGTGTCCCCGCGGGGGTCGCGTGGGGAGGGGTCGGCGGGTCGGGCGGGCATGTCAGGCTCCCGGGTCGGGTTGTACGGGTCCGGGCAGCCTGGCCCGGACGGCTTCCAGCTGGGCGGCGAACGACAGGCCGAGGAACAGCGCGAGGGAGGTGAGGTAGGCCCACAGCAGCAGCGACATGAAGGCGGTGAGCGGACCGTACACGGTGTCGAAGGATCCGCTGACCTCAAGATAGAGGCTGAACAGCCAGGTGAAGACGGTCCAGAGCACCAGGTAGACCGCGGCGCCGAAGGCCAGCCAGGTGTAGCCGGGCTGGCGGCGGCGTGGGGAGCGGCGGAAGACGGCGCTCGCCGACAGCAGCACCAGGAGCACCCCGACGGGCCGGCGCAGCAGGTTCAAGCCGTGTTCCGCGCCGGGGCCGAGGCCGTACACGTCCACGACGGCCGCCACCAGGTCGCCGCCGGCCACCATGGCGACGAAACCGATGCCCAGCGGGATCCCGGCGGTCAGCGACATCACCAGCCCGCGCAGGTACTTGCGGTGGAAGTCCCGGTCGCGTTCGACCCCGTAGATGCGGTTGGCGCCGCGTTCGATCTGGCACATGGCGGTGGTGGTGTTGGTCAGCGAGAAGACCAGTCCGAACCAGAGGGCGACCTGGGCGCCGTCGTCGGCCCGCCGGCTGCGTCGCAGCGCGTCCTCGACGACCCCGGCGCTGGGGCCCGCGGTGATCCGGTGGATCGTCATTTCGGCCACCCGGCCCAGGTCCTCGGTGTGCAGGGCGGTGGACAGCCCGACGAAGGCGATGACCAGCGGGACGACCGCCAGTACCGTCTGGAGGGCGAGCGCCCGGGAGTGGCTGAAGCCGTCCGCGTACCGGAAGCGGACGAAGGAGTCGCGCAGCAGCGGCCAGCGCCCGTAGCGTCGCAGGGTGGCCAGTGCCTCGTCGCCGGAGAGTTCGGTGCCTCGCATGTCGCGGGTCTGCGGGACCCTGGTGGCGGTGCCCATCTCACTCCCCTCGCTCCGGTACGAGCACCGTCAGCGCGCCGGGTACGACCTCGGCGGTGAGGCGCCGGCCCGGGGCCACCGGGTCGCCGTCCAGCTCGCGCGGCTGGGGCGCTTCGAAGTGGATCTCCGCGCGGCGGAAGGTGAAGTACTCCACCGGGCGTGGCGCCGTGTCCGTCCGGCCGCCCGTCCGCGGGGACGGGCGGCGGCGCAGCAGTGAGCGGACGGCGGTCAGCCATCCGGCGGGGCCGTGCGGGTCGAGGATCATGAGGTCGAGCAGCCCGTCGTCGGGCCGGGCCGCCGGTACCAGGGCCGTCCCGCCCTGCACCGTACCGGCGTTGGCGACGAGCACCATCCTGGCGCCGCGGCGCAGCGGCGGTGCCCCGTCGAGGCGGAGGGTCAGACGCGTCCGGGGCGCGCGCAGTTCGCGCAGGCCCGCGACGAGGTAGGCGGGCCAGCCCCAGGTGGCCTTGGCCCGGTCGCTGGTGCCCTCCAGCATCGCGGCGTCAAGACCGGCTCCGGACATCACGGTGAAGTGGGCCGGCGGCAGTCCGTCGCCCTCGACCCGACCGAGGTCGATGCGGCGCGGTGTGCCGCGCAGCGCGGCGGACAGGGCCTTCGCGGGTTCCAGGGGCAGGCCGAGGTTGCGTGCGAGGAGGTTCCCGGTGCCGCAGGGCACCACCGCGAGGGGGGTGCCGGTGCCCGCCAGGGCCTCGGCGACCGCGCGGACGGTCCCGTCGCCGCCGCAGACCACGACGAGGGCGGCTCCGTCCCGGAGCGCGTCCCGGGCCGGGCCCTCCCCCGGGTCGTCGGCCGTGGTCTCCAGGAACCGGACGGAGCGGTGGCCGTGCTGTTCCAGGACGCCGCGCACGGCGTCGCGGGCGGCCTCGTCGGTGACGGTGGGGTTGTGGATCACCGTGGTGCGGCCGGACCCCGGACCGGCCGGTGCCCCACGGGTGGTCCGGGTGGTCCCGGGGTGCCGGGTGGCGCCGGAGGGGAGCGGCGCCGGCAGGTGCGGGCCGGCCAGCAGGGCACGGCCGACGATCAGCAGGGACAGCCCGCCGTTGAGCAGACCGCCCGCGACGTCCGTGGGGTGGTGCATGCCCCGGTAGGCGCGGGCGAGCCCCACCAGCAGGGGCAGGAGCAGCAGCAGGGCGGCGACGACCCTGCGCCAGGGCCCCTTCGCCCGGTGCAGGACGAGGACGGCGAGGCCCGCGTAGAGGGCGGTCGCCGCGCCGGTGTGCCCGGAGGTGTAGCTGGAGGTGGGGGGCGAGGCGTCGAGGCGGTCGACGTCCGGCCGGGTGCGGTCCACCGCCTCGGTGACGACGAGGAAGACCAGGGACTGGAGCGAGACGGCGACGGCCAGGAAGACCGCCTCCCGCAGGCGGGGCAGCCGGGGGATCAGCAGGAGGGCGAGGCAGCTGACCACGGTGCCGAGGACCACCGTCCCCGTGTTGCCCGCCTCCGAGACGACGGACGACACCGTGTCGAGCGTGCCGGTACGGGCCCGCTCCAGCGCGTCGTCGACCCCGTCCTCGGACGACAGGGGCCATACACGGGCGGCGGGACCGGTGATCAGGAGCCCCAGCCCCACCATCAGGGCGGCCTGGCAGACGGCCGCGGCGGCGATGACCCCGGCCGCGCGTGCGGTGCCGCTTGAGGCCCTGGACGGGCGCCCGGTGGCGCCGGGGGCTTCCGTCCCGGTCCCGGACGGGCGTGCGGTGGCGTCGGCGGCTCCCGGCGGGCGGTCCGGAAGCCCGGTGGCCGGCCGCCCGCCCGAGGGGGGCCACCGGGTGGGGGTGGCGGGTCCGCCCGGTCGGCCCGCGCGGTGCGGTACGGCTGGGGCGGCGGGCCGGGCGGCCGTCCCGCCCGGAACACCCGCGTCACCGGAAACGACCGGGGCGGCCGTGGCCTCCGGGGTGTCCGGGACGACCGGGGCGGCTGGGGCGGCTGGGGCGTCCGGAGTCTGCTCTTCGGTGCGGGTGTCGCGTCTTCCCGGTATGTCGGTCGGCATGGCTTCCCGTCCCTTCGGCTGTCCCGCGGCTACGGGCGGACCCGGGGGCGGCTCGCCCCGGCGTCTCGCCGTCTTCCCCCTCGCGGGCCGGCCAGACCTGTGGAATCAGCCGGTCCCGGGCCGCTCCCGGCCCGGCCCCCGGTCGCCCCGGCCCCGGATCGGCCATAAGCTGCCGGGGCCGTCGAGTGGTGGCCGCGACGGCTCCGACCAGGCCTTCCGCTCCGCCCCAGAGCCGCATCGCCGGACCGGATGCACGGGGTGGCCCGGACCGGCCGCCCGTGGGAATCCGGCGCTTCCGCATCACTGAGCCGGGCTCGCGCGGGCAGGAGAGCGACGACGCCGCACGGCCGTGCGTACGGACGTGGCGGCGGGCACGGCATACCCCGAAGGAAGGAACAGGCACATGTCCGGAGAAGGACGCGGCGACGACGTGTACCAGCCGGATGGTTCGGACACGGGCAACCGGCCGACGGACGAGCTCGACCCCGAGAACGTGCTCGACGAGCCCGACCTCGACGACACGATGGACACGGGGTACTCCCCGCCCGAGAAGCCCCTGGGTGTGTCGAAGTACGGCACGACCGGAGAGGAGCAGCGGGAGGGCGAGTCCCTCGACCGGCGCCTGGCGCAGGAGGAGCCCGAGCGGGGTTCCGCCGAGGACCGGACGAGTGGCCGGGAACCGGAGAGCAACGGCCCGGCGGAGGACGAGGCGGGCGACGAGCGGGCGGGCCGCGTCGCCGCCCCGGAGGCACCCGGCGACGAACGCCACAACAGGGTGCTGGGCCGCGACGTGGGGATCGACGGAGGCGCGGCGTCCGCGGAGGAGGCCGCGGTCCACATCCAGGACGACGAGACCTGAGCCCCGGCGGGGCCGCGCCGGGACGTCCCGGCGCGGCCCCGCCGGGACGTACCGGACGCCGGGCTACGGCGTCATTCGTCGGCCAGATCGCTTCTGCTGCAGGCCAGCACACCGGAGGTGCCGGCCAGTCGCGCCGTGAGCGCGTCCACGTCGCCGCGTCCCTGGACGTTGAGGGCGATCTCCACCGTCTGTTCGGCCGACTGCCGCTCCTCCGGCCGCCGGCGGCGGAACACGCCCGTCCCCTGGGGGGTCAGGGTGGTCAGCTCCGAGATGGAGAACCCTCCGTCGGTGCAGTGGTTGACCAGCTCCCGCAGGGTGCCCATGCCCTCGGTGTAGGTGATCCGGTACCCGATGGCGACCGTACGCAGGGCCGGGAGCATGTGGGCGAGCGGCCGGACGCCGTAGGAGACCAGGAAGTACGAGAGGGTCGCCAGCGTCGCGAGGACGGGGAGACCGGCTCCGGCGGCCGCCCCGACCGCCGCGGTGAGCCAGATGGAGGCCGCCGTGGTCAGGCCCCGGACGGACCCCCGGTACACGAAGATGACGCCACCGCCGATGAAGCCGAGCCCGGAGACGATCTGCGCCGCCACCCGCGACGGGTCGAGCACGACCCGTCCCTCCAGCAGGACGTCGCTGAAGCCGTACTTGCTGACCAGGGTGAACAGGGCGGCCCCCAGCCCGACGATCGTGTAGGTCCGCAGACCGGCGGCCTTCTGACGGATCTCCCGTTCCAGTCCGATCGCGCAGGAGAGGGCGAACGCGATTCCGAACTGGGCGGCGTGTGTCCAGTTCTGTCCGAACGGTTCATTGATGTCGAGTGCCACCGTCCCTCCTTCTCCGCCCCTATGTCATCCGATGTGCGGGAAACAGTAGTGGCCGGCCCGACGGGGCGGGGTCCTTCCGGCCGCCGACCCGGTCAGCCGTCCATGGACGCCGCGAGGGAGCGGGGGCGCAGATCGGTCCAGTGGGTCTCGACGTATTCCAGGCACGCCTCGCGCGTGTTCTCCTCGAAGGCGACCGTCCAGCCGCCGGGCACCTCGGCGAACGACGGCCAGAGCGAGTGCTGGCCCTCGTCGTTCACCAGGACCAGGAAGCGGCCCTCGGGGTCGTCGAACGGGTTGGTGCTCATGTGTCACTGCCTCCTCGGGTCCGGCGCGGCCGGTGACGGCGGCGCCGGAGGGTGTGGGCCAGGCTCCGGCGGGGTTCGGCCGGATCTGGCTGATGCCGGGTCAGCGGCCCCCGTGCGGTGCCCCGTCACACGGTCACCGATGGAAGGAGAGGCCACGCTTAGGTTAGGCTCGCCTAATTGATTGTGAGCTTAGCCTTTCGCCTTGCCTCTCACAAGGAGACGCCGCATGCGCCTGGTGTTCGAACGGTTCCCCGTCGAGAGCGGCACGGAGCCGCACGCCGGCGTGCGCGCCGGGGCAGGTCACGACCGCCTCGCCCGCCGGTCGTGACCGGCCCCGCGACCGGCCGCGCCGCCGGTACGGAGGACGTCTTCGCCGCGTACGGGCTGCCCGGTGAACCCGGTACCGACGCCTTCTGGGCGGCGGCGCGGACACCCGTACCGGTGCCTTCCGGCGACGGTGGCTGGGTGGCCTTGTTCCTGTGGCGCGGGGCCCCGGCGACCGTCGTCTTCGAGAGCTGGTCGCGGCCGGTTCCCCTGCGCCGGCGGGCCGGGACGGACTGCTGGTACGCCGAGGTCCCCATGCCCGCGCGGCTGCGGGTGACCTATCAACTCCTGGTGGACGGCGCCGCGTACGCGGACCCGTTCAACCCGGCCGGGGCGGGCGCGGACCGGTCCCTCGCCGCCACCCCCGACACCCCGGACCAGCCCCACTGGCCCGTCGTCGGCCCCGACGACGTCCCGCCCCTGCCCCGCACCCGGATCCGCTGGAACAGCGAGAAGCTCGGCGGGCGGCGCACCGTACACGTCCATCCGGCGGGCGGCGGCGGGCCGGTGGTCCTGCTGCTCGACGGGGACGACTGGCTGTATCTGCACCCGGCCGTGTCCGCGTTCGACTCGGCCGTCGCCGCCGGGGACATGCCCCCCGTCACCCTCGTCTTCCTCCCGGCCAAGGGCAGGAAGGCCGAGTTCGGGTGCGGGCGCCGGCTGTGGGAGGCGGTACGGGACGAACTGCTGCCGCTGGTCGCGGAGTCGGGGGTGCGGGCCGACCTGGACCGGCTGGTGGTCGCGGGGCAGAGCCTCGGCGGGCTGAGCGCGCTGTACGCGGCCCTGGAGTTCCCCGGCCTGGTGACACGCGTCGCCTGCCAGTCCGGGTCGTTCTGGTGGACGCCCGACGCCTTCGACCGGCCGGACCCGCTCGCCGGTCCGGTCGGCGGTGCCGTCGCCGCGCGCCTGCGGGAGCACCCCGGACTGCCCGGCCTGCGGGTCGCGTTCGACGTCGGGGAGCACGAGGCGCGGATGCTCCCCCACTGCGGGCTCGTCGAGACCCTGGCCGAGCGGGCCGGGGCGACCGTGCGGGTCTCCCGGTCGCCGTCGGACCACGACCGGGCGGGCTGGCGGCACGCCCTGCTCAGAGACGTCGCCTGGGCACTCGGCTGAGGGCCGCCGGGGCCGTGGTGCCCGCCCCTCGGCCCCGGGTCAGCGGGCCATCAGCGGGCCACCGCCCGGCAGTACGCCTCGTCGGTGGCCAGGAGGTTGCGGTGGGAGTCCTCCGCGGTGACGGCGCCGTCGTCCAGGACCAGGACACGGTCGGCGGCGTCCAGGAGGGCCGGGCTGCTGGTGAGGACGACGGTGGTGCGACCCCGGCGGAGCTTCGCGATGTTGCGCGCGATGAGCTGTTCGGTGACCGCGTCGACGGCCGTCGTCGGGTCGTGCAGCACGAGGACGTCCGTGTCGGCGGCCAGCGCGCGGGCCAGGGACAGCCGTTGGCGCTGTCCGCCGGAGAGGTTGGCGCCGCGGTCCCGGACGGCGTGGTCGAGTCCTTCGCGGTGGAGGGCGACGACATCGGTCAGCATCGACGCCTCGACGGCCTCGGGGACCGAACCGCTGGTGCCCGAGGGGTCGATGTTCGAACGCAGGGTGCCCGCGAAGATCTCCCCGTCGTACGGGTTCACCAGCATGTGCGCGCGGACCGCCTCGATCGACAGGTCCGCGATCTCCCGCCCGCCGAGCCGTACCACCCCCTCGTAGGCGTGGGGCGGGGTGTTCCCGGCCAGGATCGACGCCAGGTCGGCCGCCGCGCGCGGCCGGTAGGCGGTGACCGCCACGAACTCCCCCGCCGGCACCCGGAACTTCAGCTCGCGCAGCGAGCCGTACCGTACGCAGTCGATCTCCAGGTCTCCCCCGGCGGCCGGGAGCCCCGTCCCCGGGGTCGTCACCGGCGGCGCGGACAGCACCAGGGCCATCCGCTCGGCCGAGGCGCGCGCCATCATGACGTACTTCGGCATCTCCGAGAACAGCTTGAGCGGCTCCATGATGAACTGGGCCAGCCCCACCGCCATCACCAGCTCCCCGATGGTGATGCGCCCTTCGAACGCGAGCCAGCCCGCCGTCAGCGTGACCGCGGCGGCGAGGACCGCGTTCAGCGCCAGCGCGGTGCCCGCGTAGACGCCGTTCACCCGGGCCACCGTGATCGCCTGGCTCCTGGCCTCCGCGCTGACCCGCCGGTAGGACCGGAACGCCGCGTGGTTGCCGCCGAAGCCGTGCAGCGGGCGCAGGCCGGTGATCAGGTCGGCGACCTTCGCGCCCGCCCGCGCCACCCGGGCCTGCTGCTCGCGGGTGCTGGAGCCGATCCGTCTGGACATCACCCCGAGGACCGACAGGATCGCCACGGTCCCCACGATGACGAGCAGGCCGAGGCGGATGTCGGCCAGGCCGAGCGCGACCGCCGCGACCACCACCGCGACCAGCGAGCTGACCAGCAGCGGCACCACCTCGATGATGTCGGCGGTCTGGTCCGCGTCCTCGGTGGCGATGGTCAGCACCTCGCCGGACTTCAGGTCGAGGTCCCTGCCCACCGGCTGGAGCCCGCAGGCCGCGACCCGCACCCGCCAGCGGTGCGCCTCGGTCGTGTTGGCCTTCTGCAGGACGCGCATCCCGAACCGCCAGGACAGCGACACGGTCGTGATGATCACGGCCAGCGCGGCGACCGACAGGCCGAGCGAGCCGAGGTGCCGGTCCCGCAGCGTGTGTTCGACGATCAGGCCGAGCGCGATGGGGAAGGCGGTCTCGCCCGCCTGGTACAGGCCCATGAGGACGGTGCCGCCCGCCATGGCGCCGACGTTGCGGCGCAGGGCGGTGCGCAGGATGCCGGACCCCGGGCGGGGCCGCTGTGTGTCAGGAGTCGTCATCGATGTGGCGCGCAATCGCTTCCGGGGTTCGCAGGGTGAGCAGATCACGGATCGTCACCACAGGACCGTACTCGCGGCGGAGCAGCCCGACCAACCGCACCGCCAGCATGGAATGTCCGCCCAGGGACACGAAGTCGCTCACGGCGCTGACCTCGTCGTCGTCCAGGTCCAGTGCCTCGGCGAAGAACGCGCACACCTCGCTCTCCGTGCCGCTCCTCGGGGCGCGCTCACCCCCCGTGGTCAGCACACCGAGCGGTCTGGCCTCCGGCAGTGCCTTGGTGTCGGCCTTCCCGTTCACGGTCAGCGGGATGCCGTCGACCTGGGCGTAGTGCGTCGGGCGCATGAAGTCCGGCAGCCCGGCGCCCGCCTCGGCCGCGACCGTCGCCAGGTCGGAGCCGGACAGCACGAGGTAGGCGGCCAGCCGGTACGCGCCGTCCGCCTGCGGGGCGGGCTGGGCCACGGCGGCGGCGAACCGCACCGCCGGGTGCGCCGCGAACGCGGCCTCGACCTCGCCGAGTTCGACCCGGTGGCCGCGGATCTTGACCTGCTGGTCGGTGCGGCCCAGGTACATGAGGTTCCCGTCGGGCCGCCGGACCACCAGGTCCCCGGTGCGGTACATGCGCTCGCCGGGAGCGCCGAACGGGCAGGCGACGAACCGGTCCGCGGTCTGCGCGCTCTGCCCCAGGTAGCCGCGCGCGATGCCGGTCCCCGCGACGTACAGCTCACCGGGCGCGCCGTCCGGCAGGGGGCGCAGCCACGGGTCCAGGACGTGGGCGTCGGTGTTGTCGATCGCCGTGCCCACCACCGGGTCGGGGCATTCGAAGGTGCCGACGCCGAGGGTGTTGATGGTGTACTCGGTGGGTCCGTACAGGTTGTAGCCCTCGGTCCCCTCGGTCTCCGCGAGCCGCCGCCACAGGGCCGGGGTGACGGCCTCGCCGCCCAGCAGCACCAGGGCGGGCCGCCGTGCGGGGGTGTCGAGCAGGCCCTCGGCGACGAGCTGGCCCGCGTAGGTCGGGGTCACGTTGACGACGTCGACGGCGTGCTCGCGGCAGTACTCCACCAGGCGGGGCGCGTCGCGGCGCAGCTCCTCGTCGCAGATGTGCACCTCGTGGCCGTCGGCCAGCCACAGCAGCTCCTCCCACGACATGTCGAAGGCGAACGACACGGTGTGGGCGATCCGGAGGACCCGGTGGCCGTGGCGCGCGAGGACCGGTTCGAAGATCCGGCGCTGATGGTTGATCAGCATGTTGGTGAGCCCGGCGTACTCGGTCACCACGCCCTTGGGCTTCCCGGTCGATCCGGAGGTGTAGATCGTGTACGCGGGGTGGCGCAGGCGGTCCGGGTCCCCGGGCGCGAACGTCACGAACGGGGCGGCCTCGGGCAGCGGGCAGTCCAGCTCGACGAGTTCGCCGGTCAGCCGGGGCGCCACGGTGCTCACGGTGAGGATGACGTCGGGGCGGGCGTCGGCGGTGATCGCGGCGATCCGCTCGTCCGGGTGGTCGAGTTCCAGGGGGACGTAGGCGGCACCCGTGCGCAGCACCGCGAAGAGCGCCACGATGGAGTCGAGGGAGCGCGGGAGGGCGAGGCCCACGGTGCGCTCGGGGCCGATGCCGCGCTCGGCGAGCACCCCCGCCAGCGCCCGGCTGCGGTCCCGGAGCCGGGCGAAGGTCATGGTCGCGCCGTGGGCGACCAGGGCGACCCGCTCCGGGTCGCGGTCCGCCGCCCGGTCGAACCGGTCCACGACGGTGTCGGTGCCGATGTCCGTGCGGGCGGCGGGCCGGGGCTCCGGTCCCAGGCCCTTCAGGGCGCCCAGCGGCCCGGTCGAGCGGGCCAGGTCGTCCAGCACGCGCAGGTAGTCGTCGAGGAGGCGGCTGGCGTGCCCGGTGTCGTCGCCGCGGTGTTCCAGCTTGACCGTGAGCCGGTCGCCGGGCGTGACGACCCAGGTGTACGGGTAGTGCGTCGAGTCGTCGGCCCGCACCGAGGTGATGCCGTGCCGGGCGTTCATCGCGGCGAGCGCGTCCAGGTCCAGGAAGTTCTGGAGGACGAAGAGGTTGTCGAACAGGCTGTCGTGGCCGGCGGCCCGCTGGATCTCGCCCAGCCCCAGGTGCTCGTGGTCCATCGCCTCGACCCGGGACGCCTGGACGGCCGCCAGGTACGCCCCGGCCGTGTCGCCGGGCCGCGGCCGGGTCCACTGGGGGACGGTGTTGAGCAGCACGCCGACGACCTCGGACAGGCCGTCGCCCTCCCGGCCGGAGACGGTCACGCCGAACACGGCGTCGGCGCGGCCGGTGTGCGCGCCCAGCAGGAGGCCGAAGGCCCCGGTCAGCAGGGAGTTGAGGGTGACGCCGTGCCTCCGGGCGGCTTCCCTGAGGAGGTCCGACCGCTCGGCGGAGAGCGTCTGCGCGAGGGCGCGCGGCAGGTCGTCCGAGAACGTCGGGCGCGGTCCGGCGAGCAGTGTCGGTCCGGACAGACCGGCCAGGTGCCCGGCCCAGAAGCGCTCCGACACGGCGGTGTCCCGGGCGGCGAGCGTCCGGGCGTGGTCCTCGAAGGCCGGTGTGGCCGGGGTGGCGCGCAGCGGTTCACCGGCGACGGCGGCCCGGTAGGCGTCGAACAGGTCCCGCAGGAGGATCTCGCGGGACCAGCCGTCCCAGAGCAGCAGGTGGTAGCTGAGCAGCAGGCCGTCGCGGTCGTCGGGCAGGCGTACCACGGTCAGCCGGACCAGCGGCGGTCGTCCCGGGTCGAATCCGGTGTCACGGTCCCGGGCGCGCAGGGCGTCCACGTCCGCCTCGGTCTCCGTGCGCACCGTGCGCACCTCGACGCGCCGTCCGGCCTTCAGGGTCTGGACCGGGTGGCCGTCCCGGTCGGTGGTGAAACCGGCGCCGACGACCGGGTGGCGGTCGATCACGTACGCCATCGCCTCGGCCAGGGCACCGGAGTCCAGGCGCCGGTCGAAGGTGAAGTAGCTCTGCGCGACGTAGTGTCCGGCGGAGCCCGCCATCTGGGCCTGGAAGTACAGGCCCCGTTGGAGCGGGGTGACCGGTGCCGTGCGTTCGGCCGCCGCGGCGGTGTCCGCGACGCGCTCCAGGGCGTCGCGCCAGTGCCGGGTCAGCTCGTCGGGGACGCCGTCGGCGAGGGTGAAGACGGCGCACAGGCGTCCGGTGTCCTCGTCGGTCCACGCGTTGACCTCGACGGCGTAGGGGCTGCCCTGGTCCTGGCCGGTGACGGGGAGCGCCTCGGACTCGCGGCCCCGGCCGAGGTAGTTGAAGAGCACCTGCGGGCGGGCGGTGAGCAGCGGTGCCGTCTGCGGGTCGAGGTACCGCAGCTGCCCGTAGGCGACGTGTCCGCGCTCGTCGGGACGGCGTTCGGTGAGTTCGCGCGCCGCCGCGACGGGGTCGGTGCGCGGGGTGAGGCGCACGGGTGCCACGGCGGTGAACCAGCCGACCGTACGGGTGTAGTCGTGGTGGTCCAGCGCCGGGACCCGGCCGTGCCGTTCCAGCTCGATCGCGAGGTCGGTGGGCGAGGGCTGGACGTGGGTCAGCGCGGCGCGCAGCGCGCCGCACAGCAGTTCGGTGAGACCGATGCCGAGTGCGGCGGGGGCGGTGCGCGTGATTCGGTCGCTCACGTCCGGCGGGAGGACGACCGTGGTCTCGCGCGGGCCCGTGACCTCGGGCAGCAGCGGGGGTGCCTGGAGCGTGGTGATCCAGTGCCCGAGGTCGTCGAGGGCGTGGGCGGGCCGGGAGTTCAGCGCCTCGGCGTACGCGGCGTAGGAGGTGGTGGGCGGTGGCAGGCTGTCGCCGCGCAGGGCGGTGGCCAGGTCGTCCAGCAGGATCAGCCAGGACACCGCGTCGACGGCGAGGTGGTGGGCGGTGACGACGAGGGTCCGGGTCTCCTCCAGCCAGGCGAAGGCGACGACCTCCCCGGACTCGGGGTCCAGGCGCCCGGCGGCCTCGTCGGCCGCGGCCGCCGGGTCGGCGGTGTCCGGCCGGGCCACGGTGACGTGGTGGGCGGGCCCGGTGCGCAGGGCCCACACCCCGTGCTCCACGCGCAGCCGCAGGCGCAGGACCGGGTGCGCGGCGACGACGGCGTCCGCGGCGCGCACGGCGTCCTGGAAGCCGGTGCCTTCGGCCGCCACCAGCGCCCTGGCCTGGGCGAACCGGGCGAGTGAGCCGCCGAGTCCGCGCCTGCGCAGGATGATCGGTGTGAGGGCCAGCGGACCGTACTCGGGGTGGGCGGGCGCGGGCGGCGCGGCCCGTGGCGCGCGCGCCGCGAGGTGGTCCGCGAGGGCGCGCGGGGTCTTGTGCAGGAACACGTCCCGTGGCGCGATCGGCAGGCCGAGGGCCCTGGCCCGGTTGATCAGGGTGATGGCGACGATGCTGTCGCCCCCTGCCATGAAGAAGTCGGTGTCGCCGTCCACACCGGGGACGCCGGGCAGTGTCTCGCGGTAGACGCCGACCAGCGCGGCGAGCACGGAGTCACCACCGGCGGCCGGAGGGGTGGCCTCCGGCACGGTGGCGGCGTGCTCGGTCAGGGCCCGGCGGTCCAGTTTGCCGTTGACGGTCAGCGGCAGGGCGTCGAGCCGGATCACCCGGCCGGGCACCATGTACGCGGGCAGCCTCGCGGAGAGCGGGCCGGTGAGGTCGCCGGTCTCCGCGCCCACGACGTGTGCCACGAGATGGTCGCCGCTGTCCGCGACGGTGACGGCCGCGTCGGTCACGCCGTCGAGTTCCCTGAGCGCGGACTCCACCTCACCGAGCTCGATACGGAAGCCCTTGAGCTGTACCTGGTCGTCGGCGCGGCCGACGAAGACCAGCTCGCCGTCGAGCGTGCGCCGGGCCAGGTCGCCCGTGTGGTACATGCGGGAGCCGTCGCCCGCGAACGGGTCCGCCACGAACCGCCCGGCGGTGAGACCGGGCCGGCCCAGGTAGCCGAGGGACACCTGGTCACCGGCGACGTGGACGGCGCCCACGCGGCCCGGCGGCACCGGCCGGAGCCGGTCGTCGAGCAGATGGACCGTCAGCCCCGGGATGGGGCCGCCGATCGGGCTCGCCTCGCCGTGGACGTCCTCGGCGGTCAGCACCCGGTGGGTGACGTGGACGGTGGTCTCGGTGATGCCGTACATGTTGACCAGCTCGGGTGAGCCGGTGCCGTGCCGTTCGGTCCAGGGGCGCAGCCGCCCGGGGTCCAGCGCCTCGCCCCCGAAGATGATCCGGCGCAGCGCGGTGACCGGCTCGGCGGCCTGCCGGTCGGCCTCGGCGAACTGGTGGAAGGCGGACGGGGTCTGGTTGAGCACGGTCACCCCGCGCTCGCGGACCAGCCGGTGGAAGTCCACCGGGGAGCGGGTCAGACCGTAATCCGGCACCAGCAGCTCACCGCCGTGCGCCAGCGCGCCCCACAGCTCCCAGACCGCGAAGTCGAAGGAGTAGGAGTGGAACTGCACCCAGACGTCACGGGGGCCGAACTCCATGTCGGCCCGGGTGCGGGCGAGCAGCGCGACCACGGCGGAGTGCGGGACGACGACGCCCTTGGGCCTGCCGGTCGATCCGGAGGTGTAGATCACGTACGCGGGGTCCCCCGGGCGGGCCCGGCGGGCGGTGGCGTCCGGCGGGGGCCCGGCGCCGGGCGTCTCGTCGCCCAGGACGAGCACACGGGCCGGCAGGTGCGCGAAGCGGTCGTGGTGCTCGCGGTCCACGAGGACGACCTGCGGCGCGGCGTCCGCGAGGACGTGACGCAGCCGTTCGTCCGGGTAGGCCAGGTCGAGGGGTACGTACGCGGCGCCCGCGGTGACGACCGCGACCAGGGCGACGACCTGTTCCGGGGAGCGCGGGACGGCGACGGCGACGCGGGTGCCCGGTCCGGCACCGGCCGCGCGCAGCGCCGAGGCCAGCGCGTCCTTGGCGTCGGCGAGTTGGCCGTAGGTCAGTGACCTGGTGGTGCCGTCAAGGGCGCAGTGGGTGACGGCGGTGGCGGCCGGGTCGCGGTCGGCGGCGGCGTCGAACAGCGCGTCCAGGGTCGCCGGGGCGCCCGGGACGACCGGGGCGGGGCGCCGGACGTCCTCGGGGACCAGTTCGACGACCGGGGTGCCGGGGCGGGTGAGCAGGCCCGTGAGGGTCCGGGCGAAGGTCCGCAGGATCGTCTGGGCGCCCGTCTCCCGCAGCAGCGCGCCGTCGTGGATCAGGTGGAAGCGGGGACGGCCGTCGAGGGCCCGCTCCACCACCAGGGTCAGCGGGTAGTGCGGGGCGCCCTCGTTGACGATGCCGGTGACGACGAGGTCGTCGCCCGGTCCGCGCAGCGCCTCGACGTCGGTGGCGACGTCGAACACCACCAGGGTGTCGAAGAGCGGTCCGGTGCCGGTCCGGCGGCCGGTCCGCGCCAGCGAGACGTGCTGGTGGGGCAGTACGGCGCTCTGGTGGGCGCGGACCGAGTCCAGCAGTTCGCCCGCCGTGGTGCCCGAGGACCAGCGGACGCGCACCGGGACGGTGTTGATGAAGAGGCCCACCATGTCCGCGATGCCGGGCACGTCGGCGTCGCGCCCGGAGACGGTGGAGCCGAACACCACGTCGTCGCCGTGCAGGATGCCGCCCAGGGTCAGTGCCCAGGCGCTGTGCACGGCCACGCTCAGCGGCACCCCGGCCGACCGGGCGGCGGCGTCGACGTCTCCGTCCGGGGTCACGGCGGTGTCGGCGAACCGGTCGGAGGGGGTGTGGCCCTCGGCGACCAGCGACGGGCCGGGCAGTCCGGCGAGCTGGTCGTGCCAGACCCGGTCGCTCTCCTCGTCGTCCCGGGCGGCGAGCCACCGCACGTAGTCGGGGAAGCCGCCGAGCGGGTACACGCTCCCCGGCGCGTGGTACTCGGTCAGCAGCGCGCGGAGCATCGGCGGTACCGACCAGCCGTCCGCGACGATGTGGTGCACGGTCTGCACCAGCGTGTTCCGGCCCTCGCCCGCGCGGACGAGGGTGTACCGCATCAGCGGTCCGGTGGCGAGGTCGAACCCGGCGCGGCGGTCCCGCTCGGCGTGGTCGCGCAGCTCGTCGCCGGTGATGCCGGGGCGGTCCAGGACGGTGAAGGGCGCCCGGACCCCGCTCTCCAGCACCGAGACCACCCGGCCGTCCGCGAGGGCCGTGAAGCGCGCGGCCAGGTTCGGGTAGAGGGTGAGCAGCCGGGTGGCCGCCGCCGCGAGCCGGCCGGCGTCCACCTCGCCCTCCAGGGTGAGCACCTGCTGCTCGACGTAACTGCCCGTCGAGTCGCCGTCGAAGACGGAGTGGAAGTAGAGGCCCTCCTGCAAGGGGGTCAGCGGCAGGATGTCACGCAGGGCCGGCCCGTCCAGGGCGTCCACGTCCTCCTGCGTCAGGGATACGGCGGCGAAGTCGCCCGGGGAGTGGCCGCCCCCGTCGAGCGCGGCCAGGGCGGTCAGGGTGTCCTGGAAGTAGCCGCCGAGGGTGGCGGTGTCCTCGTCGGTGAACACCCCCTCGGGCCAGGAGAGGGTGGTGACCAGCTCGTACCCGCCGGCCGGGGCGGGTTCGGCGATCGCGTTGAACTCCAGGGCGCGCGGCAGGCGCATCCGGGGGTCGCGCCGCTCCCCCAACTGCCCGGTGGGACCGGCGAACCGCCAGTCCCCCGGGGTGTCCGAGTCGAAGCGGCCCAGGTAGTTGAAGAGCACCTGGGGCGCGGGCGTGTCGAAGCGGGTGCCGGCCAGGTGGCGCAGGACGCCGTAGGAGAGGCCGTTGCCCGGTACCCGGCCGAGGTCGTCCTTGACCGCCTTGAGCGCGGCGGCCAGGTACGCGGGGTCGGTGAGGTCGTCCGCCGGTCCGGGGTCCACGGTCACCGGGAACAGGGTGGTGAACCAGCCCACGGTCCGCGACAGGTCCGGTTCGAAGCCGGCCGTGCCCGCGACGCACCGTCCCTCGCGGCCGTGGCCCTCCAGCTCGATGTGGGCGAAGGTCTGGTCCTGCCCGAGGTCGCGCCGCCACCGGGCGAGGGCCACGGCGAGCCCGGTCAGCAGGACGTCGTTGACGCCCGCGTGGAATTTCGCGGGGATCTCGCCCAGCAGCGCGGAGGTGGTCTCGGGTCCGACCGTGACGGTCCGGCGGCGTTCCCGGGCGACGGTGTCGCCCTCGGACGGGGCGCGCCTGCCCAGCGGGTGGTCCGGGCCGGGCAGCGGGCGCCGGAACCAGGCGCGGTCGGCGTCGAAGGCCGTACGCTCCAGCAGCCGCGTCCAGCGCCGGAAGGAGGTGCCCACCGGGGGGAGGGCGACGGGTGTGCCCGAGGAGAGCTGCCGCCACGCGGTGGCCAGGTCGTCCGTCAGGACGCGCCAGGACACCCCGTCGATCACCACGTGGTGGACGACCAGGACCAGTTGCCGGGCCTCGCGGCGCCAGACGGCGCGCAGCATCACCCCGTTGTCCGGGTCGAGTCCGTCGGTGGCGAGCGCGGTGCAGGCGTCGAGCGGCGCGTCGCTCTCCCGCCAGTGCGCGGTGGCGCCGTCCGCGGGCGGGACGTCGAAGTTCCAGCGGTCGCCGCGTACGAGCCTGGCGCGCAGCATGGCGTGGTGGGTGACCAGGGCGGTGAGCATCGTGTCGAGGGCGTCGGCGGTGAGGTCCGCCGGGGTCCGCAGCACCACCGACTGCACGAAGCCGTCGATCGCGTCCGTGGTCGCGCCGAGCCACCGCACGACCGGCGGTCCCACGACGTGGCCGGTGGCCTCGTCGCTGTGTTCCGCCGGGGAGGTGTCCTCACTGCTCGCGACCGCGGCCAGCGCGCCCACGACGCTGTGGGTGAAGATCTGCCGTGCGGTGACGTGGAGGCCCGCCTCGCGCAGTGCGCTCAGCAGCGAGATGGCCAGGATGCTGTCGCCGCCGAGCCGGAAGAAGTCCTGGTCGGCGCCGACCTCCTCCAGCCTGAGGACCGCCGCCACGGCCGCGCACACCAGGCGTTCGTTCTCGGTGGCCGGCGCGACGAACGGGCCGGTGGAGAGCACGGGTTCGGGCAGCGCGTTCCGGTCGATCTTGCCGTGGGCGGTGAGCGGGAACTCCCCCGTCACCACGATGTGGGTGGGCACCATGTACTCCACCATGTGCGCGGCGGCCCACTCCCTGACGTCGTCCGCGCTCAGGTGCTCGTGGCCGGCGGCCGGGATGACGTACCCCACCAGACAGGTGCCGCCCGCCGGGTTCGTTCTCGCGACGACGCAGGTGTGCCGGGCCCCGGGGTGCTCGGCGAGACCGGCCTCGACGTCCTCGATCTCCAGCCGCATGCCGCGGATCTTGATCTGGTTGTCGGCGCGGCCGAGGAAGTCCAGCGACCCGTCCGGGGCGAACCGGGCGAGGTCGCCGGTCCGGTAGAGGCGGGAGCCGTCCGACGCGAAGGGGTTGGCCACGAACCGGGAGGCGGTCAGGGCCGGGGCGTTGACGTAACCGCGTCCCAGCAGGAGCCCGCCCGCGTACAGTTCGCCGCCGGCCCCGACGGGGACCGGGCGCAGTTCGTCGTCCAGCACGTACAGCTGGGTGTTGGGGTTGGCCTTGCCGATCGAGGTCGACAGGCGTTCCGCCGCGCCCCGGTAGACGACGTGCGAGACGCCGATCGTCGTCTCGGCGGGGCCGTAGCCGTGGTACAGGGGGATGTCGAGCCGGGTGCGGAAGCGCTCGTACAGCTCGGGGGTCAGCACCTCGCCGCCGCACCACACGTGCCGCAGGCTGTCCAGGCGTCCGGAGTCGCCCACGAGGTCCAGCAGGACGTCCAGCATGGAGGACACCAGGTAGGTGAAGGTGACGCGCTGCCGGGCGATGACGTCCAGCAGGTGGTGCGGGTCGCGTTCGCCGCCGGGGCGCAGGACCACGACCCGGCCGCCGCGCACCAGCGGCAGGAATATCTCGTTGACCGAGATGTCGAAGGACAGGGGCGCCTTGAACAGGGACACGTCGTCGGGGCCGAAGCCGAGGATCTCGTCGGCCTGCCACAGCAGGCGCTCGCTGATCGCCTCGTGGCGGATCATCGCGCCCTTGGGGCGTCCCGTGGAACCGGACGTGAAGATCACATAGGCCAGCGAGGCGCCCGGGACGCGCGGGCCGGGCTCCTCGGCCGTGCGGGAGCCGAGCCGCCAGGCGCCGAGGTCCACGGCCACGGCCTCCGGTTCACCGGCGGTGTGCTCGCCCGAGGTGTTGAGCTGGAGCACGGCGCGGGCGTCCTCGATGACGACGGCCCGGCGCGCGGCGGGCCATCGCGGGTCGAGGGGGACGAACGCGCAGCCCGCCCGGAGCACGCCGAGCAGTCCGACCACCATCTCGGCGGAGCGGCCCAGCGAGATGCCGACGACCTGTTCGGCGGCGAGTCCGCGTTCGCGGAGTAGGTAGGCCAACTGTGCGGATGAAGCGTCTACTTGACGGTACGTCAGCTCGCGGTCGCCATCGACGACGGCGACCGCGTCCGGCCGGGCGCGCGCCTGCTCGCGGAACATCTCCACGACGGTCGGGCGGACCCGTTCGGTCGCGGTGTCGTTCCACCGGGCCAGTGCCTCGATCCGCTCGGCCGTGCCGCAGGGGCCGATGGTGCCGAGCGGGCGGTCCGGGAAGTCGATCAGGTCCTCCAGGGCCCGCCGCGCCTCGTCCGGTGCGATGCCCTCGGGGACGGTGACGCTCCGGCCGTCCGCGCCGGCCTCCCAGCCGTCCGGGGCCGCACCGCCGTTGTCCACCCAGCCGAGGACGTCGGCGAACAGGGTGCCGGGGGTGAGGTCGAGGCCCTCGGGGCTTCTGCCCGTCGCCCAGTACGCCAGTCCGACGGCGCAGGCCACGGCCACCGTCCGGTCGCCGTACGCACCGGTCCGCCGGCGCACGGCGGCCGTCCCCGTGGGGGAGAGCGGGAGGAGACGCGCACTCGGTTCGGTCATCGAAGACTCAACGCCCTTCCGTGGGATGAAAGTCGACCCCGGTCCGACCGGGTCCGCCTAACTGCCTTCTCGCCACGCACGCCACAGGCGCGCGTACCGGCCGCCCAGAGCCACCAGTTCGTCGTGGGTCCCCTGCTCGACCACACGCCCCGCGTCCAGCACGGCGATCCGGTCCGCCGCCATCGCCTGGGTGAGCCGGTGTGCCACGAACAGCGTGGTCCGGCCCGCGCAGGCGGCCAGTACCGCCCGCTCCAGCTCGGCGGCCCCCTCACTGCCCGCCTCCGCGGTCGACTCGTCGAGGACCACCACCGGCGTCCGCCCCAGCACCAGCCGGGCCAGGGCGATCTGGGCGACCTTGGTGACGTCCAGGCGCTCGCCGCCCTCGCCGACCCCGGTGTCCAGCCCTTCGGGCAGCGCCTCGGCCCAGGTGCCGGCGCCGGCCGTGCGCAGCGCGTCCATGAGCGCGGTGTCGTCCGCTCCGGGCGCGGCCAGCCGCAGGTCGTCGGCGAGGGAACCGGAGAACACGTGTGTCTCCTGCGTCAGGATGCTCACCAGGGCACGCGCCCCGGCCTCGTCCAGGTCGGCCAGGTCGTGAGACCCGACGCGCACCGATCCCGCCTGTGGGTGTCCGATGCCCGCGATCAGCGCGGCCAGGGTGGACTTGCCCGCCCCCGTCGCGCCCACGAGGGCGAGTGAGCCGCCCGCCGGGATCGTCAGGGAGACGTCCGTGAGGACCGGCTGCTCGGCGTCCGGGTAGCTGAAGGTGAGCCCCTCCACGGTCACCGGGTGGGGCACGGCGTCCGCCGGCGCGACGGAGGTGTCGCCCACGAGACGGTCCTCGCGGGCCTCCCCCAGGACGCCGACCAGGCGGGTCAGGCTCGCACCCGACTTCTGCGCCTCGTCGAAGGTGAACATGATGGCGCCCAGCGGGGTGAACAGCCGGTGGAACATGAGCGGGGCCGCCGCCACCTCGCCGAGGGTCGCGGCGTCGCCCTCCAGCAGGGCGTATCCCACCAGGAGGATCAGGACGAGTCCGATGAACTCGGCCCGGTTCTCCCTGCCGACGAACCGGCCGAAGAACCGGAACACCTCGATGCCGAGGTCACGCACCCGCCACGACTCGGCGGTGACCTTCTCCCGGAAGGCCCCCTCCAGGCGGTACGCCCGGACCGTGTCGATCCCGTCGAGTCCGCTGATGAGTGCCTGGGCGCGGTCGGCCTGGGCGATCCGCTGCCCTCGGTAGAGCGGGGCGGAGCGCGGGAGGTACCAGCGCAGCGCCAGCGCGTACGCCGGAAGCGCGCCGGCGCCCGCCAAGCCGAGCCGCCAGTCCAGTCCGAACATGCCGATCGTGGCGATGGCGACCAGCACACCGGCCGAGAACACGGTGGGGACGGCGCTGCGGATGCCCCGGGACAGCACGGCCACGTCGTCGCCGACCCGGGAGAGCACGTCGCCCCGGCCGACCTGCTCGATCCGGGCGCTCGGCATGCCCAGGACCGCCCGGACGGCTCCCTCCCGCAGCCGCGCGAGCAGGTCCGCGCCCAGCCGCCCGATCAGGTACGTCGACAGGGCGGTGGCCGCCGCGCCGAGCAGCGCGGCGGCTCCCATCCAGATCCCGACGGTGACCAGGACCGAGCGCCCGTCGCCCTGGACGACTCCGTCGACCACCCGGCCGAGCAGGAGCACCGGAAGCACCTGGAGCGTCGCGCCGGCCACCGTGGTGAACACGGTGGCCGCCGTGAGCCACGGCAGCTCTCGGCAGCGCGCCGCGACCCATCGGGTGGACTCGCCTCCGGCCGCGGTGCGCAGGGCCGCCGGGGCGACGCGCGTCCCGGCGCCGCTCACCCAGGTACCGGCTCGGTCCGGCGGGACGGGCCCGGCGTCACTGGTCGACCGACTTGACGAGCTCGTCGATCGCGTACGGCAGGGACAGCAGGGTGCCCTGGGACATGGCCGCGCCGACCGCCGGGCCCTCGCCGTCCAGCAGGTACGAGACCCTGCCCTTCTTGACCGCGTCCAGGTTGGCGAACAGCTCGAACTTCTTCAGCGCCTCCTGGTCCGCCTTGTCGGCGATGACGAAGATGCGGTCGACGTCGACCAGGTCGACGCGCTCCGGGGAGAGCACCGTGTAGAACTTGCCGTCCGCGATCTCGTCGATCTTCGTCGCTCCCTTGAAGCCGATGCCCGTCACGAGCCGCCCGCGCACGTCGGTGGTGGTGAACGGCGCCACCGAGTCCTCGTACCAGGACAGCGGGACGGCGGTCTGCTCCGCGAACTCCGGGTGCGCCTCACGGGCCGCGTCGAGCTTGTCCTGGATGCCCTTGACCAGCGCGGCCCCTTCGGTCTCCTTGCCGAGCGCCTTGGCGATGTGCAGCGCGTTGTCCTGCCACGGCGCGCTGAACAGTTCCTTCTCGCCCTTGGTGCGGCCCACGGTCGGGGCGATCTTGGAGAGCTTGTCGTAGGCGGCCTGGTCGATCTCGGAGTAGACCGCGATGATCAGGTCCGGCCTCAGGGCGGCGATCTTCTCGTAGTTGGGGCCCGAGTCGCCGTTGCTCATGATGACCTCGGGGCGGGCGTCGCCCCACTTGTCCTTCACCCAGGGCCACTGGGTGTTGACGTCGGGGCTCTGTCCGGCGGGGTTCGGGTACTGGTCCACCATGCCGACGGGCTTGATGCCGAACGCCAGGACGGCCTGGTCGTCGGTGTAGCCGACGGAGACGACCCGCTGGGGGGCCTTGGTGACCTCCGTGGAGCCGAACGCGTGCTCCACGGTGACCGGGAACGCGCCGGTCGCGGCGGCGGGGGCCTTGCCGGTCGTCTCGTCCGCCGTGCCGGAGCCGCAGGCGGCCAGCAGACCGACGCCGAGCGTCACGGCGGACAGCGTCGCCGCCAGCCGTCGCCATGGCCTCACACGCGTCGTTCGATGGAAGAGCATCCCGTATCCCCTGCTTTCGCACTGTTCCCGCGCCCTGGCTGAGGGCAGCCAAACCTTATCCTCACAAGATGAGGTTAGCCTAGCCTTACTCCCTCTGTTTCCCTACGGGGGCGCCCAGTTGGGCGATGTCACGCGTGGGGACCTCGGTCGAGCCGGACGTGGGCGCGGCCGATGGGCACGATGAGCGGGCGGTCCCCCACCGGGTCGTCGATCACCTTGGCCCGCAGCCCGAACGCCTCGTACAGCAGCTCCTCGGTGACCACCTCGCGCGGATGCCCCTGCGCCAGGATCGCCCCCGCCCGCATGACGACGAGATGGTCGCTGTAGCGGGTGGCCAGGTTGAGGTCGTGGAGCACCATGACCACCGTGCGGCCCGACTCGTGCAGGTCGTCCACGAGGTCGAGCACGTCGATCGCGTGCGCCAGGTCCAGATAGGTGGTCGGCTCGTCCAGCAGCAGCAGGTCGGTGCCCTGAGCCAGCGTCATCGATATCCACACGCGCTGGCGCTGGCCGCCGGAGAGCGAGTCCACCGGTCGGTCGGCCAGGTCCAGGACCCCGGTCATGGCCAGCGCGCGCTCGACGACCGAGGCGTCGTCGGAGGACCACTGCCGCAGCCAGCTCTGGTGCGGGTGGCGCCCCCGGGCGACCAGGTCGGCCACCGTCAGCCCCTCCGGCGCGACCGGTGCCTGCGGCAGCAGGCCGAGCCGCTTCGCCACGTCCCTGGTCCTGAGCCGGCTGATGTCCTCACCGTCCAGCACGACCGTGCCGCCGGCCGGTTTGAGCAGCCGCGTCAGGGTGCGCAGCAGGGTGGACTTCCCGCAGCCGTTGGGCCCGATGATCGTGGTGACCAGTCCGGGCGGGATCGACACGTCGAGGCCGTCGATGACGGTCCGTCCGCCGTAGCCGACCGTGACGCCCCTGGCGGCCAGCCGGGAGACACCGCCGGCCGCGGAATCGATCGTGGTGATGTGCTGAACGGCCACAGCTCCCCCTGTTTCTCAGGATCTCGCGTCTTCTTTGTCATCGGCTACCTGAGGTTCGCCCGCACCAGCAGGTACACGAGGAAAGGACCTCCGACGGCCGCCGTGACGACGCCGACCGGGAGGGTGAACGGCAGCGCCGTACGCGCGACCAGGTCCGAGCCGGTCAGCAGCAGGGCGCCGACCAGGCCGGAGGCCGCCATGGGAGGTGTGGGGCACCTGGCCAGACGCATCGCCACCTGCGGGGCCACCAGCGCCACGAACGGGACCGGGCCCGCCGCGCTCACCGCCGCGGCGGCCAGCAGGACCGCGCACAGCAGCAGGACCGCCCGCACCCGTGTGTACCGGACGCCCAGCCCCGCCGCGACGTCGTCGCCGAGGTGCATCGGCTTGAACTGGAACGCGACGCACGCCACGACCACCACGAGCACCAGCACGCACCAGAACGCGATGCCGACCTCGTCCCAGGACCGGTTGTCCAGCGAGCCGACCAGCCACGCCTGGGCCCTGGCCACGTCCCGGATGTCGGCCGAGACCAGCAGCCAGGTCGTGAGCGCCTCCATGACGGCGCTCACCGAGATACCGATGAGGATGAGGCGGAAGCCGTCGATGCCTCGCCGCCACGCCAGGAAGTACACCAGCAGACCCGTGGTGAGACCGCCGGCGAGCGCCGCGGCGGACAGGCCCAGGGTGCTGACGACCGCCGCGGCGGTCCCGCCCGACACCGTCACCAGGAACACCGCGACCGTGCCGGCCCCGCCGGTGATCCCCAGGACGTCCGGGCTGGCCAGCGGATTGCGGGCGACGGACTGCGTGATCGCCCCGGACACACCCAGGGCGATCCCCACGACGAGTCCGGCCAGCGCGCGCGGCATCCGCAGGTCCATGACCACGAACGCGTCGACCTGTTCGCCCCCGCCCAGGAGCGTCGCGATCACCCGGGGCAGGGCGATGGGGAAGTCCCCGACCGCGATGGACAGGCAGAACACCAGGAAGGACGCCGCCGCCAGCAGCAGGGTGACGCCGGCGATCCAGGGCCGCCACACGAACGACACCTGCCCGAGCCGTACGCCCGGGGCCGTCGCCCGCTCGGTTTCGGTCGCGTTCATGCGCTCCTGAACTTTCCTCGCCACACCAGGGCCGCGAAGAACGGGGCGCCGAGCAGGGCCACGACGATTCCGGCGTCCAACTCGCCCGGCCGCACCACCAGTCGGCCCACGATGTCGCAGACCAGGAGGACGACGGCGCCGAGCAGGCCCGCGTACGGCACCAGCCAGCGGTAGTCCGGTCCGGTCAGGTACCGGGCCACGTGCGCCACCATGAGCCCGAGGAAGGCGATGGGGCCGCACGCCGCCGTCGCCGCCCCCGCCAGCAGGGTGACGGCGACGATGCCGACGGTCCGGCTCAGCGCGATGTTCACCCCGAGCCCCCGCGCCACGTCGTCCCCGAGGCTCAGCAGGTTGAGGGACGGCAGCAGGGCCAGCGCCGCCACCAGCCCGACCGCGACGAACAGGGACACCGGACCGATGACGTCGAACCCGACGCCGGACACGGAGCCCGCGTTCCAGAACCGCAGCGCGTTCAGCGACTTCACGTCCGACAGCGCGACCGCCGTGGTCATCGCCATGAGGAACACCGTGATGCCCTGCCCGGCCAGCGCGAGGGTCAGCGGATTGCCGGCCCCCCGGCCGATGCTCGACAGCCCGAAGACCACGCCACCGGCGAGGGCCGCCCCCGCGAAGGCGAACCACACGTACTGGAACGGATCGTTGAAGCCGAACAGGGCGATCGCCGACACCACGGCGAACGAGGCGCCGGAGTTCACGCCGAGCAGACCCGTGTCCGCGATCGGGTTGCGGGTGAAGCCCTGGATCAGCGCGCCGCCGGTCCCGAGGGCGAGGCCCGCGACGACCGCGAGCACCGTCCGGGGCACCCGTACCGTCCGCACGATCAGTCTGATCTCGGTGTGGTGCCGGTCGGCGTCGGGCGCGGCGGTCAGCCCGTGCCACACCTCCGCCGGACTCAGCGCGCGCGCACCGACGGCCAGCGACACGGCCACCGCGACCACCAGCACCGCGACCAGCGCGACCGAGCCCGCCACCCGTCTTCGACGGGCTGCCGTCATACCCGTGGGCGCGGTGCGCTCCAGTGCGGTCGTGCTCATGTCGACGTACGATATCCCTTTGATCAACGGGGAGTTGCGGGGGCGGTGGGGCATCTCACACCCGTGACGTGGCAGGTCGCGGCTCCGGGGCCCGTGCGCGGGTCAGCCGCCCGCGACCGGCCGGGCCGCGTCGGGGGCGGCCTTGACGCTCCGGTCGATCAGCGAGTCCAGGATCTCGCCGACCCGGATCGCGGTGTTGGACAGCAGGGCGGAGGTGATGCCGTGCGTGTGCTCCGTACCGCCCTGGAGGTAGATGCCGCAGCGCAGTTCGGGGCCGGTCGCGATGCGGTAGTCGCGCTCGACGCTCACACGCCCCTCGCCGTCGCGCAGGCAGTGGTCCCCGACGCCGCCGAGGAGGCCGAGGGGATCGACGGGGCTGTAGCCGGTGGCGAAGACCACGACGTCGGCGTCGAGCAGGGTCTCCTCGCCCGTGACGAGGGACTTCACGGTGGCACTCACCTTGTCCGGCGTCTCCTCGACGCCGGTGAGCCGGGAGACGTTGAGGAAGCGCAGCCGCTCGGTGCCGAGGACCTTCTCCCGGTACACCTGCCGGTACAGGTCGTCGATCAGATCGATGTCGACCACCGAGTAGTTGGTGTTGCCGTGATAGTCCATCAGCCGGCGCTTGACGTCCTCGGGCGCGGCGAAGTAGTCGTCGACCGCCTCGGGGTCGAAGATCCGGTTGGCGAAGGCGCTGTCGTCGGCGGGGCTGTACCCGTAGCGGGTGAAGACCGCGCATATCTCGGCCTCGGGGAAGCGGCGGTGCAGATAGGCGACGTTCTCGGCGGCGCTCTGGCCCGCGCCCACGACGACGAACCTGGCGGGCGAGGTGCCTTCCAGGCCGTCGACCTTCTTGAGCAGGTCGGAGTTGTGCCAGACGCGCTCGCCGCGCTCGACGCCCTCCGGCAGGCGGGGGCGCAGACCGGTGCCGATGACGAGGTTGCGGGCCCGGTGGACCGCGAGCCCCTCCGCCGAGCGGACCGTCACGTCCAGGTACTCCACCGCTCCGTCGTGGAGCACGGGGGCGACGCCGACCACCTCGTGGCCGTAGGAGACCTGGTCGCCGACCTGGGCCGCGGCCCACTCGAAGTAGTCGTGGAACTCCACCCGCAGCGGGAAGAGGTTCTTGTGGTTGATGAAGTCGATCAGCCGTCCCTTGCTCTTCAGATAGCAGAGGAAGCTGAACTCACTGGCCGGGTTCCGGAGCGTCACCAGGTCCTTGAGGAAGGACACCTGCATGGTCGCGTCGTCGATCAGCATCCCGCGGTGCCAGCCGAAGCGCGGCTGCTGCTCGAAGAAGCGCGCGCTGATCTTCTCGCGTGTGCCCGGGTCCGCGTTGTGCTCGCCGAGCGCGATCGCCATGGCCACGTTGGACGGCCCGAAGCCGATACCGATGAGGTCATGGACCGGTGGTGCGTCGTCGGGATGAACCTGCGACATGTCACTCCCATCGTGCGGGGAAACCCCCCGTCAGGCGCGGGGAAGTACGAAGCGTGGGCACACCGACGGAGCGCCCACGCTGGAACTTAGGTGAGCCTAAGCTAATCACGCGAAGCTGTCGACAGCGGCAAATCGGGCGCCCCGGACGCCGGTCCCGCCTCAACTGCGCTGCGAAGCATACCCATTGCGCAGTAAGGTAAGCCTTGCTTTACTGACATCGACCACTCCCGTCCTGTAGGAGGAACCGCATGCGTGTCGTCATGTTCGGATACCAGACCTGGGGGCACCGCACCCTGCGAGCCCTCCTGGACTCCGAGCACGACGTGGTGCTGGTCGTGACCCACCCCAAGAGCGAGCACGCGTACGAGAAGATCTGGAGCGACTCCGTCGCCGACCTCGCCGAGGCCAACGGCGTACCGGTCCTGATCCGCAACCGCCCCGACGACGAGGAGCTGTTCCGGCGCCTGGAGGAAGCGGCCCCGGACATCATCGTGGCCAACAACTGGCGGACGTGGATCCCCCCGCGCGTCTTCGCCCTCCCCCGGCACGGCACGCTGAACGTCCACGACTCGCTGCTGCCGAAGTACGCCGGCTTCTCGCCGCTGATCTGGGCCCTGATCAACGGCGAGTCCGAAGTGGGCGTGACCGCGCACATGATGAACGACGAGCTCGACGCCGGCGACATCGTCCGGCAGGAGGCGGTCCCGGTCGGCCCGGCCGACACCACCACGGACCTCTTCCACAAGACCGTCGGCCTGATCGCCCCGGTCACCATCGGCGCGCTCGACCTCATCGCCTCGGGGCGGACGGAGTTCACGAAGCAGGACCGCTCACGGGCGAGCTTCTTCCACAAGCGGTCCGAGGAGGACATCCGCATCGACTGGAACTGGCCGGCCGAGGACCTCGAACGCCTGGTCCGCGCCCAGTCCGAGCCCTATCCCAGCGCCTTCACCTTCCACCGGGGGAAGCGGCTGGAGGTCCTCGCCGCGAGGGTCTCGGAGAACCGCTACGGCGGCACGCCCGGCCGTGTCTTCTACCGCGAGGGCGACGGCGTGGTGATCGTCGCCGGCTCCGACGCCCGCACCGGCCGCAACCGCGGCCTGGCCCTCACCCGGGTACGGACCGAGGACGGCCGGGAGATGGCCGCGGCGGAGTACTTCACCACCATGGGCGGCTATCTGACCGGCCGTCCCTGACGCCCCGGGCCCTCGGCCCGGGTGGAGCACCGGGCCGAGGGGCCGTCAGACGGCGAGCGCGGAGCGCAGGGCCGCCCCCGTCGCGGCGCGGACCTCGTCCTCGGTGACGCCCGGCGCGGTCTCCACCAGGACCAGGCCCTCCCCGGTCACGTCGATGACGGCCAGTTCGGTGATGATCCGGTGGACGACGGAGCGCCCGGTGGCGGGCAGGGTCAGCTCCTCGACGATCTTCGGGCTGCCGTCCTTCGCCGTGTGCTCCATCACGACCAGGATGCGGCGGGCGCCGTGGACGAGGTCCATCGCGCCGCCCATGCCCTTGACCATCTTGCCGGGCACGGTCCAGTTGGCGAGGTCGCCGCGGGCGGAGACCTGCATGCCGCCGAGCACGGAGACGTCGATGCGGCCCGCGCGGATCATGCCGAAGGAGAGCGCGGAGTCGAAGTAGGCGGCGCCCGGCAGGACGGTCACCGTCTCCTTGCCCGCGTTGATCAGGTCGGGTCCCTCCTCCCCCGCGACCGGGTACGGGCCGACGCCGAGGACGCCGTTCTCGGAGTGCAGCACCACGTGCACCCCGTCCGGGAGATGGGCGGGGATCAGGGTCGGCAGGCCGATGCCGAGGTTCACGTACTGGCCGTCACGCAGTTCGCGGGCGGCGCGGGCGGCGAGCTGGTCGCGGTCGAGCGGCATCGTCAGTTCTCCTTCGCCGCCGGGGAGGCGGACGCTTCGGCGGGGACGGGGATCTCGGCGGCCGGCCGGACCGTACGGCGCTCGATGCGCCGGTCGTCCGGGTCGGCGGCGACGACGCGGTCCACGAACACCCCCGGCAGATGCACCCGGTCCGGGTCCAGCTCCCCCGGTTCCACGATCCGTTCGGCCTCCACGACGGTGACGCGGCCGGCCATCGCGGCGAGCGGGTTGAAGTTCGCCGCGGCGGCGTGGAAGACGCAGTTGCCGTGCCGGTCGGCGACGGCGGCACGCACCAGGGCCCAGTCGGCGGTGATCGCCTCCTCCAGCAGATAGCGGCCGCCGCGGAACGCGCGCACCTCCTTGGGCGGCGAGGCCACCGCGACCGAGCCGTCGGGGGCGTACCGCCAGGGCAGGCCGCCCTCCTCCACCTGGGTCCCGACACCCGCCGGGGTGAAGAACGCGGGGATGCCCGCGCCGCCCGCGCGCAGCCGCTCGGCGAGCGTGCCCTGCGGGGTCAGCTCCACCTCCAGCTCGCCGGAGAGGTAGCGGCGGGCGAACTCCTTGTTCTCACCGACGTAGGACGACGTCATACGGACGATCCGCCCGGCGCGCAGGAGCAGGCCGAGGCCCCAGTCGTCGAGGCCGCAGTTGTTGGAGACGACCCGCAGTCCGCCGGTCCCGGCCTCCACGAGCGCGGCGATCAGCCCCGAGGGGATGCCGCACACACCGAAGCCGCCGACGGCCAGTACCGCGCCGTCGGGAATGCCGGCCACCGCCTGCGCGGCGGAGCCCACCACCTTGTCCATGTCCTCGTGCTGCCTTCCGTACGGGGGGACCGGGGGCCCTCGGGGCCCCGTCGCGCGGCGCGGAGTGCGCGGCGCGGGCGGACGGCCGCCCGGCGATCCGGGACGCGGCACCGCGCCGGGGCCGGCCGTCCCTCACGATCGCCGTCCCCGGGACGCGGCCGCCATGTGGGACGGACACATGAGCACCGCCGCAGGTGCGGTGGGCGGCACCATGTCGGCGCCGGTGGCCAACTTTTACCGTCCCAACCGTCAGCAACTGCGCCGCCGCCGCCGTCCGCCGCAGATGTGCCCCGTCCCCCGGGGCACGACGGGACCGGTGCGGCAACCACTCTCCGGGAGCCGTTCCCATGCCTGTCACCTCCGCACACCCCCGCCGCACCAGAACCCTCGCCTCGGTGGCCGCCCTCGCGGTCGCGGCCCTCCTCGCCTCCGGCTGCGCCAAGGCCGGCACGGCGGGCTCGGACGCCGCGGCCGGGGGCGGCAAGGACTCCGCGCCCGTCGAGGTCGGTCTCGTCTACTCCAAGACCGGCCCGCTCGCCGCCTACGGCAAGCAGTACGTCGAGGGCTTCCAGGCCGGACTCGACTACGCGACGAAGGGCACCGGCAAGGCCGGCGGCCGGACCATCAAGGTGACCGAGCGGGACGACGCCGGGGACGCCTCCAAGGCCGTCGCCGCCGGGAAGGACCTCATCGGCAAGGGCACGAAGATCATCGCGGGCAGCACGGACTCCGGTGTCGCCCTCCAGATGGCCCCGCTGGCCGCGCAGAACAAGGTGCTGTACATCGACGGGCCCGCCGCCACGGACGCGGTGACCGGCATCAACGGGTACACGTTCCGCTCCGGCCGCCAGTCCTACCAGGACACCCTGACCGCCGCCGCCATGCTCGATGACGCCAAGGGCAAGAAGGTCACCGTCCTCGCCCAGGACTCCACCTTCGGCCAGGCCAACGTGAGCGCCGTCAAGGCGGTCCTCGGCGGTGAGGGCGCCAAGGTCTCCTCGGTGCTGGCACCGCCGAGCGCCACCGACCTCACCCCGTTCGCGCGCCAGGTCAAGTCCGCCGGTCCCGACCTGGTGTTCGTGGCCTGGGCCGGTGCCACCGCCCCGGCGCTGTGGACCGCGCTCGACCAGCAGGGGGTGCTGTCCTCCTCCACCGTCACCACCGGTCTGGCCGGCACCGCCTCGTACCCGGTGTTCGGGTCGGGCGGCGCGAAGATCACCTTCCTCGCCCACTACTTCGCGGGCGCGGCCGGCACGGACGCGGAGAAGGCGATGATCGAGTCCGTCGAGAAGGCGGGCGGCACCCCCGACCTGTTCACACCGGACGGCTTCACCGCCGCGCAGATGGTCGTGCGCGCCGTCGAGGCCGGCGCCGACGACGTGGACGCCATGGTGAAGTCCCTGGAGGGCTGGACGTTCGAGGGGGTCAAGGGCGAGCAGAAGATCCGCGCCGAGGACCACGCCATGCTCCAGCCGATGTTCCAGGCGAAGCTCACCGGCAGCGGCGAGACCGCGGTGCCGGAGCTGATCAAGACGCTCCCCATGGGCGAAGTGACCCCTCCCGTCCAGCCCCAGGCGGGCTGATCCATGACCGCGGCACCCGAAGGCGCCGGGCACGGGCCCGGCGCGGCGGTCGCCCCCGCCGTCCTCGCTCTGGAGTCGGTCGGCTGGACCGTCGGCGGCGCGACCATCCTCTCGGACGTCTCGCTGGACGTCCGCGAAGGCGAGTTCCTCGCCTTCATCGGCCCCAACGGGGCGGGCAAGACATCGCTGTTCAACCTGATCAGCGGTCTGGTCCCGGCCACCACCGGCCGGGTCGTCCTCGACGGGGCCGACATCACCGGCGAGGCCCCGCACGCCCGCGCGCGGCGCGGTCTCGGCCGCACCTTCCAGACGTCGAGCCTGTGGCCCGCGATGAGCGTCGCCGAACACGTCCGCCTCGCCGCGCAGGCGGCGGGCGGCGGCTCGTACCGGATCTGGCGGCGGGCCTCCCGCTACCAGGACCAGGTGGACGACGTGCTGGTCCGCACCGGTCTGACGCACCGCGCCGACGTACCGGCGCGGTCCCTCTCGCACGGGGAGAAGCGCAAACTCGAACTCGCCGTCCTGCTGGTCGGTGAGCCCCGGCTGATGCTGCTGGACGAACCGATGGCGGGCGTCAGCGCGGAGGAGGTGCCCGCCCTGACCGAGCTGATCCGCGGTCTGCACCGCGACGAGGGCCGCACCGTGCTCATGGTGGAGCACCACATGGACGTCCTGCTGGGCCTGGCAGACCGGCTCGCCGTGATGCACCACGGCAGCCTGCTCGCCCTGGACACCCCCGAGGCCGTCACCGCCGACGCCACCGTCCAGCGGGCCTACCTCGGGGCGGCCCTGTGAGCCCCGGCCGGACGGCCCGGACCGTCCCCACCGCCCGTCCAGCCGAGGGCGGCCCGCTGCTCGCCGTCCGCGGCCTGCGCGTCCTGATCGGCGGACGGCACATCCTGCACGGCGTCGACCTCGACGTCGCCGCCCAGGGGGTCACCGCCCTGCTCGGCCGCAACGGCGCGGGCAAGACCACCACCGTGCGCGGGGTGCTCGGCCTGGTGCCCCGCACCGGCAGTGTGCTGCTGGACGGCGAGGAGACCGTGGGCCTGGCCACGCACACCCTGGTCCGCCGGGGCATCGGCTACGCCCCCGAGGACCGGGGCGTCTTCGCCGGTCTGACCGTCGCGGAGAACCTGCGCCTGGCCGAACGCGGCGACGGGGAGCCGGACTACGCGCTCGTCCACGAACTGTTCCCCGAACTCCTCACCCGTGCCCGGCAGGCGGCCGGCACGCTCTCCGGCGGCCAGCAGCAGATGGTGGCCATCGGCCGCACCCTGCTCAACGGCAACCGGCTGATCATCGCGGACGAGCCGACCAAGGGCCTCGCCCCGAAGGTCGTCACCGAGGTCACCTCCGTGCTGGAACGCGCGGCCGAGGCCGTACCGGTGCTGCTCGTCGAGCAGAACCTCGCCATGGTCCGCCGGCTCGCCACCCACTGCGCGGTGCTCGCCGACGGCCGCACCGCCCACCAGGGGCCCGCCGCCGCGCTGCTCGGCGACCCGGAGGCCACCCGCCGTCTCCTCGGCGTCGGGCGCGCCCCCTCCCCCGCCATCCCGCCCACCACCGCCGACGACGCGGCCGGGGCGGGGCGGTCCGACCGCACGGAGGCCGACCTCTGATGGACACCGTCGTCCTGCTCACCCTGACCGGCCTCGGTCTCGGTGCGCTGTACTTCCTCGTCGCCTCCGGGCTGTCGCTGATCTTCGGCCTGATGGACGTGCTGAACTTCGCGCACGGCGCGCTGCTGTCGGTCGGCGCCTACGCCACCTGGTGGGCCGCCTCCGGCCACCTCCCCGGCGCGGGTTCCGGCGGGCTCGGCTTCGTCCTGGCTGTCCTGTTCGGGGTGGTCGTCGGCACGCTCGCGGCGATCGTGCTGGAACTGGTCGTCGTACGGCCCCTGTACACCCGCCCGCGTGAACAGGTGCTCGCCACGGTCGGGGTGTCGCTGGCCGTCCCCGCCCTGCTGTCGGGGATCTGGGGCACCGATCCGCTGACCTTCCCCGGCCCGGAGGCGCTGAAGAGCACCGTCGGGGTGCTCGGTGCCAGCGTCCCCGCCAACCGGCTGGTGCTGATCGCCGCGGCCGTGCTGGTCTGGGCGGGCCTGAAGCTGTTCCTCGACCGCACCCGGCACGGCCTGGTGGTCCGGGCGGGGGTCGAGGACCGGGCCATGGTCACCGCGCTGGGCATCGACGTCCGCAAGGCCTTCACGCTCGTCTTCGCGATCGGCGGCGCCGCCGCCGCGCTCGGCGGGGCGCTGGGCGGCCTGTACTTCGGTTCGGTCGACCCGGGCCAGGGGACCTCGCTGCTGATCTTCGCGTTCGTGGTCGTGGTGACCGGTGGCATGGGCTCGGTGACGGGTGCCGCCGTGGCGTCCGTCGTCATCGGCCTCGTCCAGCAGTTCGCCAACTACTACACCACCGCCGGTCTCGGCGACCTCGCCGTCGTCGTGCTGCTCGCCGCCCTGCTGCTGGTGCGCCCGCGCGGTCTCACCGGGAGGCTCGCATGAGCACCGTCACCGACACCGCCACCCGCGCCACCGCACCCGGCGCCGGGGGCTCCGCCGTACACCGCCTGCTGCGCCGGTGGCCCGTGGGGCTGTTCGTCCTGCTGTTCCTGCTGCCTTACTGCGCCCTGGAGGTCCCGGTCCTGCTGGACGGGCCCGTCGGCAGCGCCGGCAGTCTGCAACTCCTGGCGACGTGCCTGCTGTTCGGGGCCCTGGCGACCGGATACGACCTGCTGCTCGGCCGCACCGGGCTGCTCTCCTTCGGCCACGCCCTGTACTTCGCGGCGGGCAGTTACGCCACCAACACGATGATGCAGGAGGCGGGTCTGCCGTTCGGCCTGTCCGTGGTGCTCGGGCTGGTCTTCGGCGTCGTGCTCGCGGTGCTGCTCGGCTCGGTCAGCCTGCGGGTCACCGGCATCGGCTTCTCGATGGTGACGCTGGCGTTCGCGCAGGCCGGTTCGATCGTGGTGGCCCGCGACCCGGGCGGCTTCACGGGCGGCGAGGAGGGCCGGGCGGTCGCCGCCGGATTCCTTCCCTCCTCGCTCGTCGGCATCGACAACACCGCCAACCTGTACTGGATCACGCTCGCCTTCCTCGGTCTGACCCTCGCCGTGGTGCACCTCACCACCCACTCGCCGACCGGCCGGGTCTGGGAGGGCATCAAGGAGAACGAGCGCCGCGTCGAGGTGCTGGGGCTGCGCCCGTACGCGTACAAGCTCGTGGCCTTCACCGTGGCGGGCGGTCTGGCCGCGCTCGGCGGCATCGTGCACCTGCTGCTGACCGGCGGCTCGACCCCGCACACCACCAGCTCCGAGTTCACGCTGTCCCTGCTGGTCATGGTCGTCCTCGGCGGCTCCGGCACCCGGTGGGGCCCGATGCTCGGCGGTATCCTCTACACCTGGGCCGACCACCGCCTCGGCGACGTGGCGAACTCGGCGGCCGTGGCCGACCTGCCCGCCGTGCTGCGGGTGCCGCTCAGCCAACCGCTGTTCCTGCTCGGCGCGTTGTTCGTGATCGTCGTCAACGTGCTGCCCGGCGGCCTCGCCGCCCTGCCCGGCCGGATCCGCGAGGCACGCGCCGCGCGCCGGGGTGCCGGGAAGGACGCCCGGGACGCCCCGGCCCCGGACGCCCCGGCCCCGCCCGATGCCGACACCGACACCGACACCGACACCAAGGAAAGGCACACGCCGTGACCCCCACCGGCACCACGCCCGCCGCCGCATCCGCCGGTCCCGAGCCGCTGCCCTTCGAGGAACTGCGCGTCCCGGTCCCCGGCGGCGACCTCGCCGTCCTGCGCTGGCCGGCGTCCGTCCCCCGGGCCCCCACGGTGCTCGCCCTGCACGGCATCACCGCCAACGGCCTGTCGTGGGGCGCGGTCGCCCGCCACCTCGCGGGCCGCGCCACGCTCCTCGCCCCCGATCTGCGGGGCCGGGCGGGCAGTTCGGACCTGCCCGGCCCGTACGGCATCGACGCGCACGCGGACGACGTCGCGGTGGTCGCCGAGGCGCTCGCGCCGGAGCGGCCGGTGCTGGCCGGTCACTCGATGGGCGCCTTCACGGCCGCGCTGGCCTCCGTACGCCACCCGGAACGGTTCGGCCCGCTGCTGCTCGTGGACGGCGGGGTCGGCTTCCCCGCCCCCACCCATCTGTCACCGGACGAGCTGATGACCGCGGTGATCGGTCCGGCCATGGACCGGCTGTCCATGGTCTTCCAGGACCGCACCGCCTACCGGGAGTTCTGGCAGGCGCACCCCTCGTTCGCGGACCGGTGGACGCCGGAGACCGAGGCGTACATCCAGCGCGACCTGGTGGGCACGGAGCCGGTGATGCGGTCCTCGTGCCGGCTGGAGGCCGTCCGCACGGACGGCATCGGCCTCTTCGACGAGGACGTGCTCGCCGCCGTCCGCTCCCTGCCCGTACCCGCCACCCTGCTGTGGGCGGAACGCGGGTTGATGGACGAGCCCCAGGGCCTCTACGACCCCCAGCGCCTGGCCGCCGCAGCCCTCGACGGCACCGGCGTCACCCCGCTGCGCGCCCCGGACACCAACCACTACACGGTGCTCACGGGCGAGGCGGGGGCGGCGCTCGTCGCGGACCTGCTGCTGAAGTCGGCGAGCGTGGAGTCTGCCTGACGGCCCCTCACACGTCGAGCACCCCGCCGGTCCGGTGGGGCGCTCGGCGCTCAGAGGTGCAACTGCTGCAAGCGCAGAGCGAGTTGTAGTTCCAGCGCCCGGTCGGGGTGGTTCCAGTCCGCGCCGAGCAGTGCCTCGATGCGGTCCAGGCGTTGCACCACCGTGTTGACGTGCACGTGCAGCGCGGTCTTGGCGCGGGTCAGGCTGCCGCCCGCGGCGAAGTAGGCGGCGAGTGTGCGGACGAGTTCGGTGCCGCGCCGGGCGTCGTACTCCAGGAGCGGGCCGAGGGTGCCGGACACGAACCCGCCGACGTCCTTGGCGTCCCCCAGCACCACGCCGAGGAAGCCGAGCTGGCCCGCCGACGCCCCGTCGCCGTGCCGGCCCAGGACGTGCAGGGCGCGCAGACAGCGCACCGCCTCGGCGTGCGCGTCCGCGATCGCGGAGGGGCCCGAGGCCGGTCCGGCGGCGGCCACCGTGACCGGCGCCCCGGTGAGATGGCCGAGCTGCACGGCGGCGGCGCGGGCGGCCTGGTCGGGTGCCTGCGCCCCCTCGGCGCTCACCAGCAGCACGAACGCGCCCGCGTGTTCGGCGCTCGCGCTGCCTCCCGGCGACCCGAACAGATGGCGGACGACGGCCGAGCTGAGCCGGTCCCGGGCGTCGGCCGCGGTGTCGGCGACCAGCACCAGGTGGGGCCGGTCGAGGTCCACGCCCAGGCGGCGGCCGCGTTCGGCGAGCAGCGCCGGATTGCGGCCCGCGTCGGTCAGCAGGTCGGTGACGAGTTCGCCGCGCACCCGGTTCTCGGTCTCGGCCACGGTGCGCCGCAGCAGCATGAGCAGGCCGGTGACGACCCCGGCGCGTTCGAACATCCGCCGGTCGGCGTCCTCCAGCGGGTCACGCCGGTGCAGCACCATGATGGCCAGGAGTTCCTGCCCGGCCAGGACCGCGCAGATCCACCGCCCGGAGCGGGCCACCGCGCGGGCCGCCGCGCGGGATTCCTCGGCGGCCGAGACGAGCCAGCCCGCGTCCATCGAGTCGGCGGCGAACGGTCCCCCGTCGTGCCGTACGGCGGCCAGCGGGCGGCCTCCCGGATCGTGCACGGTGAGGGCCCCGTCGAGCAGTCCGGCCACCGCCGCGGCCACGTCCCGCACACCCCCTCCGCGCAGGACGAGGTCGGTGAGCCGGTCGTGCGCCTCCTCGGCGCGCTGCACGGCCGCCGCGTGGGCCCGAACCAGCGCGTTCACCTCGGCGAGTTCGGCGAGGGCGGCGCGGGTGTCGTGCAGCGCGCGGGCGGTGTCGATGGCGATGGCGGCGTGCGCGGCCAGGGAGGAGAGCAGGGCCACCTCGTCGGGGCTGAACGCGCGGGGGGTGCGGTCGGCGGCGAAGAGCACACCGATCACCTTGCGGTCGCCGCCGTGCACCGAGCCGAGCAGCAGCGGCACGCCGAGGATGGCGACCAGACCCTCCTCGAAGACGCCCGCGTTGATGTTGCGGGTGTGCCGGAAGCGGTCGTCGGTGCGGTAGTCGGGGGTGGCGTACGGGCGGGTGGTCTGGGCCACCAGTCCGCCGAGCCCTTCCCCGAGTTCGAGCCGGAGGTTCTGGAACACCGGCGACACGGATCCGTCCGTGACCCGCATGTAGGTGTCCCCCGCGTCCTCGTCGGGCAGCGTCAGGTAGGCGGTGTCGGTGCCCAGCAGCATCCGGGCCCGCCGGACGATGGCCTTCAGCACCTCGTCGAGGTCGCGGGAGGCGGCGAGGTCGCCCGCCGTGTCGAAGAGGGCGGCGAGTTCGAGCTCGCGGCGGCGGTGGGCCCGCAGCGAGCTGCGTACCCGCAGGGCCGTGGCGACGGCCCGTTCGGTCTCCGCCAGATCGGCGCCGCCGACGCCCGCCGCCCGGGCCTGCCCGGTGACCGCGCCGAGCGCCTCGGCGGGCGCGTCACCGGCGAGCAGGTCGAGCAGGCGGCGCAGATGCGGGGCGGCGGAGGCTCCGGAGGCGTCGGTCGTGGCCTCGGCGTCGTCGGCGGGGCCGGCGGCTCCGGCGGTTCCGGCGGGCGCGGCCTCGACGCTGCCCGAGGGGCCAACGGCTCCCGCCGTCGCGGCCCTGTCCGGGTCCGGGGCGTCGGCCGATCCGGTGTCCGCGGGGCCGGCCGGCCGGTGGTCGGCGGAGGCGTCCGGAGCGCCCTCAGGGGGGCGGGCCCGGTCCGTCGCGTGCTGCCCCTCGACGCCCGCCGCCGTGCTCGCGTCCATCTCCGCCTCCCCTGTCCGTCCCGCCGCCCCCGCCGTTCCCGTCGCCGCACGGGACCGGCCGGTGCGGGCGCGCCGGGTGGACGTCGTGCGGGGAGGGGACGGCGTGGCCGTATCGCGGCTCGTGCCCGCCGATGCGCAACCCTGCCAGCCCCGCCTGTCCACGTCACCCCTGTGAGCTGGCCTTTTTTGTTCTCCCTTGACCGCCGGACCGGGGCGGCCCCCGCCCGCGGCCGGGCGACGGTCCCCGCCCGCGCGGCCTCCCTGAGGGGCCGAGGGGGCCGGGATGCGGTCCGCCGGGTCAGCGGGACGTCCAGGCCCCGTCCATCGGCAGCGACGCCCCGCTGACCGATCCGGTGTGGGGTCCGCACAGCCACAGCACCGCCGCGCCGACCTCCTCCGGTTCGATCAGGCGCTTGACGGCGCTGCGCTCCAGCAGCACCTTCTCCAGCACCTCGTCCGGCGGGATGCCGTGCGCGCGGGCCTGGTCGGCGATCTGTCCCTCGACGAGCGGGGTGCGCACGTAACCGGGGTTCACACAGTTGCTCGTCACTCCGTGCGGGGCGCCTTCCAGGGCCACCACCTTGCTCAGCCCCTCCAGCCCGTGCTTCGCGGCGACGTACGCCGACTTGTAGGGGCTGGCCCGCACACCGTGCACCGAGGAGATGTTGACGACCCGTCCCCACCCACGCGCGTACATCCCCGGCAGGGTACGGCGCAGGATGCGGAAGGGGGCCTCCAGCATGACCCGCTGGATCAGCGTGAACCGGTCCGGAGGGAACTCGTGCACCGGCGCGACGTGCTGGAGACCGGCGTTGTTGACGACGATGTCCACTCCGTCGACCGCCAGGGCGTCCACCTGTTCCGGGTCCGCCAGGTCCGCCCTCACGCCGGTGCCGCCGATCAGTGCGGCGACCTCCTCGGCCCCGTCCCCGGCGATGTCCACCACCAGCACATGTGCCCCCGCCGAGGCCAGCGCCACCGCGCAGGCCCGGCCGATGCCACTCGCGGCGCCCGTGACGAGCGCGGTCCTCCCGGCCAGGAAACGGCCGTCGGGCGCGGGCCCGGCCCCGCCCGGCCGGTGGGGCTCGTCCGGTCCGGCGAGGCGGACAGGGGGCGGGGCCGGGACGTTGGTCCGGCGGTCGGCGCCCGGACTCGAAGTGCTCTCCATGGGCGTCACCGTAGAAACCGGGAACGGCCGCTCACACGTGGCCGTCCCACACAGTTCCGCTCCCCGCCATGGTGCCCCGCCCCATGGGCGGGCACGGGCCCCCACCGCGTACGGCCGCGCCGGGTGCCGCCGCGCGTACGCCGGACGGCGGCTGCCCGGACAACGGTCCGTACGCACACATCCCCCGGCGCCGGATGGCGTACGTGCACATGTCGGCGCCCGTCGCCCCCCGCCTAGCGTCCCTGCTCGGCGGACGACCGGTGGCCCTCCCCCGGGCCGCCCCACCACCGGCCCCGGGCGGGACCCCGGGAGCGGTGGACGCCCGCCGCACCGACCGTCCAGAGCCGCACCGACCGGTCACCCCCGAAGCCGGGCGGCTCGCGCATCCTCGGAGGTACCCCCGTGCGCCCCACCTTCCTACGCCGCCTCGTGCGGCGGATCGGGACGTTCGCCGTGTCCGGTCTGCTCGCGGCAGCCGCCGGGACCGTAGCCCTCGCCCAACCGGCCGCCGCGGCGGGCGGGTTGACACCGGTCACCGGCTTCGGCTCCAATCCGGGCAACTTGTCCATGTACACCTACGTCCCGGCGGGGCTGCCGGCCGGCGCCCCCGTCGTCGTCGCGTTGCACGGCTGCGCGCAGAGCGCCGACGCCTACTACGCCAGCAGCGGCTGGCCGAAGTTCGCCGACGCGTACGGCTTCGCCGTGGTGTTCCCGCAGACCAGCTCGGCGAACAACGCGCTGTCCTGCTTCGGCTGGTTCGACCCGGCCGACTCCACGCGCGGCAAGGGCGAGGCCGCGTCCATCACCCAGATGGTCACCAAGGCCCAGGCGCTGTACGGCTCGGACGCGGACCGGGTGTACGTGACCGGCCTGTCGGCGGGCGGTGGCATGGCCGCGAACCTGCTCGCCGCGTACCCGGACGTCTTCGCGGGCGGCTCCATCGCCTCGGGGCTTCCGGCCCAGTGCGCCACCAGCCAGGTCGGGGCGTCGAGCTGCCAGTACGGCAGTCTGAACCTCACCCCGGCCCAGTGGGGCGCCAAGGTCCGGGCCCAGTACCCCGGTTACACGGGCCCCTGGCCGCGTGTCGCCATCTGGCAGGGCACCTCGGACTACACGGTCCACCCGGTGAACGCCACCGAGCTGCGCGACCAGTGGACCGATGTCTGGGGCATCTCCCAGACCCCCTCCAGCACCGCGACGCTCCCCGGCAACACCACGATGACCAGCTACGACGACGCCTCCGGCAAGCCCGCCGTGCGGCTGTACCAGATCAGCGGCATGGGACACGGTCTCGCCGTGAACCCCGGTTCCGGCGCCCAGCAGTGCGGTTCGACCGCCGCGTACTTCCTGAACACCATCTGCTCCAGCTACTACACGGCGCAGTTCTGGGGCCTGGACCAGGACGGTGACGGCGGCGGCACCGACCCGGGCGAGGGCGGCGAGAAGCTGCCCGCGCCGGCCGGTCTCGCGGCGGGCACGACGACGGACACCTCGGTCGCGCTGAGCTGGTCCCCGGTCCAGGGAGCGGCCTCCTACCGCGTCCTCCGGGGCGGCACGCAGGTCGCCGCGCCCACCGGCACCGCGTTCACCGACACGGGCCTGTCCCCGGCGACCGCGTACACGTACACGGTCGCGGCGGTCGCCGCCGACGGCACGGTCGGCACGGCCTCCGCCGCCGTCTCGGCCACCACCACGGGCTACACCCCGACGTGCGCGACGGCCACCAACTACGCCCACGTGGTGGCGGGCCGGGCCCACACCAGCGGCGGATACACGTACGCCAACGGCTCCGAGCAGAACATGGGCCTGTACAACGTGTTCGTCACCCACACCCTGAAGCAGACGTCCCCGGGCCACTACGTCATCGCCGACTCCGGCTGCTGACCCGGACGGGAAGCGGACGCGGGGGCCGTGCCGGAAGGGACCGGGACGGCCCCCGCCAGGGCTCCCGCCCGCGGCCGGACGGGGCGCTCAGCGTCCGGCCAGCCGCTCCATCAGCGCGGCGCCGCGGACCAGCGTCTCCCGCTCCTCGGCGGTGAGTTCGGCCTCGATGGCCTGGGCGAGCCAGCCCGCCCTGCGTCCGCGTTCGCCCTCCAGCGCGTCCCGGCCCGCGCCGGACAGCTCGACCAGGGACTTGCGGCCGTCCGTGGGGTGCGCCCGGCGGACGACCAGGCCCTGCTCCAGGAGGAGCCCGACCGCGCGGGCCATGGACTGGGGCCGCACGCGCTGATCGGCGGCCAGATCACTGGTGGTCATGGCTCCGTCCCGGTCCAGGGCACCCAGTACGGCGACCTGGCCGTGCGGGATGTGGTCCTCGTGCTTCACGCGCCTCGTGAGCTTCCCCATCGCGGTACGCAGTTCGGTGGCGACGGTGGCGGGTTCCGGGGTGGCCATACGGCACTTTAGCGCGCGTCGCCGAGGGCCCACGCGCCCCCATCCACCCAGCTGACCTGCACCGCTGCCCCGCACCGCCTCCGGCGGAGGTTCTGTACAGCCAAGCTGAACAGCCGAACTGAACAGTCAGACTGAACAGCATTGCTGTACAGTTGGCCTCGCCGTGGCAGGCGCCGACGTCGTCGCAGCAGAGCCGCGGCACGCGTCAACGGGAAGGACATCCCATGGCTTCCACAGCAGCCGAACCCACCGCCATCCGGTCCGTCACCGCCCGCCGGGTCCTCGACAGCCGGGGCAACCCCACCGTCGAGGCCGATGTCGTCCTCGCGGACGGCTCCCTCGGCCGCGCCGCCGTCCCGTCCGGCGCATCCACCGGCGCGCGGGAGGCCGTGGAGCTGCGCGACGGCGACCCCGGGGCCTGGCACGGCAAGGGCGTCGACCGGGCGATCGCCCATGTCAACGGCGAGATCGCGGCCGCGGTCGTGGGCCGCGACGCCGACGACCAGGCGGGCCTGGACGCCGCGCTCATCGCGCTCGACGGCACGCCCGGCAAGTCCCGGCTCGGCGCCAACGCCGTCCTCGGCGTCTCCCTCGCCGCCGCCAAGGCCGCGGCGGCCGCGCGCCGCCTCCCGCTCTACCGCCACCTCGGCGGCGCCGACGCCCGCCTCCTGCCGCTGCCGATGATGAACATCGTCAACGGCGGCGCCCACGCCGACAATCCGCTGGACTTCCAGGAGTTCATGATCGCCCCCGTGGGCGCGGAGACCTTCGCGGAGGCGGTCCGCATGGGGTCCGAGATCTTCCACACCCTCCGCCGCGACCTGCTGGCCGCCGGGCACTCCACCGGCGTCGGCGACGAGGGCGGCTTCGCCCCCGCGCTGCGCACCGCCGAGGAGGCGCTCGACTTCGTCATGGCGGCGGTCGAACGCGCCGGATACCGCCCGGGTACGGACATCGGCCTGGTCATGGACCCGGCGTCCTCGGAGTTCTTCCGGGACGGTGTGTACGTGTACGCGGGCGAGGGGGTGCGCCGTACCTCCTCGGAGCACGCCGACCACCTGGCCGGGCTGATCGACGCGTACCCGATCGTGTCCGTCGAGGACCCGATGGCCGAGGACGACCTGGACGGCTGGCGGGAACTGACGGCCCGTGTCGGCGACCGCTGCCAGCTCACGGGCGACGACGTGTTCTGCACCGACGAGAAGCTGCTCGCCGAGGGCATCCGCACCGGTGTCGGCAACTCGGTCCTGGTCAAGGTCAATCAGGTCGGCACCCTCACCGAGGCACTCGCCACGGTCGCCACCGCGCACCGCGCGGGCTGGACCGCCGTCATGTCGCACCGGTCCGGTGAGACGGAGGACACCACGATCGCGGACCTGGCGGTGGCGACGGGCTGCGGGCAGATCAAGACCGGCTCACTGTCCCGCTCCGACCGCACCGCGAAGTACAACCAACTCATCCGGATCGAGGAGGAGTTGGGCGACACCGCGCGGTACGCGGGCGGATCCGTGTTGCACCGGTCCTGAACGCCGCACCGCCCCGGCCCGGCCCGCGGGGGCGGGCACCGCGGCGGTGCGCGCACGCTTCCGCGCCGAAGCGGTACGGCGCGGAACGCCCGCGCCGCCACCCCGCGCCCGCGCCGTGTCCTGCCACGGCCCCGCGGCCTCCTCGGCTACTTTCGGTGCATGCCTCCGCTTTCGCCCGTCTTCCTTCTGCACAGGCTGCTGACCAACGAGCGTTGGCGGCGGCTGCACGTGAAGGCGTCCCTGTGGGCGGCCGTGGGTGTCGTGGTGGTGCTGCTGCTCGGCTCCTGGGCCGTCGTCCCGTGTGAGGCGTCGGCGCCCCGGGCGACCATCACCTCGTTCCCGCTGGCCCTGTGGTGGTCGGTCGAGACCGCGACGACCGTCGGGTACGGGGATCTGTATCCGGTCACCGCGGCCGGCCGCGTCATCGCGGGCATCGAGATGCTCGTCGGGATCTCCGTGTTCAGCATCGTCACCGCGTCCCTGGCCACCTGGTTCGTCGGCAGCGCCGCGCGGCGCGCCCGCCAGGTGGCCCGGGCGGCCGAACGCGCCGAGGCACGGGGGAAGGCGGACGCCGACCGGGAACTGCGGGCGCTGCACGCCCGGTTCGACCGGCTCGAAGAGCTGATCGGCCGGGAGGGCGCCGGTCCGGGGTCCGGGGCGGCTCGCTGATCTCCGGTCACCGCGTCCGGCGGCGCGGCCTCACCGCCCGGCCGTCGCGAGAAGGCCAGGCCGTCGCGAGAAAGCCAGGCCGTCGCGAGAAGCCGGGGGCATGGCACAAAGGCCCGCGCCCGTCACACATCAGCGCTGTCACAGGTCCGCTCCCGTCACAGACCAGCGCTGTCACCGACCGGCGCTGTCACCGATCCGCGCCCTCACAGGCCGGGCGGGCTCCCCCAGGGTGCCGCCCGTTCCAGTTGCGCCGCCAGGGCGAGGAGCGTTCCCTCACCGCCGAGGGGGGCGGCGAACTGCACCCCCAGCGGCAGCCCCGCGCTGTCGTGGCCGAAGGGGACGGACATCGCCGGCATCCCGGTCACGTTGTGGACGCTGGTGAAGGCGGAGTAGACGGAGGCGTGCCGGTAGACCGACTCCGGGTCGGCCGTGTCGAGGACACCGAGCCGGGGGGTCGGCCGCGCCAGCGTCGGGGTCAGCAGGACGTCGTACGCCGCGAACGCCGCGCCCACCCGCCAGCCGATCTCCTGTGCCCGGCGCAGCGCCCGGCTGACGTCGGCCGCGGGGAGGGCGCGGTAGGTGTCGTACAGGACGCGGGTGAAGGGTTCGATGTCGTCGTCGGCCAGGGGTCTGCCGAGCAGGGCGAGGCGGGCGTCGATCTGGGCCACGAGGTCGGCGCCCATCAGGACGCCCGAGGTGCGGGCGACGTCGTCCGGCCGGTAGGGGGCGGTGGTCTCGGCGACCACGTGGCCCAGCCGTTCGCACAGCAGGGCCGCGGCGCGTGCGGCCCCCGCGCACTCCGGGTGCGTCCCGGGGCCGTCCGGCAGCGCGGTGAGCAGGCCGATCCGCAAACGCCCCGGGTCGCGCCGGGCCAGTTCGGCGAAGGGGGCGGCCGGGCGCGGTGGCGCGTACGCGTCGCCGGGCAGGGGCCCCTCGGCGACGTCGAGGAGCAGGGCGCTGTCGCGTACGGACGTGGTGACGGCGTGGTGTCCGGAGACGAGTCCCGACAGGGTGGTCGGCCGGGGCGCCGGGGTGACCCGGCCCCGGCTGGGCTTGAGGCCGAACAATCCGCAGGCCGCCGCCGGGATGCGGATCGAGCCGCCGCCGTCGCTGGCGTGCGCGACCGGCACCAGGCCCGCCGCCACCGCGGCGGCGGACCCGCCGCTGGAGCCGCCCGGCGAGTGCGCGGTGTTCCACGGGTTGCGGGTGGGGCCGAAGAGGGCTGGTTCGGTGGAGGCGTTGAGGCCCAGTTCGGGGGTGTTGGTGGTGCCGAGGACGAGCGCGCCGGCCCGCCGGTACCGGGCCACCAGTTCGCTGTCGCGCGGGGCCGTGCCCTCCGCGAAGAGCCGGCTGCCACCGGTCGCGGGCAAGCCCGCGACCTCGGTGCCGAGGTCCTTGACGAGCATCGGCACCCCGTGCAGCGGACCGTCCGGCAGGCCCGCCGCCACCTCGTCGAGGGCGGCCTCGAACCGGGTGTGGACCACCGCGTTGAGCGCGGGGCCGAGTCGCTCGATACGGGCGACGGCCTCCGTGGCGAGGGTGTGTACGTCGGTCTCGCCGTTCCTGACGGCCTCGGCCGTGGCGACCGCGTCCCCGCCCCTCACGCCACGTACCCGGCGGGCTTGCCCCAGGTCTCGCGGCGTGTGGTGCCCCGGTCGACCAGGACGCAGCGGGTGCCGGTGAAGTTGGTCGGCATGCACTTGTTGCAGTGGATGCACAGGGACGGCGTGGAGGCGTCGTCACGCAGGCGGTTGACGAGGTCGGGTTCGCGCAGCAGGGCCCTGGCCATCGCCACGAACTCGAAGCCCTCGCGCATCGCGAGGTCCATGACCGGCTTGCCGGTGATCCCGCCGAGCAGGATCATCGGCATCCGCACGGCGGCCCGTACCTGCCGCGCGTCCTGGAGCAGATAGGCGTCCTGGTAGGGGTAGCTGCGCAGGAAGTGCTTGCCGACGGCCCGCACGCCGAGCTTCATGGGCTGCGGCATGACGTCGGCGAACTCCTTGAGCGGGGCGTCACCCTTGAAGAGGTACATCGGGTTGAGCAGGGAGCTGCCTGCGGTCATCTCCAGGGCGTCGACGGTGCCGTCCTGTTCGAGCCACTGGACGACCGGGATGGCCTCGTCGAGCCAGAAGCCGCCCGGTACGCCGTCGTCCATGTTCATCTTGGCGACGACGGCGATCCGGCCGCCGGCCGCGCCGTGGACGGCGCGCATGATCTCCCGGGCGAAGCGGGCCCGGTTCTCCAGGCTCCCGCCGTACGCGTCGGTGCGGTGGTTGATCCGGGGGCTGAGGAAGGAGCTGGCCAGGTAGTTGTGGCCGAGGTGGACCTCGACGGCGTCGAAGCCCGCCTCGACGGCGCGGCGCGTGGCCTCGGCGTGTGCCTCGGTGACGCGCCGGATGTCGTGGACGGACGCCTCCCGGGCCCAGCTCAGGGTGGTGGCGTGGAAGTGCTTCGTCGGCGAGAGGGCCGGGGCGCCGTTGCCCTTGGGGTTGGCGACGGGCCCGCCGTGGCCGATCTGCGCACAGACGGCGGCCCCTTCGGCGTGGACGGCGTCGGTGAGGACGCGCAGACCGGGCATCGCCTCGTCGGTCCAGTGGATCTGGTGCCGGTCGGTGCGGCCTTCCCTGGCGACCGCGCAGTAGGCGACGGTCGTCATGCCGACCCCGCCGCGGGCGTAGGCGACGTGGAAGTCGACGAGGTCCCTGGTCACCAGGGACTTGTGGCTGAGCCCCTCGTAGGTCGCGGCCTTGATGACGCGGTTGCGGAGCTTGACGGGGCCCAGCACGGCCGGGGCCAGCACATCGGGGGTCTCGGGGGTGGTCACGGGCGGTTCCTCCTCGGTTCGGCGTGGTGGCAGGCGACCCGGTGACCGGGCCGTATCTCCCGCGGTACGGGTTCCTCGTCCGCGCACCGTCCGGTGGCCAGGGGGCACCGGGTACGGAAGCGGCAGCCCGACGGCGGGTCCAGGGGCGAGGGCGGTTCGGCGGTGTGGACGGGCGCGTCGTCGGGGGCGTCCGTGGTGCCGGGGGGTCCGGTGGTGCCGAGCTGGACCTCGGGAAGGGAGGCGAGCAGCAGCCGGGTGTAGGGGTGCGCGGCTTCGTGCGGCAACCCGTCGGAGGGCAGTACCTCGCAGACCTTGCCGAGGTACATCACCATGACGCGGTCGCTGACGTTCTTCACCACGGACACGTCGTGGGCGATGAACACCATGCTCAGTCCGCGACGGCGGACCGTGGTCTCCAGGAGGTTGAGGATCTGGGCCTGCACGGACACGTCCAGGCTGGAGACGGGTTCGTCGCAGATCAGCACCTCGGGTTCGAGCAGCAGGGCGCGGGCGACGCACACGCGCTGGCACTGGCCGCCGGACAGCTCGTGCGGTCTGCGGTCCCGTACGGTCTGGGGGTCGAGGCCGACGTCGCGCAGGGCCGTGTCGATCCGGGTGTCCCTGTCGCGGGTGTCGCCGCCGTTCCCCCAGATCGAAGGGCCCTCCCACACCAGGTCCTTGACCTTGCGGCGGGGGTTCAGGGCGGAGACGGGGTCCTGCGTGATGAGCTGGATCCGGGCACGGGCCCGGCGCAGTTCCTCGGGGGCGAGGCCGGTGAGGGTCGTGGTGCCGAGGCGGACGGTGCCGGAGCCGGGGGGCGGCAGCTGGATCAGGGAGCGGCCGACGCTGGACTTGCCGCAGCCGGACTCGCCGAGGATGCCGAGGGTCTCACCGGCCGCGACCTCCAGTCCGACGCCGGAGACGGCGTGCACCGTGCGGCCGTGCCCGGCCGGGTACTCGACGACGAGGTCTTCGGCCACCAGCGCGGGGCGCGGGTCCGGTCCGGTGTCGTGGGTGGTCGTCATACGGTGGCCTCCTCGGCGGCGCCCAGGGGGTGGTGACAGGCGACGACGCCGCCGGCGTCACGGTCACCGGCGTATGCGGCCAGCTCGGGCGCCTCGGTGGCGCAGCGGTCCGTCGCGGCGGGGCAGCGCGGCGCGAACCGGCATCCGGCGGGCGGGTGCAGCAGGTCGGGCGGCCTGCCCTCGATGGTGGGCAGCAGGGTGTGCGGGGGCTGGTCGAGGCGCGGGATCGAGGCGATCAGGGCACTGCTGTACGGGTGCCGGGGGCGGTCGAAGACGGCGGCGGTGTCCGCGTACTCCACGAGGCGTCCGGCGTACATCACGGCGACGCGGTCCGTGCGGCCGGCGACCGTGGCGAGGTCGTGGCTGATGAGGATCGTCGCCATCCGCAGGTCCTCGGTCAGCGAGCGCAGCAGGTCCAGGATCTGCTTCTGCACGGTGACGTCGAGCGCGGTGGTCGGTTCGTCGGCGATGAGCAGCCGGGGGCCGCAGGCCAGGGCCATGGCGATGACGACGCGCTGCCGCATCCCGCCGGAGAGTTCGTGCGGATACTGGGTGGCGCGCCGGGCCGGTTCGGGGATGCCGACCTTCCGGAGCAGGTCCACGGCGCGTTCGCGGGCGTCGGCGCGGCTCAGCCCGAGGTGCCGGCGGACGCTCTCGGAGAGATGGGCGCCGACCTTCTTCACGGGGTTCAGGGAGGTCATGGGGTCCTGGAAGACCATGGCGACCTCGGTGCCCCACAGGGCACGCCGTCCGGCGGGGGTGAGCCGGTGGACGTCCTTGCCGCCGAGCAGCACCGAGCCGGACACGGTGGTGCCGGGGCCGTCGGTGATCAGGCCCATCAGGGTGCGGCCCAGCACCGACTTGCCCGAGCCGGACTCCCCCACGACGCCGAGCGTCTCGCCCTCGGTCAGCGACAGCGAGACGCCGTCGACGGCCCGCACCGGTCCTCGCGGGGTACGGAAGGCGGTCCGTACCCCGGTGGCGGTGAGCAGAGGGGTGCCGGTGGCGGCGGGCGGGGTGGTCACAGTTTCACGCTCCGGGAGTCCCAACGCCCGCGAGCCTTCTCGCCGACGATGTTGACGGCGAACACGGTGAGGAAGAGGAAGGCCCCGGGGACGAGCACGATGTGCGGGTGTTCCTCGAAGACCTGGCCCTCCCCCTCGGCGATCATGTTTCCCCAGGTGGGTTCCGGCGGTTGGATGCCCAGTCCGAGGAAGCTGAGGGAGGCTTCGGCGACGATCAGGACGGAGATCATCACGACGGCTAGGGACAGGACGGGCAGCAGGACGTTGGGGAGCAGTTCGCGTACCAGGACGCGGGAGCGCCTGGCGCCCATGGCGCGGGCGGCGACGACGAAGTCCCGGTTGGAGTGGGCCATGGTGGTGGCGCGGGCCAGGCGCACCATGCCGGGGATCGTCAGCAGCGACAGGGACAGGGCGACGTTGCGCGGGTGCGGCTGGAGCACCGTGGCGAGCGCGATGAGCAGGATGAGCGGGGGCACGGCGAGCAGCGAGTTGGTGGCGATGCCGACCGCCCGGTCGACGGTCTTGCGGACGTAGCCGGCCACCATGCCGATCGCGCCGCCGGCCAGGGTGCCGACGGCGACCGCGGACAGGGAGATGAGCAGGGAGGAGCGGGCCCCGTAGAGGGATCGGGCCAGCAGGTCGAGGCCGAAGCCGTTGGTGCCGAGCGGGTGGGCGCCGGTGAAGGTGGGGGCGGCGAAGACCGGTTCGGTGACGGTGGTGGCGACGTCACGGTCCTCGGCGAGCGGCAGCCACGGGACGAACACGATGGCGAGTCCGAGCAGCAGGAGCCAGCCCGCGCCGAACCAGAACACCACGTCGAAGCCGGGCCCGGCCCACCGTTTGCCGAGCCGGGAGGCGCCGGCCAGGAGCAGGCCGAGTCCGAGGAGGGCGACGGCCGTCTTGGCGGGTGTGACCAGCAGGGGGGTGGTCGCGCCGAACACCAGCAGGACGAGGCCGGCGACGGTGAGGGACACGGCGGTGGGCAGGGGCGGGAGGCTCCGCGCGCGCGGGGCGAGGTCAGACATGGACACGTCGCGTCCTGGGGTCGAGGTAACCGTAGGAGAGGTCGATGCCGGCGTTGAGGATCACGTAGATCACGGCGATCGTGAGCACGGCGCCCTGGACCATCGGGTAGTCGCCCTGTCCGGCGGCGTTGACGACGAGGGTCCCCATGCCGGGCAGCGAGAAGAGGTACTCCACGACGACGGTGCTGCCGATCAGCCGGCCGAGGCTCAGGCCGAGCAGGGTGACCAGGGAGAAGGAGGAGGGGCGCAGGGCGTCGCTGAACAGGATGCGCAGGGGGCTCATGCCCTTGGCGCGGGCGGCGAGGATGTAGTCCTCGCGCAGGGTGACGATCAGGTCGCTGCGCAACACCCGGGTGAACATGGCGAGTTCGGCGAGGGCGACGGTGAGCGCCGGCAGGAACGCGTGGTGCAGATTGCCCAGCAGGTCGCCGTCGCCGAGCCGTACCCATTCCGCACGGGGGAACCAGCCGGCCGAGTTGACGAGGACGAGGATCAGCAGCAGCCCGGCCAGGAAGCTGGGCACGGACAGGATGCCGAAGGTGCCGGCGCCCAGGATCCGGTCGGCCGCCGAACCCTCCCGGTAGGCCGACCACATGGCCGTCGGCACCGCGATCAGCAGGGCCAGCAGCAGTCCGAGCGCCGCGATCTCGAAGCTGACGGGCAGCGCGGACAGCACCCGGTCGGTGACCTCGCTCTGCGGGGGTACGACGGAGTGTCCGAGGTCTCCGGTCAGGGCGCCGCCCAGCCAGTCGAGGTAGCGGGTGACCAGCGGTTGGTCGAGTCCGAGGCCGTGGCGGAGTTCGGCGTACTCGGCCGGGTCGCGGCCCGCGCCGAGGATGTCCACGGCGGGGTCGCCGGGCAGCAGGACGGCCAGGGAGAACACCCCGACGCTGGCGAGGAGGAGCACGGCCGCCAGCTCCAGGGCCTTCTGGGCCAGTCGGCGCAGCACGGCGGTGCTCATGGTTCCTCCAGGTCTGCCTGGTGTCGGCGTACGGGTCCGCGGGGCATCAGGGGGCGGGCGCCGGCCACGGACGGGCCGGGCCGGTGGACGGGGCGGGCGGCTGTCATGTGCCGATCCATGCCTCTCCGAGGAGCACCATGTACTCGTCGGTCGGCACGACGCCGTGCACGTTCTCGTCCCAGGCGGTGAATCCGGCGCTGGCGCCGAGGTTGATGACGGGGACGTCCTCGTTGAAGAGCCTCTGGATGTCGTCGAGGACCTTCTGGGTCCCGGCCTCGTCCTTCGCGCCCTGGAGCCGGACGAGCAGCCGGTCCATCTCCGGGTCGGCGTAACCGCCGGGGTTGCCGTAGCTCTCGGAGTTCAGGACGCTCTGGAGCCGGTGGTAGGGGTCGCCCTCGGAGACGCTCGCCGCGCCCCGGCTGATGTCGAAGTCGTGGTCCACGTAGGTCTTCGACACCCGGTCGGCGATGGAGGAGACGAGGTCCAGCTCGACCGTGAACCCGACGCGTTCGAGCATCGCCTTGACGACGACCGCCTTGGACCGGGAGACGGGGTCGGTGCCGTCCATGTAGGTGACGGTGCCGTCGTACCCGTCCTTCCTGGCCTCGGCGAGGAGTTCCCGCGCCTTGTCCAGGTCGATGCCGAGGGGTTCGACGCCGGAGTGCCAGCGCGATTCGGGCGGGAAGATCTCCTGACCGGGCAGGCCCTTGCCCGCGTAGGCGCGCTCGGTGTCGAGTTCGGGGTCCAGGGCCAGGGCCATCGCCTTGCGGATCCGGACGTCCTCGCCGGGGCGGCCCTCACGGGTGTTGACGGTGACCATGTTGCCGAGACCGGTCAGGGTCAGCTCCCCGGGGTGCCCCTCCTTCACGGCGTCGTCCACGACGTCGGGGCTGCGCATGTACGTCACGTCGGCCGTGCCGTCGTTCAGCGCGTCGAGTTTGGCCCGGTCGGCCTGCGGCCAGACGAAACGCACCGCGTCCAGGTGCGGTGCGCCCTTCCAGTACTTCTTGTTCGCCTTGAGGATCATCTCCTCCTGGGGGGCGTGCTTCTGGAGGGTGAAGGGGCCGGCGCCGATCGGGCGGAAGGTGTCTCCGGCGTACGCGGCGGGGGCGACGATCATGCCGGGGGCCTGGGCGAGCATCGCGGGGAAGGTCGCCCAGGAGGTGCGGAGCGTGAAGACGACGGTGGAGTCGTCGACGGCCTCCGTCTTCGCGAGGTCGGGGGCGAGCAGCGCGGTGTCGGCGCCCTTGCTCTCCTGGTACCACGCCAGGCTGGCGACGACCGCCTTCGCGTCCAGGGGCGTGCCGTCGGAGAACTCGACGCCGTCGCGGAGCTTGAGCGTCCAGACCGTGGCGTCGTCGTTGCTCGTCAGCGACTCGGCCAGCCAGGGTTCGTACGTCCGGGCGGCCGTGTCATAACGCATCAGGACGTCGTAGACGGCGGCGAGCGCGGAGCCGCCGGAGGCGCCGGTGGCGTAGGTGGCCGCCGGGCTGAGGCTGCGGGCCTCGGCGTAGTCCGCGAAGCGCAGGGTGCCGCCGCGCACCGGCTCGCCCGCGTCGGGCTGGTCACCGACGCTCCCGAACGTGTAGCGGCCGCGTTCGGCCTTCCGCTGCTTTCCTCCGTCGCCGCCACCGTCCGGGGAGGCACACGCGGAGGTGAGGAGCGCCGCGGCGGCCAGGACGGCGGCGAGGCGGGCTCGTACCCGTGGTGCTCGCTTCATTGTTTCCTCCAGAGGTCCGGTGGCGGGAGCGGAGAAGGAGCGGGGGCCGGATCGGAGCGGGGCCGGATCAGGTGGGGGGACGCTACGGTCAGCGAAATCCGGCCGACGTGAGGCATCCCACTCACCGGGAACCCGGCGCGGCGCGGACCGTGCCCGAGGTGTGGCCGTTCCCTCCCGGGTGGGTGAGTGGCGCGGTGTCCCGGTGACCGGAACCCATCGATGAGCGAAGTCTCGCCCTCGGCCGACACTGAGCCCGAACAAGCGATCTGTCTGGAGTTCCCGACGCACCAGGAGTCCCGATGCCCAGCGAAACGGACCACCGCTCCCCCGCTCTCGCCGCAGTCGCGGGGCTCACCGGCCCGGGTGGCCGGTTCGAGCTCTCCGACGACGACGTCCTGGGCACCCGGCTGCCGGTCTTCACCCACCGCCGGCGGGCCTTGCACGAGGTGCTGCACGCGTCCGCCGCGCACGGCGACCGCGATCACATCGTCACCGCGGACCGCCGCGTCACCTTCGCCGAGCACGCGGCACAGGTCGCCTCACTGGCCCGGGTGCTGCGGGAGGAGTACGGCATCGGCAAGGGCGACCGGGTGGCCGTCGCCGCCGCCAACAGCGTCGAGTGGATCGAGGCGTTCTGGGCCACGGTGTCCATCGGCGCGGTCGCGGTCGGGTTCAACGCCTGGTGGTCGGCGCGCGAGATGGCCTACGGGGTGGAGAACGCGGAGCCCGCCCTCGTGCTGGCCGACGCCCGGCAGTCGGCGAAACTGGACGGCTGTCCCGTCCCGGTGCTGTCCCTGGAGGACGACGTCCGACGCTTCGTCACGGCGCACCCGGACGCGCCGCTGCCGTCCGCCGACGTCGCCGAGGACGACCCGGCCGTCATCCTCTACACCTCGGGGACCTCGGGCCGCCCCAAGGGGGCCGTGCACACCCACCGCAATCTGCTGGCCGTCGTGGAGTACCACCGGCTGAACGACGCCCTGCTGGCCGAGTTCGGCGACCCGGTGGCCTCCGAGGACCGCGTCTACCTGCTGGCGCTTCCCCTGTTCCACATCGCGAGCCTGCACAACCTGGTCGCGCCCCGGCTGGCCACGGGCAGCCGGATCGCCCTGCACCAGGGGGCGTTCGACGTGGACGCGGTGCTGGGCATGGTGGAGCGGGAACGCGTGACGAACTGGGGCGCGGTGCCGACGATGGCCCACCGGCTGCTCGAACACGGCGGGGTCGACCGCTACGACACGTCCTCGCTGACCGCGTTCGCCCTGGCCTCGGCGCCCTCGACGACGGAGTTCAAGGAGCGGCTGCGCCGGGAGGTGCCGTTCGCGAAGGACTCACTGGTGGACAGCTACGGCCTGACCGAGTCCTGTACGGCGATCGCGGCGGCGAACCCGCAGGATCTGGCGGCGGCGCCGGGCAGCCTCGGCCGGCCCGTCGTCGGGGTCCGGCTGGAGATCCGCGACCCGGTCGGCCAGGCCCTCCCGGAGGGCGAGGAGGGCGAGGTCTGTGTCCGCAGCATGTTCAACATGCTGGGCTACTGGCGCGATCCGGAGGCGACCGAGGCGGCCATCGACCCGGACCGCTGGCTGCGCACCGGGGACCTGGGGCAGTTGCGGGAGGGCCGGCTGTATCTCCGCAGCCGCCGCTCGGACCTGATCATCCGCGGGGGTGAGAACGTCTACCCGGCGGAGATCGAGACGGTGCTCGCCCAGCACCCGGACGTCGTGGAGTGCCTGGTCCTGGGGGTGCCGCACCCCGATCTGGGCCAGGAGGTGGCGGCCGTGGTGGTGCTCAGGCCGGGATCGACGGCCACCGAGGAGTCCCTGCGGGAGCACACGGCGGACGCGCTGGCCTACTTCAAGGTCCCCAAACGCTGGCGGCTCACCACCGACCAGCTGCCGCGCAACGCGACCGGGAAGGTGATCCGGCACGCGGTACGGGTCTGAGTCCCGGCCCGGGGCGGGACGGTCCGGCCCCCGCGGCGAGCCGTGGGGGCCGTCCGGCGCGGAGCCCCGGATCATGTCCGTAAGGACGGCGGCCTCGCGCTCCGGGGGGAGGCTCGCGCTCCGGGGGGGGAGGCTCGCGCTCCGGACGGCGGCCTCGCGCTCCGGACGGCGGCCGCCGGGAGCGCGAGGCCGCGCCTCCCGGTTCAGCAGATGTTGAGGGAACCGCCTTCGTAGCTGACGTTGTCGGCGGAGATCCATCCCTTGGTCTGCGTGCCCTCGACACGCCCGTAGACCCACGCATTGCCGTAATAGTTGTAGATGTAACACCATATGTAGAGTTTCGTGCCGGCACTGAACTTCTTGACGTTGGAACACTCCGCCGCCGGGCGGGTCTTCAGGTTGTACGAGCCGAAGAAGTAGCCGTAGGCACTGGAGTTGTTCTGGTACGCGCGGGCGTCGCAGGGGCTGGCCGCCGACGCCGGGCCGGCACCGATGGTGGTGAGGCCACCGAAGAGCAGGGCTGTCGCGGCCACGGTCGTTCCGAGCCTCTTGGCCAGGTTCATGGAGTGTCTCCCTGTGGGTGCCGTGTGAGTCCTCGGAGATTCTGTGGTCCGGGAGCACCTGTGGGACAGGCCTGATTCGGACAAGCGTGCCGTCTCGGGCCGGACCGCCCTGCCGGACCGCCCTGCCGGATCACCCTGGGGTTCGGTCCGGACGGCTCATCAGGTGAGGGGGCGTGCGGGGCCGATGGATGGGCCCCCGGTGCCGGTTCAGAAGATGCCGGGGCCGCGGAGGGTGGCCTCGGCGCCCCCGTCCACGTACAGCACCTGCCCGGTGACGTGACTGTTCTCGTCCGAGGCCAGGAACAGCACCGCCCGTGCGACGTCCTCGGGCCGCAGGTAGCCGTTGAGCGGCATGGGGACCGCCTCGTCCATGACCTTCTTCGTCTCCGGGTCGTCGAAGAGGCCCGCGCTCATCGGTGTCAGCACGATGCCGGGCGCCAGGACGTTCAACGCGATTCCGGCGTCCGCCCAGCCCTCGGCGAGCGCGGTGCGCCGCGTCCACCGGGCGAGCGCCGCCTTGCTGGAGGGGTACAACTGCCGGGCGCGGCCGTCGGCGACGGCGGCTTCCGCGTGGCGCAGCGCCGCGGCCTCGTCGTCGGCCAGACAGGCGGCGACGACGTCCGGGTCGGTGGGCCGCGTACCGGAGATGGAACCGATGACCACGGCCCGGGGCCGCTCGGCGGCGGCCAGGGCCGGCCGCAGGACGGTCAGGAACGCTGTGGTGCCGAAGTAGTTGACCGTCACCATCGCGGTGCCCGGTACGGAGGTCCCGGCACAGGTGACGACCGCGTCCACCACCCCGCCGGCCGCCTCGGCCGCCTCGGCGGCCGCCGAGGCGCGGCCCGGGGCCGTGGAGAGGTCGGCGTCGATCTCACCGCCGCGCAGGTCCACCCCGATCACCCGGTCCCCGCGCTCGCGCAGCAGTGCGGTGACGGCGGCCCCGATCCCGGAACCGGATCCGGTGACGACGACGGTGCGTGGCATGGGTGCTCCTGGGGTGAGAGGTGACGGCGACGGCCGCGGGCCCTTGGAGTGGGCGCCTCCCCAGGACGCTAGGCCTCCGTGCCCGCTGCGACGGGCCCGCTCCCGCTGACCGGACGGGACGGGACGGGGTACGCCACCGCGCCGGGGCCGGGCGGGGACGGTCGCCCGTTCAGGAGTGGGCCGGGGCGGGGACGGTCGCCCGTTCAGGAGTGGGCCGGGGCGGAACCGGCGGGCCGGGCCGTCCGGTGCCGGTGCGGCCGACGCCGTGCGGCCTCCCGCCCACCGGGACGCGGCCTGCGCACGCGGGAGGCGGTGACTTGGATGGGCCCTCCTGCTTTCCCCTCCTGCTTTCCCCTCCTCCTATCTCTTCTCTTATCTCTCCTCCTTTCTCCTCCTCCCGTCGTGTCCTCCCTGAGTCTCCTTCCTGTCCCGCCCGAGAGAGGTGCCCTCATGCGGCTCGGTATCAACAGTCCCGTCGTCACAGCGGTCCCCGGTGTCCACTCCCCCTGGGAGCGCGGTGCCGGCATCGAGGAGCTGGGGGCGGTCGCCGAGGCGGCCGACCGGCTCGGCTTCGACCATCTGACCTGCTCGGAACATGTCGCGGTGCCCGCGGACCTCGCCCAGGTGCGTGGCGGCACCTACTGGGACCCGCTGGCCACCTTCGGGTATCTGGCCGCTCGGACCCGCCGGATCAGGTTCGCCACCCAGGTGCTGGTGCTCGGCTACCACCACCCGCTGGCCCTCGCGAAGCGCTACGGCACGCTGGACCGCGTCTCGGGCGGGCGGCTCGTCCTGGGGCTCGGCGTCGGCAGTCTGGAGGAGGAGTTCCGGCTGCTCGGCGCGCCCTTCGAGGGCCGTGGCGCGATCGCCGACGACGCCGTGGCCGCACTGCGCGCCTCCCTCTCCCGGCGTGAACCGGCCTACCACGGTGAGCACTTCGACTACGAGGGCCTGGTGGTGGAGCCGCACGCGGTGCAGGACCGGGTGCCGCTGTGGATCGGTGGCCGTACGCCCCGTTCGCTGCGCCGGGCCGTGACGCACGGGGACGGCTGGGTGCCGTTCGGACTGCCTCTGGAGCGGCTGGGCGAGATGGTCGGCGCGGCGCCGCTGCCGGAGGGCTTCGAGGTGGTGCTGAGCGCGGGCCGGCCGCTGGACCCCTCCGGTGACGCGGAGGGGACCGGGGAGGCGCTGCGGAAGGTGGTCCGGGCGGGCGCGACGCTGGTGAGCGTGTCGCTGACGGCACGTTCCGCGGGTCATTACGTCGAGCAGCTGGAGGCGCTCGCCGCGCTCGTGGGCACGGCGGCGGACTCGGAGGGACGGGCGTGAGCGAGGACCGGATCGCCGCGCTGGAGGCCCGGATCGGGCTGCTGGAGGACGAACGCGCCGTCGCCAGGGCGATGGCCTCCTACGGGCCGCTGGTGGACGGCGGGGACGCGGAGGCGGTCGCGGCGCTGTGGGCACCTGACGGGGTGTACGACATCGACGAGATCTTCCTCGCGGGCCGGGAGCGCATCCACGAGATGGTCGCCTCCCCCGCGCACCAGGGCTGGATCCGGCAGGGGTGCGCGCACGTGGTGGGGCCGCCGCACATCACGGTCGACGGCGACGAGGCGGTGGCGGTGTGCCACTCGCTGATGGTCGTGCACGAGGAGGGCCGGTACGTGGTCCGCCGGGCCACCGCCAACCACTGGCGGCTGCGCCGCACACCCTCGGGGTGGCAGGTGGTCACCCGGACCAACCGCATCCTGGACGGCCGCGCGGAGTCGCCCGCGTTGCTGCTCGCCGGAGTACGGGGCGAGGTGGCCGAGGCCAACTGAGCCGGGCCGGCTCGGTCGGCGGCGAGCGGGCGACGGGCGAGCGGCGAGCAGCGAGCAGCGAGCGGCGAGCGGCGACGGGCCAGCGGAAGCTGACGCTACGTCAACGCCCGCCCTAACCCGCCCCGGCCCGCCCCGGCCCCGCCGCGTGCCGTCAGCGCGCCCCGTACACCGGGTGGGGCGGTTCGGCCGCGGCGAGCAGTCCGGTCGCCGCGGCCCCGGCCTCGGCGGGGGTCCAGCGGGCGCCCTTGTCCACGCCGGGGCCGGGCCGCCAGCCCTCCATCACGGTGATCCGCCCGGCCTCGGCCTCGAAGACCCGGCCGGTCACCCCGGTGGACGCGGCGGAGCCCAGCCATACGACGAGCGGCGAGACGTTCTCCGGCGCCATCGCGTCGAAGGCCCCCTCCTCCCCCGGAGCCGCCATGGTCGCGGCGAAGGTGTCCTCGGTCATCCGGGTACGGGCGGCCGGGGCGATCGCGTTGACCTGGATCCCGTAGCGGCCCATCTCGGCGGCCGCCACCAGGGTCAGTCCGACGATCCCCGCCTTGGCGGCGGCGTAGTTGCCCTGGCCCACGCTGCCCAGCAGACCGGCCCCTGAGCTGGTGTTGACGACGCGTGCCTCGGGCGTCCGGCCCGCCTTCGCCTCGGCCCGCCAGTGCGCCGCCGCGTGCTTGAGCGGAAGGAAGTGGCCCTTGAGGTGGACGCGCGTCACGGCGTCCCAGTCGTCCTCGTCCAGGTTGACCAGCATCCGGTCGCGGAGGAACCCGGCGTTGTTGACGAGGGTGTCGAACCGGCCGAAGACGTCGAGCGCGGTGGCGACGAGAGAGCCGGCGCCCTCGGTGGTGGCGATGTCCCCGTGGTGGGCGACCGCCTCGCCGCCCGCCGCGCGGATCTCCTCCACGACCCGCTTGGCCGGTCCGGTGGCCGGGCCGGAACCGTCGGGGCCCACGCCCAGGTCATTGACGACGACCCGCGCGCCCTCGGCGGCGAAGGCCAGGGCGTGGGCGCGGCCGAGTCCGCGGCCGGCTCCGGTGACGGCGACGACGCGTCCGGCGCACAGCGGGGCGGCGGTCGGTGAGGTCATGGCGGCAAGTCCTTTCGGTGGGGCTTCGGTGGGGCGGGAGACAGCGGGGACGGGCGGTGGCCGGGCGGGACGGGAGTCGGCCGTACCGCTCAGTGGCATCGCACCCTCCCGCGACGTCCGCGACGCTGCTACCTTCGGGCCTAACAAACGTTTGGTGGAAAGGTAGCTGATCTGCTCATGGGTGTCTCCACCTCGGTCCCGGAAGAAGGCGTCGCCTTCGTCACCGTGGACTTTCCCCCGGTCAACGCCCTGCCCGTGCGGGGCTGGTACGAGCTGGCCGCCGCCGTACGCGCCGCCGGCGCCGATCCGTCCGTCCGGTGCGTGGTGCTCACCGCCGAGGGGCGCGGCTTCAACGCGGGCGTGGACATCAAGGAGATGCAGCGCGCGGACGGGCCCGAGGCGCTGATCGGCGCCAACCGGGGCTGCTACGAGGCGTTCGCGGCGGTCTACGAGTGCGAGGTCCCGGTGGTCGCCGCCGTGCACGGCTTCTGCCTGGGCGGCGGCATCGGCCTGGCCGGCAACGCGGACGCGATCGTGGCCGCCGACGACGCGACCTTCGGCCTGCCGGAGCTGGACCGGGGCGCCCTCGGCGCGGCCACGCATCTGGCCCGTCTCGTCCCGCAACACCTGATGCGGGCCCTGTACTACACCTCGCGCACGGTGACGGCGCACGAGTTGCACCGGCACGGCTCGGTGTGGAGCGTCGTCCCCCGCGACCGGCTGACCGGGGCCGCCCTCGCGCTGGCCCGGGAGATCGCCGCCAAGGACGGATACCTGATCCGGCTGGCCAAGGCCGCCATCAACGGCATCGACCCCGTCGACGTACGCCGCAGCTACCGCTTCGAGCAGGGCTTCACCTTCGAGGCCAATCTCAGCGGGGTCGCCGGCCGTGTACGCGACACCTTCGGCACGGACTCGACTTCGCACTCGCACTCGCACTCGCACTCCGACTCGGACAAGGAGCGGCAGACGTGACTCAGGACAAAACAATGACGGCCGAGGACGTCGTCGGCCGCCTGGAGAGCGGCATGACGATCGGCATCGGCGGCTGGGGCTCGCGCCGCAAGCCGATGGCCCTGGTACGGGCCGTCCTGCGCTCGGATCTCACCGACCTGACGGTGGTGTCGTACGGCGGCCCGGACGTGGGACTGCTCGCGGCGGCGGGGAAGATCCGCAAGCTCGTCGCGGCGTTCGGGACGCTCGACTCGATACCGCTGGAGCCGCACTTCACGGCGGCCCGGCAGCGCGGCGCGTTCGAGATGGCCGAGCTCGACGAGGCGATGATGATGTGGGGGCTGACGGCCGGGGCCCAGCGGCTCCCCTTCATGCCGGTACGGGCGGGTCTCGGCTCGGACCTGATGGTGGTCAACCCGGCCCTGCGGACGGTCACGTCGCCGTACGAGGACGGGGAGGAACTGGTCGCCGCCCCGGCTCTGCGGCTGGACGCGGCCCTGGTCCACCTCAACCGGGCCGACGCACAGGGCAACGGCCAGTATCTGGGCCCCGACCCGTACTTCGACGACCTGTTCTGCGAGGCCGCCGACCAGGCGTACGTCTCGTGCGAGCGGATCGTGGAGACGGCGGACCTGCTCAAGGGGCACGGGCCGCAGACCCTCCTGGTGAAGCGCCTGTTCGTGGACGGGGTCGTCGAGACGCCGAACGGCGCCCACTTCACCTCCTGCGTGCCCGACCACGACCGGGACGAGTCCTTCCAGCGGGCCTACGTCCGTGCGGCCCGCGACCCGGAAGCGTGGCCGGCCTTCGCCGCACGGTTCCTGTCCGGCGACGAAGCCGCCTACCAGGCCGCCGTCACCGCGTTCCACCTGGAGGAAGCATGAGCGCCACCGGGACCACCGGCCTGCCGGCGGTCAGCCGCGCCGAGTACTGCGTGGTGGCCTGCGCCGAAGCCTGGCGGGACGCGGGCGAGGTCCTCGCGAGCCCGATGGGCACCGTCCCGGCGATCGGGGCGCGCCTGGCCAAGCTCACCTTCTCGCCGGACCTGCTGCTCACCGACGGGGAGGCGCTGCTGATGGCCGACACCCCCGCCGTCGGGGAGCGGCCGGGGAGCGTCGAGGGCTGGCTGCCGTTCCGCCGGCACCTCACGCTGACCGCCACCGGCCGCCGGCACGTGATGATGGGCGCCGCCCAGCTCGACCGGCACGGCAACCAGAACATCTCCTGCGTCGGTGACTGGTCCCGGCCCACCCGCCAGCTTCTCGGTGTGCGCGGTGCGCCCGTGAACACACTGAACAACCCCACGAGTTACTGGGTGCCGAAGCACTCGACCCGGGTGTTCGTGGAACACGTGGACATGGTGAGCGGGGTCGGACACGACCGGGCGGCGGCGGCCGGGCCCTCCGCGACCCGCTACCACCGTCTCCCGGGCGTGATCACCAATTTGGGGGTCTTCGACTTCGAGACCCCCGACCGCGTGATGCGGCTGCGTTCGCTGCACCCCGGAGTGAGCCTCGAACAGGTCACCGCGGCCACCGGGTTCGGATTGTCCGTCCCCGACGAGGTGCCCTTCACCCGGGAGCCCACGGAGCCCGAACTGCGCCTGATCCGCGAGGTGATCGACCCGAAGGGGCTGCGTGAGCACGAGGTCCCGGCATGAGCGAACCCTTCCGTACGGCGCTCACCGACCTCACCGGGGTCCGTTACCCGGTCGTGCAGACCGGCATGGGCTGGGTGGCCGGGCCGCGTCTCGTCTCGGCCTCGGCGAACGCGGGCGCGCTCGGCATACTCGCCTCCGCCACGATGAGCGTGGAGCGGCTGCGGGCCGCGGTCCGCGAGGTCAGGTCCCGTACGGACGCGCCGTTCGGCGTCAATCTGCGGGCCGACGCCGGGGACGCGGGCGAGCGGGTGCGAATCATCGTCGAGGAGGGGGTGCGGGTGGCGTCCTTCGCCCTCGCCCCCTCCAGGGACCTCATCGCCCGCCTCAAGGACGCCGGCGTGGTCGTCATCCCCTCCATCGGTGCCCGTCGGCACGCCGAGAAGGTCGCGGCCTGGGGTGCCGACGCGGTGATGGTCCAGGGCGGTGAGGGCGGCGGCCACACGGGGAACGTGGCCACCACCGTGCTGCTCCCCCAGGTCGTGGACGCGGTGGACATCCCGGTGATCGCGGCGGGCGGCTTCCACGACGGCCGCGGCCTGGCCGCCGCGCTCGCCTACGGGGCGGCCGGGATCGGGATGGGGACGCGCTTCCTGCTCACCTCCGACAGCACCGTCCCCGAGGCGGTGAAGGCGAAGTACCTGGCCGCGACCGTCAAGGACGTCACCGTCACCACCCAGGTGGACGGGCTGCCGCACCGCATGCTGCGGACCCCCATGGTCGACGCGCTGGAGCGTTCCGGCCGCCTCTCGTCCCTGTGGCGGGCACTGCGGCACGCCTCGGCCTTCCGGAAGGAGACCGGTGCGGGCTGGCCCCAACTCGTGAGGGAAGGACTGGCGTTGAAGCACGGCAAGGACCTGACATGGAGTCAGGTACTGCTGGCGGCCAACACACCGATGCTGTTGAAGGCCTCGATGGTCGAGGGCCGTACGGACATCGGGGTGATGGCCTCGGGACAGGTGGCCGGGCTGATCGGGGACCTGCCGTCCTGCTCGGAACTGGTCGAGCGGATCATGGACGAGGCCCGGACGGCCCTGAGGTCCCTCCCGGACGCCGGCTGAGGTCGCGGCCCTCGTCCCTTGGGCGGGCGGGCGGTCAGGGCCGCACGCCGGGGAGAGCGGGCGGTCCGCGCCGCACGCCGGGAAGAGCGGGCGGTCCGGGCTCCGGCCGGGCCGCCCCCGCCCGAGCCATCCCACGGATACGGCACGGTCCGCGCCGTCAGGCCCAGGGGCCGAACGGCGGCCGGGCGGGAGCGGGACCGAGTGTGGTGGTGCCCGGCTCGGCGCGGTGCCCGAGCCCGGTGCGGTAGGCGTTCAGCGCCGCCTCCGTCCGGCCCTCGCGGCGCATCAGGTCTCCGAGCAGTCGGCAGATGTCGGCGAGGTCCCCGGCCGCTCCCGTCTGTTCGAGCAGGGAGAGCGCGGTGGCGTAATGCCGCTCGGCCGCCTCGGTGTCCCCCGCCTCCTCGGCGATCAGCCCGAGCAGCCGGTGGGCGCCGCCCGCGTGCAACGCGCCGCGCCCGGACTGGAGTCCCACCAGCAGGCTCTCCAGCAGCTCCGCCGCCTGGACCGGCTTCCCCCTTCTGCGCAGGACGTCGGCGAGCTCGACCTCCACCTGTGAGACGTACAGGGCCGCCCGTTTGGACACCAGCATCGAGTGCGCGGTGCGCAGTTCCGCCTCCGCGCGCTCCAGTTCGTCGTGCTGGGCGTGGACGTACCCACGCATCCAGTGACAGTGAGCGAGCTCGGTACGGATCTGTAGCTGCTCGTAGAGCTCGGTGGCTCGCGCCAACGACGCCTGGGCGGCCTCGGCCCTGCCTTCGGCGATCAGCGTACGGGCCACCGTGCGGTGCATGCCGGCGACCAGGGCCGGGTCGGACACCTGGGGCACCAGGGCCAGCGCGAGTTCCGCGGCCTGCGCGGCGCGGGCATGGGCGCCCATGTCCATGTACGGGGCGATCGACGCCGTGTAGAACTGGAGCAGCGCGCCCGGATCGTGCAGCCCTGACGTGTTGAGCTCGTCGATCGCGCTCTCCAGCAGGTAGCAGGCGTAGCGCAGTTGGCCCGCGAGGTAGTGGGCGACCGCTCTGCCCCGGACCGCCCGCGCACGCGCGGGCAGCGGTTCGTCGGCCAGTGCGTGTTCGGCCGCCTCGAACCGGGCCAGGGCGTCGGCGAGTTCGCCCGTCTCCAGCGCGCATTCGCCCAGGCCCGTCAGCGCGGCCGCCCGTTCCCGTGTGAGTCCGTACTCCTCGGCCTGCCGGAGGATCCGCTCGTACGCCGTCCGCGCGTCGGTGGCGTCCTCGACGGCCAGCACGCGCTGGGCGTCGGCCAGCCGCATCCGCAGGGCCGTGACGAGGTGTGTGGGCTTGCCCGTGGCGAGTTCCTCGTAGGCGACACCGAGACGTTCCGCGATGTGCCGGAGGGCGGCTTCGGAGGGCCGCACCTTGCCCGCTTCCAGGGTGGAGACATAGGCGGCGGTGTACACCGGCTCGGCTAGCTGACGCTGCGTCAGCTCGCGTTGCGTACGCAGTCGCCTCACCCGGCGGCCGATCGCCGACGGCGTTTCCCGCCCGTCCCCCGGTTCCTGGTCCGGCGCGCCGGAAGCCTCGCCCCCGGCCGTCCGCCCCGGTCCGTCGCACGCCGCCGTCGCCCTGCTGGTGCCTGCCATGGCCATCCCCTCGCTCTGTCGCCCGCCGGTGGCCACCGGCCGCGTCACGCCTCCGCGAGCACTGAACCCGAGGGGCCGCCGGCCGCCGCCGTGGCCGTCACCGGGGAGCGGGGTGGAGCCGACGGCCCGGCCCTCAACCCGTGTGCCGGCCTCCCGGCCGGGACCTGGCGCGGCCGTTCGGCGCATCGGGTTCGCCGGCTCCCGCATGCTCCCATACGCCCCCGACGCCCTGGTCGGCACCGGACGAGCCTGGCCGCCAGGGGGCCCGGCGCGGCCCGGCGGATCCCGCGTAACCATTGCCAACCCCCCTGCGCACAACCTAAGTTAATCACCACTTAAGTCTACTTACATCACCGCTTTACTTCACCTCCGAGCTGGACACCAGAGTGAGGATTGACATGCGCACGAGCAGAAATGCCGCCATATCCGTGAGCGTCGGACTCATGGCGATGATGGGCGCGGCCCTCGCCACGCCCGCGTCCGCCGTGGATCCGCAACCCGCGCGGGGGCCGCGCGTCACCGTCGAGTACTTCCCCGAGCCCGGGGGCGAGGGCCGGCGCACCGAGGTTCCGGTCAACACGGAACGGGCGGCCGGGCGGTCCACGGCCCGGAGCGCGGACCCCACGGCGGGGACGACGGACGGCGAGGTCAACGAGCTGTCGGTGACCGGCCCTTCGGCCGACCGCCTCGACGTGGTGATCATCGGCGACGGATACACCGCCGGCCAGCAGGACGCCTTCCACGCCGCCGCGGCCGCCAAGTGGGCGGACATCACCCGGGTCGAGCCGTACGCGAGCTACCAGGGCCTGATGAACGTGTGGACCGTCGACGCGGTCTCCGCCGAATCCGGCGTCTCCGGTGACCCCTCCGCCGACGTCACCAAGGACACGGCGCTCGGCAGCTACTTCTGGTGCGCGGACACCGAGCGGCTGGTCTGCGCCGACATCGACAAGGTCGCCTCCTACGCGGCCAAGGCCCCCGAGGCCGACCTCGTCGTCGTCCTCTCCCACTCCGCCAAGTACGGCGGCGCGGGCTACTCCGGACTGGAGGCCGAGGGATATCCGTTCGACGGCGTCTCGACCCTCTCCTCGGACAACGAGCAGTCCAGCATGATCGCCGTCCACGAGATCGCCCACTCGGTGGGCCTGCTGGCCGACGAGTACGCCTACGACGGCTACGGCACCTGGCCGTCCGGTGAGCCCGCCGACATCAACTCCAGCACCTACACCACGCGGCAGATGGCCGCCAAGCGGGCCAAGTGGTACCGCTGGCTCGGCGAGACCGATCCCACGGGCGGCACCGTCGGCACGTACGAGGGCAGCAGCTACTACCCCTACGGGATCTACCGCCCGACGTCCAACTCCCTCATGCGGGCCCTGAACGTCAGCGAGTTCAACCTCCCCGGCCGTGAGGCCATGATCGCGGGCTTCTACCGCGAGGCCAACGCGCTGAGCAGCGAGGTCGGTACCGGCAAGGCTGTCCTGCGGACCACGCGCATCAAGGTCTCCCAGGCCGAACTCACCGGCCTGGCCGCGCCGGAGCTGCGCTGGTACGTCGACGGGGTCCAGGTGAAGCGGGCGAACGGGCTCACCGGCGTCGTCCCCGCCGCGCTGGGGGTGGCCGCGGACGGCAGGACGCACACGGTCACGGTCAGGTCCGACGACCGGAGCGCGTCGATCCGCGACCCCCAGGTCCGCGCCGAGACCACCGAGACCCTGACCTGGACGGTCAAGGCATCCGGGCACAAGCCCCGCACGCACCGCTGACGGCCGGGCAGTACCTCAGCACGCGACACGGGACACCCCGCCGGACCGGGACCCACGCTCCCGGTCCGGCGGGGTCGGCCGTGTCAGCCGGCGTTCGGGTCCCTCGCGCGGCGCCTGCTTGCGGAGGCGCGACCACGTCGTCATCGGCGAGGGCGACGCCGACCGGCACACCCTGGCCCATGCGCTGACCCACGTCATCCAGCAGTCGCAGGACCCGGCGGCCGGCACGGACAACGGGTCGGCCCGGCAGCTTCTCCAGGCCGGCCTCAAGCCGATCCCGTGAGTTCGTCCGCCCTCTCAGAGCCCGCCCAGGGCGTTGTCGACGAGTTCACGGGCGTACGCCGCGTCCAGCAGACTGGGACGGAACAGGATCCGGTACATCATGGGAGCCACCACACGGTCCATCACCAGTTCCGTGCCCGGGACGGTCTCACCGCGTTCCGTTGCCCGGGCGAGCACCATGCCGATCTGGTCGGCGGCGTACTCCGAGCACTGGCCGGCGTTGCTGCCGTCCGGGTCGCCGAGAAGCGCGTCGCGGATGTAGGCGCGCCCCGGCGGGGAAGCCATCTCCTCCAGGAACTGCTCCGCCCATACGCCGAGGTCCTCGCGCAGGCTGCCGAGGTCGGCCGGAAGCGCCTCGGGCCGCAGGTGTTCCACGGCGACATCGGAGAGCAGCTCCTGGAGATCGCCCCATCGGCGGTAGATGGTCGACGGCGTCACCCCGGCTCGTGCCGCCACCTGCGGGACTGTCAAGGCCTCGCGCCCCAGTTCAGCCACGAGTTCACGGACTGCCGCGTGTACGGACTCCTGCACGCGTGCGCTGCGCCCTCCGGGGCGAGCCATGGGCTTGGGGCTCATGACATCCACCTTAACGCAATTCCATTGCTTCTAGTCGGGCCCTTTGCCTGACCCGGCGGCCGGCCCGGCCGGCCTGCTCGTCGGCCGGGCAGCGCGCCTCACACGCTCAGGCCGCGATCGGGGCGAGCCTTCCCGCGTCGTCGCCGGCCAGTTCGTAGGCGCGGCCCACACGCAGCACAGCCGCTTCGTACAGGGGGCGGCCCATCAGCTGCATTCCGATCGGCATGCCCGCGTAATCATGACCGACAGGCAGGGTGAGCGCCGGAACCCCGGTGATGTTGGCCGGCGCGGAGAGACGGACATAGCTGTCGGAGACGGCTTCCACCGTTCCGTCGGCCCATTCGACGGCCTCCTGACCCGACTTGGTGGCGGTCATCGGCACCGCGGGAGCGGCGATGACGTCGACCTGGCGGAACATCCGGGTCCAGGCGTCGCGCATCATGGTCCGCGCGCGCTGGGCACGGAGATAGTCGCCGGCCAGGACGAGTTCCCCGGCTTCCAGCAGGAGGCGTACGTCCGGCGCGTACAGCTCGGGTACCGAGCGCAGCGTCTGTTCGTGGTAGGCCGTCGCCTCCGGGACCATCAGCCCCCAGTGGATCGCCTGCACGTAGCGCGTCAGCGGGATCTCGACCTCGACGATCTCGGCCCCCAGCCGCTGGAGCGTCCCGATGGCCCGGCGTACCGCCGTGTCGACCTCGGGGGAGATCCGCTCGAAGTAGTAGTTGCGCGGGACTCCGACGCGCAGTCCCGTCAGATCCGAGTCGTCGCGGGACAGCTCGCTCCCCAGCCGGCCCTTCGCCTCGAAGGGACTGCTCGCGGGATCGCGCGGGTCGTGCCCCACCAGTGCGTCGAGCACGAGCGCCGCGTCCTCGACGGTGCGGGTGACAGGGCCGACATGGTCCAGGGACCAGGACAGCGAGGTCACGCCGTGCCGGGGGACCAGGCCGTACGTGGGCTTGAGTCCGACGACGCCGTTCAGCGCGGCGGGGACGCGGATCGAGCCCCCGGTGTCCGTGCCCAACGCGAAGGTGGCCTCTCCCGCGGCCACGGCCACGGCGGAGCCGCCGCTCGATCCCCCGGCGATACGGCTGTGGTCCCACGCGTTGTTGGTCTGGGGAGTCGTCAGCCCGTAGGCGAATTCATGGGTGTGGGTCTTGCCGAGCAGGACCGCGCCGGCCTCGGACAGTCGCGCGGCCACGGCGCTGTCGCCGTCGGCCAGGTGGTCCGCCCGGACGCGGGAACTGGCCGTGGTCGGCATGCCCTGGGCGTCGATCAAATCCTTCAGCGCCATGGGGATGCCGTGCAGCGGACCGCGTGACCGTCCGGCGGCGATCTCCCGCTCGGCCAGGGCCGCCGTGCGACGGGCGGCGGCCGAGGCCACGGTGACGTAGGCCTGGAGTCGTTCCTCCACCGCGCCGATGCGGTCCAGGACGGATTCGGTCAGCTCGACGGGCGACAGCTCCTTCGCCCGCACGGCACGGGCCGCTTCGGTCAGTGACATCTCAAACGGCTGCATTGACGTGCTCCTGTCCGGTGGCGTAGACGGCCGCCGGCGCGGTGTCCCCGAAGTCGAGTTCCCGCAGGGTGGCGATGACGGACTGGATGTGTTCGGCGGTGCCCGCCACCACCTCATGGCGGTCGTCGCTCAGCGGAAGCCCTGCCCGAAGCGCCCATCGGGCTGCTTCCTGGGGGGTGAGTCGGCCGGTGTTCATGAGTGCCCTTTCGGCTCTGTACGTCATGCCGCGCCGGGCCGTGGTCCGACCTCGCGACAACCAAACGCTAACCGTTTGCTTTAGTGGACGCTAGAACCTACGGTAGCCAAAAGCAAATTCATTGCCTTTAGCTCGGAAGGGAAGCTCATGCAGAGCGCCTCCGCAGGTCCGGCCCCGCGACGCACTCCTCTTTCAAGGCGCTTGCCCTTCACGTTGAACGCCTCCGTCCTGATCGCGCTCCTCGCCGCGTCCAGCGCGCCGACCCCGCTCTACGCCCTCTACCAGGACCAGTGGCAGCTCTCCGCACTGACGGTGACCGTAGTCTTCAGCGCGTACGCGCTGGCACTGCTGGTCGCCCTCCTGACCACCGGCGCGCTCTCCGACCACGTCGGACGACGCCCGGTCCTCATGGGCGCGCTGACCTTGCAGATCGTCTCCATGGGCGTCTTCGTGACGGCCCACGGCGTGGGAACGCTGATCACCGCCCGTGTCCTGCAGGGGCTCGCGACCGGCACGGCCACCAGTGCCGCGGGCGCCGCCCTGCTCGACCTGGAGAACCCGGCCCGTCCCGGCCGCTCGGCGCTGGCCAACAGCGTCTCACCGGTCGCCGGGATGGCCGCCGGAGTCATGGGCGCCACCCTGCTCGTGCACTTCGCGCCCGGCCCGACGGTCACCGTGTACGTACTGCTGATGGTCCTCTTCGCCGTCCAGATCTTCGCTCTCGCCTTCACGGACGAGACCGCCCACCCTCATGCCGGCGCACTGCGGTCGATGCGGCCTCACCTGGCGCTGCCCGGGGCGGCGCGGCGCGCGCTCGTACTCACCGGCGCGGGCGTCGTGGCCGTCTGGGCCCTGGGCGGTTTCTACTCCTCGCTGGGCCCGGCCTTCACCCGGCTCATCTCCCCCGCCGCCCCCCAGGCGGCCGGCGGCCTGGTGTTCTTCACGCTGACCCTCTGCGCGGCCCTGACCGTGTGGGCGACGCGGTCGTTGCGCGCCCTCACCGCCGCCACTCTCGGTTGCTGTGCGGTGATCCCGGCCGTACTGCTGTCGGTGGGTGCCATGCACGTCACCAGCCTGGCTCCGCTCTTCGCCGGCGCCGCGCTGGCCGGGTTCGGCTTCGGGGCCGTGTCCCAGGGCGCCCTGCGCATGGTCCTCGCCCCGGTCCGCGAGAACGAAAGAAGCGGCACCCTCGCCTCCTACTACGTCCTCAGTTACCTCGCGATGAGCCTGCCGGCCATCGGCGCCGGGGTCCTCACCGTGCGCTACGGGCTGGGGACGGCGGCACATCTGTACGCGGCTGCCGTGATCCTGCTGGCCCTCGCGGCCGTGGGGGCACTCGCCAGGACCCTGCGCGACCGCTCAGGGAAAACAACACCTGCACCGCTTCCACCGACCCGATCGAGCGGCCGCACAGCCCCGGCGATCGCACGTCGGCCCCTCACTCACCACAAGTAAAGGAACACCCATGCCCACGGCACCCCTTCCCCGTACGGCCGACACCACCACCACCACCGGCACCGGCATCCCGGCGTGGACCGTAGGAGACCTCGCGATCCACCGCGTCGACGAGGTACACCTTCCCCCGCAGACCGGTCCCTGGCTGCTGCCCGGAGCCACCCCGGAGATCGTCGGCCGAGTTCCCTGGCTGCGGCCTGACTTCGCGGACGAACAGAGCGTCCTGCGCCTGGCGAGCCACAGTTTCGCGGTCGAGGCGAACGGTCGTCGCGTGCTCGTCGACACCGGGATCGGCAACGGCAAGCAGCGCGCCAATCCGGCCTGGGACAACCTGGACAGCGACTATCTGAAGCGGCTCACGGAGGCCGGCTTCGCCCCGGAGACAGTGGACTTCGTCGTTCTCACCCACCTCCACACCGATCACGTCGGCTGGAACACCCAGGCGCGGGGCGCCGACTGGGTACCGACCTTCCCGAACGCGCGCTACCTCACCACCCGCACGGAGTGGGACTACTGGGCGGGGGTCGACATGGAGGAGGCCCGGCGTCAGATGTTCCGGGACTCCGTACACCCCATCAGGGACGCGGGCCTGCTCGACCTCGTCGATGTCCCGGAAGAGGGTACGGAGATCACGCCGGGTGTCCGTCTGCTGCCCACCCCGGGCCATACGCCGGGCCAGGTGGCGGTTGAGCTGCGCAGCCGGGGTGAGACCGCGCTCATCACCGGCGACTGCATCCACCACCCCGTCCAGTTGGTCCACCCCGATCTGGGCAGCTGCGTGGACATCGACCCGGCGGCCGCCGCCCGGACCAGGCAGCGCATCCTCGGTTCGCTCTCCGGCACCGCGACCCTGCTCCTCGGCAGCCACTTCCCGCCGCCCACCGCGGGCCGTGTCGTCCCGCGGGGCGACACCTACGAGCTGGTCCCCTCCGCACCGGACAGCCGTGTGTGAAGCACGGCCAGGTCCGTGCCCTGCTCGCGCGGCAGCCGCGTGATCGCCTTCTTCGCTCAGGACAGGACGAGGCAGACACCGCGGCACGGTGTCACTCCGTCGCTGAGGAGAAGGCGTCCGAGGGTAATCCCGCAGGTCACAGCGTTGCGTCTCTGCGCCGCGTACGGGGAGCGCCAGGCTCCGCCCACGGAGATCGGGCGGCGTCCGCGTTCGGCGTACGGCCCACGCGCCCTGAGGGGGGCGGGAGTGCCGCGGCTCAGGCTCGCCGAGGGTCCGTCGGGCGGAATACTCTGTCGGCATGAGCGAACGAGGAATGCAGGAGCTGGCTCTGCTGCTGCTGACGGCGCTGGCGAATGCCCCTCGGCACGGGTACGCCATCGCCCAGGAGGTCAAGACCATCACCGACGGCCGGGTGACGCCGCGCACCGGGGCGCTCTACGGGGCGCTGGACAGGCTGCTGGCGGAGGGCTTGATCCAGGTGGAGCGCGAGGAGGTGGTGGGCGGCCGGGCTCGCCGGGTCTTCGCTCTCGCTCCCGCCGGGCGGGAGAGGCTGGAGGCGGAGGCGGAGCGGCTGGCCGCGACCGCCCGGGAGGTCAGGCGGCGTCTGGCCGCCGGCGCGGCCGCGCCGGCGTGAGTGATCCCCTCGTCCGTCTGTATCCCGCCGCGTACCGGGCCGCTCACGGGCAGGAAATCATCGACGTGCACCGGGAGATGACGGCGGACATGGGGCGTCCGGCCCGGCTGCGCGCGGACGCCGATCTGGTCGCGCACGCCCTGCGGGTCCGGCTGGGGCTCGACTCGGCGTCGCCCGCGGGGCGCTTCTTCGCCCTGGCCGCCCCGTTCGCCCTGGCGGCCTGTGCGGTGGGCAGCGGGCTGCGTCTCACGCGCTGGTACACCGGGCTCGCACTCTCGCCGGCCCCGGTGCGGGTACAGCTCCACGCCACGGACGGCGCGTGGATCCTGTACATGCTGCTCTCGCTGCTGGTGTGCGTCGGCGCGGTCGTCGCCCTGACCGGCCGGTGGGGGCCGGGTGCGGGGCTGGCCGGGTGTGGGCTGCTGGGGACGGCCGTGCAGTGGGCCGCCGGCGCACGCGTGTACGAGGACGGGGCCGTCGCTCCGGTCGCGGCGTTGCTGACCGTCGCCGTCGTCCTCGCCTGCCCTCCGGACCGGCGCGGCGACAGGGGGCTGTCGGCGGCGGCCGGAGCCATGGCCGCCGCGGGGTGGTTCCCCGTCGTCGTCGTGAATGCCGGGGCGTACACAGGGGCCTTCGGTGTGACCACGGACTACGGCGCCTGGCCGATGCTGGTCCTCGCCTTCACGGGGGCCGTCCTCGCCCTCCGCGCGCGTTCCTCAGGGCTGCGTGAGATGGGCGCGATGGCCGTGTCCGCTCCGCCGCTGGTCGCCTACTCCAGCGCGACCGTCTGGGGCGATCTCCGGCCTGTCCTCGGCACCCTTCTCCTGCTGTCGGCCGTGGCCGCGCTCACGGCGTTCGTCCAGATGGTGCGCCGCCGGAGCTGACAACCGCTTCTTCCTTCCGGCCGGCCGCCCGCGAACGGGCGGCCGGCTCTGCCGTGTCGGCCGTACGGCGTGCCTGGCGGCTTCCTCGCGTCGGCACCCCCTCCTCACCAGCACCCCCGCGCGTGCCCGCGTTGCAATAGTCCGTTGAGATGAATACTCTCTCCGGTGTTCTATCCGTGCGTGTGCTGCCTGAGCCGGACGGTCGTGAACGCCCCCAGCGAAAGGGCGATCGCGGAGCGACGTGCCGTGACCCCCGCCCGGTCCCTTCCGAACAGAGAAGATCACCGAGTTGCCGTTCACCTTGTCCCACCCCGCCGCAGTGCTGCCACTGATGCGTCGGCCCTTCGTACCGGCGGCCCTGGTCGCAGGTGCCTTGGCGCCGGACGCCCCGTACTTCCTGAACGCCCTCGGCGTGTCCGAGACCAGCCCCGAGGACTGGTACGGGCCGTTCCTCAACGCCACGGAGACCCATTCGCTCACGGTCGGCCTGGCGGTCGACCTGCCTCTTGCCGTCGCCCTGGTCGCCGCCTACCGGATGCTGCGCGCGCCGATCACGGCACTGCTCCCGTCCGGCCTCCGTCTTCCGGAACCCGAGCGGACAACCGGCCTGCCGGCCAAGGCCCACCACACCATGTGGCTGCTGCTCTCCGCCCTGATCGGCATCGCCTCCCACCTCGTGTGGGACTCCTTCACCCACGGCGACGGCTTCCTGGTCTCCCACGTGCAGGCGCTGCGCGCACCGGCCCTGGGGGGCCTGACGGCCGCCCGACTGCTGCAGTACGCGAGCACCGCCTTCGGCCTGGTGGCCGTCGGTCTGCGTCTCTGGCGGCGCCGGGACCGGCTGCGCTCCCACGGCGGCGCCGGCACGGTTGCCCGTCCGGGTCCCGTCGTGCGGTGGAGCGTGGTGACTCTGCTGGTCGCGGCACCCGTGCTGGGCGGCGTCGTCAACATCCGTGACGACTTCAACGCGTACCGCTGGGCGACCGAGGTGGACTACAGCCGACCGACCACCGTCCTGGGCGACGGCACGATAGAGACGACCTATCCCTCCAGGACGGTCCAAGCCCGATGGGGGCCCCTCGCCGAAGGTGTGTTGACCGGGGCCGCCAAGAGGGCGGGCGCTGCGTCCGCGTCCGCGCTGCTGCTGTACTCCGTCACCTGGCAGATCGGCGCCGTCTCGCGCCGGCCGCGACGGCGGACGGTTTCCGGGCCCTGACCGCCGCGGCGTACGGGAACCGGGCCTTCAGAGGCGCTCGATGATCGTGACGTTGGCCTGGCCGCCGCCCTCGCACATCGTCTGGAGGCCGTAACGGCCGCCGGTGCGTTCCAGTTCGTGCAGCAGGGTCGTCATCAGCTTGGTGCCGGTCGCGCCGAGCGGGTGGCCGAGCGCGATGGCGCCTCCGTTGACGTTGACCTTGTCCGGGTCGGCGCCCGTCTCCTTCAGCCAGGCCAGGACGACCGGCGCGAACGCCTCGTTGATCTCGACCAGGTCGATGTCGTCGATGGACATCCCGGCCTTCTTCAGCGCGTACGCGGTCGCGGGGATCGGCGCCGACAGCATCCGGATCGGGTCCTCGCCGCGTACCGAGAGGTGGTGGACGCGGGCCCTGGGCGTGAGGCAGTGTTCGGCCACGGCCCTCTCGGAGGCGATGAGCAGGGCGGAGGCGCCGTCGGAGACCTGGGAGGAGACCCCGGCGGTGAGCCGGCCGCCCGCGACGACCGGCTTGAGGCCGGCCATCTTCTCCAGGGAGGTGTCGCGGCGGGGCCCCTCGTCCACGGTGACGTCTCCGTAGGCGACGATCTCGCGGTCGAAGCGGCCCTCCTCGATGGCGCGCAGGGCACGGTGGTGCGAGCGCAGGGCGAACTCCTCCATGTCGCGACGGCTGATGCCCCACTTCTCCGCGATGAGTTCGGCGCCGTGGAACTGGTTGACGGGCGCGTCGCCGTAGCGGGCGCGCCAGCCCTCGGAGCCCGCGTAGGGGCCTTCGGTCAGTCCGAGGGGTTCGGCGGCCTGGCGGCTGGCGAAGGCGATCGGGATCATCGACATGTTCTGGGTGCCGCCCGCGACGACCAGGTCCTGGGTGCCGGAGAGCACCCCCTGCGCGGCGAAGTGGACGGCCTGCTGGGAGGAACCGCACTGGCGGTCGACGGTGGTGCCGGGCACCTCCTCGGGCAGGCCCGCGGCGAGCCAGGCGGTGCGGGCGATGTTCCCGGCCTGCGGGCCGACGGTGTCCAGGCAGCCGAAGACGACGTCGTCGACGGCGGCCGGGTCGATACCGGTGCGCTCGACGAGTGCCCGGACGACGTGCGCCCCGAGGTCGGCGGGGTGGACGGCGGACAGCCCGCCCCCGCGCCGGCCGACCGGGGTGCGGACCGCTTCGGCTATGTAGGCCTCGGCCATGGCTGCTCCTTCGTCAAGGGGTGGTGGTGCGGGGTCAGTTCGGGGTGGTGATGCCTTCGAGGACCATGGACAGGTACTGGCGGGCGATCTCCTCCGGGCTGTGGGTGCCGCCGGGGCGGTACCAGGAGGCGGCCACCCAGACGGTGTCGCGGACGAACCGGTAGACGAGGCGGACGTCGAGGTCGGCGCGGAAGACCCCTTCGGCGACGCCGCGTTCCAGGGTGCGCAGCCAGGCGTTCTCGAACTTCACCTGGGAGTCGGCCAGATAGGCGAAGCGCGGCTGGGCGGACAGGTGCCGGGCTTCCTTCTGGTAGATGGCGACCGCGGGTCCGTGGCGGTCGATCTGCCGGAAGGACTCGGTGACGAGGGCCTCGATGGTCTCCCGGGGGCCGAGCCCGGCGGCGAGCACGGTGTCGTAGCCCGCCCACAGCTCGTCCAGGAAGGAGGAGAGGATCTCGTCGAGCATCGACTCCTTCGAATCGAAGTGGTAGTACAGGCTGCCCGCGAGCAGTCCGGCGGCGTCCGCGACGCGGCGGACGGTGGTGGCGTTGTACCCCTGGTCGGCGAAGACCTGGGCCGCGGTGGCCAGGAGTTCGGCGCGGCGCTCGACGTTGGAGTTCGTGGTCATCGCGTTCACGCCCTCTGGCTGCTGACGGAGACGGTCTCCCCGGTCATGTACGAGGAGTAGCCGCTGGCCAGGAAGACGATGACGTTGGCGATCTCCCAGGGTTCGGCGTACCGGCCGAAGGCCTCGCGCTCGGTGAGGTCGGCCAGGATCTCGGGGGTGGTGACCTTCACCAGGTGCGGGTGCATGGCGAGGCTCGGGGCGACGGCGTTGACGCGTACGCCGAAGTCGGCGGCTTCCAGGGCGGCGCACCGGGTCAGGGCCATGACTCCGGCCTTCGCGGCGGCGTAGTGGGCCTGGCCGCGCTGGGCCCGCCAGCCGATGACGGAGGCGTTGTTGACGACGACGCCGCCGGTCTCCTGCTCCTTGAGGTGGCGCAGGGCGGCGCGGGTGCAGCGGAAGGTGCCGTTCAGGGTGACGTCGAGGACCGTGGACCACTGCGCGTCGGTCATGTCAACGAGGTCGGCCGTGCCGCCGAGTCCGGCGTTGTTGACGACGACGTCGAGTCCGCCGTGGCGTTCGGCGGCGTGGGCGAAGAGGGCGTCGACCTGCCGCTGGTCGGTGACGTCGCAGGGCAGGGCGGCGACGTTGTCCGCGCCGAACTCCTCGGCGAGGGCGGCGGCGCTCTCCTTCAGGCGGCGCTCGTGGGCGTCGCCGACGACGATCCGGGCGCCCTCCTGGAGGAACTTACGGGCGGTCGCTCCTCCGATCCCGGCGCCCGCGGCGGCGGTGATCACCGCGGTGCGTCCTTCCAGGAGTGAATGCCCCGGTACGTAGGGCGGTTGGCGGGTCACGGGCGGCTCTCCTTGGGCAGGCCGAGGACGCGCTCGGCGATGATGTCGCGCTGGATCTCGTTCGATCCGGCGTAGATGGTGTCGGAGCGGGAGAAGAGGTACAACCGCTGCCGGTCGTCGAGATCGTACGGCTCCCCCGCGGCGAGCATGCCTGCGGCGCCGCTGACGTCCATGGCGAGTTCGCCCAGCTCTCGGTGCCAGGTGGCCCAGAAGATCTTCCCGATGGACGCCTCGGGGCCCGGCGCCCCCGAGGCGGCGCCGTCGAGGATGCGCAGCGCGTTGCAGCGGATGGTCTCCAGTCCCGTCCAGGCGCGGGCGAGGCGGTCGCGGATCAGCGGGTCGTTCGCGGCGCCGTTGTGTTTCGCCCATGCGATGACGGCCTCCAGCTCGCGCCGGAAGCCCACCTGCTGGCCGAGGGTGGAGACGCCCCGTTCGAAGCCGAGGGTGGCCATGGCGACCCGCCAGCCCTCGCCCGGGGCGCCCACGATGTGGTCGGCGCGAGTGCGGGCGCCGTCGAAGAAGACCTCGTTGAACTCGGAGGTGCCGGTCAGCTGGGTGATCGGCCGGATCTCGACACCGGGCTGGTCGAGCGGCACCAGGAGGTAGGAGAGTCCGTGGTGGCGGGACGAGCCGGGTGCGGTGCGGGCCACCACGAAGCACCACTGCGACGCGTGGGCGAGTGACGTCCAGGTCTTCTGTCCGGTGACCACCCACGCGCCCGTGTCGTCCCGCTCGGCCCTGGTGCGTACGTTCGCCAGGTCGGAACCGGCGTCGGGTTCGCTGTACCCCTGGCACCACAGCTCCTCGGCCGCGACGATCGGCGGCAGGAAGCGGGCGCGCTGCTCGGCCGTGCCGAAGGCCACCAGGGTGGGGCCGAGCAGTTGCTCACCGATGTGGTTGACACGGGCGGGGGCGTCGGCGAGGGCGTACTCCTCGTGGAAGGCGACCTGCTGTTCGAGGCTCGCGCCCCGGCCTCCGTACTCCTCGGGCCAGCCCACACAGGTCCAGCCCTCGGCCGCCATGTGGCGTTCCCAGGCGAGGCGTTCGGCGAAGACCTCGTGCTCCCGGCCCGGCCCGCCTCGACCGCGCAGGCCCGCGAACTCTCCCGTGAGGTGGGCGGCCAGCCAGCCGCGGATCTCGGCGCGGAACTCCTCGACGCTGCTCATGGCGGTACGTTAATCTACCAAACACTTGTTAGGGAAGGAGGGGCCGATGTCCGCTGCCCACGAGGAACCGGAACGCGGGGTACCCGCGGCCGACGAACCGGTACGCGACGAACCGGTGCTCTACGAGAAGCGGGGCCCGGTCGCGACGGTGACCATGAACCGGCCCGACTACCGCAACGCGCAGAACTCCGCGATGACCTACGCCCTGGACCGGGCCTTCTACCGCGCGGCCGGGGACGGCGAGGTCAAGACCGTCGTCCTGGCCGGCGCGGGGAAGCACTTCTCCGCGGGGCACGACATCGGCACCCCGGAGCGGGACGCCCACCTGCCGTTCGACCGCAGGGCGGGACTGTGGTGGGACCACTCGGACAAGGCGGGCGCGGAGAGCCGCTTCGCCCGTGAGTCCGAGGTCTACCTGGGCATGTGCCGCCGCTGGCGGGAACTGCCCAAACCGGTCATCGCGTCCGTGCAGGGCGCGTGTGTGGCGGGCGGGCTGATGCTCGCCTGGGTGTGCGACCTGATCGTGGCCTCCGAGGACGCGTTCTTCGCCGACCCGGTCGTGCGGATGGGTATCCCCGGTGTGGAGTACTTCGCGCACCCCTGGGTGATGCCGCCGCGCGTGGCGAAGGAGTTCCTCTACACCGGCGACCGCATGGACGCCCGCCGCGCCTACGAGGTCGGCATGGTCAACCGGGTCGTCCCCCGGGAGGAGCTGGCCGACCGCACCCGCGAACTGGCCCTGCGCATCGCCGAGATGCCGCGCCTGGGCCTCGCCCTGACCAAACGCGCCGTCAACCAGGCCGAGGACCTCCAAGGGCTGCACACCGGGCTGGACTCGGTGTTCGGCCTGCACCACCTGGCGCACGCGCACAACGCCGAGACCGCGCCGGACGCGCTCGGCGGCATGGACATCCGGGCGATGAAGAAGGCGGGCAGCTGATGGACCTGGCGTTCGACGCGGCGGACGAGGCGTTCCGTACCGAGGCGCGCGACTGGCTGGCCGCTCACGTCCCCTCCGTCCCGCTGCCGTCCCTGGAGACGGCCGAGGGCTTCGCCGCCCACCGGGAGTGGGAGGCCGCGCTGGCGGCCGACCGCTGGTCGGTGGTGTCCTGGCCCGAGGAGTACGGCGGGCGGGGCGGCTCGGTCCTGCGCTGGCTGGTCTTCGAGGAGGAGTACTTCGCCGCCGGGGCACCCGGCCGGGTCAGCCAGAACGGCATCAACCTGCTCGCCCCCACGCTCTTCGAGCACGGCACCGCCGAGCAGCGCGCCCGTGTCCTGCCCGCCATGGCGCGCGGTGAGGTCGTCTGGGCGCAGGCCTGGTCCGAGCCGGAGTCCGGTTCCGACCTCGCCTCGCTGCGCTCGACGGCGGTCCGTACCGACGGCGGCTGGCTGCTGCGCGGGCAGAAGGCCTGGTCGTCGCGGGCGGCCTTCGCGGACCGGGCCTTCGGCCTGTTCCGCAGCGACCCGGACGCGGACCGGCCGCACCGGGGGCTCACGTACCTGATGTTCCCGCTGGACGCCGAGGGGGTCACCGTGCGGCCCGTCGGACGCCTCGACGGCAAGCCCGCGTTCGCCGAACTCTTCCTGGACGACGTGTTCGTACCGGACCGGGACGTCATCGGCGGGCCGGGCCAGGGCTGGCGGGTGGCGATGAGCACCACCGGCGACGAGCGCGGGCTCACCCTGCGCAGTCCGGGCCGCTTCACCGCCGCCGCCGACCGGCTGACCGCCCTGTGGCGCGAGCGGGCGGACCCCACCGACACCGCGCTGCGCGACCGGGTCGCCGACGCGGTGATCGGCGCCCGCGCCTACCGGCTGTTCTCCTACGCGGCCGCCTCCCGCATGCTGCGCGACGAGGGCGGACCGGCCCCGGCCGCCTCCAGCCTCAACAAGGTCTACTGGTCCGAGCTGGACATCGCGCTGCACGAGACGGCGCTCGACCTGCTGGGTCCGCTCGGTGAACTCGCCGACCACGCACCGGAGTCGCCCGCCCGGGGCGGCTGGGCCGAGGGCTACACCTTCTCCCTGGCCGGGCCCGTCTACGCCGGCACCAACGAGATCCAGCGCGACATCATCGCCGAGCGGCTGCTCGGCCTGCCGAAGGGACGCCGCTGATGCGCTTCCTCCTCGACGCCGAACAGCGGGAGTTCGCCCGCTCCCTGGACGGTCTGCTCTCCTCCGCCGGCACCCCGGCCGCCGTCCGGGCCTGGGCGTCCGGCGACCGGGCCCCGGGACGGGCCCTGTGGACGCGGCTGGGCGAGGCGGGGGTCTTCGCGCTGGCCGTGCCCGAGCAGTACGGCGGATTCGGCCTGATGCCGGTCGAACTGACCGTGGCGTTCACCGAGTTGGGGAAGTGTGCGGCCCCGGGCCCACTGGCCGAGACGGTCGCCGCCGCGGCCCTCCTGGACCGGGTCGGCGGTGCGGCGGCCGGCCGGCTGCCCGGCATCGCCGCCGGCACGACCGTCGCCTCGCTCCAGGTGACGTCCTTCGGCCCGTACGCCCTGGACGCCGACGCGGCCGACGCGGTGTTCGCCGTGGACGGCGACACCCTGCGGGTGGCCCGCGGGGCCGGTTCCGTACAGCACTCGGCCGATCCGGCGCGGCGGCTGGCACGGCCGTCCGGCGGGGAGGTCCTGGCCCGGGGCCCGGCGGTGGCGGCGGCCGCAGCGTACGCCACGGACGTGGCCGCGCTCGTCACCGCGGCCCAGGCGCTCGGTCTCGGCCGCACCCTGCTGGCCCGTACCGTCGCCTACGTCAACGGGCGCACCCAGTTCGGTGTGCCCGTGGGCTCGTTCCAGGCCGTGAAGCACCGGCTGGCGGACACGCTGGTCGCCCTGGAGTTCGCCGAACCGCTGGTGCGCGGCGCCGCGCTCGCGCTCGCGGCCGGGGACGACGCGGCGGGCCGGGAGATCGCGGCGGCCAAGGTCACGGCCGGCGAGGCCGCCTACCGGGCGGCGCGCACGGCACTCCAGCTGCACGGTGCCGTGGGCTACACCGACGAACTGGACCTGTCCCTGTGGATCCGCAAGGCCCGGCCGCTGCGCGACGCCTGGGGCACCCCGGCCGCGTGCCGGGCCCGCGTACTGGCCGCCTGACGCGTGACCGGGCGCACCCCACCGAGAGGAGCAGCCGATGAGGCTGACGGAGGAGCAGGAAGAACTGCGGTCGGCCGTGCGGTCGGCGCTGACACGGCATCAGGGGCCGGAAGCCTGGGCGGTGTTGTCGGGTCGGATGGGGCTCGCCGGCCTGGCCGTACCCGAGGGGTACGGCGGGGCCGGGGGCGGCGCGCGGGACGTCCATGTGCTGATGGAGGAGCTGGGGCGGAGCCTGAGCCCGCTGCCGTACCTCGGCTCGGCGGTGCTCACGGCCGGGGCGTTGCTCGCCTCGGGCGACGAGGATGCCTGCGGGCGGCTGCTGCCGGGGCTCGCCGGAGGCACCTCGGTGGGCACCCTGGCCTGGGCCGAGGCGGGTTCCTGGGATCCGGCCGCGCTGCGCGCCGAGGCGGTGCCCGGCCCGGACGGCGGCTGGCTGGTCGACGGGGTCAAGGAACACGTACTGGACTGGCCCGGCACCGATGTGCTGCTCGTCGCCGCCCGGACGGCGGCCGGGGTGTCGCTCTTCGAGGTGGCGGCGGACGGCGCCGGGGCGCGCCGGACCCCTCTGGTCACCATGGACGGGACCAGGGGCCAGGCCCGGTGGGTGCTGGATGGTGCCGAGGGGCGGCTGCTCGGTGTGGACGGCGACGGGGCGCGGTGCCTGGAGCGGGTGCGGGACCTGGCCTGTACGGCGCTGGCCGCCGAACAGGTGGGCGCCGCCGGGCGCGCTCTGGAACTCACCGTCGCCTACGCGCGCGACCGGGTCCAGTTCGGCCGCCCCATCGGCTCGTTCCAGGCCGTCAGGCACCGGCTCGCGGACGCCTACGTCCAGGTGGAGTCGGCGCGTTCGGCGGCCCTGGGAGCCGCGTTCGCCGCCGATCTGGATCCCGCCGCGCTGCCGAGGGCCGCCGCCGTCGCGAAGTCGGTCTGCTCCGAGGCGTTCTCGGCGGTGGCCGGCGAGATGATCCAGCTGCACGGCGGGATCGGTATCACCTGGGAGCACGACGCGCACCGCTACTTCAAGCGGGCCCACGGGGCGGGCGAGCTGTTCGGTCCGCCCGCACGGCACCGGGCACGGCTCGCCGCCGGCCTCGGGCTGCCGTCCGCGTGCTGAGGTCCCCACCGACGCCCGTACGCCGCACCCTTCCGACCGGCAGAGAGGCCGCGCACCATGGACATCGGCAATCCCCTGGACTTCACGGGCCGCGTGGTCCTCGTCACCGGCGGCACCAAGGGCATCGGGGCCGCCGTCGCCGAGGCGTTCCTCGGGGCGGGGGCGGAGGTGGCCGTCTGCGGACGCCACGCACCGGACGCCGGGCCGGCGGCGGGGGGCCGGGAGGCGTTCTTCGTCCCCGCCGACGTACGCGATCCCGTGGCGGCGGCCGGACTGGTCGATTCCACGGTGGAGCGCTTCGGCCGCCTCGACGTCCTCGTCAACAACGCGGGCGGCTCCCCCGACGCCGACGCCGCCACCGTCTCGCCCCGCTTCGTGGAGAGGATCGTCGCGCTGAACCTGCTCGCGCCGTTCTACGTGGCGCAGGCGGCCCACCGCGTCATGCGGGCCCAGGAGGAGGGCGGGTCGGTCGTCAACATCGGCAGCGTCTCCGCCCACGACCCGCAGCCCGGTACGGCCGCCTACACGGCGGCCAAGGCCGGGCTGCTGGGCCTCACCAAGGCCCTGGCCCTCGAATGGGCGCCGCGGGTGCGGGTCAACCACATCACCACCGGGCTGATCCGCACCGAGAGCGCGGCGTCCGTGTACGGCGCCGACGGCGGGGCGTCGGTGACCCGGACCCTCCCGATGGCCCGCATGGCCGTCCCCGGTGACGTCGCCCGCGCCTGCCTCTTCCTCGCGGGCCCGCTGGCCGGATACGTCAACGGCGCGGACCTGGCGGTGCACGGCGGCGGGGAGTTCCCGGCGCGCTACCTCGCCGCGCGGGCGGCGGACCCGGCGCGGTAGGAACGGCGTACGCGACACCGGCCCGGACCCTCGTGGGGGTCCGGGCCGTGGCGTCCGGGACCGGCTGGGAGCCGGGCCGTCGCGGGCGGGGCCGGGCCGGGTGTGCCGGGGCCGTGGCGGGGGCCGGGTCTCAGACCAGGTTGTCCTCGACCGTCAGCCCGAAGGCCCCCCGCCCGTACATCGCCAGGGCCCGTTCCACGTCGTTGGCCACATGGACGCTTCCGGCGTGGGCGTCCCGCCAGGCGCGCTCGACGGGGTTGCCGCGCCGCAGCGAGGTGCCGCCGGCGGTCTTGAAGAGCAGGTCGATCGCGGCGACGGCCCGTTCGGTGCCCCGGACCTGGTCCCGCCGTGCGCGCAGCCGCAGTTCCACGGGGATGTCCTTCCCGGCCTCGGCCAGTTCGTACAGCTCGCGCAGGTTGCGGTCCATCTGGAGGACGGTCGCGTCGACGTCGGAGGCGGCGCGGGCGATGGCCACCTGGGCGAACGGGTCCTCGGCGAACCTTCCGCCGCCCAGGCTGAGCCGCACCCGCTCCTTCATCAGGGAGACGTAGGAGGCGTAGCCGCCGGACACGGCGCCGATCACCGGGGCGGTGATGGCGCTCGTGAAGACCGTCCCGAACGGCAGCCGGTACAGCGGCCCCTGGTTGACCTGCTGTCCTGGCCCCCTCAACTGGGCCTGCTCGTAGTTGCGCAGGACCCGGTGGGCGGGGACGAACACCGCGTCCACGAGGATGTCGTTGCTGGCGGTGCCGCGCAGCCCGACGACGTCCCACACGTCCTCGATGCGGTAGTCGCGGCGGGGCGCCAGGACGGTGAGGAAGTCCACCGGACGGCCCTCAGCCCCGACGACGAGGGCGCCGAGCAGGGCCCATCCGGCGTGCTCGCAGCCCGAGGAGAAGCTCCACCGGCCGGTGAGTTCGTAGCCCCCGTCGACGGGTGTGAGCCGCCCCACCGGCGCGTAGGAGGAGGAGATCCGGGTGTCCGGGTCCTCGCCCCAGACGTCGTCCTGCGCCCGCCGGGGGAAGAGGCCCAACTGCCAGGGGTGGACGCCCAGGACGGACGCCACCCAGCCGGTGGAGCAGCACACCGCGGAGATCTCCCGCACCACCCGGTAGAAGTCGGCCGGGTGGGCTTCCAGGCCGCCGTAGCGGGCGGGCTGGAGCATCCGGAAGACTCCGGCCCCGGCCAGTTCGCCGATCGTGCCCTCCGGTATCCGCCGGTTCTCGTCCGCGGCGACGGCCCGTTCGCCGATGGCCGGCAGCAGGGCGCGTACCGCGTCCAGGACCTCGTTGCCCATCGTCCGTCCTCCATGCCCGTGTGGATCGTGACCGTCATGCCCGTGTGGATCGTGACCGTTCGGCTGCGGGACGCGTCCGTCAAGTGGTCCGCAGGGCGGATTTGTCGACCTTGCCGGAGGCGTTGCGCGGCAAGGCCGCCAGGACGACGACCTCGCGGGGGACCTTGAAGTTGGCGAGCCGTTCGCGGCAGTGGCCGACCAGGTCGTCCGGGCCGGTCGCGGCCCCGGGGCGGACCGTCACGTACGCGCGTCCGACCTCGCCGAGACGCGCGTCCGGGACACCGACCACGGCGGCCTCGGCCACGGCGCCGTGGCCGGTGAGCACCTGCTCGACCTCGGCCGGGTACACGTTGAACCCGCCGACCACGAACATGTCCTTGGAGCGGCCGGTCACGACCAGGTTGCCGTGTGCGTCGAGGTGGCCGACGTCCCCGGTCGCCAGCCAGCCGTCGGCGTCGACGGCCTCGGCGCTCGCCTCCGGGTCGTCGAGGTAGCCCAGCATCACGTTGTAGCCGCGTACCAGGATCTCGCCGTCGTGCCCGGCCGGCAGCGGGACCCGGTCGGGGCCGGCCACCCGCACCTCGACACCGTCGATGGGGCGGCCCGCGGTCAGCGCGACGGTCTCGGCGTCGTCCTCGGCGGAGCAGACGGAGACCGTGCCGCAGCTCTCGGTCAGGCCGTAGGCGGTGAGCACCTCGGGGAAGAGTTCGGCCCGCAACCGGCGGACGAGGGCGACCGGGACGACGGCCGCGCCGGTCACCGCGAGCCGCAGCGACGACAGGTCGAAGCGGTCCCGGCCGGGCGCGTCCAGCAGTTCGGTGTAGATCGTGGGCGGGCCGGGCAGCACGGTGATCCGCTCGGACTCGACCGCGCGCAGCGCGCGCCGGACGTCGAAGACCGGCTGGAGGACCATGGTGGCACCCCGCAGCAGGCAGGCGAGGACTCCGGCCTTGTAGCCGAAGCAGTGGAACAGCGGGTTGATCACCAGGTAGCGGTCCTCGCCGGTGAGCCCGGCGCGCGCGGACCAGGCCCGGTAGGTGAGGAGGTTCTGCCGGTGCGTGGTCAGGGCGCCCTTGGGCCGGCCGGTGGTACCGGAGGTGAAGAGCAGGTCGCAGGGGTCGTCGGGGCGCACCGCCGCGGCGCGGGCGGTGGCGTCCTCGTCGGGCAGAGCGGCGCCGCGCCGCAGGAAGTCGTCCCAGGACAGGACACCGGGCCGCGTGGCGGCGTCCAGCGTCACCACGTCCGCCAGGGCGGCCGGCCGGGACACCGCCCGGCCCTCGGCGCTCGTGTCCAGCATCGCGAGGTAGTCCTTGCCGAGGAAGCCGTTCTCGACGAACAGCAGCCGGGCTGCGGCGCGTTCGAGCAGCAGGCGGGCCTCGGCGCCCTTGTAGCGGGTGTTGACGGGGACCAGCACCGCGCCGGCCGATGCCGTGGCGAGCGCGGCCACCACCCAGCGGTGGCTGTTGGGGGCCCAGACCGCGACCCGGTCGCCGCGCCGTACCCCGAGCGCGATCAGCGACTTCACGAGGGCCCTCACCTGCTCGCGCAACCGCGCCCAGGTCAGCCGTACGTCACCGTCCACGACCGCTTCCCGGCCGGGTTCGCGGAGCGCGGCGAGGTCGAGGGCGCCGGGAAACGTCAGGGGGTGCTCGCTCTCGCTCATCTGCTCTCCGGAACGGGGCTTCCTGGACGGGGACTTACTGCGACGGGGCTTACGGGGAGGGGGCTTGCTGCGACGGGGCACACGGGGACGGGACTTACGGCAAGCGGGCTTACGGGGACGGGGCTTCCCGGACCGGAGTGGCGGCCGTCGCGCGCCCTGGCCGACGACACGTCAGGAGGACGCGGGCAGCAGCCGCTCGGACGCCTCGTGGGCGCCGAGGACGAGATCGGCGCGCGGGAAGCCGCTGCGGCGCTCGGCCGTACCGGCGTTCCCGCCGGCGACCAGCACGGGCCCCTCGGCGAGGTGGCTCAGCCCTTCGCGGGCGACGTCCTCGGGTTCGGCGACCCGCAGGCCGGGCAGGTCCATGCGCAGCCCGGCGCGTTCCATGGCGGGGGTCCGGGTGACCCCGAGGACCAGTTCCAGTACGTGCACGTCGTAGGGGCGCAGTTCCAGCCAGAGTCCCTCGGCGAAGACACGGCTGAAGGCCTTGGCCGCCGAGTAGACGCTGATCCGCGCCTGGCCCAGGTAGCCGGAGAGCGAGCCGACCAGCATGATGCCGCCGCGCCGCCGTTCCCTCATCAGGGCCCCGAAGTGGTGGGTGAGGGCCAGTTGCGCGGTGATGTTCAGGTCCAGGACGCCCCGGACGCGGTCGAGGTCGCCGGTGACGAAGTCGTGGCCGTAGCTGTTGGCCCCCGCGTTGAAGATCAGCAGGCCGACCTCCAGACCGTCGGTGACGGCACGGACCGAGGCCGGGGCCGCCGGGTCGAGCAGGTCGAGTTCGAGGGTGCGGACCTCGACGCCCCGGGCGCGCGCCCGCTCGGCGGTCTCGTGCAGCGGGCCGGGCTTGCGGGCGATCAGGACCAGGTTGATCCCCGCGTCCGCGAGCTGGTGCGCGAACGCGGCGCCGACTCCCTCGGAGCCTCCCGCGACGACCGCCCACGGCCCGTACACGCTCTTGTCGATCATGAAATCCCTCTCTCGTCGTGCCCGGCGGCCCGGCCGGCTCCACGCCGGGGGCGGGGCGGCGGTGCGGTGCGGTGACCGTAGAACGGGCCCGCGCGGTGCCGCCGCCGGACATCCCACTGGGCGGGACGCCCGGCCCGCCGCCCGGATCAGGCGGTGCGCTCCGGCTCTTCGGCCATGTGCCGCACGGCCAGCGAGGCGAAGACCATCGCGGTGCCCAGGGGGACGCCGGGGCCGGGATAGACGCGGCCCGTGAAGGAGGCGCTGGTGTTCCCCGCGGCGTACAGGCCGGGGAGCGGGCGGCCCCCGGCGTCCAGGACCCGGGCGTCGGCGTCGGTACGGAGGCCGCCCTTGGTGCCGAGGTCGGCGAGGACCAGCCGGGCCGCGTAGTACGGAGGCCGGTCGAGCGGGACCAGACACGGGTTGGGACCCGGGGCGTTCCGCGTGTCGGCGAAGAACAGGTCGTAGGGGTCCTCCCCTCGGTGGTGGTCCTCGTCGGTGCCGGTGGTGGCGAAGCCGTTGAACCGGGAGACGGTAGCGGCCAGGGCGCCGGCCGGGACCCCGATGAGGCCGGCCAGCTCCGGCAGCGAGTCCGCCCGCACCCAGGTGCCGGCCGCCAGATGGGCCTCGGGCGCGGTGGACGGCACGGTGACGGCGGGCAGCGCGCCACCCTCGCGGGAGTCGAAGACGAGGTGGACACACGGCCCGTCCCGCCGCGCGGCGGCGAGGGCACGGCCCATCCGGTCGTACGGCAGCGACTCGTTGGCGAAGCGCCGCCCGGTGGCGTCCACCATGAGCCCGCCGCGCAGGCCGAGCGTGAACGCGGCGGTCCCGTCCGGGAGTTCGGTGCCCGGACACCACCAGGCCTCGTCCATCAGCGCGGTGGCGGCTCCGGCGGCGACGGCGGCGCGCAGTACCTCACCGGTGTTCGTCCCCCGGGGGGCCATGCTCCAGGCCGCGCGGCCCGGCACCTCGTGTGCGGCGCGCCCCTCGTCGTCGCGCTCGAAGCCGCCGGCGGCCAGCAGGACACCGCGCCGGGCCCGCACACGGACCGTGCCGTGCGGGGTCCACGCCTCCACGCCGGTGACCCGGCCGTCCTCGGTGACCAGCCCGGTGACCCGGTGTTCCGCGCGGATGTGCGCGCGGCCGGTACGGGTGGCGGCCAGCAGCAGGCGCCCGATCAGTGCGCGGCCCGCGCTCAGCGGCCCGTCGGGGTGTCCCAGGCCCGCGCGGTCCCGGTCGACGGCGGGGCGGACCAGGGGCAGCAGGTCGCCCAGCTCGTCCGGTGCCAGGTCGAGCGGGACGAAGGAGCGGCCCGCGTCCATCCGGCCGGGGGCGGCGACGTAGTCGGGGAAGGCACGCCACTCGAACACGAGGGCCGCGTCGCGTTCGAGCCGGGCGACCAGTGCGGGGGCGTGCCGCAGGAAGGCCTCACGGCGTTCGGCCTCGGCGTCGCCGGTGAGGGCGCGCAGATAGGCGCGGGCCGCCTCGGTGGAGTCACCGAGGCCCGCCCGTTCCTGGACCTGGGTGCCGGGCAGCCAGCAGGCGGCCCCTGAGTAGGCGGAGGTGCCGCCGAGCAGCGCCGTCCGTTCGAGTACGACGGTGTCGAGGCCCTGCGACGCGGCCTCCAGGGCCCCGGTCATCGCTCCCGCCCCGGACCCGACGACGACCACGTCGTGGGTGGCGTCCCATTCCTGTTCCTGCCGGCGGCCTCGCATGTGCCCTCCCGTGCCTCGGTGGTGTGAGGCCTCAGCAGACCGCGCGGGCGGCGGACTGGGCGGGGGCGGTCCCGCTGACCGGTACGGCGGCGCCTGACGCGCGGCCGGGCTCGGCGTATTGTCGGTGGCCGTCGACACCACCGATCTCCGGGAGGGGAGCGTGCCCAGAATCGCCGAGGCCAGGGCGGGGGCCGAGCCCAGTTCGCCCCGGCAGCGCGCCCGCCGTCAGAGCATCCTGGAGGTGGCGGCGGACCTCGCCGCCGAGTCCGGGCTCGAACGGGTGCAGATGCACGAGGTGGCCAGGTCGGCGGGGGTGGCGATCGGCACCCTGTACCGGTACTTCCCGTCGAAGACCCACCTGTTCACGGCGCTCATGGCCGACCAGATCGAGGGGTTCGGGGCACGTCTGCCCGAGCGGGCGGAGGGTACCTCGCCCGAGGACGCCGTCTTCGAGACGCTGGGCAGCGCCACCCGCAAGCTGCTGCGCCGCCCGGCCCTGGCCACCGCGATGATCCAGTCGGCGAACGCCGCCCGCGCCTCGACCGTCCCGGACCTGGCGCGGATCGACTCGGGCTTCCTCGACCTGCTGCTGCGGGCCTGGGGCGTCGAACGGCCCACGGACCACCACATCGCCCGGCTGCGGCTGCTGATCCTGCTCTGGTACGGGGTGCTCCAGTCCCGGCTCAACGAGCGGCTGTCACCGGAGAAGGCCGACGCCGACCTGCGGATGGCGTGCCGTCTGCTGCTCGCGCCGGGGCCGGAGGCGGGCTGATCCGGCCGGTGTCGGGGACACCGGCCGGACGGACCCACCGGGCCACGGGCCTCACGGGGTCTTCTGCGTGCCCGTCGTGTCGAGTCCGGCGACGCTGTAGGCCGCGTAACCGCGGTACGGGTCGCGGCCGTCGAAGTACGGAGTCAGCTGCCGCTCCAGTTCCTCCGGGGTGAAGGCCCCGTCGGCGGCGGTGAACTTGTGCTCCACGGTGGGCGGGGCGAGCAGGGCGACCATGTCGCCGTAGACGACGAAGACCTGTCCGTTGATCTCGTCGGCGGCGGGCGAGGCCAGGTGCGCGACGAGGGCGGCGACCCGCTCCGGGGCCATGATGTCCAGGCCGCCCGGCGCGCTCACGCCCTCCCCGAAGGCCTCGGCGGTCATCGCGGTGCGGGCGCGCGGGCAGATCGCGTTGGCACGCACCCCGTACCGGGCCAGGCCCTGGGCCGTGGACAGGGTCAGCGCGGTGATGCCGGCCTTGGCGGCGGAGTAGTTGGGCTGGCCGGGGGAGCCGAACAGGAAGGCCTCGGACGAGGTGTTGACCACCCGGCCGTAGACCGGGGCGCCGGACGCCTTGCTCGCCGCCCGCCAGTGCGCGGCGGCCGCGCGGGAGACCCCGGCGTGGCCCTTGAGGTGGATCCGGATCACGTCGTCCCAGTCGGACTCGGTGAGGTTGAACAGCATCTTGTCCCGCAGCACGCCCGCGTTGTTGACGACGACGTCCAGGCCGCCGAACGACTCCACGGCCGTCCGCACCAGGCGGTCGCCCATGGACCACTCCCCCACGTCACCCGTGACCGCGACGGCCCGGGACCCGCGCTCCTCGATCTCGGCGACCACATCGTGGGCGGACGGGCCGACGTCGTTCACCACCACGGCCGCGCCGAGCTCCGCGAGCGCCAGCGCCTCGGCGCGGCCGAGCCCCGCTCCCGCTCCGGTGACGACGGCGGTACGCCCCTCCAGGGTCTTCGTCGGGCTCATGCTGCCTCTTTCCGTGTTCCGTCGAGCCGATGGGTACGCCGGGGCCCCCTCCTCCAACTGCCGAGGGGAGCGCCCCGCGCCGCGAAACTAGTGCCGATGTCCGTTCTCCGGCCGCCGGTGTCCCGTTGAGTGGACGAACGCGACCGACACCGGGCCCAGCCCCTCGAACTCGGCCCGGAACGTGTCACCCGGCGCCACGTCCACCGCCCGGGTGCACGAGCCCGGCAGGATCACGTGCCCGGCCTCCAGGCGCACCCCGTAGGACGCCACCGTGCGGGCCAGCCAGGCCACGGCCTCGGTCGGGTTCCCGAGCACCGCGCCGGTGTCGCCCCGGGCGATCTCCTCGCCGTCGCGGTACAGCACGGCGGCGATGCCGGCGAGGTCGATGTCACCGGGGCGCGTCCGGGCCGAGCCGAGGACGACACCCGCTGACGAGGCGTTGTCCGCGATCGTGTCGGCGAGCCCGATCCTCCAGTCCTTGATCCGGCTGTCGATGAGTTCGATGCTCGGGACGACGTACTCGGTGGCCGCGAGGACGTCCGCGGTGGTGCATCCCTCCCCCGGCAGGCTCCGGCCCAGGACGTACCCGATCTCGACCTCGATCCGGGGGTGGCAGTAGCGGTCGGCCTCGACGGGGGTGCCCTCGGGCAGCACCATGTCCGAGAGCAGATGGCCGTAGTCGGGCTCGTCCACGCCCATCATCCGCTGCATGACCTCCGAGGAGAGGCCGACCTTGTGTCCGTGGACGGTGCGGCCTTCGGCCAGTCGCCTGCGGACGTTGATCAGCTGGATCTCGTAGGCGTCGGCCACGTCGATGGCCGGGAACCCGGCGGTGAGCGGCTCCACCGGGGTGCGGTCGCGCTGGGCGGCCCACAGCACCCGGGCCGCCTCGGTGCGCTGTGCGGCCTCAAGCATCGTGCTGCTCCTTCTGATCGGGGAGGTCGGAGAGGTCAGGAAGGTCAGGAAGGTCGGAGAGGTGAGGGAGGTCGGGGGCGAAGCGGGCGCGCGCGCCGGAGAGCACGGTGCGGCCGTCGTCGGCGGACGCCTCGAAACGCACGGCGGTGCCGCCCCGGGCGGTCGGGGCGGTGCGGTCCCGGCCGCTGCCGTCGCCGGTCCGGGCCTGGTCGGCGCGGTCCTCGTCGGCGGTCCAGCCCCGCAGGGTGAGCCGGTCTCCGGGGAAGACCGGGGCGGCGAACCTGGCGTCCAGTTCCACCAGTGCGGCGGGGTGGGCGCCGAGCGCGTCGGCCAGGGGCAGCAGGCTCGCGGCCAGCGTGCACAGTCCGTGCAGGAAGGGCCGGGGCATCCCCGCCGCCCGCGCCGCCCCGGGGTCGATGTGCATCGCGTGCCGGTCGCCGAGCAAGCGGTAGAGCGCCGCCTGCCGCGCGTGCGTGGCCACGGTCAGGGTGTGCCCGGCCGGACCGTCCGGGCGGCGCGGGGCGGACGGTCCGCGGTCGCCGCCGAAGCCGCCACCGCCCGGGGCGAAGACCGACCAGGTCGCCGTGAAGGACGCGCAGGTCACCTCCACGTCGAAGACGGCGGCCGCGCCCTTGTCCAGGACGCGGGCGACGCGCGCCGTGGTCGTCAGTTCCCCTTCCGGCTCCAACGGCCGCCGTACGAGGAGGCGTTGGCTGCCGTGGACGGCGGTGGTGACGTCGAAGGCGCCGAGCGTCCCGAGCGCGTCGGGCGCCCACTGGGCGAGCGTCAGCGCGAAGGTGGGAAGCACCCGCAGACGCTCCTCGTACACCAGGTCGAGCCGGTCCGCCGGGGCGCCGACCGCGAGCGCGTAGAGGATCGCGTCCCGGGCGGTCCAGGAGACCGTACGGGTGCCCAGGGCGCGGCCCTGCCACGGGGAGGGGGTCATCGGTCCGCTCCCAGGATCAGCCCGCTGGTGGGGACCCCGGTACCGGCGGTGACCAGGACGTGGTCGGCGGTGTCCGGCTGGTTCACCGAGGTGCCGCGCACCAGCCTGACTGCCTCCGCGATGCCGTTCATGCCGTGCAGATAGGCCTCGCCGAGCTGTCCTCCGTGGGTGTTGAAGGGCAGCCGGCCGCCGAGCTCCAGATGGCCGTCGGCGATGAAGTCCTTGGCCTCGCCGGGGGCGCAGAAGCCCAGTTCCTCCAGTTGCGGCAGGACCAGCGGGGTGAAGTGGTCGTAGAGGACGGCCGCGTCGATGTCGTCCGGCCCCAGCCCGCTCTGGCCGTACAACTGGCGTCCCACCAGGCCCATTTCCGGGATTCCGGTGATCGTGGGCCGGTAGTAGCTGGTCATCATGTGCTGGTCGGCTCCCAGCCCTTGGGCGGCCGAGCGGATCACGGCGGGCGGGTGCGGGAGGTCGCGGGCGCGTTCGGCGGAGACGATCACCAACGCCTGGCCGCCGTCCGTCTCCTGGCAGCAGTCCAGCAGCCGCAGCGGTTCCGCGATCCACCGGGAGTCGCGGTGGTCCTGGAGGGTGATGGGGCGGCCGTGGAACCAGGCCGCCGGATTGTTCGCCGCGTGCTTGCGGTCGACGACGGCGACCCGGCCGAAGTCGTCGGTGGTGGCGCCGTACTCGTGCAGATAGCGGCGGGCGAACATGGCCACCCACTGGGCGGGGGTGCTCAGCCCGAACGGGGTCGTCCAGGCGTAGGCGGCCCGGTCCGCGGTGGTGTCCATGGGGCGGGCCGCCTGGCCGAGCCCGTACCGCTCGCCGGAGCGCTCGTTGAACGCCCGGTAGCACACCACCACGTCGGCGACGCCGGTGGCGACGGCCATGGCCGCCTGCTGCACGGTGCCGCAGCCGGCCCCGCCGCCGTACCCGACGCGGGAGAAGAACGTCAGCTCGCCCATCCCGGTGTTGCGGGCCACGTGGATCTCCGAGTTGGTCTCCGCGGTGAAGGTGACCAGCCCGTCCACGTCGGCCGGGGTGAGTCCCGCGTCGGCGAGCGCGGCCAGCACGGCCTCACAGGCGAGCCGGAGTTCGCTGCGCCCGGAGTCCTTGGAGAACTCGGTGGCGCCGATCCCGGCCACGGCCGCGGTGCCCGCGAACGTCCCCCTCATCGCTCCCCCTCGGGCAGCCGCACGGACACGGTTCCGGTGACGTGGTCACCCAGGCCGGTGGTGCCCCGGACGGCGATCTCCACCTGGCGGTCCGCGTCGGAGGTCCCCGTCACCGTGCCGGTGAACACCAGGGTGTCGCCGGGGTGTCCGGGGACACCGAGCCGGATCCGGATCGCCGTGACGACGCAGGCGGGGCCCGCCCAGCCGGTGACGTACCGGTCCACCAGGCCGTTGCTGGTCAGGATGTTCAGGAAGACGTCCTTCGCGCCGCGCTCCCGGGCGAGGTCCGGGTCGTGGTGCACGTCCTGGTAGTCGCGGCTCGCGAGCGCGGTGGCGACGATCAGGGTGCGGGTGAGCGGGACGGACAGCTCGGGGAGCACGTCCCCCGGGGCCACCTCGGCGTACGCGCGTGTCCTCGGAAGGGCGCACGCCGAGGTGGTGGCGGGTGCCGCCCCGGTGGCCGTGATGGCCGGGTCCCGCGGCGGCCGGGTCATGCCGTCACCGCCTCTCCGGTCACCAGCGCGCCGAGACGTTCGAGGTCGGCCCCGGCGCCGCCCAGGGTGGTGGAGATCTGCTTGCCCCACAGGAAGTGCCGGTGCACCGGGTAGTCGGTGTCCACGCCGATGCCGCCGTGCACGTGCTGGATCCGGTGGACGGTGTTCAGGCCGCCTTCGGTGGCCCACCACTTGGCGACGAGGGCGGCCCGGTCGGCCGCCCGGGCGTCGAAGGGGTCGGCCAGGGCGTCCACCGCGTGCCAGAGCGTGACCCGCATCGCCTCGATGTCGATGTAGCAGTCGGCGAGTTGGTGCCGCACCGCCTGGAAGGTGGCGAGCGGGCGCCCGAACTGCTCGCGCTGCGCCAGATGACCGGTGGCGTACCCCAGGGCGCCTTCCGCCACCCCTGTCTGGACGGCGGCGAGAGCGACGAAGGCGCTCCTGACGAGGTGGGCGACGGCTCCGTCCCCCGGAGCGCCGACCGCCTCGGCCCGTACACCGTCCAGGGCGAGGTGGGCGCTCATGTCGTGGCTGGTGGTCTCCGCGTCCCGCCAGGTCACCCCGGGGTCGTCGGACGCCACCAGGAAGAGGCCGGGGCCCAAATCGGTGGTGGCGGTCACCAGGACGTGCCGGGCACCGGCGGGCGAGGGGACCACGGCCTTGAGGCCGTCGAGCCGCCAGTGCGGACCGTCCGCCACTGCCTCGGTACCCGGCAGCAGCGGGTCGGCGGGGCCGAACTCCTCCAGGGCGAGGGCCGGACGGCCGGTGCCGTCCGCGAGGGGCGGCAGCAGCGAGGCCCGCTGCGCCGCGCTGCCGTACGCGGCGACCGCGAGCGCCCCGGTCAGCGCGGGCCACAGCGGTACGGGGGCCACCCGCCGGCCCTGCTCCTGGAGGAGGACGCAGAGGCCGGCCGTGCCGAGCCCGGCGCCGCCGTCCTGTTCGGGCAGCACGGCCGCGAGCAGCCCGGCCGAGGCGAGGTCGTCCCAAAGGTGTTCGTCGACGCGGGACGGGGAAGTCTCCACCTCGCGCAGCCGCTCGGGGGTGGCGCGGTCGGTGAAGATCTCGCGCGCCAGGTCGCGGACCGCTTCGAGCTCCTCTCCCAGGGAGAAGTCCATCAGGGGGCCTCCGTCGGTGCGGGCCGGAACACCGGCAGGGTCGGATCGGGGTCGGCGGTCAGCCAGTCGAGGACGACGGGCATACCGATGGTGACGTCGTCGGGGGCGACACCGGTCAGGTTGGTGACGAGCCGCGTCCCCTCGGCGAGTTCGACGACGGCGACGAGGTACGGCGACGTGAAGGCGGGGTGCCGTGGGTGGTGGCTCACCACGAAGCTGTACACCCGCCCCTCGCCGGAGGCTTCGACGGTGTCCCACTCCAGGGAGTTGCACCCGGGGCAGCAGGGGCCGGGGGGATGGCGAAGGGTCTGGCAGCCGGTGCAGCGCTGGATGAGCAGGCGGCGTCGCTCGGCCCCCTCGAAGAAGAAGGCGTTGTCCCGGTTGACGGCGGGACGGGGGCGGGGGGCGGGTGCGGCGTCCGGCGGGGCGGCGGGGGCCGGGCGGAAGCGGAGGGTGCGCCAGCGCTGGGTGGCGACGGTGGCGCCGTGCCGGTCGGTGTAGGTCTTCAGGGTGGTGACGAACCGTCCGGTGCCCAGCGCGGTCCGCTTCTCGGCCGAGACCGACTCGACGGTCTCGCGTACGGCGACGTGGTCGCCGGTCTCCAGCTCCCGCAGGAAGGTGAACGCGGAGTCGGTCGCGACCACGGAGGTGTAGCCGCCCTCGTCGAGCAGGGCGACCAGGGCGTCGAAACCGCCGGGGGCGGACGGCGACGGCGGTGCGACGGTGGCCGCGTAGCCGCGCATCGTCCAGGCCTGGACCATCGAGGCGGGCGCCACCACGCCCGTACGCCCGGTGGCGCGGGCCGCCGCCGCGTCCGTGTAGACGGGATTGGTGTCGCCCATGGCCTCCGTCCAGTGCCGGATCATCGGCTGGTTGACGGGGTCCTGGGCCCGTGTGAGCGGGCGCAGTTCGCGTCCGGTGAAGCCCTGGAGCCGCTCCTCGTACCCCGGCCGGGGCCGCTCGTCGTGCCCGCTCACGCGCCACGCCCCTCGCGCGGCAGGCCGAGGCCCTGGGTGGCGACCATGTCGCGGAGCACCTCGTTGACGCCGCCGCCGAAGGTGTTGACGATGCCCTGCCGGGAGAGCTGTTCGACCTGTCCGGCGAGGACCGCGCCCGGCGACTCGGGCCGGACGCGTCCGGCGGCGCCGAGGATCTGGGTCAGCCCGCGCTGGACGCCGATGTGGGTCTCGGTGCCGTAGACCTTGGCGGCGCCCGCGTCGGCGCCGGTCAGGGTGTCGCGGGCGACGGCGGCGGTCATCTTCCAGTTCATCAGCCGCATCGCCTCCAGCCGGGCGTGCGTACGGGCGAACTCCTGGCGCACCCAGGGGATGTCGGCGGTGCCGTTCTCCCGGGCCCAGTCCAGGACCCGTTCCCACAGCTGGATCATGCGGCCGCCGAGGGCGGCGAGGCCGATGCGCTCGTGGTTCAGCTGGGCCGTGATCAGCCGCCAGCCGCCGTTCACCTCACCGACCACGTCGGTGGCGGGGACGCGTACCCCGCTGTAGTACGTCGCGGTGACGACCATGCCGCCGACGGTACGGATGGGACTCCAGGAGAAGCCGTCGCCCGAGGTCGGCACGATCAGGATGGAGATGCCCCGGTGCCTGGGGGCGTCGGGGTCGGTGCGGGCGGCGAGCCATATGTGGTCGGCGGTGTTGGCGCCGCTGGTGAAGATCTTGCTCCCGTCCACGACGTAGCTGTCGCCGTCCCGGACCGCCCGGGTGGTCAGCGAGGCGAGGTCGGTGCCGGCGGCGGGTTCGGTGTAGCCGACGGCGAACACGACGTCCCCGGAGAGGATGCCGGGCAGGTACCGCTTCCGCTGCTCCTCGGAGCCGTACGCCATGAGGGTCGGGCCGACCGTGTTGACCGTGACGAACGGGAAGGGCAGGCCCGCGCGTTGCACCTCGTCGAAGAAGACGTACTGGTCCTCGGCCGGACGGCCCTGGCCGCCGTACTCGGTGGGCCAGCCGATGCCCAGCCAGCCGTCCGAACCGAGCCGTTTGACGACCTCGCGGAAGCGGTCCCCGCCCACGCCCTCCTCACCGACGCGGCGCCGTTCGTCCTCGGGCATCAGACCCGAGAAGTACGCCCGCAGTTCCCGCCGCAGCTCGTGGTGCGCGGCGCTCTCGCGCAGTTGCATGTGGTTCTCCTTGGTTGTCCGCCGCCTGACGGGCCGGGGCCCGGTCAGGGCAGGAAGCGCCCGCGCCCGTTGGCGAGGAACTCGCCGCGCAGCGCGGCCTTGTCGTCGTCGGTCATCGGCGTGTAGACGGGCCGGCCCCGGCCCGCCCACCGGTACACCGGGTCCCCGGTGCGCCATCCCTCCAGCTGCATCTCCTTCTTGCGCAGCTTGTTGGACCCGGTGGTGGGCAGGGCGTGCGAGACCCGTACGAAGCGGGGCGCGCCCTTGGTGCCCAGGTCCTCCTGCCCCTCCAGGAAGCCGGGCAGGTCCAGGTCCTCGAAGCGGGTGCCCTCGGCGACCTCCACGGCGGCCATGACCTGGTCGCCGGAGCGCGGGTCGGGTACGCCGAAGGCCCCGGCGGCGACGACTCCGGGGTGCCGGCGCAGGACGCGTTCGGTGAGCAGGGCGGAGATGTTCTCGCCGTCGACGCGGATCCAGTCGCCGGAGCGGCCCGCGAAGTAGAAGTAGCCCGCCTCGTCGACGTATCCGAGGTCGCCGGTCCAGTACCAGCCGTGGCGGACGCGTTCGGCGTTCGCCGCCTCGTTCTTGTAGTAGCCCTCGAAGCGCGCGGCGCCCTCGGTGTCCACGATCTCGCCGACGGCCTCCTCCGGGTTGAGCACCCGGCCATGGGCGTCGAGGACTGCGGGCGGGCACGTCTCCCGGGTCGCGGGGTGCACGATCCGGACGCCCTCCCGGGCGGGTCTGCCGAGGGCGCCCGCGGGGGCGTCGGAGACCCGCTTGAGCATCCCGGCGCCCTCGCTGGAGCCGTAGCCCTCGACGAGCCGGCAGCCGAAGCGCTCCAGGAACCGCGTCGCGTCCTCGGGCGACGCCTCGGTGCCGAAGGCGTGGGTGAGCCGGTTGTCCGCGTCCTCCCCGGTCTCCGGGCGGGCCAGGACGTATCCGATCGCCTTGCCGACGTACGTGAAGTAGGTGGCCCCGAAGTGGCGCACGTCCGGGAGGAAGCCGGAGGCGGAGAACTTGCGGGTGAGGGCGATGGAGGCCCCGGCGGTGAGGGCGGGAGCCCAGAGCGCCATCAGCGCGTTGCCGTGGAACAGGGGCATCGGGCAGTAGCAGACGTCCTCGCGGGTGATGTCGTACTTGGCGCTGTTGGCGGCGCCGAGCCCGGCCAGCCGGCCCTGCGAGCAGATCGCGGCCTTGGAGGTACCGGTGGTGCCCGAGGTCAGGAGCAGCAGCATCCGGCTGGCGGCGGTGACGTCCGGGGCGGCCGGGCGGCGGCCGGCGTGGGCGGCGAGGCCGGTGGCGTACGCCGGTTCGCCGGCGACGAGGAAGCGGTCGCGGTCCACACCGGTGTCGAGACCGTCGAGCAGGGCGGCGCCCGCCTTGTCGGTGACGATCATCCGGCAGTCGGTGTGCCGCACCTCCTGGGCCAGTTCGGCTCCGCGGCGGGTGGAGTTGATGCCGACGACGGCCGCGCCGGCGAGGGCCGCGGCGCCCAGCCAGAAGACGTACTCGGGTTCGTTGTCCAGGAGCACGCCGATGTGGAACGGCCCCTCGGCGCGCAGTTCCCGGGCCCAGGCGGCGCGGGCCGCGCTCTCCTTCACCACCTCGTCCCAGGTCCAGGACCGTTCACGGGTCAGCAGGCCGGGGTGGTCGTCGCCGGCGCGGGCGAGCAGCAGATCGGCAATGGTCTGGTGTGGCAACGTCGGTCCCTCTCACCCGGTGGCCGGGTCTGCCGGTGTCGGTACGGGGGATGTCGTGCGGCGCGGTGCGGCCGCGCGGTGATCACAGGGTCCGGGGCGGGCGGGCCGTCGCCCCTCGCGGCCGCCCGTGCCGCACCGGTGGCGACGGTATGCGCGGGCCGGCCGGTCCGGCCCCGTGCGGTCCCGCTGACCGGGAGGGGCGGGGCCGGGCGGGCCGGGTCGCGCGGCGGTCAGCCGAAGTTGGCCTGGCCGCCGTCGAGCGGGACGGTGGCGCCCGTCAGATACCGGGCGTCCGGGCCGCACAGCATCACGACGGCCCGTCCGATGTCCCGCTCGCAGTCACCGACGTACCCCAGCGGGATGGACGCGGCGAACTCGGCGGCCTCCTCGGGGTGGGCGTCCTGCCACCGGGCGTAGGCCGGTGACACGGCGTGCGGGGCGATCGCGTTGACCCGGATGCCGTCGCGGCCCCACTCGTCGGCGGCGGCCCGGGTCAGCGAGCGCAGTGCGGACTTGGCGGCCGCGTACGCCCCGTACGTGCTCAGGTCCCAGCGTTCCATGGCGGAGGTGACCAGGTTGATGATCACGCCCCCGCCGTTCTCCCTCAGATACGGGTGCGCGGCCTTCATGAAGGCGAACGCCGCGAACGGGCCGCTGTCGAAGCCCCTGCGGAACTGTTCGTCGCTCAGCGACAGCAGGGGCCCGTAGCACCCGCTGTAGGCGTTGTTGACCAGGATGTCGATCCCGCCGAAGCGGGCGGCGACGTCCTCCACGACGGCCGGGACACCCGCCGTGTCGAGCACGTCGAAGACGAACGGCTCGGCCCGCGCGCCCCGTTCGCGCAGCAGCTCGCAGGTCGCCACGAGTTTCCGCTCGGTACGCCCGAGGACGGCGACGGAGGCACCCTCGGAGGCGAGGGCCAGGGCGATGCCCTGGCCGACCCCCTGGCCCGCGCCGCTGATGACCGCGGTCCTGCCGTCGAAGTGCCCCATCGAATCCCTCTCCCTCAACTCGGCCTGGGTAGTTGCTTGTTGATGAACAGCCCCGCCGCGGTGACACAGACGCGGTCCCCGGCCCGGATCTCCCCGGCCGTCCGGATCCGGGAACCGTCCACCGAGACCTGGCGGCCGGTGACGGTCAGCGGTTCGAACAACGGGGTGGGCCGCAGGTAGCGCAGGGTCAGCTCGGCCGTCATCCCGGAGGTTCCGGCCCAGTGGTTGGCCACGCCCAGGGTGTGGTCGAGGAGCAACGCCGAGACACCGCCGTGCACATGGCCGGGCGGCCCCTGGTAGGGCAGGTCGAGGGTGACCACGCCTTCGACGGCGCCCTCCTCGGTGCCGTACAGGCGCAGCGGCGGTGCGAGGGCGTTCTCCGGACCGGTGACGGGGTCGTGACGGGTGACGCCCTCGCCGCGCCACATCTCGGCCAGGCGTTCGCTCACCGGGGGCGCGCCCTCGGTGAGCCGGACGGCGACGGCGTCGAGCTGTGCGGCGACGGCGTCCAGGTCGGCGCCGGTGCCGTCACCGGCCCGCAGCAGGGCGGTGACCAGTCGGCGGGCGGCGGCCACGGCCGCGTCGACACCGTCCTTGTGTTCCTCGGCGACCAGGCGGGGGCCCGCGGGCGCCGGGGTGTTCTCGGGGGCGGGGACGGTCACGACGCCACCACCGTCGCCGTCGCGTGGGTGAGCACGGGCGCGCCGTCGCGTTCGGGGCAGGCCGTGTGCAGCACGAGGCGTTCGGTGCCCTCACCGGCGGGTCCCGTACGCCATACGGAGGTGGTGAGGGACTCACCGGGGACGAGGGGTCCGGCGAAGCGCGCGTCGAGGCCGGTGAGGCGGGTGACGTCGCCGTCCAGGACGCCGTCGACGAGGGCCTTGCCGACCAGGCCGTACGAAGCCAGCCCGTGCAGGATCGGCCGGTCGAACCCGGCGGCGCGGGCGAACGCCGGATCGGCGTGCAGCGGGTTCAGATCGCCGTTGAGCCGGTACCACAGGGCCTGTTGGGGTGCGGTGACGGAGGTGAGGACCGTGTCGGCGGGGCGGTCCGGCGGGGTCACCCGCTCGTCCTCCGGGCCGGGGTCCTGGCTGAAGCCGCCCTCGCCACGCGCCCAGACGCGGGTGGTGGTGGTCCACAGCGCCTGGCCGTCGGGTCCGGTGGCCGTGGACTCCAGGACGACGAGGGCGGCCCTGCCCTTGTCCCAGACCCCGGCGACGCGGGAGCGGAGCGTGGCGGTGCCGGACGCCGGGAGGGGCCGGTGGACGCGGAGACCCTGGCCGGCGTGGAGGAGGGCGCGCAGGTCGACGTCGATGCCGGGCAGGTGGAGACCGGGTTCGGCCGTCTCACCCGAGGAGATCCCGGAGCCGGCCACCAGGGCGAAGGTGGGCAGCACCGTGAGGCCCCGCTCATAGGTCAGGGGCAGTTCGGGGCCGGTGGCCGGGTCGGCTCCGGCGCCCAGGCTCAGGTGGTAGAGCAGGACGTCGCGCGTGCTCCAGCGGATCTCGCGGACCGACGGGTCCGCGGTCAGCGCCTTGTCGCGGTCGATGGGCATGGTCAGCCTCTCTCGGTGGGCTCGGGGTCGCGGGGCAGGCCGAGCATGCGTTCGCCGATGATGTTCAGCTGGACCTCCGTGGTGCCGCCGGCGATGGACAGGCAACGGGAGTTGAGGAACATCCAGACGGCGTCGTGGCGTGCGCCCTCGCCGGTGAGCGCGGCGGTCCCCTGCCACTCCACGCAGGTCTCCCAGACGCGTTGCTGGTGTTCGACCCCGAGCAGCTTGGCGACGGAGGCCTCGGCGCCGGGCTGCTGCCCGGAGACGCTCCGCAGGGTGGTGCGCAGGGCGAGCACGGCACCCGTCTGGGCGTCGCAGAGGTGGCCGCCGAGGGTGGTGAGCCGCTCGTCGTCGAGGGCGCCGCGGGCGGCGGCGATCTCCAGCAGGGCCTCGGCACCGGAGCCGACCGAGTCGTGCGAGAGGGCGACGCGTTCGTTGGCGAGGGTCGTACGGGCGAGCTTCCAGCCGTCACCGGGGGCGGCGACGAGCAGTTCGTCGGGGATGAACACCTCGTCCAGGAAGACCTCGTTGAACTCGGCCTCTCCGGTGATCTGGCGCAGGGGCCGGATCTCGATGCCGGGGCTGGTCATGTCGAGGAGGAAGTAGGAGATGCCCCGGTGCTTGGGTACGGCGGTGTCGGTGCGGGCGAGCAGGACGCCCCAGTGGGCGTCGTGGGCCATGGAGGTCCACACCTTCTGCCCGGTGACCAGCCAGCCGCCGTCCGTCTTCACCGCGCGGGTGCTGAGGCCCGCCAGGTCCGATCCGGCGCCCGGTTCGCTGAACAGCTGGCACCAGACGAGGTCGCCGCGCAGGCTCGGCGCGAGGAACCGCTCCCGCTGGGCGGAGTCCCCGTGGGCGATGAGCGTGGGGACCACCCAGCCGCCGATGACCATGTCGACGGGGGTGAGGCCGGCCGCCCCCAGTTCCTCGGCGATGACGAGCTGGGTCACCGGGTCGGCCCCCTTGCCCCAGGGGCCCGGCAGGTGCGGTGCGGTGTAGCCGTGGTCGGCGAGGTGGGTGCGGCGTTCCGTGCCCTCCAGGGCGGCCGCCTCCCGCAGTTCGCCGCGGATCCGCTCGCGTACGGCCTCGGCCTCGGGCGGGAGTTCGACCCCGAGGGTGCGGCGGGTGCCGTCCAGGGCGAGCCGGGCGACGCGGCGGCGCCAGGCACCGGCCGGTCCGAGGGTGATCCGGAGGGTGTGGGCGCGGCGCAGCGCGAGGTGCGCGTCGTGCTCCCAGGTGAAGCCGATGCCGCCGAGCACCTGGACGCAGTCCTTCGCCACCGCGAACGCGGCGTCCACGCCGACCGCTCCGGCGACGGCGGCGGCCAGCGAGGCCTCCCGGGGGTCCGTGGCACCGTCCGGGCCGGCCGCGCGGGCGGCGTCCCAGGCACAGGCACGGGCCTGCTCGGCCTGGGCGAGCATGCGGGCGCAGCGGTGCTTGACGCCCTGGAACTGGCCGATACGGCGGCCGAACTGCTCCCTGACACGGGCGTAGGCGGCGGCCGTGGCCACGCAGCGGTCGGCGAGGCCGGAGGCTTCGGCGGCGAACAGGACCGCGGCGAGGTCCAGGGGCGTCCGCGGGTCCAGGTCCAGCAGGCCGGCGGTCGGGACGGGCACCGAGCGGGCGGTGACGTGGGAGGAGCGGCGGGTGAGGTCGTGGCTGCGGACGTCGGTGGTCTCGACGGCGGCGCGGGGCAGCACCAGCCAGGTGGTGCGGCCGTCGTCGTCGGCGGGAAGGACGAACACGTCCGCGAGGTGCCCGCCGACGACGAGTTCGCTGGTCCCGGTCACCGTGGCCGTGCCGTCGTCGGCGCGGTCCAGGGTGAGGGTGCCGGGGGCGAGTCCGACCGCGCCGAGGGCGGTGCCCGCGGCGAGCGCGGCGAGGTGTCCGCGGTGTCCCGCGGTGTGCAGCACCGCGGAGGCGAGCGTCGTCGGCAGGAACGGCCCGGGGGCCACCGCTCGGCCCAGTTCCTCGGTGACGACGGCGAGTTCGACGAGGCCGTACCCCGCGCCGCCCGCCTCCTCCGGGAGGTGGAGTCCGAGGAGTCCCTGTGCGGCGAGACCGCCCCAGTGGGCGGGGAGGGTCTCCTTGTCCGCGTCGGCGGCCGCCCGCAGGGTGTCCTCGGTGATGTGCCGGTCGGCGAAGGCGCGCACGGCGTCGCGCAGGTCGCGGTGTTCCTGGGTGAGTCCGATGGTCATGGCGCCCTTCAGATGCGTTCGATGACGGTGGCGGTGGCGTGGGCACCGCCCGCGCACATGGTGATCAGGGCGGTGGACCCGCCGGTGCGCTCCAGTTCGTGCAGGGCCTGGGTGACGAGCCGGGCACCGGTGGAGCCGACGGCGTGGCCGAGCGCGATGGCGCCGCCGTTGACGTTGACCTTGTCCAGGTCGGCCTTGTGCGCCCGCGCCCAGGACAGGACGACGGAGGCGAAGGCCTCGTTGATCTCGACGAGGTCGATGTCGGCGAGGGTCATCCCGGCTCTGCCGAGCACCCGTTCGGTCGCGGCGACGGGTCCGTCGAGGTGGTAGTAGGGGTCGGAGCCGACCATGGCGGAGGCGACGATCCGGGCGCGGGGGCGCAGTCCCTCGCGGGCGGCGCGCTCCCGGCTCATCAGCAGGACGGCGGCGGCGCCGTCGCTGATCTGGGAGGAGTTCCCGGCGGTGTGGATGCCGTCGGGCAGGACGGGACGCAGGCCGGCCAGGGCTTCGGGGCTGGTCTCGCGCAGCCCTTGGTCGCGGCTGACGAGGGCCGTCTCGCCGGTCGGTCCGTCGGGACCCATGACGGGGGCCTGGATCTCGATGATCTGCCGGTCGAAGCGTCCTTCGGCCCAGGCGCGGGCCGCCTTGTGCTGGGAGGCGAGGCCGAGGGCGTCCGCGCCGGCCCGGGTGATGCCCCGGTCGCGGGCGATGCGTTCGGCGGCCGTGAACTGGTCGGGCATGTCCAGGGTCCAGCTCTCCGGTACGGGGGAGCCGGTGCCGGGGGCGAGGGCGGCGCCGAGGAAGACCCGGCTCATCGATTCGACGCCGCAGCCGATGCCGGTCTCGACGGCGCCGGAGGCGATCAGCCCGGCGACCAGGTGCACGGCCTGCTGGGAGGATCCGCAGGCGCAGTCGATGGTGGTGCAGGCGGTGGTGTGCGGGAGCCCGCTGTGCAGCCAGGCGTTGCGGGTGACGTTGTTGGACTGTTCACCGGCCTGGGTGACGCAGCCTCCGATGACCTGGTCCACGGTGTCGGGGGCGATCCCGGCGCGCTCCAGGAGGCCCTTCTGGGCGAGTCCGAGGAGTTCCGCCGGGTGGAGCCCGGACAGGGCACCCCGGCGCCGGCCGACCGGTGTTCGCGCGGCTTCGACGATGACGGCCTCGGTCATGGCTCTCCGTAGGGTGAGGCCCCTGGTGGGGCGGTCGGCGGTGGCACTGGCGGCAAAACTAGAATTGGTTCTGGAAACGGGCAAGGGCCGGTCCCGCTCAGTGGTCGCGCCCCGCCGGGAGAGGGCACCGGAGGGGGCGCGGAATCCGCCGGACCCGTCAGATGCGGGACCGCCGGACCCGTCAGATGTGGAACCCGCCGGACCGGTCAGATGTGGGACCCGCCCTCCGCCCGGATCTCGGCACCCGAGAGGTACCCCGCGTCCCGCGAGGCCGCGAAGGCGATCACCCCGGCGATCTGTTCCGGCTCCGCGGTACCGAACGGGGCCCGGACGCCCCAGTAGTACGAGACACGGGAGCCGTCCGGCAGCGGCGGCAGCGCCTCCCGGCAGAACAGGGCCGTGCCGACCGCGTTGCCCCGGAAGAGCAGTTCCGTGTCGGCCGCCGTGAGCCGTTCGACCGGGGTGGTGCGGTGGATGCCCGCCACGTTCAGCAGAACGCCGAGACCGCCGAGCCGGTCCGCGGCGGCGGACCGTACCCGGGGCGGGCGGGACGGAACACACCCCGTCCCACCGACCGGGACCGCCCTCGGACGGCGCCCCGGGGCACCGGTTCCGGTCAGTGGGACTCCCCCGGCCGGGCGGTGGCGCGCGGGCCTACCGTCCACGGACCGTGAGACCACGCGTCCTGACGAGGGGATGAGAGCAACGTGAGCGCAGTCGAGTCAGCACCCGACGAGGTCAGGGCCATCGAGGCCGGTGCGGCACCCACCCGCTTCGCGCGCGGCTGGCACTGCCTGGGCCTCGCGGAGAAGTACAAGGACGGCGCACCGCACGCGGTGCGGGCCTTCGGGCAGAAGCTCGTGGTGTTCCAGGCGGGCGACGGCACCCTCAACGTGCTGGACGCCTACTGCCGGCACATAGGCGGCGACCTCTCCCAGGGCACCGTCAAGGGCGACCAGGTCGCGTGTCCGTTCCACGACTGGCGCTGGGGCGGCGACGGACGCTGCAAGCAGATCCCGTACTCCAAGCGGGTCCCGCTGCGGGCCCGTACGGCGTCCTGGCCGACGCTGGACCAGGACGGGATGCTCTTCGTCTGGAACGACCCGGAGGGCGGTCCCCCGCCCGCCGACGTGACGATCCCCCGCATCGAGGGGGCGACGAGCGAGGAGTGGACCGACTGGCTCTGGTACGAGACGGTCGTGGACGCCAACTGCCGCGAAGTCGTGGACAACGTGGTGGACATGGCCCACTTCTTCTACGTCCACTACTCCTTCCCGACGTACTTCAAGAACGTCTTCGAGGGCCACACCGCCACGCAGTACATGCGCGGCACCGGCCGCCCCGACGCCCGCCCCCAGGAGCAGGACGGCAAGCCCAGGACCTCCGGCAGCGACTCGGTGGCCTCCTACCACGGGCCGTCCTTCATGATCGACGACCTCACCTACCACTACGACACCGGTGACGTGCAGTCGGTCCTGATCAACTGTCACTATCCCGTGGACGCGAACCGCTTCGTGCTCCAGTACGGCATCGTCGTCAAGCGCTCACCCACGCTGTCCGGTGAGGCGGCCGAGGAACTCGCGGCGGGCATGGGGCAGTTCATCAAGCTGGGTTTCGAGCAGGACATCGAGATCTGGAAGAACAAGTCGCGCATCGACAATCCGCTGCTCTGCGAGGAGGACGGGCCGGTCTACCAACTACGCCGCTGGTACGAGCAGTTCTACGTGGACGTGGCCGACGTTACACCGGAGATGACCGACCGCTTCGAGTTCGAGCTGGACACCACGCGTCCCGTCGAGGCGTGGCAGAAGGAGGTCGAGGCGAACCTCGCCCGCAAGGCCGCCGCCGAAGGCCGGCCGGTCTGATGCGTCTCGACAACCGGCTGGCCGACGGCCCTCCGATGCGCCCTCTGGCCTGCGAGCGGTGCGCGGCACAGGTCCTGGTGCGCAAGAGCAGCTGGCAGCAGACGAGCGTGCAGTGGGACGGACGGGCCACGGCGGCGTGCGCGGAACGCGGCCCGTCCGGCGGTGCCTTCGAGGGGTGCGGGGCGCTGCGCGACACGATCCGGGAGGCGGCGCTGCGGGGCGCGCTCCCCCTCGCGGACGGGACGGGGGACGTGGCTCCACCCCCCTGACGACGGAGCCCGTCCGGACCGTCGGGTTCTCCTGGTCCTGGTCCTGGGTCCTGGGTCCGCCCGGGGCCCAGGACCGTCCGCGTTCAGCCGCCGCCCGCCCGGCCCCCCTCGGGCCGGCCGCCGCGAAGGGCCGCGAACGGTCCGCGAGCGGGCCAGAGCGAGCGCGGGTCCTTGCGGGGGTACGGGCCCCGGCGGAGCTCATCCGGTCCGTCCGGCGGGGCTCATCCTGTCTTGTCCGGCGGGGCGAAGGCGGCGAGCGGTTCGGACCCGGACCAGTCGTGGCCCCAGTAGCTGTCGGCGGTGATCTCCTCGGCGGTGTAGTGCCGTTCGTCCACCCGCATGCCCTCGCAGCCGTACTCGATGTCCCAGCCACCGGGCGCGCGTACGTAGAAGGAGACCATCTTGTCGTTGGTGTGCCGCCCCAGGGTGGAGGAGAGCGAGAAGCCACGCTCGCCGACGTTGTCGAGGGCCCGGCCGACCGCGTCCAGGGTGTCCACCTCCACCATCAGGTGCACCAGTCCGGGTTCGCCGGCGTGCGGGGCGGGGCAGACGGCGAGGCTGTGGTGGCGTTCGTTGACGCCCATGAAGCGGACCCGGCGGGGCGGGGCGTCGGGCGACTGGCCACCGAGCCTGATCCCCCCGCGCGGCAGGAAGCCGAGCACCTCGGTGTAGAAGGCGACCGTGTCGTCCATGGCGGTGGTGGGCAGGACGACGTGCCCCATGCCCTGACCGCCGGTGACGAACCGCTGGCCGAGCCCGGTCAGGACCGGGCTGTGGTCGAGGATCGGTGCGAAGAAGACCTCGACGGGCACTCCGGCCGGGTCGAGGAAGGTGATGGCCTCCTCGACGCCCCGGTCGTCCGCCTCCTTCCGGTCGAGCACCTTCACCACCGTGCCGGACGCCTCGACGGCGCGGCCCACGGCGGCGAGCGCGAACTGGTCGCGTACCTCCCAGCCGACCGAGAGCACCGTGTCGCTGTCACCGGGCAGGACGACGAGGCGGGCCCGGCGTTCGTCCATGCGCAGATAGAGGCCCTCGGGGTCGGGTCCCGTCCCTTCGGCGAAACCGAGTGCGTCCACGGTGAGTTCGCGCCAGCGGGAGATGTCCCGGGTCTGGACCCGGAGATATCCGAGTCCGCGGATCTGTGTCATGACGGTGTTCCTCTCTGGTCCGGTCGGCTACGTCCGGACGTCGGGGTTCCGGGCGTCAGTGGTTCCGGGTGGTGTCTGGGGTTCCGGGCGTCAGTGGTTCCGGGTCTCCGGATGTCCGGGTGTCCGGGCTCAGATCATCGAGCGCATCGGGCCCTGCGGCGGCTCCACGCCGATCTCCGTCAGGGCGGAGGCGTGGAAGACGGCCCCGGGCACATGGATGGCATGGGTCAGGCCGGTGTGCGCGTCGCGCCAGAACCGCTGGATCGGGTTGTCCATGCGCATGGCGTTCCCGCCGGAGCGGGCCACGACCTCGTCGACCGCGCGGACCGCCCGCCAGGCGGCGGCGGCCTGGGTGCGCCGGCCGACGGCGCGCCGTTCGAAGGTGATCTCCCGGCCGGCGGCGACCATGTCGTACATCTGGCTGATGTTGTCCAGGAGCGCCGAGCGGGAGGCGGCGATCTCGGCGGCGGCGTCGCTGACGGCGTACAGGACGTACGGGTCGTCCCGCACGGCCTGGCCGGTGATCTGCACACGGTCGGCCTGGTAGGCGAGGTGATGTGCGAGGGTGCCCTCGCACATGCCGATGACGGCGGCGGTGATGCCGAGCGGGAAGGCGGCGGAGAACGGCAGCCGGTAGGCGGGGTTGGTCAGGCCGGACTCGGCGGCGAGGGAGCCGTCGACCACCTTGGCGTACTCGATCACCCGGTGGGCGGGCACGAAGGCGTCCTTGACGACGACGTCCTTGCTGCCGGTGCCACGCAGCCCTACGACGTCCCAGGAATCGTCCACGATCTCGTAGTCGGCGCGGGGCAGGATGACGTGGACGGACCGCGGAGGGCTGAGCCGGCTGCCGTCGGCGTCGGTGAGGAATCCGCCGAGGAAGATCCACCGGCAGTGGTCGGTGCCGGAGGAGAACTGCCAGCGGCCGTTGAAGACGTATCCGCCGTCGACGGGCCTCAGCAGGCCCATCGGCGCGTACGGGGAGGCGATCCAGGTGTCGTGGTCCTCGCCCCAGACCTCCTCCTGGACCCGGGGATCGGCCATCGCCATCTCCCAGGGGTGGACACCGACGACCCCGGCGACCCAGCCGGTCGCCCCGTCCAGGGAGGCGATCCTCATGACGGTCTCGGCGAACTCGCGCGGGTGCAGTTCGAGGCCGCCGTACGCCTTGGGCTGGAGCATGCGGATCGCACCGGCGTCCCGCAGGATCGTGGCGGCCCGGTCGTCGAGACGGCCGAGCGCCTCGCTGGCCGGGCCGAGAGCGCGGATCTCCTCGGCGTGTGCTTCGACCGCTTCGCGTACCGGATGGGACATGGCTTCACTCACTTCCCGGCGGGGTTCTGGGTGCTGGCGGACCGGTCCCTCGCCGCGAGGGCGACCGCGATCTCGATGAGCTGGTCCTCCTGGCCGCCGACGAGCTCGCGGCGGCCGGCCTCCATGAGGATCTCGGCGCCGGACACCTGGTAGGTGGCGGCCTGGCGGGCGGCGTGCTTCAGGAAGCTGGAGTAGACACCGGCGTACCCCATCGTCAGGGAGAGCCGGTCGAGGAGGCATTCGCCGTCCATGACGGGCCGTACGACGTCCTCGGCCGCGTCGATGATCTTCAGTACGTCGATGCCGGTGCGGATGCCGAGCTTCTCGGCGACGGCGGCGAATCCCTCGACGGGCGTGTTGCCTGCGCCCGCGCCGAAGCGCCGGGTCGACCCGTCGATCTGCCGGGCTCCCGCGCGGACCGCGAGGACGGAGTTGGCGACGCCCAGCCCCAGGTTCTCGTGACCGTGGAAGCCCACCTGGGCGTCGTCGCCGAGCTCGGCGACCAGTGCCCCGACGCGGTCGCTCGTCTGCTCCATGACGAGGGCCCCCGCGGAGTCGACCACGTACACGCACTGGCAGCCGGCGTCGGCCATGACCCGGGCCTGCCGGGCCAGCTCCTCCGGCGGCCGGCTGTGCGACATCATCAGGAACCCGACGGTCTCCAGGCCGAGTTCGCGGGCGAGCCCGAAGTGCTGGACGGAGATGTCGGCCTCGGTGCAGTGGGTGGCGATACGGCAGACCGCGGCACCGTTGTCGGCGGCCTCGCGGATGTCGTCCTGAAGGCCGAGACCGGGCAGCATCAGGAAGGCGATCTTCGCCCGGCGCGCGGTCTTCACCGCGGCCTTGATGAGTTCCTGTTCCGGGGTGTGGCTGAAGCCGTAGTTGAAGGAGGATCCGCCGAGGCCGTCACCGTGGGTGACCTCGATGACGGGGACTCCGGCGTCGTCGAGGGCGGCGACGACGGAGGTGACGTGGTCGACGGTGAACTGGTGCTGCTTGGCGTGCGATCCGTCCCGCAGGGACGAGTCGGTGACGCGGATGTCCAGCTCGGAGCTGTAGGGCGTGGGCATGACTCGTGTACTCCTCGGTGACGGGGGTCAGACGGCCGCGCGACGGGCGGTGATCCGCCGGGCGAAGCCCTCGCCGACCTCGGTGGCGGCGGCGGTCATGATGTCGAGGTTCCCGGAGTACGGCGGCAGGAAGTCGCCGGCGCCCTCCACCTCGATGAACACCGCGACCCGGGCGAGCCCGCCGCTGACCGCGGTCGGCCCGTCGAACTGCGGTTCGGTGCGCAGCCGGTAGCCGGGGACGTACGCGGCCACACGGGCGACGGTCTCGTGGACGGAGGCCGTGACCGCGTCCCGGTCGACGTCGGCGGGGACGGCGCAGAAGACGGTGTCCTGCATCAGCATCGGCGGCTCGGCCGGGTTGAGGATGATGATGGCCTTGCCCCGGGCGGCGCCGCCGATCGTCTCGATGCCCCGGCCGGTCGTGCGGGTGAACTCGTCGATGTTGGCGCGGGTTCCGGGCCCCGCGGACGGTGAGGCGACGCTGGCGACGATCTCCGCGTAGGGCACCTCGGTGACCTGCGAGACCGCGTGCACGACCGGGATGGTGGCCTGTCCCCCGCAGGTGATGAGGGAGACGTTCGGCGCGTCGAGGTGGTCGCCGAGGTTGACGGCGGGCACGACGGCCGGGCCGATCGCGGCGGGCGTCAGGTCGATGGTCTGGATGCCGAGCCGGGCGTACTCGGGGGCGTTGGCCCGGTGGACGGAGGCGGAGGTGGCCTCGAAGACCAGGTCCGGCCGCTCGTCGCCGGCCAGCAGGGCTTCGACACCGTCGGCGCTCGTGAGCAGGCCGTGGTCGGCGGCGCGCTTGAGGCCGGGGCTCTGCTCGTCGATGCCGATCATCCAGCGTGGTTCGATGGCCTGGGAGCGCAGGAGCTTGTACATCAGGTCGGTGCCGATGTTGCCGGATCCGACGATCGCGGCGGTCGCCTTGGTCACGGTTCGAACCTCATCCGGGTCGAGTGGGTACGGGGAAACGGGTGCGGGAGGAACGGGTCAGCCGTCGTGGGTGACTTCAGGTGGCCGGCCAGCCGTCGTGGGTGAGCCTCGGGGCGGCTGATCAGCCGTCACAGGTGACACCCAGGCGGCTGACGTGCCGTCACAGACGGCTCCCCAGGGGCTGGTCAGCCGTCGTAGGTGACCTTCACGCGCTCGCTGAGCGGCCGCGCCTGGCAGGCGAGGATCAGGCCGTCGGCGAGGTCCTGGGCGTCGAGCACCTCGTTGCGCTCCATGTCCACCTCGCCCTCGGTGAGCACGCAGGCGCAGGCACTGCAGGCCCCTTCCCGGCAGGAGTACGGGGCGTCCACCCCGGCGGCGAGCAACGCGTCGAGCAGCGGCGCGTCCCGCGGCCAGTCGACGGTGCGGCTCACCCCGTCCAGCCGCACCTCGACGGTGCTGACCGGCCCGGCGGTTCCGGACCCCGGCTCCGGCGCGGGCTCGCGCTCGGCGAACGGGTCGCCGGTCAGCGAGGTGAAGCGCTCCACGGTGATCCGGTCCGGAGGCATGCCCAGAGCGGTGAGCGCGCCGGTGGCGAGGTCCATGAAGGGGCCGGGCCCGCAGACGAAGGCGTCCCGGGCTGTGTACGGCGCCAGAAGGGCCCGCAGCCCGGCTCCGGTGGGCCGGTCCTGGACCGACTCCAGCCAGTGCACGACGGTCAGCCGTCCGGCGTACTCCCGTGCCAGGGAGGCAAGTTCGTCGCGGAAGATCACCGACTGTTCGTCCCGGTTGGCGTAGAGGAGGGTGATCGCCCCGGTCCCGGCGTGCAGGGCGGAGGCGAGGATCGACATCACCGGGGTGATGCCGCTGCCCGCGGCCAGGAGCAGGAAGTCGCCGTCCAGTGAGGCGGGGGTGAACGTGCCGGCGGGCCGCAGCACTTCCAGGGTGTCGCCCTCGGTCACGTGGTCGCAGATCCAGTGGGAGGCGTAACCCCCTCGGACGCGTTTGACGGTGACCTTCAGATGCTCGTCGCGCGCCGGGGAACTGCACAGCGAGTAGCAGCGGGCGGCTCCGCCGGGGCGTTCGGAGGGCACCCGGACGGTGAGGAACTGCCCCGGCCGGTAGGTGAACCGGGTCCGGTCCGCCTCGACGGGCTCCAGGACCAGCGAGTGCGCGTCGTCCGTCTCCCGGATCACTTTGACGACGCGTACGGTCAGCGGGCGCGTCATGCCCGGTCCCCCGGGTCCGTACGGGCCGTGGCGGCGTGCCGGGCGGCGATGTGGCCGAAGACGATGGAGGGGCCGATGGTGGCGCCCGGTCCGGCGTACTCGCCGCCCATCACGGAGGCGGAGGTGTTGCCCGTCGCGTACAGGCCGGCGATGACCGAGCCGTCCTCGCGCAGCACCCGGCTGTGCTCGTCGCAGACGAGGCCGCCCTTGGTGCCGAGGTCGCCGACCTCGATGCGTACGGCGTAGAAGGGGGCCTTGTCGATCACGTCGAGGTTGGGGTTCTTCAGGGTCGGGTCGCCGTAGTAGCGGTCGTAGGCGCTGTCCCCCCGGCCGAAGTCCGTGTCCTTGCCGGTCCGGGCGAACCCGTTGAACCGTCGTACGGTGTCGCCGAGCGCGTCGGCGGGGACACCGATGGCGCGTGCGAGTTCGCCGATGCTGTCCGCCCGGTGCACGGTGCCGTTCTCGTAGAAGCCCTCGGGGAACGGCATTCCGGGGAGGACCTGCGCGAACGGGTAGCGGGCGCGGGCCTTGGCGTCCATCACGAACCACGCCGGGACGTGGCCGCCGTCGAGCTGGTCGTGGACGAAGTTGACGTAGGGCGACGACTCGTTGGTGAAGCGCCTGCCGTTCCCGGAGACGATCACCGAGGGCGGGATGCACCGCTCGGAGACCAGCGGGATCACCGGTCCGGCGGGGTGGCGCACGGACGGCATCCACCAGGCGTCGTCCATGAAGTCGAGGGCGGCGCCGAGCGCTTGACCGGCGGTGATGCCGTCGCCGACGTTCTCGACGGCCCCGGCACTGTGGTTGCCCCGGCCGCCCTTCGGCAGATACTTCTCGCGCATCTCCTGGTTGTGGTCGAAGCCGCCGGTCGCCAGGAGCACCCCGTGCCGGGCGCGGACGCGGACGGTGCGGCCGTCCCGCTCCACGGTGACGCCGCTCACGGTGCCGTCGGCGCCGACGACGAGTCCGGTCATCGGGCTGCGCAGCCACAGGGGTGTCCCGGCGTCCTTCAGCGCCATGCGCATCCGCGCCACCAGGGCGCGTCCGCCGGTCGCCATGTGGCGGCGGCGGACCGTGTTGGAAAAGACCCGCCAGGCGGCGACGACCGAGGCCCAGCGTCCGCGCCAGGTCCGCTTGACCATGGCGAGGTCCCGGTAGTCCTTCGCGGTGATCCACAGTCCGAGCGGGCCCTTGAGGCTGTTGGGCCGCTGGTACTTCTCGTCCTCGCCCAGCTCGCGGGTGTCGAAGGGCAGCGCCTCGACCGAGCGGCCGAGCGGGCGTCCACCGTCGTACTCGGGGTGGTAGTCGGCGTAGCCCTTGACCCAGAAGAACCGCATCCACCGGCTCCGGCCGAGCAGTTCCATCGCTGCCGGCCCCTGGGCGATGTACGCGTCCAGCCGGGCGTCCGGCACCCGGCCCTCGGTGAGCCGGTCGAGGTAGCGGCGGACGGAGGCGGGGCTGTCGTCGTGGCCCGCGGCCCGCAGGGTGGGGTTGTTGGGGATCCAGATGCCGCCGCCGGAGATGGCGGTGGTGCCGCCGTACTTCGCCCCCTTCTCGACCACGAGGGCGGACAGACCGCTGTCGGCCGCGGTCAGCGCGGCGGTCATCCCGCCACCGCCGCTGCCGACGACGACGAAGTCGAACTCCTCGTCCCAGGTCTCCTGGGCGCCGGCGCTCACGCCGCGTCCCGGCGGGTGAGGAAGGCGAGGACCGCGCTCTCCCAGGCGGCCTTCCGCTCGATCATCACCCAGTGCCCGCAGTCGGGGAAGACGTGCAGTTCCGCGTCCGGGATGGTGCGCATCGGCAGGATCGACATGTCGAGGGGGCTGACCCGGTCGTCGCGCCCCCAGGTGAGCAGCGTCTTCGCCCGGAGGCGGTGCAGCGTCGCCCAGTACGGTGCCTCGTCGGAGGCGGCCGCGGCGGCGGTACGGGCGGCGAAGGCCTCGCTGCCGTACATCCGGCGGGCGGCGGCGAGGGTGTCCGGGTCGGTGGCCTGCTCCCACCTCTCCTCGATCAGTTCCTCGGTCACCAGGGACCGGTCGTGGACCATGGAGTTCAGCCAGCGCACCAGCTTTTCGCGTGAGGGGGCGTCGGTGAACTCGGTGAGCAGGTTGATGCCTTCGCCGGGGCCGGGGCTGAACAGGTTCGTGCCGATGCCGCCGATCGTCACGAGCCGGCGGACCCGGTCGGGGTGGGCGAGCGCGAACCGGGTGCCGACGATGCCGCCCATCGAGTTGCCGATGACGTCCACCTGGCGCAGCCCGAGTCCGTCCAGGAAGCGGGTCACGGCCGAGCCGGCGGTGACCATGGGGTGGCCGTCGGCGGGGTCGCTGACTCCGAACCCCGGGAACTCCAGGACGAGACAGCGGAAGTGGGCGGCGAACGTGGCGAGGTTGTCACGGTAGTTGCGCCAGCCCGTGACGCCGGGGCCGGATCCGTGCAACAGCAGCAGGGGAGGTCCGTCGCCGGCCTCGTGGTAGCGCAGTACGCCCTGTTCGGTCGGGAGTTCACGCCGTGTGGAGGCGTGGGTCAGCTCCGTCATCATCCCTGCCCTCGATTGAACTCGGTGGTCCGTGGATCTGGTGTCCGGCGGTCCGGCGGCGGGGTGGCCCCGGGCCCCGCTCGCTCGGTTCCAGGACGGTAGCCACGGCCGTCCGGAGCCCGCGGCGGGTGTCTCGGTCACCGGGACAGGCGCGTTCGCGGGGGTACGGGTGCGGGCCGCCGCCCCGCGCCCCGGCACCGTTCCACTCATCGGGAACGGCGCGCCCCGGGCGGCCGGCCGGTGTCCTACCTTCGGCCCCTGCCCGGTCCCGGGCATACCACCGCACCGTCCCCGTCGAGGTGAAACCGATGACCGCAGAGTCGCTGTCCGCGCCGGAGGCCGTTGAGGAGACCGCCCCGACGCCCCCGCACATGCGGCGCGCCATGGGGACCTTCGCGTCCGGGGTCACCGTGGTGACGGGGGTCGGCCGGGACGGCGATCCGGTCGGCTTCGCCTGCCAGTCCTTCGCCTCCGTCTCCCTGGACCCGGCGCTCGTCCTGTTCTGCGCCGATCACCGGGGGCGCGCGTGGCCGAGGATCAGGGAGTCGGGACGGTTCACGGTGAACGTGCTGGCCGCGGAGCAGACGGATCTCTGCGCCCGCTTCGGCTCCGGCAAGGGCCGCAAGTACGAGGATCTGCGCTGGGAGTTGTCCCGGTGGGGTACGCCGTCGCTGCCGGGCGTACTGACCCGCGTGCACGCCGATGTGTACGACGTGCACGGCGCGGGTGACCACGACGTGGTGCTGGGCCGGGTCCTCGCCCTGGAGACGGTGAGCGACCGGGAGCCGATGCTCTTCTTCCGCGGGGGCTTCGGTGTGGACCGCCGGCCGGCCGCCCCGGCGCCCGACCCGTGGGGCTGGGGCGACCACTGGGGCTGAGCCGTGCCCGCCCGGGGCCACCGTCCCGCGCCCGCCACCCGTGCGGGTGGCGCCGGGTGTCGGTCCGTTACGGGCGGGGCGCCTGGTGACGGTCGTGCACGGGTGGCGCCAGGTGCCCGTCCCGTACAGGTGGCTCCTGGTGCCGGTCCCGGTCTACTGCCAGTCCCCGTACTGGCCGACGGCGAGCAGCCGGTCCATGGTCTGCGCGGACCACGTCTCCTCCGGGGCGGGGCCCGCCCGGCGCGACGCCTTGGCCCGCCTTTCCTCCTGTCCGGGAAACAGTTCCAGGGAGACCTGCCGGGCGGCGTCCACCACCAGCGGGGCGACCTTCTCCAGCGGGGACCAGGCGTCACCCACCAGGGAGATCGCGGCGACGGGTCCCTCGGGACCACGGACCGCGGTGGCGACGCACGCGATGTCGGGAAAGCACTCACCGCGTTCGAAGGCGAGGCCGTGGCGGCGCCGGATGCGGTTGAGTTCCTGGTGCAGGGTGCTGAGGTCGGCGATCGTGCGCGGGGTCAGCCGGGTGATGGAGCCGCCGGCCCGGGTCTCCACGTCCTCCGGGTCGAGCCAGGCCAGCATGGCCTTGCCCAGGGCCGTCGAGTGGGCCGGTGCCCGGCCGCCGACCCGCGAGGGCACGGCGGCGGCGAAGCGCCCGCCGGCCTTGTCGAGGTAGTGGACCTCCGCCCCGTCCAGAACGGCCAGGTGTACGACCATGCCGGTCCTGATCTGCAACTGGTGCAGACGGGCGGCGGCGGCCTCGCGGATCCTGCTGTGCGCCCCGTCCCCTCCGCCGAACCCGAGGGCACGGCGCCCGAGTCCGTACCCGAGAGCGGTGTGTTCGAGCCAGCCCAGCCGTACGAGCTGGTCGAGTATGCGGTGCGCGGTGGAGCGCGGCAGGCGCGTGCACCGGGACACCTCCTCCAGGGAGAGCCGGGACGACCGCCCCTCGAACACATCCATGATCAACGTCACCCGCTCGACCATCGACGGTGGCAACTCTCGACGGGCCGGCGCGTGCACGGCGGGAACACCATCGACAACCGTCATGGGGCCTCCAGTCACAGACTGAAATGAATTCTTGTTTTCCGGAATGTAACAGCGCCCCACGGACCAGGAGAAGACATGTGCACCGGCTCTCTTCCGCCGCCCGCCCGTGAGGCCGCCCCACTCACCGCCCCACGCGCGCACGTCCGCACCAGGGAGATCCGGAACCGGTACGCACGCGGGCAGGCAGACACGCGGACGAGCGCACGGCAGAGGGAAGACCCCCGACGCGGTCGCGGTACCAGGCTGCTCAGACGCCCCGGGCGGCGTCGAACCCGGCGAGCAGCGCGTCGAGGGCGAAGTCGAACCGCGATGCCGTACCGGACGGCCGGTCGTCCCGGGCGGCCCGGGAGAGCAGCGGGTGGACGTCGGCGGGGACGCCGGACAGCCGTGCCGCGCTGTCGGCCCCGCCGTCGGGACCGGCCTCCTCGATCTGCCTCTGGACGGCGACATGGCCCAGGACGAAGCCGGTGAGGGAGTACACCACGTCGAGCGCCCGCCGGGGCTCGAACCCGGCCGCGCACAGCGCACCCAGCATGGCTTCCATGGCCCGCAGGTTGCGCGGGGTCATGGCGGGCCGGGACATGAACAGGGGCACCAGGTCGGGGTGGGCTTCGAGCGCCCTCAGGAGCGAGCGCGCGTAGTCGCGGAGCCCTTCGGACCAGGAGGAACCGTCGAAGTCGGGCGGCGACGCCTCGGCGACGACGCGTTCGACCATCCCGTCCAGCAGTGCGCTCTTGTTCGGGATGTGGTGGTAGAGGGCCATCGCCTCCACACCGAGCTCGGCGCCCAACTGCCGCATCGACAGGGCCGCCAGCCCCTGCCGGTCCACCAGGCGCACGGCGGCCTCCAGGATGGCGTCCCGGGAGAGCCCTGCGTGCTGCCCGCGGGCCCGGCTGACGACCATGGACTCCCCTGCCGGGTTGACGAGTTTTACGGCGTAAACATAGCATCGGTCCACCGAGATTTACGATGTAAAACTCGGGCCCTGGGCAGGGGCGCCACACAGCGGCAGGAAAGAGGTTCGCCCATGAGTGTTCTGATCGTCGCCGAGTCCTACTTCGGCAACACCCGCGTCGTCGCCCGGAGCATCGCGTCCGGCCTCACGAAGGCCCTGGGTCCACAGGCCGTCACCCTGACCCGGCCGGGCGAGGCACCTCGCGAACTCGACTCGGACGTCACCCTGTTACTGGTCGGCGCGCCCACGCACGACTACTCGCTCCCCAAGGAGCGGACCCGCGAGCAGGCCGCCGCCAAGGGCGCGACCGAGCAGGGCGGCGGGGGCGTCCAGGAGTGGATCGCCCAGCTCGCCCCTCGGGCGGATCTGCGCGCGGTGACGTTCGACACCTCACTCGAAATGCGCTTCACACTGGGATCCGCCTCCAAGTCCGCGTACAAGGCCCTGAAGAAGCGCGGCTTCCGGCTGGCCGAGCGCGGGGAGAGTTTCCGCGTGAGCGGCATGGCGGGCCCCCTGATCGCCGACGAAGAGGCGCGCGCCGAGGCGTGGGGCACCCAACTCGCGGCGTCGCTCCACCCCTGAGGCCGCGAGGCACGGGCCGGACGCCGCCGCCGACCGAGCTCGCGTCAGCGAGGTCGCCGCCGCCGTGCTCGCCGCCTGCGGGGTGCGGGGTGCCTGGTGTGGGGTGCGGGGTGTGGGCGAGGTCCGGTGCACAGGCGGGCGCCAGAACAACGATGCCTCCGTTGACGTAGCGTCAGCGGTGTCAGTCAATACGCCGAACCGGGCCGCGAGCTGGGCAAACGTATCGCTCTCGGTGAGATGGACCAGCACCATTACGGCGTGGCAGAAGAAGGTCAGCTTCCGTCAGGGGCCGCCGCGTTCACACCTTCGGGTCTCGATGAGGCCCTCCACCCAGGAAAGAGGGCATCAGGCAGGGCGAGGGTGGCACGATACGTGACCACGAAGCTCCTTGCCCCGTAGCGGATGTTGACATTGGCGCAACGGGCAAGGAGCTTCCTGCGACACGGCCCTGCCGCCACCCGATCCGGGCAAGATCGGAAGAGCTCGACGGGGCCGGTACGTTGAACTTCGCGATATCTCCGATGCCGCCCGGACCTCTCCTTGGCCGCAGATACATCCGGGCTCCCGAACAGAAATCAGAGGAATCCGCACAGGGCGACAGCCCCAGCATTCCCAAGGTGAGACCGCTGGTCTACCTGCCGTCCGGGAAGCCGCTCCACGGCAAATGCCCCTGCCGATCGACCACTACGGGCGGGCTGATGTTCCATCAAGTCATGCTGAATGCAGTCCGGTTGGGAATCACCTCCCACCGGACGGCAGACTCACAAGGGCAATGACTGTCTCATCGGGGCACCGGGCACCGGGCACCGGGCACCATATTGCCCGCAAGGGCGTCGAGCCCTCACGGCGACTGGGCCGACACCGTCGCCCCCTGTCAAGGACGCCACCGGAAGAAGGCGCTGCTCCAGCACCTGGCCCGCGACCGGTTCGAACGGATGGCCATGAGCGGAGACGCCGTCGCCGGGTCGTCACGCTCTTCTACGCCTCCCTCCTCACCGTGGTGGAGGCACCCGGCGAGCAGACGGCCAAGCCTGTCCAGAGCGCCCAGGACGGCGTCCGCCGAGCAGGTCTGCCGGCACTTCCCGAGGAGGAGACCTGCCGCCGCGTCCGCGACGACCTGACCGTCATGGCCGAACGCCTCCGCCGCCCGGGACGCGCTGTATCCGGATGGCCAGCTCCTGCGGGTCAACCTCTCGGAGACCCCGGTCACCTTCCAGCAGGGCCGAGTCCGGTGGGGCCAGCGGTGACGACATCGACGCTACGGAAGGCGCTGGTGCGGGCCTCGGCGGCTCACCTGTCGGGCGGTCGAGCGGATCTTTCCGCAACTGCTGAAGGCACGCTTGTGCCACGCACCGCTACGAGGCGGGGATGTCGCTGTGGGAGGTGCAGAAGTTGCTTGGCCATGATTGGACGACGACCACGGTTCGGCCATTAACCCTCGGGAATTGCAGCAGACGGGCGAGAAGTCGCAGGTCACCTGGTCGAGGCGGGAAGCGGAACGAGTTCGTAGGCTATGGACTGGCCTCCTGAGCAGGCATGTTGCTCCGAGGCCGGTGATCCTGCACCGACCCGACCGCGACGGAACAGTCCCGCAACGACGCGGTGAAGTCGACCTCATCGCCGCCCACGGCTGGTCCGGCACCGTGCGCTTCGAGCCCGAGTACCACCGCTTCGTCGACCTGCCCAACACCAGACGCCCACGCCGAAGCGGCCGTGTGACCTCGCCGGCCGGAGCTCCTGCCCTTGTCGCTGGCGCTCGCCGGTCAGGCGCGTCAAGGCGGCGACGTGAGCCGCAGAGTGGCCTCTTCTGTACCTGACACATGCGTGCTCCGCATCAGGCATGCCGACCTCGCCGCCGGACTCGGCCTGAGTCAGGCTCTGGTCAGCCGCAAACAGTCCGGACCTGCCGGGTGTTCGCTGACAGACGTCGACCGGCTGTCCGTCCACACAAGATGCCCGTCCCCGGCCTCCTGGCCGGAGTCGACCGCGCCACTCACTGCCTGCCATCCGCCGTTTCGGGCGTGGCCGGCGGCATGTTCGGCTACCGTCCCGGGCATGTTGTACCGCTCGCGGCGCCTGGAGGCGCTCTTCGGCAGCCCGTTGGGCTCTGTCTCCTATGCCCAGCTGGCGGCCCTGGTGGACAACCCGGAGGCTGCTGAAGCCGAGGACCTGGACTACAAGAGGGAGTTGACGGCCGACGACGACAAGAAGAAGGGAGAGTTCGCAAAGGACCTGGCGGCATTCGCCAACCACATCGGCGGGGTCCTGATTGTCGGCATGGCTGAGGCGCGGGGGGTCCCCTCGAAGGTGATGGACACGGACGTCTCCGACCAACTGCGGCGTCACCTGCAGCAGGTGGTGGCGGCCAACACCGCGCCACCGGTCCGGTTTGACATGCGGGCGGTGCCCAATCCCCGTCCTGAGGCCGGCGGGCGCGGCCTGCTTCTCATCGCGGTCCCGCGCAGTCCGCACAGCCCGCACGCGGTGACCGCCCCGCCGACCATGCCGACGCAGAAGGCGCTGCGGTACCCGCGGCGCGCGGCCAGTAAGACCGACTGGCTCAGCGAGACCGACGTCGCCACCGCTTACCAGCGGCGCTTCGCCGCCGGCGCGGACCGCTCGGCACGCCTGGAAACAGTAGAGCGCGAACTGCTCTCCGCGTTGCCGCTGAATGGGCACCCTCATCTGATCGTCGCGCTTACCCCCGAGATCCCCGGCGAGATGGTGATGAACCATGAGTCCTTCGGCCGGTATCGCACGGAGTTGCAGAGCATCAGCCTGCTGATCCAGAAAGAGGATGCATTCACCACGATTCGCGTGGGGTCTCGGCGGCTGATCGCAACGGACGGCCATCCGGACGACACGTCACACTCTCATTGTGAGCTGCACCGGGACGGGTCCGGGACCTTTGCCCAACGGGTGCCACTGCGGACCAGAGGCGTCGGCGTCGAGACGGTCACCTGGCTTCCGCCGGACTTGGTGGTGTGGTTGCTGATGTCGGCCCTCAACATCCTGGCGCTACACGCTCGCGACCGAGCGGGCGCAACAGGCACTGCGCTGATCAGAGCGGCGCTCGTTCAGTCGTCGCCTTGGCACCCGGCTGACCCGCGCGTGCAGGCGAACCCACTGCCTCTGATCATCGACCACGGAGCCGACGAGGTACCGCTCAGCACCCAGAGCTGCGCCTACGCCGATGCCGAAGTCGTCGCCCTCCTGGACGACCTTGCGATCGAGGGGCCGGCCCTCGTACAGGCCACCTCACGACTGGCGGACGAGATCGTCCAGGCATTCGGCATCGCGGAAGCGCCCCCCATCACGCCCGCAGGCGAACTCCGCCAAGCCGGGTGGGGAACCCCGCTGCGCAACGCCATGATGAAGTGGGCCCGTGCACACGGCATCAACGTCGTATCTGCCTGAGGATGCCTGTGAACCCACATGCCGTTTCCGCAGGTAAGTACGTGCGGGCGGGAGCCTGTGAGCTGGGAGCCCTGGCACCGACGTCCGGGAAGGCCGCACCCACCCAGCGACCGCACTGTTTCCCCCGCAAGGGCCACGCCCCTCACGGTGACGTGCCAGGATCGACGGCATGGTGATCCTCGTACCCGCACGTGATGGCCCGTCAGGGCGTAACGGCCGCGTACGGCGTTCGCCGCCAAGGCGTGGTCGACACCGAGATCGCCGGCATCGCCATGGAGTGCCGCAACGACCTCCTGGAGGCGGCGGTCGTCCTGGACGCGCTCGCCCTGTGCCACGGTCACGGCAGTTCCCTGCCCCGCCCCTGCCAGGAGACCAGCACCCCCTTCCCAGGGACGTGGAGCTGCGCACCGATGCCTCCGACGTCGCCGGTGAACTCGCCCGCCACGACCGGCAGTACGGGAACAGCATGACGGGCGGCATCCCCGCCCCGCTGGAAGGGGGGTGTACCGACTGCGACCGGGACGCCGTCCGCCGCTGTGCGCAGGGAATGGATCACCCGGCAGGAAGGCCGGCCCGGCATCTGAGGACAAGGCCGGAGGGAGCCGGCCGCGGTCGTACATCGGTCTCCTTGTAACCGTCCTACGCGCTGCCTGCGCTTTGCTGTGCCGATTCAGCCAAGCGATCTCTTTACGTCATCATCCAGTGACTGCAAGGCGCGGAACGAGGGAGATGGGTACACAGAGAAGTCGGAACGAGGCCGAGGGTGACCGGGGGTGGAGGAACGTGCTGACAATCAACGTGGGAGTGCTGCTCGCCGTCATCGTGCTGCTGCGGCTGCGCCGGCGCACCGAGGCCCGAAGCCGGAACGACGAGAAGCTGACCGTGATCATCGTGCTCGCGCTCGGCATCGTCATCGCCCCGACCCCACTGGGCCAGGGCATCGGTGACTTCCTGGGCCAGCCCGCCTCCGGCGTCACCGACTCCTCCCGCTGAATCCGGAGCCCACCCGATGGCCAACCGCCGCCCACCACCCCGCCGCAGGACCGCAGCACGTCGTCCCGCACGCCGCGGCGCACCGGCGCGCCGTCGCCGCTCGCGCCGGCAGCGGCAGCGCGACACCCAGCTGCTCCTGCTCGGATTCGGTGCCCTCGCGGGCCTCGCGCTGGTGTGGGCGGTGATCTCCTGGCTGCTGGTGAACTGGTGGGCGCTGGTCGTCCTCGCAGCACTCGCTACCGTGGGCGGGACGGTGTGGGTCCACCGGTATCGCCAGCAGCAGACATGGGACCGTGTCCGGCAGCAGACCCTGCGCTACGGGCTCCCGCAGCTGGATGCCCTGCACCACCGCGACTTCGAGTACGCGATCCGCGATCTGATGCTCCGCGACGGGTGCACCGACGCCCGCCAGATCGGCGGGGCCGGCGACAACGGCGCCGACGTCCTGGCCACCGACCCCCTCGGCCGCGCCTGGGTCATCCAGTGCAAACACCGCCGCGACGGCGACCGCGGCTCGGCCGTCGGCACCCCCGACCTCCAACGCGTCAACGGCACCGCCCGCCAGCTCTACGGCGCCGACATCGTCCTGGTCGTCACGAACGGCCGCTTCTCCACCCGCTGCCAACCCCTCGCCACGCAGTTGCACATGCACCTCGCCGACCGGCGCACCCTCGCCACCTGGGCCAGCGGCGGGCGCCCCTTGTGGGAGCTCCTGCCGAGGATCCCGCCGCCACGCAAGGGCCGGTAGCCCGCGTCGAGTCGACCAAGGGGTGATCTCTGACTGCTGGCGTTGAACTCGCCGCGCCTGGTGCTGTCGAAGAAACCCAGGCGCGGGTAGAACGCATGCAGCCGGTCGACGTCCCCACCGAGCTTGCCACTGGGGCTGAGCCTGATCGGCGTACGCCACGGCGATCGGCCGCTGCGATGAGGTGCTGCATGGCGCGTATGCCGAACCCTCTGCCTCGTTCGCTCTCCGGAACGCGGATCCAGAACAGGACGAGGTATGGGCCACGGTCCATACCGACCTGCACACCCACACCCGGGCAGGCGCTCCGTAACCTCCTCGGCGAAGGCGTCGGCCCACGCACTGTGCTCCTGATCTGTGAAGGCATCCCCAGGATATGGCGCACCGTCCAGCCGGGCTTCGTAGCAGCAGGGCTTCCGGCCTCCGCTGGGCGCGGGGAGAGCCCCGTACCGTATCCGGATCGCGTGCACTCGCCTGACGCCGGACGGTCTGCATGTTCGGCGCGAGCGGATGCCTCGGTCGCCGGCGGATGGACGAGGCCGACCGCAGTGGTCTCGGGCGCTGCGCCGCTGACACCGGGCGCGGCCCGACCGTCGTCGATACCCCCCAGCGCGTTCCCCAGGAAGAACGGAGCGACCATCCCTGCGTAGATGAACATGCCCCAGCCAAAGATCAGCGTGAAGACGTTCGCGTCGCTGCGCGGGGAGCTGTAAGCGACGCCCTGCATGGTTGTGAAACAGCCACGGGAACCAAGCGGGGCGTACGAAGCCCGGGTCGGCGTACCGGCCGCCGCCCCGGCGCCACGCCATGAGCGGGACCGACGCGAAGCGCACGCCGGCCAGACGAGCCGCCCCACTACGCCCCGCTGACCGGACGCGTCCGGCTCCGGCCGGCAGCACAGCAGCAGGCCCGCCCCGCTGCGGCGCCGGGTCTCTGCCGAGCCCAGCAGCCCCCGGCCCGGTCAACGAGGCAAGGGGCGCGATCGGTTCAGGTGGCGTGGGTCAGAAGCTGCACACGACCATGCCGGCGGTGGCTCCGCCGGCCCATCCGATGAGGCCACCGGGGAGCGCTCCGACTCCACCGGCGAAGGCGCCTGCGAAGGCTCCGGTGATCGCGGTTCCGACGGCCCACTGGGCCACGCACTTGTCCCAGTCACCGTCCTTCTTGCGCTTGTCCTCGTACGCCTTCCGCTCCGCATCCGAGCAGGTGGGCGCGGGCGGACAGCGGGCGGACATCACCCGGGTACGAGCACGGCGGCCCCGTTCACCTTGTCGGCGGCCAGGTCGGCGAGCGCCCGGTCGGCGTGATCCATCGGATAACGGCTCGCCACGACACGGATGCCGACGCGTTCAGCCAATGCCAGGAAGTCCCGTCCGTCCTGACGGGTGTTGGAGGTGACACTGCGCAGATTCCGTTCCTGAAAAAGGTGGCGCTGGTAGTTCAGGACCGGAATGTCGGAGAGGTGAATGCCGGCCACGGCGAGCGTCCCCGACCGGTCCAGGGACTCCAGTGCCACCGGCACCAGATCCCCCACCGGAGCGAAGAGGATCGCCGAGTCCAGCAGTTCGGGCGGTCTGTCGTACGCCCCGCCGGCCGACGCCACGCCAAGTTCCAGGGCGAGTTCACGCGCACGGGCCGACCGTGTGAGCACATGGACCGTGGCGCCCTCCGCGAGTGCTGCCTGAGCGGCCAGATGGGCCGAGGCGCCGAAACCGTAGATGCCCAGCCGCCCGCCCGGAGGCAGCATGCTGCGTCGAAGCGACCGGTAGCCGATGATGCCGGCGCAGAGGAGAGGCGCGAGCAGCGCCGGATCCTGGTCGTCCGGCAACCGGTAGGCGAACGCTTCCGGAACCAGTGCCGTCTCCGAGAAGCCGCCGTCCGCGTCCCACCCCGTGTAGGTGGACCTCGGGCAGAGATTCTCCCGGCCGGCCCGGCAGTACCGACAGCTCCCGCACGTCCCGCGCAGCCACGCCCCGCCTGCTCTGTCACCGGTGCAAAACAGGCTCACCCCTTCACCAACGGCCTCGACCCGGCCGACGATCTCATGGCCGGGAATCGTGGACGGGCGGTGCGGTACGAGGTCCCCCTCGGCCAGGTGCAGATCCGTACGGCACACACCGCACGCCTCCACACGCAGCAGCAGCTCCCCCGGGCCAGGTGCCGCCGTCTCCCGCCGGACCCGCTCCAACGGTCTGGTAGCGACAGGCCCCGGTGTTCTCACGGCCCAGCCCCGGTGCGTGGCAGCGGCAGACGGAGAAGTAGTCATAGCTCCAGCCTGAGCCGGATGGACGAACGGGGCAATCGGGCGGGCGGCGGCAGGACGGACACTCGCCCGACTGGTCCCCAAGAATGATCAAGGGCCGGTTTCGGATTGCTCCGAAACCGGCCCTGATCTGCGACTGTCTCCAGTCGGGACGACAGGATTTGAACCTGCACTCCGAGGGCCGGATCGACGCCCGTGCCTGCCTGGCGCGGGTCGCCAGTGTCTCGGCGCCGCAGGCCGTGGCGAGTTTCTGTGCCCGGGTGAGTTCCCTCGGGGAGCGGATCGCCCTGCCGTACTCGAAGCGGGCGAGGGCGTGCTCGTAGGCGGAGGACGAGGACTCCAGGTGACGTACCGACTCGGCCAGCAGGTGGGCCGCCTCCTCGGCCGGCGCGAACAGGGCGAGGCAGCGCAGGGCTTCGCCGATGGCGGTGTCCGTGCCGAAGTGTTCGGCGCGGATCCGGGCGTCGGCCGCGATGCGGGCCACCCTGACCGGGTCGGTGTCGGCCAGGGCACGGGCGAGGTCTCCCGCCCAGGGTGCCCAGACGCCGTTGAACCTGCCGCGTGGTTTCAGCGCCGCTCCCGCCGCCTCCAGCTCCGCCACGGCCTCCTCGGTACGCCCTTCGGCCAGCAGAAGTCTTCCGTGGACGCACGGGGCGTCGGGCAGCACCATGGCGCCGCCCGGGTAGGGCGGGCCGAAGTCGTACCGGTCGGCGATCTTCCGGGCCTCGGCCGTGCGGCCGCGGGCCAGCAGGGTGTCCACCAGCAGGCAGGTCGCGTCCCAGTGGACCGGCAGGCCGCTGCCCGCGCGGTCGGCCAGCCGCAGTCCTTCGCGCAGGAAGCCCTCGGCCTCGGCGAGGCGTCCGCGCCGGCGGTGGACCAGGCCCAGCAGGGTGTGGGCGAACGCCAGGTGCGCACCGCTCCAGCCGGAGATCTCGAACGCCCGCACCGCCTCGCCGAAGAGCTCCTCGGCCCGGTCGAGACGGTCGGTGAACGCGTAGGTGATGCCGACCATGGCGGGGAGCTCGAAGCCCCACTCCGTGTCGGTCCAGCCGAGGCCTCGGGCGGGGCGGCCGTCCACCAGGGCGCGTTCGAGGAAGTCGACGACGAGTTCGGCGTTCTCTCCGCGCAGCATCGCGTCGAAGGCCCGCAGGGTGAGCATGGCGCGCTCCGCGTTGTCGCGGCCCTTGAGGTGGTCGGCGTTGCGCGCGAGCCGCGCCGAGCGCCCCGGTCCGTCCTCCTCGGTGGCCTGCATGCCCTCCCAGAGGAAGTGGGCCGCCTGGAGGCGCATCAGGCCGGGGCCCGGTGCCGTACGGGAGGCCTCGGCGGCCAGCGACAGGGCGGCGTCCTTCAGCTGGTTGTTGTGGGACAGCGCGGCCGCCAGCCGGAACGTGGCGTCGATCCGCAGCGGCTCGTCCAGGCCCGGGGTGTCCAGTGCGGCGCGGAGGTGCTGCACCGTGGTGGAGGGTGAGCTGAGCAGGGTGGCGCAGCCGAGTTCGTAGAGGATGCCCGCCCGGTCGTGCGGCCGGGGCGGTTCCGCCAGGGCGCGTTCCAGGCAGCGCCGGGCGGCCTCCGGGGCTCCGACGGCGAGGTGCTGGCCCGCCGCCGCGCGGAGCTGGGCGACCACTTCCTGGTCGTCGTCCGGGTGGACTTCGAGGAGGTGCCGGGAGGCGGCCGCGGGGCCCAGTCCGGCGTCGGAGATGGCCCACGCGGCCCGTCCGTGCATGGCGGTGCGGGTGGCGGGCGGGATGGAGCGGTAGACGGCGCTGGCGATGAGCGGGTGGACGAACTCCAGCGGGTCGAATCCGCTCACGATACGGGCCTCGCGCAGCCGTGCCGTGCAGTCGGCCGCCTCCGCCGGGCTCATCCCCGCCAGCCTCGCGGCGAGTTCCTGGGAGATGTCGGTGCCGAGCACGGCAGCCGCCCAGGCGAAGCGGTTGGCGTTGGTCCCCAGGCGTTCGAGGCGGGTGATCAGGCCGCTGCCCCGTGCGGAGGCGCCGAGTTCACGCAGCAGTCCGGCGGAGTCCTCCACGGGTGCCAGTTCGCCGTCCTGCGCCTTGGCGACGAGCTCGACCGCCTCGTACGGGTTGCCGCCGGTGACGGCCCACACCTCGCGGCAGAACGGGTCGTCGGCGTGTTCGCCCAGGGCCGCGCGGACGAGTTCGGCCGTGGCGTCCGGGGTGAGCGGGCGCAGGGCCACCCGTGTCAGTGCCGTCCGGCCGCCGCCGCTGCCCCCGCTCTCCTCGTCACGGGCCTGCGCCCATTCGGCGTTGCGGTCGGCGAACTCCTGGGGACGGTGGGCCTGGACGACGAGGACCGGCAGTTCCGACAGGCGTGCCGTGAACCCGGCCAGCCAGGCGAGGGATTCGCCGTCCGCCCAGTGCGCGTCGTCCACTATGAGCAGTAACGGCCGATGGCTGAGCCGGGAGGCGAGCCGGGACACGAGGAAGTCCAGGCCGTCCCTGACACCCTGGGGGTCGGGCTGTGGGCCGCTGGGGACGGCGAGTCCGAGGGCGGGCGCGGTGATCTCGAACCAGTCGCCGAACAGCGCCCGGGTCTCGTCCACGGGGAACTGGTCCAGCGCGGGTTGCAGAAGCTGGCGTACGACGTGGAACGGTACGGACGTCACGGTCTCGCCGCCGCGTGCCGACCACACGGTGCAGCGGTCGGCGGCCAGCGTGCGGATCTCGTCGAGCAGGGCGGTCTTGCCGATCCCCGCCTCGCCGGTGAAGACCAGGAGCCCGCCGGCTGCCTGTCCGCCACAGAGGGCGTCCACCGCCTCTGCTGCGGCGGCGAGTTCCGGTTCGCGCTCGTACAACGGCCGGGACGGCTTCATGCCTCCCCTTCCCAGGGTGGTTGCGGAGGGGTCCGAGCCTAGTCGTGCGCGGGTGCCCACGGACAGGGTTCACACGGTAATCCGCAGGTACGGGGCACAATCGAGGGGTGGACGAAGCACACAGGGACCGTGACGAGGAAGGGCGGGCGCGCAATGCGCGCCCGCGCGACGGGCTGGGGCGCCCCCTGCCGTACGGCGCTCCGGGGGTGGAGCGGCAACCGGAGGGGGTCGTGCGCTCCCCGGAGGAGACGGTGCGCGAGGCGCAGCGGCTGCTGGACGCGGGGATGCCCTTCCACGCGCACGAGGTGTTCGAGGACGCGTGGAAGTCGGGGCCGGACGCGGAGCGGGAGCTGTGGCGGGGCCTCGCGCAGATGGCGGTGGGGCTGACGCACGCCGCCCGGGGCAACACGGCGGGCGGGGCACGGCTGTTGCGGCGGGGTGCGGGGGCGGTGGAGGCGTTCGCGGGGACGGATCCGCACGGCATCGAGGTGGCGCGGCTGACCGTCTGGGCCCGCGACCTGGCCGGCCGGGTGGAGGCGGCGCCGCCGGACGCCACGGCGGGTGGTCCGGGCGTCGGAGGTACGGTGGACGCGGCGGCCGAGGCGCCGCGTCTGCGGGGGGCCGGGCGCTGAGGCCCGGCCGCCGGTACCCGGCGATCACCCGGTGCGGCGAACATCCCGGTGCCCAGCGATTACGATCCGGCACCATGACCAACTCTGACCACGCCCGAGGCCGCGTCGTCGACGGCGCCATCGACGACGCCACCGACGGCCCCGACCAGGGCCCGCCCGAGGAACGCGGCCGGGACGGGGAACCGGACCGGGACCACAAGGGGAACCCCGGCCCAGCCGCCGCGACCGATGCCGATGCCGGTGCCGGTGCCGGTGCCGGTGCCGGTGCCGGTGCCGGTGCCGGTGCCGGTGCCGGTGCCCGTACCGGTAAGACCGCTTCGCCCGCCCTGACCACACCTCTCACGACCGCCCCCGGACCGGAGCGCACGCCGGACACCGCACCGGACGAGAAGACCGAAGGGCCCGGGAAGATATCCGGGCCCGAGGACAGAGCCGCTCCCGACGACATCACCGAGACAGCCGAGAGCGCCGAGAACGCCGATAGCGCCGAAGACACCGAGACGGCCGAAACCGTCGAAGACGGACGTCGGTTGACGCCCCGTCAGGCTCGGCGGTTGCGCATCGTCCTGTCCTCGGTGGGCATGGTCGTGATGGGCGTCGTCCTGGCACTGCGTATCGCCAGCCGTTCCTCCGTCCTGGTCGTCGGGGTGTACGGCCTCGCACTCATCCTCTGCGGTGTGGTGATCGAGCTCAGCAGGAACGGCCGCACCCGTCTGGGCAGTTGGCTGCTCGGCATCGGCCTGGTGGCGGCCGTCGCCGCGGATCAGTTGCTGATTCCCTGACCTCGGGTCACTGACAGACGATCCGTCAGTTCAGCAGCAGTTGGAGGCCGCCCAGCACCGTGGCGCCGATCACGATCCGGTCGAAGAGCGTCTGGTTGATGCGGCCGGCACAGGCGCGCCCCAGGTAGGCGCCCGGGAGGACGAACAGCACCAGGACGGCGTCCAGCAGGAGCGACCGGGCGTCGATCAGTCCGAGGCCCACGCTGAACGGCACCTTCGAGGTGTTGACGATCAGGAAGAACCACGCCGACGTGCCCAGGAAGCCGAGTTTGCGGAAGCCGGCGGAGAGCAGATAGAGCGACAGCACGGGGCCGCCCGCGTTGGCGACCATGGTGGTGAACCCGCCGAGCGCCCCGTAGGCGCGGGCCTTGAGCCGCCCGGTACGCGGCGGCCCCGCCTCCGTGCCCGGCGGACCCGTCTCCGTGCCGGGCGGCCCCGTCTCCGTAGGCGGTTCGCCGCCGGGCGGGGTGCCGCTCCGGGACGCCCCCGCTCCCGCCGTCGGTTCACGGTCACGCTCCGCCGCTTCCCCGGTCCGGGCCGTGGCGCGTCGGCGCCAGAGGGTGATCCCCGACATGAACAGCAGGATCGCGCCGATGGAGGTGCCCACGGCGGCGTCGTCGGCCCACAGCATGAAGACCGTTCCCCCGACCACCCCCGCGGCGACGGCGGGGAAGAGCCGGAGCAGGGTCGGCCAGTGGGCGTGGCGCCGGTAGACGAGTACGGCGAGGATGTCCCCGGCGATCAGGATCGGGAGCAGCACCCCGGTCGATTCGCGGGCCGGAAGTACGGCCGCGAACACCGCGAGGCTGATCGTGTTGGCACCGCTGACGGCTGTCTTGGAGAAGCCGACGAGGGTCGATGCCGCCGCGAGCGCGGCCAGTGGCCAGAGTGTGATGGTGTCCATTCCGGATCAGATGGTAGACAGATCGTCGCCCGGGCCGATGATGGGACGGTAACAGCGCACTCCTCCCCCGGGGAGCGGCGACGTGCGCTCCTCGCCATGGACGGCAGACGTGCGCTCCTCGCCATCGGCGCCAGACGTGCGCTTCTCGCCACGGACGGCGGGCGTGCGTTCCTCGCACGGACGGCACCACCCAGCCCTCCGCGTACGACTGGTGGGCATGTGCCCACGGGGCGCCGCCCGGAGGACCGATCACCGCACAGGAGGACCATGCCCGGCACCCGCCCCGTACGCCGACGGCCGCCCGCCGCGCTCGCGATGAGCTCGGAGGCCGCCGCCGCGGTGCTCTCCCCCGACGTCCTGGACGCCTTGGACGCGGTGTGCGCGCTCGGCCCGCACCCCGTCGTCCACGACTTCGCCGGCCCGGCCGCCCGTGCCGCGCTCGCCGACGCCGAGGTGCTGGTGACCGGCTGGGGGTGCCCGCCGCTCGACGCGGGCGTCCTGGCCGCCGCGCCCGCGCTGCGGGCCGTCGTGCACACGGCGGGCAGCGTACGCGGCCATGTCACCGACGCCTGCTGGGAACGGGGCATCGAGGTCTCCTCGGCGGCGGCGGCCAACGCGCTGCCCGTGGCGGAGTACACCGTCGCGATGATCCTGCTCTCCGGCAAGCGGGTGCTGGAGCGTGCCCGTGACCTGCGGGCCTCGCGGGCGCCCGACGACTGGCTCGCCACCCCGCCGGACGTGGGCAACTACGGCCGTACGGTGGGCATTCTGTCCGCCTCGCTGATCGGGCGGCGGGTGATCGAGCTGCTGCGCCCGTACGACCTGCGGGTGCTGCTCCACGACCCGTACGTCTCCGACGCCGAGGCCGCCGCGCTCGGCGTCCGGCCGGTCACCCTGGACACCCTGTTCGCCGAGAGCGACGTGGTCAGCGTCCACACCCCGCTGCTGCCCGCGACGACGGGCCTGGTCAGCGGTGAACTCCTCGCCCGCATGCGGCCGGACGCCGTCCTCGTCAACACCGCCCGGGGCGCGGTCGTCGATCAGGACGCGCTGGTCGGCGCCCTGCGCCGGGGTCGTATCAGAGCAGTCCTTGATGTCACCGACCCCGATCCGCTGCCGCCCGCCCACCCGCTGTGGAACTGCGACAACGTCCTCATCACCCCGCATCTGGCCGGGTCGCAGGGCAACGAACTGCGGCGGCTGGCCGACCTGGCCGTCGAGGAGGTCGCCCGCTGGGCCGCCGGCGACGGTTTCGCCCATCCCGTACAACGCGAGAGGCTGGCGTTCCTCGCATGACCAGGTCGGCCGATCGGTCCCCGTACCCGTTCCCGCTTCCCCTGGGCACCGCTCCGGGCCCCGCCCCGCTCGCCTCGGCGGTGAGCGAGGCGGACGTGGCGACGGACACGGTCCGGGTCGGCCGGGCGGACGACGGTACGACGGCCCGTATCGGCTTCGCTCCGCCGGAGGCCGGTCACAGCCGCTGAGCGGTCAGGCGTCGGTGCGGATCACCACCGCGAGGGTCCGGGGGCCGTGGACGCCCTCCACACGCTCCAGTTCGATGTCGGAGGTGGCCGAGGGCCCGCTGATCAGGGTCGTCGGCCGCTCCGGCACCAGACGGGCCACCGCCTCCGGGACGCCGACGACGACCGAGGACAGGTCCACGACGCACACGTGCAGATCGGGCACGAGGGACAGGGCCCGGCGGCCTTGGTCCGGCGAACCGTCCAGGAAGATCGTGCCGGTCTCCGCGCAGCTGACCGCCGAGGCGGTCACCACGCCGTCCAGCTCACCCAGGGCCGGTGCCGGGATGTCGCCGGAGTCGGTCAGGACCTCGCCGTCGTAGGCGTCGAGCCATCGCTCGTCCAGTTGGGCGGGCACCCCGACACGGTGGGCACCGCGCTCACGCAGCACCCCGGCGATCACCTCGGCGGTGCGCTCGCGGGTGCAGGTGTGGACCTGTGCCTTGTAGTCGGTGAGCCGGTCGGTCAGGAGCGCCAGGCGTTCGGCGTCGGGCAGGGTGCGGCCGGTGCGATAGGCACGGGGGACGGTGGTGGCGGGCGCGGGCGCGGGCGCGAGGGCCAGGGCGTCCCGGATCCTGCCGAGCACCGTGTCACGGGCGGTCGCGGTCACTGCCCCTCCTGGTGGTCGCCCTCGGTCAGGTCGTCGGCGGTGCGGTCGCCGTCGGTCCGTTCAGCGTCGGTCCGTTCGCCGCCGGTCCGGTTGTCGGCAGTCCGGTCACCGCTGGTCCAGTCGTCCGCGGTCCGGTTGTCGGCAGTCCGTTCACCGCCGGTCCGGTCGTCGGCAGTGCGGCGGGCGCCTTCCTCGGCGGCGGCCCGCATGGTGGCCGCGCCCTCGGCCGAGGCCAGCCAGGAGCGGAACGACCGCGTGGGCGGGGCGGCGGTGTCGCGGCTGTCGCTCCAGCCGTCCAGCGGGGCGGGCAGACGGGAGATGGTCCGGTCACGTCCGCCGACGCCGACCGCCCTACTGAGGGAGGCGGCCTTCTGGACGGCCGTGTACAGCTTCGGGTTCCTCATCACCGTGGCGGCGGCCTTCATCGCCAGCTTCTCCGCGGTGGTACCGGCCTGTTCGGTGTTCTGGTGGCGCAGTTCCACGAGCAGCGACGGGATGTCGATCTTGACGGGGCAGGCGTCGAAGCAGGCGCCGCACAGGCTGGAGGCGTACGGCAGCGAGCTGTTGGGGTCGTCCTTCGCCGCGTGCATCCCGGCGAGCTGCGGAGTGAGGACCGCGCCGATGGGGCCGGGGTAGGTCGATCCGTAGGCGTGGCCGCCGGCCCGTTCGTACACCGGGCAGACGTTGAGGCAGGCGGAACAGCGGATGCAGTCGAGGGCTTCCCGGCCGATCCGGTCGGCGAGCGCGGCGGTCCGGCCGTTGTCGAGGAGGACGAGGTGGAAGTCCTGGGGCCCGTCACCGGGTGTCACCCCGGTCCACATCGAGGTGTAGGGGTTCATCCGTTCGCCGGTCGAGGAGCGCGGCAGCAGTTGGAGGAAGACCTCCAAGTCCTGGTAGCGGGGCAGCACCTTCTCAATGCCCATGACGGTGATGAGGGTGTCGGGCAGGGTGAGGCACATCCGGCCGTTGCCCTCCGACTCGACGACGGACAGCGTGCCGGTCTCCGCGATACCGAAGTTGGCACCGGAGACGGCCACCCTGGTCGTCATGAACTTCTCGCGCAGATAGGCACGGGCAGCGGCGGCGAGGTGCGCGGGCACGTTGTCGAGGCCCGGATCGACACCGGGGATGTGGTCGAGGAAGATCTGCCGGATCTCGTCGCGGTTGCGGTGGATCGCGGGGACCAGGATGTGCGAGGGCCTGTCGTGGGCGAGCTGCACGATCAGTTCGGCGAGGTCGGTCTCGTACGGTGTGATGCCGGCCGATTCGAGGTGTTCGTTGAGGCCGGTCTCCTGGGTGGCCATCGACTTGACCTTGATGACGTCACTGCTGCCGGTCGCCCGGACGAGCCGGGTGACGATCTCGTTGGCCTCCACGCCGTCGCGTGCCCAGTGGACGGTTCCGCCGCGTTCGGTGACCTTCCGCTCCAGCCGCTCCAGGAGTTCCGGCAGCCGGTTCATGGTGTCGGTCTTGATCGCGGCCCCGGCGTCCCGCAGCTCCTCCCAGTCGGGGAGTTCGCCGGTGACGGCGATGCGCTTGGCGCGGATGGTGTGGGTGGCGCGCCCGAGGTTGCGGCGCAGCTGTTCGTTGCGCAGCTCGTCGTGGGCAGCCTGGGGGAACGTCCGCTCGCCGCGCAGGTTGCCCGTTCCGTACGGGGAACGGGGCGGGGTGGCGGGCATGCCGAGGAACGTGCTCATCGGGCGGCCTCCGTCAGGGCGAACGGCGCGGTGCGGGTGGATCCGAGGATCTGGGCGAGGTGCAGCGTGCGCGTGCCGGACCTGATGCGGGAGAGTCCGCCGCCGATGTGCATCAGGCAGGAGGAGTCTCCGGCCGTGCACATCTCGGCTCCGGTGGACAGGACGTTGCGCATCTTGTCCTGGAGCATCGCGGTGGACGTGTCGGCGTTCTTCACGGCGAAGGTGCCGCCGAATCCGCAGCAGGCGTCCGCCTCGGGCAGCTCGACGAGGTCGATCGCCTCGACAGCGCGCAGCAGCCGCAGCGGCTTGTCACCGACCCGGAGCATCCGCAGGGAGTGGCAGGTGGGGTGGTAGGTGACGCGGTGCGGGAAGTGGGCGCCGACCTCGGTGACGCCGAGGACGTCGACCAGGAGTTCGGAGAGTTCGTACGTCTTGGCCTTGACGGTGGCGACCTGGGCCCGCAGCGCGGCGTCACCGTACCGCTCGGCGACGATCTCGTGCTGGTGGCGGACCGAACCGGCGCACGAGCCGGACGGCATGACGACGGCGTCGATCGACGCGTCACCGAACTGCTCCGCGAAGTTGCGCACCAGCGGGACGGGCTCGCGCTGGTAGCCGGTGTTGACGTGCATCTGACCGCAGCAGGTCTGGCCCGGTGGGAACACCACGTCGTGGCCCAGACGGGCGAGCAGGACGGCGGTGGATTTCACCGCCTCGGGGAAGAGCGTGTCTCCCAGACAGGTGGCGAAGAGTCCGATGCGCATGGGGCCTCCCCGATGATGATGTGGTCTGACCATACTATCCTCCGTCCATTTCGGGAAGCGTGTGCATGCGTGTCGGAGAGAGAGATGTGCGTGTGTGCCGGAGAGAGCTGGGCCGGCTTGCCGCAGAAGCGGGACGCGCGGGACGTGCGCGACGTGCGCGATCAGCCTTCCTCACCACCCGGCCCGGTCCGGGTGACACACACGCCCGCCCGCACGCGCGAAAGGGGGCCGGCGCTTGTCGCACCGGCCCCCTTTCGCGCGGGGCGTCACCGACCCCCGGCCCGCCCGTCGTCGGCTGCGGTGTCGGAGGTGTCGGAGGTGTCGGCGGGGTCCGTGGTGTCCGTGGTGTCCGTGGGGTGGGTCTCGTCGATCAGGGTGCCGTGGAAGCCGCGGATGTGGACCTCCACCAGGTCGGCCGCCTCCTCGCCGCGTCCGGCGCGGACCAGGGCGAGCAACTCCGTGTGCTGGGCGTTGAGTGCGGCGGCGGTCGCCGCCCAGTCCTCCGCCGCTTCGAGCGCCCGCAGGATCAGGGGCCGTACGGACTCGCGCACCGCGGCGGTCAGCGTGGAGGTGAGGGCGTTGCCGGAACTGTGCGCGATCTGGACGTGGAACCTGGTGTCCAGCTCGTTGAACTCCTCCGGCGGGACGCCCGGTCGCGTCATACGGGCGAGCAGCTCCGCCGCCTCGTCCAGATCGGCCGGTGCGGCCTGCCGGGCCGCGGCGGCGAAGCTGGAGCGCTCCAGTGCGACCCGCGCCTCCAGCACGTCGTGCAGGCTGTAACTGCCGAGCGCGAAGTGCAGGCGCAGCAGGCGGCCCAGGGCGTCGTCCGGGTTGCGCACGATCCGCGCCCCGGCGTCCGGGCCCCGGCCGGGCTGCGCGACCAGCACACCGATCGTCTCCAGCACCCGCAGCGCCTCCCGCAGCGCGGAACGGCTCACGCCGAAGACGGGGGCGAGCTCCCGCTCGGGCGGCAGCCGGTCACCCGCCCTGAGCTTTCCGGCGAACACCTGCTCCTCGATGCTCTGGAGCACCAGCTCATGGGTCCGCGACTGCCGCACGGGCTGCCACTCGACGGGCATCCGCTACTCCCTGGTCCGGCCGATACGCATGGGCCGACTATGGCACACATGAGATGTGGTCGGACCACACAAGGGCCGGCCCCTGCATCCGCCGCCGGAAACGGGACAGCAGGCCGAAGGCGACTGCCGGAACCGGACAAGACGGCCGCAAGTCGCCCTCGGAAAGGCGGGGGCGGACAGGGGACGGCCCGGAGCCGCTCCCGTGCGGGAGGGACTCCGGGCCGTGGGGACGCGCGCCGCGCGGCGGACGGGGGATCCTCGCGAGGGGGCGCGCTCTCAGGGTGCGGGCAGATGCCGGGCGCCACCGCCACGACGGCGGGGGCCACGACGGCGCCGGTCCGGGTCGAACAGCTGGGCGGCCGCTCCGGCCACCACGAGACCCGCGGCGATCAGCAGTCCGTCACCGATGGCGATACCGACCCCGAGCGCGCCGAGTCCGACGACGAGCCACAGCCAGAGGTGGCCGTTGCGGCGTCGGCGCGGGACGCGGGGGGTCTCCGGGACCGTGGCTCCGGGGCCGGCCGGGCTCTCCCGGTCGGGCAGGTCCTCGTGAGCGCGCAGCCTCTCGTCCTGGTAGGTCATGTGCCTCTCCCTCCCTCTGGGAAACCGCCGGGGCCACCGGACTGTCCATGCTCCTCCGAGGGCCCCGTCCCGGACCATCGGTGCCAACACCCATATACGGGGGTGCCGACCATGCAGACGGGCACACCGGTGGACCCGGCGGGGCGGAGACGCTCGCACCGGCCATAGTGGAGGCAGCCGTCTGCCCGCACAACCATGAACCGCACAACCATGAAGGAGACACCGCGGCCTTGTCCCTGTTCTGGCGAATCTTCCTGCTCAACGCCGCGGTCCTGGTCGCGGCGGGTGCCCTGCTCCTGCTCGGACCGATCACCGTGTCGGCCCCGGTGGTCCTGACCGAGGCCCTGATCCTGGCGGGCGGCATCGCCGCGATGCTGGGTGCCAACGCCATGCTGCTCAGGCTCGGGCTCGCCCCGCTCCAGCGGGTCACCCGGGCGATGACGACCACCGACCTCCTGAGCCCCCGCCCGCGCCCTGAGGTCGCCGGGCACGGAGAGATCGCGGATCTGATCGAGACGTTCAACAGCATGCTCGACCGGCTGGAGGCGGAGCGCGCGACCAGCAGCGCCCGCGCGTTGTGGGCGCAGGAGGCCGAACGCCGCCGGGTCGCGCAGGAACTGCACGACGAGGTCGGTCAGACGCTGACGGCTGTGCTCCTCGAACTGAAGCGCGTGACCCGGCACGCCCCGGACCCGCTGCGGGAGGAACTGGCCCATGTGCAGGAGATCACCCGGGGCAGCCTGGACGAGATCCGCCGGATCGCCCGCCGGCTGCGTCCCGGGGTGCTGGAGGAACTGGGGCTGGTCAGCGCCCTGACGGCCTTGACCACCGAGACGCCGACCCCCAACAGGCTCACGGTCAGGCGGCACATGGAGAAGGACCTCCCCGAACTCGGCCAGGAGGCCGAGCTGGTCGTCTACCGCATCGCCCAGGAATGCCTCACCAACACCGTGCGGCACGCCGGGGCGACGCTGCTCGAACTCTCCCTGCGCCGTAGCCCGTGCGGCGTGGAGCTGCGTATCCGTGACAACGGCCGCGGTCTCGGGGACGCCCCCGAGGGCGCGGGGTTGCGCGGCATGCGTGAACGCGCCCTGCTCATCGGGGCGGGGCTCACCTTCGGCACCGCTCCCGGGGGCGGCACGGACGTACGCCTCGACGTGCCCGTACCGGACCTCGACACAGCCGCAGCGGCACCGGCACCGGACCACGACGTGGACGTACAGAACGGAAGCGCCTGATCATGCCTCACACCCCGACCACCGAACCCGCCGGGAAGACCCGCATCCTGCTCGCCGACGACCACGCCCTGGTCCGCCGGGGCGTGCGGCTCATCCTCGACGGCGAGCCGGATCTCCAGGTCGTCGCCGAGGCGGGTGACGGGGCCGAGGCCATCGAGAAGGCCCGCTCCACCCGGCCCGACCTGGCCGTACTCGACATCGCCATGCCCCGCCTGACGGGCCTCCAGGCCGCCCGGGAGCTGTCCCGGACGATGCCGGAGCTGCGCATACTGATGCTGACCATGTACGACAACGAGCAGTATTTCTTCGAGGCGCTGAAGGTGGGCGCCTCGGGGTTCGTCCTGAAGTCGGTGGCCGACCGGGACCTCGTGGAGGCGTGCCGGGCGGCGATGCGCGACGAGCCGTTCCTCTACCCGGGCGCGGTCACCGCCCTCATCCGGAACTACCTGGACCGGGTCAGGGACGGCGGCGACGTCCCCGCGCGGGCCATCACCGAGCGCGAGGAGGAGATCCTCAAGCTGGTCGCCGAGGGCCACTCGTCCAAGGAGATCGCGGGCATGCTCGTGATCAGCGTCAAGACGGTGGAGCGGCACCGGGCCAACCTGCTCCAGAAGCTCGGGCTCAGGGACCGCCTGGAACTGACCCGGTACGCGATCCGGGCCGGGCTGATCGAGCCGTGACGGGCGCGGGACCGAGCGGGGACCGGCGTGGGCGGGGCCGTCACGGGCGCGGAATCGGGCCCTGACCGGCGCGGGCGGGGCCGTCCGCGTCATGAAGAGGCTGTGCGTTTCATACGATTCTCACCGAGTGCGCTTACGGTTCTCCCGTGACCCAGACGACCCCGCCCGGATGGCATCCAGACCCCGGGCACTCAGGAATCGGCCCTGTCCAGGAACGCTGGTGGGACGGGAGCCGGTGGACGGACCAGCTCCGCATACCGCCCGCGACCGTCCGGCGCCGCCGGATACGCGTCGGCGCGGGCCTCACCGCCGGTGTCGTGCTGCTCGCCGCCGTCGGCGGCGGCGCGTATCTGCTGGGTGTCGGCAACTCCGGTGACGGACACGGCACTTCGGCAGCGGAATCGACCCCCTCCGACACGCCGGGCGGCCCGGACGCACCGGACGGCGGCCGGGGCGGCGGTGGCCAGGACGGCGACGGGCGGAGCCGGGAGATGCCGGGGAGCGAGGACGGGTACGCCACCGACCTCGCCAGCGGCATCAGCATCCCGGTACCCGACGGCTGGACCGGGCAGTCGGGCGCGATCGGCGCCGGGGTGACGACCGGCGAGTACGCCTGCCCCGGTGACGAGAGCCAGAGTTGCGTCCTCGGCGGGGTGTTCTCCGCACCGGCCCAGGCCCTTGAGGTCACCGCGACCACCCCCAAGGCCGCGGCCCAGGAGGACATCAAGACCAACGCCGAGCAGTCGTACGGCGAGAAGATCTACGGCGGGATCACCTCCCACGAGCAACTGAAGTCCGAGGCGGTCACCGTGGCCGGCCAGGAGGGCTACCGGGTGCGCTGGAAGGTGGTGACGAAGAACGGCGACGACGGGTACGTCGAGTCGCTCGCCTTCCCCTCCCCCAACTCCCCGGACTCGCTGATCGTGATCCGCTCCGGGTTCGACATCAACGACAAGGCGCCGAAGCTCTCCGTACTGGACGACATCACCAAGGGCGTCAAGAAGGCGACGGGCCTGGGATCGGGCTCGGGCTCGGGCCGGGGCGCCTGAGCCGGGGCGTACGGGCCGGAACACGGACACCGTGGCGGCCGTACCGGTCCACTCCGGTACGGCCGCCGGTGCGTGGCGGCTCCACCGGCCCGCCGGTACGCCGCGGATCACGATCACGGGTGTGCCGGTGCGTCGCCGGCCCGTCGGCCGGAAGCCCGGCCTGCGGTGGAGCGAGCCGGGCCGGACCGGGCCGGCCCCGAAAGGATCAGGCCACCGGTACCGGGAACGTCGGGTACTCCACGCCCGAGACGTGCTGGACGACCCGGATGACCTGGCAGGAGTAGCCGAACTCGTTGTCGTACCAGAGGTAGAGGATCGCGTCGTCGCCCTCCACCTTGGTGGCGCCCGCGTCGACGATCGAGGCGTGGCGCGAGCCGATGAAGTCGCTGGAGACCGCGTCGGGAGCGTTGGTGAAGTCGATCTGCCGCTTGAGCGGCGAGGTCAGCGACACGTTCCGCAGGTACTCCAGGACCTCTTCGCGGGTGGTCTCGCGCGCGAGCCGCAGGCTGAGGATCGCGATCGAGACGTCCGGCACCGGCACCCGGATCGAGCTGCCGGTGATCCGCGCGTCGAGGTCGGGCAGCGCCTTGGCGACGGCGGAGGCGGCACCGGTCTCGGTGATGACCATGTTGAGCGGCGCGGAGCGGCCCCGGCGATCGGACTTGTGGTAGTTGTCCAGCAGGTTCTGGTCGTTGGTGAACGAGTGGACGGTCTCCACGTGGCCGCGCAGCACGCCGTACTCGTCCGCCATCGCCTTCAGCGGCGGGACGATCGCGTTGGTGGTGCAGGACGCGCAGGAGAGGATCTGCTCGTCCGGCTTGATCGTCTCGTGGTTCACCCCGTGGACGACGTTGAGGACGTCCCCCTTGCCGGGCGCGGTCAGGACGACCTTGTCGATACCGGGGCGCAGGTGCTGGGAGAGCCCGGCGCGGTCGCGCCAGCGGCCCGTGTTGTCGATGAGGATGGCGTCCTTGATGCCGTACGCCGTGTAGTCGATGTCCGCCGGGTCGTCGGCGTAGATCATCTTGATCTCGTTGCCGTTGGCGACGATCAGGCCGCGCTCGTCGTCGACGGTGATCGTGCCCTGGAACTGGCCGTGGATGGAGTCGCGGCGCAGCAGCGAGGCGCGCTTGACGATGTCCTGGGCCCCGCCCTTGCGGACGACGATGGCGCGGAGCCGCAGCCCGTTCCCGGAGCCGGCCTTCTCGATGAGCAGGCGGGCCAGGAGGCGGCCGATGCGGCCGAAACCGTACAGCACCACGTCGCGGGCCTCACGGCGCTCGATCTTGTTGTCCCCGGTGGCACCCGCGACGGCTTCGGCGGTGAACTCCTCGACCGTCAGGCCGTGTCCGTCACACCGGTAGGTCGCGGCGAGCATGCCGATGTCGATCTGGGAGGGGCCGAGATCGAGGGCGGTCAGCGCCTTCAGGAAGGGCAGCGTCTCGGTCACCGAGAGCTCTTCCCCGGCTATCTGCCGGGCGAACCGGTGGGTCTTGAGGATGCTCACCACCGACTTGTTCACCAAGGAGCGGCTGTGCAGCAGGATCGTCACATCCCGCTCGCGGTGGAGGTTCCCGATGAGGGGAATCATCGACTCCGCGATCTCTTCGCGGTTCTTCCAGTCGGTGAACGAGTCGTCATTGACAGTCACAGGAATCTCTTTCGAGCTAGGCGGCGCTCATATGCTAACCCGCCGAAAATTTGATCGTTCAGAGGGGCGCCATGGGGGCCGGAAGCCGCCCGCCACGGCGGTCCGGGCGTACCGGGACCGGCGCGGGCCCCGTACTCCGGAGGCGGCTTGACCCTCACCCCACGTCAGGCGCGACCCTGACTCCACGGAAGGAAACGGAGGGGCGGGCGGGACATGGACTACTCGGTGGGTCAGGTGGCGGCTTTCGCCGGGGTGAGCGTGCGCACGCTGCACCACTACGACAAGGCGGGGCTGCTCTCCCCCGGCGGCCGCAGTGACAGCGGCTACCGCCTCTACGGCGACGCGGACCTGGCCCGGCTCCAGCAGATCCTCTTCTACCGCGAGCTGGGCTTCCCCCTCGACGAGATCGCGGCGGTCCTCGACGGTCCGCGGCAGGACGCGACGGAGCGTCTGCGGGCACGGCGGCGCGCGCTCCACGAGGAGATCGCCAGACTCCGGCACCTGGCCGATGTGGCGGAACGGGCCATCGCGATCCAGCGGACCGGTGTGCCCATGACGGCCGAGGAACGCTCCGAGGTCTTCGGGGAGATCACCTTCGACCTCAGTTACGCCACCGAGGCCCAGCTGAAGTGGGGTCACTCCGAGACGCACGGCGAGGCCATGGCCCGCGCGTCCGGCCACACGAAGGAGGACTGGCGCCGCCTCATGGCCGAGGCCGCCGACTGGCGGGCGGACCTGCTCGCGGCCTTCACCGCCGGGGAGCCCGCCGACGGTGAACGCGCCATGGATCTCGCCGAGGCCCACCGCGCCCATCTCGCCCGCTGGTTCACCCCCTGCCCGCCCGAGGTGCACCGGCGCGTCGCCGACGACTTCGCCGCCGATCCGCGTGCCTTCGCCCTCGTCGTACCGGCGTCCGAGCAGAGCCCTGGGCTCGCCGTCTATCTGCGTGACGCCGTCCATGCCAACGCGGCCCGCACGGGCCGCGCCCCCGCCGAGAAGGACGAACGATGAGGATCATGATCGCCACCGCCGGGTCGCGTGGTGACGTCGCGCCCTACACCGGGCTCGGAGTGGCCCTGCGCGGCGCCGGGTACGACGTGGCCCTGGCCACGACGGACACGTTCGAGCCCCTGGTCCGCCGCGCCGGGCTGGAGTTCCGCGGGCTCCCCGCGGACACCCGGAGCCACTCCGGCGTCCGGGGCAACCGCGAGATGCTGCGGGCGGCGGCCTCGTTCACCACCGAACTGGGCCAGGGGTTCGCCGACGCGGCGGCGACGGGCACCGATCTGCTGCTGCTGTCCGCCACCACCGCACCGCTCGGCTGGCACGTCTGCGAGGCCACCGGCACGCCCTCCCTCGGGGTGTACCTCCAGCCCACGGCGCCGACCGGCCACTTCCCGCCGGTGGTCACCGGCACCCGGTCACTGGGCAGGCTCGGCAACCGTACGGCCGGACGCCTCGCCCTGCGCATGGCCGACCGGGTCTACGAGGACGCGGTCACCCGGCTGCGCGCACGGCTCTCGCTGCCTCCGCTGCGCGCTTCCGCGATGCGCGCGCGGCGGGAACGGGCGGGCTGGCCCGTACTGCACGGCTTCAGCACCGCCCTCGCCCCACGCCCCTCCGACTGGCGCCCCGGACTGGAGGTCGTGGGCCCGTGGTGGCCGCACCACGACGCCGCCCGGCCGCTGCCGGACCGGCTGGAGGACTTCCTGCGCGCGGGCCCTCGCCCTGTCCTCATCGGCTTCGGCAGTATGGCGGCCGGAGACGGCGGACGCCTGAGCGACCTCGCCGTACGGGCGCTGCGGCGGGCCGGTCTGCGCGGCATCCTCCAGTCCGGGAGCGCCGGACTCACCGCCGCCGGGGACGACGTCCTGACCGTCGGGGACGTACCGCACGCGCTGCTGTTCCCCCGGGTGGCCGCCGTGGTCCACCACGCGGGGGCGGGCACCACCGCGGCCACCCTGCGCGCCTCGGTGCCCTCGGTCCCCGTGCCGGTGACCGCCGACCAGCCGTTCTGGGCGAGCCGCCTGGCCCGTATCGGGGCGGCGATGGCGCCGGTCCCGTTCGGATCGCTCACGGCCGAGAATCTCGCGGACGCGCTCCGGCGGGTGGTGACCGGACCGTCCTACGCGCGGGCGGCGGCCGAAGCGGCGCGGCACATGGCGGCGGAGGACGGAGCGGCCCGGACCGTCGAGGCCGTCCGGCGACTGACGGGGGCCTGACACCGGGCCGGGCCGGACGGACAGGGCGGGACGGAGCCGCCGGGGCGCGTCCGACGGGGCGGCCACCCCACGGCGGGTCCCGCACGACGCGACCGGCGCCCCGGACCGGCCGTTCGGCGACCGGCGCCGCCAAGGGCGGCGGTCGATGGCGACCGGTCGGTGCCGGGTCAGTGGCCGCCGGTCAGTTCGCCGCTGAGCCGGTCGTGGATGCGGGCGCTCGGCCCGTTCAGCCCGGTGATCTCGACGGTCTTGCCGCGCTGGGCGTACTTGGCCGCGACCGCGTCGAGGGCGGCGACGGAGGAGGCGTCCCAGATGTGGGCGGCGCTCAGGTCGATGACGACCGTGTCGGGGTCGGTGGCGTACGCGAACCGGCCGACGAGGTCGTTGGACGACGCGAAGAACAGCTCACCCGTGACGGAGTAGACGACCTGCGCGCCGTCGGGATCGATGACGGCGGTGACGTCGGCGAGGTGGGCGACGCGTCTGGCGAAGACGACCATGGCGGTGACGGAGCCGACGACGACACCGATCGCGAGGTTGTCGGTGGCCACCACGCAGGCGACGGTGACGAGCATGACGGCGGTCTCCCCCACCGGCATCCGCCTGAGGGTCTTCGGGGCGACGGAGTGCCAGTCGAAGGTGGCGAAGGACACCATCACCATCACGGCGACCAGCGCGGCCATCGGGATGCCGGAGACGACCGGCCCGAAGACGATGCACAGCACCATCAGGAACGCGCCCGCCAGGAAGGTGGACAGCCGGGTACGGGCACCGGAGACCTTCACGTTGATCATTGTCTGGCCGATCATGGCGCAGCCGCCCATCCCGCCGAAGAAGCCGGTGACGATGTTGGCGATGCCCTGCCCGATCGACTCACGGGTCTTCGAGGAGCGCGTGTCGGTGATCTCGTCGACCAGTTTCGCCGTCATCAGCGACTCCATCAGGCCGACCAGCGCCATGGCGAGCGCGTAGGGGGCCACGATCTTCAGTGTGTCCACGGTGAAGGGCACGTCGGGCAGTCCCGGCACGGGCAGGGAGGACGGCAGTTCGCCCTTGTCGCCCACGGTCGGCACGGCGATCCCGGCGGCGACGGTGATCACGGTGAGGACGACGATGGACACGAGTGGGGCGGGTACCACCGTCGTGACCTTCGGGAAGAACACCATGAGGGCGAGGCCCGCGGCGATCAGCGGGTAGACCGGCCACGGCACGTCGCGCATCTCGGGGACCTGAGCCATGAAGATCAGCACGGCGAGGGCGTTGACGAAGCCGACCATCACACCACGCGGGACGAACCGCATGAGTTTCGCGACGCCCAGCGCGCCCAGGACGATCTGGAAGACGCCTGCCAGGATCACGGCGGAGATCAGGTGACCCAGGCCGTGTTCGCGGTTGAGAGGGCCGATGACCAGGGCGACCGCACCGGTCGCGGCGGAGATCATCGCGCGGCGGCCGCCGACGACCGACAGGGTCACCGCCATGGTGACGGAGGCGAACAGACCGATGGCGGGATCCACCCCGGCGATCACCGAGAAGGAGATCGCCTCCGGGATCAGCGCCAGCGCGACCACCAGGCCGGCCAGCACCTCGGTACGCCAGACCCTGGGGTCGGACAGCCAGTCGGGGCGCAGACCCCGCAGCAGCGTGGCCGGGGTCGGTGAGGACGTGGACAAGGGAAGTACCCGTCGTGTTCGGGCACGCGCCCGGCATCACCCGGGGCGTGCGGAAAGGCGACGGAAGGCCGGGGCGGCCGTCCGCGGAGCCCGCGTACCGCACGGGCGCGGGCCGGTCCCGGGCGTCGTCCGTGACGACGACGCCCGGTGCCCCCGCGTACCGCACGGGCGCGGGCAGACCCCGGGCCGTCCGCGCCGGACGCGGTCCGCCCCGAGGGCAGAGTTCGAAGACGGGCAGGCCGGGGCGCGGACGTCCTGGCCAGGCGCACGGGTCCTGCTGCGGGCCGCCGTCCCGCCGGGGGCGTCGTCGGCCCCGGCACGGCCGGTGGTCGCAGCGACGCGTCCGTGCCACGCCGGTGAGCGGCGGGGCGCGCACGGGCCACGAGGACTCCATACTCTACCCTGACGTTAGGGTAGAGATGGTGGCGGCCGATCACGGCCCCGCGACGGAGAGGCAGGCGCCCCGTGAGCGGCGAACACATGCAGATCGGCGAGGTCGCGACGCGGACCGAGCTGTCGCTGCGCACCATCCGGCATTACGAGGAGACCGGCCTCGTCACCCCCTCCGCGCGCTCACAGGGAGGCTTCCGGCTCTACACCGAGTCCGACGTGGCCCGGCTGATGGTGATCCGCCGTATGAAGCCGCTGGGTTTCAGCCTGGACGAGATGCGCGACCTGCTGGAGGTCACCGACCGCCTCGACTCCGGCGAGGAACTGTCCGGGGGCGAGCTCGAAGCACTGCTGGAACGCGTCCGCGCGTACGAACGGGCCGCCGCCGAGCGGATGGAGAAGCTCCGCGTCCAACTGGCGCGGGCCGAGGAGTTCACCGCCGCGCTCCGGGCACGCCTCACGCCCGGCACCGCTCCCTGAGCCCGCGCGCGACACCGCTCCCAGGGGTCTCACGCGACAGGACCGAACGCCTCCGGCCGAAACACCCGCCGCCGGACACCTCCGCCTCGCACCCCTTTGTCCGGCCCCGTGGTCAACTGCCCTGCCAACACAGCCGGTTCGGTCACCGACACGCCCTGCGCCGCGACCGTTCCACCCACGCCGAGAGCCTTGCCAGCCCCATACGGACCGCCCTATCCTCAACTTAAGAAAGCGCTTTCTGAACGCATCACCCCGTACCGGTGAAGGCGAAGTCGCACCACCCCCCGCGACTTCGCGCACGAGCCGCCACCGATCCGGCACGGGGCAGCACCCAGGATGCCGACACGCCATGGAGCCGAGCGCGAACGCCATGGTGACGAGGCGTCATGCCGTCCCTCGCGGCCACCGCCCGGCAGGGTGACGGCCGGACGGGACGGACGGAACACGGCCACGGCGGCAACCGCGGCCGGGCGACGGCGAGCCCGCAGGGGTCGAGCCGCAGCCGTACGCCCGACCCGACCGCACCGAGGAGAGCACACCCGCACAGGCCGGAAGCTGCCCGGCACCACACCGGCAGCCCGTGCCTCTCAATGTCATGCCCATGACTACGTCGCTCCCGCACGCCCCCCACACGTACGGCGGTCCCGTGCGCGACGACGGACAAGGAGACGAACATGAGGAGACCAGTCGCACTGCGACTCAGCGCGGCCGGGGCCACGATGGCCCTCGCCGCCGCCACCGGTGTACTGGTGGCCATGCCCGAGGCGTCCGCGGCCACCAGCGGCGCCACCGGCTACGCGACCCAGAACGGCGGAACCACCGGCGGCGCCGGCGGGCAGACCGTACGGGCCACCACGGGCACCGCGATCCACCAGGCCCTGTGCGGACGCGCCAGCAGCAGCACCCCGATCACCATCCAGGTGGAGGGGACGATCAACCACGGCAACACCGAGAAGGTGTCGGGCGGCAGTTGCAACACCGCCGCCGGAGTCATCGAGCTGAAGCAGATCAGCAACGTCACGATCGTCGGCGTGGGCGGCGGCGCCGTCTTCGACCAAGTGGGCATCCACGTCCGCGAGTCCAGCAACATCATCATCCAGAACGTCACCGTCAAGAACGTCAAGAAGTCCGGCTCGCCCACCTCCAACGGCGGTGACGCCATCGGCATGGAGAAGGACGTCCGCAACGTCTGGGTGGACCACACCACCCTGGAGGCCTCGGGCGGCGAGTCGGAGGGCTTCGACGGCCTCTTCGACATGAAGAACAACACCCAGTACGTGACCCTGTCCTACAGCGTCCTGCGCAACTCCGGCCGCGGCGGCCTCGTCGGGTCCAGCGAGAGCGATCTGTCGAACACCTTCATCACCTACCACCACAACCTGTACGAGAACATCGACTCCCGCGCGCCCCTGCTGCGCGGCGGCGTCGCCCACATCTACAACAACCACTACGTGGGGCTCAGCAAGTCGGGCATCAACTCCCGTGCCGGGGCCCGCGCCAAGGTGGACAACAACTACTTCGAGGACTCCAAGGACGTCCTGGGCACCTTCTACACCGACGCGGCCGGCTACTGGCAGGTCAGCGGCAACGTCTTCGACAACGTGACCTGGTCCAGCCCAGGCACGGACAACAAGCCGGCCGGGCCGAACCCGCAGTCCAACACCTCGGTCAGCGTGCCCTACTCGTACACCCTGGACGGGGCCAACTGCGTTCCCTCCGTGGTGGGTTCGACGGCAGGCGCCGGCAAGGGCCTGAAGGTGTCGGACGGCAGCTGCTCGCCGCAGACGCCGAACCCGACCGACCCGACACCGGACCCGACCGACCCCAACCCGCCCGGCGGGACCAACCTCAGCATCGGCGCCGGCTCGGACGGTTCCAGCAAGGCCTCCGGGACGAGCTACGGGGACGTACGCGACGGTGACATGGGCACGTACTGGTCGCCGTCCGGCTCGACCGGGTCCATCTCGGTCAAGTGGAGCGCCGCCACCAGCGTCTCCAAGATCAACATCCGGGAGGCCGCCGGCTCGGTGGGCGCGATCGGCTCCTGGAAGGTCAGCAACGCCGACACCGGCGCGGTCCTGACCTCCGGCAGCGGGGCGGGCGTCATCACGTTCCCCAAGACCTCGCTACGGAAGATCACGTTCGAGATCACCAGCTCGACGGGCACCCCGAAGGTGGCCGAGTACGAGACGTACGCCGGTTGATCACACGGTCCCGCCGGCACCCCCCGGCGGGACCGCACCCGTGGAAGCCGTTCACCGCACGGGCGGTCCGGGTCAGACCCGGCGCCCCTCGGCAGAGGCGAAGCCCAGCCAGGTGTGCCGGTTGCCCGCCCAACACCAGCCGACCTTGGGGGCGTCGCGGCGCTCACGGCCGTCCCGCCCGGTGCCGTTGCTGATCCAGACCGCCGGAGTACGGGCGTCCAGGGCGCCGTTGGCCTTGCGCAGCCGCGAACCGATGGTCATGAAGCAGTGGTTGCGGTTCAGGACGGCGGGCTGCTGGAGGACCCAGTGCATGCCCTCGGTGAGCAGCAGCGGGGTGCGGGCCCGCGCGATGAGGGCGGGCAGCGCCTCGTCGGGACTCCAGTTCGCCATCCGGTCGCCGCGCTCCAGGCCGGTGAGGAGGTAGAGGGGCGCGTCGGGCAGCGCGAGCGTGTCGAGCGGGGCGAAGAGATCGACGTCACGCATGTCGGCGACGACGAAGCCCGGCCTGCCGTCACGGTGGAGCAGCGGCGCGAGGGCGGAGGCCGGGGCCCGGTCCGGGTGGACGGCGAGCAGGGCACCCTCGGCGCCACCGGCGGCCTCGGCGGCCTCGGTGAAGGCGCGCAGTTCGGCGGCGGCCAGCCCCGCGATCTGGTGCACGCCCCGCTCGATCAGACGCTCGGCCTGCGCGACCAGGGGCGGGGCCGACGGAAGAACGGCGGGGGTGACGGGCTCGGTTGTGGTCACGACGCTCCCAGGGCAGCTACGGAGACGGACCCCGGGTGAACGAGCCCGCCCGCCGCGTTGTTCCCCGCCCATAGCGGTACCCCCGGTAAAAACCACCTCAGGATGGACTTAGGGTAGGCATACCTAACCAGCCCTTACCCGGAGGTGGCCATGTCCCCTGCCGTCCTTCCCCCGCACCCGGCGTCCCCGCCCAGCCGACGGACCGTGCTGCGCGGCCTCGGTGCCGGCTCCCTCGCCCTCGGCGGGGCCGGCCTGCTGGGCGCCTGCTCCTCCCGGGACGCCCAGGACACCGGGGCGAAGTCCCCGGAGGCCGGGTTCACCATCACCGACCAGCGCGGCAAGAAGGTCTCCTTCGACGGACCGGTCACACGCATCGCGACCGCCATCATCCCCTCCCCCTCGATGCTCGCCGCCGTCGACGGCGGCTACGACCGCATCGTCGGCATCAACGAGTCCACGCTCACCGCCAACCGCCAGGGCGTCTTCGGCACCCTCTTCCCCGCCTCGAAGACGACCACGACCATCGCGGGCGCGGACTTCGTCCCCAACGTCGAGACGATCATGAAGCTCGCCCCCGATGTGGTCCTGCAGTGAGGCGACATGGGGGACGAGGTGATCGCCCCGCTGGAGAGCGCGGGCCTGAAGGTCATCGGTCTCACCTACGGCACCCAGGAGATGATGGAGACCTGGATCACGATCTTCGGAACCCTCCTCGGCAAGGGCGAGCGCGCCACCGCGCTGCTGGACCGGATGCACGACGAGGACGCGAAGGTGCGCGCGCTGGTCGACCCGTACCGCAAGGCCGCCGCGCAGAAGGTCCTGTACCTCAAGGCCGCCTCCGACGGCTACACGACCGCGACCGGCTCCGACTACATGACCCACTGGACCGAACTCGCCGGTGGCGTCAACGTAGCCCATGACATAGCGGCCGACTCCCCGCAGGTCTCCACCGAGCAGATCCTCTCCTGGGACCCGGACGTGATCCTGCTGTCCGCCTTCGACGAGAAGGCACCCGCCGACCTCTTCGGGGACAAGGCCCTCTCCCCCGTACGCGCCGTACGCGACCGCCGCGTCTACAAGGTGCCGCTCGGCGGCTACCGCTGGGACCCGCCCTGCTGCGAGTCCCCGCTGATGTGGCGCTGGACGGCCCAGATCCTCCACCCGGAGATCGCCTCGCGCAACGGACTGCGCGCCCAGATCAAGGACACCTTCGATCTGCTCTACGGCTACGGCATCTCGGCGGCGCAGACCGACGCGGTGCTGCGTCTCGACCTCAACTCGAAGAGCGCGGGCTATGACGGCTTCCGCGCCTGAGGCGGGCCCGGCGGGACCGGACTCCGCACCCGGGACGACAGAGGCACCGCCCGGCACGGAGAGCGCCCCCGGGACGGACGCTCCGCACAGGACGGAGAGCGCACCCGGCGCGGGAACACCACCCGGGACGCATGACACACCCAGGACACACACACCACCCGGGACGCATGACACACCCAGGACGCACGCAACGCCCGGTCCGGCGGGCGCGCTCCCTTCCCCGCATCGCGTCCCCCGGCTCGCGGTACTGCTCCTGATCACCGTCGGAACCGCCCTCGCCGCACTGGCCCTGGGCCGCTACGTCGTACCGCCCAACGAGGTGCTGCGGCTGCTCGCCGGCCAGGTGCTCCCGCTCGACCGCACCTGGACGCCCGCCGAGGAGAGTGTCGTCCTGGACGTACGCCTCCCGCGTGTGCTGCTGTCCCTCCTGGTCGGCGGCGGACTCGCGCTCGGTGGCGCGGCGTTGCAGGGCGTCTTCCGCAATCCGCTGGTCAGTCCGGACGTCATCGGGGTCTCCTCGGGCGCCTCCTTCGGCGGGGTGCTGGGCCTGCTGCTGGGCCTCGGCTCCGCCGCGGTGGTCGGCGGGGCCTTCGCCTTCGGCCTCGTCGCGCTGGTCACCGTCCTGTTGATCGGGCGGCTGAACAGTGGCAGCCCGATCCTCATGATCGTGCTCGGGGGTACCGTGACCGGGGCGTTCTTCACCGCACTCGTCTCCTTCGTGAAGTACCTCGCCGACCCCGAATCGCAACTCCCGTCCATCGTCTTCTGGCTGTTGGGCTCCCTGGCCACGGCCACCTACGCCAAGGCGCTCACCGCCGCCGTGCCGGTCCTGGTGGGCGCGACCGTCGTCCTCGCCCTGCGCTGGCGGCTCAACGTGCTCTCCCTCGGTGACGAGGACGCGACCGCGCTCGGGGTCCCGCCCCGTTCCACCCGGGTCCTGCTGCTGACCGCCGTCGCCCTGATGACCGCGGGCGCGGTGGCGGTGGCGGGGCTCGTCGGCTGGGTCGGTCTCGTGGTCCCGCACCTGGCACGCCTGTGGACCGGCAGCGACCACCGGGTGCAACTGCCCGCCGCCTTCCTCATCGGGGGCGCGTACCTCACCGCGATCGACACGCTCTCGCGGACCGTCACGGCCGCCGAGATGCCCCTCGGCATCCTGACCGCGGTGATCGGCGCGCCCTTCTTCGTCTTCCTGCTCGCCAGGTCCCGTAACAGGATGTGGTCCCAGTGATCCAGGCCCGTTCCCTCGGCCACCGCTACACCCGGGACACCTGGGTCTTCCGGGGCGTGGACGTGACCGCCCGCGAGGGAAGGGTCCTCGCCGTGCTCGGCCCCAACGGGCGCGGCAAGACGACCCTGCTGCGCTGTCTCGCCGGACTGCTGGCGCCCACCGAAGGCACCGTCACCACGACCACGCCCGTCGCGTACGTCCCGCAGTCGCACAGCGCGTCCTTCGGCTACTCGGTGGCCGACATGGTCCTCATGGGCCGCTCCCGGCACCTGAAGGCGTACGCCACCCCCGGCCGCCGCGACCACGAACTGACCGCCCAGGCACTCGACCGGGTCGGCATCACGCACATGGCGCGGCGCTCGTACGCCGAACTCTCCGGTGGCGAGCAGCAGATGGTGCTCATCGCCCGCGCCCTGGCGTCGCAGTGCCGGGTCATGGTGCTCGACGAGCCGGTGTCCGCCCTGGACCTGCGCAACCAGGCCCGGGTGCTGACCCTGCTCCAGGAACTGACCGCGTCCGGCATGGGCATCGCGCTGACGACCCATCACCCGGACCACGCCCTGCACCTGGCCGACGACGCCGTGCTCGTCCTGGGTCCCGACGACGTCCGTACCGGACCCGCGGCCGAACTGCTCGACGCCGACGCGCTCGGCGAGCTGTACGGCCTGCCGGTCACCACCTGCTCCGTACGGGGGCCGCGCGGGCCGCGCACGGTCGTCGTCCCCGACCTGGGGCCCACCCGAGATGCCCCGCGACCGGCCGAGGAGGCCGCCTGATGTCCGACATCCCCGCCGAGGGCCGTGCGGCCGACGCCCTGGCTGCGGGCCCGGTCCGTTACGTGACCATGGGCCCCTCCCCCACGGTGGACACCGTCCCGGGGCGCCCGGTGCCCACGGTCGATCTGTACGACCTGGACCGGGCGCTCGACGAAGGCGTCAGGGGGCTGATGTTCTCCCTCAACTGCGACCAGGTCCACCTGGAGCGGCGACGGGCGGCCCTGGAGGACTTCGTACGCTGCGGCGGCCGGGTCCTCGTCAACGGCCATGTGCACCTGCCCTTCCTGCCCGGCCTCGCTCCCTGGCGTGCCATCGACCACCACGGCCCCGAGGACCTGCGGATCACTCCGGTGACGGCGCATCACATCTGGGAAGGGGTGGACTTCCACGAACTGCTCTTCCGTACGGGCGTCCCCGGCACCCCCGTGGGCGACGAACTCGCCCGGGTCGGTGTCGCCGGCTTCTACGGGCGCGGCTATCACGCGCACGTCCCCGCAGGGGGCACCGTCCTCAACGGCATCGGCCCGCACCTGCTCCCGCTGGACATCGTCTTCCCGCTGGGCGAGGGGGCGGTACTCGCCCACGCGGGCAACGACCTGCTCGGTTTCAGCGACCCGGGGCGCTCCACGCGGAGCCTCGGTCCCCGTCTCCTCGACTGGCTGGAGGGCTCGGCCTCATGAACCTCGGATTCCTGCACGGCGGCTCCTTCCATCAGCTCGCCGCCCTCCGCGACCCGGCGGTCCGGGCCTGGCGTCCCCGGGAGATCTACCTCCCCGAGGCGCGGGAGGCCGATTTCGACGGCCTGGACACCCTGGTGGTGTCCGACCGGCTCCATCCGGTCCTGCTCGCGCGGGCGGCCCCCGCGCTGCTGCGCGTCGCGCACGCGGGCGGCACCGTCGTGGTGCTCGGCGAGAACACACTCACCGGCTGGCTGCCCGGCCTGCGCGGTTCGCTGCCCGCCGAGACGAACTTCTGGTGGTGGCGCACCGGTGAGGACAGCGGCGTACGCCAAAACCACGAGGACCACGAGGCGTGGGAGTTCCTCTCCACCCGGTCGGTGCGCTGGCACTACCACGGGCTCCTGGAGCCCCCGGAGGGCGCGACGGCCCTCGTCCACACGGTCAGGGAGCGTGAGGGCGACCCGGAGCGCGCGCAGGTGCTTCTCTACGAGGACCGGGTGTCGACCGCGGGCAGGCTGATCGTGACCACGATGGATCCGGTCTACCACCACGGCTCACGCTTCATGCCCGGCGCCACCGAACTGCTGTACGGGCTGCTGCGGTGGACCGGTACGGCGGTCGGCCGCGGCCCGGGACGCGGGCCCGCGCTGTCGGGCTCGGAGCGCGGACCGGCGCGGTGAGCACGGCGGCTCGTCCCGGCGCGGCGGCGGTCGTCGCACTCCCTCCGCACACGTCCACCGGGGCCCGGACGGGGTACGGGCACGGGTGGCGGTGCGGGGGTGCGGCAGCTGGCCGTGTCAGCGTGCGGTGACCACGGCCGGCAGTGCCGCGAGGGCTCCGGCGATTTGGCCGGGGCCGAGTCCGCCGCCCTGGGCGACCTCGGCTGAGCCACCGCCGCGGCCGCCGAGGAGCCGCTTCACCAACTGTGAGGCGTTCAGCCCCGCTTCTCGTGCCGCGTCGTTGAGGGCGAGGACGAGAGCGCCGTCCTCCGTGCCCACCGCGACCGTGCCGGGGACGCCGCCGGGCAGTCGGTCGCGGACGGCCAGGGCCAGTGCGCGAGCCTCCGGGGCGCCGCCGTCCAGGGTGGTGGTGACGATCCGGACTCCGTTCGCGTCGCCTGCCGTGTCGGCGAGCTCGACGGCGCGTGCGGTGGTGGCCCGCTGCCTGAGGCGCGCGTTCTCCCGGTCGGCGGCCTTGAGCCGGTCCAGGAGACCGGCGACGCGGTCGGGCAGTTCGGCACGCGGGGCACCCAGTTGCTCGGCGATCCGGGACACCAGGTCCCGTTCGCGGGCCAGGTAGCCGAAGCCCTCGATGCCTACGGCCGCTTCGAGGCGGCGCATGCCCGCGCCGACCGAGCCCTCGGAGGTGAGCGCGACCGTTCCGATCTGCGCGGAGTGTTCCACGTGGGTGCCGCCGCACAGTTCCCGGGACCAGGCCCCGCCGATCTCGACGACGCGCACCTTCTCCCCGTACGTCTCGTCGAAGAGGGCGAGCGCACCGAGTTCCCTCGCCTCGGGCAGGGTCATCCACCGCACGCCGACCGGCAGGTCGCGGCGCAGGGCACGGTTGGCGGCCTCCTCGATCTCGCCGCGGACGGTCGCGGACAGGGCGCCGCGCCAGGGGAAGTCGAGGCGCAGGTAGCCGGGTCGGTTGTAGGAGCCGGCCTGCAGGGCGGTGGGGCCGAGGACCTGGCGCAGGGCGGCGTGCAGCACGTGGGTGCCGGAGTGGGCCTGGCGGGCGCCGAGCCGCCACTCGGCGTCGACGGCGGCGTGCACGGTGTCGCCCGGGGCGAGTTCACCGGCGGTGACACGGACCTGGTGGGCGACGAGGCCGGGCAGCGGGCGCTGGACGTCGAGCACCTCGGCCTCGACCGAGCTGCCGGACAGGAGCCCCGCGTCGCTGTCCTGACCGCCGGACTCCGCGTAGAACGGCGTGCGGTCCAGGACGACGGTGACGACGTCGCCGGTACCGGCCACCGGCACCGGCCCGGCCGGGCCGAGCAGCGCGAGGACGCGGGACGTGGTCTCCAGGGTGTCCCAGGCCCGCCAGTCGGTGGGCCCGTGCGCGTCGAGGACCGTGCGCAGGGCGGTGGTGTCCACCGCGCCGCCGGCCTTGCGGGCGCGGGCGTCGGCACGGGCCCGCTCCCGCTGTTCGTTCATCAAAGCGGTGAAGCCTTCACGGTCCACCTCGACGCCCTGCTCGGCGGCCATCTCCAGGGTGAGGTCGATGGGGAAGCCGTAGGTGTCGTGCAGCAGGAACGCCTGCGTGCCGGGCAGCGACCGGCCCCCGTCGGCCCTGATCCGGGCCACCGCGGTGTCGAGGACGGTGGTGCCCTGTCGGAGGGTGGAACGGAAGGCGTCCTCCTCGGCTTTGGCCTGACCGGCGATCCGCGTGAACGCTTCGGCGACCTCCGGATAGCTCGGCGCCATGCGGTCGCGCGCCACCGGCAGCAGTTCGGCCAGCACCGGGTCCTCGTAGCCCAGCAGCCTCATGGAGCGGACGGCGCGGCGCAGGATCCGGCGGAGCACGTAACCGCGGCCCTCGTTGCCCGGGGCGGTGCCGTCGGCGAGGAGCATCAGGGCGGTGCGCACATGGTCCGCGACGACCCGCAGCCGTACGTCGGCCTCCGGGTCCGTGCCGTAGCGGACCTGGGCCAGGTCGGCGGCACGCTGGAGGACGGGGCGGGTCTCGTCGGTCTCGTAAAGGTTGTCCACGCCCTGGAGGAGGGTCGCCATACGCTCCAGGCCCATGCCGGTGTCGATGTTGCGCCGGGGCAGCTCGCCGAGGATCGGGTATCCGCTCTTGCCGGGGCCCTCTCCGCGCTCGTACTGCATGAAGACCAGGTTCCAGAACTCCATGTACCGGTCCTCGTCGACCGCCGGGCCGCCTTCCCGGCCGAGAGCCGGACCGCGGTCGTAGTACAGCTCGGAGCAGGGACCGCACGGGCCGGGGACGCCCATGGACCAGAAGTTGTCCTCGTCACCGCGGGCCACGATCCGCTCGTCGGGCAGGCCCGCGACCCGACGCCAGATTCCGCGCGATTCGGTGTCGGAGTGGTGGACGGTCACCCAGATCCTGTCCGGGTCCAGCCCGTACCCGCCGTCGGTCTGTGGCCTGGTGGAGAGATCCCAGGCGTAGGTGACGGCCTCTTCCTTGAAGTAGTCGCCGAAGGAGAAGTTGCCGTTCATCTGGAAGAAGGAACCGTGCCGGGTGGTACGGCCGACCTCCTCGATGTCCAGGGTGCGTACGCACTTCTGCACGCTGGTGGCCCGCTCCCAGGGGGCCGGCACCTCGCCGGTCAGGTACGGCTTGAAGGGGACCATGCCCGCGTTGACGAACAGCAGTGTCGGGTCCGGGGTGGGCAGCGGGGCGCTGGGGACGACGGTGTGGCCCCGTTCGGCGAAGTGCTCCAGGAAACGCTGGCGGATGTCGGCGGTACGCACACGTGGTCCTTCGGTCGGTCGGAGCGGGCGGACGAACGCGGCAGTGCGCGCCGGGGCCGGGCCGAGGACCACGATGCCGGTCCCCTCGGGCGTCGGCCGGATCGACCGGGATCCGGTCCGGGCGCGGCTGGAAGACGTCCGCCCCGCGGGCCCCCACGGAGGCCAGCGGCCGACACCCGCAGCCAGGCGCGTCCGAGGTGACCGCGTCGAGGAGGACGGCGCCCACTGCCGGTCCGCGACTGTCGTGGCGAGGGCGAGCGCGTCGCTGCCCGGCCCCGCACAGCCGGCCCCGCCTGTCGCACATGAGTTGTTACTGCATCCTATAGGCAATAACGCGTTCGCCCGGCGACCGCCGTCTCACCGATCTCCGCGAGCCGTTCGTACAGGACGACGAGACCCAGGGGCACGAAACACTCCTGTGCGCGTACGCGCAGAAGCGCCCTCGCGGGGACGGCCAGCAGCTTGGGCGCCAGGGCGTCATGAGTCCGCACGAGTCGGCGGGCACCCACGATTCCTCCATGCGGGGCATGGGACGGCTCCTCAGGTGGAAGGGGTGACCGGCCGATCGGGCGGAAAGCAGCCGGGGGCCGCTCGCCTTGTCGCGCGAGTGGCCCCCGGCCGGTCCTGCCGCAGGTGTGCTCAGTTGGTGTTGAGCGTCAGCCCGTAGTAGCGCAGGGCATCGTCGAGCGGCTGGAAGTAGGAGGAGCCGCGGGAGTTGACCCCGCCGGAGCACCGCTGGTTGGTCGGGCACCGGAGGTCATGCCCTGGGCCTGCGTGCCAGAGATGCAGGCGCCGCCGCTGTCACCGCCCTCGACACAGACGCTGGAGGTCACCAGGCCCGACACGACCGTGTCAGGGCCACCGTTGAGGTCGGTGTAGGTGACGGTGTTGTTGTAGGAACCGATCGCGCCGCAGGTCCAGCCGGTGGTGGCGCCGGACTTGCAGATCGCGGCACCGGAGGAGGCCCGGCTGCTCCCCTGGACGGCGATCGGGTTGGTGTTGCCCCAGGTGCCGACGCTGGTGGTGATGGAGTGGCCGGAGTTGACGATCGCGATGCCCATGTCGACACTGCGGGTGCCGAGCGCGTAGCGGGTCTTGTAGCCCCGGGCGAAGGCCGTCCCGTCGTAGCGCAGGGTGTTCACGATGCAGTGCCCGGCGCTCACCAGGTACTGCCGGCCGGAACTGTCACGGGCGCCGTAGCCGACCGAACACCACTGGCTGGTGTTGTTGAAGGTCATCTTGCTGCCTGGGTAGATCGCGGCCTTGGGCTCAAGCTTCTCCTGGCCACGCCCGATGTCGACGGCGGCACCGTGCTTGGCGGCCTGGGCCAGGAACGCCTTGGCGGCGGCTGCCCGGTCGTTGTTGACGGTAGCGGGACACGGACGGGGAGTCCTGTGCCTGCGCCATGGTCTGGGCCCCCAGGACCACGGAGGCCGAGAGTCCGATGGCCACCGCGGCCAGGCGGTACTTAGAGCTCGTAACACGATCTTGGTGACGTTGGCTGGTGGGGCGTAACCGGTGTGACGATTCGACTGTTCGTGAGGGTGTGGGTACTCGACCGTGGAT